>NZ_CP014616.1:805000-2062500 GCF_001590685.1 Sporosarcina psychrophila
CGAGTGGCGCTGCGCCGAAAATGTACCGGGGCTAAACGAATCACCGAAACTGTGGATTGACATCTTAGATGTCAGTGGTAGGAGAGCGTTCCAAGGGCGTCGAAGCTAGACCGTAAGGACTGGTGGAGCGCTTGGAAGTGAGAATGCCGGTATGAGTAGCGAAAGAAGGGTGAGAATCCCTTCCACCGAATGCCCAAGGTTTCCTGAGGAAGGCTCGTCCGCTCAGGGTTAGTCAGGACCTAAGTTGAGGCCGAAAGGCGTAGACGATGGACAACAGGTTGATATTCCTGTACCACCTCCCCGCCGTTTGAGCAATGGGGTGACGCAGTAGGATAGGGTGAGCGCGCTGTTGGTTATGCGCGTCTAAGCAGTGAGGTGTGGAATGAGGCAAATCCCGTTCCTATAACATTGAGCTGTTACAGCAAGGGGATTTATCCCTGAGTCCCTGATTTCACGCTGCCAAGAAAAGCCTCTAGCGAGGCGGGAGGTGCCTGTACCGTAAACCGACACAGGTAGGCGAGGAGAGAATCCTAAGGTGATCGAGAGAACTCTCGTTAAGGAACTCGGCAAAATGACCCCGTAACTTCGGGAGAAGGGGTGCTCTGGTAGGGTGTTAAAGCCCGAGAGAGCCGCAGTGAATAGGCCCAGGCGACTGTTTAGCAAAAACACAGGTCTCTGCAAAACCGCAAGGTGAAGTATAGGGGCTGACGCCTGCCCGGTGCTGGAAGGTTAAGAGGAGAGGTCAGCGCAAGCGAAGCTTCGAATTGAAGCCCCAGTAAACGGCGGCCGTAACTATAACGGTCCTAAGGTAGCGAAATTCCTTGTCGGGTAAGTTCCGACCCGCACGAAAGGCGTAACGATCTGGGCACTGTCTCAACGAGAGACTCGGTGAAATTATAATACCTGTGAAGATGCAGGTTACCCGCGACAGGACGGAAAGACCCCGTGGAGCTTTACTGTAACCTGATATTGAATTCCGGTGCAGCCTGTACAGGATAGGTAGGAGCCTTGGATTCCGGAGCGCTAGCTTCGGATGAGGCGTTGGTGGGATACTACCCTGGCTGTATTGGACTTCTAACCCATGCCCCTTATCGGGGCAGGAGACAGTGTCAGGCGGGCAGTTTGACTGGGGCGGTCGCCTCCTAAAGAGTAACGGAGGCGCCCAAAGGTTCCCTCAGAATGGTTGGACATCATTCGTAGAGTGCAAAGGCATAAGGGAGCTTGACTGCGAGACCTACAAGTCGAGCAGGGTCGAAAGACGGGCTTAGTGATCCGGTGGTTCCGCATGGAAGGGCCATCGCTCAACGGATAAAAGCTACCCGGGGATAACAGGCTTATCTCCCCCAAGAGTCCACATCGACGGGGAGGTTTGGCACCTCGATGTCGGCTCATCGCATCCTGGGGCTGTAGTCGGTCCCAAGGGTTGGGCTGTTCGCCCATTAAAGCGGTACGCGAGCTGGGTTCAGAACGTCGTGAGACAGTTCGGTCCCTATCCGTCGCGGGCGCAGGAAATTTGAGAGGAGCTGTCCTTAGTACGAGAGGACCGGGATGGACATACCTCTGGTGTACCAGTTGTCTTGCCAAAGGCATCGCTGGGTAGCTATGTATGGACGGGATAAATGCTGAAAGCATCTAAGCATGAAGCCCCCCTCGAGATGAGATTTCCCATTACGCAAGTAAGTAAGATCCCTCAAAGAAGATGAGGTTGATAGGTCTGGGGTGGAAGCACGGCGACGTGTGGAGCTGACGGATACTAATCGATCGAGGACTTAACCAATTTTGAAAAGGCCTTGATTACCCTGATTCTGTGTAGCACAATGTCTGTTTTATTCAGTTTTGAGCGAACAAAATTAATTATTTTGTAAAAACGCTTGCAAGTAACAACAAGACATGATATAATTAATCTTGTCTTGTGGAAAATAGTTCAGTGACGATTGCGAAGAGGTCACACCCGTTCCCATACCGAACACGGAAGTTAAGCTCTTCAGCGCCGATGGTAGTTGGGGGTTTCCCCCTGTGAGAGTAGGACGTCGCTGGTCTGTTAGTCCAAAAGAAGATACTTAATGTATGTTCTTAATATTATTCCGCAGTAGCTCAGTGGTAGAGCAATCGGCTGTTAACCGATCGGTCGTAGGTTCGAGTCCTACCTGCGGAGCCATTTAGGAGAGCTGTCCGAGTGGCCGAAGGAGCATGATTGGAAATCATGTAAGCGGCTAACGCTGTTTCAAGGGTTCAAATCCCTTGCTCTCCGCCAGATTCATATAAATGATAAATTAAGGCCCCTTGGTCAAGCGGTTAAGACACCGCCCTTTCACGGCGGTATCACGGGTTCGAATCCCGTAGGGGTCACCATAACTTTTTAGAAATTCATCATTAAGCACGTAGACTTTAATTCAGTAATTCGAGCATAGCACACTCTCGTTAAAATTGGGAGAAGGAAGGAGCGTACATTAGTACGTGACTGACTGAGCGAATGAAGCTGACAAAGAGATGCGCCGCTTATCGCAATTTTACCCAGGAGGATTAGCTCAGCTGGGAGAGCACCTGCCTTACAAGCAGGGGGTCGGCGGTTCGAGCCCGTCATCCTCCACCATTAAGTTTTTTAAGCAGATTCACCGCTTAAAGAAACTTACATATATTTAATTATATAAATACTATTGTCGCGGGGTGGAGAAGTGGTATCTCGTCGGGCTCATAACCCGAAGGTCGCAGGTTCAAATCCTGCCCCCGCAACCAAATTTTATCATGATACAGCAGATCATATAGCTGACATGTAAATCATTAGCTCTTTATCAAATGAATACATTATATTGTTGTCGCGGGGTGGAGAAGTGGTATCTCGTCGGGCTCATAACCCGAAGGTCGCAGGTTCAAATCCTGCCCCCGCAACCAAATGGTCCCGTGGTGTAGCGGTTAACATGCCTGCCTGTCACGCAGGAGATCGCCGGTTCGATCCCGGTCGGGACCGCCATTTTTATTTTTCTTATAAGGTTTAGAATAAGCTAATATCTTAATGTAAACCAAATATGTGGCTCAGTAGCTCAGTCGGTAGAGCAAAGGACTGAAAATCCTTGTGTCGGCGGTTCGATTCCGTCCTGAGCCACCATTTTAATATTTGTGCCGGAGTAGCTCAACTGGTAGAGCAACTGACTTGTAATCAGTAGGTTGAGGGTTCAAGTCCTTTCTCCGGCACCATTTACACCTATATGGTGGGGTAGCGAAGTGGCTAAACGCGGCGGACTGTAAATCCGCTCCCTACGGGTTCGGCGGTTCGAATCCGCCCCCCACCACCAGTTTTAGGGGCATAGTTTAACGGTAGAATAGAGGTCTCCAAAACCTTTGATGTGGGTTCGATTCCTACTGCCCCTGCCATTTTTTTTAGTATAATCTAATATTATGGCGATTGTGGTGAAGTGGTTAACACATCGGATTGTGGTTCCGACACTCGAGGGTTCGATTCCCTTCAGTCGCCCCATTTATCTATCCAATTAAAACAAACTTATATATCATGGCGATTGTGGTGAAGTGGTTAACACATCGGATTGTGGTTCCGACATTCGAGGGTTCGATTCCCTTCAGTCGCCCCATTTTATATTCAATTAAAACAAACTAGATATCATGGCGATTGTGGTGAAGTGGTTAACACATCGGATTGTGGTTCCGACACTCGAGGGTTCGATTCCCTTCAGTCGCCCCATTTATCTTTTTGGGGTATAGCCAAGCGGTAAGGCAACGGACTTTGACTCCGTCACTCGTTGGTTCGAATCCAGCTACCCCAGTTTCGCGGAAGTAGTTCAGTGGTAGAATACGACCTTGCCAAGGTCGGGGTCGCGGGTTCGAATCCCGTCTTCCGCTCCATCATCTACGGCGGCATAGCCAAGCGGTAAGGCATGGGTCTGCAACACCCTTACCACCGGTTCGATTCCGGTTGCCGCCTCCAATTTTCTTATGTATCGTTGTTCGTAAACTAAATAGTGTTATGCCCGAGTGGTGGAATGGCAGACACGTCGCACTCAAAATGCGATGCCGTAAGGCGTGCCGGTTCAAGTCCGGCCTCGGGTATCAGATGAAAAACACAACTTCGGTTGTGTTTTTTTGTGTTTAATTTCTACTATATAAGTTGACTTAACTGAGTGAACGTGGGCTTTGGCTACCCCTAGCACTTTAAAGAATTCAATGTAATTTAATTCTTTATTTCAATATATATTTAGATAAAAGAATAGAGAGTAGGGGAAACATTATGCCATTAATTGAACACCAGGAGTTCATTAAGCCTCGGTAGAACGTTGCTTTGATCTTGCCCGAGACGTGGATATTCATACCCGTACAACAGAGGGGACGAAAGAGAAGGCTGTCGGTGGGGTGACAACAGGTTTATTGCTGGCCGGGGATATTGTTACATGGGAGGCCGTTCATTTCGGTATAAGACAAAGACTAACTGCCAAAGTAACGGTGATGGATATACCGTATATGTTTGAAGACATAATGGTGAAAGGAGCATTCCAATCTTTTCACCATATTCATGAGTTTATTGAGAAGGATAATGGCACTCTGATGATTGACAGATTTCAATATAGATCACCCTGTGGAGTGATTGGTGTTATTGCGGATAAGTTGTTTTTGGAAAGCTATATGAGAAACTTTATTGTGAGTCGAGCAAGAGCTCTGAAGCATATTGCAGAAAATGAGTAAGAGGCATTTCATCAGGAAAAGTCGACATGATAAACTTGGTGGCACAAGTTTTCTAGAGAGTGGAACCTGGACGTTACTAATCGATTGTGAGAAAACACAGCGCTTCAAAAATGGGTAGTAAACAAAATCGCTCCTTACCGCCGAAGCGTAAGGAGCGATTTTCATAGAGGGGATCCGATGACACTAGTTTGGGTTGTCCATTGCAATTGCCTTGGTTGGTCATTGGAGATTGGTCACAAAGTAAATGGTGACAGGTTATTGGTTTGCCTGCAATTTAAATTGGATTGATCCCTACTCTATGCCCTGGAGAGGAGTCTCACCTTTCCAAGGGCATTAAAAGTACTTCGTATCATCAAATTTCAAGACAATCGAATAGTTTTTTGCATTAATAGAATTAGATAACTTATGTGCATCCTTTTCTGCTTGCAATGATTTCACCCGATAATCCTCAGGATCGAATAAAGCAACACGGTATACGACCGTACCTTCAGAGTAGCCGTATTGAATCTCTTCTTTTTCTGCCATAGAGAGTTCTTTGTAAAAGCGGGCTTTTGCACGCAATTGTATGGCAAGTTCAATCGCTTCGACAATCGCAAGTTGTTGCCCTTGGAACTCGATTTCATTATCGATATTGGCACGATACATGAGACGGTCGAGCACTCGACTATCTAAACGGACTTCATCCAATTCTGTTTCTACGATTTTAAGGCTACGTGGTCCTTGATCAGGGGTGTTGCCTTTTTCTACATTCGTAAAGGCTACGCGTCTCATTTCATCTTCAAGCTCATGAATTCGTTTTGTTAAAACACTTTTTAATTTTACAGCTTCAGCGAGTGTTATGTTGCTCACTTGTTCATTCCCCCCATTTAGAAACATTGTCAGTCAACTATAATGGAAGTTTGTCCCTCGTGCAAAACATATGAACGAACATCTCCACCACTAAGACTAGTAAACATGTTCCCACATGCTGTTGTCAGTTCAAACGCTTCAGTAGCATCCATGGACGGGCGTAGGAAGAAGATATGTAACGCGTCTGTCGTATCTTCTGTTACAGCGCTACGTATAGAATCGACATATGGACTACCGAATGGGCTATAATCATCTTTTAACAGTAGAATGTTTTGTAATGAATTAAAACGACCATTCAATCCATCATATCCATCCTCTTCTGTCCCTGAAGTAACGACTATATCGCCGACAATTTTTTCGAGGTCATAGATGCCTACTGGAATTTCGTGCTGCAAGGAAAAGAAGTTATTCAAGTCGACAGCATTGTGGAATGGATCGATGTAGTTTTGCTTCTTAATCCGGCGCATAAGTGCTTCTGTAGAATGACGGTATCGATTAGGGTCTGCGCCAAGTGCTTTCCACACAGTACGCCATTCTTTAATGCCAGGGAATTCGGGGACGGACTTGTTCTCCAGCTCAAAGAAAAGTTGCTCTTGGAATAATTGCAATTTTCCTTTTAGCATTTGAGGCGATTCTGACACTGTAATTTTGGTATAATGGTTAATGCCCAATTTTAATCCGGGTACGGCACCTAAAAGCTTCATATCCATTTCAATAATCAATGACTTCACCCTTTATATAGTTTAATTCAATAGTAGCATAGTGGAGGCGATACAGTGTGAATGCTGTTCAGTTGCAACAGTCAGTGAGGGACTATGCGGAGTCAATCGGCATCGACAAAATTGGTTTTACAACAGCTGCACCATTTCGTGAGTTGAAAAACCGCTTGAAGCGGCAGCAAGAACTAGGCTATCAGTCGGGTTTTGAAGAAAAGGATTTAGATAAACGGACAGAACCTGCTCTTTTGCTTGATCAAGCAGAAAGCATTATTGCAATTGCTGTAGCTTATCCATCCAAAATGGCAGATTCTCCGAGAGGAAAAAAAGGCGAGCGCCGGGGTATTTTTTGCCGTGCATCATGGGGAACAGATTATCATACAGTCCTTCGTGAAAAGCTGAGCCTGCTTGAGGAATTTATACTAGAACATGCACCTAAAGCAAAGGTTCGCTCGATGGTAGATACGGGTGAGCTTGCAGACCGCGCTGTTGCAGAACGGGCGGGGATTGGCTGGTCGGCAAAAAACTGTTCAATAATTACGCCGGAATTCGGTTCGTATGTGTACCTGGGTGAAATGATTACCAATATCCCTTTTGCGCCGGACGTTCCAATGGAAGATGAATGTGGGGATTGCACACTTTGTCTTGATGTATGTCCAACCGGTGCATTGATTCAGGGTGGTCAATTAAATGCGCAGCGTTGCATTGCTTTCCTTACACAGTCGAAAAAGCCAATCCCGGAAGAATTTCGTGCGGAGTTTGGTAATCGGATATACGGGTGTGATACATGTCAAACGGTATGTCCGAAAAATAAAGGAAAGCATAATTTGCATCAGCAAGCATTCCAACCGGACCCTGAACTGGCGAAGCCACTTCTTCAGCCTGTGCTCAGGTTGTCGAATCGAGAATTTAAAGAGAAATTTGGACATGTATCAGGATCTTGGCGCGGAAAAAATCCGATTCAGCGAAATGCAATTATTGCACTCGCACATTTTAAGGAGGAGTCTGCGGTACCTGAATTGATCAGTATGTTAGAGAACGATCCAAGGCCCGTCATTCGTGGTACGATTGCATGGGCACTTGGTCGAATTGGTTTGGAAGAAGGATATGTAGCGATTAAGGAAGCATTATCGAAAGAGGAAGATCCGGAAGTGCGTGCTGAATTAGAAAAGGCAGCGGATACTTATATACTGAAGAAATGAATGCCTATATAAACTAAACGAAGGCTCCTTACAAGAGGCAGCAGAAGTAAATTCAATGGGGTTCTATATTTCAACAAATCTATAGTAAGAAAAAGTTTAATTGGAGGAATCACTGAGATGGCCATACACGTAGCGTTATTTGAACCACAAATCCCTGCAAACACAGGGAACATTGCAAGGACATGCGCAGGAACAGGAGCGAAACTTCATCTTGTGAAACCGCTTGGGTTTTCGACGGACGACAAAATGTTGAAACGTGCGGGGCTCGATTACTGGGAGCACGTCGATATTACATATCATGAAGGAATTCGTGAGCTATTCGCGGCGAATCCCGATGCTGTTTTTTACTTTTTGACAAAACACGGTGAAAGGACTCATACTGCATTCGATTATTCTGATGGAGCAACAGATATATTTTTCGTCTTCGGTAAAGAGACGAGCGGACTTCCTGAAGAAATTTTAGAGGAGAATAAAGAACGGTGTCTACGAATCCCGATGAACGACAACATTCGGTCGCTTAATTTATCGAACACGGCGGCGATACTTATATATGAAGCGCTTAGGCAACAATCTTATCCAGGATTGGTATAAAAAAAACGGGGCAGCCTGAAGGCATGTCCCGTTTTACTTATTGTTATTTTTTTAGGCCAGGTATCTTAACCTTGCCCGGTTTATCATCGTATCCGCCTGTGAAAATTGCAGATAGGAATGCAAAGCAAACACCTATAATTAGAATTACTGTCATGATAGGTACCTCCTGTAAATTCATTAGTAGCTTCGTTAAGTATACCCTATTTTAAATGGAATTGAAACGACCGTCAGGAAAAATTGTGACAGAGCCAAGAAAAATGAAACTTTTTGTCGGCTTGTCCGTATATAACATAACGACTTAAATAATATGGAGGTAGAATATAGTATGAAAAATTACTCGACAGGAATGAAATGGATCACGGCAATTGCAGAAGGTTTTCTTGCAATTCCAATCATTGGAGGAGTTTTTGTTATCAGCTCCGGATATTCAGTGCTGGGTGTCATGTTCGTTTTACATGCAATTACGTTACTGCTTTCAATTCGGGACATGCAGGGTAAGGCAGCACCCATCCTAGGTCTCGTAACGAGCATAGTGAGTGCTATTCCGTTCATTGGCTGGTTCATGCACCTACTAACTGCAGGAGCGCTCGTAATGTCAGCTATCACTTCTAGACGCTAAATCAATATGTAAAAAATACCCTTCCGAATACTAACGGAAGGGTATTTTTTAATGTGGTAAATAGAGCAGCTGATAGGTGAACAGTACTGCGAAAATATATAACAGGATAGGAACTTGTTTTCCTTTCCCTTTCACAACTTTCAATAGCGGGTATGTGATGAAACCAAGAGCGATTCCTGTCGCAATGCTCGATGTGAGTGGCATTGTTAGAATAACGAGGAATGCTGGGAATGCTTCATCGAATGAATCCCAATCAATATCTTTCACTGCGCCAATCATCAAGCTTCCGACGATAATCAAAGCAGGAGCTGTGATTGCAGATACACCAGACAATGTACTGACGAGTGGACCGAAAAATGCCGCGACAAGGAAGAGGATAGAGACAGTCAGTGATGTCAATCCTGTCCGGCCACCTACTGCAACACCAGATGAAGATTCGATGTACGCCGTTGTTGGGCTCGTACCGAACATCGATCCGAATGTTGTTGCAACAGAATCTGCAAGTAATGCATGACGTGCACGTGGCAGCTTATTGCCTTTCATAAGGCCAGCCTGTTTTGCAACGCCAATCATCGTGCCGGTGGTATCGAACAAGGTAACGATGAGAAAGGCAAAAACCACCCCATACAAACCATGTGAAATGACGTCACCGAATGCAGTAATCGGATTCCAAACAAGAATCCCTTCCGGCAATTGAGGCATTTTCCATAAGGCACCTTCAAATTTGAGCTGACCCGTAAAGACTGCGACAATTCCGGTTAGAACCATTCCAATGAAAATCGAACCATAGATATTCAAAGTCATAAGAATAACCGTCACGAGAAGGCCGAACAAAGCGAGTAGAACGGGCGGAGACGTAAGGTCGCCAAGCTTAACAAGGTTCGCCTCATGTGGAGCGACGAGTCCAGAAAGACGCAAGCCGATAAAGGCGATGAATAACCCTATCCCAGCTGTAATCCCGAGCTTCAGACTCTCAGGAATTGATTCAATTAATTTTTCACGGAAAGAAGTCAAGGACAACAGAACAAATATTAATCCAGCTATGAATACTGCAGAAAAAGCAGTCATGTAGTCGAGTTGACCATCAGATGCGAGAACAACCGATGTAAAATAAGCATTCAATCCCATTCCTGGTGCAATTGCAATTGGATAATTGGCGAAAAGTGCCATCCAAAGTGTACCGATAACCGCAGCGATAATTGTCGCAATGAATACTTGCTCGAATGGTACGCCGGCGTCAGCGAGAATAATCGGATTGACGATGACAATATAGGCCATTGTCAAAAAAGTTGTCATACCTGCCAATACTTCCGTTTTCACAGTGGTATTATGTTTTTTTAAATGAAACAATGTAAATCTCCTTTCAGAATACGAACGAAATGAAGTACATTTACAATAATATTCGTTTTTACGTTAAAATTCAACTCTGAAATGCAATCAGGTAATTCGTAATATTCGAATGCCGCTTGTACAATTAAAGAATAAGTTTCGAAAGGGGAAATTCAAATGACAAAACGATTCAACGGAACACTTGAGCTAGCAAATGGTGTGAAAATGCCACAATTAGGACTTGGCGTCTATAAGATGACGGATCCGGGTCAGACTGTCGAAGCAATTACATACGCAATAGAAACAGGATATCGCGCAATTGACACAGCGGCAATCTATGAGAATGAAAGGGAAACGGGGGAAGCGGTCCGTCACTCTGGTGTTCCAAGGGAAGAGCTGTTCATCACATCGAAGGTATGGAATACTGATCAGGGCTATGACGGGACACTCCGCGCATTCGAGACTTCATTGAAGAAACTAGGCTTAGATTATTTGGATCTATATTTGACACATTGGCCTGTGTCAGAAAAATATGTCGACACTTATAAAGCGATTGAACGGTTGTATGACGAAAAACTGATCCGTACAACAGGTGTCTCCAATCATCATGCCCATCATCTTGAAAAAATCCTTGTAAAAGCAAATGTTGCGCCAATGGTGAACCAGATTGAACTCCATCCGTATCTAACACAGGAACCGCTCCGTGCGTTTTGCGAAGAGAATGGAATTGCTGTGACGTCTTGGTCACCGCTTGCACGTGGGAAGCTACTTGCAGAACCAACGCTTCTTACTATCGGCGAACAGTACGGTAAAACACCTGCGCAAGTTATTATCAGATGGCATTTGCAAAATAATCTCATCGTTATTCCAAAGTCGGTGACACCTGAACGTATAAGTGAAAATAATGAAGTTGCCGATTTTGAACTGTCATCTGAAGAAATGGCATCGATTAACGCACTTAATCGCGATGAGCGGACGGGAACCAATCCGGATTCATACTAATTTCATTAGCGTGCATGATATGTGTCATAAGTCTTAATGCTATTCATAGTATTGCAACTTTTAGCACAAATACTACATTCAAAATGAGGTATTTTATGGTATGATGAAAAAAAGGGTGTAGGAGGAATTGATTACCATGTTCAGAAGCAAGAAAAAGGGTATCGAGGATGATCGTCTTCAACTAGAAATTGACCGTTTGAAGTTGGCGTATTCAGATAAAGAACAACAGGATCAAGGACGTTTAACTGACTTAAAAAGCGAGTTGAATGCTGCTGTCAATCAGCATGAGAAAGTAAATGCGCAACATAACGTATTAGGAGAAGCAGTTAGTCAGATTGAGACAAGGTTTGAAAACGTGGGTGAACTAAGCGAAAGAACTTCGGAAAAGTCACAGGACTTGTTTGAAAAGGGCCGTTCACTTGAAGAACAATCTCATAGCATGGTTAAAGAAGCATCAGAAGGAACGAAAGAGGTTAAGGCGACAGCCGATGTAATCAAAGATTTGGGAATCCAAATTCAAGCTTCTGAACAGAACATGACAAACTTAAGCGCTAGATCAGTTGAGATACAGTCAATTGTCGGCGTCATTGAAGATATTGCAGCGCAAACGAATTTGCTTGCATTGAATGCGTCAATCGAGGCGGCACGGGCTGGAGAATCCGGAAAAGGGTTCGCGGTCGTTGCCCAAGAAGTAAGGAAACTTGCAGAAAGCACGTCGGATAGTACGGCAAACATCCAAACATTAACTTCTTCACTTCGCAATGAAATCGAGCAAGCGCTTGCCGCTACAAGGAAAAGTGCTGAGCTCGTTGAAAAAGGAGTCGAAGTAAGTTTGGCAACTGCATTAAAAATTGAAAGCATCCTAAGCACGATTGAGGTAAGCCAAGGTGACATTGGTGCTATTCAAGAAATGATTGAAGAACAGAAAAAACTGTCCGAAGAAGTGAAACATGAACTTCACGGTGCGAAAAGTTTATTCTCACAAGCACATAATCTAATTGTGGAACATATTGAAGATGCAAAAGAAGTTGATGAGCGTCTTGAGAATGGAATCCGTCAACTAGCGTTTTAATTTGATTCTGCAGGAGCGAACTTAAGGGTACCTAGACTAAAATTGCCGCGTTCTGAGGATGTCACAAACTAAGTGCAATTGATTAAAAAAATGCCATGGAGAAATACTCTCCACGGCATTTTTTAGATATTTTTCATTTCAATAAGCGTCTGTTCTTCTGTAAATGGATGGATGAACGATAACGCAGTTGCAGTTAACCGATAATGACCGTCTTCCGTTTCACTGCCGTCATATAGTGTATCGCCTGTAACTGGGTATCCAATATGTGATAAATGTACGCGGATTTGGTGTGTCCGACCGGTTTCAAGATCAGCCTCTACAATGGAAGTCTCTTCTTTACGTTCAATAAGTCGGAAGTTTGTAACAGCGGCTTGTCCAGACATTGAAACAATTCGTTTGGCTGGATGATGGCGGTCTTTTCCAATCGGAAGTCTAATGGAACCTTTAGGTCGTTTCAAGTAACCGTCAACTTCTGCAGTGTATTTCCGTGAGATGTCATTATTCTCAATCATACGGTCGAAGAGTGCCTTCGCAATTGGATGCTTCGCAACGAGAACAACACCGGAAGTTCCTTTATCAAGACGATGGATATGCTCGGCATAATCCCCGCCATTGTTTTTAACATATGCCATGACAGCATTCATCAGTGTACCTTTGTCCCTTGGACCATCGGGATGTGTTGTCATACCAGCAGGTTTAACAGCTGCCAGGATATGCTCGTCTTCAAAAAGTACGGTAAGTTCAACTTGTTCATCAGCAATATACGTGGAAGCTGCATCAGGGAAAGTAAACACCAATTCTGTACCTTTCGCGAGAGGTAAGCGCCAGTCGTCTACGGGTTCGCCGTTCGAATCTAGTACACTCTTGGCCATACGCATAAGGTGGACCGTCTTTTTACCGCCTTGCCATTTATCTTTGAGCAAGTATTCAACCGTCATATTGTCTTCTTGTGTTTTATAATGAAATAAAGCCATTTAAATCATTCCTTCCAGTCGTGGGCCTACAGGATGTAGGTCATGAAGCGTGAGGGATTGTACTTCATCCCTCCTAGTTGCCGCAGGACGCAGCGAACTTAGACTTCGTTCCATATTATTTGCCTTCGAATTCATTGAAAAATGCACGGATATTTTCCTCGGGTTGTGCACCGAGCATACGTCCGACTTCTTTACCATCTTTGTAGTGGACGAGGGCTGGCCAACGTTCAATTTTATAGTCTGTATCCATTCCGGCTTTATCACCAAATTCCATCATGTTATATTGCAGTACGTTGACATCCATCTCTTTTGCAATTGGCATCAAAACAGGTGTCATTTCCATGCAAAATTGACATTCAGGGTGGAAATAATAGGCCGTTACTGATTCACCGGCCTCGATTTTTTTGAACAGAGTATCTGGCAAGACGATGTTGCTGTAGTTTTCATTGCCGATCAAATCGATTGTTGGTTTTTCAAGATTATCCGTTCCATATGGATTGTCTTTCATTTTTGCTTGGTCCGCTTTGTTCGATAATACGACAATGAGGATGAAGACCGCGACAATAGCACCGCCAATGATTAATAATTTTTTCAAGTTACTTCGACTCCTTCTGCCATTTCATCATGAAAAGGCTTGTAATAAAGATGATTAAAAATGCCAAAAGCGCCAAGAATGGAATGGTGATGAATCCGAGATAGTTGATGTATTGTCCTGTACAAGACACGTTTCCACAAGTAGGTGCACTATTGCTCAAAAAAGTCAGCTTTTGAATTCCATAATGATAGAGGGAGATACTTCCACCAACAATCGAGAAAACAGCTAGAGTCAAGGCAATTCGTGCGTTTTTTTGGAACAGGGCGACACCTGAAATGAGTACGATTGGATACATCAGAATCCGCTGGTACCAACAGAGCGTACAGGGCTCATATCCGCGTACTTCCGAAAAGTATAACGAACCGAGCGTTGCGACAAATGAAACTGTCCAAATAATAATGAGACTGTTTTCTAGTCGTTTTTGCATACAATCATCTCCTGCTTGGTAAACTACATACACATTTGATTATAGGGTGTCGTATTAAACAAGTAAAACATTATTAACTGTAGGGGCAACTGCGGTATAATGGAGAGATACAGGTTGGGAAGAGGTGTTTCGGATGAGTGAAGAATTCGATTTGTCTGAGTTTGAAATAAGTATGGTTATTCGTCAGATGAAATTTGAGGATATAACGAGGCTTTTAAGTATGCAGGAATTATGTTTCCCTGGTATGGAACCGTGGGAAGAGGGGCATCTAAAGAGTCATTTAGAAAATTTTCCGGAAGGACAGATGGTTGCTGAATTGGATGGGGAAATCATCGGTTCATGCTCCAGTCTAATCATCAATTTCGATGAGTATGACGACCGCCATACATGGGATGATGTCACTGATGAAGGTTACATAACAAACCATAATCCCGACGGTTATAATATGTACGGCATCGAAGTTATGGTGCATCCTGGCTACCGCCGTATGAAGGTCGGACAGCGTTTGTATGAAGCACGTAAAGAACTTGCGAGAGAGCTCAATTTGAAGTCGATTATCCTAGGTGGTCGGATCCCGAACTACCATAAATTTGCCGAAGAAATGTCGCCGCGTGAATATGTAGATTCTGTGTCGCGCCATAAAATCTATGATCCTGTACTGACGTTCCAACTGATGAATGACTTTACGTTGATGAGGGTTAATCCAAACTATCTACCGGACGATAAAGCATCGAAGAAATATGCAACACTTATGGAATGGAATAACGTTGATTATAAACCGCTGACGAAGCGTCATTTCAAGACAAGTTATCCAGTACGTATTTGCGTTGTCCAATACTTGATGCGCAAGATTTCATCATTCGACGACATGGCTCATCAGTGTGAATATTTCGTTGACGTCGCGTCTGATGCCAACTCCGATTTCGTCGTCTTCCCGGAAATATTCACCACTCAGCTTATGTCATTTATGGATGAAATATCGCCGAGCCAAGCAGTACGCAAAATGACTGAATATACGCCGCAATATATTGAGATGTTCATGAATCTTGCAGTCCGTTATAACGTGAATATCATTGGTGGATCTCACTTTGTCGAGGAAGAGGATGAAGAAATCTACAATATTTCTTATTTGTTCCGTCGTGATGGGTCAATCGAAAAACAATATAAGATTCACATTACGCCAAATGAACGAAAATGGTGGGGAATTAGTGCAGGAGATGCGGTTCGCGTCTTCGATACAGACTGTGGGAAAATCGCCATCCAAATTTGTTATGATATCGAATTCCCCGAATTGGCACGTATTGCAACAGATATGGGTGCCAATATTATCTTCACACCATTTTGTACAGAAGATAGACAAGGGTATCTGCGCGTCCGTTATTGTGCCCAAGCCCGAGCGATTGAAAATCAGATTTACACTGTTATTTCTGGCACGGTCGGAAACTTGCCACAGACGGCAAATATGGATATCCAATATGCACAATCAGCTATATTCGCTCCATCCGATTTCGAGTTTGCTCGGGATGGCATCGTAGGAGAAACGAATGCAAATTTAGAAATGGTACTTATTGGAGACGTCGACCTCGAGATATTACGTCGCCAGCGTCAGGACGGTACCGTGAAGCAACTAAAAGATCGTCGTCATGATGTGTACCATATCGAGTATAAGAAGGATTGAAAGCAAAAACGCCACGCATACCGGTAAACCCGGTGTACGTGGCTGTTTTTTTGTAACGCAAAAAGTTGTTTCCGACTTACTAGGAATTCCATGGCGGTGATAAACTCGTTTAAGACGGTGATAAACGGGTCCATGGCGGTGATAAACCTCCCGATGACGGTGATAAAGCAATTCAACGCGGTGATAACAATCAATATACATATCAAAAAAAGGGCTGTTCTTGTTAGTCGATAATTTATCGACTAACAGATCAGCCCTTCTCATATAGTGACTCTTTACTTATTTCTTCTTCGAAGGATGATTGCGCATACTTTTTGTTATCTTTTTCCACTTATTCCGTTCTTCGGATCGAGCGGCGGCATCCATTTTTCGTTCAAGGAATGCCAACTCTTTTTGGAGTTTCAGATAGCTCGCATAGCGGTCTTCAGGTAAAGCACCTGTAGCAAGTGCTTCCTGTACTGCACACCCAGGTTCATTGTTATGCTGACAGTCATTGAACTTGCATGAATTGGTGAATGCTTCCACGTCTTTAAAACCTGAATCCAGGCTCTCGCTGTTGTCCCACAGCTGAAACTCTCTCATCCCTGGCGTATCAATCAGTACACCGCCGCCAGGAATCTTAACGAGTTCACGATGGGTTGTCGTATGCCGGCCTTTATCGTCATCATCACGGATATCTTGAACGAACATCGTTTCACCGCCGTAAATGGCGTTTGTAAGAGAGGATTTTCCTACACCTGAAGAACCTAATAAGGCCGCTGTTTTTCCACCATCTAATAGTGCGGTCAATTCGTCAATTCCTTCACCGGTTACATTGCTCACGGCGAAAACATCAGCGCCCATAGCTATATTCCGTGCTTCTTCAATGTAGTAGGAAGGGTCATCACATACGTCTTTCTTTGTCAATACGACGACGGGACTTGCGCCTGAATCATAGGCGGCAACCAGATAACGCTCGAGTCGTCTAGCATTAAAGTCTTTATTCATCGACATGACCAAGAAAACGATATCGATATTTACTGCGATAATTTGTTCGGAAATCATTGTGCCAGCGGATTTTCTAGAGAACAGAGATGTTCTCGGTAATATGTCATGGATAATACCACGTTCTTCACCAGGCATTTTTTCCACTGCGACCCAATCACCGACAGCTGGAAAGTCTCGTCGCTCATCGGCTTCGTACTGCATCGCACCCGAACAGACAGATAGCCATTCACCTTCAGCTGTGACAACCCGATACATTCTTTTATGCTCGAGTGTGACACGCCCAGGCGTACATTTTTTCATTTTTAATCCGTCTTTTATATCATCCCAGTTCGTTTCATGGGATAAATTCCAACCGTACTCGTTTAAATTAATCAATTTATATTCCTCCTGTTATGTGCGTACTAGAAAAGCGCAAGGCGCCTGTAGCTAGACAATAAAAAAGCCGTGGGTCCTTTGATCGGACACCACGGCTTTCACGCGCATAACAGAATAAGCATGCTTATTATAAAAGCACGGCAGGTGAAAGTATGGGTCCGATCAAATTAGCAATAGGGACAATGATAATAGCCATAAAACTTCACCTGCTTTCTGTAAGTTGAATTAATAATAACAAGACGCAAGAAGAAAGTCAATACAGACTTTTCAGGTCATTTGAAATATAGCTGAGAAGGTGGGAGCGTATCGTATCGGACAAAAAAAGCGTCCTCCATAGGGAAGACGCTTTTAGTTAGGATTCCATTGACAATTCTGAAGTGCTGTCAGTGGAGTCCTGTTCATATTTGATGACTTCTAGGTAGAGAATATGATGACCATCCACATCTTTCACCATGAATTCAAACCCTTGTTCAATAATTTTTTCACCTTGGATTGCTTCGAAGCGTTGGGTCATGATCCAGCCGCCGATTGTATCGATGTCCTCTTCGTTAATGGAAATACCGAGAATGTCATTTACATTTTCGATGCGCATCTTCGCGTCTAAAATGTAATGGTTTTCCCCGAGAATTTGAATTTCTGGTACTTCATTCATATCGAATTCGTCTTGAATATCACCGACGATTTCTTCTAAAATATCTTCGATAGTTACAAGGCCTGAAGTTCCACCATATTCATCCATTAGAATCGCCATATGAATGCGTTCTCGTTGGATTTTGAGTAGAAGGTCGGCGATTGGTATCGATTCGATGACATGTATAATCGGTTGCATATAATTAACAATTGGTTGATGGCCAGCTGTGTCTGGTTCCTTAATGAATGCTGTCAATAGGTTTTTCATGTTGACCAGACCAATAATATGGTCTTTATCGCCATCCGTGACAGGGTAGCGTGTATATTGTTCAACACCCATCACATCGAATACTTCACGTAATGTCATATCTTTTTCGATTGATATCATTTCTGTCCGAGGGGCCATGATTTCATTGGCAATCCGGTCATCAAATTCGAAAATCTTATTGACATATTTATATTCGGCTTGGTTAATCTCGCCGCTTTTTAAACTATCTGATAAAATCATTCGAAGTTCTTCTTCTGTATGAGCGACTTCTGATTCAGAAATCGATTTATAGCCAAGCAGTCCAACGAAGAAACGTGCAGAACCATTCATACCTTTAATAACAGGGTACATGAGGCGATAAAATAAAATAAGCGGTTTTGCAAATAACAATGTAATGGCTTCCGCTTTTTGAATCGCGATCGTTTTAGGAGCCAATTCACCTATAACAACATGCAAAAATGTTACCGATGTGAATGCGATAATGAATGAAAGAATACTGGAAGTACTAGCTGTTAAATCGAAATAAGAGAAAATCGGTTTTAACATTAGTTTTACAGTTGGTTCCCCGAGCATCCCGAGTCCGAGAGCAGTTATCGTAATCCCCAATTGGCAAGCGGACAAATATTCGTCCAGATTACTAATTACCTTTCTCGCAATTACGGCACGCTGGTTACCCTCCGCAACCAGTTGGTCAATCCGTGTTGATCTAATCTTCACAATTGCAAATTCACTCGCAACAAAAAATGCGGTGAGAGCGATCAAGACAGCAAATGCTGTCAATCGTATGGCAATATCCAAATAATTACTTTGTTCCGAACCCAAATGAGGGGGAGAACAAAGTGTACACCTCCTATAGTGGTAAAATCCTTAGTTAACTCTATGATAATTTATTTTCAAGAAAAAAACAAATAGATACTCTTGTCTTACATATATTTGCTGGTAAGGCGGTATAGCAGGACTTCTGAAAAAGGATAAGAAAAAGTTCATAGAAGTTGTTCAAGCCTCAATGAAATTCGGGGTGTGGATTGTAGAACGCTTGGCGCTTTGGGGATGCCTGCGCTAGGGTGTTCATTATCGAGGAAAATATGATTTTGAGATGTATATGCCGAGATTATACTGTGATTACTAGTTGATACTATATAAATTGAAATAAAGAATTCCATTGAACCGCTGCGACGCTCGGGGATGCCTCCCGCCCTAAGCCAAGCAGCTTCGCCGCCAGTCTTATGGCTTCGGCTACCCCTGTTAAGGCGCCTTCGCTCAGTATATATACCAGATTCAACATATATAATTATCTGGGATGAAATGCGCTTTCTCAAATAGACCATCCAGCGAAGGCGCGACTTCGTGGTAGCCGGAGCGATAAGACTGAAAGTGGTCTTCTTTCTGGCTTATCGCGGGAGGCATCCACAAAGCGTCGAAGCGGTATTGGTAGGAGTTCTATTTCACTCCAATTATTGGGACCTTCTCAGTGGCCTACCAAAAGCTCTTGTAAAGCGCATACGCTGTATTCATTTGTTTAACATATATAGTAGCTGTTATTCATTACGTATTTCTCTGTTGGTGTCATATTCAATTTAACTCATTCATATATTTATCCAATATTAACGAACAGTAAGATTCTCACTGACTTGAGGATTACATCATAGAAAATGGTTGAAGTAATTCTGTTTTCGAAAAGTATTGACAACTCTGAAATGGAAATGATAACCTACAAGTAGTTAGTTACTCGAAATAGAAAGGGAGGTACGGAAAATGAAAAAAGTATACGTGTTCCAAAACAACAACAATAAAATGAAACCGTACCTATCCGTGTTTTAGTTTTTAACACTAAATAAACCCGGACCGGCGCGCTTTGCCGTTCCTTTTATGAGCACACGCTTATCTTAAGAAGCGTGTGCTCTTTTTTTGTTTTAATCTAAAGAGAAATTGGTGTTTCCACGCATTGCGTGTTGCATAAAGTTGGACTAACTAATAGGAAAAGGAGTGTTGACGATGTTAATCATCAAACAACAAAGGAAAATATTGAAAAAGGAATCTCTCGAAAGCGGATAGCTGTAAGAGAATAGGGAAGAAGGTTGATTGAATTATGTTTTCAGTGCTATTTAAATTAAAATGGTTTTTTAAAGAAAATCGTAAGAGGTACACAGTTGCGCTTATTCTGCTGATGGTGACGAATATTCTTGTTGTTATTCCACCTTGGCTAATCGGGCAGGCAATTGACTCGATCTATACACAGACGTTGACAGCAAGATTACTTGTTATATTTATTGGTTCTATGTTTTTAATTATGCTTTTCAATTATGCAAGTAACTATGTTTGGCAATACCAATTGTTTGGCGGGGCTTATGTCATCGAACGGCAATTACGGGGAAAGCTTATGCATCATTTTCTGAAAATGACCCCCACGTTTTATGAGAAAAATAAAACAGGCGATTTGATGGCCCGTTCTACAAATGACTTACGGGCAATATCTGAGACGGCAGGTTTCGGCATTATGACGCTTGTCGATTCGACGCTCTATTTACTGACGCTAGTCTTGACGATGGGCTTTCTCGTGTCGTGGAAATTGACGCTTGTGGCGATTTTACCGCTTCCGATTTTGGCGTTTATCATGCAGGTTTTAGGAAAGAAAATTCACGAAAGATATATGACGGCACAGCAGGCGTTCGGTGATTTGAATGATAACGTCTTGGAAGCAGTCGCGGGTGTAAGGGTTGTTCGTGCATACGTCCAGGAACGTGCATCTGAAAAAGGGTTTGCTGATATGACGGAAGATGTCTATCAGAAAAACATGCACGTCGAGAAGATTGACGCGCTGTTCATGCCAATTTCGAAAGTACTGACAGGTCTGACGTATATGATTGGGCTCGGTTACGGGGCCTACCTTGTATCCATTGGTGATATGACGCTAGGGAATCTCGTTACCTTTAATGTCTATCTTGGGATGATTGTTTGGCCGATGTTTGCAATCGGTGAATTGATTAACGTTTTACAACGCGGAAATGCGTCACTCGACCGGGTGACAGAGACGCTTGATTATGAGGAAGATGTGAAGGATCCTAAACATCCCGTGAATGTTGAACAACCTAATAGTGTAGGTTTCCAGGATGTTACTTTCACTTATCCGACGTCGCATTCGGTCAACTTGGATGCTATTAAGCTCCATTTGAAACGTGGCGATACGCTTGGGATAGTTGGAAAAACCGGTAGTGGAAAGACGACATTCGTCAAACAGCTACTGCGTGAATATCCATCCGGAGAAGGGGAAATCGTCTTCTCGGGAGTACCAATGCAGTCAATGACAAAAGATCAGGTAAGGGATTGGATTGGTTACGTCCCGCAAGATCACGTTCTGTTTTCACGGTCAGTCAGGGATAATATCTTATTCGGACGACCCGATGCAACCGAAGCGGACATTGCGGAAACGATTCGTCTGTCCTATTTTGAAAAAGATCTTGAAATGCTTCCTGAAGGACTTGAAACACTCGTCGGAGAGAAGGGTGTTGCATTATCCGGAGGGCAGAAACAGCGAATATCCATTGCACGAGCACTGGTGAAAAATCCAGAGATTCTTATTTTAGATGACTCGCTTTCTGCGGTCGATGCAAAAACGGAAGCGAAAATCATAGAAAATATTCAAACGGAACGTTCTGGAAAAACGACAATTATTACAACACACCGACTGTCTGCTATTCAGCATGCAGACTGGATTATCGTACTTGACGATGGGCGTGTTATTGAAGAGGGAACACATGAGGGCTTACTTGGAATGAACGGCTGGTACAAAGAACAATTCGACCGCCAACAGATTGGGGAGGTTGAATAATATGGGTACCGGTAGACGCTTACTCCACTACGCACTTGACTATAAAAAATTATTACTGACAGGTATTATTCTTCTCGCGTTCGCAGTCGCTGCGGATCTAATGGGACCAATGATTGCCAAGAAAATCATTGATGACCACATTGCAGGGGCTACTGGCGGGGGCATGGATTTCGCTCCGATTGCCAAGCTGCTTGCCATCTTTTTCGGGCTCGCCGTGGTAACTGCGATACTGAGGTATTTCCAGTATTTATTGATGCAACAGGCGGCAAATCGTATCATACAGAAAATGCGTAATGATCTGTACGAACATATTCAGACATTGCCAATCCGCTATTTTGATAATTTGCCTGCTGGGAAAGTTGTTGCAAGAATTACAAATGACACGGAAGCGATCCGTAACTTATATGTGACGGTCGTTTCACAGTTCGCAATTAGCGGAATGTACATTACAGGAATCTTCATTGCAATGTTCATTTTGGATCCTAAAATGGGTGCTATCACGTTATTTGTCTTACCAATACTTTATATTTGGATGAAGGCATACAGAAAATTCGCTTCGAAGGTTAACCATATCATCCGCGGAAAAGTGAGTGACATGAATGCGATGATTAATGAATCAATCAATGGCATGACAATCATTCAGGCATTTCGTCGTGAAAAGCAGATGGAAGAGGAATTCCGTGACTTGAATGATGAACACTTCCGCTATCAGAACAAACTGCTAAAAGTGGAGGCGGCGACTTCACATAACCTTGTCGACGTAATCCGGTCATTGACCTTTGTGTTCTTTATCTGGTATTTTGGCGGTGCTTCGATCTCCACAGAAAGTTTCATTTCAGTTGGAATGCTCTATGCTTTCGTAGACTATATTACACGGTTGTTCAACCCGGTGACGGGCATTGTAAACCAGTTCGCCCGTCTCGAGCATTCACTTGTGGCGGCAGAGCGTGTCTTCAAATTATTGGACCGTGAAGGGGAGCCGGTAAGCGACGACAAAATCGCCCGTTACCAGGGAAATGTCCGCTTTGAGAATGTCTGGTTCGCTTATAAGGATGAAGAATATGTCTTAAAGGATCTTTCATTCGGAGCAAAGCAGGGAGAAACGGTCGCACTTGTCGGCCATACTGGATCGGGAAAAAGTTCAATCATGAATTTACTGTTCCGCTTCTATGACGCTTCGAAAGGGAAGATTACGATTGACGGACTAAACATCAGTGACATGCCACGTCAGACGATTCGTGATCATATGGGTATTGTTCTGCAAGACCCTTACTTGTTTAGTGGGACAGTCGAGTCGAACATTAGCTTAGGTGACTCACGCATTACACGCGAAAAAGTGCAACATTCGCTAGATGCAGTCGGTGGGGAACTGGTATTGAAACATTTGCCAGGCGGAATTGACGAGCCAGTTGTGGAAAAAGGGAGTACGCTCTCTTCTGGACAGCGCCAGCTTATTTCATTCGCACGGGCGCTTGCGTTCGATCCTGCCATTCTTATTCTGGATGAAGCGACGTCCAACATCGACACGGAAACAGAGGAAATCATCCAACATGCGATGGACGTACTGAAAAAAGGGCGTACAACGTTCATCATTGCCCATAGACTCTCTACTATTAAGAACGCGGATCGTATTTTAGTGTTAGATCGCGGGGAGATTGTTGAACAAGGCTCACATGATGAGTTGCTTATGCTTGGTGGGCAATATGCTCAAATGTATAAATTGCAGGCGGGAACTTCTGGTACTCCGAAAGTTGAATGACAAGGATATGACGAAGGGGACTTCCGTGTAAGTGGGAAGTTCCTTTTTTCTTTGTGATTAAGCTCCAAGTGACTGCTTTATTGTTGCCCGTACTACCCGGTGTGTGGTCCAGCTGTTGCCACAATTTGAAGGGTACAAATGGTGTCAATAACTGGCACGATGCATTTGAGTTGTTGAAAAACTATTCTGAAAGACGTATCTTTAGAGTAACGAAGTATCTCGTATGGAAAGTTGGAGTAGCATGGGGAAATGGTATGCGGATTGGAAGTTGAAAATATCTTCATTCAATAAAAACGTCAGGCTGTTCATGCTAGCGAACGTGCTCATCCAGATCGGGATGGGTGTATTCATGGTCATGTACAATCTCTATATAAAAGAGTTAGGAATGCCTGAAACTATCAACGGAAAAGTCATTTCTATGACGGCGTTGGCTTCGGCAATTATGCTCGTTCCAGCCGGATTTCTAAGTGATAAATTCGGTCGGAAATGGATGATTGTCGGCGGTGCAATTTTCGGAGGAATGACATTGTTTTACCGAAGTGTCGCTGTTGCTGAAACGCCAATTATTTACGCAGCATTTCTGACGGGGTTATTCATGGCATTCGTGCAAGTTTCGGGTGTGCCATTTCTCGCTGAAAACTCAAAGCCCGCCGAACGGGTCCATATGTTTAGTATCCACTTCGCCCTCATGACGGTTGCGAATGTTATCGGCAGTTTGCTTGGGGGCGTTATCGCTGACGTACTAGAAGTCCTCTTGGCTCTCGATGCAGCTGATGCGATTCGTTGGGCGCTTCTAACGGGGGCAACCATTTTTATAATTGGTTTACTTCCCTTATTTAAACTTCAAAACAAGCCGCCTAAACCGGTGCAAGTGAAGAAAACGTCCGTTGAACCTGTGGACGAAGAGATTGAGAAAGTCGACAGCAGCTTCAGACGGAATATCATTCTGATTTTCCATTTCTCATTTGCGAGTTTGCTGATTGGTTTTGGTTCAGGTCTTGTTGTGCCGTACTTGAATTTATATTTCTCAAACCGATTTGATGCCTCAAATGCATACATTGGTCTTATTTTATCACTTGGATCTGCGATGACGGCGGTAGCTATGCTTATTGGTCCGGCATTAGTGAAAAAGGTTGGGAAAGTGAAAGCACTTATCCTATTCCAAATGCTGTCTATTCCATTTTTACTATTAACGGCCTATACGACATCCCTGTTGTTAGCATCACTCGGATTCCTTATGCGCCAGGCACTCATGAATGCGGGGAATCCGATTCAAAGTGCTATTGCAATGGAAATTGTTGCGGATAAATACAAAGGGCTTGCTAACTCAGTGAACCAAACTGTATTTAATATTGGATGGGCAGCGATGGGGCCTGTAGCAGCGGGGCTTGTTATTGCAAGTGGTTCGTATTGGGGCTATGCCTATGCATTCACAATCACAGCAGGACTCTATGTTGTTTCCTCGACGTACTATTACTTCATTTTTGGCAGAAGAAATTTGTCGTAGGAATAGGGTGTCAGAAAAATCTGGTTCATTAGTGGTATAATAAATAAAAAGGGGTGTTCTTATGGACATTACCATTATAGCTGTTGTTGCCATTGTATTGGGACTCGGAGGTATGGTGTTGATTGGTTTTGCAATCTACAAGACACTTTTTAATAAGAAGAAGTCAGGAAATATGTTTACGCCTTTTACGCCTTATGACGATATGACGAGGGGAACAAATGACACGAACAGTAATAAGTACTTGGAAGAAGATACAAGGCACGCGGTTGGCATAGAGGAAACGAGAAATGTAGAATAACAAAACTCCCTGCATACAATATGCAGGGAGTTTTGTTATTCACCGCGTCTGGCTTGTGTTTCTTTCCAGGCATTTTGTTCTTCTGGTACTCGACTTTTATCTTCAAAGACATTTTCAGTTTTCTGATCTTGTACTTTTAACTGTTCCTTTTCTTTACGCAACTCTTCAGGGGATTTTTCTTTATTCATACTGCGCCTCCTTAATACGTCATGAAGGACAGTATTCCCGAAGTTTGTACAAATCAATCATAGACGTGGAAAATCATCAATTCATGAATCATTTTTTTCAAATTGTCTTCTTCAGGCGGCGTTTCTCCTGTCCAAACAATGACACCCTCAGGTAAATAGTCACCGGTATACCTCGTATTGCGGAAGAAAAATGAGAATGTCCAACCCGGTAATTGTGTATTGTCAAACATCGGTTTAAAACTGAAATGTTGTAGCATGTAAATAACTCCTCTCATAAGACGCTACCCGACCGCATAATATCAAGAAAAGAAAGCGAAAGGGTGCTGACTTGTTTGTTGATAAATTAAAGCAGGCCATCGAGGATGAGTACAAAGATTATTATTTTTATAAATCAATGCACGACATGACCAATGATCCGCTTTGGCAAGACTTCCTCAGACATATGTATGAAGATGAAAAAAGCCATTATGAAATGTTTCAACAGCTCTATTATATGATGACGGGGACATTTGTACCAAATCCAAAGAGACCGTTGCCTTGTTATAACTTAAAAGAGTGTGTTCAGCGGGCATTGGTGAGTGAGCTTGAAGCGGTTGAAATGTATAAGGAAATGCTACTAACCGTTCCTTTTCAACAGGCCTACAATCCATTTTTCATCGCAATGCATGATGAAATGGAACACGCTATTCGCATGTCGACAATGTACAACGCACTAAGATAAGTCTTTGAATTTTTCCGTTCGGTTTAGTTCTGCTATAATTAGGACTTAACGATACGGAAAAAGGTGAAGCATTTGGGTATTTTATGGACATTGTTATTCATGGCTTTTATTGGTGCATTAATCGGGGGACTTACAAATCATCTGGCGATTAAAATGTTGTTCAGGCCACATGAAGCGAAATATATTGGGAAATGGCGTTTGCCATTCACGCCGGGATTGATACCGAAACGGCGCGATGAACTGGCAGTGCAACTCGGTAAGACGGTGACGAATTATTTATTAACACCGGAAACGTTCAGAAAGAAATTATTGACGCCTGACATGGAGAAGAAAGCAGAGGATTTCCTCCAACAAAAACTTGAGCAGCATATCCTTCTCTCTGATAAAACATTGAATGACTGGCTTAATACTGCCGGCGCGATGAATGTTGCAGAGAAAGCAGAGCGGAAAGTGTTGGAAGTACTCGATGCCCAGCTTAACGCCGTTCGTGTAAAAATGACGACGGGATCGGTAGAAGAGGTGCTACCGCAAAAGTGGCGGGTAGAAGCTGCAGGGCGCATTCCAGCCATAACAACCTATATTCTAGGCAGGTCGGAAACCTACTTCGAATCAGATGAAGGAAAAGCAATGTTCCATAAAATGATTGATGATTTCCTAGCATCAAAGGGTACACTTGGAAGTATGGTAAATATGTTTTTTGGAGAATCAGAATCGCTTGTTGTAAAAGTACAGCGTGAAGCACTGAAGTTTGTCGCAGCACAAGGGACGTACGATCTTGTGAATACAATTATACTTAATGAATGGGAAAAGCTTCAAAAACGTCCCGTTGAGGAACTTCTCTCAGGATTTGATTGGGATGGGTTGTTCAATTCAGTCCGATCTTATGCAGAAAAAGAACTTGTACTGGAAGCTCGCTTGAATAAGACGATACAGGATTATTGGCCTGCAGGGGCGGAATGGACAGCTGTTAATCTGACGCCGGCGCTGACTAGCTTTGCATTCGAACAGGCAGAAAAACAAATGGAGATATCGCTCCACAAACTTAAATTAGATGATATGGTT
This sequence comes from Sporosarcina psychrophila, assembly GCF_001590685.1. GTDB lineage: Bacteria > Bacillota > Bacilli > Bacillales_A > Planococcaceae > Sporosarcina > Sporosarcina psychrophila. The sequence goes on from NZ_CP014616.1 coordinate 832,371, forward strand.
AGAGAGCAAGTCGATGCGTTTCCAGTTGCAATACTGGAAGATCTAGTGCTCGGCATTTCAAGACGCGAATTCAAGATGATCACCGTACTTGGAGCATTTCTCGGCGGTTTGATTGGAATCGTTCAAGGCCTTATTGTCTTGGCAACAAATTTATCATAGGGGGAACAATACATGACAGTGAATATTTACGATGATTTAAACAAATTGGAAGCAACATTCCGAAAAACTGCAGAGTTTTTAGAAGTACAGCAAGCGGTAGAAGAAGTGAAGGTGGATGACGATGCACTAGCGTTGTTCAAAAACTTCCGTAAAATCCAATTGAGCCTTCAGGAAAAACAGATGCAAGGTGAAGAACCAGTAGCTGAAGAGCTTGAGTATGCTCAAAAGACTGCACAACTTGCGCAGCAAAATCCTAAGATTATGAAAATGCTTGAAGCAGAAATGAAATTGAGTGGCTTGATTGAAGAAGTAAACCGTGTACTGATGAAACCAGTACAACAATTATACGAATCCATCTAAAAACCGGCCTAGGCCGGTTTTTCTTCTTTCACTCCGTAAATTTGCTATAATGATTTTATGTTTATCTAGAGAAAAAACTTCGGTTTTATAAATAGAAAGTTGGGTACTTACAATGCAAAAAATCATCATGAAAGAAAACTACGAACAGGGTTGGATTAGGATGTTTACGCATCTAGCAAACCTTTTCTTTGAACAATCGAAAATAGTCGATGAAGATGAAGAGGGTGCGATACTGGCAAATTTGACGTTGGAGCGGACGCTTGATGGACAACTTGTCGGAAAGGCAATCCTTACATGGGACGGTGTGGAATATTCTGCTGAGTTTTCTGAGATAGAAGAGACGGACGATGATAAAGCGATTACCCGCCAGTTAAAGCGGATTTATTCACACGTTTTCCTTGAAACGCTTGAACAAGCAACAGGGATGCATCAATCGTGGGGAATTCTGACAGGGATTCGCCCGATGAAACTGTACCATAAATATCGCCACGAAGGACACAGTACGGAAGAGGCCCAGCAATTGTTAATGAATCGCCATCGGCTCTCGAGCGAAAAAAGCGAACTTCTAGCAAAAATAGCGAATGTGCAGTTGCGAACGGTGCCTGATTTACACGAATTAAAAAATGAAGTAAGTATTTATATAGGCATTCCATTTTGTCCGACGAAATGTGCGTATTGCACATTCCCAGCCTATGCGATTAATCGAAAAAATGGACGAGTCGAAACATTCCTAGACGGATTGCATGAAGAAATCCGAGAAATGGGAAAATGGCTGACAGAGCGAGACATGGCCATTACGACGATTTACTTCGGTGGAGGAACTCCGACATCTATAGAAGCGGAAGAAATGGATGCGCTATATGAAACGATGTATGCTTCATTCCCTAATATGGATAAAGTCAGAGAAGTAACGGTAGAGGCAGGTCGTCCTGATACGATTACGCCCGCTAAAATCGAAGTTCTGAAAAAATGGGGTATTGACCGGATAAGCGTCAATCCGCAATCCTATACAGATGAGACACTAAAAGCAATCGGTCGTCACCATACTGTTCAAGAAACAGTCGATAAGTTCTGGTTGTCACGCGATATGGGCATGAAGAATATTAATATGGATCTCATCATCGGTTTGCCAAATGAAGGAATGGAAGAATTCAAGCATTCACTTGCAGAGACTGAAAAAATGCAACCTGAATCGCTGACAGTTCATACATTGTCATTCAAACGGGCATCTGAAATGACTCGTAATAAAGACAAATACAAAGTTGCTAATCGTGAAACAGTCGAGCAGATGATGAAACTCGGAGAAGAGTGGAACGCTGCAAATGGCTATGAACCGTACTATTTATACCGTCAAAAGAACATTTTAGGCAACTTGGAAAACGTCGGGTACGCAAAGCCTGGTGAAGAAAGTATCTATAACATCGTTATTATGGAAGAGGTACAGACGATCATTGGAGTAGGTTGTGGGGCTTCAAGTAAGTTCATTGACCCTGAAACGGGGAAAATTACGCAGTTCTATAATCCGAAAGATCCGGCAGCTTATATTCTGACGTATGAGGATTCAATCGTGAAGAAGCTCGCTCATCTTGACGCGATTTTTCCAGAGATGGTTAAGTAGAAAAGCGCAAGTGCCTTGATAGACCCTACTCTAGGTAGAAAAACGTATACTTTCTTAGCTCTTAAATAAAGGGTTTACTGAAAAAACACCGAATCTAAGAAGTGAATGGTAATTCATTTCTTACGAAGGGGTGTTTTTTTATGTATACAACTGTCGAATTAAAAAAAGAGGGACGCCTTGCGCATCTTACGTTGAATAGGCCTGCATCGATGAACGCGATGGATAGTGTCATGATGAAGGAACTAGCGGATGTTTTCGAGGAATTGAAAAGCGATGTGTCAGTTCAAGTTTTGGTAATCCAAGGGGCCGGTCGTGCATTTTCTGCGGGTGGGGATATTAAAGCGATGTTAAATCCGGATAGCCCAATGGATATTGGTAGTGTAATGGTAGACGTGTCACGTCTTGCGAAAGCACTTTATACATTACCGCAAGTTACGATTGCGGTCGTCCATGGTGCGGCGGCAGGACTTGGATTTAGCCTTGTGCTTGGCTGCGATTATATTATTGCGGAAGAGGAAAGTAAACTTGCGATGAACTTTATCGGCATTGGTCTAATTCCAGACGGGGCAGGTCATTTCTTCTTAAAAGAACGCGTAGGTGTGCCTCAAGCGAAAAAACTCATTTGGTCAGGAAAAGTGATGAATGGTCAAGAAGCACTTGAAAAAGGACTCATCGATGAAGTGACTGCACAAGGTACTGGTGCTGAACGCGGCGAAGCGTTTGCTCATAAACTGCTTGCGTCGCCGATTGCAGCAATGATTGCATCGAAAAAAATTCTGCATGCGCAAAAAACGAAAGAACTTGAAAGCATATTGGCAATGGAAAGTGAAGCACAAGTGGCAATGCGGAAAACAGCAGACCACCTAGAAGGTATTCAGGCATTTGTAGGAAAACGTAAGCCAGAATTTATAGGAAAATAATTTTTATGTAATATGGACACTGGTTTAGGGGTGAGTTTTTACGCCATCCTGAATCAGTGTCTTTTCTTGTACTAGACATTTTGTGCAATTAACATGTGGCGGTCATAAAACGGCTGATGCAGGTCATAATGGAAGTCGTGTCGAGCATAACAGTGCTCATGGCGGTCATAACTGCACCTATGGCGAGCATAACAAGCTCCATGGCGGTCATAAGGAAGAAAGGAAATCAACAATTTGATCCAGCGCTTGCAGTATGAATCAGCCTGCGTAATTAAAAAAGTACCAAGCATGCATCCGTTGAATAAAAGGATCAGTGCTTGGTACTTTTTATTTTATTTTGAAATGAACTTACTTATATTTATCAAGCATTTCACGCCATGAGAAGTACCCTTTTTCAACAGCGCGAAGTAACAGCTCAGCCGTTGCAATATTCGTAGCGAGTGGGATGCCATAGACATCACAAAGGCGTAATAACGCACTGACGTCGGGTTCATGTGGTTGAGCAGTTAGTGGGTCACGGAAAAACAAGATTAAGTCCAGCTCGCCAGTTGCAATCATTGCACCAATTTGCTGATCACCACCCAAAGGTCCCGAATTAAGTCGGGTTACAGATAAATTGGTTTCGTCCATAATTCTTTTTCCCGTTGTACCGGTAGCAAATAATGTGTATTGCGAAAAGATATATTCGTAGGCAATTGTGAAATTTACCATTTCATTTTTCTTTTCGTCATGGGCAATTAATGCGATTTTCATTTCTCAACACCCTGTCTATTTGTATGATGGAAATGCTTTGTTTCTGTTTAGGATTACATAATAAGTGAAGGGAAGTAAACATCTGAAGTGCAATTTTATTTAGGAATGGAACAATATTAACTTACCTGCCGGAGATGCAAGGCGATGTGTCTTTTCAAGAAGACCCTTATCCTCAAGCATTACTTGGCCTTTTTCTTTTGCTGCTTCGTCCGTTTCAGCTGTGAATGTATCTTCTGTAATTAATTCCCCCGTTGGTTCAAAAGCTGTTAGTTTATATGTTCTCACATAATTCACCCTTTCCACTCTATTTCATTCATTATACTATGAAAAATTCTAAAAGGAAATTTGTAAAGGTTACTTGACATCTTGAGTGTGGTAAAGTAACCTTTACGTAAAGCAACCTTTACAATAGTCGGTGTCTAGACTCCGGGTGCCCTGCGCTTTTCGTATGAAAGGGGAGCATTGAAATGAATAACTTGATAAAGGAAATGCGGACTGCGATGGGGCTAACGCAAGATGATCTGTCGGAGAAACTGGAAGTTTCGAGACAGACGATTATTTCCCTCGAAAAAGGTAGATATAACCCATCACTGACATTAGCGTTCAAACTTGCGAAGTTATTCAATTGTCGCATTGAAGATATTTTTACACCCGAGGAGGATTGAAAATGTACGAAGGGTTTAATATATGGGTATTTCTTGCAGGGCTGCCGCTTGCTGTAGTCATTATTTTCATTACTATGTTAATAAATCGGAAAAGGGGAAAGAAAGAACGATGGTTTGACGAACGATATAGAACGATTCATCAACATGCCCGTTCAATTTCGTGGTGTGCGACAACCGTTGCGATACTCATTGCTTGGGCAGTTATCATTATTGTTGAAGGACCGCAACTTGCATTTTTCATTCTAACGGGAATCTGGGTAGTGCACATGGCGTCGTATGCGATTGGTACAGCAATCGCCAGTAGTAAAAACTGAAAAACTAAAAAAGTGAAACTTCAGTGTGCTAGATACGTATAGTTAATATTGGGTAAAACGAAAGGGGTAATCGAATGTCATTGCTACTTGAAAATGTAACGAAACGATTTGGAGATTTCACGGCGGTTGATGATTTGACGCTGTCTGTTGGTAAAGGCACGATGTACGGGTTTCTTGGAGCAAACGGTGCAGGTAAGACGACGACATTTCGGATGATTCTTGGTCTATTAAATGCGAATGAAGGACGGATTACGTGGAATGGGAAACCGATTTCTTACGCTACAAGTCCTGAGATTGGTTATTTACCGGAGGAACGCGGCCTTTATCCGAAAATGAAGGTGGAAGAGCAACTGATTTTTCTAGCACAATTACGTGGTATGACAAAGTCGGATGCCAAGACAGCTATGAATAAATGGCTGGAACGAATGGAAATCACTCACTATGCCAATAAAAAAGTGGAAGAACTATCAAAAGGAAATCAACAAAAAATCCAAGTAATTGCATCTCTCATGCATAATCCGCAATTGTTAATTCTAGATGAACCATTTTCAGGGTTGGATCCAGTAAACGTTGAAATGCTGAAAGAGGCGATAATTCAATTTCGTAATGAGGGAGCAACTATTGTATTCTCGAGCCATCGCATGGATCATGTCGAAGAATTGTGTGAGCAACTTAGTATCATCGATAAAGGTAAGCAAATCGTGAGCGGGACACTCCGCGATGTGAAGCGGTCATATGGCAAGCAGAACGTACGCATAAATTCAGACAATGATTTAGCACATCTGAATGCGATTGCAGGTGTTACATCTGTCCATAAGTCGGTTGAAGGGGCACTCTACCAGGTCGAATCTGAACAAGTGGCCAATGATTTGTTGACGGCCGCATTAAAGTCGGGCCCGATTCGCCATTTTGGGATTGAGGAACCTTCGCTACAAGACATTTTCATCGAAAAGGTGGGGAAACAGCATGCGTGAATTCATGATCATTTTTAAACAGGCATTTACGACAAAAGCGAAAACGAAATCGTTCATTATAACAACATCCATCATGATTGCGGCGGTTTTCCTTTTTGCTAACATGGAAAAAATCATTGATACCGTTAAAGGTGCCACGGGCGGAGATAAAGATTCGGCGGAAGTGCTGCAAGTACTCGATGAAAGCGGTGTTCTTGCGGAGCGGTTGAAAATGCAACTAGAGTCAAATGAATCAGGTATTAAGGTAGAACTGTCCAGTAAATCGGAAAATGCGCTTACAGAACAAGTGAAAGAGGGAGAAATCGATTCGTTCGTGACGCTTGGACTTGATGACACAAATACAATTCAAGCGAACTACATCTCGATGAGTGCCATGGACTTTTCTCTTCCAATGATGCTAGAAGAAGCACTTAAGTCGATTCAAACGGAAATGAAAGCGGAGGAGCTCTCACTGTCTGGTGAGCAAGTACAGACACTATTCGCACCTATCCAATTTGAACAGCAATCTGTATCTCCGTCAGCGAAATCACAAGAAGAATTGAGCCAGGCACGTGGTCTCGTCTATGTACTCATGTTTCTTATTTACTTTGCAGTCATCGTTTATTCAAGTATGATCGCGACAGAAGTTGCGGCGGAAAAATCATCGCGTGTGATGGAAATTCTTATCTCAAGCGTATCACCAGTTAAACATATGTTTGCAAAAGTACTTGGCATTGGATCGCTTGGTCTTTTGCAAATGGTATTATTGGGTCTGGCAGGATATATTGCATTGAAAACAACAGGTTCTGAAATGGCAGATGGCTTCTTTTCCGTCTTCGGCTTTTCGAATATGAATGTGGGAACGCTTGTCTATGCGCTAGTTTTCTTCCTGTTGGGCTATTTCCTCTTCGCGACGCTGGCAGCTCTTCTTGGCTCACTTGTCAGCCGCACGGAAGATGTACAGCAGATTATCATGCCAATGACGTTGCTAATCGTGGCAGGGTTCATGATTGCGGCAACCGGGCTAGGAAATCCTGAAATGGCCTATATAAAATATGCTTCGTTTTTCCCGTTCTTTGCGCCACTCGTCATGTTCTTGCGCGTTGGTATGTTGGAGTTACCAGTATGGGAACCGCTATTGTCAATTGCGATTATGCTTGTGACAATTTTCCTTTTGGGCTTCTTCGGAGCACGTGTTTACCGCGGTGGTGTTCTCATGTACGGACCGTCTCGTTCGTTGAAAGATATTAAAAAAGCAATCCAGCTCGGAAAAGAATAAGTGAGATATAGAAAGACTCTGATTAATTCGCAGAGTCTTTTTATTTATGGTAAAATAGGAACAAGTATTCGCCGAATGAAGGAGGGACTAACTTGTCAACAATCCGATTTATCCACACAGCCGATTTGCATCTCGACAGCCCGTTCAAAGGCATGACTGGCTTACCAACAGATCGCCTGAATAATTTACGTGACAGTACCTTTGCAGCATTTACTAAGGTGATTGAGCACGCAGTCAAAACGAAACCGGATTTCATGTTAATCGCGGGTGATATTTACGATGGGGAAGATCGGAGTTTACGTACGCAGATGAAGTTCCGGGAAGGGATGGTGAAATTGGATACAGCAGGCATTCCAGTATTCATTTCACATGGCAATCACGACCATCTTAGCGGAAGATGGACACGATTTGACCTGCCTCCGAATGTGCATGTTTTCGATGAGCATGTTGAAACAGTGCGTCTGACCGTGGATGGTCAAGAAGTGTTGATTTCTGGGTTTAGTTATCAGGAAAGGCATATCCGTGATAAAGTGATTGACCGTTATCCTGTAGCTGAAGGTCAGGATGCGATACATATCGGGATGTTGCACGGTAGCTTGGCGGGAGATGAAACACATGCCGTTTATGCGCCATTCACTAAAAATGAGTTGCTAGCTAAGCGGTATGATTACTGGGCGCTCGGGCATATCCATGTGAGGCAACAGCTGCATGAAACGCCTCCAATCGTTTATCCGGGAAATTTACAGGGGCGTCATCGCAATGAGCGTGGTACAAAGGGATTCTATGAAGTTGAACTCTCGAAAACAACAGCATCTCTTCATTTCATCCCGGCATCAGCAATTGTCTTTGATAGACTCGAATTGCCTTGTGCAGGAATGAGTCATGCGAATGAGTGGCTGACGGCATGTTCGGAAGTGCTAGAGTCATTTAAAGAGCACAATGGCGCGGGAATTGTGGAGCTGTTGCTGACTGATATCGATCGTGAAGCTGCGAATCTATTCAGTCAATCGCCGGAGGGAGAATGGTTGGAGGTCCTGCATGATTATGTGGGTGAAAGCGAACCCTATGTCTGGGTGCAGAAGATTACATTTGCGAGTCAGTTGAATCCATCTATGGCATCAAGTGCACTGATGCAATCAGTTGCTGGGATGATTGATGGTTGGACGACGGAAGACTGGAAGGATGTTTTAAAAGATGTTTACCAGCACGCACGTGGCGTCAAATATCTGGATGTTTTGACTGCAGATGAAATAGATGAAGTGAAAGCCGGAGCAACAGCATTGTTGGCGGCGGAAATGTCAGGAATGGAATGAGGTGTTTACATGAAAATTGAAAAACTAAACATTTATGGATTTGGAAAACATGAAAATGTCACGGTGGATTTTGGACAAGGGATCTCTGTAGTTTATGGATTGAATGAAGCTGGGAAAACGACTATTCAGCAGTTCATTCTGCATATCTTATTTGGATTTCCACCAAAAAATAATGCGCATTTACGCTACGAACCGAAATCGGGCGGCAAGTACGGTGGGCAAGTTCATCTTATAGATGAAACATATGGGAAATGCATCGTTGAACGGATCCGTGGAAAATCTGCTGGTGATGTTACTGTCTATTTCGAAGATGGAACGAAGGGCGGAGAAGAGCAATTGAACTCGCTACTTCGCCAGTATGACCGTGCTTCATTCGAATCCATTTTTTCATTCTCTTTGTTACAGTTGCAGGGATTTGAAAAAATGGATGAAGACGAATTAAGCAGGACACTTCTTGCTTCGGGGACTACTGGTGTTGACTCTTTGTTACAGCTTGGAAATCGAATGGAAAAAGAACTGGGGGATTTGTTCAAAAAGTCGGGAAGAATTCCGGAGATGAACGTCAAGATCATGGAACTTCGGGAATTGGAAATAGAGTTGAAAGAAGAGCAGGAAAAAGTGGGAGAATATGCACCCTCGATTGAACGAATACGGGAAATCGATGACTTGCTTACAGAGTTGCGAGGACAGGAAGCGGAACTTATGCAAGAATCACAGAAGCTCGCTCTCGTGCGACAGCTACTCCCCCTTCATCAAAAGAAACAAGCATTGGATGCAAGACTATCGCAATTAAGTGAAATAAAATTTCCCACAGATGGTATCAGGCGCTATGAAATGCTTGCGGGGAAGTTAACGGAAGCCGAAGTTACTAAACGACGATTGGAAGAAGAATTAGCAGAGCTAATGACACGAATGCCTGAACAGCACGAATTTGAGCGCATTGCTGAACTTGAAATTTTACTGGCGAAAGAAACAGAGTGGCATAGATGGCAAACAGCGGTTACTTTTGAAGAAGAAAACGTGAGTCAGCTAACTAGTTCAAAGAGACGTCTGCTTGATAGACTTGGTGTCAAAGGGCTTGAAGCGGAAAATACTATTTTGGAGGCAGATGTTTCAATCCAAAAGGAAGAACAGATGCACAAAATTATTCAAGAACTTACTGAAGGCGATCAGCAAATTGGCTTTGTGAATCGCCAACTCATCCAAGTGGAAAATGAGTTAGGTGATACGGAAACTGAAATTGGTGGAATTGAACGCACTGCACCTGCCGTAGAGGAATTAGAACGTGTACTGCAGTGGCCGAAAATTCGTCAGCAACTTGCTGAAGCGAAAGCCTATATTTCACTAAGCAGAAGACCGGTTGAACAGAAATCACTGATGATACCTGCACTTCTTGTCGTACTTGCTGTCGCGTTCATCGTTTTCGGTTTCATCCAAAAAGAATGGTTCATAATTATAGCTGGTGTTATTGTTATAGGATTAGGTATTCTAATTTATTCGAAAAAACAGCATCAAACGCCCGATTCAGCAAAACTGAAGCAGATGGAAAAAATCATTGCCGCATATGATGGAAATGAGCATCAAATGGAAGAACTTACAGACCGAATTGGCATGTACAAGCGCAAGAAAGAAGATTTACAAGAAGCGTTTATGGTACTTGAAAGGAAATTTCAATCGTTGACATCCGAGCTTGAAAATACCTATAGCAATAGACGGAAAATCGAATTAGAACTGGTCGATTTTTTAGGACTTTATGGTTTCGATGAAATACCTTCAACCGGGATTATCCCGGAATTATTCCGTATGATTCGAGAAGTTCAGGAAGTTACTAGAGAGTTGAATGATGCCTTGTTACGGCGACAAACGATTCAACAACAGATTGCTGTGAGGTTAGCAGAAGCTGAAAAAATAGTGCGGAAATTTGCACCACAAGAAACAGTTTATGAGATGCTGAGAAGGGAATTCATTCACCTTAATGAACAGGCAGAAACAATCAGGTCATTGACAGTTGCTTTAGAACGCAAAGAATCAGCGCTGAAAGAGACATCCAGCCTTGTAAACTCGTTGCTGGAAAAAGTGCAGGCTCTGCTTGCTGAAGCAGCAGTAGAAACGGAAGAGGCCTTTTACGCCGCATACAATAGCCACCAGGAAGCGTTTCGTTTAAAGGGGCAACTTGAGGATGTCAATGCTCAATTAGCATCATATGGCCCTCTTGAATTGCCTGATGGCGTTGTGGATGAAGAGTTGCGAAAAAAAGTGAATGATATTAGCGGAACACTATCATCGATTAGCGAGAGGCTAAATGTCTTAATCAATGACAAGGCCGCACTTGTTAACAAAACGGAACGACTACTGACAGATGAAAATTACGGTCGTAAACTGCAACACTTCGAAATGAAAAAATCGGAGCTCGCAGAACTCGTAAAAAAATGGTCTGAGCGCAAAGCGATTACTGAAGCAATCAGAAGAACAATGTCGGAGTTGAAAGAAAAGAAATTGCCAGAAGTACTTGAAGCGGCAGAAAAATTGTTTTGTGAACTGACGGGTGGAAATTATGAATCACTTCGTGTAACGGAGACGGGTCATTTCGAAGTAGTAGCGAAAAATGGAATGCGTTATCCCATTGTAGAGCTGAGCCAGGCTACAAAAGAGCAAGCCTATATTTCGCTTAGATTGGCGCTTGCGGCATCTATAATGAATACGGCACCTTTTCCACTAATGTTGGACGATCCATTCGTTCACTTTGACGAAGAGCGACTTTCGCGTATGATTGAACTACTAGACAATCTACAAAACAAGCATCAGTTCATTTATTTTACATGCCACGAAGCGATGAAGGATAAATGGCAGGGGGCAACAATACTAAACGTTTCCGATATCGGAAGCGAACAGGGAGCGATGGTCTTATGAAGAAAATTGCAGAATATAATGCAGGCGAGCCGTTTGATCTTTTCTTGCTAATTAAGCAATCAACAAAAGGAGTTACCACACAAGGTAAACCGTTTATGACGCTTATTTTGCAGGATAAAAGTGGGGATATTGAAGCGAAGTTATGGGATACAACAGATGAACACGCGAAAACATATGCCGCAGCATCGATTGTCAAAGTTGGCGGGGAAGTACATGAATACCGTGGGAAAAATCAGTTGCGCATTAAAAGTATACGTCCCGTAAAAGAGGATGAAGGGGTGGCGATTGCCGACCTAGTTCCGTCATCGGCAACAAGTAAAGAAGTGCTATACGAAGAGCTGATGCAGTATTTCTTTGAAATGCAAAATCCACAAATCCAACGAATTACGCGTCATTTATTGAAAAAGCATCAGACAGCTTTCATGACGTACCCTGCTGCGACAAGAAATCACCATGATTATGTATCGGGTCTTATTGATCATGTTGTTTCCATGCTGAAACTTGGAAAATCGTTAGCGGATCTGTATCCATCACTCAATAAGGATTTATTGTACGCGGGAATTATCTTGCATGATGTTGGGAAAGTAATTGAACTTTCAGGTCCAATTGCAACTCAATACACGATTGAGGGGAATCTGCTAGGTCATATTACGATTATGGTCAATGAAATTTCAAAAGCGGCTGACGAACTTGAAATTACAGGTGAAGAAGTTATGCTGTTGCAACATATGGTTTTATCTCACCACGGTAAGGAAGAATGGGGAAGCCCGAAACGTCCAATGCTGAAAGAAGCGGAAATTCTTCATTACATCGATAACATTGATGCGAAGATGAATATGTTGGATCGTGCACTTGGCAAGACGGCTCCTGGTGAGTTCACTGAAAGAATTTTCCCGCTGGATAACAGGTCATTTTATAAACCATCAATTGACTAACCAGTAAATAACGTAATCAACCACAAGGCGCTCCAAGTACAGTTGTTTTAGATCGCTTTGGATTGAACGATTTCTACACCATTACCGTGATATCTTAATCTATAGGGATGCGACTTTGTCGTATCCCTATAGATTTTTTCGGTAATCGAATGGTGGTCATTCATCCGTCGCCCTTCTAAGACACAAGTACACGAAGTGCTAAAGCTTTTTGGGATGAAAGAATAGTTGGTTCTTATCTGGGTAAAGGCCGCCAAAGATACAATTTTGGCGGCTCACTCCTTCTTTATGGTTTTTTCTTTTTTATTGTCTAGGAGGTTATAAAATCTCGTACCCTGGATGAGTTAGAACATTGAGATTTTACGTCTAGACACTAGTACTTTAGATCTTTTAAGGAAGTGTCAATTTCTACAGGATATCACATGTTGCCAAGCCTGATTTTGCTAAGAGTAAGTAAGGAACGCATTGTAGAAAATGCAAGCGTGCCCGAAATTGTATCTTCGGGCACTTATACCTTCTGTGAAAAGTTATCTATTCTTATTTTCCAAACAATTGCAATTTTCACTAGAACGTTGTAGGTACGAGACAGGCAACTAATGGCAACAGAATTATCGAAAAGGGGGTGGCTAGAAGTGACGAAGTCACTTCTAGCCACCCTTGTCCCACGATAAAAATGTAGTGATTAGTTTAGCCGAAAGCGAGCCGGAAACGTACTAGTCCAAATGAAGACTTTTGCACCTACCTTACCAGTATCTTATGCAAGAAAATGGTTAATCAACAGACTTGGAATAACATATATTGAACTAGCAAACACCTCCGAAGGTCAGGCGTCTTTCGGAGGTGTTTGTTTGTACGTTTAAATACCCCAATAAAAAAAGACCCCTGAAAAGGAGTCTTGAATTGTTATTAGTATTACTTAGTTTCTTTTTCTGTTTCTGCTTCTTTTTCTACTTTAGGTTCTTCCAAGAATACATCAAGTGCTGATTTCAAATCTTTATCTTCAACTTTTACATCAGCATCTTTCATTAGCTTAGATACTTTCGGGATAATTGTACTTGGATCTGCTTTCTCAAGTTGTATTTCTTTAGTGAGTTTTTCTTTCTCTTCTTTAGTCATTTCCTTAGCTTCGATGTCACGTTTTTCTGTAACTTTAATAATGTGGAACCCGTGTTCCGATTGGACCGGCTCACTGATTGTGTTCACTTCAAGTGCATATGCAGCATCCCAGAATTCTTTGACCATTTTACCGTAGCCAAACCACCCAAGATCCCCACCGGATTCTTTTGCAGCCGGTTCAGTCGAATTCTTTTTCGCTACTTCAGCAAAATCAGCTCCGCCTTCAAGTTCCTTTTTGACTTTAAGTGCAGTCTCTTCATCCGCAACTAGGACGTGTTTGGCATTCAATTCTGTAGCCATCATTTTAACGCGCTCTTCGATTTCCTTATCTGTTACTTCAACGCCATCAGTAAGAGCCGCTTCTTGTAACATGTTGATACGAAGGATTTTTTTCAAGCTCTTCTCAGTGTGACCTTGTTGAGCGATATAAGCATCGAAACCTTCACCTAATTGTTCTTTCATTTCATTGATTGCTGTATCAACTTGCTTATCAGAGATTTTATATTTTGCATCTAATACTTTTTCAAGGACGAGTAGTTGTAATGTTTGTTCACCTTGAGCATCCTTCATTTCGTTATAAAGTTCACTTTGTGTTACATTTCCGGCTTTTGATTTGACAAGAACTTCATCACCGGCATTCTTGTCGCTGCACGCTGAAAGTGCAAGTACAGATGCGGCCATTGTAAGTGCTAAAATAGTTTTTTTCATTTTGAAATCTCCCCTAACTTTTATGTGCAACAGTAGACACTATACCATAAAAACGTATCTAAAACAAAAAGGTTCCCCTAGAATATACTGCCTACAACGAGCCAATTGTTTTGCATAGGATACATAGAGAGAGGGGGTGCTCCTATGAGCGGATATGACCAAGGTTCCCATGGTACTTCGGGATTTGCGTTGATTGTTGTTTTGTTCATTTTATTAATCATTGTCGGTGCAGCCTTCCTGAATTAATTCCAGAAAAGCTCAAGGCGTTAGGCGCTGAGGGTATCGATAATGGAAAAAGTCCATTTCCCGTAAAAAAGGGAATGGACTTTTTTATACTTGTAACAGAATCTCGACGTAAAATGACACGATTAAAATGGTTACAAGAACGTTAACGGTTGTGTATATTTTCTGTTGCTTCTCTTCAGGGATTTCCTTAGATTCACATAGTGCATACGTCATTTTATTGATTTGAAACAGATATAATAACGAGAACAGAATTGTAATAATAAGGATCAAATCTATTCCTCCTCTTTAACTTCCCAAGGCAATCATAGCAGAAGTTCTTCTAAAATGAAATTAATTTTCCTCTGCGCTAAATACTGGGTTTTTAAGTTCTTCGTTACTTTTCGTATGATTAATAGCCATCATTTCACCGGTGGAGTCATCATATGATTCTTTGATTTTCTCAAAGCCGCGCTCAAATATTTCCATAAAATCTTCCCCATAAATATTTCGGACAACGGACATTACTTCGAGGAATTCTGGGAACTTTCCGTAAAGGTCTTTAATAGGGAGTGATCCCTCTAAAATATCATGTTTAGAATCATAGTAGTTCATGTTCATCTCGAGTATCAGTTTTTCCCCTTCTTCTGTAACTTCAACATATGTATTTCTTCTGTCATCATCTTTTTTATAAAACCGTAAATAATTACGTTCTTCTAGCTTCTTCGAAAAGTTGAAAGCTGTCGAAACATGCATGACTCCAAATTTTGCGATGTCAGAAATGGTTGCGCCTTGAAGATGGTAAGAAATCCATAAAATATGATGCTCATTAATATTCAAGTCATAAGGTTTTATCCACTGCTGCCAATCTTTTTCTACTGCTTTCCAAAGTGCTTTTGACATCTGTGCAACCCTTTGACTGAAAATCATTGCTTCTTTCGGAGAGTACTTTTGCTCTGACATTGGAAACACCTTCTTTCTATATTTTCCCGCTTCTTTTATTATAGCAGGAAAGCAAAGGAGAGAAAAGTAAAAATTGTGAAAAAGCTTTCGATTCAATAATAATATTTGGGGAAATGGGTATGAAAATAAGGAATGCGGCCGTATCCACTAGTTAAAACCTATATAATGTAGGTCTCTCGTGGAGGGTTGACTGCATTCCTTACTGGTGGATAGTATTTACTTTTAACTTTTAACTTAAATTAGCATTCAACCCCAGCTTTTATAAGTGGGAACAAATTCCCTGCTGGTCCAAGCCTCCGAGGGATATTACAAATTTGGGACGTAATTACGCCGAAGCATAATTGACATTACTTTTGCTGTTTTGCGAAGTTCTGCTCAAGCTCTTCAATAGCGGTTTGGATTGCTGCAATTTCTTTTTCCATGCGTTCCCGATTAGATTCCGTTGATTGTTGCCACTGATCTACTGAACCTTTAATTCCATCAATTGCTGTTGGAACTGTTTCTTTTGCTTCTTTCGTAAGGTGGGAAATGGACTCTTTTAAATCATCGACTTTTACTTTTACATCTTTGAACAAAAATTTCATGTCGCTTGAAGCATCCCTGACGGATGTCCGAAGTTGACTTCCCGATTGGGGAGTCGAATACAATACCGTAACAGCAGCTGCAACTGAACCTGCTGCGAGTCCGATGAAAAATGTAGATGCTTTCATTGTATAATACACTCCTTCCTGTTATGAATAGTATTCCTTACTCTAGTTTTATTAAAACATTTAAAAAGTGCCTGAGCAATAAAAACAAGCGCAAGTGACCTGTTTAGACGCTACTTTATATTTTAAACTACATGTGTTGAATAACCAGTAAATGACTGCTTACTCCTTTTCTATAGCATTTCCTTTTCGAATTAGGGGCAGTGTCACTTTCAATATAGCGTAGCACTGTTACTTGTATGATCTTTTCTTTAGTAAAAGCGGAGGGGTGCCCGAAATTTCATCTTCGGGTATATTATACAGGCGACAAAAAAAGCTCTCCTCGTGGAGACGGAAAGCTTTCGCTAAAATTTCAATTGGAAAATGCAGTTTTAAACGAGGAGCGTTTGACCAAGCCCTTAACAATCGGGTATATCAAGAAAAATGCAATTCCGTTCATCGCAACAGCTGGAAGTACAACCCCCAAGAACAAACCACCGAACGGTAAATCTACTCCAAGAATGAAAATGGCGATTGAAAGGAAGATGCTTCCTGACAATACAGTTCCAATACCTGCGACAACAGTGGAAGCAATCAAGTTACCTGTAACTTTTTTTAGTGAGATAATAATAGCGTAGATTACGAATGCGGTAATGAACTTATCAATTACATTGGGGATGAATCCGCCAGGGAAATTTGAAAAAATACCTGATATAATACCTGTTGTTCCAGCAAGTAACAAAACATTGCGTACTTCAGGGAACAGGAATATGCTGATAAACATCATTGTCAGCATGAAATCCGGCTTCATTCCTCCAGCAATCGGGGGAATAATCAGGTAAAGTGCAGCACCTACAGCAGTCAATAAAGACATTAACACAAGACTTTTCGTTTTCATTTCTAATCTCTCCTCGGCTCATCTAGTATTTTGTGTTTTTCCTGTCGTATCCTCATGATCAACAGCGAAAAACTTATTATGAATCATACACGGTATTCAGATAATTCACAAGCTTATTTTTGTAATTTCATTCGAATTCCAGCTGCAACTTCCTGAATTCGTTCCATACTTGTTTCAGATTCCTTCGTTTCAAACGTAAGTTGGAAGCCGTCAGTTTCATCATAGCGAGGGATGAGGTGTAGGTGTGAATGAAAAACGGCTTGTCCCGCATATGCGCCATTGTTTTGTAGTAAATTCATTCCAGCTGGTTTGAATTCATCTTTTATGGCATTGGCGATTTTGGGTACGACGGAAAATAGTTGTGCCGCTTCTTCAGCAGTTAAATCATAGATATTTTCACGATGTGTTTTCGGGATGAGAAGGACATGCCCTTTCGTTACAGGTACAATATCCATGAAGGCAAGAACGTGCTCATCTTCATAAACTTTAACGCTAGGGATCGTACCTTCAATGATTTTACAAAAAATACATTCAGTCATTTTCAACACTCCTGTTCATATTTTCATGAATGGGACAAGTGTAGCATAATTTTAGATATAGGTTGAAATATTGAATACGGTAAACTAGCGTAGGAGCCTTACAGGGGGAGACGAAGGCAGTCTAAGTTCGCGACGTCGTGTCGCAACAAGGAGGGATGTAGGTCAATCCCTCCCTCCCCACTGCATGACCTGCATCCTACAGGTCCAAGCTTTATTCGATTGCAATCATTCAATACTATATCGGTTGATATGAAGGAAAAAGCTTTTTGTAGCGTTTTTTGCTAAAATGAATGAAAGAATGGAGGATGGATATGGAAATTCTTGAATTACAAGACGTAACAGGCGGTTATACACGTAAACCTGTTCTGTATGATTTGTCATTTAACATCGGACAAGGTGAGTTAGTAGGTTTGATTGGACTAAATGGGGCGGGAAAAAGTACAACCATTAAACATATTATTGGATTAATGAATCCTCATAAAGGTGAAATTCGTGTCAACGGGGTGACATTCAGTGAGGATCCCGAAAAGTATAGAAAAGCGTTCACTTATATACCGGAAACGCCGATACTCTATGAAGAATTGACGCTTAGGGAACATCTTGAACTGACAGCAATGGCATACGACCTTGATAAAGAAGTGTTTGAAGCACGGTCTGATGAGTTACTCCGGGAATTCCGAATGGAGAAACGTCTAAACTGGTTCCCAGCGCATTTTTCAAAAGGGATGCGTCAAAAAGTAATGATCATGTGTGCTTTCCTCGTTAATCCATCTTTATATATTATTGATGAACCATTTGTGGGTCTCGATCCAATCGGCATCAAATCACTTTTAGAGCAGATGACGCAGAGAACAGAAAATGGGGCTTCCATTCTCATGTCAACGCATGTATTGGCAACTGCGGAAAAATATTGCGACAGGATCATCTTGCTGCACGAAGGACGGGTGCGAGCAGAAGGAACGATGGATGACTTGAGAAATGCATTCGGACGTCCTGGCGCGTCACTGGACGACTTGTATATCGCGATGACAGAGGAAACCGACAATGAACAATTTGCGTGAAATATGGGGATCTCGGTTCGTCCATTATATAACCGAGCTCCAAAAGTATTTGAAGTATGTATTTACAGGCCATTTGGCAATTGTCCTTGTCTTCACAATTGGGGCGGGGGGCTTTACGTATAGCGAATGGTTGAAGGAAGTGCCAGCGGAATTCCCTGCAGCGTTGCTTACGGCTCTCATACTTGGATTAGCGCTCACCTTTTCGCCGCCAGTGACGCTATTGAAACCTGCTGACACGGTTTATTTCCTACCACTGGAACAAAAGCTTATTACGTATATGAAACGGGCTTTGAGTTGGAGCTTCTATTCCCAATTGCCATTACCATTTATTTTATATATTGTGGCGTTGCCGTTACTTTCAGCTACAGGGACCGGTTCAAAGATGGAATACATCGTTATCGCAGTTTTGATACTAGTTATTAAGCGAGTATTCATTGAGTCGGAATATAATTTCAGACATGTTTTGGATGGAAAAGGGATCTGGCTAGATAGGGCCGTCCGGTTTTTATTGGCGGGAACCATAATTTATGCAGGTCTTGAAGGAAGTCTAATTATACTTCTGATTATTGGTGTACTCATTGTACTGTACAACTTCTATTGGCGAAAAAAGAGAATGCTAAAACCATTCCCTTACGATCATTTCATATCACTCGAACAGAATCGGATGATGCGTTTTTACCGTTTTGCCAATTACTTCACAGACGTCCCGCATTTGAAAGGATCCATTAGTAGAAGAGCATGGCTCGGTTTTGCGATGGGATCCCCGAATTTCGGTAAGCCTGTAGCACAACCGTATTTAATCAGACGTACATTTATACGCACGGATGATATTTTTTGGCTCTGGGTAAGGCTCACTGCTTTATCGGCGCTTGGAGCGATTTTCATCCCGTTTCCGATTGTTGTATTTATTTTCGCAGGAGCGCTTGCATTTGCCTCTGCCGTACAACTTATCCACGCATTGCGGGCAGGGGACGATTTTCGGATGGATATGCTATTTCCTGAAAAGGAAGACACCCGTCCAGATGCAATTAAAAGAATCGTTCGTACAGTCCAATGGATTCAGGCGGCAGTAGTCACATGCGCTGCACTGTATCTCTATGGGGTTTCTGTAACACCTCTTCTTGTCGGGGCTGTCATTCTCATCATCTCTGAGGCTACTATCAGATTGACTGTAGAGAAAAAAGAATATGACTAAGAAAAGTCGCCCCGTTTGCAATCATTTGCAGACGGGGCGTTTGTTTGTAGAAAAGGAAGTATGAATTTCTCGTCATGGAACAGTGTCTAGACTCGGGGGGGCTTAACGGCGCCTTACGCTTTTCTTTGATAAATTATGACTAAATATAAAAATAGAATATTCCAATAAACCTTGCAACTTATCTCTGAAATTAGATATACTAAATAAAAGGCATCAGGGGTGATAGGGATGGAGAACAATTATTCATATGCCGAGTTTTTAAAAGCTGTAGGGAAAAACAGTACTTCGCTCCAAGCGGAAAAACTGCTGAATGAAATTTATTTAGATCTTTTTTTGAAACATATACACAGAGAGCAGACAAAGAGTAGGTTCATGGGATTGATTGACCTTGCGCTTGACAGTAGGGATGAAAGCGCATTCCTGCTGTATTCCAAAAGACTGGGGAAACTTGAAGAGAATGATTGAAAAATGCAAGGACGCTACATGTTGAGTAGACATGCAGCGTTTTTTTTGTGTGTTTATAAAAGTGAAAATTAGTGAAAAAACGTACGTTCGCTTTTTGCTCGTCAAAAGATGGGTAAAGTGATAAGATAGATGTAACTGATAGAGGAGGTTTTTCCGATGGTCGGAAAATTCAATTTGCAAGCCCCTTATACACCACAAGGCGATCAGCCGTCTGCAATCGCACAACTATTAGAAGGACATAACCGAGGTGAGAAGCACCAAACTTTGCTCGGTGCAACCGGGACTGGAAAAACATTTACCGTGTCGAATGTCTTGACGGAGATTAACAAACCGACTCTCGTTATCGCTCACAACAAAACGTTAGCGGGTCAATTATATAGTGAATTTAAAGAGTTTTTTCCTGATAATGCAGTCGAATACTTTGTCAGTTTCTATGATTATTATCAGCCAGAAGCGTATATCGCGCATACTGACACCTTCATTGAAAAAGACTCAAGCATCAATGATGAAATTGATAAATTACGTCACTCTGCAACATCTTCCTTATTTGAAAGGAATGATGTACTCATTGTTGCATCTGTCTCTTGCATTTATGGTCTAGGTTCCCCAGAAGAATACAGCGCACATGTTGTTTCTCTTCGTCCAGGTATGGAAATCGGACGCAATGAACTGCTTCGCAGATTTGTAGATATTCAATACGAACGCAATGACGTAAGTTTCACTCGAGGTACGTTCCGGGTACGCGGCGATGTTGTTGAACTTTTGCCAGCATCCCAGGATGAACATTGCTTACGTATCGAGTTTTTCGGTGATGAAATCGAACGAATTCGCGAAGTGGATTCACTGACAGGCGAAATCCTCGGTGAACGTGAACACGTTGCCATATTCCCCGCATCTCACTTTGTTACTGGTGAAGAAAAAATGGTGAAAGCAATTGAAAACATTGAAATTGAACTGGAAGAACGTTTGAAAGAGTTTCGTGCCCAGGACAAATTATTGGAAGCGCAACGTCTTGAACAACGGACACGCTATGATCTTGAAATGATGCGGGAAATGGGCTTCTGTTCGGGTATTGAAAACTATTCCCGTCATTTAACACTCCGTCCTGCAGGAGCGATACCGTATACATTGCTTGACTATTTCCCAGATGATTTCCTCATTATTGTAGATGAAAGTCATGTCTCATTGCCACAAATCCGTGGTATGTATAACGGTGACCAGGCACGGAAAAATGTCCTTGTTGACCATGGTTTCCGTTTGCCTTCAGCACTCGACAACAGACCGCTTACATTCCAAGAATTCGAAAACCATGTCCACGAGGCGATTTATGTTTCTGCGACACCAGGTCCTTACGAAATTGAGCATACTCCTGAGATGATTCAACAGATTATCCGCCCGACTGGTCTACTAGATCCGACAATTGAAATACGTCCGATTGAAGGACAGATTGATGATTTGATAGGTCAAATAAGAGAACGGACTAAAAACAATGAACGTGTTCTAATTACGACGTTAACAAAGAAAATGTCCGAAGATTTGACCGATTACTTGAAGGAAATTGGTATAAAAGTTCAATACCTTCATTCTGACATTAAAACACTTGAACGAATTGAAACGTTAAGAGAACTGCGAATAGGCACATATGATGTCCTTGTGGGTATTAACCTCTTAAGAGAAGGGATAGACATTCCTGAAGTATCGCTTGTTGTAATCTTGGATGCTGATAAAGAAGGGTTTCTACGTTCTGAGCGAGCACTTATTCAGACGATGGGTCGTGCTGCCCGTAATTCCAATGGACATGTCATTTTATATGCAGATAGAATGACGGACTCCATGGCGAAAGCAATTGGGGAAACGGAGCGACGTCGGGACATTCAACGAAAATATAATGAAAAACATGGCATAACACCTACGACAATCAAAAAGGAAATCCGTGATGTGATTCGTGCAACAGCAGTATCAGAAGAAGCTATTTCCTATTTAGAAAAAGTAACACAAGGCAAGAAGTTGACAAAAGACGAAAAAACAAAGCTGCTTGTAACTTTGGAAAAAGAGATGAAAGAGGCAGCGAAAGCACTCGACTTCGAACGTGCTGCTGAACTAAGGGATACAATCATGGAATTGAAGGCTGAAAGGTAGGGTTTTTATGAAGAATAAAGAAATCATCATACAAGGCGCACGAGCGAATAATTTGAAAAATATTAACATAAATATCCCTCGTGACAAATTGGTCGTCATGACAGGTCTTTCGGGGTCAGGGAAGTCCTCCCTCGCTTTCGATACAATTTACGCGGAAGGGCAGCGAAGGTACGTTGAATCATTATCTTCTTATGCGCGACAGTTTTTAGGTCAGATGGACAAGCCGGATGTGGATGTCATTGAAGGGCTATCACCGGCAATTTCAATTGATCAAAAGACGACGAGCCGCAATCCCCGCTCGACCGTAGGAACTGCAACGGAAATATACGACTATCTACGTCTTCTTTATGCACGTGTTGGCAAACCAATCTGCCCGATTCACGGAACGGAAATTTCGTCCCAAACGATTGAGCAAATGGTTGACCGCCTTATGAAATTACCAGAACGTGCGCGAATTCAAGTTCTGGCACCGATTGTTTCAGGTCGTAAAGGAACACATGTGAAATTAATCGAAGATATTAAGAAGCAAGGGTATGTACGAATTCGAGTCAACGGTGAAATTATAGATCTTGACGACAATATTGAATTGAACAAAAACAAGAAGCATACGATTGAGGTTGTCATCGACCGGATTGTTATGAAGGAAGACATTGCGCCACGTCTGAGCGACTCTCTTGAATCGGCTCTACGTCTCGCGGATGGTACTGTTTTGGTTGACGTCATGGACGGGGAAGAAATCCTGTTCAGTGAACACCATGCTTGTCCATTATGCGGTTTTTCAATTGGCGAACTTGAACCAAGAATGTTTTCATTCAACAGTCCGTTTGGCGCTTGTCAGGAATGTGATGGACTGGGGACAAAGCAAGAAGTAGACCCGGAATTAATCGTGCCAGATCCAACGCTGTCGTTAAAAGATCATGCAATTGCGCCATGGGAACCGACAAGCTCCCAATACTATCCGGAACTTTTGAAAACTGTCGCGAATCATTTTGGCATATCAATGGATGTACCGGTAAATGAATTGCCAGACGATGAACTTGATAAAATATTAAATGGCTCGAAAGATGAAAAAATTCGATTCCGTTACACAAATGAATTTGGTGGAACGCGGGATAGCAATATTTACTTTGAAGGTGTTTTGGCAAATGTAGAACGCCGCTTTAAAGAAACTTCTTCAGATTATATCCGTGAACAGATGGAGAAGTATATGTCACAGCGGCCATGTCCAACTTGTGCTGGCTACCGGTTGAAGGAAGAGTCACTTGCGGTAAAAGTGAATGGCGTCCATATCGGAAAAGTGACGGAATTGTCCATTACTGAAGCAGACCAGTTTTTCAAAAACCTTGTGCTATCTGAAAAAGATACACAAATTGCGAAGCTTATATTGCGTGAAATTGAAGAACGTCTCGGATTCCTAATTAATGTTGGACTTGATTATTTGTCGTTATCGAGGGCGGCAGGAACGCTATCCGGCGGAGAAGCTCAGCGAATTCGATTGGCAACGCAAATTGGTTCAAGGCTGACAGGCGTTCTTTATATTTTAGATGAACCATCAATTGGACTTCATCAACGAGATAATGATCGGCTTATCGGTACATTGAAAAGTATGCGCGACATCGGCAATACACTGATTGTTGTTGAGCATGATGAAGATACGATGATGGCTGCCGATTATTTAATTGATATCGGACCCGGCGCTGGTGTTGCTGGGGGGGAAATCGTTTCTGCAGGAACGCCTGAAAAAGTTATGAATGACCCTAACTCACTGACGGGTCAATATTTGAGTGGTAAGAAATTTATCCCGCTTCCATTGGAAAGACGTAAACTGGATGGACGAAAAATCGTCATTAAAGGTGCATCTGAAAATAACTTAAAAAATGTAAATGTAGATATTCCGCTTGGACAATTCATCGCCGTAACGGGTGTTTCAGGATCAGGGAAAAGTACGCTAATCAATCAAGTTCTTTATAAAGTACTCGCACAGAAATTGAATCGTTCTAAGCAGAAACCGGGACAATATAAATCTGCTATAGGTCTTGAAGAGCTTGAAAAGGTCATTGAAATCGACCAGTCTCCAATTGGACGGACGCCTAGATCCAATCCTGCTACTTATACAGGCATGTTTGATGATGTACGGGATATGTTTGCTTCTACGAACGAAGCTAAAGTCCGCGGTTATAAAAAAGGTCGTTTCAGCTTTAACGTTAAGGGTGGTCGTTGTGAAGCCTGCCGTGGCGATGGAATCATTAAAATCGAAATGCACTTTTTACCGGACGTCTATGTACCTTGTGAAGTTTGTCATGGGAAACGATATAATAGAGAGACACTGGAAGTTACCTATAAAGGGAAAAACATTGCGGACGTACTCGCTATGACAGTCGATGATGCACTCGTGTTTTTTGAAAATATACCGAAAATTAGCCGTAAGCTTCAGACGATTGTTGATGTAGGACTAGGTTATATTAATCTAGGCCAGCCGGCAACAACATTATCAGGCGGGGAAGCACAACGGGTGAAACTTGCTTCTGAGCTGCACAAACGCTCCAATGGAAAGTCATTTTATATTCTTGACGAACCGACGACGGGTCTTCATGTCCACGATATTGCCAAACTACTTATCGTATTGCAGCGCCTTGTCGATACAGGGAATACGGTACTCGTTATCGAACATAACCTGGATGTCATTAAAACCGTCGATTACATTATCGACATAGGTCCTGAGGGTGGTGATAAAGGCGGGAAAATTATCGCGACAGGTACTCCGGAAAAAGTCGCGGAATCGACAGTTTCCTATACAGGTTATTATTTAAAACCGGTACTTGAGCGAGAACGAAAACGAATGGACATGATGATTGAAGATGCAGAAAAGGTTTCGAAATGAAACCTTTTCCACATCCATTCGTATATATAGTATGTTGAACAATTGAATACCTATATAAACTGAGTGAAGGCGCCTTACTAGGCGAGCAGTAGCGAATTTAATGGGATTCTTTATTTCAACCTTTACTAGTTAGTCATAAAATAACGGAGAAATCCGGAACACCACAATACTAGGAGGCGTAATGATGCAAAATGAACGGAAACGGATTTTAGCAATGCTGGAAAACGGTACGATCACGACCGAGGAAGCATTGACACTTCTAGAAACATTAGGGAAAACTGGTCAAGTGGAAAAAAGCCCAGAAGCTAAACAGACCACTGTAAAGGCACAAGAATTGGAAAAACAATATAGTGAACCAAAACAGCAAGAAAAAGTAGATCCATTCGAAAAGGCTGAGCCCATTATCGAAGACAAGGATCAAGATCAGCCTTCTATGGATGAATTCCTTGAAGATTTGACTAAAGATTTTACCAACGTCGGCGATAGATTCATGCAATTCATGCAGAGCGCTGTTCAAAAAGTGAAATCATTTGAATTTGATTCTCCATTTGGCAATACGGTTACGTTTGACCATACAATAACTAAGCCAGCAACCGAAATCGACGAAGTTATCATTGATATCGACAATGGAAAAGTGACAATCCATACTGGTGAAACAGAAGAAATACGAGCAGATTTCACGGTGAAAACCTACAATAGTGAGTCAGAAGAAAAAGCGAAAAAAGATTTTCTTGAAAAGTTATTGTTTGTTAATGACGAAGGGAAAATTAGAATTTCAAGCGATTTGAAAATGGTTCAAGTAAATGTTGAATTATTCATCCCGAAAAAGGATTACGCGAGAATTTCCGCACGTTTGCTGAACGGCTCATTTAAAATGAAAGATGCCACCGCTGAAAAGGTAAAAGTGAAGACTGCAAACGGGAAAATCGAGATTGCTGGCTTGACGTTCAAAAATGGTGAATTTGAAACTGTGAATGGCTCAATCGGTCTAAACGATGTGACTGCTACTACAATTGAAGCAGAAACACTCAACGGCCGTGTGTACATCGATGGCGCTGTGAAAGATGTGGAGGCACAATCTTTAAACGGACATGTTGTGGTTACAACGACAGATCTTGCAGCTGAAAAAATCGAAGCAAAAACAATGAGCGGTACAGTTGAAATTTACATTCCAATAGGAGTCGCTCTATCAGGTGAAATTGCATCCAATATGGGTCGGTTGGACTTAAAGCTTGAAGATGTCGATCGAACTGTCGAGCAGGAACAATTGCTACATCGGACAATTCGTTTTAAAAAGGATGTAGAAGGAAATCCATCTCCGTTACACATTTTTGGTGAAGCGAAAACGGGTTCTGTTCTCGTTTGTTATAACGCGAAAAAAGAATAAAGAAATAAAAAGGACTGTTGCTACACCGATTTCGGTGTAGCAACAGTCCTTTTTAATTGAAATGAAATTGCCGATTATATATTCGGGACTACCTATTTGGAGTTAACTAGGTGGTATACCTCAATAGTATAATGAACAAATCTAGCGAAGGAGCGACAAGCGTGAGGCCATCACCAAGCGATAAAGCGGTATTGGAAGAACATTCTATTTGATAAGTGCTGATTATAGAGCCATTAAATCGGGAAAAGAACTCTGTCGGTTTTGATAGTTACCACGACAATTGCTTTCTCCCTATCAAAAAATATTTATTCTCTTGATAAATATAAGTTGATAGTGCGTGAGCAATTGCCCTTGCACACTGAGGTCTATATACTTTCTTCATTAATAACGCGGCTTCTTCTCAATTTGTCATGAATGCGCACTCAATAAGTATCGCAGGCGTCGGGGTTTCACGTAGGACAGCGTAGTTCGCTTTCTTCACGCCGCGGTCTGTTCGATTACAAGCTGTAAAAGCGGAATTCCCGCAATAGTCCATCTGTTTAGTGTGTTCCCGCTGTCTTGGGACCGTGCCCTGCATCAATCATTATTGTCGTCAAAATCTTCCCCTCCTTATCCTCTATATATGGAAAAAGAGTTTAGAGGTGGACAGTTTCGGCACTAAATCATTTCATTTGAAAAAGAGCATGGTAAAATAGGCTATAGACGTTTGGAATATATAGAAAAGGGGCGAGTTAATGTCTTATGTAACAGTAAAGGACGCACAAGAAAAACTTTTTCTTGAACTATGCGCAGGCGAAGCCGGCATCGAGCGTGAGATACATACGAGTGATATTTCAAGACCAGGCCTTGAAATGGCTGGTTATTTCAATTACTACCTAGCGGATCGTGTTCAACTATTGGGCAAGACAGAGCTATCATTTTTCGCGAACTTAACCGAAGCAGAACGGATAGATCGGATGAAAAGACTCTGTTCAGAAACTACGCCGGCCATCATTGTGGCACATGAAATGGAAGTGCCGGTTGAATTGATTGAGGCTGCTGAAAATCAAGGCATTCCTGTCTTGAAAACGGATGTTCCAACGACGCGATTTTCGGGTATGCTGACGAATTATCTAAGTGGCAGACTTGCACCAATGACAGCCATTCATGGAGTGCTTGTAGATGTTTATGGAATAGGGATACTGATCACGGGTAAGAGTGGTGTAGGTAAAAGTGAAACAGCGCTTGAACTTGTGAAAAGGGGCCATCGACTTGTGGCTGATGACCTTGTGGAAATTAGACAGGTAGCAAAAAATGTGTTGATTGGAAATGCACCAAAACTACTTGAACATATGCTTGAAATCCGTGGAGTCGGGATTGTAGATATGATGACATTGTTCGGAGCCAGCGCCGTGAAGAGCGATAAACGAATTTTAATTATCGTCGATCTTGAATTTTGGGATCAGGACAAGATTTATGACCGGCTTGGTATTGATGAAGAAAAGATGAAAATTATGGATTCAGAATTGACGAAGCTGACTGTGCCGGTAAGACCTGGGCGTAACTTGTCCGTTATTATTGAAGTTGCGGCAATGGATTATCGAATGAAAAAACTTGGAGTCAATGCAGCAGAGGAGTTTACGAAAAAACTTGCTGATGAAATTAAAGTGAATCGAAAGTAAATGATTGATAGAGAAAGGATAGGTTAATACATGTTTAATGTACTGGCAATAAACCCGATTGCATTTTCGCTAGGTTCGCTTGAAGTCAGGTGGTATGGGATTTTAATTGCGCTGGGGATTGTCCTCGCATTCATTGTTGTTCAAAAGGAAATGGTTAAGCGCGGGATGCATCCGGACTTTTTGACGGATCTGCTCATTTGGGCCGTTCCAATCGCGATTGTTAGTGCGCGAATCTACTATGTTATTTTCTCGTGGGATTATTATAAAGACAATCCGGGACAAATTATTCAAATTTGGCAAGGCGGCATCGCTATCCATGGTGCATTAATTGGTGCCTTCATTACGACATACTTCTTCACGAAAAAGAGAGGTATTTCATTCTGGAAAGTGGTCGATATCGCAGCAGCTGGACTGCTGATTGGTCAAATTATCGGTCGTTGGGGCAATTTCATGAATCAGGAAGCGCACGGAGGTCCTGTTTCGGAAAAGTTCCTTGAAACAACGATTATTCCTGATTGGATTATGAACCAAATGACGATTGAAGGCGTGACGTATCATCCGACATTCCTTTATGAATCTATGTGGAATATTGTGGGACTTATCATCATTATCTTGTTGCGCAAGGTGAATTTGAAGCGCGGCGAAATGTTTCTATTTTACCTTGTCTGGTATTCTGCTGGACGCTTCTTCATTGAGGGGATGCGAACAGACAGCTTATATGTCATAGGTGAACTTCGGGCGGCGCAGCTAGTATCGGTTATCACAATCATTGTTGCTATCGCGGTATTCATAGTGAGAAGATATGTTCAAAAAGTAAATGTGAAGTATCAAGATAAATAAGAAGGAGTTTGGGGAATGGGGACGCTTCAAAATGGATTAAAGGCAGGACTTCGGACAACGTGGACACTGGGGAAAATCATCTTTCCAATCACAGTACTCGTCGTCATTTTACAGCATACACCCGTGTTACCGTGGCTTATTAAACTTGTTGCACCGTTTATGGGGATATTCGGTCTTAGTGGAGAAGCTGCAATCCCGTTAGTGCTTGGTAATGCACTCAATTTATATGCGGGAATTGCAGGGATTTTATCGTTGGAAATGACTGTGAAGGAAGTATTCATCATCGCCATCATGTTGTCATTTTCACATAATCTATTCATTGAAACAGGCGTTGCACTGAAAGTTGGCGTGAAGTTATGGATTGTGCTCGTGGTACGTTTTGGGCTTGCAGCGATGTCAGGTATTATCATTAACTTGATGTGGCAAGGCGGAGGAGAGACAGCACGTTACGGAATGACTCCGAAAGTTACGGATATACCAGATGGTTGGTTAGAAATTGGACTGTTAGGTGTTCAGAAAGCGTCATTTGGAGTTCTTCAGCTTGCCATAATTGTTATTCCACTTATGATTATTGTTCAGTTCTTGAAAGATCGTAATTATTTGCAGAAATTTTCGGAGAAACTGGCACCCTTCACGAAAGTAATTGGCGTACAATCCAATGCGTCGATGACACTTGTTGCCGGTTTGGTTATCGGTCTCGCTTATGGTGCTGGCGTTATGATACAGGCCGTACAAGAGGATGGTGTGAGCAAGAAGGACGCAACACTGGCATTCATCTTTCTAGTCGCCTGTCATGCAGTTATAGAAGATACACTGATTTTTATCCCACTAGGCATTCCGATTCTGCCATTACTGATTATCCGGGTCGTAACAGCTTTCGTGTTGACGATCATTGTCGCATATGTCTGGAAACGGGCTGAACAACAGAAAAAAAAGGAGGTTCCGGTTGCAGATGGCTAAACCAATTACTACACTACTATTTGATTTTGACGGAACATTACTGGATACGAATGAATTGATCATCCAGACATTCCAATATGTCCTTGGTAATCATTACCCGGGGAAATATGAACGAATCGATATACTACCGTTTTTAGGGCCAACATTGTATGAATCATTCGATTCGGTTGAACCTGAAAAGACGGAGCAACTGATTGAAGAATATAGAGCATGGAATAAATCAATGCATGACGAACTTTCAATTGAGTTTGACGGTGTTTCTGAAACGATGAGGTTGTTGAAGGCAGCGGGCATGAAAATGGCGATTGTCTCGACCAAGAGAAAAGATATGATTATGAGAGGGTTAGAACTCCTTGATGTGGAAGGGGTTTTTGACGAAGTCATTGCAATGGATGATGTAACGAAAACGAAGCCTGATCCAGAACCGATTTTACTAGCACTCGAACGATTGGGAGCCAACGCGGATGAAGCCCTTATGATCGGGGATAACTACCATGACATAGTTGGTGGGCAAAATGCAGGGGTCCGTACAGCGGGTGTCGCATGGTCGGCAAAAGGGGAAGTCTTTTTACAAACATTCAACCCAGATTACATGTTGCAGCATATTTCGGAACTACTCCAATTGGTTAAAGGCGAAAAAGATTGAGACGTACTGAAAGGTATCCCGCACGAGAGGGAGCAAATTCACTTTGGCATATTTACAAGACGGTTCCTTTTTTCAAAGTTGCAAAAAACTTTGCTGTTATCCAATTATCGAGGTACACACCTTTCATCCCGATGAAGAACTTTTTGTTCCGCACATTTTTGAAAATGGAAGTTGGGAATAAGACATCTTTCGCCCTTATGGTGATGCCTGATGTCATGTTCCCCGAGAGGATAAAAGTCGGTGACAATTCAATCATTGGCTTCAATACGACAATCCTTGCACATGAATACTTAATAGATGAGTATCGTATAGGAGATGTCATTATTGGAAAGAACGTATTAATTGGAGCAAATACGACAATTCTTCCCGGAGTGGAAATTGGAGATGGGGCAATTATTTCTGCTGCTTCTCTCGTAAACCGTGATATCCCACCAGGTGTGTTTGCTGGTGGCAATCCGGTTAAGATCATCTTTACACTGGAGCAGATGATTGAGCGACAACAAAAAAATGAAAACGGATAGTGCCGATGTATCTTATGGTATAATGGGGGACAATACGAGAAGGAACGTGCTTTGCGTTCCTTCTTATTTTTTCGGGGGAATATGATTGGATAAACTACGTAACAAGCATGATAAAAAAATTATTTCGTTCATTCCAGACGGTGAATTTTATTATAATAAAGCGATTCAGGCGATGCAACGCGATCGTTTTGAAGATGCACAGCGGTATTTGAAAAGAGCATCAGAGCTTAGTCCTGAAGATTGGAAAATCCTCATGGAATATGGCGTGCTCGTCATGGAAGAGGGACGTTTTGAGGAAGCTCATGAACTGCTAATGACTGCAAACTCATTCGCACCTTCGGAAGAGGAAATTATATTCTATTTGGCAGAAGTGCATGCCCATCTTGGTATGCTGCGGGATGCAAAAATGTATGCGGAAAAATATATATTAATTGATCCTGATGGTCCATTTGCTGATGATTCAATGGAAATTATTGATTTCGCAGAACAGGAAGAGTCATTTAATGATGATGAAATGCCGGACGGTGAAGTATTCTTTTTACAGGAAAAGGCACGCCGACTTATGGAGTCAGGTGAATTCAAGGCGGCCGTGGAATTACTTGAGTCGATTATTGTCGATTATCCGGAGTTTTGGGCCGCTTATAATAATTTAGCTCTGGCTTATTTTTATATCGGGGAAAACGAGCGAGCTAGTAAGTTACTTCATGATGTTTTAAATCGTAATAAAGGAAATATCCATGCACTTTGTAATCTGGCGGTCTTTTATTATTACGAAAAGAAGGAAGAGGAATTGGAGTCTCTACTTGCTTTGCTTGTGAAAATTAAACCGTATCAATTTGAAAATCGCTATAAACTCGGCGCGACGTTTGCGCTTATTGGAAGACATAAAGAAGCTTATAATTGGCTCAGAAGTCTACAAAAGAGAGGGTTTGAAGGGGACACAGGCTACTACTTCTGGCTGTCCCATTCCGCTTATTTCTCTGGACATGAAAAAGTGGCGCGAGAAGCATATGCAAAGCTGATTGAACTGGATCCATCGAAGGCGGGTTACGAGCCGTGGAATGGTGTCCAAGAGATTATCACGTCTGATTCACTTGAGCAGGATAGGGAATTTTTACTAAGTAAAATTGCCAACACCTACAGAAGTGAAAGGATGTTCGGTTTTTATCTTCTTGGAAAGTCAGGTCACAAGCAGGAAATTATCTCACATCCATCTTATATTGAAATGGAAAAACTGAGTGACTACGAGCGGCTTTTTCTGGCAAGTGGTCTCGATTATGAATTCATGCCGGAAACCAACTTTGATAAGTCATTTATGCGAGCGCTTGAAACGACCGACTTACTTTACAACAAATATTGTCCGCTCGATAAACAAGCATCTCATCTGTTTCAAATGTGGTTCACCCTATGCGAAACTGCATTAAGTCGTTCTTATTTGTTTAGAAACCCGGCGGCACTTGCAGCCGCAGCAGATTATATGTTCCAATCATCCCGTTATCCTGATGTAACAAAAACAGCGATTGCAAAGGAATTCGGAATATCAGTCCCGACGCTGACAAAGTATGTCGGAGAATTGATTGAGTATTTACCACAATTTGATGCCTAAGGTCCTACACTTTTCTTATCATATATGTTGACATAAAGAATCCTCTCAACAACGCTCGGCGCTTGGGGATGCCTCCCGCAATAAGCCAGACAGAAAACCGCTGTCAGTCTTATTGCTTCGGCTACCCCTATGAGGCGCCTTCGCTGGAGATTATATAGAATCATTAGTTCGACATATATTGGTAAGAGAGTATACGTTTTTTTGACTTAGAATAGTGTCTAGCTCCAGCGCCTAGACCCTCGAGTCGCTTCAGTCCTTAAGTTAAAGGCAAAGAGCGCCTTTATCTTAAGGCCCTCCAGCGCTTTTCGGGTCTACCAAGGCGCTTGCGCTTTTCTTGGTGTCTAGCTCCAGGCGCCAACTCCTCGGGACATAAGTCAGTCAGGCTATTCGGCAAAGAACGCCGCTTAGCCCGCCCGTCTTATGCCTGTCGGGGGCCTACAGGATGTAGGTCATGCAGCTGTTGCCACAGGAAGTGGCGTACTTAGGCTGCGTTCCTTTTTAAGGCGCCTTACGCTTTTCTCGGTGTCTAGCTCCAGGCGCCAACCCCTTGGGTCATAAGCCATTTTGCTGTGGGGGCTGAAGTACGCCTCCTCGCAAAACGTCTTATGCCTGTCGGGGCTGGACGGCGCCTTACGCTTTTCTTAGTGTCTAGACTCCAGGCGCCAGCCGCTTGGTCATAAGCAATCCAGCTATGTGGCAAAGTGCGCCACGTCGCTGGATCGACTTATGCCTGTCGCGTCTAGCAGGCGCCTTTCGCTTTTCATTGTAAGCAGAAAAGTTGAATGGAACTTACGTATCCTATACGATTTGGTGTGTAAATGTTGTAGAGGAGGAAATTCACATGACAACTGAAAAAATTTATGATGTCATTATTATTGGTGCCGGCCCTGCGGGGATGACGGCTGCTGTCTATACATCTCGTGGGAACCTTTCAACGTTAATGCTTGAACGGGGAATTCCAGGCGGCCAAATGGCTAATACGGAAGAAATTGAAAACTACCCAGGATTCGAACATATATTAGGTCCGGACCTTTCTACAAAAATGTTTGATCACGCGCGTAAGTTTGGTGCTGAATATGCTTATGGCGATGTTACAGATGTTATTGATGGAGAAAGTTACAAGACGATAGTCGTCGGGGATAAAGAGTATAAAGCCCGTGCGATTATTATTACGACAGGTGCTGAATACAAAAAAATGGGTATTCCCGGAGAAGCTGAACTTACAGGCCGTGGCGTAAGCTATTGTGCGGTTTGTGATGGAGCATTCTTCCGTAAGAAAGAGCTCGTTGTTGTAGGCGGTGGCGATTCTGCCGTAGAAGAGGGAACTTATTTGACACGGTTTGCAGATAAGGTGACGATTGTTCATCGCCGCGGTGAATTACGTGCACAAAAAATTCTTCAAGACCGTGCATTTGCAAACGACAAGATTGAATTCATCTGGAATTCATCTGTGAAAGAAGTAAATGCTAGAGAAGGAAAAGTTGGTTCCGTTACACTTGTTTCAACTGTTGATGGTTCTGAAAGGGTATTTGAAGCGGATGGCATGTTCGTCTACATCGGAATGGACCCGTTAACTGCTCCATTTGCTAAACTTGGTATTCTTGACGAAAATGGTTACGTCGCAACAAACGAAATCATGGAAACATCTGTACCTGGTATTTATGCTGCAGGGGATGTTCGTGAAAAATTATTGCGTCAAGTTGTAACGGCTACTGGAGACGGTAGTATTGCTGCGCAGGCTGTCCAGAAATACGTTGAGGAATTGATGGAGAAATTAGGCGCAAAAGCTTAATGTAACCTTAATGTAGCTGTAACAGAAATGCAATGTCTAAAGGGTATAGTAAAAGTATCAATTGACCCCCCTTTTGATAAAGTAAATTTTGAAAGGCAATTTATCGGTTTATCCGATGGGTTGCCTTTTTTTTGTCGTTTTACAACGGTTCGATGTATAATGATACTATGCGTTTATAAAAAGTGGGGTTAGACAAATGCAGAGAATCGTAAATTTACTTGTAGTAAAAGATAATCATGTATTACTGTTAAAAAAACCTCGTCGCGGGTGGTATGTAGCTCCTGGTGGAAAGATGGATCCGGGTGAATCGGTTTACGAAACAGCCGTCAGAGAATTCACGGAAGAAACCGGTGCTGTACCGATTAGTCCATTGTTAAAAGGCGTCTACACAATGATGATTACAGATGAAACTGGGGAGACTGTGAAAAACGAATGGATGCTCCACACATTCATTGCTTTTGACTTAGTGGGTAAACCGTTTGAAACGACAATTGAAGGAGTATTGGAATGGCATCCTGTTGAAAGCTTAGAGACACTTCCGATGGCAGAAGGGGATCGAACCAATTTACTGTTTGCAGTATCTCAGAGTGGGATACAGTATGGAACGTTCTTTTATACCGAAGAATTTAAACTCTTGAAAGAGGAAATCCAAAATTCTGTGGAAGGTGATGGACAATGACTGAAATAGGGAAGCCAAGCAGCGATATTGAAATAGTTATTATTACGGGGATGTCGGGTGCAGGTAAGACGGTTGCAGTGCAGAGCTTTGAAGATCTTGGATTTTATTGCATCGATAATTTGCCTCCAGAGCTATTAGTTATGTTTCTGAATTTGATGATGAAATCGGAAAATCAAATGAAACGGATAGCCGCTGTAATGGATACGCGTGGAGGTGACCTATTTGATTCGCTCATTGGTGCTCTGGATGACCTTTTGGAAATGCAGGGTGTATCATCACGAATATTATTCCTTGATGCAGACGATGAGACGCTTGTTCGACGCTATAAGGAATCTAGAAGGTCACATCCATTATCGGCAGGCGGATTGCCTCTAGCAGGTATAAAGAAAGAGCGCCTGCTGTTGTCTGAGATGAAAGGCCGTGCACGCTCGATTTTCAACACTACAAGTTTAAAACCAAGGGCATTGAGAGAGAAAATAATGGCTGAGTTCTCCTCTAAGGATGATCTTGGTTTTACACTAAACTTCCTCTCTTTCGGTTTTAAGCATGGCATGCCAATTGATGCAGATGTCGTGTTTGACGTGCGTTTCCTACCAAATCCTTTCTACATTGAGGATTTGAAACCGAAGACGGGACTCGAGAAAGAAGTCTATGACTATGTACTGAAATGGAAAGATACTCAAATCCTTATTGAAAAACTCACGGACTTATTTAAGTTCTTAATTCCACAATATAAAAATGAAGGAAAATCACAAGTTGTGATTGCATTCGGCTGTACAGGAGGTCAACACCGTTCTGTAACACTCGCTGAATTTTTCGGAAGCCGGTTCAAAGACGAGTACCGGACACTCATCACCCATAGGGATATTGAAAAAAGAAAGGATTGACGCTATGCCGAAATCCGGGAACTTGAAGAAAGTCGTTGTGTTAGGCGGCGGAACTGGTTTATCCACTTTGCTACGCGGATTGAAAAATTACCCTGTCGATTTGACTGCGGTCGTTACAGTAGCTGATGATGGCGGCAGTTCGGGCAGACTTCTTGACGAATATGACATACCACCTCCGGGTGATATTCGTAAAGTGATGGCAGCGCTTTCAGATGTTGAGCCATTAATCGAAGAAATGTTTGAATACCGCTTTGCTACTTCAGAGGATTTGAAAGGTCATTCACTCGGTAATCTTATGCTGGCTGCTATGACGGATATCACAGGTGATTTCGCACGAGCAGTCGAACAAATGAGCAGGGTACTAAACATAAAAGGGAAAGTATTACCAGCCGCTAATCAGCGGATCACATTGCACGCAGAACTCGAAGACGGTACAATCGTGACGGGTGAATCGAAAATACCGGTTTACGAACGTAAAATTCGTAAAGTGTATTTATCACCACAAGAAGTTGAACCGTTACCTGAAACAATAGAGGCAATAAATTCTGCTGACCTGATCATTATTGGCCCAGGCAGCCTATATACAAGCATCTTGCCGGCACTGCTTGTCCAATCAATTCGTAAAGCGGTCTTGTCATGTAAGGCAAAAAAGGTGTATATTAACAACTTGACGACGCAAGCAGGAGAAACACACCGCTATACAGCTTCGGAGCATGTGCAGGCATTGTATGATCATGCGGGTGAACCTTTTATCGACACGGTTTTATTGAACGGCACAGAATTTTCTGCGTTGCAGGGTGGGAAAGAATGGACGGGGCCTCCCTGGCCTGTCGAAAACGATTTGGAAACGCTTCAACAACTTGTACCAAATATCGTAGTAAAAGACATTTGCTTATTATTAAATGGAACTATCATACATGATTCCGAAAAAGTAGCTAAATGGCTTATAGAATATATGGAAAATGGGATCGAAACGGAACAGACGTGATCGTCGCCGAGAAAGGGGAAGAATCATGTCTTTTGCTTCAGAAACAAAAAAGGAAATGACACAGATAGAAGCGGATGACTGTTGTGTAAAGGCAGAAGTAGCGGCGTTCATTAGGATGAATGGTGCACTTTCCTTTTCTAATAAACAGTTAAGTTTGGACGTACAAACTGAAAATGCAGCGATTGCCAGACGCCTATATACGAATTTAAAACGATTGTATCCTTATAAAGTAGAGTTGCTTGTTCGAAAAAAGATGCGCTTGAAAAAAAACAACGTTTACATTTGCCGGATTAGAGGTGGAGCAAAAGCTCTTTTGGAAGAACTACTAATCCTGACGGGAACATTTCAATTTAAAAATGAGATTTCAAAGGAATTGGTTAAAAAGAGATGCTGTCAACGCGCTTATCTGCGGGGGGCTTTTCTGGCAGGGGGTTCCGTGAATAACCCGGAAACATCTTCTTATCACCTTGAAATCTTTTCGATATATAAAGAACATAGTGAAGACTTAGTCGATTTGATGAACAAATACCATTTGAATGCGAAGTCGATTGAACGGAAAAAAGGGTATATTGCTTATTTGAAAGAAGCTGAAAAAATATCGGATTTCCTTAGTATTGTCGGCGCGCACGTGAGCTTAATGAAGTTTGAAGATGTACGAATTATACGCGATATGCGAAATAGTGTGAACAGGCTTGTGAATTGTGAAACCGCGAATATGAATAAAACAATTGGTGCAGCACAGCGCCAAGTTGAAAATATAAAGTTTATTGAAAGTACGATTGGACTTGCTGAATTACCAGATAGATTACAAGAAATCGCAAGGCTTCGGGTCGACAATCAGGATATTACGTTGAAGGAACTTGGAGAACTGGTTTCGGGTGGAATGGTAAGTAAATCAGGTGTGAACCATCGCTTAAGAAAAATCGAAGAAATTGCGGAAAATCTTCGCAATGGGGGAATCGGTAGTCGGTAAATCCGCTGTCGAACCAAGAGAGGAGCTGGCGCTGTCATGGCAGAACGAATAGTTGAAGTGAAGTTGAAATCAGGATTGCAAGCAAGGCAAGCAGCACTTTTTGTCCAAGAGGCAAATAGGTTTTTGTCCGATGTATTTTTGAAAAAAGAAGAACGCCAAGTAAATGCTAAAAGTATAATGGGGATCATGAGCCTAGCCATCGCGCGCGGCACGACTGTTACGTTGATTGCAGAAGGAATTGACGAGGAACAGGCGCTAGAATCACTCGCAGTACTTGTTGAAAATGGCAATTAAATAAAACAATCACCGTTAGCGCTGTCAAACGACAAGTGGTAACGGTTTTTTTATGGAGACTGGATTGTATTAGTCATGAGGATACGACTTGAAGTCATGGTAGCTCGGTAAACTGTAAGGGGAAAGTCGGGAACTGTCATGGCATCCCGTTAAACTGTTAGGGCGAGGCCGAACTGTCACGGCGTCACGTCAAACTGTGAGGGGAAAGTCGGGAACTGTCATGGCATCGCGTCAAACTGTGAGGGCAAGACCGAACTGTCACTGCAACCCATCAAATAGAAATTGACTATTCCATTTAATTATGCTAAATTATTTTCAATCAATATATAATGTACGGCTATGAAGAGAAGAGTAATTTTGATTAATTATTTTCAGAGAGCTCCGGTAGGTGGGAAGGAGTAATAATGATCTTAATGAAAAAAAGTCTTGGAGCTTCGCACGAATCTAAGAGCATTCTTAGTGATACTGCGACGGGATCTCCCGTTAAAGAGATAGGGTATAATCAATTATTAGAAAATTGACGTACTCGAAGAGGTTGATATGGCGACATATCAATAAACTGAGGTGGTACCGCGGAGCTATAAACTCCCGTCCTCAAGACAAATGTCTTGGGGGTGGGAGTTTTTTTGTTGTTTGGAAATTTAAATCCATAACATAAAAAGCCTTATAAACAAACTAAAAGAATGGAGTGAAAAGAATGAGCAATGAACAAATAGCTTTAAGAATAGAGAAATTAGAGACTTTAAAATCGCAAGGGATTTCAGTATATCCTGAAAGGTTTTCTACAAATAATGAAATTTATGAAGCTGCTCAACTCGAAGACGGAACTTCTGGGGTCCTAGTTGCTGGAAGAATAATGAGCATTAGAAATTTCAGTAAATTAAGTTTCATTACTATTTCAAACATACAAGGAAGCTTACAACTTCTGTTGAAAAAGGATGAGATTGGTGAGGAACCTTATAATCAGTTTCACAATTTATTGGATATGGGAGATTTTATCGGTGTGGAAGGATGTATGTATACGACTAAAACGAATGAGAAAACACTTCGTATCGAAAGTTATGTGTTTCTTGGGAAGGCGTTACGGACTCTTCCAGAAAAATGGCACGGTTTAAGCAATGTTGAACTTCGATATAGACAGCGTTATTTAGATTTAATGGTGACAAAAGACACACAAAGTCGCTTACTAGCTAGAACCAAAATGGTACGTGCCATTCGCAGGTTCTTTGAGGACCAGGAATTTTTAGAAGTAGAAACACCAGTTTTACAGCATACTTCCTCGGGGGCGTTAGCTAAGCCTTTTAGGACCTATCATAACTCTTTAGATACAGAACTAAATTTACGTATTGCACCGGAAACCTATTTAAAAAGGTTAATTGTAGGTGGATTTACCAAAGTTTTTGAATTTGCAAAGTGTTTTAGGAACGAGGGGATTAGTTCTCAACATCTTCAAGAATTTACAATGGTTGAAGGGTATGCGGCATATTGGAATTATGAGGATACAATGAAATTAATGCGTAATATGGTTCTGTTTGTCCTGGATCAAATCTTTAATACGACTACCATTACCATCCGGGGTCAAACAATAAATTTTTCACTTGAATGGGATATTGTCTCTTTCAGGGATTTAATCTTAAAAGACACAGGGATTGATATAGATCTTTATCCTGATGTTGAGGATTTATATCAAGCAACATTGAGGGTTAATATGGACTTGGAACATACTGACATTGAATCTTTAGGGAGAGGTAATTTTATTGATCTTCTTTACAAAAAAAT
This sequence comes from Sporosarcina psychrophila, assembly GCF_001590685.1. Classification (GTDB taxonomy): domain Bacteria; phylum Bacillota; class Bacilli; order Bacillales_A; family Planococcaceae; genus Sporosarcina; species Sporosarcina psychrophila. Next base: position 872,433 of record NZ_CP014616.1, read on the forward strand.
GTGTCGGCCACAACTAGTTAAACCGACATTTCTAATCCGACATCCTATTGACTTGTCCCCACTAGCTAGGGCCAATGATCAAAACCCTGCTCTTACAGACCGGTTCCAATTAGTGGTGAATGGTGCGGAAATTATTAATGCCTATTCAGAGTTGGTTGACCCACTTGAACAAAGAAGAAGACTGGAGGCTCAAGCTCTTCTTAAAAGTAATGGAGATTTGGAGGCTATGGAGATGGATGAAGATTATCTAACAGCTATGGAATATGGAATGCCACCCATTTCTGGTTGGGGATTTGGAATTGAACGATTATTAATGGTACTAACGGATAGTGATACGATTAAAGACTGTGTTTTATTTCCATTAAATAAAAAACTATAGTCGATCCTTAATAATATTGAACAATAAAGTTATTAAGATACAGTTCCTTGTTTCACTAACTGGCACTTTACTTGAAGATCATTGAGCTGATAAAAAGGTATATTTGGAAGGATGCAGAAATAGTTACCGTAAGGGGAGGTAGCTGGGATGAAGAATATTTCTAAGTGCATTTTTATCATCTGTTTAATGTTGATGTTAGTTTCTTGTGAAAACAGTAGTGGTCTTATATTCAAAGGTGAAGGTGTAAATTGGAGTGGCGAACTAATTACTGAATATAGTTTTTGGGGAAAAGAGATTCAGAGTATAAGGATTACCTATAAAGGTGAAAATCCTGAACAGCTAAGCACACCTAATTTTAATGTAGAAAGTACTGATTTCTTGGGTTGGGGTATAGGCGATATAAAATTAGATGGAAAAGGGATTTATTATAGTGGGGATGTTATCGAACTGGAAACTAAAACTCCTTCTTCGTCTAAGATAATATTAACTTTAGAAGGCGAAGAGTTTGAAACTATAACATTAAGTTCAAGTTCATAAAACATAGTTCTATTTTATTGAGTAATGGAGTCAAGCACTTCCGTGAAGTGACGTTATTTTAACCTGGTGTGTACAGCATATACAAGCCGACTAATGAAAGGATTTTTTATATGAGACGATGGGGGAAATATATAACTTTAGCTTTTTTGGTATTTCTTTTCAGTTATCTTAGAAGTGTTTTTGAATTACCTAAAAATATTTATTTTATTTTTGGAGTTCCTCTACTTTTTGGAGGGGTATTATTAACCCTTTATTTGTTTGAAAAAGGTAATAAAAACAAACAATGATTTTTGTTCAACTAACGATCCAGGATAATTGAACAATAAGCTGATAATTATGTTTTACTTGAAATATTAAATATCATTTGTTTAACGGATAGAATCGGAAGGGATACTTAGTATTTATTTAAGAAATGGAGAAATAATGGAGACATTAACTAATAGAATTAAAAAGATAGATAATATGATAAATGATATTATGGGAGAACATACAGTAGGCATGAGTGTGTCAATCGTAAAAGAAGATAGAGTGATCTTTTCCAAAGGATTTGGTTATTCTCAACTTGAACCAGTTAAAAAGCCGATTGATGAGGACACCATCATGAGTATACAGAGTGTAACAAAGAACTTTGTTGCAACCTGTATCTTGCAACTGGCTGAAAAAGGATTAATTAATCTTGATGTACCACTTGTTGTTTACTTACCATATTTTAGAACACAAGACAAACAATTGAGTGACCAAATCACAGTAAAACATATACTAAGTCATACGGCTGGATTTCCGTCCGATTTAGGCATTGCAAATTTAATTGCTCCCAATGTGATGGAAGTTTATTCAGACACCCCAACTGAGTGGAGTGAAGCTTTAGCTCATTACAATTTGTCAGAACAGGAGATAGCAAGCATACAATCTAGAGAGGATATCACTCGGTGGTTTCGTAAAGTAGACCTAGAATATCTTCCAGGAGAGGGTTGGAATTATTGTACCGACGCCTTTGTTATTCTTGGTGATCTAATCGAAAAAGTGACCGGGGAAAATTGGGAGCTTCATCTGAGGAATAATGTACTAACACCGTTGCATATGAAGCGGACTACATGGGATTCCCAAGCCGTTATTGAGGATAGCAACTATGCTAAATATTATTTAGGGTTTGAAAAAAATGAAACTCCCTATCCAATGAACCCGGTTGCGGCACCCATAGGTTTTCTATATTCAACAGCAAATGAATTAGCTTCATATATGTTGTTTCACTTGAACTTTTCATCACCTGCTAATCTAGAGCTGTACAGTAAAAAACAAATGCAAAAACCAGTAAGTCTCGTATCAAAACCTTGGAATAATGAAGATAATACGATTTATTATGGAATAGGCTGGTTTATAGAAAAATACAAGGGACAAACAATTATAGAACATGGGGGAGGTCAATTAGCAGTACGAGCGTTACTTTCGTTAGTACCGGAAGAAAGAATGGGTGTAGCTGTATTGTTAAACTTTGATAGTACTATCCATCGTCTAGTTAGTCGTAGAATTATCGATATCCTGTTAGATATATAGTAAGGATGATTTTACAAGTATCAAAGGTGGATTTGAATATGATTATAATACAAATCAGCTGCCTTTACTTGGCAGCTATTCTTATTGAGTAATGGAGTTTATTACTTCCATGAACGGGTGTTATGTCTACTGAGGTGCATGTAGCATACACCCTTGCTTATTTATTTTATTCAAGATAGGAAAGAACGATTTTTCGCTTCACTCAAAACCGGAGAAAAACCAAAAAAAGAGCATTTGAGTTTTATTAAAGGTCAAGAGTTAAAGTGAAAACTTATAAATGACAATATCTCTATAGAATGTGCAACGTTACATAGAAAATGAAGCGGACCATTTGTTTGTAATTAAAGACAACGAGAAAGTTAATTTAGTTATTCGAAAAATTGTTCATATTGCTGAAAGTTATTAAACTAATGGATTCGTTAGGCGAAGAAGAATACTTCAAAAAAGGACCGTAAATGGTCTTTCTTATTAATGAATCATCAACAATATTATTTAACTTCTATATCACAATTATGCTTCCATGTGAAAAATTATGCGGATGAATACTTTTTTTCTTTTGGCTAGTCGTTCTTCATACTGTTTGCTTCCGTATATTTGTTTACCCCACGCCCGCATTGCATAAGATGAAATTGTCCATTCCGACAAACCTTTCGCCATGTTGAATCGGTGGAATTCGTCAATGGCTGATTGGGTCGATAGAATTGTTTGCGGCTTGGCTTGATTGGTAACCCTTAGAATGTCGTTTAATAGCGCTGAATCAATTTGGTTTCGTTTTTTCATATTCTCATCACCCCGTCAATTCTTTCTGCGGATGACTGTAACCGGTGCGTTTTGAATTCGTGGTAGTATGACGTGGTGATTGGGAATAGAAAATACCCGCCATTGAATGAACAATGACGGGTAAAATTGTTGTAATCATATGCCCTCGGCGAGAATCGAACTCACATCTTAAGCTTCGGAGGCTCACGTGCTATCCGTTGCACCACGAGGGCGTTACAAATCGGCTAACTTTTGCAGCAGACTAGATTTATTATACTGGTGTAGCTCAATGAATGCAATGCTTATTTTGAAAGCGTTATATTTGACCTTCGTTGACCATACTATGTATGATAAAGTTACAGTTGAAACGAAGTTATGTTTCAATAGGTAGACAACACTATCCAGCTTGAAGGAGGAAATAGAATGAATCTAATACCTACAGTAATTGAACAGACTAGCCGCGGTGAGCGTGCTTACGACATCTATTCACGTCTATTGAAAGACCGTATTATCATGCTTGGAAGTGGAATCGATGACAACGTTGCGAACTCTATCGTTGCTCAACTCCTATTTTTAGAAGCAGAAGATCCGGATAAAGATATTTCCATCTACATTAATAGCCCCGGGGGAAGCGTCACTGCTGGTATGGCGATTTTTGACACAATGCAATTCATCAAACCTGACATCCAAACAATTTGTATGGGGATGGCTGCATCTATGGGATCGTTCCTACTAGCGGCGGGTACTAAAGGGAAACGTTATGCGCTTCCTAACGCAGAAGTAATGATTCACCAACCATTAGGTGGAGCACAAGGGCAAGCAACAGAAATTGAAATTGCTGCAAAACATATCCTTTTCACTCGTGAAAAACTAAACTTGATTCTTGCTGAGCGTACTGGCCAATCGGTTGAAGTAATTGCGAGAGATACGGACCGCGACAACTTCATGACAGCTGAACGTGCGAAAGAATACGGTTTAATTGACCATATTATTACACGCAGTGACATGAAAGACGGAGCTAAAACTAAACCTGAATCTAAATAAGTTCTACAAAAGGCGGCTTTCCATTATGGGAAGCCGTTTTTTTGTGGCTAAAAAAACGTTGCCGTAGAATAAATGAAACCTTTTCAATCGTCATACTGTATATACTACTGTAGTAAAAGTTTCGACACGGTGTTCGAGAGGGTAAATGAAAGTAACTAACTCGTGAGGAGTGTTAACATGAAAAAAGTTTTAGGACCAATTGCGGTAATCGTAATCATACTTGCAGTTTTGGCTATGATACTGGTTCCAAGTTATAACAAATTCGTTAATTTAGAAGAAGATGTGGACCAGGCGTATGCACAAGTTGAAAATCAACTACAACGGAGGCTCGATCTGATACCGAACTTGGTAAGCACGGTTAAAGGTTTCGCGAGCCATGAAAAAGAGATTATCAGTGACATTGCAGATTCCCGTGCAAGACTTGCCGGAGCAAATGGGCCCGTAGAACAAGCGGATGCAAACGCTGACTTAGCGGGTGCGCTTAGTCGTCTCCTTGTCGTCGTCGAGAATTATCCTGATTTAAAAGCAAATGAAAATTTCACTAAGTTGATGGATGAACTGGCCGGAACTGAAAACCGTCTGGGCGTTGCGCGTAAGGATTATAACGACGTAGTCGCCAATTACAATAGGCAAGTGAAAAGATTCCCCGGAAAAATCGTTGCATCCATTTTCGGATATGATGAAAAGGAATACTTTAAAGCCGATGCAGCTGCAAATGAAGCGCCGAATGTCGATTTTGGAGATGACAAGGAATGATTAGAAAAGCTGTCCGCATACTGGTGACGGCATGTCTGATTGTTTTTACATCGTTAAACTCAGCAGTGTTTTCGGCTGATGCTGCTGTTCCGGTCGTTCAAGATACTGCGAATGTGTTGTCCGCTGAACAGAAAGCGGAACTTGAGCAATATGGGATTCAATTAAATAATGCTACGACAGCGGAACTTGCGGTATTGATCCTCCCGAGCATAGGCGATAAGCCAGTTGAGGAATATGCAGTAGAGAAGCTTAGGGAATTTAAATTAGGCAATAAGGAAAAAAATAACGGAGCTTTGCTAGTTGTTACAACAGAGAAAAATTCCGATGGTAAACGACATTTCGAACTATCGGTCGGGTATGGATTAGAGGGTGCCCTTCCGGACGGAAAAGTCGGAAGTATAATGGATGAAGTAGCTGTTCCTTATTTGAATAAGCAACAGCCTGACATGGCGATCATGGAAGCATATAAATCATTCTACAATGAAATCGCAGCTGAATATGGCTGGGATGGCGCGGATGTGCCCGTCACAACTATAGATTCCGACTCAAGTGATGGGGGATTCGGTATTCCATTCCCCGTCATCCTTTTCATCATTATTTACATTGTCTTCCGTGTTATCAGTAATAGAGGAGGCCGAGGAGGCGGAGGCGGTTCGGGCGGACGGCGTAGCGGAGGGCCAATTTTCTTCCCTGGTTCTATTGGGGGCAGAAGTGGTGGCGGTAATTCCGGCGGCGGCTTTGGTGGTTTCGGTGGCGGTGGTTCCGGCGGTGGTGGCGGAGCAGGCCGAAGCTGGTAAAAAAATAACGGGTGACATGCACAGGCAATATCCTGTGCATGCCGCCCATTATTCTTTTATAATGAGGGTATTATAGAGGTAGTGAGGTGCATTAGAGTGCATGTGAAATTTTACACAAAACCAGGTTGTCACCTTTGTGATGAAGCTGAATTAATGATGAAACTTGTCCAAGAGGATTTCCCGCTGACGTGGACGAAAGTAGATATAGAAACTGATGATGAAAGTCATGAGAAATATATGTTTTTGATTCCTGTCATTGAAAAAGATGGCGATGTTATGCTTTACGGGTCAATTGGCTACGCTGATATCATTGATTTATTCTGATAATTAATGCTGTATTGTTTGTAAAGTCGAATGAAAAGAGCTATAATGAAGTTAGAAATATTTTTTTGCTTTATGTGGGACGCTATTCAGTATGTAGGGTCGTTAAATGTCCCTATGGTAAAGAGGAGGGCAGCCATTGGACGTTTTGATGGATGCACAGAGTAAACTCGTACCAGAAATGATGGAGTTAATGCAGCAAAGATATCGGATATTAAAGCTTGTAAAAATGGCAGGTCCAATTGGAAGGCGTCCACTCGGTCAGATGGCTGGTTTATCGGAGCGGGAAACGCGAACCATGATGGATACGCTAAGGGGTCAAAATCTGATTACTATTGCAAAAGACGGAGCTTCAATCACCACTGAAGGATTGACTGTCTTACTTGCTCTTGAGTCTTCAATGGAAGACTGGTCGGGCCGTACGTCTATTGCAAAAAGACTAATGGAATTCCTTGGCATTCAATCAGTCAAAGTTGTTGCAGGTAACTGCGATACCGATACCGCTTCGAAAAGCTTACTTGGTATGGAGGCAGCGAAACAATTTTCTTCTAAAATTGACGAGGGCAAAGTCGTCGCCGTCACTGGAGGAAGTACAATTGCATCGATTCCACTTCATATCGAAAAGTTTAGTGGTACCAATAATCTGCTATTCATCGCTGCAAGAGGCGGTGTAGGAGATGATATTGGATTGCAAGCGAATGTCATTGCGGCCTCATTCGCCTCGGCATGTGGAGGTACGTATAGTACATTTTATTATCCAGAGTCGTTAAGCGAAGAAGCCCATGAAGCGTTCCGAAAAGAACCTTCCGTCTTGAAAATGCTTGAACTTTATGACACAACAGATTGTGTTCTGCATGGAGTAGGCGACGCGCAAACAATGGCAATTATGCGTAATTCGCCTACAGAAGAGCGAGATATGATCCAAGACAATGGAGCTAAAGGCGAAGCATTCGGTTATTATTTTGACCAGGATGGTAACGTTGTCCACAGATTACGGACAATCGGTATCCAAACTGGCCATCTCGAGAAGATTCCGCTTATCATTTCAGTCGCAGGCGGCAGCAGTAAAGCTGAAGCTATCTTGGCTTATATGGCAAGTGCGCCTAAACAAACGATTTTAGTAACTGATGAAGGTGCAGCAACTGAAATGCTGAAAATACTCGTCAATAAATAAACGCATAAATGACTAAGACGGGTATTTTCAGGGAATAGGTTTAGATGGGCTTTGTGTAAATGTAGCTATAAGAAATTTTTTAACTATAAACTAAAAAACAACATGGAGGAATATATTATGACTTTGAAACTTGCGATTAACGGATTTGGACGGATTGGACGTAAAGTATTCCGCGAAGCTTTGAAACAAGAGGAAATTGAAATTGTAGCAGTGAACGATTTGACGGATGCAGCAATGCTTGCACATCTTTTGAAGTATGACTCTGTACATGGCGTATTTGACGCGGAAGTCAGTTTTGATAATGACACGCTTATTGTCGATGGCAAAAGAGTGAAAGTATATGCAGAAAAAGATCCAGCAGCGCTACCATGGGGCACACTTGGGGTTGACGTTGTCGTTGATTCGACAGGCGTATTTACGGACAGAGCTGGACTGAACAAACACCTTGAAGCGGGTGCGAAAAAAGTTATCTTGTCATCACCGGCAAAAGGCGATATCACGACACTTGTAATGGGTGTTAACCACGAGTCATACGATCCGGCAAATGATAACATCGTATCGAATGCATCATGTACGACAAACTGTCTTGCTCCAGTTGTAAAAGTACTTCACAACGAATTCGGTATAAAACGCGGTCTAATGACAACAATTCACTCGTACACAAATGACCAACGCATTTTGGATTTACCGCATTCGGATTACAGACGTGCTCGTGCAGCTGCAGAAAACATGATTCCAACTACGACAGGCGCAGCTTCAGCTGTAACAAAAGTTATTCCTGAATTGAAAGGTAAACTTGACGGTATGGCTGTCCGCGTTCCAACACCAAACGTTTCACTCGTTGACTTTGTCGCTGAACTTGAGAAAGATGTGACAATTGCTGATGTGAACAATGCATTGAAAAACGCGTCTGAAAATGAGCTGAAAGGTTTCTTGGCTTATAATGAACTCCCACTAGTTTCTAAAGATTATAACGGAAATACTTCATCATCTACTGTAGATGGTCTTTCAACGATGGTCCTTGAAGATAACATGGTGAAAGTAATTACTTGGTATGACAACGAATCAGCTTATTCTGCACGTTGTGTGGACTTGGCACTTTATATGTTTGGTAAAGGTCTATAATTCAGTTAAATATAGCCATAAACAATAAAACCCCTTATAATGTAGTTGGGTAAGAGGAGCGGGGGGTTACCCCGTTCCTCATTTTTTTTTAAGATAAAGTATTAGTTTTTTCTACTTGGGTCGTTGTCTAGACTCCAGGCGCCAGCCGCTCGGGTCATAAGCAATCCAGCTATGTGGCAAAGAGCGCCACGTCGTGCCTGCAAGGATGCAGTTATGCAGTCGTTGCGACAGGACGTCGCGCTCTTAGACTGCCTTCCCTGGATCGACTTATGCCTGTCGCGTCTAAGCAGGCGCCTTGCACTTTTCTAAATTATATATGGAGGTGGGCGTTTTCATGGTGTCGAAAAAGACGATGAAAGATATGCAGCTTGAAGGGAAACGCGTTTTTTGCCGGGTAGATTTCAATGTACCTATGGAAGATGGGAATGTAACGGATGATACAAGGATCCGTGCAGCAATTCCGACCATCAATTATATGGTAGCTCAGGGTGCGAAAGTTATTCTCGCGAGTCATTTAGGACGTCCAAAAGGCGAAGTGAATGAAGACATGCGGCTTACTGCTGCAGGAGAAAAACTTGCGGAATTGATTGGCAAGCCGGTAACAAAGCTCGATTCATCCATTGGGAAAGAAGTGGAAGAAACCATTTCGACAATGAAAAACGGCGATATCATTCTGCTTGAAAATGTTAGGTTCCATGCTGGAGAAGAAAAGAATGATGCAGGACTAGCGAAGCAATTTGCGGAACTCGCTGATGTTTTCGTCAATGATGCATTCGGTGCTGCACACCGTGCACATGCTTCTACTGCGGGCATAGCGCAACATATTCCGGCTGTATCTGGCCTCCTTCTTGAAAAAGAATTGGACATTCTCAGTAAGGCATTATCAGAGCCTGACCGTCCGTTCACAGCAATTATTGGCGGAGCCAAAGTGAAAGACAAAATTGGCGTCATCGATCATCTATTAGACAAAGTGGATAATTTGATTATCGGCGGCGGATTATCATATACGTTTGCAAAAGCACAAGGCCATGAAATAGGAGATTCGCTCCTTGAGGAAGATAAAATCGACCTGGCGAACTCATTTATTCAAAAAGCCAAAGAAAAAGGCGTTAATTTATACTTACCAATCGACGTTGTCATAGCGGATGCGTTTTCAAAAGATGCAGAGACAAAAAACGTGAATATCGATTCCATACCAGAAGGATGGATGGGTCTGGATATTGGACCAAAAACAGCTGAACTTTACGCAGACGTTATTAAAGAGTCGAAATTGATCATTTGGAACGGGCCTATGGGTGTGTTTGAAATGGAGCCGTTCGCGGGTGGCACACAACGAGTTGCAAAAGCGATGGCTGAAACAAAAGCATATACAGTTATTGGTGGGGGCGATTCAGCCGCTGCTGTCGAAAAGTTCGGCGTAGGAGATAAAATGGATCACATTTCAACTGGTGGAGGCGCTTCTCTTGAATTCATGGAGGGAAAAGACCTACCGGGCCTCACTGCACTGAACGATAAATGATCGGGGGGAAACATTTTGCGAAAACGAATAATTGCGGGTAACTGGAAAATGTACAAGTCTCTTGAAGAAGCGAAAAGTTTCGCGATAGAAGTGCAAGAAAAAGCAGCAGCTTCAGAAAAATTGGAAGCGGTTATCTGTCCACCAGCTTTATACCTTTCAGAACTTGTACAAATTACAAAAGGTTCAGCAGTAGGTATTGGTGCACAAACGATGCATGACGTAAAAGAAGGTGCTTTCACGGGCGAAATCAGTCCAGCGATGCTGTCAGAAATCGGCGTTGGTTATGTTGTCCTGGGTCATTCTGAGCGTCGTCAATACTTCAACGAAACAGATGAATCCGTCAACAAGAAAGTCCATGCAGCATTTGACTACAAGCTTACGCCAATCGTCTGTGTGGGAGAATCACTTGAAGATCGGGAAAGTGGACAAACAGTTGAATTAGTTGCGGGACAAGTGAAAAAAGCATTCGAAGGCGTCAGCGCTGATTTAGCGGCACAAGCAGTCATAGCTTATGAGCCAATCTGGGCTATCGGTACAGGTAAAACAGCAACTGCACAAGATGCCAATGAAGTATGTGGAGCAATCCGTACGACAATCGGCGAATTATATAATGAAACAGTTGCAGACCAAATTCGTATTCAATATGGCGGTAGCGTTAAACCGGACAATATTGAAGAACTTCTCACAATGGAACATATCGATGGCGCACTTGTCGGCGGCGCAAGTTTGGATCCTGCATCATTCTTGAAATTGCTAGAGGCTGGAGCACATGAGTAAAAGTCCGGTAGCGCTTATCATTTTGGATGGCTTTGGCCTTCGTGATGACAAGCTAGGAAATGCAGTTGCACAGGCGAATAAGCCGAATTACGATCTATTATGGAACAACTTCCCGCATTCAACGCTGACAGCTTGTGGGGAGGCGGTAGGTCTTCCTGAAGGACAGATGGGTAACTCTGAAGTAGGGCATCTAAATATTGGAGCTGGTCGCGTCGTCTATCAAAGTTTGACTCGTATTAATAAGTCAATCAGGGAAGCTGACTTTTTCGATAACGAAACGCTTCTGAGAGCAGTTACACACGCGAAGGAAAACGGCTCTGCACTCCATCTGATGGGGTTACTATCCGACGGTGGTGTACATAGCCATTATGAGCATCTATTCGCACTTCTTCGCCTAGCGAAGTTGAATGGACTTGATAAAGTATTTGTCCATGCCTTCCTGGATGGTCGTGATGTGAGCCCACAATCTTCTCTTGATTACATTGAAAAGACTGAAACATTCATGCAAGAGCTGGGCGTTGGTAAGTTTGCAAGTATTTCAGGCCGGTATTATGCGATGGATCGTGATAAGCGCTGGGAGCGTTTAGAAAAGGTCTACCGTGCGATTGTTGAAGGCGCTGCTTTAACGGCAGCTACGCCAACTGCAGGCGTACTAGCGTCGTATAAGCAAGGCGTTCATGATGAATTCGTTGTACCATTCCTTATAGAAGAACTTGGTAAACCGGTTGCGACGGTTGAAGACGGGGATGCAGTTGTATTCTTTAATTTCCGTCCGGATCGTGCCATTCAGCTTTCACGCGCCTTAACAGATTCTACTTTTGATGAATTTGAAACAGGAACGAAAAGATATAAAGATTTGAAGTTTGTGACATTCACTCATTATAGTGACGACATTGTTGCAGATGTCGCTTATAGTAGTGACAACTTGGAAAACACTCTTGGTGAAGTTATCGCCCGCAACGGTTTGACACAACTGCGCATTGCGGAAACCGAGAAATTTCCACATGTCACTTTTTTCATGAGTGGCGGACGAGAAGACAAGTTCATAGGTGAAGAACGAATCTTGATAGCTTCACCGAAAGTTGCAACGTATGACTTGCAACCGGAGATGAGTGCTTACCAAGTGACGGAATCGCTTATTGAAGGAATTGAGGCGAATCGTTTTGATGCAATTATTCTCAATTTCGCAAATCCCGACATGGTCGGGCATAGTGGAATGCTGGAACCAACCATCAAAGCGATTGAAACGGTTGATATATGCCTTGGCAAAATTATCGACGCAATCCATGCTAAAGGCGGTACGGCAATCGTAACGGCTGATCATGGAAATGCTGATGAAGTAACTACGCAAGACGGGGCTCCGATGACGGCCCACACAACGAATCCGGTTCCGGTTATCGTTACGAAGGCAGGAATTAGTTTGCGCGAAGGCGGTAAACTCGCAGACTTGGCACCAACAATGCTAAAATTGTTACAAGTAGAACAACCGGTAGAAATGACCGGCACACCATTATTTTAAAAAGGGGAGAATGACATGCCAATCATTACACTTATCCAAGCGAGAGAAGTACTTGATTCACGTGGAAATCCAACAGTAGAGGTTGAAGTATTTACGGAAAGCGGTGCATTTGGTCGGGCAATCGTTCCATCTGGCGCTTCAACAGGCGAATATGAGGCAGTAGAACTACGTGACGGTGATCCGGATCGCTACTTGGGCAAGGGTGTTCTTCAAGCGGTTGACCATGTTAATGAAGTTATTTCGGCGGAATTGGAAGATGCGTTTTCAGTTCTTGATCAAGTGACGATTGACAAAGCGTTGATTGAAATTGATGGTACTGCCAACAAAGGTAAATTGGGCGCAAATGCAATTCTTGGCGTATCGATAGCTGTCGCACATGCTGCTTCTGATTATCTTGATATTCCCCTTTATCAATATCTAGGCGGCATTAACGCAAAACAATTGCCAGTGCCAATGATGAACATTCTAAACGGTGGCGAGCATGCGGATAACAACGTGGACATTCAAGAGTTTATGGTAATGCCAGTCGGCGCTACTTCATTCCACGAAGGTCTTCGTATGGGCGCGGAAATTTTCCATACCCTTAAGACTGTTCTACAGGCAAAAGGCATGAATACATCAGTGGGTGATGAAGGCGGATTCGCTCCGAACTTATCTTCCAATGAAGAAGCTTTGTCTATTATCCTTGAAGCAATCGAAAAAGCAGGCTACAAACCAGGCGAGGAAGTTCTCCTTGCAATGGACGTTGCAGCATCTGAGTTTTTCAATAAAGAAGATGGTACGTACAATCTTGCTGGCGAAGGTATCGTAAAAACATCGGCAGAAATGGTTGATTGGTATGAAGAGCTTTGCAGTAAGTATCCAATCATCTCTATCGAAGATGGTTTGGATGAAAATGACTGGGCGGGTCATAAACTATTGACGGACCGCTTAGGCAAAAAAATTCAACTTGTCGGAGATGACTTGTTCGTAACGAACACAGAAAAACTGGCACGAGGAATTGAAGAGGGTATTGGTAACTCAATCCTTATCAAAGTGAACCAAATCGGTACATTGACGGAAACGTTTGATGCGATTGAAATGGCGAAGCGCGCTGGCTATACGGCAGTTATTTCCCACCGTTCAGGTGAATCAGAAGATACGACAATTGCTGATATCGCAGTTGCAACAAACGCTGGACAAATCAAAACGGGTGCACCATCTCGTACGGACCGCGTTGCGAAATACAACCAATTGCTTCGTATTGAAGATCAGCTAGATGATACTGCTGAGTATCTTGGTGTTAAAACGTTTTATAACTTGAAGAAATAATGATTGCTAAAAACCCGCTTCGGCGGGTTTTTCTTTGGTTTTTAATAGATTGAGTGGAAACTCACTGAGTGACTATGAGAACTTCTGTCTTAAAATTAGAACAATAGGTTGTAACACCAGTCTGTTTTTGGTAAAATAGAACTGTTGTGAAGTTCGAATCGGGAGGTGGAACAAAATGCATACTTTGCTGATGACACTGCTCGTAATCGTAGCACTATCATTGATCGTAGTCGTATTATTGCAATCTGGGAAAAGCGCAGGTCTATCAGGAGCCATCTCTGGCGGAGCCGAACAACTTTTCGGAAAACAAAAAGCACGTGGACTTGACCTCGTACTTCAACGGGTCACTGTTGTACTTGCCGTTTTGTTTATCGTATTGGCAATCGTCATTATGAAAGTATAATCTTAAATAGACCATTATCGCCTGACCTTCCGACTGGTCGGGCGTTTTTTATTAAAAGTAGGGAAGTATAAGTTTTCTACTGGGGTCGTTGTCTAGCTCCAGGCGCCAACTCCTCGGGACATAAGTCAGTCAGACTATTCGGCAAAGAACGCCGCTTAGCCCGCCCGTCTTATGCCTGTCGGAGCTGAACGGCGCCTTGCACTTTTCTTAGAAAGGATGATCTAAATGAGAATTGCACAACCGAAACCATTCTTTTTCGAAAGAGGGAAGCGTGCAGTTTTACTGCTACATGGATTTACAGGTACCTCAGCGGACGTACGGATGTTGGGACGGTTTCTTGAAAAGGAAGGCTACACCTCGCTTGCACCCCATTACAAAGGCCACGGTGTTCCCCCAGAAGAATTGATCCACACAGGTCCCGAAGAGTGGTGGGAAGATGTTCTTACGGGTTATAATCAATTAAAGGAAGCTGGATACGATGAGATTGCAGTTGCTGGATTGTCATTAGGAGGCGTATTTTCGCTCAAATTAGGGTATAACAAGCCAGTGAAGGGTATTGTTACAATGTGCGCGCCAATGTCGATGAGAACAACTGACATTATGTATGAAGGTGTCCTTAAATATGCACGGGAGTATAAGAAGTTTGAAGGGAAAGCCGAAGAAGACATCGAAAGAGATATAGAGGCATTACGTGCGCAAAATATGCCTTCTCTCGAAGAACTTCGTGCACTTGTCTATGATGTACGAGATCATATCGATCACATCTATGCACCGCTATTTGTTGTGCAGGCCACAAACGATGATGTTATCGATACCGATTCCGCAAACGTTATTTATGACAATACCGAATCAGACATAAAAAATATTAAATGGTATGAACAATCGGGACATGTCATTACACTCGGACCCGAAAAAGTGAAACTTCATGAAGATATTTTGAAATTCTTGGAATCATTGGACTGGAATGAGTGAAAGATAAGACCAATGACCATACTATAGACTTATAAGGAGTGATGCAATTGGATAGCTTAGAACAAGACATACAGCAAAAATTGCTGTCTCTAATGAAAGAAGAATCGTATAAGCCGCTAACCGTACAGGAAATTCAGGAAGTATTGGGATTTGAACAGGCGGCGGAGTTTAAGGAACTAGTGAAAATGCTTGTTGACCTTGAACAAAAAGGGCAAATTATTCGCTCGAAATCGAACCGTTATGGCGTGCCAGAAGGCATGAATCTCCTTCGTGGAAAATTCATCGGGCATGCAAAAGGATTTGGTTTTGTGGCACCGGATGTAGAAGGAATGGATGATGTATTCATACCACCACATGAAGTAAATGGCGCGATGAACGGAGATACTGTCCTCATACGTGTCGTTAATGCCACATCAGGCGGTAGACGTGAAGGGGCAATTACACGTGTCGTGGAACGCAAAACAACAAAGGTAGTGGGCATGTACCAGAACAATAAAGGCTTCGGTTTCGTTGTTCCTGATGATAAAAAATTACCAATGGACGTTTTCATCGGTAAAGGAGATTCACTTGATGCGGTTGACGGTCACAAAGTCGTTGTTGAAATAACAGACTGGCCTGTAGACGGGAAATCAGCAACAGGTATGGTGACACAAATCCTTGGTCACAGAAATGATCCTGGCGTGGACATCTTGTCTATTATTCATAAGCATGGAATTGAAGTTGACTTTCCGCAAGCAGTACTAGACCAGGCAAATAAAATACCTGAAGAAGTTCAGGAAGAAGATTTGTTCAAACGTCGTGATCTCCGTGAAGAACTTTCGATTACAATTGATGGCGCGGATGCCAAAGACCTTGACGATGCCATTTCAGTTGTGAAAAACGACAATGGTAGCTATATATTATCTGTTCATATTTCGGATGTCAGTTATTATGTGACGGAGAATTCTGCAATGGGTGATGACGCTTATGACCGTGGAACAAGTGTGTACTTGACGGATAGAGTTATCCCAATGTTACCGCATAGATTATCGAACGGAATCTGTTCATTGAATCCAGGTGTCGATAGGCTTACGTTATCTTGCACAATGACGATAGATCGCAACGGGAAAGTCGTCG
Organism: Sporosarcina psychrophila; assembly: GCF_001590685.1. Lineage (GTDB taxonomy): Bacteria > Bacillota > Bacilli > Bacillales_A > Planococcaceae > Sporosarcina > Sporosarcina psychrophila. Next base: position 888,496 of record NZ_CP014616.1, read on the forward strand.
AGCACGAAATATTTGAGAGTGTTATTCGCTCGAAAGAACGTATGACTTATAATGAAGTTTATAAAATCATCGAAGAAAAAGATGAAGAACTTTCAGAGAAATATGCACATGTTGTTCCTATGATTAACCATATGGCAGACCTCGCGGCTATTTTGAAACAGAAGAGAGAAGATCGTGGAGCCATTGATTTCAATTTCAAGGAATCGAAAATCCTTGTTGATGAAAAAGGATGGCCAACGGATGTTGTCATTATGGAGCGTACTGTATCAGAACGCCTGATAGAAGAATTCATGCTTGCTGCGAACGAAACAATCGCGGAACATTTCCACTGGCTTAAAGTACCGTTCATTTACCGAATTCACGAAGATCCGAAAGCTGAGAAATTACAACGTTTCTTCGAATTTCTAACGAACTTTGGTGTTGTTGTAAAAGGAACGGGCAATAAGGTCCATCCAAAAGCGTTGCAGGAAATCGTTGAATCAATTGAGGGTCTACCTGAAGAAACAGTTATTTCGACAATGCTCCTGCGTTCAATGCAACAGGCGAAGTATTTAGATCAAAGTCTGGGTCACTTTGGATTATCCACAGAATTTTATACTCATTTCACGGCACCAATCCGCCGCTTCCCAGATTTGATTGTCCACCGTTTGATCCGGACATATCTAATTGAAAAAGACATGTCGACACAGACACTTGCGCATTGGAGTGCGATATTAGCTGATATTGCAGAGCATACATCTGAACGGGAGCGTCGTGCAGTTGAAGCAGAACGGGATACAGAGTCACTGAAAAAAGCTCAATTTATGCTCGACAAAATTGGCGAAGAATTCGAAGGCGTTATTTCATCGGTTACAAACTTTGGTTTGTTTGTCGAACTGGAAAACACAATCGAAGGACTTGTTCACGTTAGTCATATGACAGATGATTATTATCGATTTGACGACAGACAAATGATGATGATTGGTGAACGTTCTGGCAAACAATACAGACTGGGCGACGAAGTAACCGTGAAAGTTATTGCTGTGAAGCCTGAAGAATCGACAATCGATTTTGAAATCGTTGGCATGAAACAAGACTTCCGTCGTACACGTAAAGAAACTCCAAAAGTCATCCATGCAAAGAAAAAGGATGGCGACAATAAATCTGGAGATAAATCAAAAGATAAAAAGAAAACAGGCACATATAGTAAAAAGAAAAAGTTCTATGAAGGCGCAGCGAAAAAAGCGGGTACTAAACCTAAGCCTAAAAAGAAAAAGTAAAGAAGGAGCGGTTTAGGCCGCTCCGCAGTTTTGCTTCCGGGCTGTATTGTCACAAACTTTGAAAGGTTGCTTACCTGCGTCCAGCAGGCATAAGCGCTATTCAAAATTTGGATGCAATTACGCCGGGGCGTAATTGATTAAGGGGTGAAAGAAATGGCGAAAGGCCAGGGGAAGGTAGTCGCCGTTAATAAAAAGGCGAATCATGATTTTGCAATCGAAGAAACAATTGAGGCAGGTATTGTTCTACAAGGTACTGAAATCAAAGCAATCCGTACTAGTAAAGTTCAGCTGAGGGATGCGTTTATAAGAATCCGCAATAACGAAGCGTGGATTACCAATATGCACATTAGTCCATATGACCACGGGAATCAGTTCAATCATGATCCGGTGCGTTCTAGAAAGTTACTTCTTCATAAAAAACAGATTAGCAAATTGATTGGACAAACGAAAGAACAGGGATCTGCGATTGTACCGATTAAGATGTATTTAAAAGACGGCTTTGCAAAAGTATTAATTGGTGTTGGTAAAGGTAAGAAAGATTACGACAAACGCCAAGATCTGAAGAAAAAAGATGCGAAACGTGAAATCGATCGTGCACTTAGAGATAGACAGAAATATTGAAGTTTTGATGGAAATGTGGTATACTAATTAATGTTCAAGTAGTTCAGAAGCCTTTAAATAGGTTCTCCTGACATCCCTTTGGGGACGTTACGGATTCGACAGGGGTCGTCTTAGCTTGAGTTGCGCGTCGGAGGGCTCGGCTCCGTCAGAAACGGCACCTTATAATAACAGGCAAAACTAACAACAACCTAGCATTCGCAGCGTAAGCTGTTGAATCTGCCTTACATTTCCATCGCCCATGTGGCATTTGTAGGGCTCAACCTTTAGTGGGATACGACGGCTGTTGCCTCTTGAGGCAGTCGGAAGAGACTTCCAAGATAGCGTACATGACGCCCTGATTGCCGGCATAATGCCACGCGAATCCAAATAGACAATCTACACGCGTAGATGCTTAAGTGTTAGAGCCTCTGGACGCGGGTTCGACTCCCGCCGTCTCCATATTTAAAACTGCTATAAACGCAGTCGTATCAACGGTTTTGATGACTAGGGATATTGAACGGGAGTTGAACTCCTGTTGAATATCCCTTTTCTGCTCCCTACAGTAAATTATCATATTTCATGGTTCATAGACCTTCTAATCACACATTGATTGGGAGGTTTTTTTATGTCTAGAAGTAGAAAACATGGAGTGTTTGCGGTAGGTGGTGATGTTGTGGTCATGCCAACGAAGGTGACAGTATTAGAACGAGAAGGAATGTTAATTGAAGTGGCTCTTGATACAGTGTTTCAGCAAATGAGGATTGCAGGGAACAGACCACGCACGATTGAAAGCTATCAGTACATCTTTGTACAGTTTTCCACGACTTGCAAGCTTAGGTATGTAGAAGATATTACAATGGAAGCCCTCTATTATTACCTTGATGTACTAGAGGTTAGTCCTGCAACGAAGTTGATTCGCTTAAAGTCCACGAAGGCTGTTCTCAGCAAGTTCTTTAACAATGGTTGGATTAAGGAGAAGTTTTGGAATAGCATTCATATCAAGATTGATAAAGAGGTCAAAAAGGGTGCAAAAGAATCTGACATTGACAGGCTTCTAGAACTCATCGACCAGACCTCATTCGTTGGTTTTAGAGATGCAGGCGCGATTAAGTTAATGTACAAGACAGGTATTCGTATTCGGACGTTAGGCGAGCTTAGGGAGCGTCATATCGACTTTGAAAATCTATGTCTGAACCTTGATGGCTCAACTTTGAAAAATCATAAGTTCCTAAAGCTACCCATTGATAAGGAGCTTGCAGATATACTTAAAATGCTTATCAAATTAAATAATGGTATCCGCTCCCATTTTGGCACAGATAACCGCAATGTCTTCATCACGCAGAACGGTTTGCAAATGAACACAAGCAAGTCATCGAACTGTGCCATCTCTAAACAGCTTAACAAATATGCTAAACGCTATGGACTTGAGAATATCAATGCACACGCCATACGGAGAGCGTACGCTAAGAGCCTATTAGAAAAGGGTGCAAGCATTGCACTAATTTCAAAAGCGCTGGGACATTCAGATTTAGCCGTGACAACTCAATATTTAGATTTAGATGTAGAAGAGGTCGCATCTGATTTAAGGGAATACCTATAAAACAAAAATATAAATAGATGTAGCAAAGAGGAAGAGATTCAATACTAGCAATGCAAATGCTTGAGTTTAAAGAATCTTGTCTTTTATTAGATGGGATTCTTTTTTGTTTTCTTATGGGTATAGCGGAGAAGCATACTTTAAAATACCAAGAATTTTATGGGTGTTCGGGGGTACTTATGACCAATAGAAAACGTCCATTGTTATAGAAGCCCTATAGCTCTACAATCGCCACACACTTGTTAATAACTACACCGTATGAAAGTAAAATAAATCCTCTTAAAATGCCTTAATTGAGATGTTTCTCACGTGCGTGGGATAGGGGGGGACAATCCACAATCAAATAGTTACATGCTTCTAAGGACTTCTCTACAACGATGTCCTATTTGCTGTGGAAAATGGTGAGCGAGGATTTTGAACTAGAATGAGCAAAATCTTGGAAGGACTACAAATGATAAGAGTTTTGGGCGGACATATTACTATTCGTATGATATATCCCGCTAAAAACCATTACGCAACACTAGTACATTGAGAAACCTCAAGTAAGAATATTTAATCTTGATTAGGGAGAACTAAAAAAACTACTATCAATATATTGATAGTAGTTTTATATCATAAGATATGAACTTGACAAAATTAGCGATTGGTGGTATATTTAAAGACTCCCACTTCTCGTTTGTGGGCAAAGTTGTATTACCTTACCCTTATTGTACAGGGTGTTTAATCTGTTGTCAACAGATTAACGAGAAAGGGAGAAAAAATTTTAAGGAGAATCATTAGTATGGACAACCTGAAGTTTTATTGTAGCAAGAGAAATCATTATGTTAAGGGAGAAGAGTATTATCATCAAGGGGAAATTTGTAAAGAATGTAGAAGCGATATAAACAGAAGTAAAATTGACCATTATACAGGAATTGAATTAGCAGAGTATTTATTACATAGGTCTTGTATAAGGGTACTAGAGAGAGTAAGAAGTGATAAAAAAGAAGCATATAAAGGAGTTAAGTGTGACTGGAAAAAGCCTGTAAAAATGAAGGAAGCCTTAATGAATAATACAGAGTTTTGGAGTAAATGGGTAGAATTAAGCGAGATATACAATGAAGGTGGGAGATTACCAAATTCACGCCCAACTATAGACCGCATAGAATCAAATGTTGAAAAAGGCGGTCATTATACAATGGGAAATATTCAAGTATTATCTCATGGAGAAAACTCATTCAAAGCTAATGCTATAAAGTGCAAAGTGGTATTTATCAAGGATTATGAGGTTGTGAGAATAACAGATTACGAGTCTACGAAGGATGTTATGAAAGAATTGAGTATTCCTGCATATAGCACTATAAATCTCTTTAAGGATAGTGGGAAGATACTTAGCGTAGGTAATGGTTACTCTATACTTATACAAACTCTTAATGGCATGTTGGAAAAACAGGATTCCCCACTTTATAAAGGTATTGTTACTAAGAAGAAAATACTTGTAGATTACGATACAGGTAAGGAATACATAATAAGTAATAATCAATATAGCTTTGATAGTTATGGTATCTGGATTGATGGAAGCCAAGTGATTACAGCATGAATTTAGTGCTTGATAACATGGAAATGTCAAAATCAAAGTTAAAGTTAGAACAAATAAATTCAATTTACTGAAGGTTAAAGGGGTGTTCCAAGAACATCAAATATAAAACATAAAATTATTAAAAATATGTAATGCAAATAATTAAACATATATGGAATTACCTCTTTTGTCCTTAAAAGGGAAAAGAGGAATAATGTGGTTAATAAGGAAAAGGATATAATAGATAAAATAAATGAGCTGTTTATTTTGGCGAGGTATCAGTATTTGATTCTATCTGAACTTGGTAATTATCAAACTTTTAACAAGTATAATAACGAAAAGGTATTTTCAATTAACGATTATGTAATCCAAAGACATTTAGATGGAAAAGCAACATTAGGTGTTTTTTCTTCTACAAATCATACAAAATTTATATGCTTTGATGTTGATGTTATAGACGAGGAACAAGCTAAATGGACTGTTTATCGTTTAGTTAATTGTTTAATAGAAATTGGGATTCCAGATGATGATATACATATCTCCTTAAGCGGGAATAAAGGCTATCACGTAGAATTGTATTTCAATAATCCAATCAAAAATGAAGATGCTTATGAATTATACCTATTAGTAATGAATGCAGGGGACTTGCTTAACATTGACTATGGACAAGTAGAATATAGACCCAACGCAATGAAGCAAGGTGTAAAAATCCCATTAGGTATTAATTTTAAAAATAAGCGTAAACTTCGTTGTTGGTATGTAAATTATGACAAAGGATTAAAGCCCATTCGGAGTAAGAAATATATTCTAAAGATTAAACAAATGGATGTTGGAATTTTATACAATATCTTAGAGCGTGAACGTGATGTGCTTGAAGAAGTAGAAGTAAGAGAGGTTGAAGAAGTAAGAGGATTTATTGAAAGCAAGTATACACCCTTAAAAATATATAGGGAAAACATAGGTGAACAGGAAACGATTGAAGCAATTGAAAAATTGTTACATACAGGATTAACTACAACAGGCATGAGACATAATTCATTGTATAAATTAGGTAAATATTTCCGTTTTCAAGGCTTAACAAATGAAGAATCTTACAAGGCATTAGTTGAATGGATGGGCGAGCAAGATACAAGGAACTATACAACTAAATGGGACGATGGAATTAAAGATATACAATCAATCGTCAAGTACATATATGAAAATGAGATAAGTTTAACGATAGAAGAAAAGGATTTATTTGTTACATATGAGGAAATGAGACAGATATTGCAATTGAAAAGTAAAAATGAAAAGCTGTTGACCTACTGCTTACTCATACATAGTAAAAGATATGCAATGAAGAATGGCAATTTTTATATGACATATATGCAAATGAGCCATGCAAGTGGTTTAGTTGAAAAAACGACAAGAACTCTAATTAATAAACTTGAACAAAGTGGTATTTTGGAGATTATCGAACGTAATCGCAAAGTAAAAGATGAGAATGGCAAGGTAATTAAAAAGGAAAAAAAACCAAACATTTATAATATGAATATTGAGTGTGTAAAAGAAGAGGATGCTTCATTCAGAGTAGTATACAGTGGTTTGAATTATACTGATTCATTTAATTCTTGTATTTTGTACTTCTATGATAAAAAGACTTTAAAGAGGATTCTACCTAGAAGACATTATGAGAGTGTTGTAAAGCTAATTAGCTAATAGCCATTGCTTACGCAACCGTCTATATTAATAACCTATTATAGGTAAAAACGTACAAGAGAAATCTTTGAATAGCCTTAAGTATAAGATTAAATAAAATACAAATAATCATATGGATTGAAACAAAATACTAATCAAGGTTTACACAAGCATAAACTACATAAGTAAGAGGGCGTTTGCCAATGCCCTCTTACTCTTCATGATAGGGAAGTTACATTTTGCTTTGAGGACTATGACATTTCATATGAGTTTCTTTTAGAATCATTGGTTTTATTGCTTGGTAATATTGCTCTAGTGATTCTATTTAGTTATATGACATTGCTAATGCAACCGTCTATATTAATAACCTATTATAGGTAAAAACGTACAATCTATATAAAAGAAAGATTTTTATCTTGCAGACTTCCAAAATGAGGAGGAATGGTCTGTAGAAAACAAGTATATTAGACATAAGGAGGATAATATAATGAACGATTTAGAAGTGAGTGATAGCCTTATTGAAGATAAAAAGCAGGAGATATTGGGTTTTATTGAAAGAAATTATCCAGTTACTTCTGTAAGTGGACCTGCTAATACAAATCAAACGAGACATGTTATTTCTGATATATATGAAGGTGTGTACAAAATGCATCATGGAAAAGGTGCAAAAAAAAATGGGAGGGTCAATTGGAAAGATGACCCTAAAGTATGGATTAATATCCATACAACGCATAGAAAAAATGGCTCTAAAGGTTTAATGCTACAAATAAAGTGCGAGAGTTTCCTATTGCGGAGTGGGAGGAATGATGATAAAAAGAAATTTGCCACAAAGTGGGGTATCCCTGTTGATAATAGCAATATAGAATATAGTGTATGGCAGGGTAAGATATTAAGCTTATCGATTATGAATAAAGAAATATTTACTTTTAACCCCATTTACGAGAGCTACTTTACATCTTTTTTGGTTGAAGCATTCAAAGTTTACGAGTCTAACAACTTATCCAATAAATTAGAATATGAAAAGATTAGCCTAGATAATAATGCACAAAAACAGGATAATCCAGAATCGAAATTACCTAAAAACCACACAACACTAGAAGTGTTACCTTCACCAATCGACGATTACAATGAGGATGTGTATGTACAGTCAGAGATAGAGGATTCTATGTATCAGAAAGAAATACAAGAATCATCAGGATTTAGCAAGAAAGTAATAGTTAATGATAAGTCTGAACCGAAGCCATTAAAGGGGAGTAAAGGAGCTATTAAAACTTATATAAGAAATGCTCAAAAAGGAAAAAATGCAATAATAATGGCTAATCATCTGTGTGAGATAGATTCTAGCCACCAGGATTTCACTTCTAAGGTTACAGGCATGAACTATGTTGAAGCACATCATCTAATACCTATGGAATATCAAGATAGTTTTAATTTTAGCATTGATGTTGAAGCAAATATAGTGAGCTTATGTGTGTCCTGTCATAAAAATTTACATCATTCAACTTTGGAGGGAAAATTACCGATTCTGAATCTCCTTTACAGTGAAAGAAAAAAAAGAATAGATACATGCAAAATTAGTGTAAATGAGGATGTTTTAATTTCCTTTTATAAGTAGTAGATGCAATTCTAATATTAATTGGGAATACAAATAGTAAAGTTTAAAAGCTTAACTCCATATAAAATATGGGGTTTTTTCTGTATAAAAGTGAGGTTTTAAACAACTAATTGAAACACTTAGCTGATATAAAGCGTATGGCAAAGCTCAATTGTTTCAACTTTGAGTTAGTATACATAGACAACCGTATCAAACTCCTAGAATCATTTAACGAGCATATGAGTGTTGATAGGGGAGCGGGGGGATATTTATACAGGCTATCTAATCGGTGTTGCAGAGCTATCTGTGTGCGTGTAAGAGCATAACAAAAGGACTTGCTTATATGAAAATCAATCATACACGCAAGTCCTATTCTTATTGAACTGAAACCTCCGTTAGTTCAATGGTGCTTTATACCGTTCATTTTAATTTAATTTTTCAATAGGGAGTTAAGCTGAAAATGACATCCCAAAATTGTAGACTTCTCTGTTTAGTAAAGATAAACGTCTACTATAATGTGCGTGTAGTCTCCCCGTCAATTAATTTAAAATGAATATTAAACGATGTTCCGCTATCAATATGTTTTGGAACATCTGATAGTTCGAGTAATTCTTTCAAATGAATAGGCTTTGTACTATTTGCTTCTATCGTAATTTTATATGGACTAGCTAAATTCATGAGCGACTCCATTCGCACTTCATCTTCCATGAAATGGGAATCTAAAAATTCCAACTCGAACGACACAGCTTCATTGCTTCGGTTATGTAATACAAAGTTACATTCTCCATTTAATAAGTCTGCTCTCACATTTTCAAAATTGCACTTGCCCTTCCCATCGTATGAAATTGCCGTAATGCCACTTGCTAATGTTTCTTGGTACATCGCAATGAGAAGCTTCGGTAAAATTGCATAAACTATTACAACTATTACTATTGTTCGAAAGTGATATTTCTTCATGCCAATGACAAGTAAAATCATTGCGATTATAAACAAAATGGAACCAATTATACCAAGCAAAATATAGCCATCTTGATTGCGAATTGGAAACGACATGAATGTAGAATGTGCTTCTAACATTACATTATAAGGAAACGGGAAATATAAATACATACATATAATTAAAATAACAATTGAACTAATGAGTGCCACTTTATTTCTTATCATATTATACCTCCAACTTCTTGTTCAACATGCCTACCCAGTTAGGTGAAATATCTGGTTAGTGAGTTGTTGGGTATAGTCTAACACATTTACAAATATTGGTGTAGAGAGACGAGTAAGTGTAGTAAATGTGATTGACTGTTATCAAAAATCGAGTCGATAGCGTCTGAGTGCTTGAGAATACTGTTCTTTGATTATCCATGATGAAATACAATTATAAACTGCATAGATTGCTCTAACTGGATAACAGTAGGACCTTGATGTAAAAAAATATTCAAACATAATCAACCCTGGATGCTTAATTTAACACTCCTGGACTACTCATTTATAAATCCAGGTGTTTACTTCGTTTGTGATATGTTGTAGTATAAAAATAACAACATCACTTACTTTGGAGGAAATTACATATGTTATCTAAAACTGAACAACCAGAAAGTGCAAGACCTCTTAGCGAATTGATTAAGCGTGGTGGCAACACCTCAGAGATGCAACTTAAAGTTTTTGTATCTAATAATCTTGGACATAATACACTTTTGGCCAAGATGCCAATGTTTGACTTTTATAGAATGTCGGATGTGGCAAATGAACGTGGTGAACATGGTGAACAAATAGCGCAACGAAAATTAGATATTAAACATGCTTCTGAATTAGCACTTTATATACTCAAGGGACTAATTGCAACTACTATTGAAATACATAAAGATGATAATGGACCCATAATGGTTGCTCGAGAAAGTATACAAGAATTGGTTGGAAAACAACCTTATTTGTCAATACAGCCTCTCGTTGCAAATTTAAGAACTGCTGGACCAGGAGGGGCGAACCTTCAAGCTAGTCCTATTGAATTAGAAGATAATGAAAATATTGGCACGAGAGTTTGGCTTGGGCAAAGAGATATTTTGTGGATAGTCGATGGTCAGCATCGCAGAAAAGCAATACAAATGGTTATTGATTTTTTAGAGGATATTAGAATAGAACATAAATATCCTCCTAAGAAACACTCGTTATTCCCTTATAATCGTGATGACCGCACAGTGGCACAGGAAGAACTAGCGGTTTGGATGGAATGTTTAGAATTAACAAGAGGAGAGTGTACTGTTAGTTTAGAAGTCCATCTTGGATTAAATATTTTAGAGGAGAGACAGTTATTTCATGATTTAAACAACCTATCTAAGAAAGTAGAAAAAAGTCTTGCATTAGAATTTGATAGTTCAAATCCTGTTAATGCCTATATCAAAGAAGAACTTATAGAGGGAAAATTGGTGGCTATTTCCCTTAAAGATAAAGTAGATTGGGACAATGATGACGGTTCACTTACACGAAAAGATATTGTTGCGGTTAATGCCCATCTCATTTTAAATAAAACCAATATAAATGGTGCTACTCCAGCAATTGTAAAACCTCGTTTAATTATTGCCAAACGTTTTTGGGAAGCTGTTGTTCAAATTCCTGGATTTGGGGAGATAGATGCAAAAGCAAATACCGTATCTGCTCAACCTGTCGCACTTAAAGCGATTGCTAAGTTAGCTTATAACTTTGCATTTGGTCGTATAACTAAAGACGAACAGTTACTGGACAAGCTTTTAGATGGTATTACTGATTTAGATTTTAGCCATGACAATCCAATGTGGCGTTACTACCAATTAAATGATGAAGAAATAGAACAATATGGATTAATAAGCTTAAAGGAATACTTGCCAAATAACGCTACTGGAAATAGAGATATTGGTAATTTTGACCCGAAAACGGGATGGATGCGTTTTGGTAGTAAACATAATGATATTTTTCCAATCATAGGAGATATGATTCGTTGGAAGCTTGACCTACCAAACAGACACCAATCAAAAAAATGATTATTTAACATGAAAATACACTAGCGTTATAGCATTGGCAATTTACCTGGTGGAAAAGAAGAGTTAAGTTTAGAGTCAATATTGAAGGGGTAGTCACATCGACTGCTCTTTTTTTATTTGATTTCAGAGTCTAACAATATACGAGTGAATGTATGCTTTTCCATATTAGCATACATAACAAATTGCTTTAAATCAGCATTTAGTAGTTACTTACTTATTGAATGTATGGTATTGTTTATATATTGACAATACCATACTAAGAAATGGGGATTTTTGATGGCATATAAAGGTGGAACTAAAGGCGATATTATAAACGTACAACCGTTAAGAACTACTAAGGAAATAACCGATATGATTGAAGCTTTAAGTATGTCACCTAATACAGCAGGTCGTAACGTCTTGCTATTCAAAATAGGCATCTCAACAGGGTTACGGATAGGTGATATTGTGAAGTTACGAATATGTGATGTTAGAGGAAAGTCCAACTTTAAAATAAGGGAAGGTAAGACTAAGAAGGAAAGAACTGTTCACCTAAACGCAATTATGGCGGATATAGCAGACTATACAGAAGGATTGGACAACGAAGCTTATTTGTTTGCTTCACGTAAGGGTGATAGTCACATCACTACAACACAAGCGTATCGAGTTCTTACGAGTTCAGCTGATTTATTAGGAAGAAGTGATATTGGGACTCATACAATGCGTAAGACGTTCGGCTATCACTACTACAAGCGTACGCATGACATCTTAACGTTAATGAATATATTTAATCATTCAGACCAATCAACGACTAAGCGCTACATAGGCATTACAGAGGAGGAGGTAGCAGATACCTTGAAAAATTTCCGTTTGTTTTAAAAGAAGAAGGTAGAAGATAAACATTTACATATATAGGCTCTATTTAACAATCTTGTTGATTCTTTTGTTCAACTAATAGGGTAAAGTTAGTTCTTATAAAGGGTGTTTTGTCTAGACTGGAGCTATATCAATCTTGCAAAATTTATTTATGATAATTTTCAGAAGGAAAGGATTAGAGGAATTAAGATATTTGAATTTTCATCCAAGAAATATATGTAAGTTTCTTAGGAAAATTGTTATAATAGATATAAGATTGTTAGATAGTTCAAAAAGTCATTATTATAACTTCAATAAAGGAGCCGTGACATATGGTTGAAAAACTTACAAGTACGAAATTTTCACCGAAAAAGAATATAGAATTGTTTCAACCTACAGAAGATGAAATAATAACTCTCAGGCATGCAATAAGTACACTAAACCAATTAGAAATTAATCTTATATTGGAAAAACATAATTATAGGATTAGTTCATCTATTACAAAAGTAGGGGAGATTAAAAAATCAATATTTATAAATTTTAAAGAGGGAAATGTTAGTAAAGATATTTATGAAGACCTAGTAGAATTTGCATTTAATCCAGAACTATATGTTTCTGATGGTTTTTTTCTCTCGTACAAAGGTAATAGAAAGGATTTAACAGAAAAAAAGTTGAAAGAGTATATTAAAGCTTGGAATAATAACCTTTCAACAGAATTACAGATTGAGAGCAAAATACAACTGAGTAGTTACAAAGGGAATATATGTAAATTGCAAATAACAAGAAACAATATTAAGTTTGTTTACAATACAAAAAGTGCTTATAGCACGCAATACTATGAAGAAACAAAAGGATTAGTAGAAGTATATTTTTCTAATAATATTGTTTATTTTCAAACTTCTAGCTCTCAAAAATACAGGTCGTTAAGAGCCGTAGTAAATTCATTTTTAACATTCCTTTTTGAAGATGAAAATAAGTCTAGTAAATTAGAATTGACTGCACCTAAAATGTCTCAAGGTTTAAGCTTTACTATGTCTGAAGATGGTCAAGAAGCTATTTTACACGATAATATAAACTCAAATACAATAAAATTATTAGACTTATTATTAGAATTAGTTAAAACAGGTTCAAATTTTAAAGATATTGAATGTATTGATATCTATTTCGACCATGAAGATTCCGAATTACAAAATCTTAAATCAAAAATTGACAGACAAGGTTTTGGAGGCGGAGATTTACTTCAAAAAGGTGATATAATAAGACATATATTAGGTAAAAGGGTAATATTAAAACTTCAATTCACACTTAGTTACACGCAAACTACAAGTGATGGTAGTGACATAGTACATACAATTTTAGGTGGTATAGATAATAATCTTCGTAATTACTTTCGACTTTCGATTAGTAATAACAACTTAGATTTAAAACATGTAATAGACAATGCTTACACAGATTTAAAAAGCATATTTATTGAGCATTATTCTAACAAAACAATAAGAAATGAAGCCGAAATAAAAAAACTATTAAGGTTATAATTTATGTGGATATCAAAAATCAACTTTTGTAAAATTTATTTATATGAAAACGAATATGAATTTTTTTCCAATAGGAGATATGAGCGAATTGATAAATCATTAATTTATTTTGATAAAGTAAATAATAATGATATAAAATCAAAGGAAATTATTACTTACAATGATAATTTCCAAATTGTAATTATTGGAAAAATCGCTATATTGTTTTCCGATAATTTCATTAAAGAATATAAGGAAGTAGATAATATTAATAAAAGTATTGATTTGATGTTAAAAACTATTAATTTAACGGATAAAAGTATTATAAAGAAATATTTAAATGAAGTTACAGGTAATATAACCGAAATCATATTATCCCAGGAGAATTACTTTAACTATTTTGATTCTCCACATTTATATGGTAGTAAAATTCAACTATCTGAAGAATTTGAAACCATTATGGATAATGAAGATTTGTTAATAAATAAAATTAAGTTTCAATTATTAGGGAACTCGACAATTACAATTAGAGACAAAAATTTATTAGAGTTTAGTGAAAATACTAGTAAACAAGAAAAGATATTGTTTCTTAATTTATTAGGACAAATATTAAATAAGGAATAGAGGATTTGAATGAGAAAAATTTCTGTAACTTTAAATGGTGATGTCAAAATGTTGGAAATACCCCATGAAAAACATTTCGAAGAAGGCTTTTGTATTGACTTCTTTATCAGTATAGAGAAATTACCCGAAAAAGAGTTTCTACTATTAATTAAGGAAAAAACTGAACACATAGATTGGATTAGCTTTAAGGTAAGTGGTGTATTTATTAATTTAGATATTTTGAAAAAAAACTTTGTAAATTTATTTGCGGATTGTGATTGGATGACTGGGGATTTATTGGTATTACCACAATATGACAATGCTATGCACACAAATATACCTGTAGTGTCATTTGAGATGAGCAAGGAGGAAATTATGATGAAATCACCGAAGAAAATTTTTTTAAGTCACAAAGGTAGTAATAAGGTGTTTGTAAAACGCTATTATGATGTTTTAAAAACGATGGGTTATGAGCCATGGTTAGACGACGAAGATATGCCAGCGGGTAGTAATTTAGATAGAAGTATTTTTAAAGGTTTTAAAGATTCATGTGCTTGTATCTTTTTCATTACTCCAGAATTTAGAGATGAGGATTATTTAGCAGATGAGATAGATTATGCACATAGTGAAAATAGAAAAAAGAAGGAAAAGTTTAGCATAATAACACTACAGTTTGAAAACGAAAAAGGTGAAACAGGTGTAATCCCTGAACTATTAGAAAGATTTGTATGGAAAAATCCGAAACATGAATTAGAAGCACTTAGCCAGATTCTAAAAGCGTTACCTATTGAGGCTAATCTTATTGATTGGAAAAAAGAGTGAAATTTTAATAGCCGTTTTTTAAAAAAAAGATAAAGATTTGCACGAAGTATTTGATTTGCTAATAAGTATACTTTTCAATATACTTCATGATAGAAGGTCATTGAACCAAGTTCGTAAATATGTAATACTCCCTAGCGAATAAAACCGTCAAATAAATAAGTATGGAAGCTCCACAAACGCTTATGGCTCTAGGCTCCGGCATAATGCCACGCGAATCCAAATAGACAATCTACACGCGTAGATGCTTAAGTGTTAGAGCCTCTGGACGCGGGTTCGACTCCCGCCGTCTCCATATCGAGAAATCATATGGTTTCAAACAACGTCAAAACTCTTGTATATCAAGGGTTTTTTCTTTTGCCTTGTTTCAACTGATGTCATTGAATATCAATCGAACGTAGTCAAAAGCGTAGTCAAAATGTAGTCACTAATTTTACATCTCTATATAGTTAGCGAACTTCAGTATTGCTTCTTCTTTCGCCTTCTGCGTCACATGTGTGTAGATGTTCATGGTCGTTTGTATATCAGTATGTCCTAAACGATCTTGCACTTCCTTCAAACTGGCACCCGCCTCAAATAACAATGAACAATTTGTATGGCGTAGACCATGTGTTGTGATTGTGCCTAGCTTGTATTTATCCTGTACATGCACAATCCACTTACGGGTTTTGGTGTGCTGCATGTATTCGTTGCGTTCATTGCTAAAAATAAGTTGCTTAGGTTGTAGCATATTAAAGCCCAACACTAAATAGTCTTGCTTCTGCTTTTTCTTCCACACCTTTAAAATAGCCATTGTTTTGTCATCCATTTTAATTGTGCGTGCAGCACCTGTTTTCGTGGACTTCACATATAGCTTATTATCCTTACCACGTGATAGTGCCTTGTTTATGCGTAGCTCATTGGTGGTGAAGTTTAGGTCTTTCCATGTAAGAGCTAGTGCTTCTCCTTTACGCATCCCACTGAACGCTAGTAGGCGGAATAAGGCATATGCTTTGTAGTTACTTTCTTGTTCTAAGCATGATAGGAACTTGATAAACTGCTCACGCGTGTAGAAATTCTCCGCTTCATCTTCATCCGCTTCAATAGACTTCTTAGAGGCGGGCATATCTACATGTGTAAATGGATTTGATTGTATATAGCCAAGCTTAATGGCGAAATTTAGAACCTTTGCAGCATATGCTTTTACCATACGGAACCTCTTTAACTTCGTTGCCCACTAATCCACATGCTTTTGACATATATCCACATGTATCTATTCAATTTTATAAGCACCCATCGAGGGAAGTATGTGATTTCTGAAGAGACCAGTCGTTTTAACAAATGAGCTTTCCTCAACAGTTTTTTCGTATTGTACGATCCATAGGTCGTAAAGCTCTTGATACGTTTCAGCACGTTCCTGTTGGTACGTACCGTTTGCAATATCTAACTTAATACGAGCTAATGCCAATTCAGCTTTTTTACGTGTTTCAAAGCCACGTTTCGTTGTGCGCTTCTGTTTACCTGTTAACGGATCAATGCCTAAATAAACGGGAAACTCGTATCGTAACGTACCGTTTTTCAGCTTGTAGCTTCTGATAGATGATACTTTCTTCTTTGCCATGGTAATTCCTCCTGAATCAGTTGCGGGGGGCAAATGATTAAAGAGAGGATTTACCTCTAGGGACATTATAACTGAATCCCATGGTAAATCCTCATACACAATGATTAAAAGCCATGAACTTGAAAAAACGACTTCATATCAAGCTGAAAGAAGCGCTTTTTTCTCAATACTTCTCCCCTGTTTCTTACAGAATTTCATTCATCTATAGACACGTCTACACCAGCTGGTATTAAGGTAGTGTCTTTTATCGGGTTTGAACTAAGATTTAAAAATTTCAACGATGTCATCCCCTGCAATGGAGTGATATCCGTAATTCTATTTTCATCAAGCCATAAATGGGTTAACGCTGTTAACTTTTCTAAAACGCCAATATCTTCTAACTTGTTCGATTTAAGAGTCAACCATTCTAGAGATGTTAGATTTTGCAAAGGAGTAATATCTACAATGCTGTTTTCGTCTAAAGACAATTCTTTCAGAGAAAACAAATTTTGAAGTACTTTGATATCCGAAATTTCATTATCTCCCAAATCTAATTCTTGCAAAGCGCTCATGTATTGCAGAGGAGCAATATTTACAATTTGGTTTCCGCTATAGCTTATTTTTTTAAGTGATGTTAGGTCTTCTAACAACGGAATAACTTTAATATCATTGTCTTCTAGACTTAGCCATTTTAGGGAAGTCAGGGAGTGTAAAACTGAAAAGTCTTTAATCCCAGTTGAATCCAGAAATAGAATGCCCAGCGATTTTAAATTATTCAGTGGATTGAAATCTTCAATTGGATTAGAATTCAGAGTTAAACTATACAGCGATGGCATATTCTGTAATAGTGAAATGTCTATAATTTTATTTTTTGAAATATCTAAACTTCTAAGGGATGTCAAACCTTGTAGTGGTGTAATATCTACAATGTCATTACTTTGAAGAACTAGTTCCTCAAGGTGAGTTAAATTTTCTAACGGAGAAATATCTTCAATCTCTTGATATTCAATATGTAGTGATACTAATTTACTTGCAAATTCTAACCCTTTTAAAGATTTAACTTTAGGCTGGTCCAGGTCCGCATCCACTATTATCTCTAATTGCGTTAACTCCCCTATTTCCTCTTCAGTAGGCCTAGTCTCGTCCTCCTCAAATTCACTTAATCCTAATTCATCAAGAACGGCCGTTCTCAATTTATAGTCCTTAATAATACTGCTAGATTCTATTATTTCTTCGACTTCATCTTCTGGTTGTACAGGAGCCGCTTCATTGCTACAAGCAACAAGTAAAATACTTATTAGGAAAATCAATGGTTTTATTATTTTCACTGTATATCTACCTCTTTTTCAATTAGCTTACCGCATTATTCCATTTCCGGCAATCTGTTAAGTGATTTTTATGCCTTGGTTTTTAATCGGAGGGATTGCGTAGTTAGACTAATAAAACGACCGGCGGTTATGCTGGGAATTTTAGGGACCCTCACTTATAGAAATGCAAAATAGCTATTCAGTCGTATTTGGAATAGCTACATTAACTTTTTTCAATATATTTTTTATCCAACGCATAACGACCTCAAAAGGGGGTCTTCTTCAATAACTGGCTACCGCCGATACGAATCTAAATACTTCATCATCATTGACAACTATGCAGTCCGTTTATTTCCGACAGATAAACAATGGCCAGATGCCAAGCTTAGAAAGATAGGCTGCTGCTTTTACCTCAATAGACTGGTAGCTTACAAAGTCGCCAAATCCCGACATAGGTAACGCTAATTTTGCTTCTAATTTATTCGAGTGTATGCCTGGCAAACTACCAAAGTCTTCAAGTGATGATTCGTGTAGCTGAACCACATCATCATAATCCAAGTATTCTACCTCTGATTCAAATAATCCGACACTCATTAGTTCCTACCCAATATTATCATA
Organism: Sporosarcina psychrophila; assembly: GCF_001590685.1. Classification (GTDB taxonomy): domain Bacteria; phylum Bacillota; class Bacilli; order Bacillales_A; family Planococcaceae; genus Sporosarcina; species Sporosarcina psychrophila. The sequence continues at coordinate 907,069 of NZ_CP014616.1, forward strand.
TATAAACCTATTATTTTAGTTATTATTCGAATTAAGGAAGTACCTTAGCGCTTTCGCTGTGAATTTCACTCCCTTGTTTCCTACCTCTATAAATCGACATATGCAAATAAGGGCCATTCAGAAAGCATTGCGAGTCATATGATATCAGTTTATAGATAGCCATGGCTAGTTGTCATTGAAATACGTTAAAAAGTGCGCTAATGTCTTATATAACACGTTTATTTGTTATATATGGGAATTCTCCTCGGGATTCAGTTATAATATTCTTAGAGGTAAATATTACCTTTGATTAATTGCCTCACCTTCAAGTGATTAAAGAAAATAACACACTAATTGGTAGAAAAGGAGCAATATTTATGAAAAATAAGTACTTGTCCAAAAGAAATGTACTAATGGGTATTTTTATCCTAGTAGGAATAGTCTTAGCTATCGCAATCGGTCTTATCAAGTATGCATTCAGCTCTGATTTAGAGCGTGTCAAAGAAATGCTATCATATGAACTAGCATACATAGCTCCAATAGTTGATGACACAAAAACCATCGACGTCAAACGTGTAAAAAAATATGAAGGGATCTCATCGTACGAATTTCAAGCCGATACATTAACAAATAATGAAGGGGCTGTACCGAACGAAATCGGTGTCAATAGAATAAAGGGGATCTTACACGAGAACGACGAAGGTGAGCGCGTAATCGTCCACGTTGAAGAAACTGACAGCAAAGCTCCGCTATACGTAGACGAAAATTACGGATGGTTAGGCTTAGGTACACCGATAGCTCAAGAGAATGATGAAAAGATAGAAGTAGTAAAAGACCAAGTATCCGACGAAATAATTATGCTTATGCTAGACAGAATTGCAGACGCAATAGACGACGACTCTGTAATGGTTTCGCAAATCAAAACAACAAAGGAACTAAAAGGTACATTAACGTACTCCATGGAAGCCTTTACTGATTATTACGGGACAATCGAAGCTGTAATGCATGTTGCAAACAACGGTTATCCTCACCTAGAATATGTAGTCGCAGATTATGACATAGATGATCCTGACTATACCAACCGCAAAAATCTACTATCTCTAGATGGTAGTTATAGAGTATCTGTCAACAATGGTAAAACACCAGAACAAACCCAACGCTATACTAATTTCGACTAAAAAGAGTTGCAAAAAAACGACCCTCTTACATTTTGGGAAGTCGTTTTCCCCCTCTGTTAGGCTAGGTGTCGTATAGAACTCACCTGTTATACTTTAATTAATAGATGGAGGTCGTGCGACATGAGTAGCGAGAAAAGGAATAGATATACCAAAGAACTGAAGGACGCTGTCCTTGTAAGAATGATGCCACCTAATAACGAAACTGTTAAGAGTATTAGTATGGATACCGGTATTTCAGAACAATCCCTTTATAAATGGAGAAAAAAAGCGCGTATTGATGGAAACCCAACGCCTGGAAATGGACAGACTTCAGAATGCTGGAGTAGTGAAGATAAGTTTTTGGTAGTACTGGAAACCTACGCAATGAATGAAATAAATCTTGCAGAATACTGCCGTAAAAAAGGTTTATACAAGGAACAGATTGACGCATGGCGTTCTGTTTGTCTAAACGCCAACACTGGTGAACTGAATCAAACTAAACGGCTTTCCCAGGAGCTGAAGGATGAAAAAAGACATACAACTGAGATTGAGAAGGATTTATGTATAAAGGAAAAAGCGTTGGCAGAAGCTGCAGCATTATTATTATTAAGAAAAAAGGCCCGAGCGATCTGGGGGGACCACGAGGACGAATGATTAACCCGTCAGATCGCGTACTTGCGGTAGAACTTATCCAAGAAGCGAATCTAAACGGTGCACGAATGACTGTGGCATGTGCAGAACTAAATATTAGTGTGCGCACGTATGAACGCTGGGTTTCGAACGGTGGAATAAAGGAAGATCAACGTCCTCATGTGCGACGTCCTGAACCCAAAAATAAGCTAACAGAAGAGGAAAGACAAGATGTCATCAAGACTGTCAAAAAAGAAGAGTTTGTCGATTTACCACCTTCACAGATTGTGCCAAAACTAGCAGATGATTCGATTTATATCGCCTCAGAATCAACGTTTTATCGGATATTACGGGAAGAGAAAATGCAACAGCACCGCGGACGAAGTAAAAGACCAGAGATGAAATTACCCGAAAGTTATTTAGCAACGGCCCCTAATCAGGTATGGACTTGGGATATTACTTGGTTGAAAGGACCTGTTAGAGGTCTATATTTCAAACTTTACTTGATCATTGATTTGTTTAGCCGAAAGATTGTTGGTTGGGAAGTTTAGGAAATAGAAGATGCCGCTCACGCTGAAGTATTAATTAAAAAAACCATTATAAGTGAAAAAATATACGGGGCTCCCCTTGTCTTACACTCCGATAACGGAAGCCCAATGAAAGCAGCAACATTTCAAGTGTTACTTGAAAAACTAGGTATCCAAAGCTCTTATTCAAGACCACGGGTGAGTAATGATAATCCATATTCAGAGGCTGTCTTTCGGACACTTAAATATCGACCAGAGTTCCCGTATGATGGATTCGAATCAATTGAGGATGCGCGGTCATGGACCGCAAGGTTCGTTCATTGGCACACGCATGAACATCAACATAGCGCAATAAATTTCGTTACTCCAGATCAACGGCACACAGGTGCCCATATTGAGATACTTAAAAAAAGACATGGAGTCTATCAACTGGCAAAACAAAAACATCCAGAACGCTGGTCAAAATCAACTAGAAACTGGAGTCCACATGAATCAGTAGCCTTGAATCCGATGAAAGAAAAGTTGCGGACCGATTCGATTAAATAACTAGTTTAGAAAAAGAGCGATATGCGACAACTATCTTGACAAACACCGATCGTGCTATTTTAAACAAACATGTTTTTTTGACTTTCGTGAATAGCCGTCAAAGAACGTATTATTTTATTCAATTAAAGTCGGTCGGAGAAATGATTATCCCTTTAGGTTATTTGAATGTCCAAACAATAAATAGTGATTTTTTTATCAAATGCAGTCGTATCAATGGTATTGAAGGAAAGAGGTATTGAACAGAGGTTGAACTTCTAGTCAATACCCCTTTCCATCTTAAGGAATAATAATCAGAGGGGCGTTGTTTATGGAATCAACACCACGAGAAGAACGTCAAAAACGTGTTCAATTTGCAGTAGGGATGGCTGCTATAACTGGTGGAAAACCTACTGATTTTACACTGGGGTTATTGAAGCAATATGAAAGTGGTAAGGTTTCTGCGAAGTATTTAAAATAGACGATTATTGAAAAGTATGCAAAAAGGCTTAACTAGTGTCTGTGGATCCGTATGTATACGCGGGGTTCGAATCTGTTGAGAAATAAGTGAGTGTGTGGTGCCAGGATTCGCGTTCTTCCGCAAATTATAGTAGTGCCTGGCTCACACCAGTTAGTATAAAGGAATGGAATGATTTCAATGGAGTATTTTGGATCACTTGTTAATGTAATGAGAAAGGAGAACTACTATACAGTAGTTCTGAATGTTTTCCCGAAAGTTGAGTTAGATATTTACTCTGATATACGAATTTGGGAGAGTGATTTTTCAGAAAGTACTTCATCAAGCTATATAGAATTTAAAATTTCAAAGGCATTACTAGAGAAGTCAAATAATAAAAGGAAAGGTGTAAATAAAGTATACCCTTATAACTTTAGAGAGAATCAGTGGTATCAACTAGAAACAGATTCGGGAGGGGAAATTTTTGGGTTATTCTATAAAGATATTAATACTTTAGATCCTCAAAAAATTAAAATTAATAATTTGAAGTTTATAGATGGTCGATCGACAATAGGTAGAGAATTAAACAAAACTTTTGAGTTGGTACTTCCTGATAGTTCAGAACAGGAAATAAATGCTGTATTGGGTGATTATAATCCAAACTTTGTTGCTGTTTATAACGTAGGGCAAGGTAGCTGTAATGCAATATGTGATGAAGACGGGAAACCTTTAGTTTATTACGATATGGGTGGGGGATATGGTAGTCATAGCATGACGTATCCCAAAGGAGTAGATTTTTGTTTTTCGTCAAAACAGCCAATTATTTTATCTCACTGGCATGAGGATCATTGGCGCGCTGCATTAGATCCGTTTAATAATGATGCTATTAAAAGTAGTTGGATTGTTCCAAGACAAACTCTTCGACCAGGTGCTTTCAATTTAGCTGTCGAAATACATAAAAAAGGAAGGCTACTGATTTGGCCAAAATCATTAACAAGTTTAAAAGTAAGTGTTGGTCAGGTGCTCAAATGTGGAGGGACAAGTATAAATAGTTCTGGCTTAGCATTGATTGTGGTTATAGCTAGTAAAGATGATGTGATAGAGAATTTATTACCTGGGGACTCTAGATATGTACATATTCCGCAAGTTCATTTAAATAAATATGATAACCTTGTTGTTACCCATCATGGGGGAGTGAATCCGGGGAAGATACCAGTTCCGAAATATATTGATAATAATGTTCATGTGTATTCATATGGATCACCTAACCATTACACTCACCCTAGAGCATCTACAATAACTGAACATAATGTTCAAAGTTGGAAAAATAGAAAAGATTCATTAGGCGGAAGTATAGCAATTGGTAAAAACCTTAAACTAACTAAAATAAATAAACATGTATCTTCTCATTCGTGTTGTAATTTATTTATAGTTCAAATTTAGTTGTGAAATAAAGTACTAAATCTCACCAGCGTTGCATTATTATATACCGTTAATTGGAAATGTTTATAATTTTAAATAACTAAAAGGAAGCCAAATAAAAAATTCTTTATAATGGGATGTACAGGTAGTTCCTGGCCAAAACCAATATAAAGGACTCACGGTTGGACGAGAATACACTGAAAACTTCATTGAGTAATGGGTTGGATTCATTAATTTCGATAAAATTAAAAAAAGTGTCGATTTTTATAAACAAGATCATTATACGAAAAAATTGACGACATAATCTTTTATTCTTTTAATGCAATATTCACATCTGAATCAAGAGGAAAGCCTATATGCGATAGAATGTTAACGGCGACGATTTGGAAAGAAGCGCGGCATTGGCTGTAACGTTTTGAGAACACCGATGTTCCGTAAGGAATAATCCTATTTATCTGTCGCCTCTGTGTTTTTTTAACATGAAATTGAGCTAGAGTGATCAGATTAAAAGTGAGATGTTTTATCCTTTTCACATTTTAGTAATGGAGAGATATATGGATGTTTGTGTAAACTTTGACTGAATCGATAAGACTCTCCGTTCAGAAGATGAATATGTGATTGATGTGTCAAGTGATCAAGTAATATAGCTGTCATTTTGTCATCCCAAAAAAGGTCGTCCATTCAGCAAATTCGAGATGGGTCGTAATAATAATGTTTGCGTGTTCATAGCGTCCCGAAAGAAATGGAGCAATAAATTCGGCACCTATTTTGGAGAAGGCAACGTAGCCTGGTTCAGAAGTGATTGAGTTTGGCAATCATGAGTGTTCTTTGCAACATGAAGACACCTAGAAGCAGTACTGATGGATACGCTGGATGATAGTCTGAATTATAGGGTAGTTAATACTTTCTAAATATAGTTGTGAGGAGCTAACTAATGCCTAAAAGTAATAAAGCTACGTCTTTTAATCCATTAATAATAATGGCAATATGTTTAGTTGCGGGAATTTTTATAGCCTGTATTGTATTGTATTTAATATTTGGAGATTTGAAAGTGGCTTTCAATAAGATGTTGGAATTACAAGGTCAACCATCTAGAACTGCCCCTTCAGTAGCATCAATTTCCTATATAGTGACTTGGATATTAACTATATATTCTATTGTAGTAACTGCAATTTTTAGCTACATGGTGTGGAAAATAAATAATCGGAGCTTGATTATTTCTGAAGAATTAAAGGAATTCGAGGTTGCAAGTAACAATGAAAATAAGGAACTAACGAAACAAAGTTTGCAAATTTCAGAGGATTTGAGGCGAATAGAGGAAACTAAAGAGTTTGAACAAAAACGATCAAAAGCTTTGATAATATACTATGATTTACAACGAGGTTTTACGATAATAAGAGATTTGTACATAAAGCATATCTTGAAAAATGAAAAGTTGGTATTAGATCAAGCTTTTTTTGATAATAATTGGATTGAAAATGTTGCATATTTAAGGACGGATTTGAGTAACAAAGATATCCAAGATTTATATAGTCTTTATAACTCATTATATACTATTCAGAAATATTTAGAGTCAGAAGATGTGAGACTTATTGGATACATTGAAAAGTTTTCGGAAAAGGTATTTTTAGATTTTATCCCGATATCTTTAATGGGAAATTTACGGGAGCATGATGTAGAAGAGTTATTAAGTGTTGAAAAATATATATTAATGCATAAGCTCTACAGATTAACTTTTAGTAAAGCGGAATTAGGCGAAGAAGAAAATGAGATGAAAATTTTATCTGTTAATCATTATAAAATTAAATCAGGGAATTTATACAATGGAGAGGTTATACTTTATAATTCATATGGATATGAAAGGCTTAAAGGTACCTTAGTTGATGGTGAATTTGCTACAGGCGAATATACAGGCTATTTTGGGGTGAAATCACTATATAGAATCGAATATCAAACAATCTTAGATAAACGATTAATCATAAAAGGTATCTTAAATAATTTTATTTTCGAATCTTTAAAAAATGAGTATTTAATAGATGCTGACTATATTGATGGAAAACCGTACAATGGAAAAATCATTAGTATTCGTAAAAACGGGACCGTTGCATATTGGGGGGAAATAGTTGATGGAGAAAAACATGGGCACGCTAAAAATTATAATGATAAAGGAAAAATTATCTTTGATGGTGAATATGAGCATTCGAGGGCGATTAAGGGTAAGTTATACCGTGATGGTAAGTTAGAATTCGATGGTGAACTATACAATGGAGATCCATGGAGTGGAAAAAGTTTTGAAAATGATCTCGATAAAATCAATGTGAAAAAATTCACAGGAGAGATATTAGAAGGAAAACCAGTAGAAGGCAACGGTTTAATTTTTAAGAGGTCTGCTGAAGCCTCTAGTTTGAATGAATTAGAGGCGATTGAAGAAATGGATGAAGTGTGGCATTATCAACATGAAGAGCAAATGCTTTCTGAAGAATATGAAGAGGAACATAGTAGATGGCATAATGAAAGTATACGTTCTAAATATAGAGAGTGGGAAGATTATATTTGTGCTGATTGGAAGAATGGTGAGTATAGCGAAAAAGAAGATAAACAGTCCAATATACAAGTATATTACTACCCAAGAAGTGAGATTAAGTGATTTTAAAATGATCTACAACATCTATATTTAATTTTGCACCACCAATAGTATTCATCACATGTGGAGTGTTTGGTTGGAGCTGTGAGTTAAGTCTTTTGAATAACTTGAGTTTCTTTAACTCTAGGTTTATTAAAGAAAACACTTTGCCCCCGCAACATAATTTTTATCAAACGTAGTCAAAAGCGTAGTCAAACGTTTTCAACAGTGGCTATAGCCCCTTGGAAACACCGGTGTTATAGCCTTTCTAGGAGCTGTTGGTTCGACTCCCGCCGTCTCCATATTTGTTGTCACAGCAACGTTTAAGCGATGTGTGGCAACAACATATATAACAAAAACGACTTCATCTTTTGATGAGGTCGTTTTTTGTTTGGGTAAAATTCAGGGGTACCTATGCGTTGCGTAAAGACAACCAATTCGTGTATCTGAGTCGTGTCTGTGAGTATTTATTTTGAAGGATGTGGAGAAGTGGAATTAGGAAGCCAGAAGCTGAACCCATTAATATTTACATTCCCAGTATTAGAATGAGGACTCTACTTTTAAGCAAGATAGAGCAAAGGTTTTAGTGAAGGTAAACGAAGAAAAGAATTTATTTTTCATAATCCCTATATTGTTCCAAAAGGATGGTACTATTGTAATGCGAGGGGGATATTATATGAAGAAGTGGTCTTATTTACTAGTTATTTTACTTGTATTTTCTTTGCACAATAATGCAGAGGCGCATTCAGGACGAACGGATAGTAGCGGAGGACATAATTGTAGTCCGAAATCTGTCTCAAAAGGGTTATGCACTAGCTATCATTATCATAATGGTGGAGGAAGTACAAACACAGCACCTGCACCTGCTAAACCAGTATACAACCCAAAGATTTACTATGATAGTGGTTACAAAGCTGGTTATGGCAAAGGACATGAAATGGGGTACAAAAAAGATTCACCTGAACAGAGTTCTGATGATTCTAACACGGACTATGTTGAAGGCTGGTCAGCTGGATACCAAAAGGGTCTAGAAGATGGACTAGCTAAAATTAATAAAGAAGAGCTAGATGCAAAAGATGAAAAAACTGGAAATGATCAAGGGGAAAAAGACGGTGCAACTTCATTTTTAGATGGGAAAAAAAACAATGATTTTTTATATGCTTCCGGGAGTTCGGAGCTTTATAAGAGTTCTTATATAGAAGCATTTGCTTCTTCGTGGCAATTAACAAAGAATAGTAAAGATAGTTATGATAAGGGTTATGAGCAAGGATTATCGCAAGATGAAATAGTTATCCCAGCTGTTTTTCAAACTGACATACTTACACCTGAATTTGAGAAGGGTCACAAAGCAGGAGAAGATGAACGAGATAAAAATGAAATAGCGAAGTATGGAAAGGAAGGACAGGCTTTAGGGTACGAGGTAAAAGAGTTAGCTATAACTGCGGATATTAAAAAAGATATTTATATCGAAGCATTTAAACAAGGATATGAGAGTGGTCTGCAAAAACGGAAAGAAGAAGTTGTAGAAGAAGGCTATAATTACGCTTTTAAACAAATGAAGTTTGCAAACTCTCCTTATGAAGGAAAAGAACACTTTTCGGAATGGATCAAAGAAGGTTACGACAACAATGAACTTGCAGTAGAAATAAAAACTAAATCAATTGAACTAGGCAAAGAAAATAAAGCATACACTATCCCGAAGAAATATATGGTTAACGATGATGCGATTGCCTTACACGATAAACTTTTCTTGAAAGGACAGAATATCCAAGAAGAAATAGATAGGAATAATCGTAACACTTTACTGACAACTGGTGCTATTGGTATTCCAGCGGTAGGCGGTGGAATATATTTTTGGACTCGAAAACGTAAAAAGAAAATAGCATAATTGTAAAGATGGTTTCATAAGATTTTTAAAAATATATTTATGAAATTATGAAATTATTGGAGAATAGGAAATATCTGCTATAAGTAGTTTTACCGTTACGCGAGGCGACACGATAAGGACTAAACCATTTCAACTTTGTGTTAGCGTTAATGTGCAACCATAAAAGCTCCTATAATCATTTGGGGAGCTTATTTGCGTTGAGAATTAATTAGATGAATATTTTATACAGGCTATCTAATCGTTGCTACGAAGTTGTCTGTGAGAGTGTGAAGGCTTAACAATAGGACTTGCATTTATAAGAATCGATCATAAAGGCAAGTCCCTTAACATCTTGTTAATTATTTTTTTTTGGTATTTTTAAAAATAACTTCAGTTGTAATAATTGCTAATATTATTGTTATGATTATTAAAAAAAGTTCAATAACAATATTATCAAGATACATTCCTGATGTTAAAAAAGCTTGTATTTTTATATAAACTACAATAAAAAAACTAGCACTATCTTCCGAATATGTATTTACCTAAATTACTCAGATTACCCGCCCTTTCATCGGAGTTATGTATTCATTTTTTACTGAATATGTAATTCAAATGGCTTGCTAGTTTCGTAACTAAATATTCATTCAATCGGTATATTCTAGAATATTAACAAATATTTAGTGAGTGCAGCCTATGCACGGTGCAAATCAGACACGATTCAGAATTAATTCGAATTGTGTGATACACAGGCAGACAAAACATTGAAGAAATGAACGAACTAAAAGATGAAGAAATCATTCAACATGCAAGTGAGGGTGCTACTTCAATAGTGAATCGTAACTATTCTCTGAATATCATTCTAGACGGTTATGGTCATGACACTAAAGAAGTAGAACTTCTTGTAAAGGATGATTCTATAGTGCAGAAGTTTTGAAATAACCCTACGGTGAATTTTAAGTAGACCTGCCATCAGAGCATTTGTGGTAGTTTTTTTATGCTTGTATTTTAACGTCTGTTTGATATGGTGGTGGAAGGATGGTTATGGAGGAAATTATGACAAACATCAAAGAATTAGCTGGGCTTCTAGTTTTGGGCTTATTTTTCAGCCTTTTCACTTGGGCAATGATCGATTCTTATCTGGATGAGTACGATTTAGCTTCAATTCGACCAGCAGAAGCGACAGTCATTGAAAAAACAGCAAGCAAAGGGTTATTCACCCCTCCTACCTATTTTGTTTGGGTCGAACTTGCTGGCGGAGAAGAGATTAAATATCGCAACCGTGTTTCCAAAAGTCAGATAGAGAACATTGAAATTGGCGATACGATTAATGGTTATTTGACAGGTGCTACAACCTTTTCGACACTGCGCGATATACTCATTGATGGCCTCTATTACTTGATTGCTATTTTTGTTTTTGCGTTTATAGCTTTCTGTTTACTCGTGGCCTTTTTCTTATCCATTCCTGCATTGGAGCGCTTAGAAGAGAAGATATCTTCTGAGCGATTTAAAAAAAGGAAAAGAATGAGGAAAAAGAAACGAAAGAAAAAAGTAGATTCGAGACAAAGGGCTTGGAGAAATGCAGGTATTGTCATTGCAATTTTTCTTTTCATTGCCAAAAGTTTTGTAGTGAACCTGATTCGAACAGTGCAGCCATTCGGAAAGACAAAAACGGAAGCTACAGTCGTTGACCAATTCGAGTATACGACTTATCGGAAATACGAAGACTCAATTCGGGATTTAACCATCTCTTATAAAGATCATACGGGCAGAACTTTTGAAATGGCCAAAGACGTAACGCGACACACCTATCGGCAATATGGCATAGGAGACAAACTACCAATTAGCTATCGAAATGCCGATCCGTATGATGTGTTTGTTCGAGGGAATTCTATATGGGATTACCTTCTGTTATTTACATACTGGGAATTGTCTGTTTATATTGGTTTGATTGCTGTGAGTGCATTCTCTATTTGGGCTTTTCTAGATGATCATAAAGGAAAAAAAAGGTTTTGGAAAAAGTTTAATAGGAAGGTCGATAAAAAGTAAGATAGGCAAATGGATATGCTGCGGATATGTTGGTTTAGCCATGCATTTCTTTTTTGAATATTGCAGATCTGTGCAAGAAACTTTTATGACAGTTTTTAAAAAATGCGATTTGATTTTAGCGTAGTGGATAGTCAACATTTGCAAGTCTTTAGAGGCAGGTTCGACTCCCGCTGTCTACATATTTGATGTCACAGCAACGTTTAAGCGATGTGTGGCATCATTATGGCAACAACATATATAACAAAGACGATTTCATCTTTTGATGTGGTCGTTTTTTGTTTGGGCAGAAAACGTTTTTTTACTCATTAGAGTAAATTAGGCTGTGTAAAGGGGGGAAATAGCTTTTATGAGTATAAAGCTATTTGAAGTTTAGGGAGTGTTTATTACATGCCAAGTTTCGTTGTGATGCAAGACCGGACATATCCAGAAGAAAAAGAATTAGTGATAATGTAGTCGCTGCAACAAGATAGCAGTGGAAAAGAACGTTAATCAAGGCTTAGGAAAATGAAAGGTATCCAAGTTTCGGAGTACCTTTGTCGCACAAAGACAAACCATTGACGCATTATTCTATTTATCTGATTTTTATACTACGATTATAGTGAATTAACTGATTATTTTTACGTGCCTTAAATTTAAAACATATCAACTTTGTAATAATGCATCGAGCAGCCGCTAAAAACTTTGAAAAAAACATACTATAAATGCATATAAAAAGGAAGTTGCAAAATGATTAGTTGCTAGACTTTTTTTTTATTAAAATACCCAATTCAAGTAATATAAAAGTATATTGCACGGGAACTCATTAAATCAACTTCTCAGGATATTTACAAAATAGTAAAGTCAATCAAGCAAAAGTATATCCGTGCAGGTACCTTATATGTCTATTTACAAGGATTTCTTACAACGATTTTTAAAATGTGGTAATATTATACTAATGAAAAAACTAAAATGTAGAACTAATTTACCATATTGATATAAAATATGCTGACGCAATCATAGATTGTGTCCTAACAGACTGAGGCTGGTGTACTAATGATCATATATGAATCAACAAAAGAGCAATTTGTAGGGGATATTGTAAATGAATTGCTTATTGATCGATTATACAATTCTTTTCAGGAGAAAATTGGTCGGACATCAAAGGCTGAGATTCGTTCATGGGAGAACTCATTACAAAAGATGTCAAATGTAATGCAAGACGGGGACATTCCGAATGATGCTTCAGTAGCAATAGAGTTTAATATTCCTAATACATCTAAGCGTGTGGACTTTTTAATTGCTGGGAACGATGGAAATCAGGATCATGTGGTCATTGTGGAATTAAAACAGTGGGAGAACGTTGAAAAGATTGCCACTAGAGATGGCATTGTCAAAACGTTTGTCGGCAAAGCGAATCGAGAAATGACGCATCCATCCTATCAAGCGTGGTCTTATGCAGCGCTGATTGAGGATTTTAATGAAAATGTCCAAAAGCAAGAAATCCAATTAAAGCCCTGTGCATACCTACATAACTATCGAAAAGTCGAAAATGATCCACTAACGGATGCCCATTATGAGGATCATCTCGAAAAAGCACCTGTTTTTACAAAAGGGGAAATTGAGAAACTTCGTACGTTTATAAAGAAATTCATTAAAAAAGGTGACCAGAACCAATTACTATACCAAATTGAAAACGGCAGAATCCATCCTTCAAAATCATTGCAAGATGCATTAAACAGTATGTTAAAAGGCAATGAAGAATTCATTATGATCGACGAACAAAAAGTGTTCTTTGAAGAGGCGCTTCATCAGGCAATGGATAGTGTTAAAACTGTCGCAAAGCAAGTTATGATCGTGCAAGGTGGGCCTGGGACAGGGAAATCAGTCCTTGCCATTAACTTGTTGGTAAAACTAATTGATCGAGGACTTGTAGCAATGTATGTAACAAAAAACGCTGCGCCGCGCAATATTTACTCGATAAAACTAAAAGGAGATTTTAAAAAGACGCATATTGATAATCTATTTAAAGGATCCGGCAGTTTTACAGAAGTAGAAGAAAATGAATTTGACGTACTGATTGTAGATGAAGCGCATAGGTTGAACGAGAAATCAGGGATGTTTCGAAATAAAGGTGAAAACCAGGTGAAGGAACTAATCAAAGGTTCCAAATTCACGATATTTTTTATTGATGAAAATCAAAAGGTCACACTAAGCGATATTGGTAGTGTCGATTTGATAAAGCACTATGCTGAACAATACAAAGCTAACATAATTTCGTGTGATCTAACATCCCAGTTCCGTTGTGATGGTTCAGATGGCTACATCGCCTGGCTAGATGATGTATTGCAGATAAGAAATACCGCCAATATGCATGAACTAGGGATGGATTATGACGTCCGACTTTTTGAAGACCCAAATGAAATGCTTGCGGAAATTGAAAAACTTAATAGAAGAAACAACAAATCTCGTGTTATGGCAGGTTACTGCTGGGAATGGCCAAAGCAGAATCGACAGGACGTCAATTATAACGACATTGCCATTCCAGAACACGACTTCGGCATTAGCTGGAACATCGAAAATACCTGGGCCATCGAGAACTCATCAGTTAGGGAAGCTGGTTGTATTCATACTGCTCAAGGATTAGAGTTTGACTATGTAGGCGTCATTATCGGCGATGACATGCGTTATGAGAACGGAAAAATCATCACAGATTACACAAAACGTGCAAAGACAGACCAATCTTTAAAGGGTATAAAAAAGATTGCTAAAGAAAATCCAGAGGAAGCGCATGCATTGGCAGATCCTATTATTCGAAATACGTATAGAACATTAATGACGCGTGGTCAGAAGGGATGTTTTGTATTTTGTACGGATTCTGCGCTGCAGGAATACTTGATTGAGCGGTTGGAGAAGGTGACGTTTTATCGGAAGAAGAGGCAGGAGACATTGTACTTGGTAGATGAGCGGGAGGGGTATGGGCATTAGAAAGTCTTAAAACCAAAGTATCAGGTTTGGAGTTGAATTATTCCAAGACAGCTGATTGTACTACACATCAACGGTCGTATTGGGATTATATTATTTAGAGAAGGGATTGAGTAAAATTAATAAGTATAAAGATGAGTGGTGGTACTCAACAACAACTATTTTCATTCTAACTGTCTTTGGCATTTTAATAGTTCCGTTCATTTTAGCCATCGTTCTTTTAGTTATTCAAATACAAAAACGAAATGAATTTAATAAAAAAATTCAAGAAAATGAATTGCTGAATATGCCTATTAAAGAAAAAGAGGCCAAGCTAGTAGGGCTTAATGAATCCTTGGTAAGTAGCCAAAAACTCATAGACGAAAACAATACTATCATAAATAATCAGGAATCATTTATTCAATCTTTACGCAATGTTTTTGATGAAGAAATAAATAAAGAGCGTGAGACCATCTTAATTAAAGCCAAAGAAGAAGCTGAGGAAATTGTTCATGATTCAACAAAAAGCATTGCTGATATTGTTGAGAAAGTGACTGAATACCAATCCAGTGTAGAAATACTTACTAAGGAACGAACAGACTTGGAAAAGGAAGTGCAACGCTACAAGAATCAAGCTAGGAAATTCAAATCGGATCTTCTTGGATTGAAGAATTTCAATGAGCGATTTCCACATACGATTAATTTTGATTCAGTATATCACCAACTGGAGCAAATGAACAAAGAATTGGATGAAAAAAGATTACTAGGCACAGTCATCAGATTACACTTACATTCAGATAACTCAAGAGAGCTAAGAAAGTTATCAAATGCAACTAACAAGGAAATCCAAAACATATTAAGTAAATATGAAGACAGATATACAACTAAAGGAAATAAAACCATTTATAATTTAATGGTTATCGCTCTTCAAGCTGAGATTCAAATCCTACTATTACAACTAAAATTTAACAAGCTTGATGACTCAATTAACGCAGTTAAAGATATTATAACAAAGTATTTATCAATAAGTGCATCGGGTAACATGGCGATTCTACCAACCGTGACAAGGTTTTTAAATGAGATGGAGCCATTGTATATTGAACTAATTAATATTGAATATAAATATTACGTATACAGAGAGCAAGAAAAAGAAGAACAGAGAATGATTAGGGAACAAATGAAGCAAGAGGCTGCAGAGAGAAAGCTACTTGCGGAAGAGAAGAAGAAATTGGAGAAGGAAGAGGAGAAGTTCTCAATCGAAATTTCTAGAAATAAAAAATTGTTGGAAGAAGAAACAGATCAAGAGAAGGTACGACATTTGGAGGAAAGACTCCAGGAACTCGAAATCCAAGTAAAAGAAATTGAAGACAAGAAAGATGAGATTACTAGCCTTGCCCTTGGTAAAGCGGGATATGTCTATATCATTTCAAACCTTGGTTCGTTTGGCGAGCAACTGTTCAAGATAGGTATGACAAGAAGAATGGATCCTCAAGAAAGAGTAGATGAACTCGGTAGTGCTTCAGTCCCGTTCAAGTTTGATGTACATGCAATGGTATTTAGTGACGATGCCGTTGGTTTGGAAGGGAAATTGCATAAATTGTTGAGCCGACAGAGGGTCAATAAGGTTAACTATAGAAAAGAATTCTTTAAAACGGATATCTCAAGTCTTAGGGAGATGATTGAAGAAATAGATCCAACTGTTGAATTTGTTACAACGATGTTGGCGGAGGAGTATAACCATACACTTGCAATGGAAGATGCTGAGTTGGTGTCATGATTCTTTGTAGAGTTGCCTGTGCAACAAATATTCACGACTGTTTGATTTAACATGGATATTTGAACAAACACAATAGTTCCTTGTACAGCGTTTGGAGTGAGTGCTGCCTGTGTACGGCGCAATACGGACATGATTCAGAATTGTCTGGTGCACAGGCAGACAAAACTAATTCAAAACGATTATTCTAATAGGATATATCTTCCGAAAGTTAATCTAGCCATTACTCAGTTCTTAGGTAATAGAAAATGAAATCACGATTTAATTTGGAGTGAAAGAAAGGAGCCAATTCCACCCCATTATTTTTATTCGCTCTTAGAGCTGAATTATTAATCTTCAGACAACCTGTTCTTTGAAATGTAAGGGGAAGATTTGTATGGAAGAAAGGATTTTATTAGTTCTATTTACCTTTATTATACTAATCATTTTGGCAAATAAGTTCTTTGGAACACACTTTATAAAAATGGTTCTACATATAACGTTGTATCTGTTTGAAATTATTTTAGTAACCTATTTGATGAATATAACTTTTCTAGAGTTGGATTTATTTAACCCACCTTCAAATTATTTTGAAGCTTTAAGAAACTATATGTTCTTTTTCAGTATTTATCAACTCGTTTTGATCGTAACTTTTAAACTGTTAGATTCTACAGAGGTGGATGCATTAAATACAATAAAAAAGCATATTGATCAATCTCAAGTATTTGCTGAATTTAATAAAGAGATACCTGATAACCACAAAGAAAGTTTGCTGTATTTAATCAAATCTAAGAAAGTAACCTTGAATAACAAATATCGTAATTTTAGTAGAAGAATATTAGATTTAATTGATGGCTATAATAAAGGAGATTTACCTAAAGATGAGTTTAGATGTATTTTAAAATTGGAATCTCTAGAATTGGATTTGCATGTAAAAACATTGGGTTATGGTTGGAGCAATTCGGTTTTATTGAGAATCTCCAAATAGCATTTCATGATTTTAAATTCATAATTATCGGCCCTGACTACTTAATAGTACTGATGAAAGTTCTCAGTTAAATTTGAATTGCTTTAAAATCCGACAATGATCTCCCCATACGGGGCGTCTGAGCTTGATTTGCGGGTCGGAGGGCTCGGCTCCGTCAGAAACGGCAACTTATAATAACAGGCAAAACAAATAACAACCTATCATTCGCAACGTAAGCTGCTGAATCTGCTTAGTAGTTCCATCGCCCATGTGGCTATTGCAAGGCTCACTCTAAGTGGGATAAGATGACTCTTGCCTTCTCAGGCAGATGGATGTTGTGAATTTTTGAATTATATTTTGTGGTATGTATAGCCAATATAGTATTTTGATTATTTGCAATGATTGATGTTTGCTGAAAGATAGAGTAGTCTATAAAAGAGAGCATTCGTTCCTCGTCTGTTACTTTAAAGTATAATGTGAATGGTGGTGATAAAGATGGCTGTTAAACATACACCAACTGGAATTGTGCATAATGGTACAAAAGGCGGAAATACTGGTTGCGGATTTAACACAAGTGAAAATTCTAGCCACTGGGAAAATACAAGTTCTAAAATAACTTGTGATAAAAATGGTTGTAAGAATTAATTATACAAAATAAAATGCTAGGAACTATACCGTTGCGTATTGATAAGCAGCAGTATAGTTCCTTTGCTATATCGATAGATGATGATAGCCATACGCATTCCCTTGAACTATATGGATGAGTGAGTGCTGCCTGTGCACGGTGGAATTTAGACACTATTCAGAATTAATTCGAATTTTGTGATGCACAAGAAGACAAAATTAAAGTGGCCTATCTTTGCTTATTCTTCTAATTCAATTCTTCAGCAGCCTTCTTCATTAACTGATAAGTAACAGGGTTACTAAAGTCTAATTCAGTTATATCAAGGCTTTCAGTGGTAAAATAAAGATGCTCAAGCCAGTCGTTGTCATTACACTTTATGGCTTCAGCACATTCTTTTTCAATGTGTGGAACACTTATTTTCTTCCCCAATTGCTCAAAAGTTTCAATAGCCTCTAGAGCTCCTGGCCAATTTCTATCTTGTAGTAAGCTTGCCAGTTTGGGCAATGCTTCTTTATTCCTCGGGTATCCCATATCCTTGATAATTCGTACACCATTTTGCCAACATGGTTTTCCGTATTTAGGAATTATAAAACCAACCTTTTCCGGCTGTATCTCGGAGAGTATCTCCATTGCCTCATCTTGAATTTCTTGAGGTAGGTGCCAATTCAAATTATAAACATAGTAGATAATTTCTTCATCTTCAAGATTTAAATAATCTGGCATAATCATACTCCTTAATTGCTTGACGATACTGAAATCGCCTGCAAAAGTTTTGTGACCTCATGCGGTTTTTGTTTTGAATCAATCCAGCCCTTCATAGCAGAAGATTTTACAGGTTTAATAGATACATGGTTTTATTGCATCTACTACTGCCTTCAAAACTTTCATTCCGTTGACAGCTTCTTTGGTGGTCGGAGTAAATTTCCCCTTTGGCATATTTAAATAATAAGATAATCCTCCCGTATCTTGGGCTCTAGGCGTAAGGTTATAAGCCGTAGAGGATCCCCCTCTATAGATAATTGTTGGGTTTTTCCGTTTTAAACGTGATTCTAGTTCAGCTACAATTTTGTCCTTTGATATGGCAACAACGGAAACTAAAGCCGCTGCGAGAGCCATCGCAATTAAGTGTTCAAAAGCCCATGTTGCAACTGGGATTAGCAATGGAATAGCAAACATTGCGTCTACAGAATTAGTGCTGCCTGTGCACGGTGCAATTCAGACACGATTCAGAATTAATTTGAATTGTGTGATGCACAGGCAGACAAAAATTTACATCAATGGACATGCCAAAATGTTAACTGATAATAGAGATGAACATTGACGAAATACTCTGTTTTCGTATACACTTTTCATAAGGAAGCTCCTTTCTGTAGAGTAGATAACTGATTAGTCGTCAGTTTCATTTTACAGAAGGAGCCCTTTTTTCGTATTAATTTAACTTTATTTCTGATCCCAATCATTTTTTACGTTATTTTACTGCTATGCAACGCTAGTGGGCAACTGGTACTCTTGTATAAGGGTAGTCAATCGGCTACTCTTTTCCCATCAAACAATAAAAGAACATTTCATTTAAAAATGAGAGGATGAGTAAAAATGGATAATTCACAAGAGAGAATCTGTAAGTTTCTAACTCAAAACAAGTTAAAATTCATCAGTGAAGATCAAGTAGCTAAAAAGTTCGGATACAAGAACATACTGACTTTTTACATTGGGAAAGAAGGATGGTCAGCCTATGGTATTGATGGAAGAGACTTTAAAGGTCGAAACCATCAAACATCTAAAGTTGGATTTCTTATTACAGAGTATAAAGATATTGAATAGGATATATTAAAAAGCTGAATTTATGGGGAGGGGAAAGAGTTATCTAATAGAAAATAAAAGCAACATTTTATAGCGATAATAGCACTTTGTGACACCCGTTTAACCCTTATAAATGGGGCTTTAGCAAGTTCATATATTGGGGTAGGCGGTACGGGGCTATTCCCCTTGCAATTATTCCTGAACCATTGGCATATTGAGTAAGTGCTGCCTGTGTACGTTGCAATAATATAGTTAGTGGTAGAAGTGGAAGGAATTTAGAATGGAGATGATTTTAAATGGGGTACCCTGGAATGCCACCCGGGTTTTGGGTAGAACTTATTAAAATACTATCAGTTGCTATTTTACTGGTTGGCGTTATTCCAGCTGTTTTTCGTTATAGAATGGGTGCAAGTAAAAAGAAATGGTTTTCATATAATCATATAAATGAATTTCATAAAAAAGTCGATTGGACACTCCGTATAGTTTTTATGATTTCTCTTATAATTAGTGCAATCCTTTTTACTAGTCAGCCCTTTATAACATATATAATATGTGGTTTTTTTATACTAACTCAAATCGGTGTTCAAGCATATATAGAATGGAGATTTTCGGATAACAAAAAAGACTTTCAGGTATCACTAATCCAGCTTACCTTAACTTTTATTACCTTATTTGGATTCATCTTCTGGTTCGAATATTTTTCATAGGAACAATTATTTTAAGTAGATTTAATAAAGTAAACGAGCGCGATTGTTGGCTAAATATTTTTTGAAAGGGGAGCTTTGGCTACTCTTTTTTTGTTTTGTTTGCGGTTTTCCCTTTGAAACTTTTTCTGGAAATCTAATTTTGTGGTACCTATACGTCAAGAAAAGACTAGCAATTCGCACACCTGAATAAACATACAAAAAAAACAAACAGGTGCCAATTTGTCTGATTTTTATTCTATTATTACACAATTATAGTGAATTAACTAATTAGTTCTGCGAGCAGGTACCTGACACTATTACTCCCTCCGTCTCCATATTGAGAAATCTTTAAATTACAAATAGCATGTGACTTTAAGTATATTTTAGGCAAGGTTATACTTAAAACTATTCCATACAGCCAAAATCCAGGTTTAAAAACCCTATTACTTTGGTTTAAAGGGTATTATTTAGTAATATTAACATCAAATAAACAACACAAAAAGTGCCCGAAACCGTAAAGGTTTTAGGCACTTTTTGACTCAACACTATTTAGTTTATCATTTGTGAAGAGAATTCAAATACCAATTTACGTGACATCCATTTCGTCAAGGGTTATATAGTTACTATCCTTTGACCTTTAATAGACGAAGTGCATTTAAAATAACGATCAGCGCAGCACCGGTGTCACTTAATACAGCAACCCATAGCGTTAACCAGCCAGGGAGAATTAATAGTAAAGCTACGATCTTTACGATTATCGAAAACCAAATATTTTGTTTGATAATGGATAATGCTTTTCGACTTAGCTTAATTGTATGTGGCAGTTTGTCTAAGTTGTCTGCCATTAAAACGATATCTGCAGTTTCCATTGCGGTATCTGTACCAGCACCACCCATCGCTATCCCAAGGTTTGCAGTAGCTAGTGCAGGGGCATCGTTTATACCATCACCTACCATGGCTACTCGATAGCCTTCTTCTTGCAATTTTTTTATCACATCTACTTTTTCTTCTGGTAATAATTCAGAGAAATAGCGATTCACGCCGGCTTCTAAAGCGATTGCTTTGGCAGTCCCTTCGTTATCACCTGTCAGCATGACCACTTGTTCAACGCCTATTTTTTCTAGGCTTACAATCGTTACTTTAGTTGCTTTTCGGATTGTATCTGAAACACAAATTATCCCTAAAATCTTTTCGACCGTCCCTATAATGATAATGGTTTTCCCTTCATTTTGCAGTCTTAGAATTTCGTCAAGATGATTATCAATATGGGTGTTGACCTCTTCAAACAATTTTTTGTTTCCTGCAAAGTAGAGTACATGACCGATTGTTGCTTGGATTCCTTTTCCTGCAAGGTTCTTAAACTCTGAACCATTCTTTGCTTGAATGCCTTTCTCTTTCGCGTAGTCCACTATTGTTTTAGCGATGGGATGTGTGGAGTATTCCTCTAACGTTCGAGCGATTGATAACATGTTTTCTTCTGAATCATTAAAGACTACTACATCAGTAACTTTTGGTTTTCCTTCAGTGAGTGTTCCAGTTTTGTCAAAGGCGATGGCATTAATTGTTCCTGCAATTTCTAAGAATGCTCCACCTTTAATAAGAACGCCATTTTTGGCAGCATTTCCAAGAGCTGAAACAATGGCAACTGGGGTCGATATAACGAGTGCGCAAGGACATGCAATCACTAACAGCGTTAGCCCTTTATATATCCATTCATCCCAAGCACCAAATCCAAGTAATGGGGGAACGAGCATGACTAAAAGAGCAAGTATGAATACAACAGGTGTATAAATACGTGCGAATTTATCAATAAATGCTTCTGTAGGCGCCTTTTTCTCTTGAGCTTCTTCAACTAAATGAATGATTTTAGAGATAGTTGTATCCTCTATAAGTTTCGTAACTCTAACGCTTAGTGAGCCATGTTCATTTATAGAACCTGCATACACGAAACTACCTTTTTCTTTATCGACAGGGATGGATTCTCCAGTTATAGCGGCCTGATTGACACTGGATTCACCTTCTATCACATCACCGTCTAATGGGATTCTATCCCCAGGCTTCACGACAATCAGGTCATTAATTGCTATCTCTTCAACAGGCTTTTTGATTAATTCGCTTCCAATTTTAACCCAAGCTTCTGGAGGAGCTAACTCCATAAGTCCACGAATCGATTTTCGTGTTTTTTCGATGGCGCGATTCTGCAAATTAAGCCCTAATGCAAACAGCCAAACAACGGTGGCCCCTTCAAGCCATTCGCCTAGAAAGGCAGCCCCGATTGCAGCAGCTGACATGAGGACGTTCATGTCTAACGAACGGCTTCTAATCGCATAATAAGCACTCTTCACTGGTTTATAGCCACTAATTATCATCGCGATCGCGTACATTGTTATCGTTAAATAAGGAGAAATTCCCGTGTAAGAGCCGATAAATCCTAGCGTAATTAATATACCTGAAAAAATGACAGCCCAATTCTGATTACTAGAACGTGTGGAGGAAGGCGTCTGCTTATTGTTAGTGATGAGTGACGCTTTAAATCCAGCTTTAGCAACTTCGTTTATAATGTCTTCTGGGCTATTTTCATGTTCAATCTTCATTTTGCCCGTTGAAAAATTCACCTGAACGTGTTTGACAGTAGGAAGATTATTCAAGTGGTTTTCAATTGTTAAGGCACAAGAGCCACAATCCATGCCTTCAATAAAGTAATTCTTCAAGTTGGTATTAACTTTAATAGGTTCAACTTCAAAACCAAGCTTCTTCATTTGTTTTTGGATGAACTCAAATTCAAGTTCTTCAGTCGAACTAACCTGCATTTTTCCTGTACTATAGTTTACGTCTACTCCATTGATACTTTGTTGAGTGCTTAGACTTTTTTCAATTGTCACCGCACAAGCTGGGCAATCCATTCCATAAACTCGAAATTCCTCTTTCAATCCTTCATTGAGGTTTACGTTAACCGGATTTAGAATTTCTTTTGAATTAGTGCAACAATCGACTGAAACAATCGAAGTCTTTTCTAGTTCTTTGCCGCTGCAGCAATTTGTTTGTTCCTCTACTTTTGGGGGTTCTATTTGGCTCGAACAGCATTTTTTGTCCATTTTTCGCACCCCCTTAACTTATATGATTTTCACAACAAGCAACATTGCCTTCAATTTGACTAAGTACATTATCAAATGTGTCTAACAACTCTTTAACTTGCTGATTTCGCAATCCATAGTAGACGTATTTTCCCTCTGGTCTTCCTACAATGATCCCACACCCTCTGAGACAGGCTAAGTGCTGCGAAATATTTGACTGATTACCTTCTATACTTTCAACAATTTGTGATACAGTCTTTTCCTCATATTTGATGCACTCTAATATTTGAACCCTTGTTTTATCTCCGAATGCACGTAAAAACTTTACTTTAAGATCTAAATCTGTCTGATTCATGATATCTCTCCTTATATATTAGACAAGACTAATATGATTTGTTATTATCATATTAGCAACAACTAATATGTGTGTCAATTTTATGTCTTTATCTTATGGTAGCTGTGAACAATGCGTGTTTTTTCCAAAAGAAACGTTTTAGTATGTTTCTTTTCTTGTACACTAAATTTTGATTTAACGCTATTGAGAGGAAGAGAAGCAATGAAGAGGATTATTAGTGCAACATTAATTTTGTTGTTCACATTTACAACCACTGTCTCTGCACATACCGGTTTAACGATTTCCTCACCGGCTGACGGGGAATACATAACTGAAGATGTCTATGAAATTGTATTGGAATTTAATTCGAAAATCGAATCGACAAGTACTGTGAAGGTCTTTGACGAGAGTAAAGAGGAGATCATCATCAGTAATACTCAAGTGAGTGATAATGTGATCACAGGAGGTTTCATGTCGCCATTGGATAATGGCGCATATACAGTAGAATGGAAGATTATCGGTGCGGATGGGCATCCGATACAAGGAACTTATTCATTCATGGTAAGTCAAGACGAATTAGAAGAGCCAGTAGTAACTGAAGAAAACCAAGAGACATCTGATGTGCCAAAGGAAGAATCAATAGAAGAACCTGTAGAGCAGTCAATTGAAGATTCATCAAAAATAGCATCGAATGATGTTCTTGTTCTAATCCTTGTTATTTTATTTACGATAGCTGGCGGATTTTTTGGATGGATCCTAGGAAGATGGCAAAAGTAAATGGTTTGGATTTATATTTCTGAAAGTCTTTTGTATCTCTGTTTTTCGCTATTAATGGGATCATTTATCCTTCAATTTATCCCGGAACGGCTGAAACCCAAAATAAGCATCCCTAAACGCTTGATCCAACTTTCCGTGTTAGGAATTATATTCTTTTCAGCTGCACCCGTAATTCGAATCATCTTGTTTCTTTATGAAGATATTGGGTTAATGTTAACAATGCAAAATGTTCTCGGTGGTTTTGGAGTAGGGAAGGCTTGGAATGTCACAGTCATACTTGCACTGTTTTTTTATCTGTTTGTTTCGTTGTTTCCGGTATTGAAAAGCAAAGTACTGGCTGGTATATCTCTAGCTTTTACTTTCATTTTTCTCTTGGCGTTGGGATGGGCAAGTCACGCAGCATCCCTCACTGAATGGAGTGGATTCGTTGTTCACTCATTACACTTTTTAGCTGTTACAGTCTGGGTAGGTATACTCCTGATCGTTGGTTGGTGTTCAAAAAATCAAGAGAATTGGCTTTCTTATTTAAAATGGTTTACACCTTTGGCAATTGGCTGTTTTCTCACGATCATGGGAACAGGAATATATCTTATGACATTAGTCATCGATGTGAATGAGTATGGGGACGCATGGATGCTACCATATGGACAAGCCTTACTGTTGAAGCATCTGACCATCATCCCTGTTTTATTTTTTGCTTTTATTAATGGATTTTGGATTAGGCGAAAATTGCAACGACAAGAGCAAATCAATCCAATACCATGGTTGAAGTTCGAAAGCATACTACTTTACTTTACTTTTGTTTCGACAGCGGTCTTGGGCCAACAGGAACCACCTCACAGTATTGAGATAACTTTTGGTGGTAGTGGTTCTTCGGCAGTCTTCGATTATTTTTATTCAGGGATTATTGATCCTTCAATGCATGTGCAATTCGGATTAAATACAATAAGTACAATGTTTTTCATAGTGGCGATCATCTTCATGTGGCTTATCTTATATAGCTTCAGGAAAAAGGCTCCCGCTAGTGTTTCTTTTTTCATGGGAATGTTCTGTATCCTTTCGCTATATTTAGGATTAATAGCTAGCATTCAATAATTGGGTAGAAAAATAATAGAGAAGAGGTATTTGATGAAACAGAATAAGAATTCAAATATGAAATTTATAGTTGTATTAACACTTGCGGTAGTACTAATATTGGCGGCAGTCGCTGTACTCAGCAATAAACAAGAATCCTTGCCAACAGATATAAAGCAAATCGATGTCACTGGGCAGCCCTCACTGGGAGAGAAAGATGCTCCTGTAACGGTAGTTGAATTCGGTGATTTCAAATGTCCATCATGTAAAACATGGGGGGAAATAATTTATCCGAAATTAGTTAATGATTATATCGACACAGGTAAAGTTAACTTTTCATTCGTGAACGTATTATTCCACGGTAAAGAATCGACTTTAGGATCGATTGCCGCTGAATCCGTTTATGAGCGGAACCCCGATGCGTATTGGACGTTCCATCAAGCACTGTTTGATGCACAGCCTGTTGAAAATCATGATGGACTATGGATAACACCTGAAAAGATACTGGAAATTGCAAGTGATTATCCTGAGATTGATCAAACATTGTTGAAAGAAGACATGGAAAAGGAAGCGACAATGGAGAGCGTTAAAATCGATGAAGCTTTAGTAAGAGAAGCAGGAATTTCAATGACTCCGTCCATTGTGATAAACGGAAGAATGATGGAGGACCCCTTTGATTATGAAGCCATTAAGTCAGCAATAGAACAAGAGATGAAGGATAAAGACTGATGGAGGGTACTAAAAGAAAGGAATCCAAACCGCAGGGATATTTATTATATGGCGCTTGGGTTGTTTCATTAGTTGCAACGTTTGGGAGCTTGTACTTCAGTGAAATAAAAGGGTTTATTCCGTGTGAGCTATGTTGGTATCAGCGGATTCTCATGTACCCACTTACTTTGATATTAGGGATTGGAACTTTTCAAAATGACAGTTCCGTAAAAAAGTTCGTTCTTCCGTTAGCACTTATTGGAGGAGGTATATCTTTCATGCATTATTTAGAGCAGAAGATACCCGGCTTTGGAGGCATCAAGCCGTGCGTGAGTGGTGTACCTTGTAGTGCCCAATATATAAATTGGTTTGGGTTTATTACGATACCATTTTTAGCATTAGTTGCTTTTGTGATTATTGCTTGCTGTATGGTTTTTATCAAATCAAAGAAGTCTCTTGAGTAAATAAAGTTACTTTAATAAATGAACCGTTACTTCCTTACATAAGGAATAACGGTTTATTTTTATTTTCAATCAAATATATGTTTGACTGTTTGTCAGAATAGAGTTACATTATATTCAAATGGGTGTTTGAATGATGAGGGGAGAAGATAGCTATGCCAAAAAAACATACATGTGAATATTTCCGTTCTGAAAGTGAAAAAGTGAATTGCATTAAAAGCTATGAGACTGTTGTTATAGGGGCTGGACAGGCAGGGCTCGTAATGGGCTATTATTTGAAAAATGACAAAGTAAGTTTTTTAATTATTGATAAAGGGAAAACTGTGGGCGAGATATGGAAAAATCGATACGACTCCTTGAAGCTTTTTACACCTCGAATGTACAGCTCGTTACCGGGTCTCTCCCTAGAGGGCAAACAACACAGTTTTCCCACTAAGGATGAAGTTGCGGATTATTTAAAGCTCTACTTAGAATTATTGGAATTACCAGTTCAAATGGATACTGAAGTTCTAAGTGTAATAAAAACTGAAGGCGGTTTTTGTGTAGAAACAACTAAAGGTATATTTAATGCGACAAACATGGTGGTAGCCACAGGACCATTTCAAAAAAAACGGGTCCCTGCATTTTCGAATTTACTTAGCGGAAATATTGTACAGTTACATTCTTCTGAATATAAGAATCCTAGCCAATTACAAAAAGGAAATGTTCTTGTTGTAGGAGGTGGTAATAGTGGTGCTCAAATCGCAGTTGAAATTGCAGAAGAAAAAGAAACATATATAGCAGTAAGTAAAAAGCTTAGTTATTTCCCATTAACTATTGCTGGGAAAAGTGTGTTTTGGTGGTTTGATAAATTGGGAATATTAAAAGTAACTAACACATCATTTTTTGGGAACATAATTCGGGGGAAAGGCGATCCGGTCTTCGGAACTGAATTGAGAAATGCTATAAAAAAGGGCGGTATTATTCTTAAGGGAAGAGTAACAAGTGCTTTGGATAGCTCAATCATATTCGAGGATTCAACTACTTTAGAAGTGAGCAACATAATATGGGCAACCGGATTCCAACAAGAGTACGAATGGCTAAGAATGGAAGATATGATTGGTAATAAGAAAGAAATTATTCACAACAGGGGGGGTAGCCTAATAAAAGGACTCTATTTTTTAGGTCTACCATGGCAATCACGTAGGGGGTCCTCACTGCTTCAGGGAGTAGGTTATGATGCCGAGTATATTGTTGAACATATGAGAAGACAGAACTATGAGAGAGATAATTAGTGTGTAAAAGAGAAGGTTGAAGCCAATTTTAGATTAACAGTCTAACAAACTAAATCGACAAAATTGATGGTGTCAAGCAATGGGGTTGATAATCAAAATTCAGCTTTGAGCAAAACTCCACACGCATTGATGTAATTTCAGGATGTTTTTCACATGAATTATTCAAATGGAATCCTCTGCCATCTGTTATTGTTCGGCAGATATTAATTTAGTCGTTAATCATAAGTATGCCTAAATTATTATTAAGCAATTAATTGCCTGAAATCAGGATATTGATTATTTTATCTTAATTTAAGCGGAAGTGTTGGTATGACTGGACTGGAAAGTATATGGTTAAATAAGCGGCGAAGAAATGAGTAAAATCACAGTTTTTGGCATCATTATAGCAACAACATATAGTAAACGAAGACGATTTCATCTTGTGATGAGGTCGTTTTTTGTTTGGGTAAATTATTGGGTACTTGCGTCGCACAAAGACAAACAATTCATACGCCTGAATATACATATAAAAAAAGTAGATAATCTCCAGTTTTTCTGATTTTTATTCTATAATTGTACAATTGTAATGAATTACTTGATTAGCGCCACGCATAGGTACCTGAAATTTAACATAGAGAGGAATTCGGTCATCGGGAAACTGATACCGTAGAAGATAAGAAATCAGATGACACAATAACATACCGATTTCCATACACTATTCAAAAAGGAGATTTTACCTTTATGGATAGCAACTGCGAACTAAGCCATGTGACAAAAGCCTATCTGGACCATTACTACGATATCCTCAATACTATGATTTGTGATATGACAAGTGTTACCCTCACCAATAGTATTTCAGATAACTTTATTAAGCAGATGATTCCACATCACTTAGCAGCAATTAAAATGTCTAAAAACATACTACAGTACACAACAAATCTTCAATTGCAAAGTATCGCCACAAATATCATTTCAGAACAAACAAAAAGCATCTCAAATATGCTAGCTATACAATGTAAATGTAGTACGCTGACAAATTCAGAATATGACCTCTATCTATATCTGAATAATTTCAATAAAATAGCTGAAACAATGTTTATGAAGATGGGTTCGGCCGCTATTACAAACGACATAAACGCAAACTTTATGCGAGAAATGATTCCTCATCATAAAGGTGCTGTCCGGATGTCAAACAATGCACTTATGTTTAATATCTGCCTTGAACTCAAACCAATTCTTTATGCAATCATAACTTCTCAATGGAAGGGCATAAAACAAATGCAACAACTGCTAAGAGAACTCGATAACTGTTAATGTAAGACATCCGTTAGTCGTTAAAAGAGAAGAAATTAAACGGAGAACTACAGCTGATGCTAGAAGAGACGGAGGATGTCCCGCCGACAACAGTGAATATCTATTATCGGAGTGAAAAGGCCAAGATATTTCCCTTCCCACGATGATTATTCAAGTGTTTGGACAGGCTAATATGTAGAGGTCCAGCGAATCGGCTCCATTGTGAACATTAATAAAAATCGGGATATTGTACCTGATCATTGATCGAATATCAATAAATCAAAAAGCAGGCATACCAGCACATGTCTGCTTTTTACGATGTATGAGATCCGTCCGTGTGAACGTCCATGGCGGCCGGTATATACTACTGAAATCAACAAAGCAGCTCTGATTCAGACAAAGGGAGGGGATGCAAATTGTGGGGTACACGTTACTCATTCAATCAAAGATAAAAAAGCCTAATCCCTCCGTATCTTAGGCGAGGAATTAGGCTTATCATTTTCAACAATAGCACCCGATGATTGAATAAGTATGTTCATCACCTATTTTTTTTCTTGTCCTTATTGGTGAAAAACGTAGACATCAAAACTATAAAAACAGGCAATATACTCCATAAAAAGAATCCCCAATTATGTGTAATTAAAGATAATACTAAGAAAAAAGCAAGTGCTACAATTGAAATGTAAACCGTACGTTCTTGATATTTATTCAACATACACACCCCTTTTTGGTATTGGAAATATTTTGCGTGAAATTTAACATACATTCTCCATTAAATGGCCCTATTACTGCACAAATTTATTTCGTTATCGTGCACGTTTTTGAGAAAATCCTGCGTTATTCAACAAAATGACTCTATTCCTAAATCGGTGCAGAACCTCATTCTAGAAAAGAGCCTATTTATCGAACAAGTTGAAACTTACTTTTTAGGTATAGCGGATGTCGCAGAAATACCATTGATTTCTTCGATTTTCTTAAATATTTCATTAAGAACTTCTAATGCTCTTTCATTTGATTCATACTTTCCTAAATCTTTACTCCATTCGTCTAAAGACGAACCGCTAACAAAGCCTTTTATTTTTTTCCCGTTTACAGTAACTTCTTTTACATTTATCAAACTGTGCTTATCTTGTGTAGAAATCCATAACATAGAAAAATTCATCCCCTTCGTTCATATTTATCCAATTTACCCCACAATTTAGCCCAATTATTGAAGACAGTTCTTCTTGAAATTCAATCAAACGAGTACAATAAGTATGTAAGCGCCTATTTGACGCTTACGGGACAAGTCACTCATTCAATCATGAAAGTTCACACAAACTTGTTTGTTCCATTAATGATCGGGTGAATCCACTTTGAAATATATGAACAATAACTCCATCTTCAACTCTTTATGAATCGTTTTTAATAAACCCATGCAGGCAATCAATCGTTTTCGATACATTCCTTACACCAAATCTTTTACAACCTCTAAATCATTTTGAAGATTACCAGTCAGATAATCCGAAGGCTTTACCGAGTATTTTGCAGTTTCATTGATATCGTCACGTATCGACGTCTTTCTATATCCTTTCGCTTTCACAGTTTCGATGCCCCTGATTGATAGAACCAACTACTTATATAGTCCAGTACCAGCTAATTGTAGCAATATAAGTACTATATATTTTTTTCCAAGTTCATAATCATCAAAGTTTTTTTCATGATAGATATAACCCCTTTCTCTAAAAAAGGTATACCATTTCCCTTCTTCCTCAAAAAACTTGAAGCCTTCTTCCATAGAATATCTACTCGTTGAATCACTCTGTGGGATACCATTGATTGAGATATATTCATACACTTCTTCCTTACTAACCGTAAAAACACTAGAGTAATTATGATATCTCATATTTTTAACACCCAGAGTTTCACAAGCAAAATCTAATGGATTTCCATATAGCAGTATCTTTATCTGTGTTTCTTTGTCAACCAAAAGTATCAACTCCTTATAGGACTTTTATGTACTAACCTGCTACTTTAATTTAATGACTCATAGAAATAATTTAGCATAATAGTATAAACACTTATACACATTTTTTGAACATTTAAATTTCAGAAGACTACGAGGTGGAAGAAGAGAAATTAAGTAAGGTTGGTATGACGTACACCTTTCCTTCTGTATTGTTGAGCAGTATCAAAACTTAAAACAGAAGCTCATTAGCTCAAGTCATATGCTACTTTGTATATATTAATTCATGATTTTTGGGAATATAATAACCTCTCCCTTTACATCTATGGAAAAAATGGAATATAATAACTGTTTATAGATTACTAGAGGGGGAGAAGAATGTTCACCAGTGGGGTATTATTGTATACTAAAGAATATTGTGAAGTAGCTATTTTTAAACGCTTGATGAGGCAATGCCTATGAAAATATTGGACGTAGATTTATTTCAAGAAGGGCTGCAGCGCAACATTACTATGTTAGACAGGTTAAGCGGTGAGATGGAAGCGATCCACCATGCAGTGGAGGGTCTAGTTCAGATGGAGGAACAATTTAAAGGAGCCGGGGGTAATGCCATCCGTTCCTTTTACCAGGAATGTCATTTACCATTTCTTCATTTTTTTCAGTTGTTTTCCGAACAGTTCAAACAAGTGCTTCAGCAGATGGAGGCAGCACTTCATTCACTCGAACCTGATTCATCTGGGTACATAGTAGAACAATTCCTTGAGGGAGAGCTAGAACAGGGCCTTACGCTTATTGGTCATCTCACGGATAGTTTGACGGATGAGGCAAACAGTATCATGGATCAGGTGAGTGATATTGTCGGACTGCCCCACTTAGATGATAGCGGAGTGCAGGAGGGAGTCATTCGTTCTAAGAGAAAACGTGATGATACCAACTCACAACTGTATGAATTTGATGCAACTCAGACTACTACACTACATCCCATTGAACAAGATTTGCAGACGATGAACACGTGGCTTACGGATATGGAGGGACTGTTCCAAGCAGGAGTAAAGGACATCAGCTTCGTGCCGAGCCAATGGAATGTTCTGACATTTAGAAGTGAAATTAGAACAGAACTGTTCCCAAAAGTGTACTTAAATCCAAATGACTTATGGGTAAAGGAACATCAACAGCTGATTGGTACGATGATTACTCCAGCGACTTTTCAAACCCTTGAAGGGAAAAAAGTGAACACTGTCGAAGAGAATCTGGATGAAAATATAAAATACCATATGTATGAAAATGGTTTACTCATTAAAGAGTATGTTGTTGGCCAAACAGTTTACTATGAAGTTGTTTCCCAAGTTGACTATAAGGAAGAAGAGACCGTTAAAGTCGATAAACCGAAAGAAAACAAATTACTTGATTCTTTTCAGTTTGGGTTAGATTTAGCAGGGCTTATACCTGTTGTTGGTGAAGTAGCAGATGGCGTAAATGGTGTTATCTATACGGCAAGAGGGGATGCATTAAATGCGGCCCTTTCTTTTGGAGCGATGATTCCAGTTGCTGGCTGGGCAAGTACGGGTGGGAAATTAGCCTTAAAAGGAAACGATTTAAATCAAGTAAGAAAAGTGGTAAGTACAGAGAAGGTGGCGTCCATCTATTCCCCAATCTACCAAGATGTCGTCAACAGTCCATTAGGAAAAACTCAAAATCAACTAGATATCTTAACTAATACTCATTACCAATTGGGTAAGCCAAATGCCCTTGCATTCAATATGCCATTTCCAAAAACAGATATTCCTACGAGTATCAAAGGTGGAGATGTCGATGTTAAGGTTGAAGTGAAGAATGTGGATGTTGGGGCTAAGGGTACGGATAAAAACATTACGCAAGGTGCAAGATATGGGGAAAGGAAAATTTCCGATGAGACATATGCTAAATTAAGAAGAGCATCGCCATCTTCTAAAATACAAAAAGAAGTTAATAAAAATATTGATGATATTATTGGAACTGAGGATTTTGCTTTACCCGGAAAAATAATTGAAAAAAAACTGCATGCAGATCATATTGTTTCTCTAGAGAAAATAGCTCGTTTGGAAGGTTTTGAGACATTGACTTACCAACAACAGAAGGAAATTGCCAATTTTGTAGAGAATTTTAAAGGTCTTAGTGAAGCAGCTAATACATCTAAAGGTTCAAAATCATTTGCGGATTGGAACATCTACAAAAAAGAAAACATTTTGGTGAATCCTGTATTTAGGGAAAAAATGATATTAAAAGAAAAAGAACTAGAAATTGAGATACAAAAGATGACAGATGAATTTAATAGGATAAATAAAAAGGAGTGAATTCGGGTGGATAAGTTATCTTCATTAAAACAATACAGAAAAAGTATAGAGTTTGTATCTAACAAAAACTTACTCAATATAGAAAAGGAAAATATGCCTGAAAAATGGATAGAGATATTTAAAGAAACAGATAAAGCTAGAAAGAAAGATAAATTAATAGCTTTATGGAATGATGTGTGTGAAAAAGAATTGAGCAATACTATATCATACTTGAAAGAGAATTTATTAGAATTTGAACTAATTGTAGATAATGGACAATATGCAGTACTATACAGCGTAAAGAGTGAAAATGACGAAATTCTTTATTACGAAGGTGGTATACCGACCAGTTCTATTTATATTTCAGAAATGCAACAAGATTGGTCAAATGTTCCAGAATCTATTAAGAGGTTCTATGAAAAGTTACACAATGGGTTTTATTATCTGCCAAGTAGAGCTATGGGACTAGTACCAGTGGAAAGCAGTACTCATTTTGAGGATTATGAATGGGGAATACTTGAAGAATTAGATGAACCATTAGGAATTAATATGGCTACAACATATGGTTTTTTTGAAAACGGCATGGGAGGATATGTTGCTATAGATTTAAACAACTGTATCGATGATGTAGCGACATTATGGTTTACCAATGATAAGCCTGAATATAATGTGGATTTCTGGGATATTGTAGATGAATGGATTGTAATAGGGCTTCAAGATAATTAAAAAAACATGCAAATAATTAGAAATAGCAATATTCTATTAGTCTACCACTCACAAAGTAATCTTACTGAGGTTAGTCAAAATCTATAACTCATGTAGATTGTACCAAAGAATACTTGGGTTATGAAAAATAAATATGATAACTGGCGATATGACATTTGAAACATACGAAATATTGTTGCAGGGAACTAGCCAAAAACTTACGTAATTAAACAAGCTCGTGGGTTTACAGATAGAATTAGTAATGAATTACTTTATATAGCTAACCATAAAGCACCTGATTGCCTTTTAGGCAACAGGTGTTGTTTTTTGTGAGCAATTTAAGGATAAAACAATGAATGAGACCAGCTTGAAATTCAGAACCCATGAAGGGTACTGTTAATGGTAACTGAACAAAAAGTTGAGGGACCAATAATTGAGATGCCTAGTAGATACCATGATCTAGGAAACAAAAGACAGCATCCATTTGGAAATAAGGGAGGAGTTGGCGGCGGAGAAGCTAGGCAGGAATTCAATAAATGGCGTAAAGAATATTGGAAAGTAAGATATGCCAATGAAATGATTAAAAGGGGGATAATTGAATGAAAATAGAATTGTTAAATGCGATTGATGAAGAGTTTGAAATGTGCCCTGAAGCCTTTGGTGGGCCCGTTAATATAGAGGAAGTAATACAAGCTGAAGATGAACTCAAAGTAAAATCACCAGAGGATTTTAAAATGTTTCTTTTGAGATATGGTTCGGAAGCAGTTGGTGAAGCAATTGTTTTAGGATTGAGAGAGGCGGAATTTTTTGCTACACCATCATTTG
This sequence comes from Sporosarcina psychrophila, assembly GCF_001590685.1. Classification (GTDB taxonomy): domain Bacteria; phylum Bacillota; class Bacilli; order Bacillales_A; family Planococcaceae; genus Sporosarcina; species Sporosarcina psychrophila. The sequence continues at coordinate 941,831 of NZ_CP014616.1, forward strand.
TAGAGAAATCTCTACAGTTTAGAAATATTCTTCCCGAAGGGCATGAGAGTTTTATTGTTATTGGAATAGACGGTGTAGGAAATTCGGTAGGTTTTAATTCTTCTAATACAGAAATTATTACATTTGACTTTGATTTTGGTGGAAAAGAAATAATAGCAAGAAGTTTTGAAGAATATTTAGAAAAAGCGATTCGAGAAGATTTGAATATACATTTTTAATCAAGAGTTTATAAAAATGTTCTATTGGAAAGTATTATGAAAAAATAAATTGTGCGGATGAAAGCAATAAATTAAGTGAGATGACATTTTTAACATACGAATTATTATTACTGGTAACAAGACAAAAATTTACGAAATTAAATAGGCTTGTTGGTTTAATAATGAATTACTTTATATAGCCAACTTTAAAACACTTGATTGCCTTTTAGACAACATGTGTTTTTGTTTTTTTGTGAGAAGTTTAAACTTTGGACGGCATGGATGATGCTTTACTGAAATTCATAGCACATGAAGGTTGTACCATTATGAAGTAGTGTTGTAATACTTAGGCATTTCGAAAAGTACGATAATTAGACGAGATGACATTTTACATATCCAATATCGATGTAGATTTAATAGTGCGACAACTGAATTTTCATGCCAGGACTCGAATTAGATTTCCCAATCGTTTCTTTGGGTGAAGATTTAGCAAGGAAGGACGAAGAATGGTCGTCTGAAAATTAGTGAAATCCAAAAGCGAAGGATGTGCATCTCCTTCAAATCAATAGTTACCGCGTACTTTTGACGAGGGGAGGGACGGTATGATAATTTATATACCGCAAGATCCGCAATAGGATGAAGACATATACGCTTTTTGAAATGATTGGCTTAGAAGTGATGTGAACTACTTTGTAGCAGTTGGGTGTTAGAAATGCCAAGGTAACTATGTAAGGGAAAACTTGATTGTTCGAACTTTCATGTTTGTTTGACGCACAGGCACCTCGATTTAAAGCTCGTAGTCTATAATCATCTTTTGCAACATGATCCAATAAGATTTTTTCAATAAATCTTTTAAACCATAGTTCAGATTCAGATGATAGTTCTTCTGAGTAACTGATTTTTACTACTCGATATTGTTCGTTCATTTAGTTCCCTCCAGTCTTATTTTTGTATTCATCTTTGACTGGAAGGGAACAAGTGCAAGAGGGAGTCATTCGTTTTAAGAGGAAACGTGATGATACCATCTCTCAACTTTATGAATTTGATGAAACTCAGACTACCGCACTACATCCCATTGAACAAGATTTGCAGACGATGAACACGTGGCTTACGGATATGGAAGGACTGTTCCAAGCAGGAGTAAAGGACATAAACTTCGTCCCGAGCCAATGGAATCTTCTGACGTTTAGAAGTGAAATTAGAACGGAACTGTTCCCAAAAGTGTACTTAAATCCAAATGACTTATGGGTAAAGGAACATCAACAGCTGATTGGTACGATGATTACTACAGCGACTTTTCAAACCCTTGAAGGGAAAAAAGTGAATACTGTCGAAGAGAATCTGGATGAAAATATAAAATACCATATGTATGAAAATGGTTTACTCATTAAAGAGTATGTTGTAGGCCAAACAGTTTTCTATGAAGTTGTTTCCAAAGTTGACTATAAGGAAGAAGAGACCGTTAAAGTCGACAAACCCAAAGAAAACAAATTACTTGATTCTTTCCAGTTTGGATTAGATTTAGCAGGGCTTATACCTGTTGTTGGTGAAGTCGCAGATGGCGTAAATGGTGTTATCTATACGGCAAGAGGGGATGCATTAAATGCGGCCCTTTCTTTTGGAGCGATGATTCTAGTTGCTGGCTGGGCAAGTACGGGTGGGAAATTAGCCTTAAAAGGAAACGATTTAAATCAAGTAAGAAAAGTGGTAAGTACAGAGAAGATGGCGTCCATCTATTCGCCAATTTACCAAGATGTCGTCAACAGTCCATTAGGAAAAACTCAAAATCAACTAGATCTCTTAACTAATACTCATTACCAATTGGGTACGCCAAATGCCCTTGCATTCAATATGCAATTCCCAAAAACAGATATTCCTACGAGTATCAAAGTTGGAGATGTTAAGGTTGAAGTGAAGAATGTGGATGTTGGGGCTAAGGGTACGGGAAAAGGTATAGTCAACGAAGTTAAAGAAATTGACTTCGGAAAGCACATAATAAAAGGTGAAAATGGTAAGAAACAACTACTCCCAAATACTAAGTATGTAACCAATAATAACTACAAATATACTACTGATGAACTTGGAAGTATAGTAAATGTAAATGCTCCTGAACTTGTATTGAAAAAGGCTGATAGAAATAAATATGCCCAGGCAAATGTAGGGGGAAAAGACAGATTACCAGATGATGATGGCGGACATTTAATAGGAGCACAATTTAATGGTCCTCCTGATATTGATAATCTTGTACCACAAAATAGTCAAATTAATAGGAGGGGTGGAGTTTGGTACGAAATGGAGACTGAGTGGGCCAATGCATTGAAAGAGATACCACCGAAGAAAGTTTCTATTAGCATTGATCCAATCTATTCTAATAATTCAATGCGACCTGATTCCTTTATGGTCGAATATGAAATTGAAGGACAATTCCCAGTGATTCGTGAGATTGCAAATAAATCAGGGGGCTGATATTGATGAGTTTTGAAATAGAATTAAACAAGTTATATAATAAAATTGCACAACAGGTTAATGATATGATTCCAACTGAATGGGATAATTTCTATTTTAATGGTGAAGTTAAGGAGAGAGAAGGAGGAGTTTTCTTCTTTTTTACACCCCAAGGTGAGGAGCAACACGTTTATTCACATTATATTCCAAAATTATATAGTATAGATAAGAGGGCTTATAATAAAGAACTACATAAATTATTGCAACTAACTGTTGAACTTCAAAAAGTTTTTATTGATAACGACCAAGAACCTTGGTTTTCAGTGACATTATTAATAAATGATACAGGAAAATTAAATGTACATTTTGATTATACAAATTGGCATGAAAGTGAATTTGGCCCAACAGCTAGAATTAAGTATTTTGAATATAAATATGTAAGCCAAAACAAAGAACAGCCAGATTTAGATTTAATAGAGAGAATGAAGGAATTTGAAAAAAAGTAAACAATAAAGCACTTGATTGCCTTTTAATAGGCGACAAGTGCTTCTTTATATTTTTATACTTATTGTAATTAAGTGGGCGTTAATCCGAGACCTAGTACTTTTCACAGCTCTATAATAAATTCGTCTTCTACTGAAAGTGACTTCTTACTCCAAGGAAAACAAAGTACTAGATACTTTTCAGTTTGTCTTAGATATTGCCGGGCTTGTGTGAAGTAGCAGATGGCGTAAATGGAGTTATCTATGCTGCGAGAGGGGATACATTAAATGCAACCCATTCTTTGGGAGCGATGATTCCCTTCGCTGACTGGGCAAGTGCGGGTGTGAAATTAACCGGAAAAGCACAAGATCTAAATCAAGTAAGTAAAGTGGTAAGTACAGAGAAGATGGAGTCCATCTATTCTCCAATTTACAAAGATGTCGTCAACAGTCCGCTGGGCAAAACTCAAAATCAACTAGATCTCTTAACTAATACTCATTACCAATTGGGTACGCCAAATGCCTTTACATTCAATACGCCATTCGCAAAAACGGATATTCCTACGAGTATCAAAAATGGAGCTACCGATGTTAAGGTTGAAGTAAAGAATGTGGATATCGTGACTAAGGGTACGGGTAAAGAAACTTATCAATATCTAAAGGACTATAAGAATAATAAATATTTTACTCGAAGTGTAGAGTATAATGCAGGTAAAGATGGCACAGGGTTTACTTATAAGGTATATCAAAGAGGAGATATTAATTGGGATATGGTCCGAACACAAGGTGCTAAAAAAGGTCGCGGATTAACAAATGCTGAAGCATCTGCGAAATACGGACTTGCTCCTATTCTTGATGATGCAAGTAGTGTTGCAACGTTACATCATTCACAACAAAAAGGTATTGGGCCATTATATGAAGCTTCAACTAGGTACCATAATATCAGTAATGCTAAAAGAGCTCCACTACATCCTTATAAAGGAAAGTTAAACCCATTTTATCCAATGGATGAGACAACTAGAGGAGCATTTCAAAAAGTAGATTCTATTAATTATTTGAAAATACGAGGAGAAGAGACACTAGGAGGAAAATAATATGAGTTTGCCTGAGAGACTAGATGAAGTTCTAGGAGAAGAAATATATAAACGTGAAGATAGCAATCTAGTACAAGATGCTTTAATAAGGCTAGGTGTAAACGTATCAGATACTTTCCAAGAATTTTATATCCAGTATGCAGGATCTTTTTGGGAAGAGCTTGTACCCTTTGAATTATTAGATATAGCAGATGAAGAAAATAATATTGAATCATACACACTCATTTCTAGAAAAGAACATGGTTTTCCGAAGCAGTATCTGGTTTTAAGTGAAATGTCAGCAAATGCTGTATTAGTGCTGGATACTGTAACAGATAAAATTTATATAGTTAATTTTGAGGGTGGAGATGAACTGCTTTTAAAAGGAGAGCTAAAGGAAACTTGGTCATCGTTTTTTGATTTCTTGAAGGCATATTTTAATTGTTAATTGTGGATCAATAAAAGATACTGAAATTGTAGATTTTTAAAACGGAGAGGTGATAATTGCCTATAGTGCAACTGGATTTAGTTATTCAATTGGAACAAAGATGGGTCTAGGGACCACAGTATCAGGTTTATTGTTTTCGGCAGTAGGTTGTTTTAACAACGATAGCAAGTGTTTTAGAAAGAGAAAAGTGTTGATGAACATAAAAATTAGGAGTGCGACAAACGTTTTTCGCATTTTAAATGCCATCACCTTTACCGTAGGTTACTATACTTAAAAATACATATTGCGAGGTGGAAAAATATAGCTTTAGCTATTATTATTACACTATCGTTAGTACTTGGAGCGGCGGTAAATTTCAGATACCTGCGCACGAAGCTATTCCGATAATTCACTACAATTATATATTTAGTAACTGGAGATTAGATAAGTGCATGATAATCTAATCTCTATTGTTTTTTTATGTAAGAATGTGAATTGTTTGTTATTTATTAGTTGCACAGTGTACCTAACATTATATCTGGAAAAGAGATATGCTTGTTACAAGCTAAAATGAAAGAGGTATTATCATGCAATATATAGTTTTCGATTTAGAGGCAACGATGTCACATACAACAGATATGCCACAGTATATAATTGAAATTGGCGCTGCCAAAGTCTCGGATGTCGAAGGTGAATTAAAAATCATTGATAGGTTTCAGTCTTACGTAAAACCCCCACAAATGGATTTACTTGATAAGAGAACATTGAAATTTGTAGGGCTAACTACTGATCAGTTCATTGATTCACCGAACATGGTAGAGGTAATGCAAAGATTTCGTAAGTGGATAGGCGAGGAAGATTACTATCTATGTAGTTGGAGCAATAGCGACCTTCGACTCCTTGTCAATCACTATGCGAAGGAAAGATTTGATTTATCGTGGGTAAAAAACTTTAATGATATACAAAGACCTATATGTGTGGATGTTTTTCAAGAAAACAGACAAATTTCACTGAAAGAAGCATTAACGATGAGTGGAATTGAACAAGATGGAGAACTTCACTCTGCTGGTGATGATGCGGTTAACACAGCAAAACTTCTTGTGAAAAATATAAAAGATATCGTAGCCACTACATCTGAAGATCCGTTTGCTCAAATAATTTGCGTTCTGTATAAGAATTGTTTCATATGTGGTAAAACTACAAGGCATAATGACCTTCACTTGAATGAAAAAGGCAAGAAGACTAATAGATGTAATACTTGTTGGGAAAGAATAAACGAAGAAAATCTAGCGAAAGAGTTAGAGGGAAAAGCCAATATCAAAGTACAATAAATCGGGTGCCTGTGCGCCACACAGATACAAGCAATTCACACCTCTGAATTAATATAAAAAAAAGCAGACGTTCTACAATTTTCCTGATTTATATTATATTATAATACAATTATAGTGAATTAACTAATTAGTTCTGCGCACAGTTACCTGAGAAATTCAAGATCTCCGTATATTGTCGGATTATACGAATAGTTTAAAGGGCTGAGATCTATAAAATTCAGCTCATTTTTTATGAGGCGCTTAATTACAAGAAAAGTTTGTAACTTTAGAAATGAGTGAATCGTCTAGATAACGGATCAAACAACGAAAGCAGGTGCACTTCATGGGTTATCAATGGTTGGGATGGGCACAACTCATTCAAGCCTTATCGCAATCCAGCTTAGCCTTTTTAAGTAATATTTACGATATCGAACGCTACGAAGAATTACGCATGATTTGTGCAGAAATCAAGGAAGAGCGTACGGGATTAGACATGCAGGAAATCAAGGATTTATTCATGAATGACACAGGCTATCAAACGCCTAAAGTGGATGTTCGTGGGGATAGTTTTCAAGTGATGAAAGTGTTATGAGTAGCCTTCCTAACGATTTTTATAAAGATGTTGATGGTCATATGAGTGAGTTGGAAGAGTATGATGTTGTTTACCTTCTGAAAACAGAGTTTAAATAAGGGTTTTAGACAATTATGGATATAGTGATGGAATGCTATCCTTTAAAATACATTTTTGCGAGGTGAAAGATATGGCTCTAGCTATTATTATTACACTATCGTTAGTACTTGGAGCAGCGGTAGTATTGATTTGTGGGAAAGGGAATTTCAAGGGGATGATTGCTCTGTTACTTATGTTATGGGCAGGCGATTTCTTGTTTCTGTATGCAAAATTTGTAGTGGGTGACCCCTTCTTAACGTCAATTATTTATTTACCTGCGATGATTTTGGTGGGAATTCCCGTAATTGGGTTGATTATTATTGTTGTGAAAAGTAATGGAGGAAAAGATAGTGAGAAAATAGTTCGTGCGATTGTATTTTCCATAACGATGACAATTATCATTGTTTTTGTACCGTCATTAAAATCAGAGGGTAAATTCAAATTATATCAAAACGATTTTTATGCCGTTTCAGATGCGGTTTTTCAAGCGTACGACGATGGTAAAGTATCAGTTGGAGATCATTTTTCTTCATGGTCATCTAACACAAGCGATTTAGAAAACACGGATTCTGTTTTTTCTAGCAATGAAATTGTGAAGAAAATGGAAAAATTAAAACAGTCCGCTGGCGTATATGGTTATGATTTTGTAGATAAAGATGTCATCTATTTCAGTTTCGGTGCTGTTTTCCAATCAATTAGCGGAATTGCGATCAGTAGGAACGGTAAAGATCTTTCCACAGATGAAACACTGGAATCGCAACCCTATGATGGTGTTCCTACGTATAGGTATATAATGGATGGTGTCTATCATTTTACCGATGGGTTATAAGTAGTTATTTCTTTGGTAAATACTTATTCGTTCTAATAAAAGTACGAGGGGGTTTTTGTATGGAATTTTTTTGGATTGTACTAGGGGCATTATTGGGAACAAGTGGTTACGTGTGTCAGTTGACGTATATGAAAAATTTACACGAAGGAAAGGATATAAAAAATCCAAGGTTATTAGGCATTCTATCTATATTTTTTGCCCTTGTAATCGTCATGATGTTTATTGTATTTGGGTTGATGTGATTTAGTGATAAGATAGTTATTAAACTGGTGATTATTGTAAGACCCAAACAAAATATATTCTATTTATATTTTTAAAAATTTCAGGTACCTGTGTGCGAAACTATTGTAGTAATTAATTTAAATTACATATTTATGAACTGAAGATTAGATAGGTACATGATAACCTAATCTCTATTGATTTTTTAAGAAATTGTGTGAGTTGTTACTTGTTTTTTATTGCGCAGGTACCATACACTCAGGCAGTTTTTATCCTATTAAACTATCGGATAAATTAGTTCAATAAGAAGTAGACTATTGGAGAATTTCACTAATAAATTGATTGTGGGGATCTACTTGATTATTAGAAAACTTTTTTCGGTTTTATTGCTGGTATTTTGCTCATGTTAATTTATTTTCTATTAGAACAGTCTGGATTTGTCCTCTTAATAGGTGTTTATCTCTTACCCATTCTTTTGATTTATGGAGTGCTATCATCTATTCTTTCTGATTTCGTTACAAAAAGACTAAGAGGATTGCTCAGAGGAAGTTTGGCGCTATTCATTCATTTATTCTTTGCTGCTTCGTTTGTTTTAATGCCAATCTTAGAAATGGAAAGGAGATTTAATCGCTTAGTTTTAATTACCGCTCTTTTATCATCAAGTCTATTTTGGTGTATAGATGAGTTCCTTAGGTCTAAAAGAGCTAAAGATATATGCGAAAAGATAGATGAATTAGAAATTTATTGAATATCCATTTTAACATTCAACTAACTGGTATTTTGGTGTAACAACAGTAATGCTTTTCTTATTGTGCTAGCGGAGCTTTAGTTCAATAAGAAAAATTGAAACATTTATTCGTTTAAACATATTAAAGTAAAAGGGCAGGCTAGTTTAAGTGTTCCCCCTATAAGCTGTTAGAAGAATCCAAAGGAACTTTTATCTAGATATTAATCAATCACTATCTTCCCATCTTTATCTAGTAAAGGAGTCATTCCACTCAATCCCAAACCACTAGTCATGAGATAATTTACACCTGTTTCAGTATCCACTACAATTTTAATAAGGCCTCCACTTAAATGTTCTTTTAATTTTACTTTAAATCTTTTTTTCATTTTTACATACCCCTTCCAATATTTATCATTTTACATGAAGTTATTAATAGGTACCAATTTGTACCCAGCAGATGTAGGTATCATTTTAAAAATTATATATAATGTCCATCTTGGCCTCACCTAAAAAGGAAACCTTCAATTTCAAGGTTTCCTTACTCATTATTTAACTTATTCAACTTCTTTGGGGGAGGGGGATTAAATGTGGATCGATACAGTTAAAATGCTATTATGTTAGTGGTAGATTCACATTTTAAATACATATAGAAGGAAGTAGTGAAACGTATGGCAATTGCATCACATTCTGTAATCATTCCAGCACCTGTAGAGAACGTATGGGAATACGTTAGTCAAATCGAAAACTGGGCAGTAATGGTTCCTGCCTATAAGGAGCATGAACAAATCGATGAACAAAAGTCGGTTTGGACATTCGAAGGGAATATTAAAGGATTTAAAAAGGCTGTAAAAATGGAGTTAAACATCACTGAATTTCATGAGCCATCGATGATTCGGTTCGAGTTAAAAGGGTTAACGGACAACTTTACAGGTAGTGGCCAGTTTACTGCTGATGAAACGGCAGGGCAAACAACGATGACAGGGACAGTTGAAGTAAATGCAGGCGGCTTAACAGGCGCTGTGTTGACACCTGTTATTAAAATGGTGTTGCCGAAAGTGACAACACGCTTAACGGAGAAAATTGCACGCCAAGTTAAACAGGAAAAGTTGTCGGTTCGGTAAAGAAGGTTTTACTTATTGAGGTGACGGGTCCTTTTATATAATGTGGCTGACATTTAAATGAAGTGCGGTTAGTCAAAAGATGTCACAGAAAGTAACCATTCAGCTTCTTGGTCGGAAGCGGAGTGGTTACTTTTTTCTATTGATGGATCATGCAATCATCGCTACTACAGCTGTCGCTGTCAATGCATTGAACCTTCAATGATTTTATAAAATTTACTTCCCTGGATCGTCAATTTCATGGAATTTAAAACTGTTCACCAACAAAAGTTTCACAGCCGCCGAATCGGTTTTTACAATTACTTCTTTCATATCTAGGGGTACTCTTCCAGACGGTTCGATAACCAACTGTATTACGCACTCAGATAAAGCTTCGGTACTCTCCTTGTCGCCACCGTACTCCACGTAACATAACGGCTAACGTCATGACCAATTCACTTCCTACAAGAAACATCGTTTCAATCTTGATTAGCATGTCCTCCATAACAATTCTGGCAATTTCACAAGGTACACTAAATGTATCCTTGCCCGGTTGTTTGCATTGTTCATAATAGGAAATGATTATATTGTGTAAGCAGAAATTTATTTCCTTGAAATTGTGAATGAGTACGCTAATCAGCTGTTCACCTTAATTTTGGATCGACCACTATTCCTAAAAAAAATCAGGTTTTTTTGAACCAGGTTATTTGTAAAAAAAATCCTAAGCTCGGACATTCTCGATAAAGACATCTACATCGAGACGACAGAAGGTGCGAATATCCTTCTTAATGCGTCAGATAGATATCACGATTCATTAGCAACGTGTTAAACTATAGGCAGATGAATTTCGAGGTATAGTCCAAAAAAATATTCTTAGAATACACTATAAATGGTTTGATATTCATCAAAGCTGATTCCATCCTGTTATGGTGTCTATGCTTGTACATATATGTGAATTAACGCGTATATTTGTAAAAACAGGAAACCTGCAAGGATTTACAGAGAAAATAATAGGATGGTGCTTCCATGATTGGTATGGGCTATCGGACGATAAAGACTGCTGTAGGAGCAGGGCTGGCCATTTGGATTGCGAGTTTATTGGATTTGGAATTTGCAACATTTGCAGGAATTATTGTTATTATGTGTATCGAGAAAACGAAGAAAAAGACATTAATTACAATGAAGGATAAATTCTTGGCCTCTCTTTTATCTTTGATTCTTGGTGCATTGTTTTTTGAAGTATTAGGTTATAATCCCATTGTTTTTTCCTTATTTATTTTATTATTTGTTCCAATCCTTGTAAGAGCTCACATCCAGGCTGGTTTTGTCACAAGTATGGTTGTCGTATTACATGTTTATACGGTAAAGGATGCTACCTGGGCTCTGTTTCTGAATGAGCTCTATATTATTTTCATCGGTATGGGAATTGCTCTTCTCGTCAATAGTTTCATGCCAAATTTCAAGCGAGATATTGAAAACTTTAAGAAGGAGATTGAACAAAAGTTTGAAATTATTCTCTTTGAATTCTCTGCCCATTTAAGGGATAGTATGCGGAAGTGGGATGGGAAAGAGATTCTTGAGGTAGAAGATTTGATTAATCAATCTAAAAGCATTGCCATTCAAGATGTAGAAAATCGTCTGCTGCGAAAACAAAATATAGATTATTATTATCTGGAAATGCGAGAGGATCAACTGGAACTTCTAAAACATATGATGAAAATCGTTGCTATTTTCTCTTCATTCAGCCTAGACGTTAAACAGAAAGAAATGTTTGCAGAGTTCTTGGAGAACTTAAGTCGAAACGTTCATTCGGGAGATACAACGGACATTTCATTAAATGAGTTAGAGGAATTAAATGCCTTAATTCGCGAGATGGAGTTGCCGAAGAGAAGAGAAGAATTTGAAATACGGGCGAATCTATTTGATTTGATTTTTGAAATGAAAAACTACTTAAACATAAAGAAAAAACTTTTTGCAAAAAGAATTCGATAGTGGAAAGTGCCTGTGAGAGGATATTCATCACGATTTCATAAAATAAACGGCGGATATCGATTATATAACGCTCTGTCGATATCCTCTGGATTTTTAATTGCAAGTAAGTGTTGTTGCCATACATTCATGAGGTATTGGTTCGCCCCGCGCCGTCTGCATAGTTTGTTTCATTGATTTTCAATTAACGTCAAAACCCTTGATTCAGCAAGGCTTTTGACGTTTTTTATATCATACAATTTCATTGAGTATTTTAAAAATAGTAGCACAAACCATGTCCGTGGTTTGTGCTACTAGTGTAAATTTGTTTAGCTTTTATTTTAAGTGCTGACTAATAGACACCACTTTGTTTTAATTCCAAATCATATATTGCGGGTCTGCATTTGTTTCATTCGTTTCTGAAAATATAAACGTCCATGGCATAGAAGTATTGCCGGCAATTTCACAAGGTAAGCTAAACGTAGCATTGGTCCGATGTATGCCTTGTTCATAATAGGAAATGACTGTATTGTGTAAGCGGAGATTTATGTCCTCAAAATTGTGAATGAGTACGGCAATCAGCTGTTCACCTTTATGATTGCGAGCGTTCCATAAAAATAACAAATGGACACCGCCTTGTAGTTGTTTTGTTTGTTGTTGGAAATGATGAGTAATTTTTTCGCGATCAGCAGGGGCAATTGTTTTGTCCCATGCAGGTTCAAAATAGAGCTTTTGCATCGTCATCGCCTCCAGTTACTCTTCCAATGTATTTAGTTAGTATTATTTGGGACGCGGAACCTATCTCCGTGTCTCGTGCTTGACTTAGTCTAATTCTAAAACTGGCTGTACTAAACGACGGACTTCATCCGTTGAATTTGTATTCATTAATTGGTTTCTTAATTCAGCTGCGCCTTCAAATCCTCGAATATAGATTTTGAAAAAGCGATGAAGTTGCTTAAATGAACGAGGTTCGATTTCGTTTGAATATTTATCGTGAAGATCCAAATGTAAAAGTAATAAAGTGAGAAACTCTTTCACACTATGTTCTTTAGGTTCTTTTTCGAAAGCAAATGGATTGGTGAAAATGCCGCGGCCAATCATGACACCATCAACGCCGTATTGTTCCACTAATTTTAATCCTGTTGCGCGATCAGGAATATCTCCGTTAATGGTTAACAACGTATTTGGAGCAATTTCATCGCGTAGTTTTTTGATTTCAGGGATTAGTTCCCAGTGTGCATCTACTTTACTCATCTCTTTTTTTGTACGAAGGTGAATGGAAAGATTCGCAATATCTTGTTTCAATACATGTCCTAACCAATCGAGCCACTCGTCAACATTTGTGTAACCCAACCTTGTTTTAACACTAACTGGTAATCCACCTGCTTTTGCTGCTTGAATAATTTCTGCTGCAACTTCAGGATGTCGTATTAATCCAGCACCCTTACCATTGGCTGCGACGTTTTGTACGGGGCATCCCATGTTTAAATCGATACCTTTAAACCCTAGTTTTTTCATATCAATACTCATCTGTTCAAAAAATGCTGGTTTATTGCCCCAAATATGAGCGACAATCGGTTGCTCATCTGCTGTAAACGTTAACCTACCACGTACACTGTCTCTTCCTTCAGGGTGACAATAACTTTCTGTATTTGTGAATTCCGTGAAAAATACGTCGGGTTTTGCTGCTTCACTAATGACGTGGCGAAACACCACGTCTGTGACATCTTCCATTGGTGCTAATATAAAAAACGGCTTCGGTAAATCAAGCCAAAAATTATCTTCGTTATTCATTCTATATCCTCCTGTTGCAACAAATAAAAACCATATTTATCGATTGCATAATCCTTTGCCCATTATACATATTATCATTTCTTGTAGTTGGATGCACTGATACACTTCCCAAATATGAACCCAAAAGAGAAGTCGTTTTTCGCACGGTATTGTATATGGGAGATATTTCAAATGGTGTCATAGTGTACCGGGCATGCTAATTGAAAAAAACTGCGATGCAGAGGGGGATTTTATCACAGAAACAACCAAAAAATAACTATGATATAATTATTTGTAAAAGAAAGTGTCGATTCACTAAGGGTGCAATTAAAAATATAGGAGGACAGTATGATCAAGCAGGCTTTAGTTTATAGTGTGTCGTTTTTTATATTCCCAACAGTTTTACAATTTTTATTCAAACCAGAGATAAACTGGGTAGACAATATTGGACTTTCTATTTTTGCATTCTTTGGTTATATTTTCTTCGCATGGATGAACAAATCAGCAAAGAAAGATAATAAATAGAATATCTCGCTATCTCGCTATCTTGCAATTGGGCGCGATAACTGGATAATAACTGGGACATCTAGAATTGGCCCAGATTATAAATGGAAATCAGGAGATCAGAAAGGGTACTGATATGAGACTAATTCAGTTTGTATATATAGTGTTACTATGGGGGCTACCCATTCTGTTTGCGTGGCGTTCTTTCAACAAAATGGAAGAAGAGAAACGGCGCGTGGTTATAAAAGAAATTAAAGAACCTTTATTTATTTTTGGAGCTGCACCTATAACTATTGGTTTGCTTGTGTTTTTTACTGGTTCTGTTTCGGCACCGGGAATAAAAGTCTTACAACATTCGGGAATGGGTTTAGTGTTCCTTGGTTGGTGTGTAGCGTGGGTGGAGGAATTGGTAAACAGAAATAAAAGTACGTTGAAAAGTATTGCTATGATTGCCATGGGGATATTCGGAATGGTCGCTTATATTTATCTGTATTAAATAAACGGCACGATTGTTGGGGAAAGCTTTCTCACATTTATATAGAAAGATAATTGGAGTTTATGAAGAGATGTATGTATGGTATTGGACCAAAATTTTGGTTAGGGATACTGTTTATATTGGCTATAGTGAAAGGTACCAGGTTCTCGTTCAATTCTGAATTGCTTAAGAACCTGGCACTCGACACTGTGAAGGAACCAAAATGCATAACACTTTATTAAAAGGGTAATAATTTTGATAAGGTAGAATGTATTATATTGAAATCATTTAACTAAATGGTTGAATGTGAAAGTGGGAACTGATATATTAAACTACATGGTTAACCATAATGAAAATCAATTAAATGAAATATTTCATGCTTTAGCTGATCCAACAAGAAGAGAAATCATTCATATGATGGCTCAAAAAGAAAGAACAGTTTCAGAGTTAGCAGAGCCTTTTGATATGTCTTTAGCAGCTATTTCTAAACATATAAAGGTTCTTGAACGAGCAAATTTAGTAGAAAGGAACATAACCGGACGAACGCATATATGTAGCATAAATGCAGAGTCACTGTCTCGAGCTTCTGAATGGCTCCGTTTTTATGAAAAATTTTGGAGTAATCGTTTTGATATTCTGGAAAGTGAGTTATTGAAAGCCAAGAATAGAGAACACTAAATCATGGGAAGGGGAATTTTATGAACAACATCTCAACAAGAACATTAATAATGAAAAGAGAATTCAATGTAAAACGTGAAAGGGTTTTCGACGCATGGCTGAACCCAGAAATGATGAGAAAATGGTTTTTTACATTGGAAGGCACGAATAAGGTGACACGAAATAATCCTCAAGTAGGCGGTACTTGGGAAATTGTTGACCATCGGGAAGGACAAGATTACCGTGCGATTGGGGAATATCTCGAAATTGATCCTCCGAAAAAAATTGCGTTTACTTTTAAGATGCCACAATTTAGCGAATTAGAAGATACGATTACAGTTGAACTACAAGAACTCCAGCAAGGCTGTGAGATGACGTTCACACAAGTGATCCATGTTTCTCAAGAAGAGAATTGGACAGAGTCAGATGTAGAAAAAGCTCTTGGCGAAACGCATGATGGCTCTGAACATGGCTGGAATTATATGTTTATGGGACTTAAAGAATTAGTTGAGACAGGGAAAGTCAGCTATACAGGTTAAAAACCGTTTGAGTAATTAGTTGAAATAGGGAGACAACATTACAATTTATGTGAAGAAGGGGAAGTTAAATATGAAAAACGTAACACCATTTTTAATGTTTCAAGGCGGTATTGCAGAAGAAGCTATGAAATACTACATATCACTCATCGAGGATTCAGAAATTAAAAGCATTGCTCGATACGGGGCTGAAGGACCTGGTAAAGAAGGTACAGTTATACATGCTGTATTCTCGTTAAAGGGGCAGGAGTTCATGTGTATCGACAGTCATGTTGACCATGAGTTTTCGTTTACCCCGTCTTTTTCTATCTATCTTACTTGTGAGACCGAAGAAGAAATTGACAGCCTTTACGATAAAATGATGCAAAATGGCACAGCACTCATGCCTATCAATAACTATGGGTTCAGCAAAAAATTCGGATGGCTGAATGACCAATTTGGCATATCCTGGCAGTTGAACTTGCCAGAGTAATCTGGTTGCCAATGGAGTGTGAGATATTTTACAAACGGGCGCTTATCTCGAATAAAGATCAGCGCTCTTTTTCATTTATAGAAATCATTTAGGGAGGATGTATCATGGCGAAACATCAGATTTATACAATGAGTGTCGCAAGAGTCTATCCCTGTTATGTTACGAAGGCGGAGAAAAAAGGACGTACGAAAACAGAAGTCGACGAAATCATCCGTTGGTTGACAGGGTATAGCCAGGAAGAGTTTGAAGCGCAGCTAAAAAATCAGCCAGACATTGAGACCTTCTTTGCAGAAGCTCCCCAACTGAATCCTTCGCGGGCTTTGATCGAAGGTGTGGTCTGCGGTGTCCGAGTGGAGTACATCGAAGAACCAACTATGCGGGAAATTCGCTATTTGGATAAGCTGATTGATGAGTTAGCAAATGGCAAAACGATGGAGAAAATTTTGCGGACATAATAATTGAATATGAAGAAACACTTGTAGCATTGGAATAAAATTTAATTAATAGTATCCCGAAAAAACTCATTCTGGGGAAAATAAAAAGAATCCGTTTTGAAAAAAATGATCAAAATGGATTTTTTCCTTATGAAATAGATTATTAATTTCTATTCAAATGATAGATTAGTTGAACAACGCCGGAGGAGAAAGTTCTTGTATTAATCAATTTTAAATTCAACCTCTGTTTTATATCAATAAACAACGGTCTTCCTTCTCCCAAAACAACAGGATGTACAGATAATCTAAATTCATCAACAAGTCCTAAATCGATAAAAGTTGTTATAAGACTTGCTCCACCGTATAACCAGATATCTTTACCGGGTTTATTCTTTAATTTTTTTATTTCCCTTGGTATATTTTCATTTATGAATATTGCTTTATTATCAATCCCTGTTTGTGTTCTGGAAAACACATATTTCTCTTTACTGTGAACCAATTCCCACATTTCTTTTTCAGTATTAGTATCTTCAGTTTTTGGAGTATATTGTCCCCATAAATCGTAACTTTTTCTTCCATATAAAATAGTATCAATTTGATTTAGGAAATCATTAAACCCCATATCAGGATCCATGACACACCAATCAACTTCCCCATTTTTCCCTTCAATAAAACCATCTAAAGTAACTGCTAAATCTAAAATTATTTTTCTTGTTCTTACGTTATTGGACATAATTTTTCCTCCCTTAATTGCTCAACTTTCTGCCCTGTTGCTGAATTTCGTTATGTTATTTTCAACATATATATTCCTACTAAGCTAACAGATGCTTATATACAGTATACAAAGAAGTAGTGCTTACCGCTTGCAAAGTTAAGCACTGCTTCTTTTTTATGTTTAAAAACAGCTTATATTCAGTGATGATCTACAGTATTTATAGTTTTTATAGAAAAGGTTTTCAAAAATAAATTAATATCAGTTCTTGAGGTGATGTTGATGAAAGTTCAAGAAGTTTTAATTGATAATATAAAAAGAAATGTGCTAATTGATGAAAAAATGGACTGGTATTTACTAGAATTATATACCTTAAGAACCTTGATGAGTAAGCGTCAAATATGCGCTTACTCTATTTTGGCGATACTTAATTACACCAGTGATATGTTAGATGAATAGAGTGAACGAATACATAGTACCACAATCTAGTCTGAAAGGCAGTCGTTTTAGACGGCAGCCTCCTATACAATGAAAACTACTTACAGGACTGAAAGGATATGAGCAAATGAAGAAGAAACTACTTATTCTATTCTGTGCACTATTGTTGGTATATAGCCTGCCTTTATCCGGCACGTTCGCTGCAAGCACAGAGCGATTTTCAGATGTACCGTCATCAAAGCATTTTGCAGAAGCTGTTTATGATCTGGCAGAACGCAATATTATCGGAGGCTATCCGGACGGCACATATAGACCCGGCAATTCTATCACGAGAGGACAGGCGGCCGCAATCATCGCAAAAATGATTAAATTGGACACTTCGAATGCAAAGAATCCGGGGTTTAAAGACGTCTCGAAAGCGAACGGCTACTACAAAGCCATCGCAGCTATGGCAGAAAAAAGCATCATCAGCGGCTATGGAGATGGACGTTTCGGTCCGAACGATCCTATTACGCGGGCACAGATGGCTTCGATACTTGTCAAAGCGTTCGATCTGCCACGCTATGACTTCACGTCGTATAAAAGTCCATTCGAGGATGTTAAACGAGGGGCAGGTCATGATCCGAACATTCTTATCATCTATAGACTCGGCATCACGACAGGAACGTCTACTGACAGATTCAGCCCGAACGAGTCCATCACAAGAGGACAAGCGGCTAAAATGCTGAAGGCTACAGAGGAAGCAAAGTCGCCGATTGTTACGTTGCGGGCTAGCGACTACCAATGGGAAGAATTTAAAATGTACGATTCCAATCATGAGGATTACGGTTTGTTCAATGCGGTTGTAGGACGCGATACAGCAAATAGCTATACTGCGGATAAAATCCATTTAGTCCCGCTCCAAGAAGGGACGGGAACATTTAGTGTCGCTTTAGTGTATACGGGAAATCCGGATAAGAAATACTACCAAAAGTATTATGTGCACATCAAAGAAGTGGATGGCGAGCTGAAGTTGACACTGGAAGAGACAGACGATTTTCTAACTACACCAGCTATAATCAGTGTTAAAAAACAAGTCCAGAACGTTTCGCTCTCCACAATGGACGGAAAGAAGCTGTCTGACAATGTGGATTTCAGAAAATGTCTTTCGACCAATCGCTCTGTTTGCCGCGATACCGATCAGACCGATACTGAGGGTAAGTATAATAATATCCGCATACCGATCGATAAGCCAGGTCAATATATTGCCACTGTCCATTTCGCTGGCGGAGAAGAAGTAAGGTACGGGATCGAAGCGATAAGTTCTGCTCCGAACTTTTACTATAACCTCCAAGTATTGGAGGAGAAGCCGACTGCGTCAGTAGATTTGGGAGCGACATACAACATAGGAAAGCATATACTACCGAAAGATGCTGAGCAAATTGCCACGGTCACAAGAGACGCGGGAACCAACTTGTTCCATGCAGTAGCAAAGAAAACAGGCTCCTTCGATATTAAGCTACCAGACCACAAAAAGACTGATCTTATAAATATCGGTGTACGTGTTCAGGAATTGGGTCCCATTATTCATGTCGAGATATATGAATCGATCGACACGTATATGTGATTGAATGAGGACTACTAAAAAAGCAGACATGCTCAGCATGTCTGCTTTTCGTAATGCGTGTTACCGGTCCGGCTGAAAGTTCACTGCTACCATCAGTACATACTGCACTGAAATTAACAAAACAGTTCTACCACAAACTAAGGGAGGACATACAGATGAACATGGATGAAATAAAGGGACTTTAGAAAACGGACTTACTATTGACAAATATTCCACTACTAGGCTTATTTTACGGTTTAATTCCTCTAGAGTCTTTTCCCATGGCTCTAATAATTAGTGTTGGATAAGTTGATGAAATTCTCATGCAGTATTCTTAGATTGCTTTTCGACGCGCATGATTTCAACCAATCCTACCGTAATTAAAGCAATGAAAAGCTGGTTCTAGATCCCTTTAGGTGAGTGGATGAACAGGTGATCTAGCTCGATATACCAACGACTTTTATACATGTCCAGTATCTATTTCTCAGTCAATTCCAATCGACTGGTTAGCAGGCTATATATGGAACCTTCCTTGTCCGTAAACTTAAACAGTCGCAGTATTTCCGGGCGAGTTAGTATGGAGACAAGGTCAAAGCACGTGACAGAATCCAGCTCCATTTCGATTAAGGTAGCCAGTTTAGCGCGGATTCTTTGTTCAATTTCCTCACAACTTCTCCAACGGAATATAGTTGCAAGAATCATGGATTTGACTAATGTGTATTCAGATAACTTGTCATAGACATAATTGACTAATGGACACGCCAATACGCCTCGGGGCAATAGAGATTAGTATTGACGAAAGACTATGTCTTAGTCTACACATTACACATTACATATGAAATACTCCTTCATTTATAGTGTAGGGAACTGATATTGTTGTCAGTATCTATTCTACAGAAGGAGCTTTTTACTGTATACTCGTATAGATTACTATACTTATAAAGGTTGTAATTACTTTTATTTACTGTCGAGCAATACTATCGGGGACTTGAAATTACCATGTCAATGAAAAACAATCGAAAATAGGTAGGGAAATTAGAATTACCTTCATAGTCCTCATCATTATCGTTTATTATTAATATCTCCAGATTACCAATGGATTCGATTTGGTTTTTTGAAACGTGGTTTTTGCTGTTAATACTTAGTATTTGGACAGAATTAGCTAGAACAGTTATGGAGTGGAAATATGCAGAAAATCGAAATTCCTACAAATTAACAGTTTTTCATTTTATATTGGACTAATTTTTCGGAAGAGTATAAACAAAGGAGTATATCCTAACTTAACTAACAGGGAGAAATCCTTGGATAAAGGTTAGTGCCAACATTGAACAATCGGGCGCGATTATTGAAAACGTAGTTTGAAAAACACTAGGCAACCGAACAACCAGAATCGAACGGGTGCCTGGCACTTCAAGGAGGCTTCAAATTGAGAAGAAAAAGAACGTTAGGGTTAATTGTAATCATATGCTTAGTTTTGATGACGTTGATTTTTCCGTATTCTTTTTTTAGTATATATAAGCCAATTGCCTTTAAACCGTATCCTATCTTTTTTAAGGACTATCGAAATGAACTGAAAGAGTTAAGGAATGTCAATGAACAAAACGAGTGCAAAAGATTGTAATTAAATGATAGAGGCTGGATTAACGGGAAAGTAGGTGCGATTTATGAAGGCATTTAAAAAAATTATCGAATTCCTAAATAGAATGAAAGTCATCGACATATGGGGGGACAGAAACGAGGGCTTATCCAATGATGATAAAGAATATATAGACAGAAAAAAATCTCAAAATCCTTATGGGCTTATAGGAATGATATTGGGTGGAATTGCGTTCACATTTGGACCTCAGTATGGTTTTATTCCTGTTATTACCCTTATCTTTTGCATAGTTACCTTTTTTACATTTGATAAAGAAAAAGAAGATAATCCTTGGCCTTTTTACGTAGGTATAATGCTTTCATTGATCGGCTTAATCATGGTTATTACTGGGGAAGTACACGATCTGATATTTTAATATCTTTTCTTGAAAGGCTTCATCCTCATAGGACATGCCTATCTCATTTCTGTATATTTACTGGCTAACTATGGATTAGCAGCTTATTAAATGAACGGGCGTGATTATTGAATAGAACATCTTCGGCGATGGGGCTGCCCTAAAGCGAACCGTATAAAGCAAATGGGCCATATTGTTGAAGAACAGGTAGATTGTAAAGTGAAGGGATGTACTTAAACAAACAAAGAAGGATTGTTAAAAAAGAAAAGGTTCCTGAATTAGTTAATTTCCGGCAGATAAGGAGGTAAGTAATGATATCAGAATTAAAAAAGTCGGAATTTTTTAAATGCAGATATATGTTATATGAGCAAGGTCAATTAGAAGCTAAAGCAGTCGTCGAAGGGATAAATCCAGGTCGTATTTTTGTAGATGATATTGAATCTCCTGCTTCGGGACTTATTTGGTTAGGTAATAATGACGGTTTTTTCTTTATTGGAGATGAAAGAAACGAAGGGTTCAATACCGAATTAAATCATTTTATTGATACAGTAATCATTCTAGAAGCAAAGAAGGTGGGATTAACTTGGTTTGAGGGGATTGGTAATCATAATAAGTGGGATGAGACTATTATAAAGGTGTTTGAAAACCGCAATTTAGGAAGTTGGAATCAGAGGGTTTATACTTTACAAAAAAAAGATTATAAAGGCAACTTCGAACTTACTATTGAAGAAGGATATAAAATTGTGAAAATTAGTAAAACACTTTTTAAAAACAGTGATAAATCAATTGAAAATATTGAGTTTTTACATTCCAAAATAGTAGAGTTCTGGTCTTCACCCGAAAGGTTCTTTAATGAAGGCTTTGGATACGGTATAGTTTGTAAAAGTAAAATTGTTAGCGTCTGTTTTTCGGGTTTTGTAGTTGATAATGTACATGGTGTTGATATTGAAACCTTGGAAGAGCATCAAGGTAAAAAGTTAGCACAAAAAGTAGCCATTGCTTTTGTAAAAGATTGTTTGGAAAATAATCTTGTTCCTTATTGGGATTGTATGGAATCTAACAAACCTTCAATTGCGGTCGCAAAGAGTCTAGGATTCAGGAATGTATTTAACTATATAGGTTATGAATTTAAGTTTGAGTAATTTTTACTTCAATTGAATAGAGCAGTTACTGGAGGAAGAATTATTGAACTGATGGAGATGAAAAGTTAACTAACACTAAAGAGAGGGCAACGTTTTGGGACAAAACACATCACATATTTACACACCATCTAAGCACTTTGTTTCAGCTGCAACGATTGTACTCAACGATCAAAAGGAAATTCTGCTAATTAAAGGACCTAAGAGAGGTTGGGAAATGCCAGGTGGAATAGTCGAGGAAGGTGAGTCTCTGAAAGATGCTGCAATTAGGGAAACTAAAGAGGAGTCAGGTATTGATATTGAAGTTCTTAAATTCTGCGGAATATTTCAAAACGTGGATAAGTCAATTTGTAATACACTCTTTATAGCTAAGCCGATTGGTGGTAAATTAACAACTTCGCCAGAAAGTTTAGAAGTGGGATTCTTCCCTATTGAGCAAGTTCTGGAAATGGTAACTTTTGGGAACTTCGGGCGAAGAATAGAACACTGTCTTGATAACAGTATTCAACCATTTTGTGTAGAGTTTTAGGTCCTATGGAAATTAGTAATAACGGTATTGCTCATTAAAATTACGCTGTTAGTTGAACAAGACGAGTATGATAATCTTCCACAATCGGGTACGAAGGTTGAGTAAAAATCAATTGAGTGGGGTGATTACTATAGCAAATATAATTCGTGAAACTGGATTTAAAAGATCAATTATTTTTTTATATTCGCTGTAGCAAAATAAGAAATGTATTTAAGGCAGAGGAAGTAGGAACATCTCTTATTAAAAAAGTTCTAGAGACTATAAAGATTTACACCATTTTAATTTTACCGTTAATTATTATGGCTGCATTTTCAGAAACTTACATTGCAGATATAATATTTAGCCTGTTTGAATAGCGAAATTCAAAAAATGGACGCGATTCTGGGTGCAAAACGTTCCTGGCTCAAATGAAATGTGGTCACACAATTTCGGTAAAGGTTAGACAGTTATAGTGTTCTAAAACTGAAGGGGGATGTCGAGGAGTCGAATGAAGAGGTAACGCTCTGAAAGGCTCCTCTTGCGTCGAGTAGCACACTGATTGGTAAGATATTGCGTGGTATAAGCTAGGCTATTAGCGGCGAAAACTGGTGATAAATTCAAAGGCTTACCAATCATTCTAATTAACTCTGTTCAATCAGCTACAAATTACTCTTTATTAAATTATGGCACCTTTTGCAAAAGAAATTCAAAAATAATCAATATCCATCACATTTATTAAGAGCAAGTTTTGTTCAATCGTATATTGGGATGGTGTTAAATAGAAGGGAATAAACTAAATTAGATGAAACGTATAAAGAAATTAATGAAATATATTGCAATCACTATCGTAACAGTACTCGTAATAGCGCTCTTCTTTCCTACATGGACACCCAATATAAAAGGAGATAACAGTATAAGTACATTAGAACAAGTAGAGATAAATGGAAGTGGTCACGAAATTATGATACGTGGCAACGATAAGGATAATCCTGTCATCATTGTCGTACATGGAGGACCTGGGGCTCCGGAAATACCATATGCCACTAAATACGCAGACTTATTGGAAGCCAATTTCACAATTGTTAATTACGATCAAAGGGCAAGTGGAAAATCATATCACTTTTTTGAGGACTATTCTACTCTTTCAACAGACTTATTGGTAGATGATTTATTAGCTTTGACCGAATATATATCAGAACGGCTTGAAAAAGAAAAGGTTATACTGATGGGGCATTCTTCTGGTACATACATTGGAATACAAGCTGCTTATAAATCCCCCGAAAAATATGAAGCATATATTGGGATTGGGCAAATGGGTGAAACAAAGGAAAGTGAGATTGAAAGTTTAAAATACTCTATTAGCCAGGCCCAAAAGGATGGTAATGCGGATGATGTTTTAGATTTACAAGGACTCACCGAGCAAATTAAAAATGGCGATACGGTTACACCAAGAAACTATGTTATGAAATACGGCGGGGCTGTTAGACTCATTGATAACCCCGATGGTGATAATATAGGTGTTTTATTGAGCAGCGAGTATAACTTATTGGACGTTATTCGTTACAACTATGGTATGGGGTATTCCCAAGAAAAGTTGTTAAGTGATCTATTAGAAAATCCAATACCTACCATTGTAACAAAACTTGAAATTCCTTTGTATTTCGTCATGGGTAAATACGATTATATGACTTCCTCTAATGCAGCAAAGAAGTATTTTGATATGATTGAAGCCGAACATAAGGAATTTATTTCTTTCGAGAAATCAGCACATTATCCACAATTTGAAGAGAAAGAAAAATTTAATGAATGGATGTTAGATACATTCATCAATAAAAATAAGTAATGCGTCATTTTACTTACTTTGAAAGGAAGATTGTTGTCAAAACTTGTACTTAAGCTATAAAAATCAGATTACCGGTAGGCGAATTTCCGTTAAAGAGTGCGAAAATCGAATAGATTTTCTTAAGGCAATGGGACTGTTCTAAAGGATACCAGACATGGAGAGACTATATGGAATCCACAAAAAAGGATGCAAGGTTGGAGCGACTCTGAGTTAACAAAGAGTGGAGGTAAAAGTGCGGTAGCGTTAGAGGAAAGAGTTAAGGAGATTGATTTTATTGCAATCTATTTTAGTCCGAGTAAAAGAACAGCCTTATCAACTTACATGATAAGGCAATGGTTCACTGTTTTTTAGATTTTTCACGTTCATTTTTTTGTTTTAGCTTTAACCAAAAATCGGGTGGTTGATAACTAATTAAAGAATAATCGAGTTCGGCTCCATTAGTTGCTAACTGAACTAACAAATATTTCTCCTTATTACTCGGGTATATATCTGCTGTTTTAATGTTTATAACCTCAACTCCTGTTCGTTTAGGTGTCCCAACAACAACAACTTGATTTCCTTTTGTATAAACATCTGTGATATTTGTTTGGAACACAACTATATACAGATCAAGGTCTGATTCATTTGTAGCAGTATTAAAAGCAATACCTACATCCTGTTGGAAATTTAATTCAGCTGAAATACCAATGGCATAAAAAGGGAATATCCGGTGGAGAGAATAGTGTATTCGAGAAGGAATATAGCTCCATCTTCCACCCCAATATGTGCTATGCCAGTTTTCTTCATATATTGGTCTAATATAGTTCGGTGCGCTTTTAATTACTTTAAAAGGGATTTTTGTTCCTTCTTTTAACACTTGTGAAATAGGGATGACATCAGTAGGGAAATGCACCTCTGTTCCTTTTTCGAATGGAAAAGGTGAATCAAGAATTGTGGTAGGCTCGGGTGGTTCGAGACTATCTAAACGTTGTTCCAATTCGTGAATTCGTTCCTGTTCATTTTTATCACTGTTCGGTTGCGAGAAAGATAACTCCATCGATTTTGTATTTATGGACTTACTGTAAACAAATAAGCTTAAAATAATTGAAAAACAAACAATATAACCAATCCTTGTTTTTAACATATTCTAATCACCTCACCATATTATCTGCTTTTACGAGGGAGTTATGCGTAAGATTAGTTATTAAAAAAACGAGGGCTTTACTTCATTTAGGGGCTAAACACCCTTTTCAATTCAACTACAGGGGCAGTATTGTAGAAAAAGGAACTATAATTTAAATCTCGTATATCTAATGTAATCGGTTAGCTAAAATTTGATGACAGACAGGAGTTAGAGACGATGATTAAAGGTTTCGGAGGAATATTTTGGAGAACTAATAATCTTGAAATTGTGAAAAAATGGTACAGTGAAGTGTTGAAAATTGAAATAGACAATTGGAATGGGGCTGTGATAAAACCTCAATTAGGAAATGAGACTATCTTTTCATTCTTTACGGAGAATGACAGTTATTTTCCAACAGAACAACAAGTGATGTTAAATTTCCAAGTACATGATTTAAACGAGACTATAAAGCATCTTGAACATATTGGTGTACCTCTTGCAAAGAAAAAAGAGATTAGTGAATTTGGAAAGTTCATTTGGATTAAAGATCCTGAAGGTCGATTGATCGAGCTTTGGGAGAAGTAGCAGGTTGTAATCATTAACTAGTAAGCTAACGGGTGCGCTTCTACAACAAGTAGAGGCGCATTTTTACTAACTGGGCAGTTGAGTTAAACAAGAAATTTGATTATGTGGTATTATTAGGTAATTATAAAAGCTGAAGTAGGGGAATTTATTTGGAATTTATTTCAGAAAAGTTATTGTTTATATTTTTGTTTATTTTTGTAATTCACTCAATAGAAACCCTCGCTTATGCTGTTAGGTTATCAGGTGCAAGGGTAAGATTGATTGCTTCTGCTCTATCTCTATTTAATTTAATGGTTATTATTTCAAGACTAGCTAATATGATGCAGCAACCTTTTACAGGAAGCCTTATAGATACTGCACCTACTGAAAATACTTTAGAATTTGTAGAGAGCCAATATAGAATACTTATAAGCGCTTCAACATTTGGGACATTAGTTGGTATCCTTTTATTACCCACTTTTATTGCCATATTTTCAAGAGCTATAATCCATTTATCAGAAGAAAGAGGTTCAATTCCAAGTTTAGTTAAAAAGGGAATATCCTTTGAATATATAAAGCGTGGGATAAAACATTTTAGTTTACCTAAGCTAAGTTATTTGAAAGATATTAGGATAAAAGAAATTCCTCTAAAATTATTTTTTGTAAATATGATAATCACTGCAATATATACCATTGGGGTACTATCTGCTTTGTACGCATCATTATTGGCACCAGATAGAGCTTCAACAGCCATTATGGCATCTGGACTCATAAATGGTGTTGCGACTATTCTTCTTGTAATATTTATTGACCCCAAAATTTCTGTTCTTGCTGACGATGTAGTTAATCAAAGGGGAAGCTACTTTACACTAAAGAGCATTTCTTTAATGATGATTGCTTCAAGATTATTTGGAACTCTACTTGCACAGGTATTATTTATACCCGGTGCTAAATATGTAGCATGGTTTACAAAATTTATGATTTAATAATTATCGAGGTTGTTCAACTAACGGGGGGGTTACTGTAACAAGATTCAATAAGAAAAGTCGATTCCTCAATATATAGGAATTCGACTTTTTTGTTGTAATTCAATTATTGTACAAACTTTACAAAATGCTGACTAACATCCTTTCTGTCTATTCAGTTGGCGTTGTAGGACGTACGGCAGCCCTTTCGTCATTCAACTGAAGAAAAGTATGTACTCCAGCCGTTGCAACGGTGTACCCCCTATTAAAAAATAGCCCTGTTCAACTTATGAGAGAGTAACTGTTTAGTTTGAATTGGTGAAACTTTCCAGTCGCAATGAACGTATTAGTAGTAGAAAGATACCTTATTCAAGTAACGGGCAGGATTGTAGAAAAATAGCAAAAAGTTTTTATTAAAAATCAACTGGTGAAGGTGGAGATTATAATTAGACAATTTATGGTTATTTTAATGGTTATATCTATTTTCTTCATATCTGCTTGCAGTGAAAAGGGCAATATAGACCATTTTTCTTCTAAAGAAGAAACTTTGGAACATTTTGTTCAGAATGAAAATATTAAAGGGAATATTGATTTAATTAAAACGACAAAAGATGAAAATTTATTAGTAATACAATCAAATGGAAATACATATTTTGTCGGAGAATTAGTGGAAGACAAGGAGGGATATTACGCACAGAGAATATCAGCCAATGTTGAAATGAAAATAGGTGCAAGTTGGGAACTAAATACAATGGATGAGAATGAATACACTATTTTTTTTGAAAAGAACAAAGAAGATGCGAATTACATACAGTTCTCTAATGGAGAATACGATATCTCCCTTGTAGAAGGACATACGATAAGTGAAAACGTCTTAGCTTTAACAAGTGCGATAAAGGAAGTTGAAATAGTAAAAGATTAAATCAACTAGCGGGGGCTTAACTGGAACAACAGGAAGGCTTCACTTCTTGTGCTAACGTGGGCTGCATTATCACACAGGGAATTAAATATATACATGTGAGGTAGAATGGTAGGGGAGGGATCTTTATTAGGACTTCAAGAATAACCAAGAATAATTGGATTACATATACACTAATTCTATTCATTGTTTTATCGATTATTAATTAAATGATAAATCGTTTCACCTCTAGCATTTTAGTTGCGATTTTTATTTATTTCCCTTTGACATTGCTTTTGCTTATAGGAGGAATCGCACTATTCATACTTTCAGTAGTGCATATTTTTAAAAGGTATAAAAAGACGAAAGTTAAAAGCTTTCTGCCTTTAATCTTAAGTGTTACATTGATTTTTTTTGTAATCGACCGACCTTTATCCCCCCTATTTCAGAAAGTCGAGTTTTCTTTCAAACTGGATAAGCGTGAAGATGTGGCTAGGCAAATTTAAAATGGAAAAATCAAACCATCCAATGATAGGGGCGATTTATTCCAAGTCCCAAAAAAGCACGTTAAATTCTCTTTATCCGATGGACATGAAATTATGAAGATGGATGATAAATTATTCTTTTTCACAGTTAGGGGAATCCTTGATAATTTTTCAGGCTACGTTTTTTCTCCAAGTGGATTAGGACCAACTAACGAAGATGTTCAGGCTACTATAATTAGGATGCAAAAAATGAATAATAATTGGTATCATGTTTCCTGTACTTAGTATCCAAATAATAACTTTCCGCTTAAATACAACAACCCTAATTAAGAAATGTTGATTCCTTAACATGCAGGTATGCGACTTTTCTTTTGTAATCCCCTTCTGTGTATTCATATAGTATTACAGGACGTTCAGAGATGTCTTATCACTCACTGAAGTTAAAACATGTACTTCGGTTCGGCTGATTCAACTTTGTTACTCGCTGTAAAAGAATAGTCTTGATTTTCTTGTTCAGTTTAATGGGGATGATTTGCTAGTTTGAATTAATAAAAAATTACAGTTACAATGAACGTATTAGTAGTAGAATGATACCTTGTTCAAGTAACGGACAGTTCAGTTAAAGACAAAAGGGGTGAGGTATATGAGTGACCGTTTTGAACTAAGTTTTAAAAACAAGGTAGTTAGAATGTGGTTGATTATTATGGTGCCAGCTGTAATAGCAGAAATATTAATTATGCAATTTACTGCAATTCCAGTATTACCTTCAATATCTTGGACAATCTTTTTTATTTGGCTTTATTTTTATAAGAGGAAACAGAAGAAAGAGCATTCCATTTCCTCGTGATTTTATTTTAAAAGGATTGGTTAGGTCCTATTTTTATTAACCTAACGGTGGCTTTAGTTCAACAACAGGAGCTCCTTAGCGAGCTCTTTTTCCTTCTTAACTTACGGGACAGTTTACTTGAAGAAAGAATTTGTTCTTTAATAAAAGTATATTGGAA
This sequence comes from Sporosarcina psychrophila, assembly GCF_001590685.1. Classification (GTDB taxonomy): domain Bacteria; phylum Bacillota; class Bacilli; order Bacillales_A; family Planococcaceae; genus Sporosarcina; species Sporosarcina psychrophila. Next base: position 971,360 of record NZ_CP014616.1, read on the forward strand.
CTTTATGTTAAAATATTTGTATATTTTAAATTAAAGGGGGATAGGATCATTGAGTAAAAACACGAAATTAATCCTTTGTCTTGTAAATGCTGGGATGTTATTTGGTGCTTTGTTGATTCCTTCTTTGATTCTTTCCTCAGGGCATGAATGGTGGTCCGTATACACTTTCAATATGGAGGAAATATCTCCTTTCAATGTAGAAATATCTTGGCTAAAAGTATTTATTTTTGGATTCATTTCTTTAGTTATTTCTTTTTTTCTTGTAAAGATAACGTCAGAAAAAAAGAAATAACTTCGTCCCTTAGTTGAAGAGATGACAACCTTTACAAGGCATTTTTTTTTATTACGTAACGGAGTTAACTACTTCTGTTAATCGGTGTTATATTTACCTGGTGTGCATCGTGCATGCAAGGTCGTTCAGTGAACGAATCGATGGTTCGCGTATGAAGATAATTATATTCTTGTTCAACAAACGGGACATTTTGTGGAATAGTGGTTTGAATTCGATACGTTTGTTGAAAACAACCCTTATAAAACTTTTGTATACATAAAAAAACGCAGTAGGAATTCATTCATGAATTGCACTGCGTTTTAATTTAATTATTTTAAAATAAGTTATTTAACAATCTAAAAGAGAACGAATTAGATTCAAATCAGAACATCTAGTCTTAATAATTTTCAATCATCACCAGGTTTCATCAAGGTGATCAGCATAGTACGAAATCCCTCTTTTGAAGTATTGAAGATTTTCATCAGACGTTGTTTCCATCAAATTAGTCAGAACAATTTCCATTGCCTGTTTATAGTTTTTTGAATTGTACAGAGCCATTGAGTAAAAAATTTGAAGGCCGCGGTGTTCAGGAAACTCTGTCACACCTCGACGTAAAGTTTCAACTGCTTCTTGATAGTAACCCAAAGCACGGTAGGTACTGCCAAGACCGAGTAAACATCTTTGAAGATCTGGTCCTGCGAGACCTTGCTCGAGAGCCTTTACATAATAGGGGATAGCTTCCTTGCCTAATCCAGAATTATCATGAGCAATTCCCGCCTGATAGTTGACTTCAGCATGATCTGGATAGGTAGCAACCATTTCTAAAAGGAGAGTACGTGCTTCCTTCAGAATGTCTTGGACTTGCTTAGCACGCCCATCTTCACGCAATTCAATAGCTTTGTCTAAAAGTAAACGCAAATTTGTTTTATCCGTATTATTTACTATTTTATCATTCATTTTTTTAACTCCCTCAAATGTAGTACTGCAAATGGCAAAGTGACGATGTAATCACAATACTCGCGGGGAATTTATTAATTTTGAAAGTGGTTTTGTAAAAACAGTATCATTGTCCTTTAATCCTCCTTAGAAATCAAGAATGAACATTAGGTTCTTTTTTATAGTAATGTTTATGCTGATATATGTCAATGAACTGTTAGAATAATCAGTTGTATTGGAGGCGACAATAAAAACCGCTAAGTAATAGGATTGAAGCACTCTTTTCTTCTTCAACTAAAAAGCAGTTACGTTAATGAAAGAATTTGTTGTAGAAATCAAGAATTAATATAGCAAGCAAGAAAAAAAGTCGGTGTTTATACACAGTTTCATATTGTATGTTTAAAGGGTTATTATTTCTTGATAATCCCAAATTGATCGACAATGTAAGGTTCTGCATTATTTTTGCTTTGATCGATCTCGTAAGTTATTGCAGTCAGTTTGTCTTTATTAATAGTGATACCGACGAAGTTTTGAATTTGGCCGCGTACTGGACGGCGGTTATCGTTCGGATCTGGACCATAGATAGCTGCATGATTCTCATCGGCAACTTCAAAGAGATTATAGTAAGCTGATCCAAGTTCGGGCGCTTGATTTTTGTAATACACTTTTGGTCCAGCTGTAGCAGGTATCAAATAAATCGTACCATCTGGATTTACGGTATATTCTACGGTTTGTCCTTTTTTAGTCCAAATAAATTTTTCGGTTTCTGAAGCCGTACCATCACTCTTGATCGGCTTAGTACGTGCATAGATATGGTCATGTCCTTGAAGAACAAAGTCGATGTCTAGTTCCGCCATGAGTGGTGCCACCTGATTTCTCACACCGTTTGGATCTAGGATATCATCATCGGTTGCATGGTTAGATGTCGTGTAAGGTCCCTTATGAATATTGACAATAACCCACTTAGCTCCATCAGCTTTGGCTGCCTTCACATCATCCTTCAACCATTCAATTTGCTCTTCTGAAAAATTGGCGTATTTTTCGGAGTCTTCGTTGCTATTAAGTACGACAAAGTGAGCGTTACTATAATCGTAAGAATAATAAGCACCTGTCTCAGTTGCAGAATTTTCAGGTGTATCAAAATTAAAATGATCGATAAAAGCAAAATTTTCATCCTCGTGATTCCCTGCGGATGGTGCAAACGTCGTGTTTAGCAAACTTTCCTGTGAATGTCCTAGAAGCCAATCCCATTGTTCCTCTTTGACTCCATCGTCAACTAAGTCGCCATTGTGAACAATGAACTCAGCATTAGGGACAGTATCTAGAGCCTTAGAGATAGTCTGGGATGAAAGAATTGCTTCATCTTCTGTTTTAGCCTGGGTATCAGCCAAATCAATAAATGTAAAAGTTCCATCTTTTGGAGATGTCTTAAATGAACCCATTTCACTCCAGTTATTGAGTTCTTCATGTCCAACACGGAAGTAGTATTCAGCATCTGCTTTAAGCCCAGTTGCTTCAGCTTTGTGTACATACTCTTTCTTGGAATTAGTAGAGAGGGAAGCAGTACCTGAAAATTTCAAGGCTTTATTAAAATCAGGTTTCTTCGCTCCTTTCCTTTTCACTACCTGCAAATCACTATTCTTGTAATCTAGTGATGTATACCAAGTGAGGCCCTTAGAATTGGTCGTATCCCCTTTAAATGTGACAGTTACCTTGCTGACTTCAGTATGATTTGGACTATCTGTTGCAAAAGAGAGCGTACTGCCAACTCCGCCCACTATGGATAAAGCTAGGGCAACTGAGATGATTTTTTTTTTGATTTTCAAGAAGATCATCCTCCAATTATATTGTAATAGTCCATCCTCATGGACAGTAATTTCACTATAACATTTTAATATATAAGGTTTGTTAACCCTATATATTGATAGTGTAAAGAATTGTTAATACTATTTTATTTGTTAATCCGGAATAATAGTGGGGTAACTGAATAAAAACTACGTCCTCCAGATTCGGGCCAGATAGTCGAAGAAAAAAGGGAATTAGAAGGTTCCTATTGAAAGTTAAAGGGTTAGATATTCCTTTTAAAATGCTGAGAAGGAGTGGAGATTCTGAAAAATGACAATAATAATCAAAAATAGAAGGTGGTCTTTTTGTATTTATAAAAAGGAAACAATCCTGATGCTCCAGTTAATCATATTATTGGGAAGTAGCAGAACGGACTACCGAAGCACGTCAATTTGACTAAATTGACCGATTAAATTCTTTGTTGTATGTTGTTAATCCCTTTCCTGCATAATTTAGTTAGAATTAGGGAAAGTAATTATAGACAGTGCTTAAAGTGAACAACGCTCTGTTAAAAAAATAAATAATCGTGTTATTCTAGTCGTAAACATGATCGTCTGTATGACTAATTTTTTTATACGTAAGCCCTAAAAAATATAGAAAGGTGATGAATAATAGGATGGGTGTACATCAATATTTTAAAAGTTTATCTGATTTAGAACAAATTATTCGTTGTCCAGGAAAGTTCAAATATCAGGAGCATTCCGTCGCCAGTCATTCATTTAAGGTGACAAAAATCGCTCAATTTCTTGGAACAGTCGAAGAGGAATCTGGGCAGAAAGTGGATTGGAGAATCTTGTATGAAAAGGCATTGAACCATGATTACGCGGAACTTTTTACAGGAGATATTAAGACGCCTGTAAAATATGCATCGAAAGAGTTGAAGCAACTCTTCAGTGAAGTAGAGGAAGAAATGACAAGAAAGTTTGTAGAAAAGGAACTTCCAATTGAGTTTCAAGCCATTTATTTGGAACGACTTAAAGAAGGTAAAGATGAGACATTGGAGGGGCGCATTTTATCTGTTGCTGATAAAGTTGATTTGCTTTATGAAGCATTTGGTGAGATTCAAAAGGATAATCCAGAACCACTGTTTTTAGAAATATACGAAGAAGCATTAAGGACAATACTGCTGTTTCAAGATATGAACTGTGTAGAATACTTCCTAGAACATATTCTTACGGATATGCTTAGTGAACGATTTACTGAACATGGGGAGTTAACGGGCATTGCAATGCGGATAATTGAAGAACATGGAGGTTGATAAAATACATAAAAATATCCAGTTCTAAAGCAAACTAACGAACAAGGCTAAACTTCCACAATCGGGTTATTTTCTTGAATAACACTGACAACAGTTTTCTGTCTGGCTTATTGAGGGAGGCACCCCCAAGCGCCGAGCGATGTTGAGAGGATTCTTTATGTCAACATATATAGAAAGAGAAATAACGAATTTGGAAAAGGGGATTGAAAATGGATGTAAGATTTCCAATTGGAGAATTACAAGTTCCTGAAAAAGGTACAGTAGAAAATAGTCAAGAATGGCTAAAGGAAATCGAAACTTACACGATTCGATTAAGAGAAACTGTTGATCCATTAAGTGGTGATGAGTTAAGCAGAACATATCGAGATGGTAGCTGGACAGTTCGTCAACTTGTTCATCACATTGCAGATTCTCAGTTGAACATGTATCAACGTTTGAAGCTGGCTTTAACAGATGAGAATCCAACAGTACCAGATTTTGATCAAGAAAAGTGGGCTATTCAACCGGATACAAAGCTTCCAATAGAAAGTTCTATTAAAATGCTAGAAGGTATAAATGAGCGCATCGTATCTTTAGGATTTAGTTTAACTGAAGAGCAATTAAATCGAGCTTTTACACACCAGAAGAACGGTGAAATAACAGTTGCAACAAAAGTTGCAAAATTAGCTTGGCACGAAGAGCACCACTTAGCCCATATAAAAATTGCATTATCAAACTAATACAAGATGTATGGAAATGGCTTATCAAACTTCGATAAGCCATTTTTATGTAACGATGTTAATTAGCCTGTGAATTGACATACCAATTAAGCATGAAATAACTGTAAACATTGCTATAACAATAAAAAGAAGGGACTAAAACCATCGCGGTTTTGAGTCCCTTTTCTATTGTTTTTAAATGGTTTGGACCTCTGAAGAGAACCCTTTAATTTATTATATAGATCTTTTTTATATTTCCTTTTCCTCTATTTTATTATCCTTCTGGCTCCATACCCTCGGGAGCTTTCATCCCTTCTGGTCGTTCCATACCCTCGGGAGCTTTCATCCCTTCTGGTCGTTCCATACCCTCGGGAGCTTTCATCCCTTCTGGTCGTTCCATACCTTCGGGAGCTTCCATCCCTTCCGGTGGTACCATATCCCCGTGCGCTCCCTTACCACCTGGACCTCCCATACCGCCAGGACCAGAAGTTTTTGCAGTGGTGATTCCAGATTCATCAAGCCATGTTACGGTGTCGGAAATTGTTAACTCCACAACTTTCGTGCCGCCTTGATAGTCACCATCTTCAAAAAGACCATCACTTTCTTTACCAGACGTTGTCCCTTCTGAGTAAAGGGTGTAGGAAGCATCTTTCGTTAGTTTTGGCAAACTAATGACGACCGATTGATAGTCTTTTACGGGCGCAAATGTCACAATCTCATTTCCTTCGCTATCTTCTAGATGCAGTTTGGTTCCTGCAGATTGTGTCTCCGGATAAGTCATCAAGATCGTATGCTGTGATGAGTCTTCTGAAGTTGCCATCGCCATACCAGAACTTCCGGTAGCGATGAGAACTCCGCCACTTATTTCAAAGTCTTCGTCATAATCCAAAGCACCATTGCCATTATTCGTAGTTCCATTAACGATCACGGTACCGCCTGTCATGGATATGGAACCATTTGAATCGAGTCCATCACCGGCTGCATCGACATAAACATAGCCACCATTTATTGAAAGCAGAGGATCTTTCGCTTGTTCAGTAGTCGTGTCAGAATTATCGTCGGCTTCGCTAATGTTAATGCCATCATCAGTTGCTTTAACATGAATTTTCCCGTCCAAGATTGTGATTGAATTACTTTCTATCCCTTCATTACTCTTCGTGATGTCGATGTTCCCGCCTTTGATCAGAATGGACGTATCTGCATGAATGCCGTCATCGCCGGTAGCCATTTTCAAATCGCCACCAGCTATGGTGATCGAGTTGTCGCTGTGTATCGCATCATCTAATGAATCCAGTTGAAAGCTTCCCCCGCCAATTGCCACTTCTTCATTTGCCTTAAGTCCTTTGCCACTAGATGTCTCAGAGCTAGCGTCAGTTGTGCTTGTTTCCGTTTCTCCAGGGGTAGGCCGACCCATTTCAGCATTTGCTATTTTTTCAGGACTGCCGCCGCCAGATGAAATGTTGAACTCTCCGTCTGCGATTAGAAGTGAAGTCTCAGCCTGAATGCCATCATCAGCTGCCTTGATATCGAAACTTCCTCCTTCAATGGCAATGATCCCTTTTGAAGCATCTGTGTCATTCGTGGACTTCATGCCGTCGCCACTCGCTTCGATACGGATATTGCCATCTTTAACAGCGAGGAGGTCTTTTCCCTTTAATCCATCATTAGCTGAATTAATTTGGATTGTTCCTCCTGTAATTTTCAATTCGTCTTTACTGGTTATTCCGTCGTTGTAATTGCCTTGCACGATTAGTTTCCCACTGCCGTTAATGGTGAGATCGTCTTTGCTGAATAACGCTGCATTTGGCTCATCTTCCTCTGAATTCTCATAAACATACTTAGATCCGTCGGATAAAACGTTTTCAGTCCCTTCTTCTAATGAAACAATCGTTTTTTCTGCTTGTTTCACGTAGATTGCTGAAGTAGAGGAAGAATGGATTTCCGCACCATTCAAAACGAGCCGAACGATGCCATCGTCTTCTGTGTCCACAATAAGTTGCCCATCATCCAGTTTTCCTTGGATTTCATACACGCCTGAAGTTGTTATCGTGACGATGCTTTTGTCGATGACGACTCCGCCATCCCCTTCAAAGCTGGCACCACTTCCATTCAACTGAATAGACGTTGCGTTTTCCCAATCCTCGTAAAAATCTTCATCGGAATAGCTTACATACTCGCTAATAACACTCGCTATTTCTTGATCCCCAATCGTACTTAAGCTCTCGCCTTTTGCAGTAGACTCATTATTGGTACTTACTTTTTCTGAATCATTGCTGCAAGCAAACAAAGATGCGGTGAACATAAGAGAGGCGGCTACCTTTATAAATTTAGAATTTTGTTTTTTCATCATAAGCTCCTTCTTGCAAATGAAATTTCATCCGTTTTTCAGATGATGTTTTGCTAATAACCCTATTATTTAGGATGAACCTTAAACAAAGCTTAAAAAAGGAAATGCGAAATTAAAGTTTGCTTTTATTTCAGTTGGTCCTATAATCTATCGTAACGATATCAATCACGCCTCGGCGTGATTGCGTCCAGATTTTGAAGGCATATCTAGCATTCATCTCACCACTTATAGAAGTGGGGGACTTCTGCTGAATTAAGTTAAAACGTTGATAACTGATACAAGGGGGGCACTATATGAAATTACTAATCATTGAAGATGACAAGTATCTCTCTGAATCAATATGTGAAACAACAAAGGAAATGTTCAATACCGAGCAGGCTTTCGATGGAGAGGAAGGACTGTTTCTTGCACAGCAAAATATTTTCGATGTAATCATTTTAGATATCATGCTTCCCTATATGAACGGTTATGAGGTGTTAGAAAATTTAAGAAAGCAAAATATCACAACACCTGTCATCATGCTGACAGCCAAAGATGGAATTGATGACAAGATTAAGGGTTTTAAAATGGGAGCAGACGACTATTTAGTGAAACCTTTCCATCGAGAAGAACTATTAGTGCGGCTAGAGGCAATGGTAAGGAGATCCGGAGGTTTATTAAAGGAAAATGTCCTAACTTTTAAGGAACTACATTTGAATATCAAAAATAAAACCGTGGAAATTAATGGGGAAACACTTAAGTTGAATGGAAAACAATTTGATTTACTGGAGTATTTGATGAACAATAAAAACGCTATTTTGACTAAGGAACAGATTTTTGATCGAATATGGGGATTTGAGTCTGATACTTCTACTACAGTTGTGGAGGTGTACGCCAGTAATTTACGAAAAAGTCTCAAGAAGTTTGGCTATGATCAATACATTAAAACCTTCCGTGGGCTAGGTTATATGCTGGAAGACCATGGTGAAGGTAATGTTTAATAAACTAATTTTCAAGAAACAGCAGCTAAAATTTATGATTTTCAACTTGATCGCTTTTACTGTGATTTTCACGATCTTTAGTATTATCATTTTCGGCCAAGTTCAAAATACATTATTTTCAAAGACAGACGAGGAACTGTTATCATTTAAAGAAATGATAACAGATAACAATCCAAAGGGTTTACGGCCGCCACTTAAGGGTGGAGACTTAGACCAGCCTGTACCTGATGACGAGAGACGGAAAAACGCGCCAAATCCCAGGGTGATTGTCATGCATTGGGATAACGCAGGAAATATACGTAATGAAAATGAAATTGGAACCTTATTTTACGAAAACTATCTAACAGATTATAAGCTGGATAAAACAACTATGGACAAGATTACAATGACGAAAATCAGTGAACTGTATCACTTTAGATATATTCTTTTTGAGGACCATAATGATGAGGATGAAATTGCGTATACACAGCTGATGATCAACGTGGATGCTGAACAAACCATTATTTCCAACTTTGAGAAACTGTTCATTATCTGGTCGGTAATCTTCATAGTCCTCTCCATTTCCGCTAGTTTCATTTTATCTAAAAAGATGATGAAACCAATTATTCATTCTTGGAATAAGCAGGCGGAGTTTGTTGAAAATGCTTCACATGAACTCAGGACGCCTTTGACGATTATTCAAAATAAGCTGGAGCTTCTCTTAACGGCACCGCAAGAAAGAATTTCAGATAGGTTTGAAAATATAGCCCTTAGCTTGTCTGAAACAAGGCGTTTGTCCAAACTCACTTCGGATTTGTTGACCTTGGCAAGAGCAGATTCGGCGGAAACACAGATTGTGAAGCAATCCATTCATATCGATACATTCATTCGAAGCGTATGTACGCCTTATAAGGAGATTGCTGAGTCGCAGGATAAGCATTTTTCGCTAAATTGTCAAAGCCCTTTTACTATAGAAGCAGATGAAACTAGGCTGCATCAACTGTTGGTAATTTTAGTGGATAATGCTTTAAAATATACGAGCGAAAACGATAGTATTCGTGTGAAAACATATGGCGAGGACCAGAAAGTTGTAATTGAAGTGAGCGATACAGGGATCGGTATCAAAGAAGAAAATATCCAATACATTTTTGATCGCTTTTACCGAGAAGACAAAGCCCGAACTAGGGAAACTGGAGGTATGGGATTAGGCTTGTCTATCGCCCAGTGGATTGTATCTATGCACAATGGAACGATTAATGTCATAAGGAACCAGAAGAAAGGAACCACTTTTAGAGTCAAACTTCCAAAGTAAGAGATCACATCATCGTGATCTCTTTTTTTGTGTTGATAAATTGTTTTAAGGTTTGTTTAAGGTTCTTCTTTTAGTATTTAGTTCATAGAGCGACAGCAAAAAGGAGTAGATAGATATGGCAATCGAAATCTTCAGTCGGAAAGAGCAAAAGTATTTAATCACTCGCCGCCAATACGAAGAACTTGTGGAACGGATTGGACCGGAGATGCGAAATGATAAGAATGGCGTCGATGGAAAATATTCAGTCACTAGCCTGTACTTTGACAATGCGGAGAAAGGCATTTATTTTGAGACCAAAAACAAACTAAGATACCGCCAGAAATTACGTTTACGCGTATACGACGATGCAAATCTTACCAGCGTGGCATTTTTTGAAGTGAAGCAGAAACATAAGAAAGTCGTCAATAAAAGACGGATGCTTTTGTCGCTAGGGGAGGCGTATCGCTATTTAGAGGAAGACGGTCAAGCGGGCTTGGATCACTACAAAACGTCCAATTCGCAAGTCATGAAGGAAATTGATTACTTCCGTAAGTTCTATCAGTTACGTCCCGAAATGGTCGTATCGTATAGCCGTCACGCATTGCACGGTATTCATGATTCAGAACTGCGTATTACCTTCGATTTCGACTTACGTTGCCGTAAAGAAGATCTGCATATCGAGAATGGTTCGTACGGAGAGCATTTCATCGATCCAGATCTCGTCGTGTTAGAAGTGAAAGTCGATCACAGTGTGCCGCTTTGGCTAACACGTATTTTACAGGAGCTTCAGTGTGAGCAGCGCAGTGCATCAAAGTTTTGTACCAGTATGGAACTGCTGAGCGGAGATGTATTACCGCAGGCAGGATACTTTGAACCGAAAGAATTGGAAAAACAACTAACAGGAGGAATAGAAAATGGCTCAGATCACGAACTTGTTTTCATCTAATGGATTGGAAGGAGCCACTCCGACCATGTGGATGAGTATTACCGCGATGGCACTTGCTGCGGTCCTCAGTTTAATCATTACGAAAGTGTATCAAATTACATTTACAGGAGAGCGCTATTCACAAGCGTTCGTCCATACAATCATTATGATGAGTGTTGTCGTGTCAGTTGTTATGAACGTAGTAAGCGGAAATGCCGGTGTGGCGTTTGGTTTATTCGCCGTATTCTCCCTCATCCGCTTCCGAAGTGCCGTGACGAACGCCAAGGATATCGCCTACATCTTTTTCGGATTATGTGTCGGGATGACAGCAGGACTGTTTCAATTCCCTCTGGCCATTGCATTGACGTTATTCTCCAGTCTGATTTTCTATATACTATACAAAGTGGACTATGGAAAAGGGAAAGATACGCAAATCCTTAAAGTAACTGTCCCTGAAAATCTAAATCACGAAAATTTATTCGACGATATCTTGAATGAAAAAACCGAATACTTCCAACTTCGACAAGTTGAAACAACGAACTTGGGGACGATGATTCTCTATACATTTGCCATCCGAAGCAAGACCGATACAAAAGATCAGGACTTGCTAAATGAAATCCGTGTACGCAACGCGAATTTGAAAGTATCCCTATCTTATCTTGAGATGCGAGACTGAACTGTAAGACCGAATTATGAAAAAAGCCGTCTACTACGATTTTTAAAAATCGAGGAGACGGCTTTTTTTTCTTGCTGTACTTTAATGTTTATAGTTTGGCCACAGCAGGTAATGATCAAAACTTCACTATATGAATGTGTAATTGCATTTAACAAACAGAATACTCTCCGTTTGTAGGACACTTTGAAGCTTTGGTTGGGCACTCGGCCGAGTTCGTTGGATAGCTCAGGGCTTTGGTTGAAGACTTCGAAGAGTTTGTTGGAAACCTCGTTGTTAGTAGGACACTTTGAAGCTTTGGTTGGACACTTTGCCGAGTTCGTTGGACAGCTCTGGGCTTTGGTTGGAGACTTCGAAGAGTTTGTTGGAAACCTCGTTGTTGGTAGGACACTCGGCTGAGTTCGTTGGACAGCTCTGGGCTTTGGTTGTAGACTTCGAAGAGTTTGTTGGAAACCTCGTTGTTTGTAGGACACTTTGCCGAGTTTGTTGGAAACCAACAAACTCAACGGTCTCGGTTCACGAGATAATTCAATAAATGCTTCAAAAAAGTCGTATTACGTGGTATTTCTTGTAACGTTTCCATTGCAAAACAATAATGTTCCCACATCGCTTTTCTGGCACCGATAGCACCTAGGATTGATACAAATGTCGTATTGTTGTTTTCAGCATCTTTTCCAATGGGTTTCCCGAGTACGTTCTGATCTCCTTCCACATCAAGCAGATCATCCTTAATCTGAAATGCAATGCCGGCATGACGGGAGAATCTTTTCAAAGCTTCCATTTCCAACTCCGTTGCATGGGCCAGAATTGCAGGCATTATAAGAGAAGCTTCAAATGCGATTCCGGTCTTATAAAAGCACATCGTATTCAATTGTTCCAGCGTCAATTGTTTCCCTCTGGAATCCAAGTCCATCGCCTGTCCTCTACACATATCCCCTACAATTTGGGACGAATATCGAATCAAGCGTAGCACCGTTTTTGGATCGTACTGGTCAAGAGATGTTTGTTCTTCAACCGCTTTTTGGGTCAGGAAAAGTCCAGTTAATTCAGCTGTGGCAACGTCATACACCTGATGTAAGGTTGGACGCCCTCTACGCTTGGGCGCATTATCTTGGGATGGCATATCATCAAAAATGAGGGATGCCGTATGCATATATTCCAATGATCTCAGAAGCGGGACGATTGATGACTTATCCAATCCATATTCGTTCACACCCATGACCCAAGTCATGATTGGCCTTAGTCGCTTTCCATCACTTTTCAGACTGTAATTTGCCGCATCGATTATCGGTTCACTCATCGAAGAGGTATTTCCTATTTCGGAAATAGATAATACGTCGTTGATCTGGTCACGTACAGTTTCGATTGTATCTAAAAAGGCTTCCTGCTCTTTCCGTTCACTTTTCAGATTCGTAATCATATGATCTCGAAGCAGTTTATCAAAGAAATCAACATCATCCGCTTTTCGAACCATACGTTGAATGACTTTGCTGAATGTAGGATTTCCCGAAGCAAATAACTTCATAACTTCGTTGTATTTATTAGTGCCCATTCGTTTTTTAAATCGTTTCAGCCCGTTTATGGCACGATCGAGTATCACCTCACGCGTCTTGCTATCAGAGCGATAGACATTATGGATCAAATTATAGATGACTGTCCAGTACAATTCAAAGGGATTTATGAGATCCGAGCGCTTATCATGATATTTCAAATAATAGGTATAAGGTGTTACTCTTTCTTCATTTAAGTCATCAAACATATCCGCAAAATCATCCGCTAGCTGGTTGTAAATGCCATATAAAAATGTTCGGTTATGGAAGCCCTCATCCTCAGGAGCACTTATGACTGAACGGGTAATCAAACGTGAAGAAGAGGATTTTAAAATGACAGGGATATACAGCGCTTCATTGGTGTAATTCGCATTGGATAAATCCTTTACACGATCCACTTCCTGGGAATTGAAAAACACATAAGACTGCTCGAAAAAACTATTTCTTGTCTCTGGTCGTTGAAGGCTCTTAATATACTCAAAGGCATCTCGGAGTTCCGAATGGGCAAATCGGATGAATTCCGCGTTTTTTCCAGTCCACTGATCCAATTCAGGAACAGATCCTGTGATAAGTGTGGACCGTATTAAATCGGAATATCGTTTTTTCTCTTGATTTGATAAAACACCGGCATCCAGAAGGTCGTCAATGAATGGATACGTCAGACCATAGGAATACCCAAGCCTAATCGCTTCTTCGAGCTTCCGGGTACGTTCATCAGGCGTAATCTCAGCGTCCATCTCTTCAACCACATGCAGGATGACCCCGGCTATGATTTTGATAAGTTTCCGCTTGGCTTCCTCAGCATCCATCCCCTCTGGAATATGGGATGATACAGTCTTTAATTTATCCATCACCCAGATCATGGTGGATTCAACGCCTTCCTTCTGGGCAAGCCGATACATCCCAGCCATAGTAAACATCTCCAATTTGCTTCCAGGGTTTTTCGGATTGGAATCAATTAGGTGATTTTTTAAACTATCAACTGTACGTTGAACCCTGGTCTGTGTGTCAGGTGAGTCCAAAGCTTTGCCCAGATCTCGCATGTAAATATAGGAAATGCTTCGATCCAAATAATTATCTAGTTTACCTGCGTAATCCAGCCATTGGATATAAGTGTGATACCCCTCTGAACCAGTTTTTCCCTTTCCACGCGAAAAAATAGATAATAACGGGAAAGGATGAATATGATTCTGTTTCCAAGACTGTATATCTTTTATCAAAACAGGGACAACCATGTTTTGCACGAGCTGTTCAGAAAGTGATTTAAAATAATGAGCAGCCTCCTGCTCAGCCAACCGATAACATGCATCGGCATTTTTTAGTAACTTCTCATTCATACTAATCAATACCTCTACTTTAAGTTTTCATATATATGTATGCAATATTGATCAAATCAATGTTAATAATCTAAACACTATCCCAAACTTTTCACAAAAACTAAATTTATTTTATTCAAAATAACATTTTCATCATAAGAAAGCTATACACAGCCTCTAACAACCCTACGATTTACCATTGCTCCTTACTCAATTTCTCTATCCAACACTAACACTTTTTTATTGAATATTTCAGCTGGGGGCTTTTCATGATGATATATTACTGAATTTTTGTTGAACAACTCCCGGCTTTTGATGGGACCATGGTCATGGTAAGCGTAAAATAATAAAAATCTTAGGAGGCAAATTGATATGGCTTACAAAAAGTTTGTAGGCACATTTCAAAATGAAACTGAGGTTTTGAATAAGATCGACGAGTTAAAAACACAGGGGTATTCTGATAATGATATTTACATTGTGAGAAATGATGCGGATGTGATCGGTTTTTTATACCGTTACAATTACTATAATAAAGAAACAGATATGCCGGGCCTATTAGAAATAAATATCGTAAAACATCGCAACTGTACAAGACCTGTTTCAGTTGGCCCATCGGACTTTTTGGGCAATTGCCGAGGGGGAAGTGAAAGTGGAGGAAGATTCCGAATTACTGGATGCCATCGACTATGACGACGAGGCAATTTCGAAAATGGTTGCACGAAATCAGTTAAGTATTGGCAAGATTAAGCTGTACGTCATTGAAACTAGAGAGCCAGAACTATTCGCATTTTATTACAGTGAGAATGTTTTGGAAGCGCACGCACTCCATCAGGACGTGTTCCGAGAGACGCCAAAACGATTGACCAATGCCGCCCATTTAATGCCGAAGCTTTTTCATTTCGATGAAATAGATGCTGCGAATATATTATACTTCCACCGTAACAAAGTTGTCGCATATCCGAATCATTTAGGACATGCTAGGGCGGGGGAGCGGGTGTTGGCACGGATGCGGGCTTGAGTAGAGTAGCAAGACTATATGTTTTCCCCATATATTTATGGAGAAAGTGAAACGCATTGTCATCCGATACGTAGTAGAGAGAACGGGTTTTACTGAAAAGGGGTTTCTAGTACAGGGGGGATTACATGAGACAGTTGTATATTAAGCAAAAGGTATTTAGTTTGAGCGGCAAGTTTTCGGTGAAGGATCAAGAAGAGAATGAAGTATATTTCGTAGAAGGAAGCTTTATGCAAATACCAAAGACGTTTTCGATTATGGATGTGGCTTGTCAAGAAGTGGCGATGATCACGAAAAAAACGTTTAGTTTTCTACCGACTTTTTTTGTCGAAGTACATGGCCAAGAAATGGTAACGATAAAGAAGGAATTTTCTTTTTTAAAAGCACGGTATTCAATTGACGCGGCAGGGATAGAAGTACAGGGGAATTGGTGGGATATGGATTTCGAAGTATACCGAAATGAGGAACTGATTGGTGCTGTCAGCAAAAAGTGGTTCACATGGGGCGATAGCTACCAGTTGATAATTGTAGAGGATGAGATGGAACCACTTCTCGTGTCGCTTGTTGTGGCGATTGACTGCGCAAAAGCAGCCCAGTCTGCTGCGGCAGCTGGGGGTGGGGCGTGACAAGACCAGTAAAGTGTCGTTTTCAGCTATTTTTTAATAATTAATAGATCATTCTTTGGTGTCAGCATACCGTTCTTTTCGTAATAATTACCTACTTTTCTTGAAAGTACCACCGTTTTTATAGCATGGTTTCCCTTAGCAAATACGAGTAGAAAAATATCTTCTCTAAAATCAATTCCATTGATACTACCCTTAAATTCAACATTCAATGATTCTTCTATGACATCTACTGTTGTATATGGTCCATAGACTGATGCCTTCTCCCAGTCAAAATCAGTTAAAGTAGACAGTGAGATTTCTGTTGTACCACTTTCCGCCTGCTCTAAAATCTTTCTAGCGAGCATGGGATCTTCACTAGCCCTATTAACAAAAAAAAAACTAAGTATTAAAGAAGTTAATGCAGCTCCACCAATTAATAAAATCCATTTTCTTAACATAAATTACACCCCTATTAAACTGTGACTTTCTTATTTACAAAAACTACGGCAAGGTAAATAAAAAGAAGATATTCAACGAGATAGATTGACCGTAACAGCAGACGACCGGATAAGCTCAATCGCTTCACCTTTGAGCTACTATCGATCCCCTTTGCTAATACTGCCTAATAGCAACGAAAAGCCTTTATAAAACGTAACATCCCATAAATATTCAAGTCATATCGTTATTTAAATATAAATTTTCTCTTACCATTGTCATTCTGCAATTCAAATAATGTTGGTTTACTAACGAAGCGCTCTAGAAGCTCATAGGCCCTATAATCCGTTATTTCATCAGGAATAGTAATTCCGCTAAATGATGTAGAAGAAATTAATGCATGAAAATCATATCTGAACTCGTAGTCACCTGTATAAGCCAGCGCCAACTTACCTTTCCAATCAATTTGATAAGACTGGCCATCTTCCTTAGTAAACTTAATAATATGATAGGCTGTCGCATCGTGACCGAGCAAATAAACATCAAAGGCAGTCAAATCTAGATTCAAGTTTTTCTGTTCATCCTTGGATAGAAAGTCAATTTCATATGCCTTCCCATCTAGTGTCTCTAGGTAAAATGGTGCCTCATCACTTCCTACATGAAAACCTTTATAATCCCATTCTTGAGATGACATAGTACAACTATGATAGTTGTTCCATACAATCTTAGCGTGCCAATCGTCTACTTCTTCATCGTCATTCTCATCTAAATCTAAATCTTCCTCATAATAATCTGCAGTTTCCAAATGTAAATCGAAATACAATCCTGTTCTTTCTTTCAATACTTCCTCTTCTTCATATTTGAAATGTGCACTCCACTTAAAGTTGATTATTCGATGACCATTAGGCCAAGGATTGTCTACAAAATAAATTCGATCCATAATTATAGTCCTCCCTTTTCATCGTAATTAGTCTATCCTACCTTGTCTCCTTCTTATTAAACTACCTCGCCATGTAAGTTGAATAATTAACTTTACCACATAAAATCAATTATCTTATTGAACTATTTTGCTCTTTTAGTTGAATAAGAAAAGGGTGCTTAACCCCTAATTGAAGTAAAGCACCCGTTTGTTTAAGAACGAAACCTCCTATTTATATAGAAATTTCGGAAGTAATCCAACCTTTTATAAAATCTTCTAACGAAGAAGCAATCCAAGTTCGGCTATCATCCTCATGATTCCATACATATATGTCCTCTTTTTGAATACTCTCATTTAATATGGCAAAACCGAACAAATCCCCATTTCCTCCATCAGAAAAAAACATTAAATTATCAAATGGCATATAAATATCTTTATAATCATCAAAATTTCTAAAAAACAAGTTGTCTTCTACTATTTTTCCAGTTGACCAAATCAAAGGACAATCAAATTTGTCAAATACTCCATTTGTTTCATTTAATAGGTCTAATAATTTTTTTGGTAATTCAATATTTAATTCTTTTTTTATAAAAGTTATTTCAGAATTGGTTGCTGGTGCTTTGAAATGATATTCTTTCGATATTTTCTCAATGTAATTCTTCCACATAATTTAATCCCTGCCCCCTTTAAAGTTTTCTAACATTCAATAATCCACCATTGTTCATATGTTATCCTTGTTGAACTATCGTGACGCGTTAGTTGAACAACGGGCATATCAGTTCATGATATAGTATAACTTATTTACAAATATTGGTGTAGGGAAGTGAGTAAGCCTAGTCAGTTTGTTTACCTGTTATTTCAACGAGACGAGCAGGTTTAAGTGTCTTAGAATCATTTATGATGAACTACACGTAGAACCTGTACAGATTGCTCTTATCGAATGAGATGTCATAGAGTAGCGTTAAATAGGTTAAGTGTGTGAAATTTCAAAGATTCGATACTCGAAATATTATTTGATCTGGTTATTAATCGTATTTTTGAGAGTTATAATGGCTCTCTTTTTTACTGTCCTAGGCGGGCCCAATTCCCACCATATCCATAAAAACATTCGTGAAATTGAATGTAATTTATGGGATTTAAAGCAATAATTACTGAAGGAAATTCAGTGATTGTTGTTTTTTTGTTTTCATTATGTACCTACACTGTCCATATGATCCAAAATCTCTGACTAGCGCCCAAACGATTTTAATAGTAAACCACAAAAAGTATTCTAATATAATGCACAATTCTAAAAAGGATGTGTTAAAATAAAGTTTCAGTCTACTTCAAGGTGAAATAAGTACATTTTGCCTCAACGTGGAGAAGTGATTGCGCATTTTTTATAATACGAGTTTAAAGAAAATTTGGAGGATAGTATAATGAAAAATTTATTTGTTAAATGGAATCAAATAAGTCTAGTAAAAAGGATAGTTATTGGTATTATTGCCGGCCTTATTTTAGCTTTAACCGTTCCTACTGCAGCAAGTTGGGTATCCATTTTCGGTTCTTTATTTGTAGGTGCATTAAAGGCAGTGGCACCAGTCTTAGTATTATTCTTAGTGATGCACGCAATTTCCGTGCATAAAAGCGGTACGAAAACGAATATGAAAGCGATTCTTGGGCTTTATGCGATTGGTACACTCCTAGCAGGGGCTGTCGCTGTCGCTGTGAGTTTTATGTTCCCGGTTACACTAACATTGACAACAGGAGCAGAAGGGCTTTCTCCACCAGAAGGTATTGTTGAAGTTCTTGAAACATTACTCTTTAACATAGTTGCCAATCCGGTAAATGCGTTACTAAATGCTAACTATTTAGGTATTTTAATGTGGGCAGTTGTTCTTGGGCTTGCCTTAAAAAATGCCAATCAAAATACGAAAGACATGTTAGGTAGTTTTTCAGATGCAATTACTAAAGTCGTACAATGGGTGATCAATTTAGCACCGCTTGGTATTATGGGACTTGTCTTTGATGCTATTGTAACAACTGGTCTTTCTGCTTTACTTGTATATGGTAGATTGGTTTTAATTTTAGTTGGATGTATGTTGTTTATCGCACTTGTAGTGAATCCGTTAATCGTATATGTCTATATACGCAGAAATCCATATCCAATTGTTTTCAAGGTTTTAAGAGAAAGTGGTATCACGGCATTCTTTACACGTAGTTCAGCTGCAAATATTCCAGTAAATATGAAATTATGTGAAGAACTTGGTTTAGATGAGGATACTTATGCAGTATCAATTCCTCTAGGTGCTACTATTAATATGGCTGGTGCAGCCGTTACAATTGCTGTACTAACTCTCGCAACAGTCCATACGCTTGGGATTGAAGTTGATTTTGTGACTGCACTTCTTCTTACTGTTGTTGCGGCTGTCTCAGCAGCAGGTGCATCAGGTGTTGCAGGCGGATCACTTTTACTTATCCCGCTAGCATGTAGTTTATTTGGAGTACCAAATGATATTGCCATGCAAGTGGTTGGTGTAGGCTTTATCATCGGTGTTGTTCAAGATTCTTGTGAAACTGCACTGAATTCATCTTCTGACGTACTGTTCACAGCTACAGCTGAATATGCTAAGGAACGTAAAGAGGGTAAAGTAGTTACTGTGAAGTCTTAAGAATTACGATGAAAAATTAAAAGCCACGATTACCGAAGATGATTCGGCGATCGTGGCTTTTGGTTGTGCAGAAATCATTTTTTTACTCATTCAGGTCAATTTGAAACTACAATAAGCAGCCTAAAGGAAAAAAACAGCTATAATGAGTATAGAGCTAGTTGAATTGCGATTTAGGGAGTGTTCCATACATGCAAAGTTTCGTTGTGATGCAAGGTCAGACATATCAAGAAGAAAAAGAATTAGGGATCATTTGGTCACTGCAACAAGACAGTAGTGGGAAAGAACGTCATTCACGGCTACGAATGATAGAGGTAAATGAAGGGGATCGCATATTTCATTATGTAAAAGGAAATATTGTGGCGATTAGTGTTGCTAAAACAGGATGCTTGATAGCGAGTAATCCGTCAACTATGCAAAATCAAGAATGTTTGATTGATGATGGGTATTTAGTGGAATTGGACTATCATGAACTTGAAGTACCTGTGAATGTACTCTCGAAATTTGATGACATTTTGCCGCTTCTGCCAATTAAGTATTCACCATTTCAAACAGATGCAAATGGTAATCAAGGGTATTTATATCCTTGCAATGAGGAATTAGCAATAAAGTTAATAGAATTAATTGGCGACCTTAATATTTATCAAGTAGATGAAGAGCAGCTCGAATTAGCAATTGGTACGGTGCTTCAAACAGAGCGTAACACATTCATTCCCATGATTGCTGAAACAGAATCGGAATTGAAAACAAAGATTCGTTTAGGGCAACAAAAGTTTAGGGAAGGTTTACTACCACTCTGGGATCACAAATGTGTTCTTTGTGAGATTGAGTTACCTGCACTGCTTCGCGCAAGCTACTCTAAGCCATGGAAAGACGGTACGAGTTTTGAAAGAGTGGATCCTTATAATGGTGTCCTTCTATGTTGTAATCATGATGCGCTCTATGAGAATGGATTTATCGCATTCGATGGACAAGGTAGATTGCATATTTCATCACAGATTTCGGAAGAGGATTATGAAAAGTACAGTATGCATTCAAAAATGAAAATCGCCCGAACTGAGGAGAACAAGCCTTATTTCAAGTGGCATAAAAAAAATCTATTTAAAAAATAAGATAGTGTAGAAGCTATGGCTGTCACTTTTGGCGTCATTTTGCACATCCAACTTTAAAACCCAGCAAAAATCTCATGTGAAGTTTGCTGGGTTTTGTATATATTTACATCCAATTATTAAAGAACTATTCGGATCTGGCTAGTAAAAAGGCGCATGTACATTGTTCGACAATCGCGTCCGTTAAGGGCAGACTGTTTACTTTAACCAATAAGAAAAAAAATAACGTTCATTCTTATTTATTTGCGTTCTTTACGATTTTTAAAGTCCTTAGATATCCGAGAAACAATAAAAGAACAAGTATATACATAAGTACACCACAAATCGAATAGATAGCTGTTAATTTGGTCGTTATTGGAAAAAACACCAAAAGCATTATAATGCCATTCTATGTTAGCGTATCCTAACCAAATGCAGCTCTTTGTTCTTCTGGAACTAACGCGGCAGGTGAGTTCAATAAGGAATCGTTATAGCGAAATTTTTTATATAAATTTTATTGAAAAGTAAATAACTGCCTAGTTGTCAATTCTAGAAAACAACTGATAGAATAAATTAATTTGTGTATGTGGCGATGATTCGCCCGACATCTCAAGTTTTAGAGGGGAGACGTTTCGATGGAATTTAAAGGACCTAGCGTCTACGATCAAACCGATTTTTTGAAAAATTATATGATTAGAAGAAAGAGAAACGATAGTCCAAATAATGCAATTGAAGGACCAATTATCTATGAGTTAATTGGGAGTTTTCAAGATAGTAGCGTCTTAGATTTAGGGTGTGGTGATGCATCGTTTGGAAAAGAACTCTTACATTTAGGAGCAAAAAACTACACAGGAGTAGAAGGTTCGAAACAAATGGTGGAAGTGGCACGCTCTAACATACTTCAACAAAACGGGACAATACACTTTGAAACAATGGAATCTTATGATTATCCAAAAGAAGTATTTGATCTTGTGACATCTCGATTTGCAATACATTATGTTTCAGACGTTAATCGCTTGTTTCAAGATGTTCATAAAACACTTAAAGAAAACGGGAGATTTGCTTTTAGTATCCAGCATCCACTTACAACTTCGTCTTTTGCTAGTAAGCAATCTGGAGATAAACGCGGTAATTGGATTGTCGATGACTACTTCCAGGAGGGGGAAAGAAAAGAGCCTTGGATTGACCAAATAGTGGTTAAGTATCATCGAACAATCGAAAATTATTTTATAGCACTTAAACAAGCTGGTTTTTCAGTTCTAGATTTACGCGAGGGTACACCAAAGCGTGAACATTTTAGTAGTGAAGATGAATTTGTTAGAAGACAACGAATTCCTATTGTACTGGCTTTTTCTTGTGTGAAGTAAAATAGATATCCTAATACTGAATGTTGAACTAACAGGTGCTTTCGTATTATAAGGTTAACCAGTTTTTACTGGTTGACCTTTTTTTAATTGGATTTAATATATCAGTAGCCAGGGTAGGACGTACGGGTGCGTGGGGCATTGATCCCGTCAAGTAAACTGTCCACCCCCTACTTGTAGAAACATGTTTGAGGCTGGTTGGGACGTAGATCTCGTATAACAAGCGAAGCTATGACACTACAAGAAGGATTAGGGGTACTGGCAAGTAGAAATTAGAGGAGGAATAAAAATGAATCCAGTAGTTGGCCTGGATGTGGCAAAAGGAGAAAGCCAAGTTCAGGCATTCTTAGATAAATCAAAACCGTTTGGAAAGAGCTTTTCTGTGAAGCATACCAGAGAGGAATTACATCGCTTTATTGGATTTTTAAAAGAGATAGAAAAGATGACAGGACAAATGCCTATGGTCATTCTAGAATCCACTGGTCATTATCATACCCCCGTTGTTCAATTCATGGAGGAACATGATGTTATATATATCTTGCTTAACCCTATAATTTCTTATCAGGCTAAGAAGTCCAGTTTAAGAAAGGTGAAAACGGACGCAATCGATGCGTATCAGTTGTGTGTGCTTTATTACAAAGAAGATTTTGAACCTCATAAAAACAGAGGGCTTCAGCTTTTAGACCTTCGAAATCTTTCAAGACAACAGGAGATCGTTACGAATATGTATGTAGAAGCAAAACTTCAGTTTCATACTATTTTAGATCAAGTATTTCCTGAATATCGGAAGGTTTTTGGTGATCTATATTCAAAGGTTTCTTTATTGATGTTAGAGGAATTTCCGACTTCAGAAGCCGTCTTATCAGCTGGGGAAAGTAAAATAGCCGTGCGTGTTGCAGAGTTCTGCCCTAGTCGTTCTGTCCAATGGGCAAGAGAAAAGGCAAAAAAAATAATGGATGCCGCAATGCGAAATCCATTTCAAAAAGTCGTGTATCAAAGTCACTTAATCAATCTTCAAATGTATATTGAGATGCTTTTTCAGTACCAAGGACACCTTTCAATTTTAGAGAATCGTATTGTGACCTTGGCAAATGAGCTAGAAGACTACAAGATTGTCCAATCGATTCCTGGAATAGGAGAAAAAATCGCTGCAACGATTATCTCCGAAATTGGTGAAATCGATCGGTTTAGTCATCCGAAAAAACTGGTTGCCTTTGCAGGAGTAGATCCCAGAGTTTACTCATCAGGAAAGTTCACAGCAACAACCAACCGTATTACTAAAAGAGGTTCAAGCAGACTGCGTCACGCCTTGTATCTAGCAGTATTATGTGGAATAAGAAGTTCAAGGAACAAAAAGCTTAAAGAATTCTATGGTAAGAAAAAGTCAGAAGGAAAGCCAGCCAAAGTAGCGATTGTAGCCTGTATTAATAAATTACTTCATTGGATTTATGCATTATTAAACAGAAAAGAATCTTTCCTTGATATAGCTTAATTAACAGTTTTAATAATGAGAGAGAAAATCTTCCAAAAGGTTTTTGGAGGGCTGTTTGGCATGCTCAAAATAGTATAACATAGGGTTAATAATTATTTTAGAGAAAAATATTGACATCCTATTAGCTGGTTTACTTCATTAATGAGTAAAGCTTTTTTTTATTCAACTAACTGGGCAGGTTAGTTGAACAAGAATAAAAAGAAAACCTACTTATAGTTTTTAAAAAGATTATTCATTTAATACGAAGTTTGATTATATAAATAAAGATTTATTATTTTTTAAAAATGATTAAAGTTATCTCCCCTCTAAAGGATGGCTTAGAGGGGAGATAAACTTTAATTGAATATTTATGTTAACATAATTATGAAGATTGAGAATAAATATTCGATCATATTAATAAGGTCCGTGATTGTATAGTAATTATTTAAAATTACTCAATGAATATTATATTTTTAGGAGGTCAATATGAAATGGAAAGGAATACTTATAGAACAAGTCAATTATTTGAAATTCTAGGTGTATCAAGAGATGCACTTAGGTATTACGAGAAACAAGGAATTGTAAAACCAAACCATGATGAATCAAATAATTATCGACAGTATAATGATTATGATATATATACATTATTGGTAGCGGATTTTTATATAAAGAGAAACTTATCGATGAAAGAAGTTAGAAAACTACAAGAAGGAAGAGCAATAGAAGAACTGGAAACTTTATTAGAAGTAAAAGCCGAACAATTAGAAGAAACCATACGAAATAAAAAATTCATGCTTCAAAAAATAAAAGAAACAAAAGTATTCTGTGAGGAATTAAAAGAACACTTAAACCAATACTCCATAAGGAAATTCCCAACCTATGAAGTAATTGATGAGTTTTCTGACTTTTATTCCTTTCTGGAGTATCCTGCTTTATTGCAAAATATGGATATGATGAAGGATGATATTCTTAGCAAAATCATGAGGGAATTTACTTTTGATGAAAACGGGTTTCTAGATTCCAAGATGTATATTGTTGAAAAGCATGAAACGATACATAAGGAAAATATCGGATGTTATTTACAATATTCTAAATGCATCTATACAATTGTTGAGGATGGCAGGTATCAAAATGGAAATAGTGATATTAAATATAAAGTTTTTGAATCCACTGTGGAATGGGGAAACGAACAAGGACTTAAACCAAAAGGGGTTGCTTTTGTTAATACTCGTCTTATTACATATCTTGATAACAAAGAACGAGCCTTCTTAGAAATATATGTTCCTGTTGAAGAAGAGTAAAATACTTTTTATTGATATTGACCTGGGGGTAACACCATAGTTTATCTTTATAACCAATGGAACAAGTGCAAACTGTTCTATTGGTTATTTATATATATAGGAGGGTGTTTGGTTTGAGTGGAATGGTAAAAAAGTATATTATATGGACCTATGTCATGTTCTTTGTATTTCTTCTTGTCATAGGGCTGACGATGTTTTTTTTAAAGTCTCAGCCCGTAGTAGATATATTAATCGTGCTATCATCATGGACGTCTACATTTGTCTTCGTAACAATGTTCCGTAAAATCTATCCCCAATGGAACCTATGGAACTTTATAAAAAGCCAATTTAGGGAAAGAATCAGAATATCGACTGTATTGTGTGTCGTTCTTATTCAATTTTTGCTTTTAATTGGTAGTTTATTAATGACAAACAAAGTATGGAATGTGCCCGTATATGAACAATTTACTGCTTCATGGACTTCACTTCTTATCTTATTTGGCTACAATTTAATTCTTGGACCACTCGGGGAAGAATTAGGGTGGAGGGGATTTGTATTAAATGATTTGCAAAAAAGATTCAGTCCATTAAAATCAGCCATTATCGTTGGATTGGCTTGGGGCTTCTGGCATACACCGTTATGGCTTATGTCAGGATACTCAGGATTACAATTGGTGCAATATATCATTTGTTTCTTGTGTGGCATTGTTGCTGTATCAATCATCATAACTGCATTTTATAACTTGAATCATAATCTCATTATTCCTATTGTGATTCACCAACTTTTCAATTATTTTTTGCTCATTCAAGTTGGAAACGTACTTAATACTCTTACAGTTTCCTCTGTAATATATTTAATAGTGGCTATAGTTTTAGTTTTAGTTAATTATAAAAAGTGCTTATTGAGGTAATTAAATGGAGCATCTGGTTTTTGCAAAGTTTGAATCGAAAAAATAGTACACTAAAAGTAAAGTAAGTTTTTTTATGTAGACCTTCTTCAACTAACAGGGGCTTTAGTTGAAGAAGGGACTGCCTCTACATAGTAGTTTTTTCTAAAGTATTTAATATTACTTCACTAAAATATTTCCAACATATTTAGCCGTTCCAAAATCAGCAGTAAGATTTACCTCAATTAAATGGTCACCTTTTTCATTTGGGTAATTAAAAGTTTGACCATTAAACATTAATAGTTCTTCTTCACCAGCCTTAACTGCTACTTGTAGTTCTTTTGCTAATTCTAAACTGTCTGCTGTTTTTATCGTACTTCTTTTACCTAGCTTATATCGATTTGAAAATAGTCTCTTTTATTAAGAAAGGGGGACTTTTTAAATTATTGGAGGTGTCATAAATAGACCGATAAAAGGTCAGGAACGGTTTTGGGGGGAGATAGATTTCAACCTATAGAGATATTAATGTTTATTAAATTGACAAATTGGTTTTTGTCGATGTATAATGTGAACATGGATAAGATAAATATTTTTAAATCACTTTCAAATGATGCTCGGCTGCAAATCCTAGAATGGCTTAAAGATCCTTCGGATCATTTTGAACCACAGGATGGGATTGATTTAGTTGAAGTTGGTGTTTGCGTTAGTCAAATAACAAATAAGTTAAACATGACTCAATCTACTGCTTCCCAATACTTGTCAACCTTACAAAAAGCGGGTTTAATTGAGGCCACAAGGTTAGGTAAATGGACTTATTACAAAAGGGATGAGGAAGCCATAAGAAACCTTGGTATATTCATTCAAACAGAACTATAACAATAACCAAATTCCGTTATGAATTTGGTTATTGTTATCACTTACACATCGACAATTCGGGATATGTATTTCTGTGTTGCGAGTCGTTTAGACTAATAAGTGGTTATAAATAATATTCTTATTGCAAATATATATTTAAGGAAAGAGGAAAAGATGAATATGAAAGCATGGAAAAAGCAAGGCGTAGGATTGGAAAACTTAAAATTAGTAGATGTGGATATTCCGAAACCAGGTCCTAAACAACTGTTGGTACGTGTGAAGGCTGTATCCCTCAATTTCCGGGATAAATCAATTATGGATGGTGATTATTTACCAGACTTAATGAGTAAACCTTTCACACCCGTATCGGATGCAGCTGGAGTTGTAATCGGTGTGGGTTCAGAGGTAACAAAATTTAATGAAGGTGACCGGGTGGTTTCCCATCTTTACACAAAATGGACTGATGGAGCACCAACCGAGGACTATGGCCCAACTGCAGTGGGTGGACCTAATGATGGTGGTCTTGCGGAATATATGCTCCTAGACGAAGACGCAGCGGTAATGACACCTTCTAATATGACAGATGAAGAAGCGTCTACACTTCCGATTGCAGCCTTAACAGTTTGGTTTTCTTTAGTTGAATATGGAAAAATAAAAGCCGGCGATACAGTACTTATTCTTGGTACGGGGGGAGTATCAATCTATGCGATTCAAATCGCTTCTGCACTAGGGGCAAGAGTTATTGTCACAACTAGCAGTGACGAAAAGGGCGAACGAGTAAGGGCTCTAGGAGCAAAAGAAGTTATAAACTATGTGAAAACACCGGATTGGGAAAAAGAAGTATTAAAGCTCACGGATGGTAAGGGAGCTCAGCATATTTTAGAAGTTGTTGGTGGAGATAGTATTAACCGTTCCATTGATGCTCTTGCACAACAAGGAAATATCTATGTCATTGGGTTCCTGAAGAGTATGATGGCAGAAGTAAATTTGTTTTCATTGTTGTCCAAACAAGCGCGTATACAAGGTATCTTTGTGGGGCATCGGAAAGCTTTCGATGAAATGAACAAAGAATTTAATGAACTGAACATTAAACCCGTGATTGACACAGTTTATCCCTTTTCTGATGCAATCCAAGCCTATGAGCATCTGGGTCGTGGAGCATTCGGTAAAATCGTAATCAAAGTATCTGAATGAGGAAGCATATATTCAAACTTTATATTGGTTTATAGCCCGACTATTTATCTTAATTTATTTCAATTAAAAAGTAACAACGCTAAATAAATATAAAAGTCCTTGGAGCATAGTATCCTCGGGCTTTTGTTATTTATCTGAAAAAAATAGTTATGACGAATTATATGGAGGTTTTTATATGGGAATGAATTATTGCTCGAACTGTGGAGAAGTGTTAGAAATACGTGTCATTAATGATGAAGAGTATAAAGCATGTTCAAGCTGTTCATTTATTCATTGGGGAAATTACAGTGTAAGTGTTGGAGCTTTAGTCATAAAAGAGGAAAAAATGTTACTCGTTCGCCGTAAAGATAATCCTGGGAAAGGGAAATGGACAAACCCCGGTGGTTATATTGGTCAAACAGAACTTATTGAACAAAGTGTCATACGTGAAGTATTAGAAGAAACAGGTGTAACTACAAAAGTGAAATCGATCGTAATGTTGGGGGATTATCCAGGTCGAGTACATAATATTTATATTGGATTTTTGATGGAATATTTAGAAGGGCAGCCACAACCAGATGAAGTTGAAGTAGATGGTGCAGGCTTTTTCTCATTGGAGGAAATGGAATCAATGAATGTTGCTGATATGACTCGTGGACTGGTACGAATCGCTTTTGATCATCAAACGATTGGATTAAAATTGAACCCCTTACCAAAAACAGAATTTAATGGCTACACGTTTTTTAATGTATAACACTAATTATAGGAAGGATTCGGATTCCGAACGATTTATTGAAATAAAACATCGGTATAAGTGTATTCAAAAAAACTTGCGAATCTAACACAATAGAACTATGTTAGATTCATAAAGACAGCCTCAGCTCTTGCTACATAGGGGATGAAGCTGTTTTTTAGTCATCCATTTTTTTCGGTGCTCATTTGAATCTAACTTAACGCATTTTAGAATTAACTTAAGTTAGATTGGGGGGGCGTTAAAATGCGTGAGGTGAGGCATTAAAATGAAGGTTGCTCATTTTATAGCTATGTTGTGCCACAATTGCGCCTGATAGCTTAACAAGTTATACATTTCCAATAATTTTTCATCTCTGGAAGATCATACATTCGTTTGTTCTAATTTGTTGTAAATGTTTCTTGCCTTATGAGGTATCCTCCCTGTTCCAGTTTCCGTCTTACTTCCTGATGCAATATCTTTTTAAATTATTTCTCCTTCTTCCTGTTCAATTTTATGAGATTTACTTCGAGAACATTATTAAGTTCATCAGGACCATACGCTGTTACAATTACTCTTTCCTCTACTAGTTCAGCGCGGTGATCTGTCAAGTAGTCTCTTAATAGTTTCGTAGCTGGTTCCGCATCCATATATTCTTTTTCTATTTCCGTTATTTCATTGCAAGCTGTAAGCCATAGTAAAAGCAGGTTTACAAACAACGATTTAGAATAGATTGAGTTCATCTATCTTACCCCTCCTGAATACCGAATACTAAATCAAATAGCCCGATTATTGAATTGTCAAAGTTCGTCTTGTCTACGTAATTAAATCGAATTTTTTACAAAATTTGTTCAATATTGGCAAGGCTGGTACATTAACTATAATAGGATTTATTTTCCGGAAATACTGCCCGTATTGGGTGCGACAGTCTGTGATGCCACAGTGGTCGTTGGAGTATAACTAACGGATAGGGTTCTATGGCACCATAGTTCATCGACCTTCTTCGCAAGCCGTAGTATCCAATAACAGTTCTGCACATATTTTCAACTTCTGTGGTGTAGCGCTGATTTTGCGCTACATGTATGGCGGTTAGTTGAAGAAAAGTGTCAAATGACCGGGGGTTCTCAAGGATGAACAAATTAGGAAAAGTGCTTCAATGGTTAGGTTTTATTCTTATTGCTTTAGGACCGTTTTTTGACTTAGAAGATACGTATGCAAACTACCTTCCTATACTTATGATAAGTGGTTCAACTCTTGCTCTGTTAGGGAGTCTGCTGAGTAAGCCAAAGAAGTTAGAGATTTTGGCAATTTGTTTAGGCATTTTGTCTTTAATAGCTTATTTTTATTTAGATCAACGGTTGATATACAAAATTTTAATCATAACAATTCTTGTGTTAGTTGTAGTACATGGCATTTTGGATAAGAAAAATCATCATTTAAAATGAATAACCTGGGAACTCAGTATTATAAAAGTCTGAATTACCGGTCTTATCGAAGTGGCGGGGAAGACTAAAGGGGTAGTTCAGTTGAAGAGGGCTTATTGAAATGATCAAATTTTTTATGAAAAAGGTGGACCGGAATTTCCTATCTCTATATAGAAGGGATTTCGGTTTTACCTGTAGATCAGGTACCTGTTAAGTAATAATAATGTTATTCCATTGAAGGGCCATTATATGTAGTAGGATTTTTGATCGTATAATGCTCTTTTAGTTTAAAAAATAATTGTAGAATTAGAGAGGATGGTATTATTGGAAGTCCGACAAATGGCTACTGCATTCTTAATTCATCAAGGAAGTGTACTAATGATGAAAAAGAAAAAAAGTAAAATCTTTAATTTTGAATTTTGGGGTGGAATTGGAGGTCATATGAAATCCGATGAACTTAATTCTCCAATGACGGCAAGTTACAGGGAAATTGAAGAAGAGACAGGATTTAAAAAGGATGACATCAAAAATTTCAGGCTTGAATACATACTGCTTGAGAAGAATAGCGGGGAAATACGTCAGCAATATGTCTACTTTGGAGAAACAAAGCATATGAACTTTATTCCTTCAGACGAAGGGGAATTATTTTGGGTTCCTAAGAATGAATTATCAGGTTTATACACCTCAAAAGTTATCAGTTCAACTATTGAACACTATTTGAATAACATAACTAATACCGATGATATATTTGTTGGAACGATGATGACTAGCAATGAATTTAATCCCAAAATTCAATGGTCAACTATCAAAGAGACCGTTGATTTTTAATTTTTTTATCCTAACTAGTTATACAGAAACTTGTTTTTTTTAACTACTGAAGTCTTATTTTCAATAGTTCAACATAAAGGATCTCCCGTAAAAGGGAGTTTTTTTAATGGAAGAAAGAAGGGCCTGGATTTTCATTATCAGGCCATTTTATTGAAAATCAAAAGAAATTAATAGGATGATAATTATGAAAGAGGTTCATTCGGAAAGCATTCACTTACAAGAGAGCTGTCATCTTATTAAGCAAACGGGTGCGTTAGCGGAGCGAGTCTATAACTGCTCATGCGGTTCTGTGCTTAATAGAGACTATAACTCTACCTAATAAATTTTTGATTTAGTTAGTTAGTCAGATTAACTAGTTCAATAATTTTTAAAGACATATGCTATCCAGACAGGTTGATTATTATTTTTCAACTTGATCATTATTTAGAAAGGAGGTACAAAAATGAGTAATTGGAAATGTGAATATTGTCATTACAAAAGTGAAAATCTTGAAAAATTTTGCAGACGATGCGATGCTCGGTATCCATGGATAGTTAACACTGACGCTGACGCAACTGCTGATGCTGACGCAACTGCTGATGCCGACGCAACTGGTGACGCCGACGCAACTGCTGATGCCGACGCAACTGCTGATGCCGATGCAACTGGTGACGCCGATGCAACTGGTGACGCCGATGCAACCGCTGATGCCGACGCAACAGCTGATGCTGACGCAACAGCTGATGCAACAGCTGATGCCGACGCAACAGCTGATGCCGACGCAACTGCTGATGCTGACGCAACTGCTGATGCCGATGCAACTGGTGACGCCGATGCAACTGGTGATGCCGATGCAACTGCTGATGCCGACGCAACTGGTGATGCCGACGCAACCGGTGACGCCGACGCAACTGCTGACGCCGACGCAACTGCTGACGCCGACGCAACTGGTGACGCCGACGCAACTGGTGACGCCGACGCAACTGGTGACGCCGACGCAACTGCCGACGCCGACGCAACTGCCGACGCCGACGCAACTGGTGACGCCGACGCAACTGGAGACGCCGACGCAACTGGTGACGCCGACGCAACTGGTGACGCCGACGCAACTGCTGACGCCGACGCAACTGGAGATGCCGACGCAACTGGAGATGCCGACGCAACTGGTGACGCCGACGCAACTGCCGACGCCGACGCAACTGGCGACGCCGATGCAACTGGAGATGCCGATGCAACTGGAGACGCCGATGCAACTGGAGACGCCGATGCAACTGGAGACGCCGATGCAACTGGAGACGCCGACGCAACTGGTGACGCCGATGCAACTGGTGACGCCGACGCAACTGGAGATGCCGACGCAACTGGAGATGCCGACGCAACTGGTGACGCCGACGCAACTGCCGACGCCGACGCAACTGGCGACGCCGACGCAACTGGTGACGCCGATGCAACTGGTGACGCCGATGCAACTGGTGACGCCGATGCAACTGCAACTGCCGATGCAACTGGAGACGCCGATGCAACTGGTGACGCCGACGCAACTGGTGACGCCGACGCAACTGGCGACGCCGACGCAACTGGTGACGCCGATGCAACTGGTGACGCCGATGCAACTGGTGACGCCGATGCAACTGGTGACGCCGATGCAACTGGTGATGCCGATGCAACTGGTGATGCCGATGCAACTGGAGATGCCGACGCAACTGGAGATGCTGACGCAACTGCCGATGCCGATGCAACTGGTGACGCCGATGCAACTGGAGATGCTGATGCAACCGCCGATTCCGATGCAACTGGTGACGCCGATGCAACTGGTGACGCCGATGCAACTGGTGACGCCGATGCAACTGCTGATGCCGACGCAACTGGAGATGCCGATGCAACTGCCGATGCCGATGCAACTGGTGACGCCGATGCAACTGGTGACGCCGATGCAACTGCTGATGCCGATGCAACTGCCGATGCCGATGCAACTGGTGACGCCGACGCAACTGGTGACGCTGACGCAACTGGTGACGCCGATGCAACTGGTGATGCCGATGCAACTGGTGACGCCGACGCAACTGGAGATGCCGATGCAACTGGTGACGCTGACGCAACTGGTGACGCCGATGCAACTGGTGATGCTGATGCAACTGGAGACGCCGATGCAACCGCATCTGGTGATGCAACTGCGACTGGAGACGCCGATGCAACTGGAGACGCTGATGCAACTGGAGATGCCGACGCAACCGCCGATTCCGATGCAACTGGAGATGCCGATGCAACCGCCGATTCCGATGCAACTGGTGATGCTGACTCAACTGCTACCGCAAACGCTGGAAACAATACCTTTACAAATGGAAACAATACCGTTATCAACGTAACCGATAATAGTGCTGGATTTATGGCTATGACTCTATCTAATCTTATTATGATGGAAAGCTTAATGGGTAACCAGAATTCAGACAATATAGAACCTCTAGTTTCTAAATTCAGTAATATAATGAATGAGTTATTACAAAGTGAATATAGTAATCGCAAAGCTATCCTTGACGCTATTAATTCTCTCAAAAAAGAATAGAAAAGAATCGGAGGAGGCTACATGACAAAAACAAATGTCTCACGCTGTATGATTTCTACGGAGGAAGATAGCGATAACCTATATGTAAAAGTTAAAAATAAGAACCAAGAACTTAGTCGTCAATTCACCATAAATGCATACAGTAAAAATTCACCGACAAAGGAATTATTACCTGTTTATGTCGATAATCAACCTGCACATATAGATACCCTAGATCCTGATGCAGAAAAAGTCTATAGAATAGACGTGTCAAATGTAAAGGGGCAGGTTATTTTCGAGATTATCCAAAAAATGGGCAGCTCAAGTATTAAGGTTTCCAAAAACAGCAAAAACCCCTTTTCGGTAGAATTACACATTAAATAAAAATAGCTTGGATTTTCGTGGCAACTAAATCCACCTAAATAAAATGATAGACATAATTTTGATCTGAGAATATTTTTCTTGAAATATAATTTCTTCAACTAACAAGTTACTTTAGTTAAACAATCGGCTGCCTTTACAGGGCAGCTTTTTCTTAATGAAATTAAATATTTCCTAAAACGGGCATTGCGTCTACTAGATCTGCTTGAAAAAGTTATGAATCAAACACAATATAAATATGTTAGATTTGCGAAAATTTCCTCTTTCATTTACATAGGAAGACTTTTATCTATTGCATGTGTCATAACTTATTGAGTAATGAAGTTAAATA
Source organism: Sporosarcina psychrophila (assembly GCF_001590685.1). Lineage (GTDB taxonomy): Bacteria > Bacillota > Bacilli > Bacillales_A > Planococcaceae > Sporosarcina > Sporosarcina psychrophila. Next base: position 1,005,384 of record NZ_CP014616.1, read on the forward strand.
TTTCCATGAACGGATTTTAAGATGATCTGGATTGGAGATGTATAAGGTTTAATCTCATGGAGACAAACCTTTACCTTCTACTTCAACTAACGCAGCAAGTTAATTGAAAGGGTTAACCATATTAAGATAATTAAGGGGTGTGAAGGAAATGACAAAAGAATATATTAATGTTGATTTCACTATGAATACATTTGATACAAGTAAAATGGACATGTGGACTAAAGAACAGTGGAAGGAATGGGGTGGGGATCCAGAGGATAATATAGAAATTCAACTATTGTTGATTAATGATACTAAGTTTTATTTGAAAGTAATGGGGATTTATTATAACGAAGAAACAGGAGACATGTTTTTTGGTTTTGATACACAAAATAAACTTGATCGAGACATAAATATTCAATTCGGCAAATGGAAGATAGATGAAAGTATTAATGATTTATCCCATGAAAAGCCCCAGTATATGGAGAAATACTCTGAAATAAGAGGTTTTCAAAGGTTTGTGAAGCGTACATATTTGGAAAGTTGGGATACGATAACAACAGAAATAAGTATTCTCGACGCAGAAACAAACTTAAGTATTAGAGAATTTAAATTTAAAATAGAAAAGCATTTAATCCAGGTTTTTTAGTAAAGTATCGTAGGATTGCCATGGGTAATTCTAATTGATTTTTCATACAACGCGGCAGTATATAGGAGGAAGTGAATGACAATATCTATTCACGATGGTGTGTTAATTGGGTACTCAGTAAATTTTCTTGAAAATGAATTGCTATTAGATATCGAAACGGTGGCAGATGAAATTGTAACAGTTACATTCGAGGATTACTTAGCACATTATTTCGATCATGTAATGGCGGGAAGTATTTTATTTGATATTGAAGAAGTAGATTTGAATACATTTTTCGTAGGGAACAGAGAACAATTTGAGTCCCATAAATTATATGCTTGGCCGATTTGCTACGATGATACGAATGAACTCGAAAAATACTTACAAAAGAATAATTATAAATGCTATGTGATTAGTGCGTCACTAGGATTAAGTGGTTATGTATTTGCAAAAACGCTTAAAAATAAAAGGAAATGATAAGTTGGAGGAGAAAAAAGTTTGTGAAATATTCTACTAAACTCCCATGAAAATAAAAAAAACAGCCCCATTCTTCAGAGAATATAGGCAAGGCTGGTGCAATAAGCAAGGGAGGATTAATCGCCCGTAAGCGCTACTCGTATTGGGTGCGACAGTCTGTGATGCATCATGGTCGTTGGAGTTAGCCTAACAGGTAGGGTTGTTTAATAAGAATGAAAAGTTAAGGTGCATTGTAAAGTGAAGTGAGGCTGATGAATAAAAATGAAAGAATGTTGTTTTAAAATTAATTTATCTTTAGAAGAAGCTAAAAAAAAATATTGTAGTTGGATGAATGAAGAGATTGAATTTGAGTTGGATGAGTACGGGGATTGTGTTGATAAATCAGTACACATTTCTGAAACTGAAGATGGATGGACATATTTTGTGGACTTTGAAGGAGGAGCATTCTTTGGTTTATCGAATCAGGCATGGACGAAACTGGCAAATGGTAGATCTGTTATCTATGCTTACTATGATGAAGATTTAAATGCAGAACTTATAGTAATAAAAAATGGTACGTTAATAAGAGAGTTTTCACTTTATGAAGATGAACCAGATGCTAATGTGAATTTGGGAGCATTTGAATATGAAGAACATTCACCAATAGTAGATTGGAAAGATGTAGTTACTTTTCTTGAAAAAGAATTCACACTTAATTAATAGGTGCTTATTGTAACTAACGGGGTAGGTTCGTTTAACATGGTTTAATCTATTTTTTGTTGAATTTGACAAAAGAAAGGAGGACACAAAGTTGGATATTAGATATCAAAAATTAATCTCATGGGTTGAAGATATAAAGGAGCTAAATCACTGCTCCGCATCGGCATTGCTTATACTTAAGGATGATGAAATGGTACTAGAGCATTACAGTGGAAGCCACTCTAATAGAGAAGGTTCATTGCCTATAACGCAATTTTCACAGTTTAATGTTGCATCGGCGAGAAAAAGTTATTTAGGGCTAGCTGTTGCATATGCAATCCATGAAGGTAAAATTAAAAGTCTTGATGATTATGCAGTAAATTACTTTGAAGAATTTGATAAAGAATTACTTGGTAGAACAACCATTAGAAATTTAATTACGCATTCTCATGGTTTAAATGAGGACGAGTATGGAATGGTTTATAGAGAGTTTGACCCAGGTCAAGGGTGGGCGTATAGAGGGATTAATGTATTAATGATGACACAATTAATTAAACAACTATACAACCAAAGTGTTTCTGAATTGTTACACGAAAGAATCTTTTTACCTTTAGGTTATAAGGAAACAGCTTGGCAAACAAAAGAAAATGAAAATTTAGTTAAAGTTATTGTTAATCCTAACGAAGAGGCAACATCTAAACTGGGCAATTCAAATGATGGAACTGAGTCTAACCTTTATGTCTCTGCTCGAGAATTTGCACATTGGGGCAATCTTCATTTAAGAAAAGGAAATATAAATGGAGAACAAGTTGTTCCAAAAGAAGTAATTGAAATTGCAACACAAGTTCAAAGCCCTACATATAAAAATGCAGAAACCCCATTGAATGGTGCGTTTTGGTTTGTTCAAGGAACTCCGTCATTAAAAAGCGAGATTGGAGACCGAGTGCCTAAAGGTGCTTTTCAAATAATAGGGGTAACAGGTCCAACTTTATTAGTAATACCTGAATATAATGTTGTTGTTGCAAAGATGTATAACAAAAGATATAACTATGAAGGAATTGACGGGAAAAATTATCTCTATTATTTAAGAGAATTTAGTAATTTAGTAGCTGATATATTTTCTGAATAATTTCTCATTTAACTAACAGGTGCTTAAGTGAAGAGTCGGCTATCTTTCATCCATATTGCCTAAAATTATAACAACAGATGAAATAGAGTACTTAGTAAATAACCCGTAAAAATATAGGTGATAAAAGATCTTGGAGGTACCAGCTTTAGATTATGCAGGATGAATTCACTAATGCTTGTAGTTGCAATGAGGCCAATGGAGATCCCCATTAGAACACCTTGCTCTTTGGTAGACAGATTTACGTAATGCCCGATCCAGATGAATAGGCTAAAGCATAGCGATAAGCTGAGGAAACCTAAAAATAACTTCCATGGCTTTTTCCTTTGCGAAAGAAAAGCAGTTGTAAGTGCAAAACCTTCCGGAAGATGATGCAGAATTACAGAAGCTGTAATTGTGATGCCGACTATTGAACTCTCCATTAAGCTGCCAATGGTCATACTTAGCGGGATTGTATGGATGAGTATGGCAAGCATGAGCAAGTAAACGGAAGGACTTTGACCAGCAGATGGGTGGAATAAATTGCGAAGCACTAGAAAAAATAGGTATCCAATGAATACCCCCAGTATGATACCGAAAGACTTATACATCTTCAATGCGCTTGGAATGATATCAAGTGCCAGTAATCCTACTAAAAATCCACCGCATAGGAGTGATAATCCTGCGGTTGAATTGTGGAATAGTTTAGATACTAGCCAAGCAATTCCACCTCCGAAGCTTACACTTAAAAAAAGAAAACTGCCAAGTAATATTGCACTCACTTTCATCACCTACCCATTATAATTCGTAAAACCTCTCTACGAAATATATGCAGATTGCTCGCATCTATGAAGTACAACTTTCAAAGCAATAATGTGGGAGAGGCATTTAAATAAGTTGGAGAACATAAAAAGAAAAGCCAAGGTTGAGCACACGGCTCAGTCTTGGCTTTTCAAATTACTATTTCCTCTTCTTCGAATAAGGTCTCACCATCAGTCCCATCTCCGTTCGTTCTTTATCAAGAGCCTTATAAAACGAAATCATCATTAAAATGATGACGAAGGAGAAGGGGAATGCAGCAATAACCAATGCATTCTGCAGTGCGGTTAGCCCGTTGGCAGAGAGCAGAATGATGGAAACTGCTGCTTGTGCAACACCCCATGTCAGTTTCACAATATTTGGCGGATTAAGCGATCCGTAAGTTGACTGCATTCCGAGCACGAATGTGGCAGAATCTGCGGATGTGATGAAAAAGATGGCAATGAGGATAATTGCTAAAATCGATAGAAACATTGACATTGGCATCCCATTGAAAATGGCGAAAAGTGTCTCTTCTGTTTTCAATCCAGATAAGTCAGTTCCTTTCATTTGTACATCCATTGCCGTGGCACCGAAAACGGAAAACCAGAAAAAGCTAAGCAATGTGGGGAGCATCAAGACACCAACTAAGAATTCCCGGATGGTTCTTCCACGTGATACGCGGGCAATGAAGATACCAACAAATGGGGACCATGAAATCCACCACGCCCAATAAAAAATAGTCCAACCATTAATCCACGTACGATTGGCATCATCAAGCGGTGCTGCCCGGAAACTCATACGGGGTAAGTTTTGCAAGTAAAGACCGATTGTATCGGTAAATGTATTGAAGATTAACATAGTAGGTCCAAGTATGATAACAAGTATCAGTAAGATGACCGCAAGTACCATATTGATATTAGATAAATATTTAATTCCTTTACCTATACCTGACCAAGCAGAAGCAACAAATAAAATTGTTACGATAATGATGATGATAATTTGAACGGTAAAATTGATGGGGATATCGAATACATAAGATAATCCGCCGTTGATTTGAATAGCTCCAAACCCTAGAGTCGTTGCAACCCCTACTACCGTCGCGAAGATAGCGAGTAGATTGACCAATGTGCCTAAAGGACCGTTCATCCGATCTCCAAAAAGGGGCTTCAAAGTTGAGGAAATCAATCCAGGTTCCCCTTTACGGAATTGGAAATACGCAAGTGACATGGCAACTACAGCGTAAATCGCCCATGCATGAATACCCCAATGGAAAAATGTGAAGCGCATCGATTCACGAAAAGCAGCGTCGGTTCCTGGCAGTTCAGTTGCGGGGTCTATAGCAAAATGGGATAAAGGTTCGGCTGCTCCCCAAAAGACAAGTCCAATCCCCATTCCTGCTGAAAACAGCATTGCGAACCAGCTCATTCGAGAATACTCAGGCTTCTCATCAGGTTTTCCGAGCGTAATCTGCCCAATTGGACTGACGATAAAGAACAGGCAGAACAGTACAATTCCAGTGACAACGAGTAAATAATACCAGCCGAATGATGAAGTTATGAAGTTTTTCATATTCTCTGTTACGTTTTCGAAGCTTTCAGGTGCAAATGCTCCGAATAAAACTATCAAACCTATTAGACCGACCGAAATCCAAAAAACACCTGATACCTTTTTCATCAAATCACCTATTTTTCTTATAAGATAATGGTACACATCATTTAGACTAATCTTGTCCATTATTCTTCATTACCATGCACGCACCTCTAATTACATTCCCTCTCTCTGTCATTGTTAAACAGATAAGCTCAATAAAAAACGATTCCATCGGTGATGGAATCGTTTTTTTCATTAAGTGAGCATAGATAATAGAAAGTAGCTAATTAAAAACAGGAGAACTTGTCGATTCGATTAAGGTCGATCCCCATGTATTCCCATCTTCTTTGCCTATTACGCCATCTGTAACCGGCGACAGAAGTACGTCCGACAAAGACTGGGAAAAACCAAAAACCTTGTCTTCTGGATAGCCAGACATAGGTATAGCGGTAGAGACAACCACGGATTGCACCTGGATCTACTGCAAACAACTGGGTACTTGGATAAGCTGGTATGGTATTTGGTGGCGGAGATGATGGGGCTTGTTGTCCGCCCGGTTGTCCTTGGCCCGGTGGTCGTCCTGGAGGACCAAATCCCGGCATTCCTGGTCCCGGTGGCCATCCTGGAGGACCAAATCCAGGACTACCTTGGCCCGGCGGTCGTCCTGGAGGACCAAATCCGGGCATTCCTGGCCCAGGTGGTCGTCCCGGCGGACCAAATCCGGGCATTCCTTGGCCCGGCGGCCGTCCTGGCGGTGCAAACCCCTGCATGTCGTGTCCTGAGTGGAAAGCAACCATTTCCTGTTCAGGCATCCCGTAACCTGACATCTCTTGCTCTGGAGAAAAAGCTTGCATGTCGTAGCCCTGTGCCTCTTGCCCTGGAGAAAAAGCTTGCATGTCGTAGCCCTGTGCCTCTTGCCCTGGAGAAAAAGCTTGCATGTCGTAGCCCTGTGCCTCTTGCCCTAGAGAAAAAGCTTGCATGTCATAACCTTGCATCTCTTGCTCAGGAGAGAAAGCTTGCATGTCGTAGCCCTGTACCTCTTGCCCTGGAGAGAAAGCTTGCATATCGTGTCCAGACATCCCTTGCCCAGATGAAAAACCTTGCATCCCCTGTCCGGACATTCCCATACCTGGTGACCAGCTATCATTCGCATACCCAGACGTATCTTGCGCCCGGTTTGCTTCATATCCTTCAGGTAATTTAGGGTACCATTGCTGTTCCCCTTGACCACCTGGTTGCATGTTGACCATTCGTTCACTCCTTCCAAGCGATTCTCTTTATCCTATGCGACGATGGGTGAAAGGGAATGGACTTTTTTTTCGGAAGGTTTTTTAGTTTCGCCGGACTAATCTGACAAAGTGAATGGGGGTGGGTTTGGACTGACTTGGAATTGGTGGGAAAAGAGATTGCGGGAAATGATAATGCTTACTATAGATGTTGACCAAATGAATCCGGCGTTTGGGCTTTACAAGGGCTTTCCAGAGGTCGCTGAAAAGTTCTGATACTTGGAATGAAATAGAATTCCTACCAATACCGCTTCGCCGCTTTGTGGATTCCTCCCGCGATAAGCCAGAAAGAAGACCACTTGGAAGGGATTGAACTGCATCCTTCCTTAGTCTTATCGCTACGGCTACCACGAAGACGCGCCTTCGCTGGATGGTCTATTTGAGAAAGCGCATTTCATTAGCTGTGATCAAATTCGCAACCTGGAGTGCGTCTTTCTTGAATATAGCAAGCAACTGCAATTTTCACTTGAACGTTGTAGGTACGCGACAAGACGACCAAGGAGGAATGAACTGCAATTCCTCCCCAATCGGTAAAACTGTCGTGATTAGTTTAGCCGAAAGCGAGCCGGGAACGTACTAGTCCAAATGAAAATTTTTGCGCCTACCTTATTAGTATCTTTTGAAAGAAAATGGTTAATCAACAGACGTGTTTTGTCGATATAGAATTGTCGCTGTTGTAGAGTATCCAATTCCTGTTGCACGGTTCGTACTATGGATTACTCAGTTTATCAAAGCCACTCCAACTATATATCCGGTACTACCTACTTGGAATTAACTGGTTGCATACCTCGCTAGTTTAACGAAAAAGCGGTGTTAGAAGAACATTCTATTTATTAAGTGCCGACAATATAGTAACTTCACTGCTTTATCTCACTACAATAGCACCCTATTAGCACGGACTAAATTTTCTGAATACCGAACAATAAAGCGCTTTCATCGTGTACGATACTAGTAGAATAGTAAGGAGGGGTTCATAGTGGGGAAAGCATCTGAAAAGGTTATTCGTTACCGTGGGACTGAGTTGAACACGAAGGGGTGGCAGCAGGAGGCGGCGCTTCGTATGCTGATGAATAACTTAGACGCGGAAGTGGCTGAGCATCCGGATGACCTTGTTGTTTACGGTGGCATTGGAAAGGCGGCACGAAATTGGGAGTCGTTTGACGCAATTGTCCGCTCGTTGAAAGAACTTGAAAATGATGAAACATTACTTGTGCAATCGGGGAAACCAGTTGCGATATTCAAGTCACATACAGACGCACCAAAAGTATTGATTGCGAACTCGAATCTAGTCCCGGCCTATGCCAACTGGGAACATTTCCATGAGCTCGATAAAAAAGGACTTATGATGTACGGACAAATGACGGCGGGAAGCTGGATTTATATCGGTTCACAAGGAATCGTGCAAGGGACATACGAAACGTTTGCGGAACTGGCGAAACAGCATTTTGGAGAGTCGCTGAAAGGCACGATTACACTAACTGCTGGACTCGGGGGGATGGGGGCTGCACAGCCGCTAGCGGTAACGATGGCCGGGGGAGTCTGTATCGGTATCGAAGTAGATGAAACGCGAATTGATCGCCGAATTGAAACACGCTATACCGATGTGAAAACAGATTCACTTGAAGAGGCGATCCGTCTTGCTGAAGAAGCAAAAAAAGAGGGCAGTGCACTGTCAATCGGTCTGTTAGGTAATGCATCGGAAGTGCTTCCTGCGATGCTTGCGATTGGATTTATCCCAGATGTGTTAACTGATCAGACATCTGCACATGATCCGTTAAACGGTTATATTCCATCTGGAATGTCACTAGAGGAAGCCGCGAAACTGCGAGCGGAAAATCCGGAGGCGTATATCAAACGGTCGAAAGCATCGATGGCAAAACATGTTGAAGCAATGCTAGACATGATGGATAAAGGTGCAATTACGTTCGATTACGGTAACAACATTCGTCAGGTGGCGAAAGATGAAGGCGTAACTCGTGCATTCGATTTCCCAGGATTTGTTCCCGCCTATATCCGTCCACAGTTTTGTGAAGGAAAAGGGCCATTCCGCTGGGTTGCTCTATCAGGAGATCCTGAAGATATTTATAAAACAGATGAAGTTATTTTACGTGAATTTGGTGATAACACACATTTGTGCAACTGGATTCGAATGGCGCAAGATAAAATTCAGTTTCAAGGACTGCCGTCACGGATTTGCTGGCTAGGGTACGGAGAACGTGCCCGCTTTGGAAAAATCATTAATGATATGGTCGCTTCGGGCGAATTAAAAGCACCGATTGTCATTGGGCGAGATCATCTCGACTCGGGATCAGTTGCATCGCCAAACCGTGAGACGGAAGCGATGAAAGACGGTTCGGATGCAGTAGCTGACTGGCCGCTGTTGAATGCAATGATTAACGCAGTCGGCGGAGCTACTTGGGTTTCCATTCATCATGGAGGCGGCGTTGGGATGGGTTATTCGGTTCATGCAGGTATGGTTATTGTCGCGGATGGAACCAAAGAAGCAGAAGCTCGAATCGAACGTGTATTAACGACAGATCCAGGAATGGGTATCGTCCGTCATGTTGATGCGGGCTATGAACTTGCCGAAAAAACGGCGTGGGAAAAAGGGGTCAACATTCCGATGATGGCAAAAGAGGCGATTGAAGAATGACAAAAATTATATGGATTAAACATGCAGCGCAACTTGCGACGTTAGCCCAAGCTGGTACAGCCCCGCGAATAAAAGAAGCGATGAATGATTTATCAATTATAGAAGACGGCAGTATCTGGATAGAAGATGGGATCATAAGAGCAGTCGGCACGACTCAACAATTAGAAGAGCAGTTCAAAGACCGCGCCCATGAAGCGGAAATCACAGACGCAACTGGTCATCTCGTTACTCCAGGCCTCGTCGATCCGCATACACATGTCGCCTATGGTGGCAGTCGCGAACGTGAATTTGAAATGCGACTTGAAGGCGCGACCTATATGGAAATTATGAATGCAGGTGGCGGTATTCATGCGACAACAAAAATGACTCGTGAAGCAACTGAAGATGAACTTGTTGAGCAGACGAAGAAACGCCTTGATTCGTTTCTGAAACACGGCGTCACAACTGTCGAGGGGAAAAGTGGGTACGGCTTAGATTTGGCAACGGAACTAAAACAGCTCCGTGTCATGAAACGCTTGCAGCAAGAACATGCGATTGACCTTGTGCCAACGTTCATGGGTGCACATGCAGTGCCGACAGAATTCAAAGGACGGGAAGACGAGTATATAGATCTTGTCGTCAATGAAATGCTTCCTGCTGTTGCCAATGAAAAGCTAGCAGTCTTCAATGATGTATTTTGTGAAGTTGGTGTTTTCACACCTGAACAATCACAACGAATTTTAGAAGCAGGGAAAAAGTATGGTCTGATACCAAAAATCCATGCGGATGAAATTGAACCCTATGGCGGCGCGGAACTGGCGGCGAAAGTTGGAGCGATTTCAGCAGAGCATTTATTGAAAGCGTCTGATGAAGGAATTAAAGCGATGGCAGATTCCGGAACAATCGCTTGTTTATTGCCAGCAACCGCCTTATATCTTAGGGAGCAAGCAGCACAAGGGCGCAAGATGATTGACGCTGGCGTACCGGTCGCGATATCGACAGATTGTAATCCCGGATCTTCACCGACGACATCGATGCCACTTGTTATGAACTTAGCGTGTATATCGATGCGACTAACACCGGCAGAAGCGCTTACTGCCGCGACGTATAACGCGGCTTGTGCAATCCAAATGGCAGATAAAACAGGATCATTGGAAATAGGTAAACAAGGGGATGTCGTTCTATGGGACATTTCAAACTACCAAGAACTTCAATACTTGTTCGGGGTGAACCATGTTAAGTCCGTCTGGAAAAAAGGTGTAAAAGTCGTTGGATGATTAATATTAATTAAAGGATGGTTGTCATGATTGAATTAACAGGATCGTCACTAAATCTGGCTCAAATGAACGACATCATATATAAAGAAATCGGGGTTTCATTGAACGATGAAGCCTTGGAACGTGTTAATAAAAGCCGGGCTGCGGTTGAGAAAATTGTTAGTGAAGACCGGACCGTATACGGGATTAATACGGGGTTTGGTAAGTTCAGCGACGTTAAAATCGATGAAAAGGATACGAAAGCATTGCAATTACACTTGATCCGATCGCATTCATGCGGCGTTGGAGAAGCGTTTCCTGAAAACGTTTCGCGTGCGATGGTGGTACTACGTCTGAATGCGCTTTTAAAAGGTTTCTCCGGAATCCGTGCAGAAGTGCTAGAACGGTTTGCTTATATGGTGAATAATCGCATTCACCCGGTCATTCCACAGCAAGGTTCACTTGGTGCATCAGGTGATCTGGCGCCATTGTCTCATCTAGCGCTTGTTTTACTTGGCGAAGGATTTGTCTGGCAAGACGGCTTGCACGTTCCAGCTGCAACTATTTGGAATGAGCATGGCATGTCGCCAATTGTGCTCGAAGCGAAAGAGGGGCTAGCGCTCATTAACGGGACGCAAGCAATGACTGCGCAAGGCGTTGTCAATTATTTGGAGGCAGAATCACTTGCGTATGCTAGCGAGTGGGTTGCTGCAATGACAATGGAAGCGCTCTATGGAATTACGGACGCATTTCATCCGGCGATTCACGAAGCGCGCGGTTATCCGGAACAAGTGGATGTGGCGGCGAGGATGCTGGATTGGTTGAAAGGGAGTCGTCTGACAACCATTCAAGGCGAAAAACGTGTCCAAGACGCTTATTCAATTCGTTGTATTCCACAAGTGCACGGCGCGAGCTGGCAAGTACTTGGTTATGTAAAAGAGAAGCTAGAGATTGAGATGAATGCCGCGACGGATAATCCACTTATTTTCGATGATGGTGATACGGTTGTATCTGGCGGTAACTTCCATGGTCAACCGATTGCGTTTGCGATGGACTTCTTGAAGCTGGGCGTAGCAGAACTTGCAAGTATTTCCGAACGTCGTATTGAACGGCTCGTTAATCCACAATTGAATGAAGGATTGCCGCCGTTCCTGAGTCCAGAACCTGGGTTACAATCGGGTGCAATGATTTTACAATATTCAGCAGCCAGCCTTGTTTCTGAGAATAAAACACTTGCACACCCAGCGTCCGTTGACTCGATTCCATCGTCTGGCAACCAGGAAGATCATGTATCAATGGGAACAATCGGTGCCAGGCATGCACATGCCATCATAAAAAATGCGAGAAATGTACTCGCAATTGAAGCGCTTTGCGCACTGACAGGCTGTTCCATTAGAGGGGCAGAACAAATGGCACCAAAAACCCGTGTCAAGTTCGATCAATTGCTGGAAATCGTGCGACCAATTGAAGAAGATCGTATTTTTACGCCGGATATTGAAAAGCTTGCTCAATTTCTAGTCTGATAACTAGCAAAAAACCGAAGCGGATTTTAGGAGGCTTCGGTTTTTTGTATTGTCTCTCTTTGAGAACTTTGAACTTTTTACTCGTTATCATCATGTTCATTGGTCAGGCAATTCCGCTTCTTCCACCAGCTAAAGCGGTTGCGGAGCGTTCGAGTTGAACGATATGCGCATCAGAATTGGCCTTGCCCGTCATAATATCAGCGAGAATTTTTGAACCAAGCATACTGTAAACAGTTCCATTACCTCCATAGCCAAGTAGATAATAATGATTTCTTTTTGATGGATGCTCTCCGATGAATGGTAAGTTGTCCAGAGATTCTCCAAATGTTGCACAATAAGCGTAGTCAATTTCAATCGGAAGTTCGGGGAAAAGTTCTTGCAGCTGTTTTTTTAAGATTGCACCGTGCTTCATAATCGATTCATTTGAAAGAGGGGCTTGGGGTTTGTCCTCGTCGAGCCCTCCTACAATGATTCGGTTGTCCTCCGTTGTCCGCATATAGAGATACGGACGCTTTGATTCCCAAATGAGCGCATTTTTATGCCAAATCGGAGAATCGTCAATTGGCTCAGTGACAATGACGTACGAACGGTTAATGTCGGCACCAATTCGTTTTCCTACAGGAAGGGTCTCGTATCCAGTTGTAAAAAGAACATTATCCGCATAAAATTCCCCGGCAGATGTGGAAATGTGCAACAGTCCATTTTCGTCGTTTATGTCCGTCACTTCTGTAAATTCGAAGAGATGGACGCCCATTGATTCGACCAATTGTAATAGTCCGTTGACGAATTTGTAAGGGTTCACTTCAGCATCACCGTATGTCACGATTGCTCCCGGTTTCGAAAACGGCAGATGCTTGCAGATTTCTACCTCGTCCCAAAAATCGCAAGGAAATCCATAATGCGTTAATGTATCATATTCTTTCCTAATGCGTTTTAAATCATTTTCGTCACTTGCATAATAAATGCTTGGCCGACTGATGAAATCAGGGTTAAGCGGCAGTCGTTCAGCTGTCTTTTTTAGGTTTTCCATTGCTTCCAAGCATAACTGATAAAAACGTACAGCATCCTTTTCTCCAATTTGTTCGATTAATTCATGGAGCATGATGTCATTTGAATATTGAAGCAATCCCGTATTTGCCATTGTGCTGCCAGTAGCCATCTGCCGCTTGTCTAGCACTGCGATCGAATGACCTTTGTCAGCCAATGCAAGTGCCGAAAGAGCTCCCGACATCCCTCCACCTACAATAATGACATCATAATGTGACGCGATTTCTACTTTTTTTCGTTCGGGGGGAATTGGCATCGTTCCTGGCCAATACAATGAACCTTCGTGAATATGCATACTTACAACCTCCTCTATGAAATCTATTATTCTTTACCCCAAAACTACTGATTGAAAGCATGTTATCATTGATGAAGTTCTACTAATAAAGTTTGGCAGATGGAGGAAGAAGATTAAATGACTATAGAAGAAAAACCACATATTTTAATAATCGACGGAATGGCACTCTTATTCCGCTCCTTTTTTGCAACTTCGGCGATGGGGCATTATTTCCCGAATGACGCTGGAATTCCGACGAATGCAGTGCAGGGGTTTGCCCGTCATACTATGACAGCGACCTCGATATTCAAACCTACACATATGGCGGTTTGTTGGGATATGGGCGCGCAAACGTTCCGCAATGACTTATTTGAAGGATATAAAGCAAACCGGCCTGCACCGGCGCCGGAGCTCGTACCGCAGTTTGATATGGCAAGAAGTGTTTCTGAATTAATTGGTTGGAAAAACTACGGAGTGCCAGGCATGGAAGCAGACGATCTGATTGGTTCATTCGTTCAGGCTTGGGAGGGGAAAGCGGAGATTACAATCGTGACTGGCGATAAAGATATGTTGCAGTTGCTTAGACCGGGTGTCCGTATTGCATTTACGAAAAAAGGTTTTAATGTTTACGATATTTACACAGAGGAACGTTTCATTGAAGAGTATGGAATTACCCCTATCCAGTTTATTGACACAAAAGCATTCACTGGGGATACAAGTGACGGCTATCCTGGAGTGAGAGGCATCGGACCAAAAACTGCACTTAAACTCATTAAAGAATATGGATCGGTGGAAGGCGTGATTCAATCATTGCATGAGTTGACGCCGGCAATACGCAAGAAAATCGAGGAAGAGATGGACATGCTCTTATTATCCAAAAAACTTGCAGAAATCCATTGTGAATTAAAAATGGATGATCCAATCGAAACCCTGAAAATACCTGTTTATGATGGAGTTGTAAGGGAACTGATAGATAGAGAAGGTTATTCCATGATTGTTAGACAAGCGGATTCGCTATTGCTATAAATATACGAGGGGGATGCGTGTGAAAAAAGTTTACAATATATGCGCATAAAAATCGCGGCGGAAGCCAAGAAAATAGTTCAAGCTTGGGCTACTTGTCCGAGGGCATTTCTACAAAGAAAGGCGAAGTGTCGACCCACTGAAGGAATTTCACCATGGTGCAAAAGCGAACGCGATTTGTTTGAGCATTGCAGAAACGGTTAAAAGCAAGGGCATCGAATTCTATGAGGATGTTAAGAAAATTTTAACGGTTCTAAGTATTCAATAAATTATGAGGTTTTAGTTCAGTACTTGCCCTCAACGAAAAACATTAAAGCCACTTGTAGCACTAAATAAAATAGCCGTCTATACGATTAAAAAAATCGTATAGACGGCTATTTGTCATGCGTACCGTGATATGCTTTGTTTTGTTTTTACTTGGGACGTGGCAATCTGTTGGTAGGGTCTTTGGCGAGCAGTTGATCAAGCGCTTTGGAACCCGTTAGATTGATTACAGGCAACTGTTCAAATACGTAGGTTACGTAAATCAACGGATTTAAGTGATTTTCTTTGGCAGCTTCCACGATACTATAGGCGATTGCTTTTGCGTCTTTCTTCGATTGAGAGAAAAGCAATTTTTTCGACCAATCACGAAGGGCTTAATTGCTCGTTCACTTCGATTATTATGCGGCCATCCTGTTAAAAGCACACTAATCCGTGCCAAAAGAGAAGTAACTAAAGGATTACTTTAGTTTAAGAAATGGAGCTAAATACTTCCGTGAATTGGTGTTATGTCTACACATTGAATACGGAATACATATGAATAATCATTCGAATTAAGAAAGCACAAAATAAGAAAATTAGTAGCATAAACCAGCGAGATAAATAAAAAAACTCCCCACAACTAGTAGTAGGGAGTTTACAATTTCATTCAAATTTACTTTAGAGGGATTCCCACAAGGGCTATAGTCTCTAAATCATTTATTGAATCAATTGAGATTTCCCCATTATATCTATTCACAACTTCCTTCACTATAAATAAACCTTGCCCTCTTATCTTTCCTTGTTCTGCATTTTTTGTTGAATATCCTTGTTTAAAAATATGTTCATTGTCACTAATTTTAGGTCCAGTATTCGTTATCTTAAATAGATACTGCGTAACATCCGTTTGACAGCTAATTGTTATTTTACGTTCAGCTACAGGTAATGCAACTGTTGCATCAATTGCATTATCAATTAAATTCGACAGTATTATGATTAAATCTGTTGTTTTTATTTTATCGAATGCATCATGAGAAACCGTAAAATTCATATCAATATGATAATTTTGTGCAGCCAGTTTCTTTGTTTGCAGTAAGATTGATAGACCAGGATGATCTATATTTAATTTTAGACTTTCTAGCGCCAGAACTTCTTTTGACAAAGATGATATGTATTGCTGAGCTTGCTTAGATTCCCCTAGTTGAAGTAATCCGTGTAAAACCTGAATATGATTGGTGAAATCATGTCTTAAAGAAGATATGGAAGTGATTAACGTTTTAAGTTCAGCTTGGTATGTATCTTCTGTATAGCCGACTTCCTTTGCCACTTCTTGTTGATACCATCTTTGCAAAAATAAAAAAGATCCGATTACGACCAAAATAAAGGCACCATTAAAGACGAAGAGAAGGATATTATTTTTCAGTACTGTCCCTTTAATATAATCAAGTGTATCAACACTAATATCGATACCTAAGTATCCCATGACAATTCCTGCTTCATCCTTTATAGGCACTCCAACAGAAAGAAAAGTGCCATAAACGGCATCCTCAATTACATCTGTAATATAGGTATTTCCTTCAAAGGCTATTTTGACCTGCTTTTCGGGCACTGTACCAACCGATCCAATGCTATAGCTCTCTTCTAATTCCTTGGGTAATCCGCCTATCATTGAGTTCGATACTATTGGATTATCGATTTTCAGTGTATACACAAATAATGCACCCAGTTTTTCTCTTGCATCAACTAGGTAGTTTGTTAATTCCCAATAATAGTCGTTTTTCGCAGGATTATTCAAAAATTTCTGATACGTTTCTTTGTCTATCGCAGACGCAATGGATTCTGCTGCTGCAAGACTTTGATTGGCGATTGACTCTTCAACTGTCTTTTTTATCTTCACATAAGAGGTGAAGACATTTAAACTTGTAAACAACAATAACAAGATAGCAGATAATACTAAAATAAGTTTAATTTTACTATTTTTCATAAAAATTAGTACTTCCTCATCTGTTTTAATTGAAAAGCATAGATTATCCGAATCTACTATAAAATATTCTTTTGCCAATGAAATTAAAAATTCGCTTTTCACAAATAGCATTACTATCATATTTTCTTGAAGACATTACTTGTTTAACCTACTGTAATAGAATCACGAAATCTAATAAGGTCAGTCGCTTCTCATTTGGTTCGATGTTTGTTGAAGGTATTATGATATCGCGATTTAGTTCTTCACTTTCATAAGTGTAGTCATTTGTGGCAGTAATAATGACTTTATATAAACCACTCGTGACATTTGAAACAATGATGTAAAAGTCGTTTTGATTTTCATTATTTGTTGGACTCACTTCAAAAGCTGCTGATAAATGTTCAATGATAGTTTTTTAGGTGAATTGACTTGTCCCTCGACTAATGCGGAATAATTCACTATTAAAATAGAAACGATTAATAGAATTGTTACTATAATTACCACCTTTTTTCATCATAACCATCATCACTATAAGATTATTATAGCAATTTTTGGGGTATTTACCTAATCGTACTATACAAATTGATGTTTTTCTTATTGAGTAACAAAGCTAAATACTGCCGAGAATGGGTGTTATGTCTACTAGGGGGAACGTAGAAATGGATTCGCTTTCGAAATCACTTATCTACCTAGCAAAATTTTGGAGCGATGTTAGTTTTATTTGGGACGTGGAAATATGTTGGAAAACCTGATTATCGATTTATCGGGTTTGCAGACAATAGACACATTTGTGGCACAGCAATTATTCAATTTGTTTGATGCGCTTTCCCTACTTGGTATTCAGCCAATTGTAAATGGAATATCGCCCGCTATCGTATAAACGCTCGTACAGCTAGGCTCAAAAGTTTTGCCACGCTGAAGTAGGCTTTAACGTATATAGAAAAATAAAAATCCCTATCCGAGTCGAAAATTGATTCGGGTAGGGATTTTTGGATTTACTATTCAGTAGGCTCAATCTTTATAAAAGATAAAATTGACCTATTCATCTTATATGAAATATGCCGGACCTGGCTATCCCGGTTTCTTCCCCCGTTGTCATGAATAAAGAGAAAAATATCGTCAGCTGTCTCTTCATAGCCTATGACAGGTACCCAATGATAGTCGAATCCATACTTGCCGCGCCAACGAAATGTAAACCATTTATCAAATTTTGCAGCGACGGGCCGGCCGTTGTCGAGTTGTCTTTTCACTTCATCAATAGTGCACCCCGCAACTGTCCATTCTACTCCAAGCACTTTGCGCATATTTCGGATGAAGCGGTATTTGAATAAACCAATTTTTGTGCTACCTAGGAGACGATATAATTCATTTGTTGTGTAAGGGCACCCCTGTGGAAAAAGATGTTGAGTCATTACAAATGCTGTTACCGGTCCGCATGCTGATGATCGAATCGATTGTTCAACATCCTCATCAAATTGGGATTTTCCTTTGACGTTCAATATAGTTTTCATTCATCTACCTCCAGAAAAAAAGAGCTCTACCTAGCGTGAGATCACTGAAAAAGTTCTAATACTTAGAACTAATTAGAATTCCTGCCAATACCGCTTCGCCGCTTTGTGGATGCCTCCCGCGATAAGCCAGAAAGAAGACCGCTGGGAGGGATTGAACTGCATCCCTCCTCAGTCTTATCGCTCCGGCTACCACGAAGACGCGCCTTCGCAGGATTAACTATGTGCGAAAGAGCATTTCATTAGCTGTGATGAAATCTGCAACCTAGAGTGCATCTTTCTTGACTATAAGTAGTATCAACTAGAAATCACATTAAAGTCTCGGTATATAAATCTCAAAATCACATTTCTCTCGATAATGAATACCCTAGCGCAGGCGCGGCAAAGGGGTCGCCGAAGCCGTAAGACTGGATGCGAAGCGCTAATCCAGGCTTAGGGCGAGAGGCATCCCCAAAGCGCCAAGCGATCTACAATCCAAAAACCGAATAACATCTCTCTCATTAATTGAGCGCCACGGCAGATTCAATAGGATTCTGTAATTCAACATATATAGTTAGTAGATTATCACCGTAGCTCTCACGGTGATAACACGAAAGTTTGTACGTTGAAATACTTATTGCAATACAGTATAGTCTTCCTGGTAGCAAGTGAAGGTATTCAAATTTGGTAGAAAAAAACTCACTTCATTAAAACAATTGAAGTGAGTTTTCTGTTTCGTTAAGTAGTACTGCTAATGAAGTTCTGAAGTTTACATAGGTTTCAATTTCCAAGTGGATGCCGGCGGATACGATTTCTCTGACAATCCTCGGATTAAAACCGACAAAAATTGGACGTACCCCCATCAGTTTCAACGTGTTATTCAGTTGATTGATTTCAAGAGTAAGTATATTAAAATCATATTCCTCAACGTCTTTGTGGCCTACCCCGGTGAAATCGAATACTGCACACACCGTACTTCTATGAATTCCAACATAATCGAGGACGCGGGTGCGGATCAAATTAAAACGATCTTGGCCGGTGTGACCCGAAATCGGGACGAGTATCGTGTTTTCGACGATTGAAGGAATGATTGGTGCTGATGTTTCTAGTATAATCTTTTCATAGGAAGCAATTTTAGCTTTAAGCAGTTGGATTTCATTCTCGTAGTCCACTAATACACACCCCGTTATCATTTTTTCTAGTATACTTCATCTAGATAAAAGGTGCACCGAAAATGAAAAAACGGATAGACATAAGTCCATCCGTTTAGGTAAAGCTTCTATACAGTTACGCTTTTACGCCTTCAAGGAAATCCGTCACTTGTGATGGCGATTTTGCATTAGCACTATGCAGATGCGCTTGCTTTTCACCGTTTTGGAAAATCAGTAAACTAGGAATTCCCATGACGTCATACTTATCAGCGATTTCCGGCAGTACGTCACGGTCGACATCATACCATGTGTATTCATCATATTTCTCGACGATTGGATCAATAAACATATCCATACGTCTGCAGTCAGGGCACCATCCTGCCTGGAATTTTACAAGTGCTTTAGAATCGCCGGCAATAATTTCATTAAATTGTTCAACTGTTGTAATTGGTTTCATAATATATATTGACCTCCTTTATATGGACAGTGTACAACGTAATCACTTTAGTCGGGTAATGATATGTTTCAGATAGAAAGTTGAAAAATTTTAGATTTAAATATTGCGAAAACTAGCAATATGTTCTACACTGAGAGATATAGAAACGGTTTCTATTTTTTTTGCCCATTAAATGAATGAGTGTTCATTCAAACGAAAAAAGGGAGGCTTCGCAAGTGACTTATCAAATTAAAAAAGCGGCAGTTTTAGGTTCAGGCGTTATGGGTTCGGGTATTGCAGCTCATCTCGCTAATATAGGAATTCCAGTTTTACTTTTGGATATCGTTCCTGGAAAGTTAACTGAAGAGGAAGCTACAAAAGGGCTTACGCTTGAAGATGACATCGTACGAAATAAAATTGCGGCAGGTGCTTTGCAGAAATTAGTGAAACAAAAACCTGCACCCCTAACGAAGAAAAGTAATCTGTCCCTTATTGAAGCAGGGAATTTCGAAGATGATCTGGATAAATTAAAAGATGTTGACTGGATTATTGAAGTGATTGTTGAAAATCTTGATGTTAAAAAAGGTTTGTATGAAAAAATAGATGCAGTTCGTAAACCAGGTACAATTATCACTTCAAATACATCGGGTATTAGTATTGAAGCGATGGCGGCAGGACGTTCGGAAGATTTCCAAAAACATTTCATGGGCACACATTTTTTCAATCCACCGCGTTACTTGAAATTACTTGAGATTATTCCAGCGAGCACAACGGCTCCGGAAGTTATAGAGTTTATGACCCGTTTTGGTGAAGATACGCTTGGTAAGGGAGTTGTCATTGCAAAAGATACGCCGAACTTCATCGCGAACCGAATCGGTACATATGGCCTTCTTATCACATTACGCGAGATGGAGAAACGCGGCTATTCGATTGGAGAAGTTGACTCGGTGACGGGTACCTTGATTGGCCGTCCGACATCGGCAACATTCCGTACGCTTGACGTTGTTGGACTAGATACGTTCATGCATGTGGCGAAAAACGTTTACGACAAGACGGAAGGCGAAGAGCAAAAAGTGTTTGAATTGCCGCCATTCATGAAGAAAATGATTGATAATGGCTGGATTGGTGCCAAGGCAAAACAAGGATTTTATCTGAAAAAAGGTAAAGAGATTCTTGAACTAGATACAGAGACATTTGAATACAGTCCAGCTAAAAAGTTGAAAACACCTTCTATTGAAATGGCTAAACAACAAAAAGGACTTGCTAATAGAGTGAAAACGCTCGTCTATGCGGATGATCGCACTGGTGAAATCTTGTGGAGTATCCTATCACCAACATTGCTTTATTCTGCAGAACTAAACGGTGAAATTGCAGATGATATCGTTGCAATCGACAATGCCATGAAATGGGGATTTGGATGGCAGCAAGGACCATTTGAAATCTGGGATGCAATCGGCGTAGCAAAATCTGTTGAGAAGATGAAAGATGAAGGCGGGAAAGTTCCAGCATTCGTTCAAAGTTTGCTCGACAAAGGCTATGAAACTTTCTATAAAGAAGAAGACAGTGAACTTTACTTCTTCGATGGAGAAGATTACAAGCTTGTTCCTGTTAATGAAAAAGTAATCGACTTGAAGCGCTATAAGCAAAAACATGGTGTTATCAAAAAGAATTCAGGCGCTAGTTTAATCGACCTTGGCGATGGTGTGGCACTTCTTGAATTCCATTCACAATCGAATTCAATTGGTCCTGACATCATTCAAATGATCAACTTCGCCGTTGATGAAGTTGAGAAAAACTTCAAAGGGCTTGTCATTGGAAATCAAGGCAAAAACTTCTGTGTGGGTGCAAACCTAGGAATGATTCTTATGGAAGCGCAGGATGACAATATCTTTGAACTTGATTTCACTGTTCGCTCATTCCAAAACGCCATGATGAAAATCAAGTATTCCTCAAAACCTGTTGTTGCAGCGCCATTTGCAATGACGCTTGGGGGAGGGACTGAGGTTTGTCTACCGGCAGCTCATATTCAAGCTTCAATGGAAACGTATATGGGACTTGTTGAAGTCGGCGTTGGTTTGATACCGGGTGGTGGCGGAAACGTAGGACTTTATACGAAACATTTAAAAGGATTGCCAAAGGGCGTTCACATTGACTATCAATTTGTTGCCAATAAAGTTTTCGAATCAATCGCGACTGCAAAAGTGTCTACTTCAGGAGACGAAGCACGTGAAAATAACTTCCTCGATTTCGCAGATGGTATTAGTGTCAATGCAGATCACTTAATCTATGATGCGAAACAGGCAGCTATTGCATTGTTTGACATGGGTTATAAAGCACCTAAACGTGAGAAATTCCCTGTTACAGGTGATTCGGGTTATGCAACGATGCTTCTCGGGGCAGAGGGCATGTTCCTATCTGGCTTTATCAGCGAGCATGATCTGAAAATCGCGAAGAAGCTGGCGTTTGTTTTATCCGGCGGAAAAGTACCATACGGAACACTTGTTGACGAACAATATATGTTGGACCTTGAACGTGAAGCGTTCCTTAGCCTTGTGGCGGAACCAAAATCACAACAGCGTATGCAACACATGCTCGTAAAAGGTAAACCGTTACGTAACTGATTTAAAGTGCATAGCAAAGAGGAGGAAATTCAATGCGTGAAGCAGTACTAGTAGCCGGTGCACGGACACCGGTGGGAAAAGCGGGTAGAGGTTCTCTTGTAACCGTACGCCCGGATGACTTAGGGGCACTTGTAATTAAAGAAACGTTGAAACGTGCTGGGGGCTATGATGGCCCAATTGATGACTTAATTATTGGTTGTGCGATGCCTGAAGCTGAACAAGGGATGAACGTTGCGCGAAATATTGGTGCACTTGCAGGTCTTCCTGATACGACGCCTGCAATTACGGTAAACCGATTCTGTTCATCAGGTCTTCAATCAATTGCTTATGCAGCTGAACGCATCATGCTCGGTCACTCGCAAGCAATTATTGCAGGCGGCGTCGAGTCAATGAGTATGGTACCGATGATGGGGAATACAATCCGACCGAATGCTCACTTAGCAGAAACGGCTCCACAATATTATATGGGAATGGGTCACACTGCTGAGCAAGTTGCAGTAAAATACGGTATCACGCGTGAAGAACAGGATGAATTTGCTGTGCTGTCTCACAAAAAAGCAGGTGCAGCGATTGCAGCTGGAAAATTCGATGATGAAATCGTGCCAGTCGAAGTCGTAAAGCGTTCTGTAGATGATAACGGAAAATATAGTGAGAAGAATTTCACATTTAAAATGGACGAAGGAGTCCGTCACGGAACAAGCGTAGAGGGATTAGCGAAATTGCGTCCGGCATTCTCCGTAACAGGTACTGTTACGGCAGGTAACTCGTCACAAACATCAGACGGAGCAGGCGCAGTACTTGTGATGGACCGCGAAGTGGCAGAAGCGCAAGGCTTGAAGCCAATCGCGAAATTCCTGTCATTTGCTGTAGGCGGCGTGCCACCTGAAGTGATGGGAATCGGCCCAATTGTAGCCATTCCAAAAGCACTTAAAATTGCAGGGCTTTCTATTGAGGATATCGATGTATGGGAGTTAAACGAAGCGTTCGCGTCTCAGTCACTTCAAGTTATCCGTCATCTAGGCCTTGATATAGATAAGGTGAATTTCAACGGCGGAGCAATCTCCCTCGGGCATCCACTCGGAGCAACAGGATCTATCTTAACAATTCGTATGATGAGTGAATTAAAACGTCAAGGTAAACAGTTCGGAGTCGTTACAATGTGTATCGGCGGCGGAATGGGCGCAGCCGGCGTGTTTGAGCTTTTGTAAACACTATATATTCGGCACCACTTATTTAGAATTAACTAGGTGATATACCTCACCAGTATAACGAACAATTCTAGCGAAGGAGCGACAAGTGTGAGCCGAAGCAATCAGACCGACAATGCTCTTCTGGCGGGCTTATTGCGTGAGGCCATCACCAAGCGACAAAGCGGTGTAGGAAGAACATTCTATTTATTAAGTGCTGACTATCTAGTAAACAAACCAGTGAATTTTATATTAATAGTGGACATATAAACCCTTAAGATTAAAAGGAGGAAACAACATTGACTGAATTAAAAACAAACGAACTGATTAAAGGTGGAGCTTTTCTAACGGAAGACATTGAAGCAAACCGTGTATTTACGCCTGAAGATTTTACTGATGAACAGAAAATGATTGCGAAAACAGCAGAAGACTACGTGAGAAATGAAGTTCAACCTGTTGTCGAAAATCTTGAAAACCATGAATTCGAGCACTCTGTAAGACTACTGAAAACTGCGGGGGATCTTGGACTTCTAGGAGCGGATGTACCAGAAGAATATGGTGGTCTTGGACTCGACAAAATTGCGTCTGCACTTATCTCTGAAAAGATGTCCGTAGCAGGTGGCTTCTCGATTACTCATGGCGCACACGTTGGTATCGGAACCCTACCAATCGTACTTTTCGGAAATGAAGAACAAAAGAAAAAGTACTTGCCAAACTCTGTATCAGGTGACAAAATCTCTGCATATGCACTAACTGAGCCAGGCTCTGGTTCTGATGCATTGGGTGCGAAAACAAATGCGAAATTGAATGCTGCTGGAACACACTACATCTTAAATGGTGAAAAACAGTGGATTACGAACGCAGGATTTGCAGATATTTTTGTTGTTTACGCGAAAATCGATGGCGATAAGTTCTCTGCTTTTATTGTTGAAAAAGAATTCCCAGGTGTATCTGTCGGAGCCGAAGAGAAAAAGATGGGTATCAAATCTTCATCTACTCGTACGCTAATCTTACAAGACGCAGTAGTACCAGTTGAAAATTTGCTAGGTGAAATCGGTCGCGGACATATTATTGCATTTAATATCTTGAATATCGGTCGCTACAAATTAGGAGTCGGCACAATGGGCGGATCTAAACGTGCGCTTGAGCTTGCAATTACTTATACAAATCAACGTCAACAGTTCAAAACACCAATTTCTTCATTCAACTTGACGAAACAAAAACTATCAACAATGGCATCTAAACTGTATGCGGCTGAAAGCTTGATTTACCGTACAGTTGGTTACTTTGAAGAGCGTCAAAGCCAGTTGAGTCTTGAAGAGCAAAAAGATGGTAAAGCAATTGCGGCAGCAATCGCAGAATACGCAATCGAATGTTCTATCAATAAAGTCGTGGGATCTGAGGTATTGGATTACATCGTTGACGAAGCAGTTCAGCTTCACGGCGGATACGGCTTCATGCAAGAATATGAAGTAGAGCGCATTTATCGTGATTCACGCATCAATCGTATTTTTGAAGGGACGAATGAAATCAACCGTCTGCTAGTACCAGGTACATTCCTGAAAAAAGCAATGAAGGGCGAATTGCCATTGCTTCAACAGGCGCAAGCACTTCAAGAAGAACTTCTTATGATGATGCCTGAAGAAATCGGTGACGAAGCACTTGCACAAGAAAAAGCACTTGTGAAAAATGCTAAGAAAATCGGTTTGCTTGCTGCTGGTCTTGCTGCACAACGTTTTGGCACGAAGCTTGAAGCAGAGCAAGAGGTACTTGTAAATATTGCAGATATCGCTAATAATGTTTTTGCGATGGAGTCTGCACTTCTACGTACAGAAAAAGCAATTGCACGCAGCGGAGAAGAAAAAGCGCAACAGAAAATCCTTTACACACAAATCTTCTGCCAAGAAGCATTTGAAGAGATTGAAAGAGATGCAAAAGAAACACTTCTTGCGGCTGTCGATGGTGATAATCAACGCATGATGATTTCAGCGCTGCGTAAATTGACTCGCTCGAATCCGTATAATATCATCGCTAAAAAACGCGAAGCTTCAGTTAAGCTAATCGAAGCGGAGAAGTATATCGTATAACACGTATGTAGATTAAAATTACCTTGATCACACACTGGGCGTTACGTGTATTGTTTTTTTTGTGTCGCTTTGAATTGAACAATTTCAATACCATTATCGAGATGTATTGATAAGTAGGGATGCGACTCTGTCGCATCCCTACTTATTCTTTCGGTAATCGCATGGTTTTTGTTCATTTGCCGCTCTCCAAAGACATTGATACAAGAGGTGCCGAAGCTTTTTTGGACGAAAGAATGGCTAGCTTCTCACCTAGAGATAAGCGGTCAAAGATATAATTTTGACCGCTCAATCCTTCTCTATAGTATCTCCATATTTATTTTAAGGAAGTGTCAATTTCCTATAAGGCATCACATAATCTTTGCAAAAGTAAGCAAAGAACGCAATGTACAACGTCCGAGAGTGCCCGAAATTGCATCTTCGGGCACTTACAATCTCTATAGAAAGTCATCTTTTCTATTCTTTCAAAGCACCTGCCCCACGGTAATAATATCGTAATTAATTCGCCGAAAGCGGGCCGGAGATAGTAAAGGGTTATAGCGGTTTACAAGCCCTACTCGCTATCGTATTATGCAAGTCAATAATTAATCGACAGACGTGATTGTTTAATGAAGTAAAATTGACGATCTCACTTTGACGTCCAGGTACCAATAGGCGCCCAGGTGTTTTTTCTGTTATAATGGCGAAAATGGAGGCGTTGCGGTATGGGATTAGTTTATTACGGTTATCCAAAGTGCGGGACATGCAGGAAAGCAAAAAAATGGCTTGAGACGAACAACTTGGACTTTCAGGAAGTGAACATAGCGGAAGCTCCTCCTTCAGTAGAAGAACTTGGCAAAATGATTGCGGCATCGGATTTGGAGTTGAAAAAGTTTTTCAACGTTAGTGGGACGAAATATAGAGAGCTAAACTTGAAAGACAAATTGCTCACAATGACAGATGAAGAGAAAATTAGCTTGCTGTCATCTGACGGTATGTTGATTAAGAGACCAATTGTCTTCGGTGATGGTAAGGTGACTGTCGGATTCAAGGAAGAAGAGTTCGACAAAGTATGGACTAACTGATTTCCTATCTTGTCTTTATTCGAGAAATATGACAGAATTGAAGAGAATGAAACTATTTATTTGGAGGGATACGGAATGAGCACACCAAAAGATCTGCGTTATTCTGAAGAGCATGAATGGGTAAAAGACGAAGGTGGTAACTACCGCATCGGTATTACTCACTTTGCACAATCTGAACTAGGCGATATCGTATTCGTTGAACTTCCATCTGTCGGAGATGACATCAAAGCGGACGAGCCTTTCGGAAGCGTTGAATCTGTTAAGACAGTATCAGAACTTTATGCACCAATCAGCGGAAAAGTAATTGAAGTGAATGAAGGACTTGAAGACAGCCCTGAATTTGTCAATGAATCACCGTATGAAAATGCATGGATGATCGTTGTTGAACCTTCAAATGTTTCTGAACTGGATGAACTTATGTCAGCTGAAGCGTATGAAAAAATGACTGTCGGAGAATAACTAAGACAAGGCGCCGGTACTTTTTCGGCGTTTTTTGCATCTTTATATAAAAAAGAGCGAAGGAGGGGCCTCTTGTGTCGGATGAAAGAGTAATTATCGTCGAGGGCGGTTCGGATAAGAAACGTTTGGCACGAATACTTGTTGAGCCTGTCGAAATTATTTGTACGAACGGCACAGTAAGTCCTTATCGGCTTGAAGAATTGCTTGCACCTTACGAAGAACATGAACTATTTGTCTTCGTTGATGCGGATGAAGATGGAGAAAAGACCCGTGTTTTATTCAAAAGAGAGTTCCCGGCAGCAATCCATTTGTACACAGAAAAGGTTTATCGGGAAGTGGAGACGACCCCATACAAAGTGTTGGCTACAATACTACAAGGTGCGGATTTTAAAATCAGACCGGAATTTCTAATTTAAAGGATGTAGAATTAATGGAAACTTGGACACGCGAACAATGGGAGATGGCTTTGAAAGAGTCTTCAGTGGCAGCGTTTTATTTATATACACCAATGTGTGGAACTTGTGCAGTCGCATCTAAAATGATGGAAGTTATTACCGTCATGAGACCGGGAATACCAATCGGGAAAGCAGATTTGAATTACGTACAAAATATTGCAATTGACTATGAAATCGAAAGCGTTCCTTGCCTTCTTATACAAAAGGATGGCGTTTTAACCCATAAAATTTATGCATTTCAATCAGTACCGTATCTACTTGAAGAAATAGATTGACAATAGATATGGAACTTTGATATACTTCGTCTTAACATTCAATTGAATAGGTCACTCTTATTAAGAGAGGTGGAGGGATAGTGCCCTGCGAAGCCCGGCAACCGTCACGTAAGTGAAATGGTGCCAAGTCACACAAAGCATACGCTTTGAAAGATGAGAGATTGGACAACGTTTATTTTCGATAACGTCAAGCCTTTCTGCCCGTCTGCAGGAAGGCTTTTTTGTATTGAAAAGCGGAAGGCGCCGCTCAGCCCCGACAGGCACAAGTCAGATTGCGAAGGGGGCGTACCTAAGCCACCACAGCGAACTGCCTTGTGACCCGAGGGGGTGGCGCCTGAAGCTAGACAAAATTAGTAACAAAACAATTTTTCTGAGGTGAAAAAAATGATTTATTTAACGGATATAAATAAACGATACGGTGAAGGGCCAGGCAGTATTTCAGCAGTCGAAAATGTATCGCTTGAAATTACTGACGGTGAGATTTTTGGAGTCATCGGCTATAGTGGGGCAGGAAAAAGTACGTTGATTCGACTACTGAACGGTCTTGAAATGCCAACGTCAGGTAGCGTTAAAATAGGAAGTCTAGAAATATCAGCAATTAAAGGGAAAGAGCTAAGGGAAGCACGACAAAAAGTGAGTATGATTTTCCAACACTTTAACTTACTGTGGTCTAGAACAGTGAAGGAGAATATCGCTTTCCCTCTTGAAATCGCGGGTGTACGAAAAGCCGAGCGTGATAAGAAAGTGGCGGAACTGATTGAATTAGTTGGTTTGGCTGGTCGTGAAAATGCATATCCATCCGAATTGTCTGGAGGTCAGAAACAGCGCGTAGGGATTGCTCGTGCGCTTGCAAACGACCCTGAAGTCCTTCTTTGTGACGAAGCGACTTCAGCCCTTGATCCAGAAACAACGGATTCAATACTAGACCTTCTAACAGGAATTAATGAACGACTTGGACTGACAATTGTGCTTATCACACATGAAATGCACGTTATCCGGAAAATTTGCCACAGAGTTGCAGTTATGGAGGCAGGGAAAGTTGTTGAGTTGGGAGATGTCCTGGATGTGTTCCAATCACCGAAGGAACCGATCACAAAGCGGTTTGTCTCTCAAGTGACGGAACCCGTGGAGGCGAAGCAGGCAATGGCGCATATTAAGGAAGAATTTCCTGCCGGCACGCTTATCAAGCTTGTATTTGTAGGGGAGCGGACAGAACAACCTGTGCTCGCAAGTCTTATTCGGAAATTCACTGTCGATGTGAATATCGTGCAGGGAAACATATCCCATACACATGGCGGGGCATACGGCACACTGATACTTCAGTTGCTTGGAGATTCCTCAATCATTGAGGAAGCAATTCAATACCTCAATGAAAATGATGTTCAGACGGAGGTGATCGGTAATGATTGAAAACCTTTTTCCGAATGTCGACTGGACTAAAATGTGGGAAGCAACAGTGGAAACACTCTATATGACTGCGGTTTCTACATTGTTCACTTTAGTTATTGGGTTAGGACTTGGAATTTTACTCTTCCTATCTAGTCCCGGTCAACTTTGGTCGAATAAGTTGGTCAATATTATATCAGGAGCATTCGTCAATATTTTTAGATCCATTCCGTTTATCATATTAATCATTTTACTTATTCCGTTTACGAAATTTCTTCTTGGTACAATCCGCGGACCGGATGCAGCGATGCCGGCACTTATTATTGGAGCGGCTCCGTTTTATGCAAGAATGGTGTTGATTGCATTACAGGAAATTGATAAAGGTGTAATTGAAGCTTCGAAGTCAATGGGAGCGAAAACGAGAACGATTATTTTTAAAGTTCTTATACCGGAATCGATGCCTGCACTTATTTCAGGAATTACTGTAACAGCGATTGCACTCGTCGGGTACACTGCTATGGCTGGGATTATCGGAGCAGGTGGACTTGGGACTCTTGCATACTTAGATGGATTCCAGCGTAGCCGGGAAGACGTTACACTTGCTGCAACAATCCTTATTTTAATTATCGTTTTCATCATTCAATTCATCGGGGATTTTGCGGTGAGGAAATTCGACAAGAGATAATAGTTAGTACAGTAATATCAGGCCTAGCCTGTAAATTATATAAAACATAGAAAAAGGGGAGAAAAAATCATGAAAAAGCTTTTAGGGGGAATAGTATTAGCAGTACTTGTATTGGCATTGGTAGCTTGCGGAGCGAAAAATGACAGCGATGATAAAAGTACAAGTGGGGAAGACAAAGCTGACAAAGAAACTGTTGAAGAAACGGAAATTGTCATTGGTGCATCTAACACACCGCACGCAATCATTTTAGAAAAGGCAGCACCGATATTGAAAGAAAAAGGAATTGAACTTGTCATTGAAACATACCAAGACTATATTTTGCCAAATAAAGATCTAGAATCAGGCGAATTGGATGCGAACTTCTTCCAGCACATTCCTTATTTAGATCAACAAGTAATTGACCACGGTTATAAGTTTGCGAATGCAGGAGCTATCCATATCGAACCGATGGCTGTTTACTCGACGAAATATAAATCAATTGATGAACTTCCAGACGGTGCAGTTATTATTTTTAGTAACTCAGTAGCTGAACATGGCCGTGTCCTATCTTTGTTAGAGTCGGCTGGGTTAATCAAATTGGCTGACGGAGTAGATAAAGTAACAGCTGAAGTGAAAGACATTGTTGACAACCCTAAAAATCTGGAATTTGATGCGAATTACGAACCATCACTTTTACCACAATTGTATAAAAATGATGAAGGCGATGCAGTAGTTATCAACGCAAACTATGCAATCGATGCAGGTTTGAATCCACTTGACGATTCTATCGCGATTGAAGAGACAGAGTCGCCATATGCAAACATCATCACAGTAAGAGAAGGCGATGAAAATACTGAAGCAATTAAGATTTTGGTTGACGTGTTGAAATCGAAAGAAATCCAAGACTTCATTCTCGAAGAGTGGGGCGGCGACGTCATTCCTGTGAAGTGATTTGATGATGAAAGTGGACAACTATCTTTACCCATCACCTAGATTGTCATCTTAGAAAAAAGGGAGATTATGAAATGAAGAAATTTCTAACAGGTGTTTTATTAGCAGTACTGATACTCGCGCTTGCAGCTTGCGGAACAAAAAACACTAGCGGCAGCAATAATGTAGGCGAAAAAGAAACAACTAAGATTGTTGTCGGAGCTTCCAATACACCGCATTCGATCATTCTAGAACAAGCAAAACCATTGTTGAAGGAAAAAGGTTATGACCTTCAAATCGAAACATATCAAGACTATGTGTTGCCGAATAAAGATCTTGAATCCAGCGAACTCGATGCAAACTACTTTCAGCATATTCCTTATCTCGAATTACAAATTGAAGATGCGGGATATGACTTTGTAAATGCAGGCGGCATTCATATTGAGCCAATCGGCGTTTATTCGAAAAAGTATAAATCACTTGATGAACTTCCAGATGGTGCGACGATTTTAATGAGTAGCTCTATTTCTGATCACGGACGAGTGCTTGCGATGCTTGAATCAAAAGGGCTTATCAAACTTGACGAAAGTATAGATAAAACAGCTGCTGAACTGAAAGATATCGTTGAAAACCCTAAAAACATCAAATTTGACGCAAACTATGAGCCGGGATTAATGCCGCAGCTTTACTCAAATGATGAAGGCGATGCATTGCTGATCAACTCGAACTTTGCAATCGATGCGGGTTTAAATCCGATTAAAGATTCTATTGCTATCGAAGACGCGGATTCACCTTATGTAAATATCATCGCTGTAAGAAAAGGTGATGAAGATAAAGATTCGATCAAAGCTTTGATTGAAGTATTGAAGTCAAAAGAAATTCAAGACTTTATTTTAAAAGAATGGGATGGCACAGTCGTTCCGGTAAAATAAGTATGAAGAAAACTCCGCCGAAGATTTTGAACTCGGTGGAGTTTTCTTTTTTCCAATAGATGTTAATCACAAATAGATGTTCCAATAGCAAAAATATTATGGTATTGTTGTCTCTTAAATACATATATTTATCATAGGGGGATATGGTTTTGAAGTTCAAAATTGGTCTAATATGGCGTATCGTTATTGCCATTGGATTAGCAATTGTACTCGGTGTACTTCTACCGAAGATACCGACAATCGGAGCAGCCTTTACGGACTGGTTTGTCAGTCTTGCCGCAACATTTAATATGATTTTTGGAGGTTTCCTGAACTTTATAGTGCCTCTAATCATTATTGCGTTCATCACGCCCGGAATCGCTAAGCTTGGCAAGGGATCTGGTAAGCTCCTTGGACTGGCAACAGCATTTGCATATATATCTACAATTGTAGCTGGTATTATTGCATATTTTTCGGCAACAGCATTATTGCCAGGATTTATCGGAAGTCTTGGAGACGGCAAGGTAGAAAAAGCAGGTCGAGCTGCCGCGGAATCCTTTTTTGAACTTGAAATGACACCGATTATGGGTGTTATGTCAGCGCTCCTTCTCGCATTCGTACTAGGTATAGGTATGGCATCCATTGGTAGTAAGGCAATGCTCTCTGTATTCGAGGAATTGAATGTTCTAATAGAAAAGGTGATTGCATTCGTTATCATTCCGCTGTTACCATTCCATATTTTCGGGATTTTTCTAAATATGACATATACCGGTGAAGTTGCGAAGGTTCTTTCCGTGTTTGCGCTGGTATTCGTTATGATTATCGTTCTTCATTTCATCATGCTAACGATTCAATATACGATTGCTGGTTCTCTTTCAAAACGCAATCCGTTTTTCTTGATGAAAACGATGGCACCTGCCTATTTCACTGCACTAGGGACACAATCGTCTGCAGCGACTATCCCGGTTACGTTAAGTCAAGCACGTAAAACAGGTGCGTCGGACAAGGTGACTGATTTCACGATTCCACTTTTCGCGACAATTCACCTATCGGGAAGTACAATCACACTTGTATCATGTTCAATCGGTGTCATGCTTATGAATGGAATGCCAGTTGAATTCAGTGATTATCTTCCATTCATCTTCATGCTAGGTGTTGCAATGATTGCAGCTCCTGGAGTCCCAGGAGGTGCAGTAGTAGCGGCAACTGGACTACTCGTTTCGATGCTAGGTTTTGATCAGACGATGGTTGCACTTATGATTGCACTTTATATGGCACAAGACAGCTTCGGAACAGCAACGAACGTCACAGGTGATGGCGCACTCGCTATTATCGTTGACAGATTCACGGATAGTGACGATGCTAAAACAAATTTAGAGCCAGATCAATACTAATAATTCGAGTTTGAACCGGTACATTACGTGCCGGTTTTTTGAATTGTGTGGTTTCTCATTAAAACTGGATAATTGAAAATGAGCGAAGTCTAGAAGAATGTATGCATACAAGTCTTGAATTAAGGGCATTCCTTTCAAATGAAACGATTCTCAATGATTTGCAAGGCAATGCTTATTACGTTAAGATTAGAATGATACTAAATTGAGAATGGATATCCGTTCATCTTTAATATATTGGAGGTATTGGAATGGCTACTTTAGAAATTAAAGACCTTCACGTTGAAATTGAAGGCAAGGAAATATTGAAAGGCGTCGATTTGACGATTAATACAAATGAGATCCATGCAATCATGGGTCCAAATGGTACAGGTAAATCTACACTCGCGCAAGCGATTATGGGGCATCCCAAATATGTTGTGACATCTGGCACAATCAAACTTGATGGTGAAGATGTACTTGAAATGGCAGTGGACGAGCGCGCTAGAGCGGGTATCTTCCTTGGCATGCAATATCCAAGCGAAATTACAGGCGTAACAAACGCTGACTTCCTTCGTTCTGCAATCAATGCTAAACGTGAAGAAGGCGACGAAATTTCATTGATGAAATTCATCCGTGAACTCGACAGCAAAATGGAATTCCTTGAAATGGACGAAGACATGGCTACACGTTACTTAAACGAAGGTTTCTCAGGTGGAGAAAAGAAACGTAACGAAATTCTTCAGCTTACAATGTTGAAGCCTAAATTTGCAGTGCTTGATGAAATTGACTCCGGTCTTGATATCGATGCATTGAAAGTTGTTTCAAAAGGCATCAACGAAATGCGCGGCGAAGATTTTGGTTGCCTAATCATCACTCATTACCAACGTCTTCTTGACTATATTACACCAGACAAAGTTCACGTTATGATGCAAGGTAAAGTTGTTAAATCCGGTGGAGCTGAATTAGCACATAAACTTGAAGAACAAGGATATGACTGGATTAAAGAAGAACTTGGCATCGAAGACGAAACTGTCGGGCAGGAAGTTTAAGAAAGGAGGACGATTCAAAATGACGGTTGAAACAAAGTTGGCATTAACCGAACAGGACGTCCGTTCCTATTCCGCTAAGATGAATGAAGCAGATTGGATGGCGGATTTCCGCGCAGACGCATTAGTGAGAGCGGAACAGCTTCC
This sequence comes from Sporosarcina psychrophila, assembly GCF_001590685.1. Taxonomy (GTDB): domain Bacteria; phylum Bacillota; class Bacilli; order Bacillales_A; family Planococcaceae; genus Sporosarcina; species Sporosarcina psychrophila. The sequence continues at coordinate 1,039,562 of NZ_CP014616.1, forward strand.
AATGCCAAGACCAGATAAAACGAAAATTGACAAATGGAACTTTACGGAATTCCCTGCCCATACGGTAGAGAGTACTGTGTATGCTTCCTTGGACGAGCTTTCTGAAGAAGCGCGTGCACTTGTTGATAAAGAGCAACAGAACAGTATTTATGTACAGCACAACAACACACCAGCTTACTTGTTTTTATCTGAAGAGTTGAAAGCTAAAGGTGTCATCATGACAGATATTTTCACAGCATCACGTGAACATAGTGATCTTATGAAAAAATATTTCATGACAGACGGTGTGAAGGTAGACGAGCATAAACTGACTGCACTTCATGCAGCACTTATAAACGGTGGCGTTTTCGTATATGTTCCGAAAAATGTTGTTGTAGAAGAGCCAATTCAAGTGTTGTTTTTACATGATGATGAACAAGCTTCACTCTTTAACCACGTTCTTATTGTGGCAGAAGCGAATAGTTCAGTGACGTATGTCGAGAACTATTTATCGACTGTAGAAGAAGCAAAAGGATTAGCTAATATCGTATCTGAAGTATTCACAGGTGATAATGCACAAATTACTTACGGTGCGGTTGATGTACTTGCGAAAGGATTTACAACTTATGTGAATCGTCGTGGAGTTACAGGACGCGATAGCCGAATTGATTGGGCACTTGGACTGATGAATGACAGTGATACGATTTCTGAAAATATCACGCATCTTGTTGGTAACGGATCTCATTGCGACATGAAGACAGTTGTTGTTGGACGCGGTAAACAGCGCCAAAACTTCACAACTGAAATCGTTCACTGGGGAACGGATACAGAAGGATTCATCTTGAAACACGGTGTTGTTAAAGAAGAATCTACATGTATCTTTAACGGTATCGGAAGAATCGCAAAAGGTGCAACAAGAGCGAACGCTGTCCAAGAGTCACGCGTCCTTATGTTAAGTGAAAGGGCACGCGGAGACGCAAATCCAATCCTTCTTATCGACGAAGATGATGTAACAGCAGGACACGCGGCATCTGTTGGTCGTGTTGATCCACTGCAACTATTTTACTTGATGAGCCGTGGGATTACTCAACATGAAGCAGAACGCCTTGTCATTCATGGTTTTCTTGCGCCTGTAGTCAGCAAATTGCCGATTGAAGGCGTTAAGAAACAATTGACGGAGGTTATCGAAAGGAAAGTGCGCTAATGCTCAGTACAGACATCCGCAAACATTTCCCTATATTGGACCAAGAGATAAACGGGCATCCGCTCGTTTATCTAGATAGTGCTGCGACTTCTCAAAAGCCGCGCCAAGTAATAGAAGCAATAAGCAATTATTATAGCTTTGATAATTCAAACGTCCACCGTGGTGTGCATACGCTTGGTAATCGTGCGACGGAAGGGTATGAAGGAGCGCGCGAGAAAGTGCGCAACTTCATCAATGCGAAGTCGACTGAAGAAATCATATTCATGCGCGGTACGACAACGGCTTTAAATACAGTTGCACAAAGTTATGGACGGGCGAATGTCGGTGAAGGTGATGAAATCGTCATCACATACATGGAGCATCATTCAAACATTATTCCATGGCAACAGCTGGCAAAAGAAAAAGGGGCAGTGTTGAAGTACGTCGACCTTGAGGAAGACGGCACACTATCACTTGAAAAAGTCCGAGAAGTTGTTACAGACCGGACCAAAATCGTGTCCATCATGTACGTATCGAACGTACTTGGTACGATGAATCCAGTTAAAGAAATTGCAGAAATTGCACATGCACATGGAGCTGTTATGGTTGTCGATGGTGCGCAAGCTGCTCCGCATCTGAAAATCGATGTACAGAAACTAGATTGTGACTTTTTCGCTTTTTCGGGACATAAGATGTGCGGTCCTACCGGTATCGGTGTTCTGTACGGTAAAAAAGATTTACTTAACAAAATGGAGCCGGTCGAGTTCGGCGGCGAAATGATTGATTTCGTTGGTTTGTATGAATCGACATGGAAAGAGCTTCCTTGGAAGTTTGAAGGCGGTACGCCGATAATTGCAGGTGCAATTGGTTTAGGCGCAGCAATCGACTTTCTTGAAGAAATCGGGCTAGATAACATTGAACGGCATGAACACGAACTTGCTAAATATGCAATGGAACGGATGTCGGAAATCGATGGACTTAAGATTTACGGTCCACTCGATCCTGAGAAACGTGCCGGACTTGTTACTTTTAATCTGAACGATGTCCATCCACATGACGTTGCAACCGTGCTCGATATGCATGGTATTGCCGTCAGAGCAGGTCACCACTGTGCTCAGCCGCTTATGAAATGGCTCAATGTATCATCCACGGCACGCGCAAGCTTCTATATTTATAATACGGAAGCTGACGTTGACCGCCTCGTGGACGGACTCCGTATCGCAAAGGAGTATTTCGCAGATGTCTACTAACAAATTAGATCAGTTATATCGTTCGGTCATCATGGACCATTATAAAAACCCTAGAAATAAAGGCGTCATCGAAGAAAGTAGCATAACTGTCGATATGAATAATCCGACATGTGGCGATGTGATCCATCTGACTTTACAAATAGATGATGGCATTGTTCAAAATGCAAAATTCGAAGGCGATGGCTGTTCAATTTCAATGGCATCTGCGTCGATGATGACGCAGATTGTTAAAGGTAAAAAAGTGGATGAAGCATTAAAAGCGGCCTCTATCTTTTCGGACATGATGCTGGGCAAAGATGTTGACGACTCCATCGACCTAGGTGATATTGAAGCACTTGCGGGAGTATCGAAATTTCCTGCCCGTATTAAATGTGCAACATTGGCATGGAAGGCGATGGAAAAGGGAGTCGGAAATGACTCCGAACAGTAACTAAAAGGACGGAGGAATAGTAATGGCTAAAAAAATGCCGGATATCGGCGATTACAAATATGGGTTTGCTGACAAAGACGTTTCAATTTTCCGTTCGGAACGTGGTTTGACAAAGGAAATCGTTGAAGAAATTTCAGGGATGAAGAACGAACCTCAATGGATGCTTGACTACCGCCTGAAATCATTGGAAATGTTCTACAAAATGCCAATGCCACAATGGGGTGGAGATCTAAACTCCCTTAAATTTGACGAGATTACTTACTATGTTAAACCTTCTGAAGGGGCGGAACGCTCTTGGGATGAAGTACCAGAAGAAATCAAGCGTACGTTTGATAAACTTGGTATTCCTGAAGCTGAACAAAAATACCTTGCAGGTGTTTCTGCACAATACGAATCTGAAGTTGTTTACCATAATATGAAACAAGAACTTGTCGACCTTGGAATTGTGTTTAAAGATACAGATTCAGCACTAAAGGAAGACGAAGAACTGTTCAAAAAGTATTGGGGAACAATCATTCCAAACTCAGATAACAAGTTCGCTGCATTGAACTCGGCTGTATGGTCAGGCGGTTCGTTCATCTATGTACCACCGGGCGTTAAAGTTGAAACTCCACTTCAAGCCTATTTCCGTATTAACTCGGAAAACATGGGTCAGTTCGAGCGTACTATGATTATTGTTGATGAAGGAGCAAGCGTCCATTACGTTGAAGGATGTACTGCACCTGTTTATACAACGAATTCACTTCACAGTGCTGTCGTTGAAATCATTGTTAAAAAAGATGCGTATTGCCGTTATACAACAATCCAAAACTGGGCAAATAACGTTTACAATCTTGTAACGAAGCGTGCAGTTTGTGACGCAAACGCAACAATGGAATGGATTGACGGGAACATCGGCTCTAAATTGACGATGAAATATCCTGCAATCATTCTTAAAGGCGAAGGCGCACGTGGTATGACACTTTCTATCGCACTAGCAGGAAAAGGTCAGCATCAGGATGCTGGAGCGAAAATGCATCACCTTGCACCAAATACGTCTTCTACAATCGTGTCGAAATCAATTTCACAACACGGTGGTAAAGTAACGTATCGCGGAATCGTTCACTTTGGACGTAAAGCAGATGGCGCACGCGCGAACATCGAGTGTGACACGCTGATTATGGATGACTTGTCGACATCTGACACGATTCCATATAACGAAATCCTGAATGATAACATTTCACTTGAACATGAAGCGAAAGTTTCTAAAGTATCAGAAGAACAGCTCTTCTACTTGATGAGCCGCGGAGTTCCTGAACTTGAAGCAACTGAAATGATCGTTATGGGCTTCATCGAACCATTCACAAAAGAATTGCCGATGGAATATGCTGTAGAAATGAACCGTCTTATCAAGTTTGAGATGGAAGGTTCAATCGGGTAATTATCATATCGAAAAAACCGGCCACTAGGGTCGGTTTTTTCGTCTTTACATATATAGTCTGTCACACCTGTTTATAAACTAAAATTTACCAGTGAATGACGTGATCACCTACTTGGCGCTACGTGTATAGTTGCATTTGGATTGCTTTGGATTGAATGACGTCTATACCATTATCGAGAGCTCTGGATGTGTAGGGATGCGACTTTGTCGCATCCCTACACACTCTTTTCGGTAATCGTATGGTGGCCCTTCATCCGGCGCGCTCCAAATGTATAAGTACACGAAGTGCAGATGCTTTTTGGGACGAAAGAATAGCTGGCTTCTTACCTGGAGAAAAGCCGCCAAAGATGCAATTTTGGCGGCTGAAACTTTCTATAGGGTTTTCCCCTTTGTATTAGTGGAGAAGTGTCACTTTCTAGAAGGTATCACATGATTGCATGCATACTCTTTGCTAAAAGTAAGTAAGGAGCACATTGTACAATGTGCAAAAGTGCCCGAAATTGCATCTTCGGGCACTTACAATCACTATAGAAAGTCAACTATTCGTTTCATTCAAACATAACTGCACTTTTCACTCGAACATTGTAGGAACGCGACAGGCAACTATTCACAACATGATTGCTGAATAAAGTGTAACTAGGCCCCCCTCAGTAAATCTGTCATGAATAATTCACCGAAAGCGAACCGAAAATGATCCAGTGAAAATGGATTTTCCCAAGCCCTACTCACCAATATTTCATGCAAATAAATGGTTAATCAACAGACGTGATATTCGGCACTACTTATTTAGAATTAACTAGGTGGTATACTTCATCAAATCTGTTGTCTAAATATGTTAATATAGATAGTACCGATTCATTTGAAAGGAGGCAGAGGAATGATCCAAATCGGATTAACCGGTTGGGGTGACCATCCGGACGTATATAACTCTTCCTCTTCGAAGAAAGAAAAATTAATTGATTATAGTGCACACTATCCAATCGTCGAACTGGATGCTACTTTTTATGCCATTCAGCCGGAGCGTAATATTCGCAAATGGATTAAAGAAACGCCAGATAACTTCCGATTCATTGTCAAGGCATACCAGGGTATGACTGGGCATCATCGGGGTGAACTCCCGTATGCATCTGTGGATGAAATGTACAATCTTTTCCGGCTATCGGTTACACCACTTCAAGAAGCAGGCAAACTAGCGATGATTCTTGTCCAATTCCCTCCATGGTTTGACTGTACAAAAGAGAATGTTGAGGAAATTCGCTTCGTTTGCGCTAAATTGCATGGATTCGATATCGCCGTTGAATTTAGGCATCAGTCATGGTATTCACCCAAATTTCAACTAGAAACTCTGTCTTTTTTGAAGAAACTGAACGTAATTCACTCGGTGTGCGATGAACCGCAAGCAGGGCATGGGAGTATTCCGCTAATAGCAAATACCACTCGTCCGGATAAGGTTCTTGTTAGATTGCACGGCCGTAATGTAGCAGGGTGGCGCAACACTACGGGTGATGATAAAGCATGGCGTAAAGTTAGATATCTGTATAACTACAATGACACTGAGCTGAAGGAGATTCAATCAGCTGTTCAAAAATTAAAACAAGAAACGAATGAGGTTTTCGTCATTTTTAACAATAATTCCGGCGGACATGCAGCACAAAACGCGAAACATTTTCAAAAAATGCTCAATATCAACTACGAAAGTCTGACGCCGAAGCAGCTTGACTTTTTTGAAGGAGAATTTTGATGGAATTTATTTTATTGGCCGTTATCGGTCTAGCATCTGGAATTGTTGGGGCACTTGTCGGATTAGGTGGTGGTATCATTCTGGTGCCAGCAACACTTTACGTTGGCATTAACCTTGGCTTAATCGATGGAATTACACCGCAAACCGTCGTTGGGCTATCTGTTATTATGATGATCTTTACGGGCTTGGCGTCGACAATTTCCTATATGAAGACAAAAACAATTGATTTCAAAAGTGGGTTCATCTTTTTCTTAGGAAGTGTTCCCGGGACACTTATCGGTGCATTTGTGAATAAAGGACTTGACCTGCCATCATTCAATCTCTATTTTGGTATTTTACTTATTCTATTATCGACGCTTCTTCTGGTACGTAAATATTTGAAACCGGTCAGCTGGTTTGTCAATCACGGCAAAAAAAGAACTTTCACGGATAATACAGATCAGACTTTTATTTATGGGTACCCTGTTTGGTTTGCATTATTGCTGACATTTGGCGTCGGATTTGCATCGGGTCTTTTCGGCATCGGAGGAGGTTCAATCCTCGTACCAGCGATGATTCTACTCTTCTTATTCCCACCGCATGTCGCAGTCGGTACATCTATGTTCATGGTGTTTTTATCAGCTCTCGTCAATTCAATCACGCATATTTCTCTTGGCAATGTACCGTGGCTTTATACGATTCCAGTCATTCCAGCAGCTTATATCGGGGCTAAAATAGGTGCTCGGTTAAATCAAAAGATGAAATCGGAAACGCTTGTTGTTGCACTGCGAATTATCCTGCTCTTACTAGGAATCAGATCGATTATTGACGGACTTATGGGGTGACATATGAATCACAAGGTTGAAACAATTCATTTCTATCATACAAATGATATCCACAGTCATTTTGAAAGCTGGCCGCAAATTAGTAGGCTTCTTTGTGACAAAAAGCGCGAGCATTTAATAGAAGGAGATGCTTGTTATCATTTTGACATCGGAGATCACGTTGATCGTTCTCATCCATTTACGGAAGGGACGAAAGGTCAAGGAAACATCCGATTGTTGAATGAAGCAGGCTATGATGCGGTAACAATCGGCAACAACGAAGGAATTACCATGTCGAAAGAGGCTTTATCTACTCTTTATAAGGATGCCAAGTTCGATGTCATACTAAGTAATTTATACGAAGAAGATGGTAGTCGTCCAAAATGGTTGTTACCTTATAGAATCTACGTTACTGAGCAAGGGACAAGAATTGGTGTTATAGGAGCTACTGCAGAATATAAAGCCTTCTATTTGAAGCTCGGCTGGCAAGTGACGGCGCCTCGCCAAAATTTAAAGCTTGTTGCTGAAAGCATTGCTGCTGAGACGGATGTAATTGTTTGTCTATCACATATGGGAATCCATGAAGATGAAAAGCTTGCAGAAGAATGTTCAGAAATCGATGTCATTTTAGGCGCGCATACGCATCATCTATTTCATGACGGCAAATTGATTGGTAATACACTTTTGGCTGCAACAGGTAAATACGGTGAGTATGTTGGTCATGTAACTGTGAAATTTAACACGGATGCTAAAGAACTTTTACAAATGGATGCGGAACTTGTCAGGACAGATTCGATTGAAAGCAATGAAAAAGATATTGAAAAAGTAAATGATCTAATCAAAATAGGAAAGCAGGCAATGGAGGAACAAGTTTTTTATAATCCTTCTCACTTATCTCAAAATCTATTTGATGTTAGTTCGCTGTCCTCTTTCTTTGGTAGAGCGCTCATTGCGTATTCTCAAGCGGATTGTGCCATGTTTAACGCAGGAATATTTCTAGGTAGTCTCGAAAAGGGGTGGGTGACAAAAGAGGATTTACATTCACTTCTACCTCATCCAATCAATTTATGTCTCATTACACTCGATGGATCAGAATTGAAAGAAGTCTATGAGCTGTCATTAACGAAAGAGTGGCCGCAAATTGAAATCAAAGGACTTGGTTTCCGTGGCTCGTTAATGGGTGCGATGATTCATGAAAGACTTTATAAAAATAGAAATGATCAGCTTTTTGCGGGCAATCGGGAGGTTGTATCAGGTCAAAAATATACACTTGCAACACTGGATATGTTTACTTTCGGTTTTTTCTTTCCATCGCTTAAACATGCAGAAATAGAGTACTATATGCCTGAATTAATCAGGGATGTGCTTGGTTGGTACGGAACCACACTAATTAAAGAATGAACGACTACCTTCCTGCATAACGTATAGTAGGAGGAGTCGTCTTGAGATTTCACGGCCAAGTTACTAGAAAATCCAGGAAGAAAAAACGCAAATTGTTACCCCTTCTTATTCCTGCAATTCTTATCGCAATTGCCCTTTTTATTTACATTATTAATGCAAGGCTTGCCCCAATTTATATTCAATATGCAGAGGTACAGACAGAAAAAATCGCGGCCCATGTTATCAATAAAGCCATCAATTCCAGGACTGCCAATGTACTTGATGTCAATGATATCATTGTAAACGTCCCGAACGATTCTAAAGGGATGGTGAAATTCAACACTGAAATCATCAACAGAGTATTAGCGGAGACACATGGTCTTGTCGAGTCCCATCTTCAACAGGCTGAAGCGGGCAATCTAGCTTTATTACCAACAGATGAGATAGAATTTGATTCGCAAGCAATGAAACGTGAAGAGGGAATTGTCTTTTTTGTCCCTCTTGCTCAAGCGGCAAATATTCCACTACTAGGGAACTTAGGGCCTAAAATACCGATTCGTTTTCATGTCATAGGTCAAGTACAAGCGACTATAGATACAAAAATTAGTGAATTTGGTATTAACAATGCCGTTGTTGAAGTGAATATATTATTAACAGTAAATGTCCAAATCATTGTCCCACTTGCAACAAAGCAAAGTGTAGTGACACAGAAGATTCCGGTAGCTATGGGACTAATTCAATCAACAGTACCTCAAATCTATACGACTGGTGGTGGGGATCCGCCATCGGTCGAAGTTCCAGCCCCTCCCGCGATAGAGGAATGAAAAGGGACTTGAAAATGCTGTGGATAACTGATAGGCTAGTAGAGGATTGAAATATCGATTGGGTAGAGGCTGCATTGCTTATTAGTCACACACGCGAGATTGACACCGATGACCGTGTGTAAAAGGAAGCTTTGCCGAAGTTTGGTAAGATCGTCGGGATCTATCAGGCTGGGGTTATTCCGAATAGGGATAACACTGTCATACATTTTTGAACATGTATGATGAGCTACAAGTCGTGAGTTAGATAAGCAGTATTAGTTATCCAACAAACGAAACGTAGATAAAGCCGGCTCCTGATGCACTCTGCTGAGTGTAATTAGTAGCCGTTTTTTTATTCCCCCTATACAGGGCCTCAACCCGACTAAATGGAGGAATAGTAGATGATAGGAACATGGGTATCAATTTTACCACCACTAATCGCAATTATTATGGTGTTTGCAACTAAACGGGTGCTGTTGTCGCTCGGAGCAGGAATAGTCTCAGGTGCTCTGCTGGCGGCGTCGTTCGGACCTGTTGAATCATTAAAAAATTTATTGGAGTCAGTTGAGGCTACATTTTGGGATGGTGGACTGAATACAGGGAACATTTACATTATCCTTTTCATCCTTCTATTAGGGGTTATCACTGCATTTGTTAGTTTATCCGGTGGAAGCAGGGCATTTGCAGAATGGGCAGTGCGGCACATCAAAACAAAACGTGGTGCAAAACTGCTCACAGTATTTCTCGGTATAGCTATTTTTGTGGATGACTATTTCAATGCATTGGCAGTTGGCCAAATTGCTCGTCCGATTACAGATCAGCATCGAGTTTCAAGAGCAAAACTAGCTTATTTCATCGATTCAACCTCAGCACCGATTTGTGTCATTTCACCAATTTCAAGTTGGGGTGCCTTTTTAATAGGCCAACTTGCACTTATATTTGGTGGTGCTGCAGCGATTAGCTATTCACCACTATCTGCCTTCATTATGATGGCGCCTATGAATTTTTACGTTATTGCAACACTTGCAATGGTGTTTTTCCTTGCGTGGACCAATTTCGATCTATTCGAAATGAAGAGACATGAACAACTTGCTACAGAAACAGGTCAATTATTTGATCCTGCTAAAACAATTCCAGGTCAGTTAAAAGAAGACTTCCCAGTACACGCACATGGCCGCGTTCGGGATTTAGTCGCACCAATCGTCACACTTGTTGCAGTGACATTTGCGGTTATGATTTGGACAGGTTATTTAGCCGGCGGATCAATGAACCTTTTGTCAATTTTTGAAAATACGGATGTCTCTCTTGCATTACTGTCGGGTGGAATTATCGCCACGCTAATAGCGGTAGTATTATATATGCAACAGATGAAAAATAATGAAACGGCAAGCTATTCTCTTATTGGCAGTGCCTTTATAAATGGATTGAAAGCAATGATGCCACCTGTGCTGATTCTTATTTTTGCGTGGTCATTATCATTCCTGATAGGAAAATTGGAAACAGGCTTATATTTATCAGAGCTTGTGTTGAAATCGAATATATCGGTTTCATTCCTGCCGGTCATCATGTTTATCCTTGCTTGTATTATGGCCTTTTCGACAGGTAGCTCATGGGGGTCATTTGGTATTCTTATGCCGATTGCAGGCACCATAATGATTGACGCGGCACCGGAAATGTTACTGCCAGCACTTGCAGCAGTACTTGCGGGAGCAGTTTTCGGCGATCATGCTTCACCGATTTCTGACACAACGATTCTATCTTCTACAGGTGCAGGCTGTAACCATATAGATCACGTTGCGACACAGTTTCCTTATGCATTAATCTGTGCATTGGTGGCCACAATGGGCTATATCATCTTAGGTATCACAGGCTCCATATGGATAGGTCTAGTTGGTGTTATTGTTATTCTTGTAGTATTGTTTTCTGTTTGGACGATGAAAGCTAAAAAAGAGGCAACACAGCTGTCTTTATAATAGTAAATGATTGGAAGCGGTGAACTTTTTACCGCTTCTTTATTATGTTTAAAATAGTTTTCTAACAAAAAAATGTTTTGACAATAGTCAGATAGGTATATATACTAGGCGTTAAGACTAAAGTAATCAGAAAATGGTGAACTTCCATTCAATGATTAGTTAAAAGTATTAGGAAAGGATGATATTGTATAACTGATCTTTCTATTAACTGTTAGACTTATTCGAAGAAATTAAACTTCGAAAGATGAGAACTGAAAACTCTCTATAGACCGAATAGAAAGTTTGTTTTACAATAAGCATGTAAGCGGAAACAAAATGATATCTTTCGGAATGCTAAATCGTTTGTCGTACTAGTTCGATTTAAATTGTCGGAAGTATCAATCAAAAGGGGGATTTTATATGAAATTGAAAAAGTTTGCAAGTGTATTTGCCGCTTCCGCTCTAGTAGTCGGATTGTTGGCAGGGTGTGGTGCAGGGGACAAAGCTGAGGAAGGAAGCACAGGTGAATCTAAGGGCGGCGATACGATTAAAGTCGGAGTCAACCTTGAACTATCAGGTGCTGTTGCATCTTATGGTACTTCCGAACTATCGGGAATTGAACTTGCAGTTGAAGAAATTAACGCAGCAGGTGGAGTTGACGGCAAGGAAATTGAACTTGTCAAAGTCGATAATAAGTCTGAACCTGCCGAAGCAACGAGTGCAGCGCTTAAATTGATCACTCAGGATAAAGTAATTGCAATCATCGGAGCAGCTACAAGTGGTGCTACTGTTGCACAGGCTGAAATCGCTAATGGCAACAAAACTCCACTTATCAGCCCATCTGGGACAAGCCCGAACGTAACAGTTAAAGATAACGGGGACGTTAATGAATTCGTATTCCGTACGTCATTTATTGACCCATTCCAAGGAACGGTTGCAGCAAACTTTGCAGCGAATGATCTTGGTGTTAAAAACGTAGCTATTTTCTCTGATAATGCAAGCGATTATTCAAAAGGTCTTGCATCATCGTTCAAAAAAGATTTTGAAGCTGCAGGTGGTAAAATTGTTGCTGAAGAATCTTACGTAGGTAAAGATTCTGATTTCCGTTCAACTCTTACACGCATTAAGGCAGCAAATCCTGAATTCATTTTCATACCTGGATACTATGAAGAAGTAGGATTGATTGTTAAACAGGCTCGTGAAATGGGTATCACTGTTCCACTTATGGGAGCAGATGGTTGGGATTCTCCAATTCTACTTGAACTTGCCGGTGCAGAAGCATTGAATAACACATTTACAACAAATCACTATTCATCTGAAGATCCAGACGGTATCATTCAAGAATTCAACAAAAAGTTCAATGACAAATATAGTAAATCACCTGACGCATTTAATGCACTTGGTTATGACACGGTTTATCTATTAGCTGATGCTATTAAACGTGCAGGCGGTCCAGATTCTGTGAAGATTAAAGATGCTCTAGCTGAAACAAAAGATCTTGAGCTTGTAACTGGCTTGTATTCGGTTGATGAAAACCATCACCCTGTCAAATCGGCTACTATTCTTGAATACAAAGACGGCGAACAAGTCTTCAATACAAAAGTTAATCCTTAAATCAATCACGCAACTAATAGAAGTGGTAAACTTCTGCTGAATGAAGTTAAAACTGTAGGAATGGAGGGAGGATGTCCTCCCCTCATTCCTTTTTTAAGCCTTATTTTAAAGCTGGAAAAGGAGTGAAAAGTTAATGGAATGGTTACAACAGCTAATAAACGGTATTTCACTCGGCAGTATTTATGCGTTAATTGCACTAGGCTATACAATGGTTTATGGAATTATCAAACTCATAAACTTCGCACATGGTGAAATCTTTATGATTGGTGCATTTATTGGGTATTACTCCATCGCGGGTTGGGGTCTTGGATTCATCCCTGCCCTACTATTATCAATGGCTTCCTGCGCAGTTATTGGCGTTCTTATCGAACGAATAGCCTACAAAAGATTACGAAATGCGACAAGAATCGCGGCGTTGATTACTGCAATTGGGGTGTCACTTCTTATTCAAAATGGTGTCATTTATATGCGTGGTGCGCAACCTAATGCGTATCCAGAAGTACTACGCAATAAATCATTTGATTTTTTCGGTGCTCAAATAAGCAGTCAGTCAATCCTAATTCTTTCTGTTTCTGTCACATTGATGATCATTCTTCAATTTGTTGTACATAAAACGAAAATCGGAAAAGCGATGCGAGCTGTTTCCTATGATGCTGAAGCAGCTAAGCTGATGGGAATTAATGTTGACAACACAATCTCGGCTACGTTTGCGATTGGATCAGCTTTGGCTGGTGCAGCGGGCGTTATTTTCGGTATTTATTATACAAAGATTGACCCGTTAATGGGTATTATTCCTGGTTTGAAAGCATTCGTCGCAGCTGTCCTTGGTGGAATTGGAATTATTCCCGGAGCCATGGCTGGAGGTCTTGTGCTTGGAGTAGTAGAAACATTTGTCAGTGCGCTTGGTTTCTCTCTTTGGAGAGATGCTGCGGCATTCGTCATTTTGATTTTAATACTCATCTTCAAACCGTCGGGACTCTTTGGTAAAAATACACGTGAGAAAGTGTAGGTGAAACAATATCATGAAAAAGTCAAAACAGTTTTGGTCATTTATTGCTTCATCTCTAATCGTTTATACGGTTATTCAAGTGCTCATCAGTGTAGGTATATTAAATGATTTTCATTCTAATACATTAATCTTTATGGCAATTAATATTATGTTGGCCGTCAGTTTGCACTTAGTAATTGGTGTTACAGGACAGTTTTCACTTGGTCATGCAGGATTCCTAGCAGTGGGAGCCTATATTTCGGCAATCGTGACGATGAAATTCCAACTGCCATTTCCAGTTGCAATTTTAGCGGCAGGGGTTATTGCTACAATTGCAGGGCTAATCATTGGGATTCCAAGTTTACGGCTACGCGGCGATTATCTAGCAATTGCTACACTTGGATTTGCGGAAATCATTCGTATTGTTTTCTTGAATATTGAATATGTAGGTGGAGCGGCAGGGATGCAAGTGACGCATTTAACTACATGGACCTCTGCGTTTATCTGTCTTTTCGTTACAATAGTAGTTATCGTCAATTTCACAAATTCAAGGCATGGCCGCGCGTGTATCTCAGTTCGAGAGAATGAAATTGCGTCGGACGCTATGGGAATCAATACAACGTATTACAAAGTATTAGCGTTTGCAATTGGTTCTTTCTTTGCAGGAGTTGCTGGGGCTTTGTATGCACATAACTTTTACATTATTCAACCTGCTAACTTTGGATTCTTAAAGTCAATTGATATTTTGATCTATGTTGTGTTGGGTGGTTTAGGAAGTTTGTCAGGAGCAATTGTTGCAACAATATTATTAACAATCGTTTCCACGTTCTTACAAAGTTATCCTGAAACACGCATGATCATCTATAGTCTAGTACTTATCATTGTTATGCTTTATCGTCCAAAAGGCTTAATGGGCACAATGGAAATAACGGATTACTTCAAGTTATGGAGAGGTTCGAAAGGAGGCAGCCAGCATGACAAGTGAACCGTTACTGAGAGTGACAGATGTAGGTATACAGTTTGGCGGGCTGAAGGCAGTTTCGAATTTCAATATGGAAATCAATCAAGGTGAACTTATTGGGCTCATTGGTCCAAATGGAGCGGGTAAGACAACGAGTTTCAACTTATTGACAGGTGTTTATAAGCCTACCGAAGGCGATATTTTATTCAAAGGGAAACGCATTAATGGTATGGCTCCTTATCAGGTAACACGTAGGGGAATTAGCCGGACATTCCAAAATATTAGGTTGTTCAATGAACTATCCGTTTTGGATAATGTTAAAGTTGCTTATCACTCATTAGCGAAGCATTCAGTTCTAAGTTCTATGCTACGCCTTCCATCCCATTTTTCTGGGGAGAAAGAAATGGAAGAAAAAGCAATGGAATTCCTCAAGATTTTTGAATTGGATAAATATAGAGATGAAGATGCAAAAAACTTGGCATATGGGAAGCAGCGAAGGCTTGAAATTGCACGCGCATTAGCCGCAGGCCCGGAGTTGTTACTACTTGATGAACCAGCTGCTGGGATGAACCCGCAGGAAACGAAAGAGCTAATGGAGTTAATTGCATTTGTCCGTAAGAAATTCAATCTAACCATTTTATTAATTGAACATGATATGAATTTGGTAATGGGGATTTGTGAACGTATTTACGTATTGGATCATGGTGTACTTCTTGCTGAAGGAACTCCTGAAGAAATCCGTAATAATCCGAAAGTAATCGAGGCTTATTTAGGGGAGGAAGTTGACGAATGAGTATGCTGAAAGTTGACAACCTCAACGTCTATTATGGTAGTATCCATGCGCTTAAAGGTGTATCTTTACATGTAGATCAAGGTGAAATTGTGACATTGATTGGTGCGAATGGTGCTGGGAAGAGTACGTTGTTGAAAACATTATCAGGTTTATTAAAACCAAAAGAAGGCACTATAGAGTATTTGAATGATTCAATAGCGGGTAAGCAAGCCCAAGCCATTGTAAAAGCAGGAATCTCCCATGTACCTGAAGGAAGACGAGTATTTGCAGATATGAGCGTTGAAGAGAATATTGAATTAGGTGCTTTTTTAAGAAAAGATAAAGCGGGTATTCAACAAGATTTCCAAAAAGTCTATGAGATTTTTCCACGCTTGCATGAACGACGCAAACAATCAGCGGGAACGCTGTCTGGCGGAGAGCAGCAGATGTTAGCGATGGGTAGGGCTATCCTGGCAAGACCGAAATTGTTGTTGTTGGATGAGCCCTCAATGGGACTGGCTCCACTAATGGTTAAGACGATTTTTCAAGTCGTCAAGGATATTAATCAAGAGGGAACAACGATTCTCCTCGTAGAGCAAAATGCCAATATGGCCTTGTCAATTGCTAACCGTGCGTACGTTATTGAAACGGGGCGTGTCATTCTTTCGGGGACTGCTGAGGAACTGCATGCCAGTGAAGAAATCAAGAATGCTTACTTAGGTGGCCATTAATTGAAAAGAGACAGTGCTTGGTAACCGGCACTGTCTCTTTCTTTATAAGGTAATCGAATTAGACCCTAGGGATGGTTGTTTGAAGTCTGAATATATGATACATTAGCAACAGTAGTGAAAACACTTTATAAGTTTGTAGGAATGGAGTCGGTCGTCGTGTCATGCAAACCGGAACAGGGAAACAGAACGGAACACGTTAGAAAACCCGATTGGTTGAAAATCAAGCTAAATACGAATGATAACTATACAGGCCTTAAAAAAATTATGCGTGAGAATAATTTAAATACTGTATGTGAAGAAGCTCGTTGTCCAAATATCCATGAATGTTGGGGAGAGCGCCGTACTGCTACATTTATGATTCTTGGTGCAGTTTGTACACGTGCATGCCGTTTTTGCGCCGTTAAAACAGGTTTACCAACAGAACTAGATCTTGCAGAACCAGAACGCGTTGCAGATTCTGTTGCGCTTATGAATTTAAAGCATACAGTTGTTACAGCAGTAGCGCGTGATGATCAGAAAGATGGAGGATCTGCGGTATTTGCAGAAACAATCCGTGCAATTCGTAGAAAAAATCCATTTACAACAGTTGAAGTTCTGCCATCTGATATGGGCGGCGTTTATGAGAACCTTGAGCGACTCATGGATGCAAAACCAGATATCTTGAATCACAATATCGAAACGGTACGTCGCCTAACACCAAGGGTTCGTGCGCGAGCGACATATGACCGTTCACTTGAACTATTGCTTCGTGCAAAAGAAATGCAACCTGATATTCCTACAAAATCTTCTTTGATGCTTGGTCTTGGTGAAACACATGAAGAAATTCTCGAGACAATGGATGACCTTATTGCGCATAAAGTTGATATAATGACAATAGGCCAGTATTTACAGCCTAGTAAAAAACATTTAAAAGTACAAAAGTATTATTCGCCGCAAGAATTTGGCGAGTTGAGAAAAATTGCAATGTCCAAAGGGTTCTCACACTGTCAGGCGGGTCCACTCGTACGCTCGAGTTACCATGCTGATGAGCAGGTGAACGCGGCTGCAAAAGAAAGGCAGCGTCAAGGTGATGAACAACTTGAAACAACACTGCAAAGTTAAATTGGCGGTGAAAGTTGATTGATAATTTTAGAAAACTGGCAATTTGATATACTGACAGACTACCGTGAGGGATTTAATGAAGAGGCTTTGCTTGCAAGATACAGTGATGTTCTCCTCAAATACGACTACATACTTGGGGACTGGGGATACGGACAACTCCGTTTAAAAGGGTTTTTCGAAGATACAAACCAGAAAGCAACGTATGAAACAAAAATCAGCACCTTACAGGATTATCTTTACGAATACTGTAATTTTGGCTGTGCCTATTTTGTATTGAAAAAATCAGGCCGGGTTAAACTGGAAGCAGAGACTCCCGAAACTCCTGAAGTATCTGAATAACTAGGCTCGCGCGTGGATCTTGAATCTGCCCGCGAGTTTTTTGTTGTATAGAAAATGATAAAATTCACGACCTATGGATAACCTTTGAAAAATGATAGTCCACGAACAGAATCCTGCGCCTGGAGGTTCTTAGGTTGGAATGTATATATGATTGGTTGCGGGACGTAAATGCTCGTTTGCGTGTATATATGATTGGTTGCGGGACGTTAATGCTTGTTTGTGTGTATATATGATTGGTTACGGTATGTTAATGCTCGTTTGCGTGTATATATGATTGGTCGCGGGACGTAAATGCTCGTTTGTGTGTATATATGATTGGTAGCGGGAGGTAAATGCTCGTTTGTGTGTATATATGGTTGCTCTCGGTATGTTAACGCTCGTTTTGCGGGATATATATAATCAGTCTCGCTTACGCTTTCATTATCCCCCCTATAGATAGAACAAATGAATACCTATTTATACTGAGCGGAGGCGCCTTACAAGGGGATATCTGTATTTCAAAATATCTAGTATCGCAAATATGGTATCATAAGATGAAAATAGTTGAACAATCAGGAGGGAAAGTCCATGTATTTTGTTGACCGAAACCAAATCAGTGAATCGCTAAATCATATGGAAGTTTTACTTGAATTGTACAGAAATGAAAAAGAGTGGCAGAAGGATATTATCCATTCACTTGCGCTTGAACGGATAGCGAATGTACTTATCGAGTCGATTATTGACGTCGGAAATTCGATGATTGACGGTTTTATCATGCGTGACCCAGGGAGTTACGAAGATATTATTGACATAATGGAAGACGAGCGTGTTATCACTTCCGAAATAGCAGGACCGTTAAAAGTGGTAATTGAACTTAGAAAAATGATTGTGCGTGAGTTCACTAAGGTAGACGTTGGGATGATAATCGAAGTATTGAA
Source organism: Sporosarcina psychrophila (assembly GCF_001590685.1). Classification (GTDB taxonomy): domain Bacteria; phylum Bacillota; class Bacilli; order Bacillales_A; family Planococcaceae; genus Sporosarcina; species Sporosarcina psychrophila. The sequence goes on from NZ_CP014616.1 coordinate 1,057,926, forward strand.
TGCCTCAATGGATGAACTCCTTGAGTTTCCAAAAAAAGTGCGTCATTATCTTGAAAATGAGCTTGGTCCAGTATCTGCCTTCTTACCGGAAGAGAAATGATTATGGATAAATACAAAGCAATCTGTCTTGATTTAGATGGAACTGTTTACCGCGGGACTGAACCGATTTCGGAAGCGGTCTCTTTCATTGGAAATATGCAACAAAATGGAATCGATCCCTATTTCATCACAAATAATTCTTCGATGACACGTGTGCAGCTTCGGGAGAAACTGGCATCATTCGGAATAATCGCAGATTCTGACCGCATCATGACATCTGCGATTGCTGCCGCAAAGTACTGTAAAGAAAATTATAGCGGTGCATCTGTTATGATGATTGGTGAAAAAGGGTTGGAAGAAGCATTAGCGTCTGAAGGGATAGCAATCACAGCAACGAATCCCGATGTTGTTATCATGGGGATTGACCGAAGTATAACGTATGCGAAATTGGCGGATGCTTGTCTGGCGTTACGGGGAGGCGCGCATTTCATTGCAACAAACAGTGATAAAGCATTTCCCACGGAAAGAGGACTTGTTCCGGGGAATGGATCGTTTGTCACCTTAATGGAAAGTGCAACTGGGGTATTGCCGCTATTTGTTGGGAAACCTGAGCCGCATATGCTTGAATTCATTCAGGTAGAAAACGGCTTTCGAAAAGAAGAGATGGTTATGATTGGTGATAACTACGATACGGATATACAAGCGGGAATTCGTTTTGGCATTGATACAATACATGTTGCAGGAGGCGTCACTTCGCCAAAAGAAGTACTCTTGAAATCGCAGCAACCGACTTATTCGTACCAGACATTACTTGATTGGATAATATAAAAAAGCTAGCCGCCTGAAAAGGGCGGTTAGCCATAATGCTCAAAAGAGCGGATTGTCTTCTATATATTGATAGATGCGCTCGGTCAGCTCGTCGTTTGTATCTGCTTCGACGATTTCACCATTGACGATTGCATACAGCGATTCTGAACATTTTGTACAGTAACTTAAACAACCATACTCAAGAACATCAAGATTTGGATCTTTCTCCAATTTTTCAAATGTTTCTTGTGAATAGTTTGCGATATTACTCATGCAAAATTCGACAATCGGATTCACGATGATCACCTCACCTATTTGAAATCCTACTCTTTTTTTCTTCGCACGTCAACAATCTGGCATTACCGGATGGACCGACTAAATTAACCACGTTCTATGGGGTGAGACTAAATAATTATATGTGTTGAACGTATGAATACCTTCATAAATACAGCGTAGATGACCTTGTATGGGGGAGTCGAAGCTGATTTAAAGGTTTTTTAAAATCATAAAGAAATTATTCATGTTGATTAAAATTGCACTTTACCGTGAATCATTGTGAAGCATGTCACAAACTGATATAATCGTAATTGGGAAAACAACGGATTAATGGATTACGAAGGAGAAAACTTATGAGAAAACTTGTATTATTAGGTGCCGGATATGGGAATATGCGCATTTTACTACGTTTATTGACAAAAGAATTGCCGAGTGATGTCGAAATAACGCTTGTCGATCGGACTCCGTTTCATAGTTTGAAGACGGAATTTTATGCGCTTGCATCTGGAACTGTATCGGACTCAGTCGTGCGTGTTCCACTTCCGGAACATGATAGGCTGAAAGTTGTTGGCGGAGAAATTATAGAAATCAGGCCGGATGAGAAGTGCGTCTATCTTGATGATGGCGTGCAAATCATGTATGACGAATTGGTAATTGGGCTTGGCTGTGAAGATAACTATCATGACGTACCAGGAGCGGCAGAGTACACGTATAGTATTCAGACGATTGGTAAATCCAGGATTACGTACGAAAAACTTCTTGGTCTTGGTAGTGGTGCAACGATTGGTATTGTTGGAGCCGGCTTAAGTGGGATCGAACTTGCAAGTGAACTCCGGGAAAGTAGACCCGATTTGAACATTAAGCTGTTCGATCGCGGCCCACGGATTTTGAGGGACTTCCCTGAGAGACTTAGTAATTATGTTAAAGGGTGGTTTGACGAACATAATGTAGACGTCGTTGCGAGTTCTAACATTACAAAAGTGGAACCGACGACCCTGTTTAACCACGAAGAAACAATCGCGGTTGATGCGGTTGTCTGGACAGCTGGGATTCGCCCGGTTGCACCTGTGGAAAAAATTGATACGGAAAAAGACGGATCAGGTCGGGTTGTACTGAACAAGTATCATCAGTTGCCTGAATTTAACGATGTCTATATCGTAGGAGACTGTGCGGCGCTTCCTTATGCTCCAAGTGCGCAAGTAGCTGAGGAACAGGCGGAACAGATTGTACGCATATTACGTAACGTTTGGAACAACGAACCACTTCCGGAAACTATGCCGGAAATCAAGCTGAAAGGGTTCCTCGGATCCCTTGGTAAGAAGCAAGGATTTGCATACCTTGCTGACCGTACTGTAACAGGCCGTATTGCACGATTGTTGAAGTCTGGTGTGCTCTGGATGTACAAATGGCATAATGGTTGACAAAAAACCTTATTCGCATAGTCGCGAATAAGGTTTTTTTTATTGTCTAGGAAATTATAAATCTCGTATTGTGGGTAAGTTGTAACGTAGTGATTTTACGTCTATATATTCGTCACTACTTAATTTGGCATTAACTAGGTGATAAACCTCATCAGTATAACGAACAAATCTAGCGAAGGAGCGACAAGTGTGAGTCGAAGCAATAAGACCAAGGAGGGATGCAGTTCAATCCCTCCCAAGGGATCTTCTGGCGGGCTTATTACTTGAGGCCATCACCAAGCGACAAAGCGGTGTTGGAAGAACATTCTATTTATTAAGCACCGACCATATAGACTTCAGCGCTTTTGTTCTTCTCATTTATCTTGAAATTTTATCAGTTTAAGATTCAGCTATATAGCCGTTCTTTTCAAGCGCAGCAAATACCGGTTTTAATTGAATATAGCCTTCACCAATCATTTCGTCGTTGATCATGACTAGCGGATAGAAGAACTCATCGTCCTGTATTTGCTGGACAATTTTTTTGTGTTTGTCGTCGGAAACAGTAGACTCGATATCAATGTAAGTGATATCGTATGGCTGATTCGGGTACTTTCTATCGATAGCAGCTTGAAGCCATTCGTATGTGTCTTTGGATGAAGGTGAATTGACACAGCTTGCACAGATGATATCTGCACCATAAATTTCAATGATTGTAGTAGTGATACTCATATTAATTGTCCCCTCCCGATTGATTGTTGGATTTTTTCTTCTTTCCAGTTTATAATAAGTATAAGGAAAGGAGAGTTAAAAAACAATGACAGATACATCGTTAACTGAACCAGTACAAGAAGTATTAGATAAATTACGTCCATTCCTCCTACGTGATGGGGGAGACTGTGAACTTGTGGATATCGAGGATGGCATCGTGAAACTTCGCCTTCTTGGTGCTTGCGGTACATGCCCAAGCTCGACGATTACACTAAAAGCAGGGATCGAACGAGCACTTTTGGAAGAAGTTCCAGGTGTCGTTGAGGTAGAACAAGTATTTTGATTTTAAGTGGGACGGTCCGAATTTCGGTCCGTCTTTTCTATTTTATTGCCCGAATATCTTGCCATCGTTCTTTTGTCATCTCGATGAGCTTCGGTTCAGAGGATGTGCGTTGGCGTTCTAGAATGCGCGAAAAGCTTTTTATTGCCTCATTCTCATCACCGATTTTCCAAGATAATTCTGCAATCAAATACAATACCCTTGTTTCTGACATTTGGGTTCCAGTGAAATCTCCTTCTGAAAATGCTGTAGTATAGAAATTTCGTGCGATTGTTAGAAAACGTTGTTCTTCTACCTCCGCTCCTTTATCACGATATAACCAAGCAATTCGTAAGGTAAGTCCTGCCAGTGTAAGAACATTTTCCTTTTTGAACATGGCGCTTAAATAGGCAAGCTTATAAGTTTCAATGGCTTCATTGATATCACGTGCTGCACTGAAAGATCGGCCATTCCAGTGAGATGTGATTCGTGCAGCTATGTCTTCTTCTGTGCCAGGAGCAAAATAAGAGGAAAAATCATCGGTAGAAGAGAAGCCACAGTGAGGGCAGACTGCAACGTTATAAAAGATTGGATTTACCTCTGGATTTGAGTAGACAGGTTTGAAGTCACTTTCGTGGGATGAAACCCGAATGAATCTTGAGCGAATTTTTGTGGTAGTGAAGTTTTGCTTACAATAAATGCATGCAACTTTTTTATCATAAAAAGGGCTGATTTCCATGTAGACCCACCTTTCGTACTAGTTAACTCATTATAGCGTATATCCTTCAACACTGGAGTTAATATGATTGCGTTTTGCTCGATTTAATTGCTATTATAGAAGGAAGAAAACAAAGGGAAGGTGAACACGAATGACACAAGTTGTTGAGGTTACTAAAGCTGCAGCAATTCATGTAAGAGAAATGATGCGTCATAATGAGGAAGAAGGGTCATTCCTGCGTGTCGCTGTGAACGGCGGAGGATGTAGTGGTTTGACATACGGAATGGGTTTTGAAACTGAAAAGTCACCGGATGATCTTCTGCTTGAACAGCATGGTTTACAAATTCTCGTTTCTAGTGAAGATGCCGGCGTTCTTGAAGGCACACAAGTCGATTATAAAGAGTCCCTTATGGGGGGCGGATTTACCATAAATAATCCCAATGCAATTGCTTCTTGCGGTTGTGGAACATCATTCAGAACAGCTAAGAAAGAAGGAACTCCAGCGGACTGCTGATTTCTTTTCTAGCTCTCCTAAATCATACTTAGGAGAGCTTTTTTTGTCGAATTATAGTTGTGTTTTTTTAGTCAGTATTTTCAAATATTTGCTATTTCAAATATACTATTGAAAAGCCCCATCAAAAGGGCTACTATAAGAGATAGAAGTTTGTCGAAAAAATGACAAAGGCCGGGACTGTGTAAATCGTCGGTGTACCGATTTCACGTGGGCCGGGCACATAAAAAAATCAAAGGTGGTTTCGATCTTCGTGAAAAGACCGACAATTTTAGTATTAGGCGCGGGTTATGGCGGTTTAACAACAGTTGTTAACTTGCAAAAATCTCTTGGAGCAGACGATGCAGATATCGTTCTTATAAACAAAAATGAGTATCACTATGAATCGACATGGCTTCATGAAGCAGCTGCAGGAACAATGTCTCCTGAATCAGTGCGTTATGATATCAAAGATGTTATTAACAGTAATAAAGTAAAATTCGTCCAAGCTGAAGTTCAAGCAATCGACGTTACTGGGAAAGTCGTAACGACAAATGTTGGTACACATACATACGATTACCTTGTTATCTCACTTGGTTTTGAAGGCGAAACATTTGGTATTCCAGGTCTTGATAAATATGCATTTTCTATTGCCAACGTTAAAGCAGCACGTCAAATTCGCGAACATATCGAATATCAATTTGCGACTTGGTCAACTGAAGAAGTTAAAGACGATAGCCGTCTGACAATTATCGTTGGAGGAGCGGGCTTCACAGGCATCGAGTTCCTTGGCGAGCTTGGTAACCGTGTACCTGAACTTTGCAAAGAGTTCGACGTTCCACAAGAAAAGGTACGCGTACTATGCGTAGAAGCAGCGCCAATGGTTCTTCCAGGATTTGACCCTGAGCTTGTAGATTATGCTGTTAAGCATTTGAACTCTAAAGGAATCGAATTCTCGATTGGTACGCCAGTTGTAGAAGCTACTCCTGAAGGCGTTAATATTAAAAAAGGCGAAGACGTATTTGAATTCGTCAAAGCTGGCACAGTCGTTTGGGCTGCAGGTGTCCGTGGTAACCGTCTAATCGAAGAAACGGGTATCGAAAACATGCGTGCTCGTGTCAAAGTAGACAAAGATCTTCGTGCACCGGGTCATTCCGATGTATTCATCGTTGGAGACTGCGCACTTATGATTAACGAAGCAGTGAACCGTCCATTCCCACCTACTGCACAAATTGCTATGCAACAAGGTGACATGTGTGCGAATAACATCATCGCACTTATGAAAGGTGAACCAACTTCTGACTTTACACCTGATTTAAAAGGTAGCGTTTGTTCACTTGGAGATAGCGATGCAATTGGTGTCGTATTCGGTAAAAAAGTAACGGGTACTAAAGCTTCATTCATGAAGAAAATGATTGATAATCGTGCGCTCTTCATGATTGGCGGAGTAGGTCTTACACTGAAAAAAGGTAAATTCAACTTACTTAAATAAAACACTTCTGAAGCACTCGCCCGTCCTTGACGGCGGGTGCTTTTTTAAAAGATGAGAAGGTATTAGTTATTCACTTGGAGTGGTTTCTAGGCTCCAGGCGCCAACCCCTCGGGTCATAAGCCGTTTTGCTGTGGAGGCAGAAATACGCCTCCTCGCAAACCGTCTTATGCCTGTCAGGGACGGACGGCGCCTTACGCTTTTCTTATTGTCTAGACTCCAGCGCCTAGCCCCTCGAGTCGCTTCAGGCCTTAAGATAAAGGCAAAGAACGCCTTTATCTTAAGGCCCTCCAGCGCTTTTCGGGTCTACCAGGCGCTTGCGCTTTTCTAGGTGTCTAGGCTCCAGCGCCTAGCCCCTGGGCCCACACGACGTGGGTCATGCAGCTGTTGCGACAGGATGCTGCGATCTTAAGCTGCCTTCCTCTGTCCCTCCAGCGCTTTTCGGGTCTACCAAGGCGCTTACGCTTTTCTTATGAGGAGGATCCTAAATGTCACGAAAAATGCGAGGTAATGTATGGCTTGGCGCGGCAGGGCTTGTTGTGAATAGCGAAGGACAGTGGCTTGTTGTTAGGAAAAACTACGGTGGTTTAAAAGGTTTATGGTCCATACCGGCAGGATTTGTTGATGGTGATGAAACTGCAGATTGCGCAGCGATTCGTGAAGTAAAGGAAGAAACAGGTGTTGTCTGTCAGCTCGAAGGAATGATTGGGTTTCGTACAGGCGTATTGAATGGAGAGGTGAGCGACAACATGGCCATATTCTTGTTGACGCCTACTACTAAAGGACAGATTTTAATTCCGGAGTTGAGAGAGATTTCAGAAGTCGCATGGAAGAGTCCATTCGATTTAAAGGAAGATAAGGACGTCTCTGTGATGATTCATGAAATTGCGGAAAAGGTGATCGAATCAGGGTTTGATGAAATTGAAAATATCAACCCGGGCGATCAATTCGGTTATACTTCTTATAAACTATTTTTCAAAAAGTGATCTATTACAACAGGGATAAAATCGACAAATTATTGAACGAGTCGTGTAATGTTGAAAGCGTTCATTCGTTCCTGTAAAATAGTGAATGGAAAACGGAGGTAGTCACATTGGGAACGATTTCATTAACGCACGTCGTTTTATCTATAATGATTTTCATAGTAATGTTTTTTGGAATAGGATTCTTATTGAATATGCTTCTTCGAATGACATGGTTGATGGCCATCATTTATCCAATTGTCGTCATACTAATTATTGATGAAGTACGTGTATATGAATATGTCACGAAACCGAAATACGCGTTCCAGCTTCTTGGTGACAAAGCTATGGCACTCCATACAGCTGATATCCTCATTTTAGCAAGTGGACTTGTCGGAGCGATTATTTCAGGTTTTGTTATTAAGTTATTAAGAAAACAAGGTTACCAAATGTTTTAAGAAAAAGGTGTGTTCAAGCGATTATGCTTGAACACACCTTTTTTCGTAGTTAGATAATGAATGAATAGATAATAACAGAGATAAGGATACCAGTTACAGCTCCTGCAAACACTTCACTTGGTTTGTGACCTAGCAACGTTTTTAACTCTTGAATTTTTTGTTGTCCATCTTTCTGCTGCCAGCCTTTTGCTTCTTGAACGAACGTTTGGAAGTCTACTCGCATTTGATTGATAATCAGTGCTTGTTGTCCTGCCTGGTAACGAATTCCCGTTGCATCAAACATGACGATGACAGCAAAGATGGCAGACACGGCAAACATAGGTGAATCTAATCCCTCTTCATAAGCGATTGCAGTCGTCAATGATGTAACTGCAGCCGAATGAGAGCTGGGCATCCCTCCTGTTGAAGTAATTAATTTCCAGTCAAGTTTACCTTCCAGGAAATAATGAATCGGGATTTTGACGAATTGAGCAAAGATAATACCGAATAATGCCGCAATTAACGGGGTATTTTGTAATAAGGCCATTTACTTCGACTCCTCTATAAAGTACAAAAATTGTGTATTCAGTATACCATAATGACGTGCTATAAAAACAAGTTAGTACGGATTCCGAATGAATTACTACGAAGGGCTGAAAATTTAGGCTATACTAAAGAATGTAGGTAAAATTGGAGGTTGTCAAATGAAAACAATAATATTGGAACCGAATTTTGATAATGTAGAAGCAGAAGTACTTGTAATTGGTGTACCCGAACATCCGGAAAATATAACAGGCTGGGACGGCTTCGTCAGTTCATTCAGTTCCCGTTTACCAGAATGGGTTAAATCTGGAGATGTTAAAACTGAGTTCAAAAGTATTGTTAAAATGCCATCCGTAGAAACTGGAGGCTACAAGCGTGTAATATTTATCGGGCTTGGTTTGCATAAGGAATTGACGGAGGATCGTTTGCGTCAAGTATTTGCGGCGGTCGGAAAAGAGCTTGCAAGCATGAAAGCGGCCTCTGCCGCTATTTGGACGGCTCCATTCACGAATGACAAGTTAACGTGTGAGGATGTTGTTTTTGCGGCAACGGAGGGTATTGGACTTGGCATGTACAAGTTTGAAGGATACCGCACGGATTCAAATGAACGCGATGTTGCACTTGAAACGTTGTCATTCTTATCTTCATTTGATGAAGATGAGCTGAAAGCGGCCTTTGAAGTAGGGAAAGTACATGCATACGCGGTTAATGAAGCACGAAATCTAGTTAATATGCCGCCTAATATATTAACGGCGACTAAAATGGCTGACTATGCACGTGAAGTCGCTGAAAAATATGATTTTGAAATTGAGGTACTTGGTAAGAAAGAAATGGAAGAACTCGGTATGGGCGCTATTCTAGCAGTCAATAAAGGTTCAGTGGAAGAGCCTAAGTTAATCGTCATGAAGTATGCTGCAACTGAAAAATGGGAAGATGTTATCGGTCTTGTTGGCAAAGGAATTACCTATGATACAGGCGGCTATTCATTGAAAACGAAAGACGGAATGGTTGGTATGAAAGGTGATATGGGCGGTGCGGCTGCAGTCCTAGGGGCAATGACAATCATAGGAGAGCTGCGTCCTGCGAAAAATGTCATCGCTGTGATCGCGTCAACGGACAATATGGTTTCCGGGGATGCTTTTAAACCAGATGATGTTATCACATCACTTAGTGGGAAGACGATAGAGGTGCTCAATACAGACGCTGAAGGACGTCTTGTTCTTGCAGATGCGGTTACATACGCTAAGCAGGCAGGCGCAGACTGTCTGATTGACGTTGCGACACTGACAGGCGGCGTTATCGTCGCGCTTGGTATGGACAAGACAGGGGCGCTTACAAATGATGAAGAATTCTTCGAAGAGTTCATGCAGGCATCCATGGAAACGGATGAATTCGTCTGGAGACTTCCGTTAACGGAAAACGATAAGAAAAGACTACGTAAAAGTGATGTGGCAGACCTGAATAACTCGCCAGGAAGAGACGGACATATGATCTTTGGCGGTGGATTTGTAGGGGAGTTTGTTGGCGACACGCCTTGGATACATCTTGACATTGCGGGGACATCGGATGCGGTTGCTGCACATGATTTAGGGCCTAAAGGTGCAACTGGAGTCATGGTACGGACGCTAGCGACGCTTGTTGAACGGCTAGCCGAAACCGATAGAGAAGTGTAATAGGCGATTGCCTCTTTCCTATTAGTCTTATTTGAATAGGATAAGTAGGAGAGGGGAATGATTATGACTAGAGGATTTCACGGTGGTGGCGGATATGGTCGAGGTCGAGGTGGAGGTTTTGGCCGTGGTGGTTTTGGTCGCGGTGGCTTCGGTCGAGGATTCGGTTTTGGTGACTTTGGCGGACCTTTCATTGGCGGATTTGCTGGTAGTTTATTAGGAAGTGCATTGTTTCCTGGTGGCGGATACGGGGGTGGATACCAATCCTATCCATACCCACCGTACCCATATCCATATTATCCGTATCAACCATATGGATACTACGGGCCTTACTAAAATAAATGCCTGTCAACCGATTTTTCGGCTGGCAGGCATTTTTTTAGTGGGGAAAATCGGTGTGACGGTCATAAAGTCATCCATGGCGAGCATAACCCTGCCTAAGACGGTCATAACAAGCATCAAGAAGGGCATAACACTAGCCAAGGCGAGCATAATCTTTTTTTAGCCGGTTAAGTCTTGCGATATGTTCAATTGGATCAGGTTTTAGGGTTCGGAATATTCAACTATATATCTAGAATCAATTGTATAAGTATGTTACACTTTCGTGGATAGTTCTAGTTTTTCGTAGAAGGGGGATGGGGAATTTCATAAGCAAATCAAGAAAAGAACCATTGCAACTAGAAGGGCTATATGCTGCAATCAGTCGCTTGCCACTGAGTCATAGAACGTTACCAATTTTAGAAACAGCATATGCTTCAAGGAAAGCTGGTTTTGGTGGAGAGCAACAATTAGACAAGGTTTTTGAAAATTACTCTTTTCCAATGAAATACTGCGTTTTGCATGATGTATCACTAGTGTCCAGTACTCCTTTTCAAATCGACACGCTGTTCGTTACCCCATCGTATGCGGTTATATTTGAAGTGAAGAACATCTCAGGTGAACTTAAAATAATTAACAATCCACCGCAATTAATCCGAGTGCTCAACAATGGGGAAGTAAAGGGATTTAATAGCCCCATTACGCAAGTCGAGAATAATTGCACCTTATTGCAAGACTGGTTTCACTCTCGAAATATTACATTGCCTGTTTATAGTGCAATCGTATTAGCTTATTCCAAACAACGTGTTGAACTGTTTGATACGAAAACCCCGTTTCTTTTCCCTAATGCCGTTCCGAACTTCATACGTAATTTACCGATAGTTCCCCCACTATTGGATGAAGAAACATTCTCGGCGCTGACAAGTGACCTTGTCAAAAGTCATCGTGAATACATCCCGACCCCTATTTGTTTGACCTACCCTGAGATAAAGAACAAGATCCTGACTGGCGTTGCATGTCCGTCCTGCAACTTTTTAGGCATGCAGAAGTACATGAAGGGATGGCGTTGTACGGCATGTGGAAGGACAAGCTCCGACGCACATAAGCAAGCAATCCGAGATTGGTTCCTTTTATATGGTGGAAAGATGAAAAATAAAGATTGCCGTACATTTTTGCACATTGAGCGTCAAAGTGCCACTCGAATTTTGCAGGGTATGAATTTACGACTAGAAGGTGCTAATCGAAACAGAACCTATTCAATGTTCTTTAAATAGGACGGAATTTCTTAAGACGGTCATAAACTCGTGCATGGCGGTCATAACATACTTCAAGGCGGTCATAAACTCGTGCATGGCGGTCATAACATACTTCAAGACGGTCATAAACTCATCCGTGGGGAGCATAACCCTCCTTAAGGCGGTCATAACTCATCACATGCCGAGCATAACTATCATCATCCAAAAAACGCACCCCTTATCTAATAAGGGGTGCGTTTTTCACTCATTCAAAGCTTAGTCTTCCTTCTGATGAGTTGGAGGATTCTTTAGTTTAGCTTGCTTGATAACTTCTGCAAGATCATCACCAACAGTTAGTTCTGTCGGTTTGACGCCCGATATATAAGCTGCGCGGCTCATAAGATGTCCGCCAATCGGAGAGGTAATGAACAGAAATGCAATTGCCAGTAGAAGTTGAATACTAAAATGGCCTTCCTTCAACCAAAAGTGAAAAAACACACCTAGCAGAATACTAAGCACACCCAAAGTTGCACTCTTAGAAGCGGCATGCGCCCTCGTATAGACGTCCGGTAAACGAATGATGCCAATGACGGTTACGATAGTGAAAACGATGCCAACGACGATTGTAAGGACGATGAGGCTATTAGCTAGTACGATCACGTTCGATTATCTCTCCTTTCTCAATGAATTTTGAGAATGATACGGTTCCAATGAATGACATAATCGCAATAAGCAAGATGACTTCCATGAAAAATCCGGTATCGAAGATGACTGATAGTAGAGCGATTGCTGAAATAAGCATGACACCAATCCCATCCAGTGCGACGAGCCGATCCGGAATAGAAGGACCGCGGAACACACGGTACAACATACCGGCAATCGACAGCAGGACAAGGATTAGACAAACCCATATGAATGTCGTCATGGTCGGCTTACCTCCTTAATGGCTTTTTCGAATGAATTTTTGATTGAATCAATTGCGTCATCAACATCATCGACGTCAATGGCATGGATATAAAGCGTTTTTTGATCATCAGAAACGTTCAACACAATTGTTCCCGGTGTCAATGTGATCAGGCTCGATAGCAATGTAATCTCCCAGTCATGTTCAAGGTCAGTTGGCAAAGCGAAAATCATAGGTTGAATATTCATCTTCGGCCGTAAGACGACTTGCAGCACTGAAATATTAGACAAAGTCAGCTCCTTGAAGAAGAGTAGTGCTAGTTTAAACGTTGCCCAAAGTCGCCAGATGTAAAGTCTACCAGGGAAAAAGCGTCTCGTCATAATGATCAAAAGCAGACCAATCAAGAACCCAATGATGAATGTTGAAGCGGTGAATGAGGTGCTCATGAACATCCAGACGAGAGCGATGAAAAAGTTCAATAATAGTTGAAATGCCATCGTTCATCTACTCCTTTAACACCGCATCAATATAGATGGATGGTTGTAGTAATACGTCTGTTGCGTCCGTCATATAGGGAATGAGCCATTCAGTACCAACCCCATAGAGCACAGAGAGAATGACTAATGCTACAGCAGGTATCATCATCTTCCGGTATGTCCGTCGGTTTGTCGTTGGCAATTCCACAGTTGTGGGGTCTCCCCAGAATGCATAGATGAAAATCCGGATGACAGACAACAGGACCACAAGGCTGGATGCCAGGATGATTATACTCCCCAAGACATTGCCTGCCTCGAATGCCCCTTTAACAATAAGAAGCTTACCGACGAAACCGCTTAATGGCGGAATGCCCGCTAGTCCAAATGCAGCAATTAGGTACATCCAGCCAAGTGGCGCATGGGTTTTCATTAACCCACCCATCTTACGTAAGTTAGAGGTTCCGGTTACGTAAACAATAATGCCGATCAGAAGGAACAAAGCCCCTTTAATGAGCATGTCATGGATCAAATAGAAAACGGCACCCGTTAAACCAGCCTCGTTCATTTGTGCAGCACCGAATAAAATAACACCCACTGCAATGACGATATTGTAAATAATAATTTGTTTTACATCGAAATAGGCAAGGGCACCAATGCAGCCGGCAATAATCGTGAGCAATGCCAGTGCAGATAATAAACCATGTGTAAATCCGATATCGTGTACGAAGAACAGCGTATACGTTCGGATGATTGCATAGATACCGACTTTAGTCAGCAATGCACCGAATAGTGCCAGCACCGGTATTGGAGGCGCTGCATAAGATCCTGGTAGCCAGAAGTAAAGCGGGAACAGGGATCCTTTTACGCCGAATACGATTAAAAAGAGCACTGCAATCACGGTTATAATACCGGGTTGTCCAATCTCTGCAATCTTCACTGAAATATCGGCCATATTTAATGTACCAATAACAGAGTAGAGGTAAGCAACTGTAATAACGAATAATGCAGATGAAATGACATTGACGAGTATGTACTTCATTGATTCACGAAGTTGTTTTTTCTCGCCGCCTAAAACGATTAATAGGTAAGAGGCGATGAGCAGTACTTCGAAGAATACGAACATATTGAAAATATCACCTGTTGTAAATGCGCCATTGATGCCTGTAATCATGAACAGGATGGCGGGGTAATAAAAGAAGCGCTCCCGCTCTTCGCCAATTGCAGTGAAACTGTATAGTACAACAAAAAGTGTGATCAAGATTGTTGTGGTAACAAGTAATGCAGACAGCATATCGGAAACCATTGAAATTCCGAAAGGTGCGGGCCAGCTTCCAAGTGTAATTGCCTGAACACCATCCGCTTTCACTTTTGCAACTAGGAAAAGTGCAGCAACCAAGCTAATAAGCAGGCCGACACATGTTAATGATCGTTGTACCCTGACGTTCTCCTTGAAAAACAGAAGAATAATTGCGAACAGGAATGGCAAAATGATTGGAAATAGAAGTAGATTAATCATGTTCGTCATTTCCCCTCATAAGATTCATATTGTCTGTCTGATGCTCAGCATACGTCCGATAAGCTAATACAAGGATGAATGCTGTCACACCGAAGCTAATAACAATCGCTGTTAAAATAAGCGCCTGTGGCAAAGGATCTGCATAATCTGTTACGCCTTCTGCCACGACTGGCGGAGAGGTGCCACCAAGACCGCCCATTGTAAGAATGAGCAAGTGAGCACCATGGCTCAATAGGCCTGTCCCGAGTATGATTTTGAGGATACTCCTGGAAAGAATCAGATAGACAGCTGCCATGAAAAGAATTCCGATGACGATGGCCATTATAAACTCCATTACGCATCTCCTCCAATCGATTGAATCATTGTAACGGCTGCCCCAACGACAACAAGGTAGACACCTGCATCAAAAATCATTGCTGTATGAAGGGAAGTTGTTCCGAACAACGGCAAAGTGAAATCGTCGAAAGCATGTGTAAAGAAAGGAACGTTGAAAAAAATTGAGCCTGCTGCCGTTCCTAGAGAAAGCAATAAGCCGATGCCTGTCATAATCGTGAAGTTGAAAGGCAGTGCTTTTTGTACCGTTTTCAAATCGAAAGCGAGTAAGAGAAGAACGATTGCTCCAGTAGTAAGCAATCCTCCAACGAAACCGCCACCTGGTGTATAATGTCCCGCAAAGAAAATGTGGATTGAAAAAAGGAAGATGATGAAGAATACGATTTTTGTTGTAGTTTGTAAAATGACATCATTTGTTTTCATCCGTATTCTCCTCCTTTTTTGACAATTTCAGGCGAATCATTGCAATGACGGCGATTCCGACGATTGATAGAACGGTGATTTCAAATAATGTATCAAATCCACGGTAATCTACAAGAATAACGTTGACGATATTCCCGCCACCCGCTTCTGTATAAACTGTATCTTTGTAATACTGCGAGATAGATGGAATCAATTTTTGTGAATGAGCCGATAAGGCAACCAATGTCACCGTTATTCCGACACCAGCCGCAATAATCAAATTGCCAATCTTGTTGAGTTTTGTTTGGCCGTGATTGTTCAGAGACGGTAGATGTTTAAAGGCTAACAAGAATAAAGCAACAGATATCGTTTCAATAACGAGTTGTGTAAGCGCTAAATCCGGTGCTTTGAAAATAACGAAGAATAAAGCAACCGAATAACCGACGGCACCTAGAGCAATGATTGCTGACAGTCTTGTCTTCGCAAGTAGAACCATACAAACTGCGATAACCAGAACAATAGCAGTCAGAACTCCATATAAGTTGACAGGGGCAAAACTCTCCATATCAACTATGAAAGCTTCTTTGATGAATAACGTCGCCGCTGTAATGGCAGCAATAAAAGCAAATATATAAATCAGATATGTGCGGATTAAACCAGTCATATAGAAGCGGGAAAGTTTGTTCATTCCACCTTCACTAACGAACATGGCTGAGTCATACAGGGCATTCAATGACAAGTATTCAGGTTGAATGTCATACAGTTTCTGCCATCTCGCCAAGGTCAAGAATAGAACGAGACCGACTCCGACAAGCGAAACCGTCATCCATAATTCTGGAGCAGCAATTCCGTGCCATGCTGCGACGTGAACGGCAACTTCAGAAGGATGGCTGTATAAATCAGGCTGGACAGCCATGACAGCTGGTTTTACAAACCATTTTCCAATCAAGTTCGGTATGAAGAAGATGCCAACAACGAGCGTAGCAAGAATGACGGGAGATACAAGCATCCCGACAGGCGCTTCATGCGGTTTAGTAGGAAGAGGTTCACTTTTTTGTTTTCCAGCGAACGTCTTAAATACAAAGTAAAAGCTATAAATGAATGTGAAAACACTGGCAATCCAAGCGATAACAGGGAAGATAATTCCCCATGTTGCAAAGTTGAACAGTTCAAAATGGCGAATGGCCAGCATCGACTGAAGGAACATTTCCTTACTCAGGAAACCGCCGAATGGCGGCAGACCTGCCATCGACATTGAACCGATGAACGCAACCGTGAAACTGACGGGCATAATGCTCATCAATCCGCCGAGTTTTCGGATATCGCGCGTACCCGTTTCATGATCGACAATACCGGCAATCATGAACAAGCTCCCTTTGAAGACTGCGTGGTTGATCAAATGGAAGATCGCTGCAAATGTTGCGAATTTGAAAATGGGGTCATCCGAGTGATAGGCAAGCGCACCTGCTCCGAGCAGAGACATGATAAGTCCAAGCTGACTGACTGTCGAGAAAGCAAGAATCGCTTTTAAATCAGTCTGTTTCACTGCAAAGAAAGATCCCCAGAATAATGTCAGAAGTCCGATACCAGCTACGAGCCAAATCCAAACTTCAGAAACAGCGAAAATAGGTGTAAATCGGGCGACGAGGTAAAGACCTGCTTTCACCATCGTTGCTGAATGTAGATAGGCACTGACCGGTGTAGGCGCTTCCATTGCATCCGGTAACCAAATATGGAACGGGAACTGTGCTGACTTTGTAAAAGCACCAAGTAGTACGAGAACGAGCGCCAATGTAAAGAATTCATGTCCTACAAAAGTGGGGGCGTTAGCGATAAGTTCGCGGATGGAAAACGTATCTCCCATAATCCCTAACAGAACGAATCCTCCAAGCATCATTAGTCCACCAAATACAGTGATCATCATTGATTTCAATGCACCAAATCGTGAACCGTCACGTGTATTCCAATAGCCAATAAGTAGGAATGACGAAATGGATGTTAGCTCCCAGAATAAATAAAGGGATATAACGTTATCAGATTGGACAACACCTAACATGGCGCTCATGAAAATGAGCAGGTAAACGTAAAAGTGATTCAGCTTTTCTTTACGCTTATCAAGATAAAAGATGGAGTAGAGCACAACGAGTGCACCGATGCCTGTAATAAGCAAGGTAAACAGCAGGCTGAGTCCATCAATATACGACACGAACGAAATGCCGAGTGAAGGAATCCATTGCAATTCTGCTATAGCATGCCCGCCGTCCATTGTTGTTTTAAGAAATCCTATGTAAAAAATGAAGAGGGAGACAGGGACGAGTAAAACGAACCACCCAGTGTGTATGTCTTTCAGTTTCCTAACTAGCAATGGAACGAATAGGGCTGCCACAATCGGCAGGAAAATCAGTAATACAAAATTCAAGAAAATCCTCCTTCCTAATGAATGAAACAGTTATGTATAAACGTGATGCTAAGCAAAAGGGATCTAATAGTCATTGGCTGTTCTGAATTCATACATCATTTTCAACGTCGGGACGGTAAATTTTAAAATTGTTACGATTACCTTATCTTTTCTTCCTTTCATTGTTTTAATCAAAAAATGCAAAAAGTCCATCACAAAAGGGCATAGATACCCCCTGGTGACAGACTCCTCCAAGTACGTTCATTTATTTGATTGAGGTAACTATATCACAGCATGCGGAAGTTGTCTAATTGAAAAATAGTAAGTGTGGGACGATTCTGGATTTTGTTGCCTATTCGGTCTCTCTTCTTATAGTATAGAAACGAAGAACTAATTTGCGTTTGAGGTGTTAGAAATGAAAAATCCATACATATTTGGTTATTTACCGTTTGTAACAATTGTCTTATTCAGTTTAACATTCGGAGTATACACAGTTGGCGTGTCAGTGGAACTATTTAAAGGAATTGGTTTGTATGCCGGCATGCGAGAGTTTTTGACCGATATACAATTACGTATTTTTCTGCTAGTTATCTATGCATTGTTATTTTTTATGGTTTTTTCAGCGTTAAAATTGATTGCGGAAACGATTCATGAAACCGCGATGTTATTCTTTTCGAAGGATGTGGAGGGGAAATCGTATAGCGAAGCTCGCGGAGGCAATGTCATCTACTTTTTCGGCGCGCTTGCATCGGTAGGTGGCATCAATTCGATTAGCCTATTAACAGCTGTATTTTTACTGACAACGTTCATCTACTTCGTGTATGTCGTTTTCAAATTAAGCAAATACATGACAATCGTCAGCACGATTGGACTTCTCGTTTTTGAAATTCTGGTTTGGGCGATACTAGTTTCAACCATCATCTATATTCTGTTGAAGCTTTATAATGGGGTAATTGCGAGTTTGCCTTTCATGGGTAGTAAAACGGACTAGCCTTGTGAATGGCTAGTCCTGGAGTAGTGTGGAAAATATACGCAAATGAAGTTTCTGATCGCTCAAGAGCTTTAGAGATTGCGGACTATCATAGCCGACCCAGACAGCGGTTGTATAGTTATCGTTCAACCCTCCAACCCATAGATCTTTATAATGATCTGTGGTGCCGGTTTTTGCTCCCGTATACGAAGTTGTATAGGGGATACCCCGGCCAGTTCCGTTCAATACGACATCTGACATCATGCCGCGAATTTTGGTAACAGTAGTAGGAGACCAAACGTCCTCTTTGTCATCAGGCCATTCGTATAAAATAGTCCCAGCTCTATCCTTTACAGCGCGTATGGCATGGGGAGGGGTATATTGCCCATCAATGAAACTCGAATAAGCCCCCGCAAGTTCAAGCGGCGTCATCCCTTTTGCAAACCCACCGAGAGCAGCTGCATAGTTCATATCCTGTTGTGTAACTGATTTGAATCCGAATGGTGCTATATAGCTGAATGCCTCTTCCACTCCAATCATTTGAAGCAATCTGACCGCTGCTGTATTATGACTTTGTCGAAAAGCCTCTTTTACCGTAACATTGCCATAAACGTAACCGCCGATATTTGTCGGGCAGTACGAGCCGATACAAATAGCACCACTGTTAATGGGGGTGTTTTCTGTATAGGAACTACTTTCAAACAGTGGAGCATAGACCAGAAGTGGTTTCATAGCCGAACCAGGTTGTCTGACAGCCTGGAATGCACGGTGAAAATCAGCTTTTTTATAGTTCTTACCGGCGAATAGGCTGATGATTTCACGGGTTTCATTGTCGATAACCGAGGCACCTGCTTGCACGCCTTTAGGGTGTAAAAGGGAGGAGATCGTTTGGTCATTTCGGCGCTGCTTTCCAGGGTTAAGTGCCGTTTCGATAATCAATCCTTTGGACAACACTTCAGCTGTCCGTTGTTTAATAATCGCTTCAAGGGCTATTTTTTCTGCATCATCTTTCGCATACGTCATTTTTTCAGATAAACCTTCGGACTGTGCTATGAGATCAGTAAGTTCCGCAAGTACATATGTACTGTAGGCAGGAAAGGCATTCGCTTTTTCCTTCAGATTTAATTGGATAGCTGTGTTTTTATGCACTTTAGATTCCTCGGAAGTCAGAACTCTATTTTTTGTCAGTATAGACAATAGGCGTTCCTGTCTTACTTTTGTCTGATCGAAATGGTTCAGTGGATCATATAAAGAAGGGTTGTTTGGGATCGCCGCAAGGAAGGCCATCTCCGCCTCATTCAGTGCATCTAAGGGTTTGCTGAAGTAATATGTCGCAGCGGCACCAATGCCGTACACTTGATGGCCAAAATACATTTCATTCATATACATTTCCAAGATTTCATCTTTTGTCGATTGTTTTTCAAGCTCGGCTGCGTAAAAAAGTTCCGTCAACTTACGTTCATAGGTCTTTTCAATCGATAGAAAACGCATTCGCACGACTTGCTGTGTAATGGTAGAAGCACCTTGTCTGACATCGTCCGTTGCGGTATTGACAGCGAATGCACGCACGATTGCGGCTACATCATAGCCTTTATGCTCGAAAAAACCCGTGTCTTCACTTTCTAGGAACAGTTGACGCGCGAATAAGGGAATGGACGACAGCGGGAGTGGATCGCGCCACTCTATATATTCTTCTGCAAAAATGAGCCCATTGCCATCTTTCAACGTCACGGGGACATTGATCTTTGGGGATGACAGTTCAATGGAATCATTGATCTGGTCATTGAAGGATCCAGCGCTTTTCAATTCGACTGCAATGGCTTCTTGGACAATAAAGAGAATTGGTATGGTTAGAAGAATAAAGATGAAACCAATAACATGTTTCAATGGATTTGCACTCCGTTCAAGAAATCATTCACTAACAAAAATATAGCACACTCCGTCTAGTGAAGTGTGCTGTTTCTTAACTATGTGTCCTTTTATCCTCAGCAGCAAGAAAGTCCTCAAAGTCCTGTACGGGTTTTCGTTTGGCATAATAGAGAAAGGCAAACCCAACCAGGAATAGAACGCCAGTGACGATGAAGACAGACGAAATACCGATGAAACCACTGACGATTCCGCCAAACATTGGACCTATAATATTCCCGAGAAAACGGAAGCTGGTATTATAACCCATGACTTCTCCTTGAATATCGACTGGTGCCTCACGTCTAACTAGTGCAGTCGTTATAGGGATCATTCCACCGAGCGCAATACCGAACAGCAATCGCCAAAAGATAAGTTGCCACAGCTGTGTTACAAAAGCTTGTGGGATGATAAAGATAAATGATAGGAGTAGCAGAATTGACAACACTTTTTCGTAGCCAATGTCGTCACCAAGCTTGCCCCAGCGGCGTGCGAATAATAGATTGCCGACCCCTGCTGCACTGAAGGTAATCCCAGCTAGGAAAGCTACGTCTTTTGCATCCGTCAAATGAGAAACGTAAAGCGACAGAAGCGGCTGGATACTGAAGTTGCCTACTTGGATAAGTGCCGTAACAATCATAACGTTCAACATGAGCCGGTGATGTAGCAAGCCGCTAATAATCGCTTTACGGGAATACTGGATAGCTTTCGGATTTTTTACCCGTTTTTGTTCCTTGATGCCGAAGAGAACGATAAGTGTAGCGACAATTACGGAGATGGATGTAATGACAAAGGTATATTGGAAACCGAATGCATCTGCCAGTAAACCTCCAAATACAGGGCCGAATAATGTGCCTGTCACACTGCCCATCTGCAGAGTTCCTAGCATTTTTCCAGCTTCCTTCTTCGCAGTCTGTGAAGAGATAAACGCGAGTGAAGTTGGTATGAAACCTGTGACAACACCATTCAGTAGCCGAAGCAGGAAGAACATCTCTACGGAATCCACAAATCCCATTAGGAAAACGGAAGTTGCAATCCCGAAACCATTGATGATAAGAATAGGCTTAAAGCCATATTTATCGGCAACTCGGCCCCAAATCGGTGACATAATGAAAGCCGTGACAAATGAAGCGCCAAAAATAAGGCCAGACCATTTTTGAACATATGCTTCGGGATGATCGCCAAATGTTTCGATATAAAGGGATAGGAAGGGCATGATCATCGTCATTGTCCCTGCAACGAGGACGTTGGAAATCCAAATGATGATGAAATTCCGTTTTTGCACGTCCATTTAGAAAACCTTCTTTCTGTGTCGTGCTTTTCATTCAGTATAAAACAATTCGGAAAACGAAGGAAGTATCATGCTTATTCGTCGAAATAGATTGTTCAATATGATAAACTGATTCAGGGTGAATGTTAAATGAGGAAAATGTATTTCTCCCTTCTGACAATCGTTGGTCTCGTCTTACTTTCCGCTTGCGGAAATAGTACGTCTGAGAACAAAAAAACAGAAGAAGTAGTGTCTGCTGGCAAAGCGCCAGTGGAAGAAAATAGCACGAAGAACTCAGAGGAGGCAACAACAATGTATCCACAATTATCAAAAGAAGTAGCAGCAACTGAAGCATTAGTTATTATGAACACAACAATGGGGCCAATCAAAATCAAGCTTTTCCCTGAACAAGCACCAAAAACAGTTGAAAACTTCTTAACACATGCAGAAAACGGCTATTATGACGGTATTATCTTCCACCGTGTTATTGAAGACTTCATGATTCAAGGCGGCGACCCAACAGGAACTGGTATGGGCGGAGCAAGTATTTTCGGCGATACATTTGAAGACGAATTTACTATGGATCTATTTAACTTAAAAGGAGCTCTTTCAATGGCGAACGCTGGTCCAGGAACAAATGGCAGCCAGTTCTTCATCGTTCATGCTTCAGAAGTACCTGCTTCAGTTGATCAGCTGAAAAAAGGTGGATATCCAGCTGAAATCGCTGAAGCATATGGCGAAATGGGTGGAACTCCGCACTTAGACCAAAAACATACAGTATTCGGCCAAGTTATTGAAGGCATGGATGTTGTCGACAAAATTGCTAAAGTTAAAAAAGGGCGTCAAGATAAGCCTGTTGAAGATATTTCTATTGAATCAATCGAAATCCTTCAAAAGTAATTCGAATCATATAGAAATTTACAATGTGAGGAAGTGGATGTAAGTGAACGCACTATTAATGCCGTTCCTTTACTTTCCTGAAGACAAATCAGAATATATACCAGCCGCGATTTCAATGTTTTTCTTTGCGATTCTATTGGTACTTACATTCATGTGGATTCGACGCAAGTCGAAGAAACAGGAATTAGAAGCGAAAGAATTTGAAGAACGTATTTTACGTGAACGCCGCGAACAAAAAGAAAACGAGCATCCTCAAAATTGAGGATGCTCGTTTTCTTTTAAAAAATTGTAACGTCAACGTCGCGATCGTAACGTCAACTCCGTGATTGTAATCACAACTGTGCTAAATCACTCGCTTAATGCAGTGATAAAACGGTTAACGCCGTCTTGAACAACTGAAAGCGGTGTTGCGACATTCATGCGAAGGAAGCCGCGTCCTGCTTCGCCGTATTTTGTACCTGGATCAAGGGCAAGTTTACCTTTATTCAACAACTTGTCCATTATTTCCGACTCGGTAAATCCAGTACCACGGTAGTCAATCCACAGAAGGTATGTACCATGCGGCTTAGCAATTTTTAAGGCAGGAATTGCAGCTGTTAGTTCATGAATTGCATAGTCCATATTGGTAGAAACTGTTTCAAGTAATTGTGCTAGCCATGGGCCTCCATCTTTATAGGCGGCAGTCAAAGCTGCGGCTGCAAAAGAGCTCAAATCCATTTGACCATGTGCCATTGCATTCAACGTAAGTTTCTCTCTCACACCTTCATCTGTAGCGATCATTAATGCTGCTTGGATACCTGCGAGGTTAAACGATTTTGTAGGTGCAACACACGTAATGATACGTCCTGCTTCTTCGTCAGCAAGCGTTGCGAGCGGAATATGTTTATGCCCTGAGAAGACTAGATCGGCGTGGATTTCATCCGATAAAATCAAGACATCATATTTTGTACACAGTCGTAACATTTCTTTCAATTCGCTTGCTGTCCAGACAATTCCACCAGGATTATGCGGATTGCATAAAATGAATAGCTTTACGTTTTGTTGCATGCATTTCTCGAATTCTTCAAAGTCGATGGAGTACACACCGTCGTCCTCTTTCATAATACATTCGACCATATTTCGTCCTTGACGTTTAGGGACTTGGAAAAAGGGCGGATAGACTGGAGATGTGACAAGAATGCCGTCACCTGGATTCGTAAAAGTTTCAACGACTGAAGCGATTGCCGGAACTACACCATGGTGGAATAACATCCATTCATTTTTGGTTTCCCATGCATGGCGTTCAGCAAGCCATGTACTTACTGCGTCTTTACAGCCTTCGCAAATATATGAGTAGCCGAAAACGGGATGATCGAGACGTTCTTTCATCGCATCGATAACCACTTCCGGTGCAGCAAAGTCCATATCTGCAATCCACATCGGTAAAATATCGGATGCATCTTCGATTCCATAGATCATTTCCATTCGGTCCCATTTTACAGAACGCGATTTACGTCGTTCAATTACTTGTTCAAAGTTATTCATGGAAATCTCCTCTTTCCTTTTTTCTCTACTATGTTATCATAATCTAGACTATTGAGAAAAATAAGGTGACTCATTGTGCAAACTATAGAAATGAACAAAAAGGCAGTAGCACTTCTTGAACAATGGGACCCATTTGACGTAGGACCAAAAGCGTATGCACACGAAATCGTTGATGTCGTATCGGACTTACAGCGTCTTGATCACCCAACCGACCTTGCAAAACGAATTCGGGAAATTTACGAACAATCTTATAAATTATGGATTCCAATCGAAAAGTGTGTTCAAGTTTCTTATAAGCTGTTAGCGATTAAATACGAGGCGAAATGTATCGTCTGATATTGGTGTGGCTGTACCCATTTTAATACGGGTACAGCTTTTTTATCCAACAAAATACCACATCTGTTGATTAACCAAAAGAAACCAGTGAATAACAT
This sequence comes from Sporosarcina psychrophila, assembly GCF_001590685.1. GTDB lineage: Bacteria > Bacillota > Bacilli > Bacillales_A > Planococcaceae > Sporosarcina > Sporosarcina psychrophila. The sequence goes on from NZ_CP014616.1 coordinate 1,082,369, forward strand.
GATCAGCGACAGGGTGTTACGTGTATAGTTGACTTTGGATTGAATGAATTCTATACAATTACCGAGATGTCTGGATATGTAGGGATGCGACAAAGTCGCATCCCTACATATTTTTTTATAGAATATCATCTACTTTTTTCTTCCAAAACAACTGCGTTTTTCACTTGAATAGTGCTGGAACGTGGCAGGTGACTATTCCCAACAGAGCTACACTAGGACCCCTCGGTAAATCTGTCATGAATAGTTCGCCGAAAGCGTACCGGAAATGATCCAGTGAAAATGAAGGTCATCAAGTCCTTCTCACCAGTATTTTATGCAGCTAAATGGTTAATCAACAGACGTGAAAAACACCCGCAAATCCAGTAACTGGATTTGCGGGTGTTTGTAGTACCATTAAAGTCCGAAAATCGATACGATGAAAATGACGATGATGGCGACAGGTGCGGCATACCTGACAAGGAATTTCCAAAGGCTGTTCATCACAGGATGCATGCGCAGCTCGTCGTCTGTTTGCGATTTCGTCAACACAAAGCCCGCGAATATCGAAACGAATAACGCACCTAAAGGCATACCGATTTTGCTCGTCAATGTGTCTGCAAAGTCAAAGATGGAACCGCCGAATATTTTCACGTCAGACAGGACACCGAATGACAGCGCGCTTGGAATACCAACGATGAAGATAAGAATTCCAAATACCCATGCAGCACGTTTTCTACGCTCGATTTTCTCGCGGATCCCACTAGACACGACAATTTCAAGCATCGCAATCGATGAAGTAAGTGTAGCGAAAAGCATCAAGATGAAGAAAATAATCATAAACATATTGCCAAACGGAATCTGGCTAAAAATGGCTGGTAAAACGACGAAAATTAGCCCCGGTCCTTCTTCAGGTGAATGGCCGAGTGCGAACACTGCGGGAAATATAACAATACCAGCTAAAATTGAAATGGTAATATTTAAAATCGCAACGTTCATTGCCGATTGCCCTAACTTTTCTTCTTTCGGTAAATAAGATGCATAGGTCATCATTGCTGTCACCCCAACGCTTAGTGAGAAGAAAGCTTGACCAAGTGCAAGTAAAAACGTAGAACCTGTCAAGTGAGACCAATCAGGCACAAACAGGAATCGAACACCTTCCATTGCACCATCCAATGTTAATGAACGGATTGCAAGAATGATGAAGAATATGAACAGCATTGGCATCATCCACCTGCTCGCCCGCTCAATACCTCCCTTAATACCACTTTGTACAATCCAAATTGTCAGTCCCATGAACACGGCCTGAGCAAATAGAACTTCTACTGGATTGGCGATGATTGTATTGAAAAGATCGCCATGATTCGTAGCATCGAGTTTGAAGAAAATAGCTCGTGTTAAATAGGAAAGAATCCAACCCCCGACCACGCTATAAAATGACAGGAGAATGAATGAAACTGCAAGTCCCATCCAGCCAATCAAAGGCCACTTTTTACCTGGCGCCAATCGTTTTAGTGATGTAATTGCATCAGCCTGTCCCATTCGACCGATGACAAACTCTGCAAGCAAAATCGGAAGTCCGATTGCAATTGTACAAATAATGAATAGTAGAAGGAAAACACTTCCGCCGTTCATCCCCACCATATATGGGAATTTCCATATTGCACCGAGTCCGATCGCACTACCGGCAGCTGCTAGAACGAAACCGATTTTTGACGACCATTGATCACGTTGTTTCATAAGATATTCACTCATTTCATTAGGATACAGATTTTCTAATTGTACACTAACTAAAAACGAATACCATGGTAATTTGAAACAAATTACGATGTCTATCTATCTTTGGTATAATTGAAATAATTAGACATTTTGTAATGAAGGAGTGGGTTGCCTGTGAAAGAATCTGAGTTGATGCAAAAGGTGAGAGATGGAGAGAAGGATGCTTTTGAAAAATTGATGGACATTTATTCAGGAGACATTGAACGTTTCGCCATCCAGTATGGTTGTATGTTAAAACAGGCAGCTGATGTAGCGGAAGAAACGTTTAGAAATTTACATAACCAGTTAGATTCCATTAGCAATGAAGAGTCGCTTGTGTGCACGTTATATAAAAAGGCATTAAAAAGTCTAGTAAATGTTCAACAAACTGATTTGCCGAATGAACCGATTTTTCCTTTTGAAGAGGATCAGGAATTGCATGACCAGATTGTAAACCTTGAAATGGAATATAAAGTACCGTTCATTCTTTCGCAATTCCACAAGTTGGATGATTCAGAGATTGTGAAAATTACGGACACCTCCCTAGAAACAGTTGAACAAGCTATAGCGGTGGCATTCCGTGATTTGGGAGATGCGCAATTGAAAAAGAGGCTGGATTTCCTCAATAAGTCATATAGGCGCATGAAGTCTTCATTCAGAAAAGAGCAGGTTTTTGCAAAGCCTCAGCAGGAGATACGGACAGATGGAGAATTGAAACAAACGATATCTAAGAAGGCCATGATTTCCTGGATTGCCGGAATCATAGTGCTGCTTTTGCTTGTAATAATTCCTATAGTTACAGGGGAAGAATACAAAAAAACTTCAGCCGAAAAATATGTAGAACGATTGAAGGAGTCGTTTGAGCAAGAAATAGGGGGCCGATATTCTGAACTGGGCCTTATTGAATCGACCGAGGAAGACAAACTAGACTATAACTATATATGGTATGGCAATCAAGCACGCGCTGATTTTGAGTCGATGATAAAAAGATATGAGGGCGTTATTGACAAAACTGGTACTTTGAATAAAAAGAAGATAGAGGATGAGTATGGAAAAATAATTAACAAATTGGAATTAGCATCTGAAATGGCTAACCGATTAGTAAAAAAACCGCTTGCGAACGATAAAGCGAAAAGTGGAGAATTCATGAAGGGCTATTTGAAACAGTATGACGTACTCCAACAAGCTTATTTCATGACATTTATCAAACATGAACAGATTACCGCAGATGCAATCGTTAACGAATCTTTTGCTGCTGATAAGTTTATACAGCAGAAAGATACATATCCTGAAGACTTGCAACAAGCATTAGATGGAATGATTAAACAAAACATCTATCCAACTTTTATTAAGGGATTCGGCACATTAGCTCCAAGTTACGGTAAGAATGACTTCAGCGCAAAGATTCGATCTTCAATCCACGAAGATTTTGGTGGTTTTTTCACATTATTGGAATCTGCACCTTTCGTATCGTATCCGGGACTAGCGCATTCCCTAGAAGACTCGGTTGATTTTTTATTGGACATGGAAAAATCATTGTTGTCAACAACTATCAATGATGAAAAGACTGACATGCTCAGTTGGACTTACAACGAACTCTTTTATGTAATCGGCGGGGCGGCGGAACTTGATCGTATATTTGGCGATGATGGCAAGGTGAAAACGGAGTTTCGCGAAGGATGGGAACGAATCGCTTCTGCCGGTGAAGGCTCTCCAGCAGCTTATATTATGCAAATGATCATCTCCGAAATGGATGCAACAGATTGGACGGAGTCAAAAAGCCTCAATCGTTTAGGAATATATGACGTTCATCAAGCATTGGAGCTTGCGAAAGCAGGAAAACTTGAATCGTTTAGCATAAGCGGGATTATGCAAACTGAAACGGGTATGGAAATTGTGACGCTTCCCAATCCTAGCTTTGAGAACGTAGTTCAAGAGACATATTATTCATTCTCCTTGTATCATGATCTTTCTAAATTAAAAGGAGTCAGTCCCTTGGTTATTATTGGTGTTTACTTTTACGCGAATGAACAAAAAGATCCAGAGACGATGTGGCATCTTTATAGTAAAACAAAAAATGTTGTCAAACTTGAAGAATTCGTTGATGAATGGAGTCAATTTGATATAGATCTTTATAGTTTCGATAGTCTGCGATTTGATGGTAGCGAAGAAACGGCGGGTTCAATCGGATTTCAGCGTGGAAATACTCTTTCTGTTAGTACGCAGATGGCTTTGAATGAAGATTTCGTATGGGAAATCGAGCAGATTATTTTAAGTTTGATGTTTTTTTGAATAAGGGGGGACTTCGTACATGGAAGAATCCGGTGGGGTTGAAGAAGCAAAGAATGGAGATCTTGCGGCATTTGAAAAATGGATGGATCTTCATTCAGGCAACTTAGAACGGTTTGCCATTCAATGTGGCTGTACACGAGAATCGGCAGGGAAGGTTACGGAAGAGACGTTTCGAACGTTCTTTACGGATTTGGGAAAATTGAATGATGAGGAATGGCTCCGGTATGACTTATATAGAATGGTGTTAGAAATGCTTGTACATATTCAACGGAGGGAGCCTTTACAAGAGTCCATTTTGTCGTTTGAAGAGGATCAGCAATTGCATGAAAAGATTATGAATCTTGAAGAAAAAGCTAAGCTATCGTTAATTCTTTCCCAATTTCATGGAATGAATGAAGTAGAGATAGCAACGATTACGGGTATTTCCGCAGATGCTGTCGAAGAGTCCATCGCACAAGGGGTCAAACAACTGACTGTTGAAATTGACAGCTTACTTTTGGAGAAACGGCTGGAATTCCTTCATAAATCATATGGGAGAATTAGTTCTTCATTCAGAAAAGATCAGGTTTTCGCGAAACCACAAAAGGAAATACAAGCTACTAAGAAATTGAAACAAAAGATATCAAAGAAAGCTATGGTTTCATGGATTGCCGGAATTATTGTCTTATTGTTACTTGTTATGCTTCCTGCTGTGACGGGGGAGGAGTATAAAAAAGCGTCAGCCGAAAAATACGTGGAACAGCTTAAAGTATCTTTTGAGGAAGAAATAGCGAGTCGCCATGCTGTATTGGGTTTGACGGAACCAACTGAAGAAGATAAACAAGAGTATTATTATTTTGGATATGGCAAACAAGCACGTGAGGACTTTGAAGTGATGATCCAAAGAGAAGAAAGAGTTATTGCGGAAATTGGCAGGATTGATAAAAAAAGTATTGGTAAACAGTATGACGAAATCGTTAAAACACTGACATTGCCATCTAAAATGGTCGAACAGCTCGTTAAAAGTCCTCTCACAAGTGATAAAGAAAAAAGTGCGGAATTTATAATTGAGTACGTGAAACAGATTAATGAAATACAAAATGCCTACAGTACATTTTTTTTTAGATATCATCAATTTATTGATGAAGCTACAGTTGACGAAACCGTTAATATTGAAAAGTATCTTGAAATGAAAGAGTCCTACCCTAAAGAATTACAGAAGGCGTTAAATAGTATGGAGAAACAAAATCTTTATCTGTTACCTTTTTATTCGAGTTATGCCAAAACTGAGTTAAGTGCTCAAATTAAAGCTTCGATTCATAAAGATTTTAAAGGCTATATAGCTTTTTTAGAATCCTCATCAATCGATTATTATTCGAAGCCGGCTAGTTCCTATATTGAACTAATGGCTAATTTGGTAGAAATAGAAAACACACTGCTAGCAAATGTGGAAATTGAAATTCCTTATACATCGCTGGAGGATTATTACTCTTGGTTAGTTTATTTAATGGTCGTCGGCTCTGAAACGAATCAGATCGTTGGTTTCGACGGAAAGGTAACAGAAGAAGTTAAATCTATTTGGATGAAAGTTGCTGCTAATGGAGAAGGATCGCCATCTGCTTTTATAATGCAAAAAGTTATAAACGAAATGGAAGCGAGCGGATGGACAGAATCTGAAACACAAAGCCATTTAAATCTATACCATCTTGGTTATGCAGTGGAACTTGCCAGGAAGGGAAGACTTCATACCTTTGAGATGAGCGGAATTCTACAATCGGATAGGGGTCTTAGTAGTGTCACTTTTCCCGATTCTTCTTTTGAGGATTTAGTTGAGAAGACTTACGAACTTTACTCAACAGGTCATGATTCTGCTGTGTTAAAAGATGTACATCCATTGGTCGTTTTTGCAGTTTATTGTTTTGCGAATGACCATGAAGATCCGGAAACGATGTGGCATCTGTATAATCCCGAGGATGATTTACATACTCTCGAAGAGTATATAAGTGGATGGAGAAAAGTGGATGTCAATCTTTACGAAATGAAGAGTCTATTGTTTGACGGAAGGGAATCTTCGACGGGTTCAATCGGATTTGAGCGAGGAAGTATGAATTTTTTTGATGCTGAGATGGTATTGGATGAGACTGCTGGATGGAAAATTAAACATATTGATTTAAACTTTATGAAGTCTGAATAAGTTACCTGTGTACTTTTTAAAAGGAGTTGACTCTGTATTAAGGAATCAAATTTTATTCAAAAGGTAAAAGATGGAGATTTGGTTATGTTTGAAGAGTGGGTGGATATGTATTCACCTGACATTGAACGTTTTGCGTTTCAGTATGGATGTTCTTTAGTGGAAGCTGCAGAAGTAGCCGAGGAAACATTTCATACAATTTACACCAATTTAGAGAAACTGGCTGATGGTAAGCGATACATTTATAAAACTGCTTTGGAAAAGCTTGGGCAAGTTGAACAAACGAATCCACGGCTGGCTAGTCCTATTCCATTTAAGGAAGACGCTGAATTTCATTCGGAAATAATAAAGCTTGATGAAAAATACCGTGTGCCACTTGTTCTTCATTTATTCCATGAATTTAGCTTTGAAGAGATTAATGAAGTTATGGCTATTCCACTTGATGAAGTAGTAGCGAATATTCAAGCCGCGAGAGAATTGCTAAGAGAAGCAATAGGCTATCCGCCGCAAGATGTTTTCAAAAAACGCGTCGAGTTTCTTTGGATGTCATATGATCGTCTTCCTCTACTTTTTAATGTGGTCAATGTAAGTAGGGGGAACATACTCCAGTCATTAATGAAAGCAAGAAGTTAAGCCGAAAAGGATGGATCACTGTCATTATTCTTGGTTTCCTGCTGATTGGTATAGTGGGGAGTACATATTTTACAGGTGAAGAATGGGAACTACGGTCGGACCGTAAGTATATTGACAAGTTGAAAAAAGAATATGCTAAGAAGGTTGATGAAAAGAAAGCAATTTTAGGCGTAAGTGAGGATATATTTAACCAAATCCCTTTTATTGCGGACGCTAATGAACAAGTAAATACCATGCTAGTGGGGCTTGAGAATAAAAATCGTGAAGGTGGAAAAATCGACCGCCAATTAGCGGATGACAAGTTGCTTGAGGTAAATGAAATGATGAAATTGCCATCAGAGCTTGCAGACGAATTATTTGCGGCTCCTCTCGTAAACGATGTAGAAAAAAGTATGATGTTTGCTGAACATTATCTTAAAAAAGCAGATGGAATTAAATATTCACTTTACGAATTATTCGCTGATGATTACGATAAGCTGCAAGAATCGCTTGCAAATGGAACATTTGATGCCGAAGTCATTTTGTCTCAAAAAGACGAGTACTCTGAAAGTACCCGTAGTGCAATTGCGGCTCTAATAAATCAAGATTTAGCGTTACCTCAACTTCCTATCACTTCAACGACACAACGCACTATTCGACTAATGGATAGTGTATTCATTGGACGTCTTCGAGCTGCACTGCATGAAGCGGCCGGTAGCTATCTTACGCAATACGAGAAGGAACCGTTTATCATGAACGAAAAACTGTTGTATTCACTTGATGAAACCATTGAAATTATGGAGGAAATGGAAAAAACACTTGTCGCGGCGAGGCAAAATCAATGGTTGGGACATGTCGTAGAAGGAACCATGATTAACCTCCTTGAAATGATACTTCAAGGCAGAACAATTGAAGAATTCAAAAGTAGCGATGGTTCAATTAGTGAAGTACATCGCAACGCATGGAAACAGCTCGCGTCGCTCGGTCCTGATTCGGGATTAGGGGTAATCATGGCAAAGGTTGTCGAGGAGATGGAGGAGTCCGATTGGAAACGCTCTGAATTGTATAGTTCGCTAGACGATTGGAGAGTTTATGAAGCTTATTCACTTGCGGTAGAGGGGAACTTGGAACACTTTGGTATGAAACCTTTGAAGGAAATGTATGATGATTTGACTTTTAGGCTGCCCAACGATCAATTCAATGTCGAGATTGAAAATTTATTTAATGAATTTTCGGATGCATATGACAGGGATGTCCTGAAAAATGTTCACCCCCTATTAATCTTGGATCTATATTATTACGCAAACGACAAGGAAGATTCAGTCATGATGTGGCATTTAACTGAGCCAGCATCCCGTGAGGCGAGTCTAGATGAATATGAAACAAACGATTGGGTGAAGGAAATTGCTCTTTTGGATGTCACTGACTCAATCAGATACAATCCGTCATTGATCATGGATGATGGCCACAAAGTACTTGTGCCAATTGAATTCGAACGAAATGGAAAAATGTATTACAATGTTTGGATGACTTATGCGAAAGACCAAGTATGGCAAGTGGAAAAAATCGTCATCGAAGAGGGAGAACTTTGAGTAGTTCAGGAAAAAACTACCAAACATTTTCATCTACTTTTTGCTCGAGACTTGCAAACATGATATAATTTTAAGTGGCCTTAAGGGCAGAATCGATAACAAAATAGATTGGGAGCTGTTTTAAATGGCGCGAAAATATGAAGTAGGCGAAGAGTTTTCGGGCAAAGTGACAGGTATCCAGCCGTATGGTGCATTTGTTGCACTCGATGGTGAAACACAAGGACTTGTACACATATCTGAAATCACATACGGATTCGTAAAAGACATTAATGAATATCTAACTGTGGGGCAAGAGGTCCAAGTGAAAGTACTGGAAGTCGACGAAGCTGCAGGTAAGATTAGTCTATCAATTCGTGCTCTTCAAGAAGCACCGGCTGCAACACGAAAAGAAGACCATCCGCGCAAGTCACTGCAAGCGCGTGTTGACGAAAGTGATGCAGAAGGATTCAATTCATTGAAAGACAAACTTCAAGACTGGATCGAAAAGTCTGGGCAGTAATGGAACACAGCCAAAGTTCGCGACGTCCTTCGACAAAGGCTAAGTAACTCACGTTCTATGAGCCTCCGAGCGTTCGGCCGCTGTAGCTAGACAATAAAAAGTGAGGAAAAAGGCATAATCGCCTTTTTCCTCACTTTTTTAATTTCCGCAGTCGGTACTGCAAATTCTGCCTGCTCATACCAAGCGCATTTGCAGTTTTTGTGACGTTCTTATCATTGAGTTTCATCGCTTTTTGTAAGTAATAGGCTTCCGCCTCACGCAAAAACTGTTCAAGCGGTAGTAGCTCTTTGCCAGGTTGGACGATGAAATCAGCAGCTTGCGTCGGTTCGTCGGTGATATCCGCGCTTTTCATCCTGAAATGGAATGGAAGCAAATCATAGGTAATGGCAGTCTCGGTCATCGCTAGAGAAGAGATTTCGTCGAGAAGAAACTCGAGCTCCCGGGTATTTCCAGGCCATTCATACCCGAGGAAAAGATGTTCAACTTCGGGTGTAATATCTTTAAGTGTGGAACCGTAGCGTTCATTGCGCCGTTCCAAATAAGCAGAAATGAACGGTAATATATCTTCTTTTCGTTTTCGCAGAGGTGGAATTCGAATTGTGAATGAAGCAAAGAAATAATATAAGTCTTTTAATAATGTGCCCGAAGCGATTAATTCGACAGGGTCATCCCCGATACTTGCGATGAATTGCTTATTACTGTTAGGTGATTTTAAAAGTATCGATAGCAATTTTTGCTGTAATGGAATGGATAACAAATCGATTCTTTCACAAAATAATGTAAGAGGATCCTCTACATTTAAATCTTTATCTAAGCGTCCTATAAGGATTGGGTCTGAACTATGACAGAACAGGGTATAGAGTACGGTGCTGGAAGGTGATAATTCATTATGTATGCTTTCAGCGATAAGATCCTTACCTGTACCTGTTTCACCGATTAACAATACCGGTAATTTTGCTTTCGCTGCTTTTTTTGCAGTCGCAATAACCACTTTCATAGGCGGGGAGGAAGCAATTATTTGATTGAATGTTACAGGATCACTACTTTTTCGAAATGGCTGAAGAACGAATTTCTCGAGAGCTGTTACGTCACGGGCTAATTCAACAGCTCCAATGAGAGTTTGTTGGTTAAAGATTGGATATGTGTCATTAATGGATGTGATTTCTGTACCTTTTCGGTTCCAGTACGTTTGTTTTACATTTAGTTGTTCTTTGCCGCTTTGCAAAACTTTTAACAGTGTACTTTCTTCTTGGTCGAAATTGAAAAGTTCTAAAATTGAACGATCACCCACATCTTCGAGTGCAAGTCCTTCGATTTCTTTCATCTTTTCATTATAGATGACAGTTCGACCATTGTTGTCAACGGCATGTATACCAACCGCGGCACGACGCACTGCAAACTCATAAAAAGGGAAGAGTGAATCGTCTATATTCTTCAAAATAATCACCTTCCAAATACTTTTTTTGAAAAACTAATGAATAATGCTTGATATCTGCAACAATCTTTTGCATTATTATATATGTAATCAATTACTAAGTGCAAATAATATTTGCGTTTCATAATTAAAGAGGAGGAATAATATGATTCCATATAAACACGAACCATTCACAGATTTCACGGTAGAAGAGAATAAACAAGCTTTCCTTGAAGCTTTAAAGCAAGTTGAAGGATACCTTGGTCAAGACTATCCACTTATTATTGGTGGAGAGCGCATCATGACTGAAGAAAAGTTAGTATCAACAAACCCTGCAAACAAAGAAGAAGTAATCGGTAGCGTTTCTAAAGCAAGCAAAGACCTTGCTGAAAAAGCGATGAAAATTGCTGACGAAACATTCAACACGTGGAAGAAAGTTAAACCTGAATTCCGCGCAGACGTATTATTCAAAGCTGCTGCAATCATCCGCCGCCGCAAACACGAATTCTCAGCATTACTTACTAAAGAAGCAGGTAAACCTTGGAATGAAGCAGATGCTGATACAGCTGAAGCAATCGATTTCCTAGAGTTCTATGCACGCAAAATGCTTGAACTTAAAAATGGTATCCCTGTTGAAAGCCGTCCAGGCGAATTCAACCGTTTTGACTACATTCCTCTTGGAGTTGGCGTTATCATCTCTCCATGGAACTTTGCATTCGCAATCATGGCGGGAACGACAGTTGCTGCTCTTGTAACAGGAAATACAGTACTTCTTAAACCTGCATCGACAACACCAGTTGTTGCATACAAATTCATCGAAGTACTTGAAGAAGCGGGCATGCCAACAGGCGTTGTCAACTACATCCCAGGTTCTGGTGCTGAAGTGGGCGACTATCTAGTTGATCACCCAAGAACACGCTTTGTGTCATTCACTGGTTCACGTGAAGTAGGAACACGCATCTACGAACGCGCGGCTAAAGTGAACGAAGGCCAAATCTGGTTGAAACGCGTTATCGCTGAAATGGGCGGTAAAGATACAATTGTTGTTGATAATGAAGCAGATCTAGAACTTGCTGCACAATCAATCGTGAAATCTGCATTCGGATTCAGTGGACAGAAATGTTCAGCTTGTTCACGTGCGATCATTCACGAAGACGTTTATGACCAAGTTGTTGAACGTGTTGGCGTATTGACAAAAGAATTGACGTACGGTGATCCAACTGAGCTATCAAACTTCACTGGCCCAGTAATCGATCAAGCGTCATTCGACAAAGTTATGAGCTACATCGAAATCGGTAAAACAGAAGGTCGTTTAATCGCAGGAGGAACAGGCGACAGTTCGAAAGGATTCTTCGTTGCACCAACGGTTATTGCGGATCTTGATCCAAAAGCGCGCGTTATGCAAGAAGAAATCTTTGGCCCAGTTGTCGGTTTGTCGAAAGCGAAGAGCTTCACTGAAGCTATCGAATTTGCAAACAACACGGATTACGGCCTAACTGGCGCTGTCATCACAAACAACCGTCATCACATCGAACAAGCTCGTGAAGATTTCCATGTAGGTAACTTGTACTTCAACCGTAATTGCACTGGTGCAATCGTTGGTTACCAACCGTTTGGTGGATTCAACATGTCGGGGACAGATTCAAAAGCTGGCGGACCGGATTACCTACAACTTCATATGCAAGGTAAAACAACTTCAGAAACACTATAAGAAAAGCGTAAGCGCCTTGGTAGACCCGAAAAGCGCTGGAGGGCCTGAAGATAAATGCGCTCTTTGCCTTTAACTTAAGGATTGAAGCGACTCGAGGAGCTAGGCGCTGGAGCTAGACACTAAGAAAAGCGGAGGGCGCCTGCACAAAAAGGAATGCAGCCTAAGTGTGCCACTTCCTGTGGCAACAGCTGCATGACCTACATCCTGTAGGCCCGCGACAGGCATAAGGCGGACCGGCGACGCGGTGAACTCCCCGCATAGCTGGGCTGACTTATGACCCGAGCATCTGGCGCCCGGAGCTAGACACTGATTTATCAGACCCATCTATTTGGGTGGGTCTGTCTTTACATATAAAGGGGAGGGAAATGTATGTCGGTATCAGAAAAAGTAATTGTTCAAACGGAGAAATTTGGGGCAAACAACTATCATCCACTGCCAATCGTTATTTCTGAGGCACAAGGGGTTTGGGTAAAAGATCCTGAAGGTAATAAATTTATGGATATGCTTTCCGCGTATTCAGCAGTAAACCAGGGGCATCGTCATCCGAAAATTATTCAAGCATTGAAAGACCAAGCTGATAAAGTAACGCTTACTTCCCGTGCTTTCCACAATGACCAACTTGGTCCATGGTATGAAAAGATTTGTGAACTGTCAGGCAAAGAAATGGCACTTCCTATGAACACAGGAGCTGAAGCTGTTGAAACAGCTATTAAAGCAGCACGCCGCTGGGCTTATGACGTTAAAGGGATCGCAGAAGACCAAGCAGAAATCATTGCGTGTGAAGGCAACTTCCATGGTCGTACAATGACAGCTGTTTCACTATCTTCAGATGCTGAATATAAACGTGGATTTGGTCCAATGCTTCCAGGCATCGACCTTATTCCCTACGGAGATATCAAAGCACTTGAAGCAGCAATTACACCAAATACTGCTGCATTCCTTATCGAACCGATTCAAGGTGAAGCAGGTATTATTATTCCGCCAGCAGGTTATATGAAAGCAGCACGTGAACTTTGTAAAAAGAATAACGTTCTATTTATTGCAGATGAAATTCAAGCCGGCCTGTGCCGTACTGGAAAAATGTTTGCATGTGAATGGGAAGACATGGATCCGGATATGTATATCCTAGGTAAAGCACTAGGTGGCGGCGTATTCCCAATATCTTGTGTACTTGCTGACAAATCTGTTCTTGGTGTATTCAATCCGGGATCACACGGTTCAACTTTTGGTGGAAATCCTATGGCGTGTGCAGTATCAATCGCGTCTTTAGAAGTGCTGGAAGAAGAAGAACTGGCGAAAAAATCTCTTGAACTCGGAAATTATTTCATGGAAGAGTTAAAGAAAATTGAACATCCGTCGATTAAAGAAGTACGCGGACGCGGATTGTTCATAGGTGTTGAGTTAACTGAAGCTGCTCGTCCATATTGTGAAGAGTTGAAAGAGCTTGGATTACTATGTAAAGAAACACACGATACAGTGATTCGTTTTGCTCCGCCACTCATTATCACAAAAGAAGAATTGGACTGGGCAATAGGTAAAATTAAAAAAGTTTTCGTTAACTAAAATACTTAACAATATAAGTGTCCGATATGTTACAATATATGCATAGAAAACATTATGAATCAAAGAGGCGAATCATTAAATGACTGAAAACCTGAATCTGTTTACGTCTACACAAGCTCTTTTTAAAGATGCACTTGATAAACTAGGCTACGATGAAGGAATGTACGAACTTCTAAAAGAACCACTTCGTATGATTGAAGTACGTATTCCTATAAAAATGGACGATGGCAAAGTAAAAGTCTTCACGGGTTACCGTGGACAGCATAACGATGCAGTTGGACCAACAAAAGGTGGCGTACGATATCACCCGCAAGTAACGCTAGAAGAAGTAAAAGCACTTTCTATGTGGATGACATTAAAAGCTGGCATCGTCGACCTACCATATGGCGGCGGTAAAGGTGCAATCGTTTGTGATCCACGTGAAATGTCTATGGGTGAACTTGAACGACTAAGCCGCGGTTATGTCCGTGCCTTAAGCCAAGTAATGGGACCTAACAAAGATATCCCAGCTCCAGACGTCTTCACAAATGCGCAAATAATGGCATGGATGATGGATGAATATAGCCGTATTGACGAATTCAACTCACCTGGCTTCATTACAGGTAAACCAATCGTTCTTGGTGGATCGCAAGGTCGTGACCGTGCGACTGCCGAAGGGGTAACAATCATTATCGAGGAAGCGGCGAAACGTCGTGGAATTGATATGAAAGGTGCACGTATCGTAATTCAAGGTTTCGGAAACGCGGGTAGCTTCCTATCTAAGTTCCTTCATGATGCTGGCGCGAAAGTAATTGGAATTTCCGATGCTTATGGTGCCCTTCATGATCCAGAGGGTCTTGATATCGATTACTTACTAGACCGTCGCGATAGCTTCGGAACAGTAACTACACTTTTCGATAACACGATTTCGAACCAAGAATTACTTGAACTCGATTGCGATATTCTTGTGCCTGCGGCAATCTCTAATCAGATTACTGAAAAAAATGCACATAATATCAAAGCAACGATTGTTGTTGAAGCAGCAAATGGGCCGACTACAACTGAAGGAACTAGAATTCTTAAAGAACGTGGAATTCTACTTGTTCCCGATGTTCTTGCAAGTGCGGGCGGCGTAACAGTTTCATACTTTGAGTGGGTCCAAAACAACATGGGCTACTATTGGACTGAAGAAGAAGTGCGCGAAAAAATGACGAAAAAAATGGTTGAAGCATTTGAGAACGTATATACAACTGCGGAAACTCGTAATATCGACATGCGCCTAGCAGCATATATGATTGGTGTTCGTAAAACTGCGGAAGCATCACGTTTCCGTGGTTGGGCATAATCAAAACAATAAAGGCATCTCCCGGTTTAAACGGGAGATGCCTTTATACTTTTTCAGGAACCGAAACAATTACCTCATCGTGATCCTGCCGCTGATTAAATAGCAAGCCAAGGTTGATGAGACCTGAAACTCCTATGATGATATAAATAAATCGTGCGAGCGGTTCCGCGGAACCACCTGCGAATTGTGCAACAACGTCGAAACGGAATATTCCTGCTACTCCCCAATTGAGTGCACCGATAATTGTCAGTGCTAGAGCTATTTTATGAACTTTACTCATTTTGCAACACCTCCTTAAATTACTATGCCCAGAAGACTGATTTTCATACGCGCACCTTTATTTTTGCAAAATGGTTTATTGTTTCGGATAATGAAAGAATAAAGGGAGGCAATATAGAATGAATGAATTTGTATTCCATAATCCAGTTAAGCTTATTTTTGGAAAAGGCCAACTTCAGAAATTATCACAAGAACTAGCGAATTACGGTAAAAAGGTGCTTGTCGTTTATGGGGGCGGCAGCATCAAGAGAAATGGTCTATATGATGAAGTAATGGCGATTTTAAAAGAGAATGATATGGAGGTACATGAACTTTCAGACGTTGAGCCAAATCCGCGTGTGTCAACTGCGCGAAAGGGTGCGGAGATTTGTAAGGAAAAAGACATCGACGTTATCTTAGCAGTTGGCGGAGGATCAGTTATCGACTGTGTAAAACTTATTGCATCGGCAGCGAAATATGAAGGTGATGCATGGGATCTTGTAACAAGGAAAGCGTTCGCGGAAGATGCAATCCCATTTGGTACAGTTTTGACACTTGCAGCAACAGGTTCGGAAATGAATGCCGGATCTGTTATTACTAATGAAGAAACGGAAGAGAAATATGGATGGGGCGGTCCGTTTAATTACCCGAAATTCTCTATTCTTGACCCAACCTATACATTATCTGTACCCAAAGACCAGACGATTTATGGGATTGTTGATATGATGTCCCATATTTTTGAACAATACTTCAATAATGCAAAGAACACGCCTGTACAAGATGAGATGTGTGAAGGTGTGCTACGTGCAATAATGGATAATGCACCAAAGCTTGTCGAAGACTTGGAGAATTATGATTTACGTGAGACGATTTTATTTGCGGGTACTATAGCGTTGAATGGCTTCCTTCAAATGGGCTATCAAGGAGACTGGGCGTCACATGATATCGAACATGCTGTGTCCGCGGTTTATGATATCCCGCACGCAGGTGGGCTTGCGATTCTTTTCCCACATTGGATGAATCATAATGTTAACGTTAATCCTGCGCGATTTGCCAAGCTTGCTGTCAACGTATTTGGAGTTGCACCAGAAGGTAAGACGCAGGATGAGGTCGCGTTTGAAGGGATCGCACGTCTAAGAGCATTTTGGACGTCTATTGGAGCGCCTGAAACGCTTGCCCATTATGACATCGATGATTCGAAACTGGATTTGATGGCAGAAAAAGCAACAGTCAACGGGCCACTTGGGCAATTCAGCAATCTAAATAAAGAGGATGTACTATCAATTTTAAAAGCTTCATTATAAGAGAATTAAAAACGTCACGCCGGGGTTATCTCCGGCGTGACGTTTTTGTTATTCAGGGAATTTTGAACCGAATTGCTTAATTGCATCAGTGGAATTGGACCTTTTCCATGTTGACACACCGTCATCTTCATCAAAAGAAATTAAAACGTCCTGTACACCTTTTTGATTGAGGATAATAGTCATGAGTCGGTCCCGCACATCGTCGACATAGGCGACTGTATGGGATGGGTCAACTTCTGCGACAATTTCAACATGAAGGAATTCGCCTTCTTTGATAACTTCAATACGTTGAATATCTTTTACATCGGGATCTTCAGCAACGAGTAGGGAAATGTGATTGAGCATTTCCTCGTCCGTTTCCCCGATTGCACCACGTGCATTTTCGAGAAATACTTTACCAACCACATAGAACATCATCATACCAATCATAATGGATGCAATGCCTTCCGCTACAAGTAGCCCAAGGAAATGAGCCAACAGGACAGCGAAAAATGCGAGAAGTCCGCCTAGTGTTGCGACAAAATCTTCCATGAATACGAGTTTTGTTGCGGGTTTAGCACGATTGAGGTTTTTAAAACCTAGTGTAATGGGAGCCATCCCACCTTTATCAATCCCTGCTTCATGAAGTATCTCTTTACCCGCCTTGTAAAGTACAATGCATTCCAAAATGATACCTATACCAAGAACAGAGAGATTTATAATTAAATTTCTCATTCCGCCTGACTCAGATGGATTTACGATATGATGCCACCCGCCTATGATAGCCTCATAGGACATGATTCCAACTATAATGACAGCGCCCAGACAAACTAAATTTACGACACGGCCGAATCCATTAGGATATTTCGGGGTGGGTGCTTTTTTCGAAAGAGCAGAACCAACGAAAACGAAAAACTGGTTCGCTGCATCACCAAATGAGTGCATCATTTCTGCAAACATAGCCACATTTCCAGTGAAGAAGAATGCAATGGCTTTTAAACAAGCGATTACTGTGTTAACAATTGCTGCGAGTAGTGAGGGCTTGTTGCCTTCTTTTAAAAGTTTTAGTATGTCTCTCATAATTTTCCTCCGTTATGGGAATATTTCGATTTCAACCGATTCGATATAAGGTAGTGTCGACAACTCGATATACAAATTAGACGTATGTCTTTTGGGAAGTGCTGAGATTCGAAAATGAAGTTCGTGCTGTACTTGAAGATCCCTTGATAGAATTTGCCGAATCCGCAAATTCTCGATTGTCATGCTTTCTATCTTCAGGTAAGTAATGAGATCTTCAATCTTTGATTTGTCCGATAACACTACAATGAAGGAAGCTTCTTTTGTACGAAGTCTCTTTGGCCCCAATTTATCAAGTGCAGGTGCAAGGACTTCGATGACAAACATCACGGCTAGTACAGCAAACGCAGCTTCAATATAAAAACCGGCCCCAACAGCAATCCCGATACTTGCCGCTCCCCAAATCATAGCTGCCGTCGTTAACCCAGTAATGCTGTCATTACCTCTACGCAGGATGGCTCCAGCTCCGAGGAATCCGATACCGCTGACAATTTGGGCAGCTAAGCGGAGCGGATCCATCGTTACGTTAATATCATTCCGCGCTGGAACGAGATAAGCTGCTTCTATAGAGACGACAGTCAGAAGGCAGCTAAAAGTGGCGATAACAGCACTCGTTTTTAATCCAATCGGTTTCTTCTTTATTTCCCTCTCCACACCAATAACTAAACTTAAAACTAAAGCGAGCGTGATTTTAATTAACACTTCGGGATACATCGCTTCATTTGCAATCCAAGTCATAATCGTTCCCCCCTAGTAATGTCCTCTCTTAATTACCATGTTATACTTACAACTATCTATTGTCTAAAAAGATAGAGATGTAACCTAATTCCTTTTGAAAGAGATGTGTTAGAAATGGAAAAGCCTCGAATTCATCCGTATATCCCAATTATTATAGGAGTGATATCAGTAGCACTATCGGCGATATTCGTGAAACTCGCCACAGCAGATGCTGGTGTGATTGCATTTTATAGAATGTTCTTCTCTGTGCTAATTATGTTACCGCTCTTTCTTATGAAGTATAGGAAGGAAGTATTGACGCTCAGTAAAAAAGATTGGATCTTTTCGGCAATTGCCGGAGTATTTTTAGCCTTTCACTTCATTCTATGGTTCGAGTCATTAAATTACACATCGGTTGCTAGTTCAACGGTGTTAGTTACCTTACAGCCCATATTTGCTTTTGTAGGAACGTACTTCTTCTTTAAAGAGAAGTTATCGTTCAAAACAATTTTATCTGCTTTGATTGCTGTAACGGGAAGTGTAATCATTAGCTGGGGAGACTTCAAGCTGAGTGGCACTGCTTTTTATGGAGATATGTTGGCGTTAATTGCATGTGCGCTTATTACTACCTATCTGCTATTCGGACAAGATGTACGTAAACGTCTTTCTCTTATTACATATACATTTGTTGTTTATTCGATAAGCACAATTACGTTGTTCTTCTATGTTCTCATCAAAGGGGAGTCATTTGGCCCTTATCCAGGATCTGATTGGTTCTGGTTTATAATGCTCGCACTCATACCGAATCTGTTAGGGCATACACTTTTCAACTGGGCCATTAAGTGGGTAAGTACCAACGTTATATCTATAGGTATACTATTTGAGCCAGTTGGAGCTGCAATCTTGGCGTTCTATGTCTTTGATGAAACCTTATCCATATCCCAAATTGCCGGCGGAATGGTTGTGATAGCGGGGATAGTGCTCTTTGTAATTGATGGTGAAAAGTTGCGGAATAAATTCTTTTCGAAAAAGGCTTGATTTCTTATAACGTTCTGTAGTATATTAATACATGTCCTCAGGGAGCGAGAAACATCAGCGAAAAAGAAATTGAAATAAAATGTTGACTCGTTCCGGAAGAGATGTTATATTAAATGACGTTGCGCTTTAAACATTGTTTAAACAACGAAAAAGAAATTGAAATTAGTTGTTGACAAAGAAAGCGTAAGTTGATATGATATAAGAGTTGCTGCTGAAACATCGGTAGCCAAATGAACCTTGAAAACTGAACAGCAAAACATCAATGAAATACAGCGAGGGTGCTAACGCACTCGAGCAAAACGTTTCTAACTAAGTCAGCTTCGGTTGGTTGAAAAGAAACACACACAAGAATCTTCGGATTCGAGTCAGCAAGAAATGAGCTATTCATTTTCTTCTATTATGGAGAGTTTGATCCTGGCTCAGGACGAACGCTGGCGGCATGCCTAATACATGCAAGTCGAGCGGAATGACGAGAGCTTGCTCTCTGATTTTAGCGGCGGACGGGTGAGTAACACGTGGGCAACCTGCCCTACAGATGGGGATAACTCCGGGAAACCGGGGCTAATACCGAATAATCAGTTTGTCCGCATGGACAAACTCTGAAAGACGGTTTCGGCTGTCACTGTAGGATGGGCCCGCGGCGCATTAGCTAGTTGGTGGGGTAATGGCCTACCAAGGCAACGATGCGTAGCCGACCTGAGAGGGTGATCGGCCACACTGGGACTGAGACACGGCCCAGACTCCTACGGGAGGCAGCAGTAGGGAATCTTCCACAATGGACGAAAGTCTGATGGAGCAATGCCGCGTGAGCGAAGAAGGTTTTCGGATCGTAAAGCTCTGTTGTAAGGGAAGAACACGTACGGGAGTAACTGCCCGTGCCATGACGGTACCTTATTAGAAAGCCACGGCTAACTACGTGCCAGCAGCCGCGGTAATACGTAGGTGGCAAGCGTTGTCCGGAATTATTGGGCGTAAAGCGCGCGCAGGCGGTTCTTTAAGTCTGATGTGAAAGCCCACGGCTCAACCGTGGAGGGTCATTGGAAACTGGAGAACTTGAGTACAGAAGAGGAAAGCGGAATTCCACGTGTAGCGGTGAAATGCGTAGAGATGTGGAGGAACACCAGTGGCGAAGGCGGCTTTCTGGTCTGTAACTGACGCTGAGGCGCGAAAGCGTGGGGAGCAAACAGGATTAGATACCCTGGTAGTCCACGCCGTAAACGATGAGTGCTAAGTGTTAGGGGGTTTCCGCCCCTTAGTGCTGCAGCTAACGCATTAAGCACTCCGCCTGGGGAGTACGGCCGCAAGGCTGAAACTCAAAGGAATTGACGGGGACCCGCACAAGCGGTGGAGCATGTGGTTTAATTCGAAGCAACGCGAAGAACCTTACCAGGTCTTGACATCCCACTGACCGGTGTAGAGATACGCCTTTCCCTTCGGGGACAGTGGTGACAGGTGGTGCATGGTTGTCGTCAGCTCGTGTCGTGAGATGTTGGGTTAAGTCCCGCAACGAGCGCAACCCTTGATCTTAGTTGCCAGCATTCAGTTGGGCACTCTAAGGTGACTGCCGGTGATAAACCGGAGGAAGGTGGGGATGACGTCAAATCATCATGCCCCTTATGACCTGGGCTACACACGTGCTACAATGGATGATACAGAGGGTTGCCAACCCGCGAGGGGGAGCCAATCCCATAAAATCATTCCCAGTTCGGATTGGAGGCTGCAACTCGCCTCCATGAAGCCGGAATCGCTAGTAATCGTGGATCAGCATGCCACGGTGAATACGTTCCCGGGTCTTGTACACACCGCCCGTCACACCACGAGAGTTTGTAACACCCGAAGTCGGTGGGGTAACCCTTACGGGAGCCAGCCGCCGAAGGTGGGACAGATGATTGGGGTGAAGTCGTAACAAGGTAGCCGTATCGGAAGGTGCGGCTGGATCACCTCCTTTCTAAGGATTATTACGGAATGTAAACCACGGGTTTACACATTGATGTTTTGCGTTCAGTTTTGAAGGTTCATTAAGCTTTTTAAGCGTTTTTTCGCTTGAAGAAGCCTCTATATATGAACATTCAAAACTTGTTCTTTGAAAACTGAATGAAACGACATTGATAGCAACAAATCAAGTAATCAACGTAGAGAAATTCGTTTCTCTAGATTAGCGCATGCAAATGAGCTAATCATGCAATGCCTTTTACGAATTCCGATTTACATCGCTGTAAAGGAGAATTCACCAAAGAGGAATTCAAGAAGCGTAAGCTTATTGAAAACCAAAGGGTTAAGTTAGAAAGGGCGCATGGCGGATGCCTTGGCACTAGGAGCCTAAGAAGGACGGCACTAACACCGATATGCTCCGGGGAGCTGTAAGTAAGCTTTGATCCGGAGATTTCCGAATGGGGAAACCCACTGTCCATAATGGGACAGTACGTTTACGTGAATACATAGCGTAAACGAGGCACACCCGGAGAACTGAAACATCTAAGTATCCGGAGGAATAGAAAGAAAAATCGATTCCCTGAGTAGCGGCGAGCGAAACGGGAAGAGCCCAAACCAAGAAGCTTGCTTCTTGGGGTTGTAGGACACTCTATACGGAGTTACAAAGGAATGGATTAGACGAAGCGACCTGGAAAGGTCCGCCGTAGCGGGTAAAAGCCCCGTAGTTGAAAGTCCATTCTCTCCAGAGTGTATCCTGAGTACGGCGGAACACGTGAAATTCCGTCGGAATCCGGGAGGACCATCTCCCAAGGCTAAATACTCCCTAGTGACCGATAGTGAACCAGTACCGTGAGGGAAAGGTGAAAAGCACCCCGGAAGGGGAGTGAAATAGATCCTGAAACCATGTGCCTACAAGTTGTCAGAGCCCGTTAATGGGTGATGGCGTGCCTTTTGTAGAATGAACCGGCGAGTTACGATTCCATGCAAGGTTAAGCAGTGAATGCGGAGCCGCAGCGAAAGCGAGTCTGAATAGGGCGATAGAGTATGGGGTCGTAGACCCGAAACCAGGTGATCTACCCATGTCCAGGGTGAAGGTAAGGTAACACTTACTGGAGGCCCGAACCCACGTACGTTGAAAAGTGCGGGGATGAGGTGTGGGTAGCGGTGAAATTCCAATCGAACCTGGAGATAGCTGGTTCTCTCCGAAATAGCTTTAGGGCTAGCCTCAAACTTAAGAATCTCGGAGGTAGAGCACTGTTTGGACTAGGGGCCCATCCCGGGTTACCGAATTCAGACAAACTCCGAATGCCGATGATTTATGTTTGGGAGTCAGACTGCGGGTGATAAGATCCGTAGTCGAGAGGGAAACAGCCCAGACCACCAGTTAAGGTCCCCAAGTATTCGTTAAGTGGAAAAGGATGTGGCGTTGCCCAGACAACCAGGATGTTGGCTTAGAAGCAGCCATCATTTAAAGAGTGCGTAATAGCTCACTGGTCGAGTGGCGCTGCGCCGAAAATGTACCGGGGCTAAACGAATCACCGAAACTGTGGATTGACATCTTAGATGTCAGTGGTAGGAGAGCGTTCCAAGGGCGTCGAAGCTAGACCGTAAGGACTGGTGGAGCGCTTGGAAGTGAGAATGCCGGTATGAGTAGCGAAAGAAGGGTGAGAATCCCTTCCACCGAATGCCCAAGGTTTCCTGAGGAAGGCTCGTCCGCTCAGGGTTAGTCAGGACCTAAGTTGAGGCCGAAAGGCGTAGACGATGGACAACAGGTTGATATTCCTGTACCACCTCCCCGCCGTTTGAGCAATGGGGTGACGCAGTAGGATAGGGTGAGCGCGCTGTTGGTTATGCGCGTCTAAGCAGTGAGGTGTGGAATGAGGCAAATCCCGTTCCTATAACATTGAGCTGTTACAGCAAGGGGATTTATCCCTGAGTCCCTGATTTCACGCTGCCAAGAAAAGCCTCTAGCGAGGCGGGAGGTGCCTGTACCGCAAACCGACACAGGTAGGCGAGGAGAGAATCCTAAGGTGATCGAGAGAACTCTCGTTAAGGAACTCGGCAAAATGACCCCGTAACTTCGGGAGAAGGGGTGCTCTGGTAGGGTGTTAAAGCCCGAGAGAGCCGCAGTGAATAGGCCCAGGCGACTGTTTAGCAAAAACACAGGTCTCTGCAAAACCGCAAGGTGAAGTATAGGGGCTGACGCCTGCCCGGTGCTGGAAGGTTAAGAGGAGAGGTCAGCGCAAGCGAAGCTTCGAATTGAAGCCCCAGTAAACGGCGGCCGTAACTATAACGGTCCTAAGGTAGCGAAATTCCTTGTCGGGTAAGTTCCGACCCGCACGAAAGGCGTAACGATCTGGGCACTGTCTCAACGAGAGACTCGGTGAAATTATAATACCTGTGAAGATGCAGGTTACCCGCGACAGGACGGAAAGACCCCGTGGAGCTTTACTGTAACCTGATATTGAATTCCGGTGCAGCCTGTACAGGATAGGTAGGAGCCTTGGATTCCGGAGCGCTAGCTTCGGATGAGGCGTTGGTGGGATACTACCCTGGCTGTATTGGACTTCTAACCCATGCCCCTTATCGGGGCAGGAGACAGTGTCAGGCGGGCAGTTTGACTGGGGCGGTCGCCTCCTAAAGAGTAACGGAGGCGCCCAAAGGTTCCCTCAGAATGGTTGGACATCATTCGTAGAGTGCAAAGGCATAAGGGAGCTTGACTGCGAGACCTACAAGTCGAGCAGGGTCGAAAGACGGGCTTAGTGATCCGGTGGTTCCGCATGGAAGGGCCATCGCTCAACGGATAAAAGCTACCCCGGGGATAACAGGCTTATCTCCCCCAAGAGTCCACATCGACGGGGAGGTTTGGCACCTCGATGTCGGCTCATCGCATCCTGGGGCTGTAGTCGGTCCCAAGGGTTGGGCTGTTCGCCCATTAAAGCGGTACGCGAGCTGGGTTCAGAACGTCGTGAGACAGTTCGGTCCCTATCCGTCGCGGGCGCAGGAAATTTGAGAGGAGCTGTCCTTAGTACGAGAGGACCGGGATGGACATACCTCTGGTGTACCAGTTGTCTTGCCAAAGGCATCGCTGGGTAGCTATGTATGGACGGGATAAATGCTGAAAGCATCTAAGCATGAAGCCCCCCTCGAGATGAGATTTCCCATTACGCAAGTAAGTAAGATCCCTCAAAGAAGATGAGGTTGATAGGTCTGGGGTGGAAGCACGGCGACGTGTGGAGCTGACGGATACTAATCGATCGAGGACTTAACCAATTTTGAAAAGGGCTTGATTACCCTGATTCTGTGTAGCACAATGTCTGTTTTATTCAGTTTTGAGCGAATAAGTACCGTTCATAAAAAAAAGTACTTGCAATTAATTAGATGATATGTTATAATAATTATTGTCTTTGAGAAAAGACCATACAAGTCTGGTGACGATTGCGAAGAGGTCACACCCGTTCCCATCCCGAACACGGAAGTTAAGCTCTTCAGCGCCGATGGTAGTTGGGGGTTTCCCCCTGTGAGAGTAGGACGTCGCCGGTCTTGTAACAATTATTACATAGGTTTATGAATAGGACGAACAACTGAAGTTTGTCGCACTTATACCCAGGAGGATTAGCTCAGCTGGGAGAGCACCTGCCTTACAAGCAGGGGGTCGGCGGTTCGAGCCCGTCATCCTCCACCATTTTATTTATAATGAAAACTATTAGCCGGAGTAGCTCAACTGGTAGAGCAACTGACTTGTAATCAGTAGGTTGAGGGTTCAAGTCCTTTCTCCGGCACCACTTTTCGAGCCATTAGCTCAGTTGGTAGAGCATCTGACTTTTAATCAGAGGGTCGCAGGTTCGAATCCTGCATGGCTCACCATTTTTATGACTTAGTGTCATAATTTATATTGCGGGTATGGCGGAACTGGCAGACGCGCTAGACTTAGGATCTAGTGCCTTCGGGCGTGGGGGTTCGACTCCCTTTACCCGCACTTATAATGCGGAAGTAGTTCAGTGGTAGAATACGACCTTGCCAAGGTCGGGGTCGCGGGTTCGAATCCCGTCTTCCGCTCCATATTTTTGCCGGGGTGGCGGAACTGGCAGACGCACAGGACTTAAAATCCTGCGGTAGGTGACTACCGTACCGGTTCGATTCCGGTTCTCGGCATTAATAACTTTTCACTTATATGCGCTCGTAGCTCAATTGGATAGAGCACCTGACTACGGATCAGGAGGTTGTGGATTCGACTTCTGCCGGGCGCACCATTATGTTTTTAAACTTTATAATTCTTCGGGACGTAGCTCAGCTTGGTAGAGCACTTGGTTTGGGACCAAGGGGTCGCAGGTTCGAATCCTGTCTTCCCGACCATTAAGCTTTTTAAGCAGATTCGCCGCTTAAAGAATATACCATTTTAAGTAGATTTGTGCTTTAATAATTGCCAGCTATAATGGGGCCTTAGCTCAGCTGGGAGAGCGCCTGCCTTGCACGCAGGAGGTCAGCGGTTCGATCCCGCTAGGCTCCACCAACACAATTTTCATAAAGATCCTGGCGGCGTAGCTCAGCTGGCTAGAGCGTACGGTTCATACCCGTGAGGTCGGGGGTTCGATCCCCTCTGCCGCCATCTTAAAGGACCTTTAGCTCAGTTGGTTAGAGCAGACGGCTCATAACCGTCCGGTCGCAGGTTCGAGTCCTGCAAGGTCCACCACTATTATATACAGCCATGGAGGTATACCCAAGCCCGGCTGAAGGGATCGGTCTTGAAAACCGACAGGGGAGTCAAATCCCGCGGGGGTTCGAATCCCTCTACCTCCTCCATTTTTAACTAGTGGTGAAATTAAATAGTACTTATATTGTTGTCGCGGGGTGGAGAAGTGGTATCTCGTCGGGCTCATAACCCGAAGGTCACAGGTTCAAATCCTGTCCCCGCAACCAAATGGTCCCGTGGTGTAGCGGTTAACATGCCTGCCTGTCACGCAGGAGATCGCCGGTTCGATCCCGGTCGGGACCGCCATTTTTATTAATACTATAAGGTTTAGAATAAGTTAACGACTTAATGTAAACTAAATACGTGGCTCAGTAGCTCAGTCGGTAGAGCAAAGGACTGAAAATCCTTGTGTCGGCGGTTCGATTCCGTCCTGAGCCACCATTGTTATGCGAGTGTAGTTTAGTGGTAAAACCTCAGCCTTCCAAGCTGATGATGAGGGTTCGATTCCCTTCACTCGCTCCAAAAAGGGCCTATAGCTCAGCTGGTTAGAGCGCACGCCTGATAAGCGTGAGGTCGATGGTTCGAGTCCATTTAGGCCCACCATTCCGCAGTAGCTCAGTGGTAGAGCAATCGGCTGTTAACCGATCGGTCGTAGGTTCGAGTCCTACCTGCGGAGCCATTTATATATGGGGAAGTACTCAAGCGGCTCAAGAGGTGCCCCTGCTAAGGGTATAGATCGCGAAAGCGGTGCGAGGGTTCGAATCCCTCCTTCTCCGCCATATATAATTTGGCCCCTTGGTCAAGCGGTTAAGACACCGCCCTTTCACGGCGGTATCACGGGTTCGAATCCCGTAGGGGTCATACATAAAAGTAGCTTTACAAGTTCTTAATGAACTTGTAAAGCTACTTTTTAATTTGTTTATATATAGTTTTCTAGTTCACTTAAATTCTAACTATATATGTTGAATTAAAGAATCCCATTGAATCTACTGTGGCGCTCAATAAGGAGTGAGTTGTAATTCGGGGTGTGGATTGTAGAACGCTTGACGCTTTGGGGATGCCTTTCACCGTAAGCCTGGATATCGCTTCGCATCCAGTCTCACGGCTTCGGCGACCCCTTTGCCGTACCTGCACTAGTGTGTTCATTATCGAGAGAAATGTGATTTTGAGATGTATATGCCGAGATTATAAGGTGATTACTAGTTGATACTACTTATATTCAAGAAAGACGTACTCCAGGTTGCAGATTTCATCACAGATAATGAAATGCTCTTTCTCATATAGACCATCCAGCGTCGAAGCGATATTGGTAGGAGTTCTGTTTCATTCTTAAATAAAAAAGACAAGACTATGGAGAAGACTTCAGCCGCCAAAATTATATCTTTGGCGGCTTTTATCCAGTTAAGAAGCCCCGCTATTCTTTCGTCCCAAAAAGCTCTAGCATTTCGTGTACTTATGCCTTTGGAGAGCAACGGATGGATAACCACCAAACGATTCCCGAAAAATGTGTAGGGTGCTACGAAGTCGCATCCCTACACATCAAGATATCTCGATAATAGTAAAGAGGTCGTTCTATCTAAAGCAACTCAAAGGCAACTGCACACGCAGCGCCTAGTGTTTGATTAAATCATTTACTGGTTACTTTTGGTTAATTAACATACGTGAGCTAAAATATCCTGAAAAGAAACACCATAAGCAATGGCCTATGGTGTTTCTTTTCACTTCTTCTGATCCTCTATATAACTATCTTTTTCATGATAAGGAATATCTCCGAGAGGGGATTCGATTCCTTCATCATCCAGTTCCGCTTCATATTTCTCTGAGGCATCGGACCTGATGAAACCGCGTGACTTTCCATTTATATCGGTTCCTGTGAATTCTTCAAATACTTCGGTTGCACCATCTGAAATTCCGCTGTCATATAACGTATTGTAGTCATCGTGATCTCCGCTGAAATCGGAAGGGGTTTCTGATGTTCCAGATTTTGCGATTTCCTGAAAGCTGTCTTCGCCATCCCGGGCCGCTCCGGAAAAAGAATTTGGGTTGGCCATGGTAAGCGTATCTTCTTCGACAGGTCGATCATTGGGGATTTCTTGCTCAGTCGCATGGTCGATGCAAAGAGTTGTGTAAGGAACTGCTTCAAGTCGCCCAAATGGTATATCTTTTTGGCACACTTCACATTTCCCATAAGAACCGTTCACCATCGCTTGTAAGGCGCTTTCTACTTTATCTAATTCAGAGCCAGCATGAACGTTTAAAGCCATGTCTTTCTCTCTTTCAAACAGTTCTGTACCCATATCACCGGGATGATTGTCATACATCGACAGCTCGCCGGCAGCTTCTTGTGCACTTTCCTTAATATCTGTTTCTTCTTCTGTTTTTGTTAAGTGATCCTTCATTTCATATAGTTCTTTTTTTAGAGTGGCTTTTTGTTTATCGTTCAACAAGTTTTGTCACGTCCTTTTTAGTAATGGCATTAGTCTGCACATACACACCGTACTTAATAAACAAAAGTACAGATTGTTGACTATCGTTACTTAACTTTCCTTTATTTCGTTCCATCTAAACATATAAATCAGAAAAAGCGTAAAGCTTCGAGTTAAATCGAGGCTTTACGCTTTTTTTTTATTAGTTAGAGCAGATGCCCAATGAGTATTCCGATCCCTAATAGTAAGCCGAATAAAGTGTTCGTAACTGCAGTGTTTTTCATCGCAGGCATCACATGTATTGGGATGTGATTTTTTCGGAACACAGTAATCGCTCCAATCGGCTTTTTGATACTAAGAAATACAAGCAGTGCCCATGGAGTAAGATGACCGAAGAGAATCATTGCAATAATCCAGCCATAGGAAATAATGAAAAATAGCATTAGGATTGTAATTGCGTTGTAGCGGCCCACAAGAATAGCGAGTGTTTTTCGTCCGCCTTCCTTATCGCCTTCTAAATCACGTATATTATTTGCTAGCATAATACCTGCGACTAGCAACATACTTGGGATAGATAGCAGAACCGCTTCTGTCGTTACTGTTTCTGTCTGGATATAAAACGAAATAAGGATAAGTAACATTCCCATGACAACACCGGAAAACAGTTCTCCAAATGGCGTGTAGGCGATAGGATACGGTCCTCCAGTATAAAAGTAGCCTACCATCATTGACAGGATCCCGACGACTGCGAGCATCCATGAGGTTTCCATACATATATAGATACCAATAAGGACGGAAATCCCGTAAAGCATAAAGGCAAGATTCAACACGGTTTTTGGTTTTACACCATTACGGACGATTGTACCGCCGATACCAATGGACTGTTCTGTATCAAGTCCTCTTTTAAAATCATAATATTCATTGAACATATTCGTTGCCATTTGGATGAAAACACTCGCGACGAGCATGGCGATGAATAAAGGAAAATGTAATTTTCCGTAAGTTAGTGCAATCATGGTACCGAGAAATACAGGTGCAAAGGCTGCCGTTAGTGTATGTGGACGTGTAAGCTGCCACCAAATACGCCAGCCTTTATCCGCTTTTATTGTCTGTTGCAATTTGGCTCTCTCCCTATCCTTTTAATGACCCTATCTATTGTACTCCAAAATGGGTGGAGTGAACATATGGACTGCTTATTATGTGCTGAAACGACATTGATTCGGTATGATAGACTATAGGTATTGTTTTAAATCAGTCGAATGAATGTACGGAGGGAAAATAATGAATCGGAAGTTGACCGCTACCCGTGAATCTCAATTAAATGTTAGGCAGAATGAGCTGCGTTTTTTTACAGAAACTGTCGATGCGGGGAGAATCTCACCACTTGCGTTTTTTGAAGCAGGGGATTCGTGTTACAAAGATGAACGTTTCTATTGGCAAAATGCAGATAAAACTTTAACGCTTGTTGGTATTGGACATGCTACGGTATTAACAAGTGATGGAACGAATGATCGTTTCACACATATTTCAACAAGTTGGAAAAAATTATGTAGTGCGCTTATTAAAGAAGAAAATGATCGGGAACCTGTTCTTTTTGGAGGTTTCTCGTTTGATCCGAAAAGTGTTAAGCAATCAGAGTGGGATGCATTTCCATCGGCCCATTTCGTTGTACCTTCTTTCCAGTTGTCGATTACGAATGGTAAGACAGAAATTTCCATTAACCTCGTAACAAAAAGCAACGATGGGGCAGAACAGTTTGAGAAGTTAAGGGATGAAAGAGACCGTCTAATTCATATCGCGCAAGTCGAGGAATCCGCTCTGCTTACAAAACCGGAAGTTGTGTCAATAGAGGAACTTTCGAAAGAACATTATCTGGAAACCGTTGCAGATGTCACAAAGAAAATTAACAATGGTGAAGCTGAAAAAGTAGTAATTGCACGTTCGGTTAAACTAAACTTTGCAGATGACGTGCCGGCTGTCACTGCACTTCATCATATATCAAATGAACAGCAGGAAAGTTATCACTTTGGATTGCAAAAAGACGGCCAATTATTTTTTGGTGCTACACCTGAACGTTTAATTGAAATATCAAATGGCCGTGCGTATTCGGCATGTGTTGCGGGTTCCATTAAACGAGGCAAGTCGGCAACTGAAGACCGCGAACTTGGCGATGAACTTCTTGAAGATAGAAAAAATCGAGAAGAGCATCAATATGTCGTTAATATGATTTCACAAGTGTTTAAGACATTTTGCACAGACATCAAAATTTCGAAAGTACCGAAACTGATGAAAGTCCGTGATATTCAGCATTTGTTTACGCCAGTTGAAGGAAAAGTTGAACAAGGAACTGATATTTTTAGTTTGGTTCAAGCACTTCACCCGACACCGGCGCTAGGCGGTGTCCCAACTGATATAGCGATGGAAATGATTCGTTCTGAGGAAAACTTGGATCGGGGTTATTATGCTGGACCAATTGGTTGGACAGATACTGCTGGAAATGGTGAATTCGCTGTGGCAATCCGTTCCGCACTTCTTGACGGCAATAGTGCGTACTTATACGCAGGTGGAGGAATTGTGGCAGACTCTGAACCAGATAAAGAATACGATGAAACATGGGTGAAATTCAGACCGGTTATGCGGGCGCTTGGAGGAAAACTGAATGGATAACCGTACAGTTTTGACTGATTATGTTCGTAGAATGACTGCTGCTTTGATGATGGCTGATGTGAAAACGGTAGTTATTAGTCCAGGCTCTCGTTCGACACCACTGGCTTACGCTTTCGCTTCAACAAAAGGCCTTGATGTCTATATGCAAGTCGATGAACGATCGGCTGCCTACTTTGCATTAGGTTTGGCGAAGGCATCCGGTAATCCTGTCGTCCTTCTCTGTACGTCAGGTACTGCAGCATCGAATTATCATCCTGCTATAACAGAAGCGTATTATGCGCGTATTCCTCTTATTGTTATCACGGCTGACCGTCCGCATGAATTAAGGGAAGTCGGTGCGCCACAGGCAATCGATCAAATTCGAATGTATGGTAAGCATGTGAAATATAGTGTAGATTTCCCACTTGCTGAAAACAATCCGGATATCGAAGACTTTATTGATCGCCATATTAGCCGTGCACTGTCAGTTGCGACTACAGCTCCACGCGGACCCGTTCACTTAAATGTGCCGTTCCGGGAACCACTTCTGATCGATTTTAATCGGGAAACGCCGAAAATGACTTTCAAAAAACGATTTAAAAGTGTAGACAGTTTGGATGCATCTACTGCCCAACAAATTTCACAGTTGCTTGCAACGTCGGAAAAAGGCTTCATCATTGCTGGTGAAATGCCGATAGGGTTCGATAAAGCAGCATTTTGGAACTTTGCCAAAGCACTGGAATGGCCAGTATTATGCGATCCGCTATCAAATCTTCGCACGGAAGTACCTGAACAATGCATAGCGCTCTGTATTGATCATTATGATGCGCTATTAAAAAGTGATGCATTCAAAGAGAAAGTCGTACCTGATACTGTCATTCGTTTTGGTGCACAGCCAGTAGCGAAGCCGCTTTCGCTTTACTTGAAAAAAGTAAGACCAGCTACAGTTATAGCGGTGGATGAATCGCCGGAATTTAGGGATTCGCTCGGTGTCGTTACGCATCATATCCAGACTTCATCCGAAACAGTCATGAAAATTATTGTGGATAAACCGAAGACATCTTATACAGAGTGGTGGACGATGGCGAATGAGGCGGCATCAGCGATTACAAATAAGTATGAGGGTGTTGCTGGCGATGAAGGGATATTTGCAAAAACATTATTTGAGCACCTTCCCACAGAGAGCGACCTCGTAAGTGGCAGCAGCATGCCAATCCGTGATGTAGACACGTTCTTCAGGAAGACGGATAAGGATATTACAATTTTTGCGAATCGCGGGACGAATGGTATCGATGGTGTTGTATCGACAGCATTCGGTATCCAGGCGGCAAGAAAGCGTCCAACATGGCTGTTAATTGGCGATTTATCGTTCTTGCATGATGTCAACGGATTAATTGTTACTCGTTTCCACGAGGCAGATTTAACCATTGTCATTATTAATAACGATGGGGGTGGAATATTCTCGTACCTTCCGCAAGCTGATGCAGGTAATCATTTCGAAGAGCTGTTTGGCACACCAACAGGCTTAACATTCGGCCACATTGCTGCGATGTATGATGCGCAGTATGCGGCAATCCACACGCCAGAAGAGTTCGGAATGGAGCTCGATAAAGCGAAGGAAAAACCAGTGCGTATTATCGAAGTGTTCACGAATCGTCAAGCGAATGTGAAAGCGCACCGAGACCTATGGAAGCAAATCACGGACAGGCTTGATCGTAATGAATGAAAAGACTATTCGTATACGTGAAATTAATATGCATGTGGAAATCCAAGGTGGAGAAAATCTACCTGTCATCGTATTTCTACATGGTTTTACGGGGAGCACCACATCATGGCGTGAAATTACAAAGTTGCTAAAAGGTAACTACCAGACAATAGCTGTCGATTTGACGGGACACGGCAAATCGACTATTCCGGAAGACATTGGCCGCTACTCTATGGATCAGCAAGTAGAGGACCTTGAGGAACTGTTTACTGAGCTTTCTCTTGATCAATTCATCTTAGTTGGCTATTCAATGGGGGGACGTATTGCACTGGCTTATACGGTGCGACATCCAATGCGGGTCTCGTCATTGATTCTCGAGAGTTCTTCTCCAGGATTGAAGACGGAAGTGGAAAGAGAAGAACGACAAGCAGCTGACAGGCGGCTGGCAGACAGAATCACAAGGGACGGATTGCCGGCATTCATCGATTTCTGGGGAAATATTCCCTTGTTCGCGTCTCAGAAGACTTTGTCGGAAGAAAAGCAGCTGGCAGTGAGGAATGAACGGCTTAGTCAGAGTGAAATAGGCCTTGCGAACAGCTTACGTGGTATTGGAACAGGTAGCCAAGCTTCTTATTGGGAGAGCCTAGGAACAGTCAATCTTCCGGTTTTGCTCATAACGGGAAAACTCGACACGAAGTTCGTAAATATTTCCCGGGAAATGCAGTGGGATTTCCCTAATGTCCGCCACGAAACGATAGAACATGCTGGACATGCAATTCATGTGGAAAAACCGGCTACATTTGCTACAATGATAGAGGAGCATATTTCAGAGTTGAAAAATCGAGGAGGATCACTATGACACGTCAATGGGAAACGATACGTACATACGAAGACATCAAATACGAACAGTATGGCGGGATTGCAAAAGTAACAATCAACCGTCCGGAAGTGCGCAATGCATTCCGTCCTAAAACGGTATCGGAGTTAATCGACGCATTTTCACGCGCACGGGACGACCAAAGCATTGGAGTCATCGTCTTAACAGGCGAAGGCGAGAAAGCATTCTGTTCAGGCGGAGACCAATCCGTACGAGGGCATGGCGGTTATGTAGGAGACGACGAAATTCCACGTCTCAACGTCTTGGACTTACAGCGTCTAATCCGTGTTATTCCAAAACCGGTTGTGGCAATGGTTGCAGGATATGCAATCGGCGGCGGACATGTTCTTCATGTCGTTTGTGATTTGACGATTGCAGCAGAAAATGCAGTTTTCGGACAAACAGGACCTAAAGTTGGTTCATTCGACGCAGGTTACGGTTCGGGCTACTTGGCACGAATCATTGGCCATAAAAAAGCGCGCGAAATCTGGTTCCTTTGCCGTCAATACAACGCACAGGAAGCACTCGACATGGGTCTAGTCAATACAGTAGTTCCTTATGAACAACTGGAAGACGAGACGGTCCAATGGTGTGAAGAGATGCTTGGCATGAGCCCTACGGCACTTCGTTTCGTGAAAGCGGCAATGAATGCGGATACGGACGGACTTGCTGGTCTTCAACAATTGGCTGGCGACGCAACACTTCTTTATTACACAACAGACGAAGCGAAAGAAGGCCGCGATGCATTCAAAGAAAAACGCAAACCGGACTTCGGACAATTCCCACGTTTTCCTTGATTAAAGAAAAGCGTAAGGCGCCGTTTAGCCCCGACAAGCGCTGGAAGGCTTGAAGATAAAGGCGTACTTTGCCTTTTCAGCAAGACTGAAGCGACTCAAGGGGCTGGCGCCTGAAGCCTAGACAGTAATCAAACTGGATAAAAACTAAGAAAGCTGCCTCTAATCGGGCAGCTTTTTCTGAATGGATGGTGATGGCATGATTCCAAATTGGTTAATGCAACGGGCTTATTTAACGCCTGATAAAATAGCTTTATCGTTCGAAGAGGAAAAGTGGACATTCGCACAGTTAAAAGATGATGCTGTGGTTCTTGCACGAAAATTGAGGGCTAACAGTTTAAATGAAGGGGAACGGATCGCCTTGCTTGGGTCCTCCAATTCTGAAATGGTAGTCATCATTCATGCATGTATGCTGGCCGGCCTTGAGATTGTTATGCTAAACAGTCGGTTGTCGAAAAAAGAAATCGCATATCAATTGGATGATTCAGGCGCCAATACGGTAATTGTGTCGAATGAACTGAGTAGTGTTGTTGCCGATACGCCGGTACGTCAGCTACTATTTTCTACGATCAAAGAAAGTGCGGAACAGGCTTTTGTCATCCAGGAAAGTTGGCAATCAGACAGAACCATTACGATTATGTATACATCGGGCACGACAGGATTTCCGAAGGGGGTCCGTCAGACTGCAGGTAATCACGTCTCGAGTGCACTGTCGTCTGTTCTAAATTTAGGGCTTGATGAAGACGATGTCTGGCTCTGTGCGATGCCTTTATTTCATATTAGCGGGTTCTCGATTCTCGTTCGTTCTGTTCTATACGGAAATGAGGTTCAGTTGCATGAGAAGTTTGATGCGGTCAAGTCTGCGAAAGCGGTAAGGGATGGGTCCGTCACACGGATGTCTGTTGTATCTCTTACATTGGATAAAGTTCTGCGTGAACTGGAAAAGGATAATAGTGTCGCACATTCATCATTTAAATCAATGCTGGCAGGTGGTGGCCCCGTTCCAATCGATTATTTGAAGCGGGCAAAAGTACTTGAAGTTCCTGTTCTCCAAACGTACGGCATGACAGAAACTAGTTCGCAAACAGCGACCTTAGCAGCAAGTGATGCAATGAGGAAAATGGGTTCAGCAGGCAAACCATTGTTTTTCAATCAAATCAAAATCAAAGATACAGAAACGCCAGGTGAAAAAGGTGAAGTATTTATACGCGGTTCACATGTGACACCTGGATATATTGGTCGTTTTTCCGAAGTGGATCCATTGGAAAATGGCTGGCTTCCAACAGGTGATATCGGTTATCTTGATTCGGAAGGTTATTTGTATATCGTCGATAGAAGATCCGACTTAATCATTTCAGGAGGAGAAAATATTTACCCTGCTGAAATTGAAAATGTACTGATAGCGCATCCGAATATTCGAGAGGTAGGCGTTTGCGGGAAAGAACATTCCGAGTGGGGAAGTGTCCCAGTTGCGTTTGTCGTAGTGTCAGGAAATGTGAAAGAAGCTGATTTGATAGCGTATTGTGAAGAGCGATTGGCGCGTTACAAAGTACCGAAATCATTCCGCTTCGTAGATGAACTGCCGCGTAACGGGTCAAATAAGTTATTGCGTCGCAAATTGAAAGAGTCAGTGGATTTGGAGTAAGGTTGAAGTCGAAATTAAAGTCAAACTGTCACGGCAACTCCTCAAACTGTAAGGGCAATTGCTTGAACTGTCCTGGCAACAGATTAAACTGTGAGGGCAACTTTGGACTGTCACGGCAAGTCATCAATCTGTAAGGGCAATTGCTTGAACTGTCCTTGCAACAGATTAAACTGTGAGGGCAACTCTGGACTGTCATGGCAAGTCATCAATCTGTAAGGGCAATTGCGCTAACTGTCATGTCAAATGATTAAACTGTAAGGGCAACTCCAAACTGTCACAGCAAAAACAAAAAGGCTGTTCCATATACCAGATTAAATCTGGTATACGGGACAACCTTTCTTCATTTACTTTCCACTTAACGCTTTCTTCAGCGTTTCAATGTTTTGTTCCATCAAAGAAAAATAGTCTTCGTTGTTTTTTACATCATCCACTGTCAATACGCCAAGATTGTGGAGCATGAGTGATTCAGCACCAATTTCTTTCCGCACGACATTAGTTAGTTTAGATGATACATTCTGTTCAAAAAGTACATAGTGGATGTTGTGATTTTTTGCCTCTTTGACAATTTGTGCTAATTGCTTTTGTGACGGCTCGCTTTGTGAGTTCAGTCCCGCAATCGCGACTTGTTCCAGTCCATATGAATCGGCTAGATAACCAAATGATGCATGTGAAACAAAGAACGTTTTGGAAGGGACAGCGGAAGCCATCTCTTTGAATTTGCTATCGAGTTCGACAAGTTCTACTTTCAGTTGTTCAAAGTTCTTCTCGAATTCGTCTTTCATTTCAGGTTTTGATTCAATCAATGCATCTTTGATAGAAGTTGCAAGTTCGACACTAAGCAGTGGTGAGATCCATACATGGGGATCAATTCCCCCATGATCATGACCTTCGTGTCCATGTTCATCATGTTCAGCATCTTCGTCGTGACCTTCATCACTATGACCTTCGTCTAGCATCTCATCAGGAATTGCCTCTGCTGTTGCAACCATTTTTACATGTTCGTTTTTCATGGTTTTTTCTGCATTTTCCACAAAACCTTCAAGGCCGAGTCCTATATAGAAAAACAAATCCGAGTCCGCGAGTCCCATCATATCTTTTTGTGTAGGATCAAAAGTATGTTCATCCGCGCCAGCAGGATAGATGGATTTCACATCGACGTAATCGCCGCCGATTCGTTCTGTAAAGTATTGAAGCGGGTATACTGTTGTATAAATAGACAATTTCTCTGTCCCAGTTTCCGAGTTTTCTGTGGATTTAGCGCCACAAGCACTAAGTAGCATAATTGTTAGTAATGACATGATGAAAAAAAGTTTCTTATTCATTAGATATATCCTCCGTATTATTAATAGTAATCATTCCGATTTGTGTAACTGACTTTTTTATCATACAAGAGTGTTTCTAATTTGGCAACTAAATAAGCGAATTTCTTTTAATCGAAAAAAACGGCTCGACAATTATGTCAAACCGTTCTATCTAAAAAGATCACTTTTTATGCATATCATTGTCTGGTACAGGATCAAATCCACCCTCGTGGAACGGATGGCATTTTGAAATTCGACGTACCGCAAGCCATGAACCCTTTAGTGCTCCATGCTTTTCGACTGCCTCAATCCCATAGTGAGAACAAGTGGGATAGAAACGGCATGAAGGTGGTGTAAGGGGTGAAATTACTTTTTGATATAGTTTAATAAAGCCAATTAAAATCTTTTTCATTTAAAAAACTCCTTATTAATGCCTCGATGTTTATTGTAGATGCTTCGGTGGTAAATTAACAGAGAGATGAATTATATTTAACAATAAGGGGAGAGATTTATATGTCGAAAGAACTTATTAATGAATTGAATGTCCAAGTTTCTACATGGTCGGTTATGTATGCGAAGCTCCATAACTATCACTGGTATGTTAAAGGTCATCATTTCTTCACGTTACATGTAAAGTTTGAAGAACTTTATAATGAAGCGACGTTACATATGGATGAAATCGCAGAACGTATTTTGACACTTGGCGGAGATCCTGTAGCAACGCTGAAAGAACATCTTGAACAATCTGTTGTGAAAGAAGCAACGGGAGATGAAAAAGAAGACAGCATGGTGAAAACTGTCGTAAATGATTTCGGTGAAATTATGAAATCGTTGAAAAAAGGCATGCAGCTGGCTGCGAAAGATGGCGACGATATGACGGAAGATTTGTTGAACGCGACATATCAAAGTATCGAAAAACATCAATGGATGCTGAATGCATTCCTGGGTGAAGATAATAAGTAATCATTTTTCATTAAAAATACTAGAAAAATGCCGATAATAAGCTTGTGGAAGGAGTGATGGCAAATGGATATGAGCTCCATCATGGCAAGTCAATTGAGAAGTTTGCAATCGACTGTTCAGTTGAGTGTGTTAAATAATGCACTTGCAATGAATACTGCAGCGGCAACAGATATGTTGAAAAGTTTATCTAATCAGTCTGTTGCAGCCCATCCTCATAAGGGAGCTTCGGTTGACGTACAAGCGTAAATTGCGGTAAAGCATGTATCTCCAGTAAAAGGGGATGCATGCTTTTTTCATACTAAGCCATGCTAAAAAGAAAAAAGGATGGTGTAGCATGGAGAAATACAAAATGTACGTTTCTGTCGTAAATCAGCAAGTATACCATTACCCAGATGATTCACCGTGGGAATATGAGGTTAATGTAGAAAGTCAGTATGTTCCTGTTTTTCATCGGTTATTTAGTCAGATAGATGAACTCGAATTCCGAAACTTCCTTAGGTCACATTTACCGTTTTTGCCCTATCATTATGGTCGGAACAATTTCAACGTCGATCAACGTACGATGAAGATCTATGCGCTCATTCATGAATTTACAGATGATAAGTCGAAGCGATTTATCGAAAAGCTTCCGTATTTTCGTTGAAAGGATTGCTGTCCTTCGCTACACTGGTTGAAAGGACGTGAGTGCAATGCTTATTTTCAATGATGTTAATGGTGGTCGTGTTGAGCTGACTTTCGGAGAAAACCAATTTGGAATGCCAGCTCGGCATGTCCTTGTTATCCTCAAGCATAATGGTAAATGGTTACTGACTCGGCATTTAGTTCGAGGCGTTGAGTTTCCAGGTGGTAAAGCAGAGCATGGAGAAACGATCGAGGAGGCAGTTATACGCGAAACGATTGAAGAAACAGGTGTGAAAATTACGGATCTTGTGCAATTTGCAGAGTATGTCGTTCGAAGTAATAGTACATTTTGCAAAGCTGTATTCACAGGGAAAGTTGCGGAAATCGATGAGCATCCAGCCCTTTACGAAACAGAAGGAGCTATGTGGATGACTAATGAAGAGCTTGACCAGTGTGAAGAATTGAGTTTCCTTATGAAAAACACAGGCATGGAAACATTAAGAAAGTGGGTGGAAGAGCATGAGTCATGATGGTACGATTATTCATAGAAGGCCCTATCCGTCTCCAAATCCACATGTTTCGCTTGAAGAAATTACATATTTTTCAGATGGGTTAAAAGTGAAGGGACTCATGGCAGAACCAATTACAGAAGGGAACTACGAAGGCATCATCTATTTGCGAGGGGGCATGCAGCATATCGGTATGGTTCGTCCTGCCCGAATTGCACAGTTTGCTTCGCAAGGATTTGTTGTCTTCGCTCCTTATTATCGGGGGAACCGTGGAGGCGAGGGACGGGATGAGTTTGCTGGGGCCGATCGTCAGGATGCGGTGAATGCCGTTGATGTGCTGAAGCAAAATCCGAAGACAAACGTGGAAAAAATTCACTTGTTTGCATTTTCACGGGGCGGTATAATGGCTCTTTGGACAGCAATTTTACGTGAAGATATTACGTCGGTAGTTACATGGTCTGGCGTATCCGATATCGTATTTACATATAAAGAACGGAAAGATATGCGGCGGATGATGAAAAGAGTTATCGGCGGGACACCGAATAACATGCCGGATGAATACAGAAACCGTACGGCGCTGTTCCGCGTGGATGAAATTGATGCTCCCGTACTCATCATTCATGGCATGATCGACGAGAACGTGTCATTTCAACAAGCAGTTTTGCTGGAAAACGCACTGCGTGAACATAAAAAAGTATATGAGACATGGTATTTCCCTGAGTATACACACTTCATACCGCCCGTCATGAATGCACAACTTGTTCGCGATTTATGTGGTTGGATGAGAAGACAAGGGGAGTGAATGGTGTTTTGAATAAAATGAAGTTGCAATTAGAAGTACGGGTTTGCAATTAAAACGCCAAATTTGCAATTAGACGAAATAAGTTGCAGTTACCACTCCATTTTTACAATTACAAATCCAATGTACAAAAAAACAGTGTAGCACATACAATGTGCTACACTGTTTAATTTGATAATTATGCAATCGGTCCGCCTTTAAGTGTAATCTCTTCAGAAACCATACCGAATTTTTTAAAGTTTTCATGGAACATGTTTGCCAATTCATTTGCTTTTACATCGTATGCTTCGCCGTCTGCCCATGCATTGCGCGGGTTCAACACTTCTGTTGGAACACCTTCAATGAATGTTGGCATTTCGAGGCCGAATACGCCGTTAGTTTCTGTTTCAATGTTGTTCAATTCCCCAGCAAGAGCTGCCTGTACCATAGTACGTGTGTATTTAAGATCCATACGTTTACCAACGCCGTAGACGCCGCCAGTCCAGCCTGTGTTAACAAGGAATACTTGTGCATCATGTTCATCAATTTTCTTCCCAAGCATTTCAGCGTATACTGTCGCTGGAAGTGGAAGGAAAGGTGAACCGAAGCACGTTGAGAACGTTGCTTCAGGTGATGTGATACCACGCTCAGTTCCGGCAAGCTTCGAAGTGAACCCGCTTAGGAAGTGATACATTGCTTGTTCTTTTGTTAACTTCGAGATTGGAGGTAGCACGCCAAACGCATCTGCCGTTAAGAATACAATCGTTTTCGGATGACCAGCAACAGAAGGGTCAACGATGTTATCAATTGCTTGGATAGGATAAGCTGCACGCGTGTTTTCAGTTAATGAACCATTATCGTAGTCAGGAATGCGTGTTTCCGGATCGACGACAACGTTTTCTAGTACGGAACCAAAACGAATTGCACCAAAAATTTCAGGTTCTTTTTCTTGTGATAAATTAATACATTTTGCATAGCAACCGCCTTCGATATTGAAGACACCAGTGTCAGACCAGCCATGCTCGTCATCGCCGATTAATTTACGGTTTGCATCTGCCGAAAGTGTTGTTTTACCTGTTCCAGAAAGACCGAAGAATAGGGCAACATCGCCGTCTTCACCAACGTTTGCTGAACAGTGCATTGGCATAATTCCATTTTCAGGTAGTAAGTAGTTCATGATTGAGAAGATTGATTTTTTCATTTCGCCAGCGTATTCAGTTCCACCGATAAGAACAATACGTTTTTCCATTGATACGATAATGAATGTCTCTGAATTCGTACCATCGACCACAGGATCAGCTTTAAATGAAGGAGCCGAAACGATTGTGAATTGTGATTCATGTTGTACTAGTTCTTCTTCAGTTGGGCGGATGAACAAGTTGTGAACAAACAGGTTATGCCAAGCAAATTCATTCACAACTTGAATGGATAGTCGTGAAGCTGGATCTGCGCCTGCAAAACCTTTGAAGACGAACAGTTCGTCTTTTGTTCTCAAATGAGTGATTACTTTATTATATAATGAATCGAAAATTTCAGAAGAGATTGGACGATTGACGTTGCCCCAATCGATTTTGTCTTTGGAGGACGCTTCCTCAACAATGTATTTGTCCTTAGGTGAACGACCTGTATATTTGCCTGTCTGAGCTGTAACCGCTCCGTCTGATGTCAATTGAGCTTCACCACGTGAAATCGCTTTTTCAACAAGTTGTGGAACTGAAAGTTGAACTTTTACATTTTTCCCAGAAAGAAGTTTGTTGAGGTCATCACTAATTTTCGCAGATATCATAAGTATGTACCGTCCTTTGCATATAGTCCCAATCAATTGGGTGTCATCACATTATTGAATTAGTATAACACATTAAGAATAATAATCTATACTAATTCAAACCTCAAGGATTTATACGCAAAATGGGTAAAAAGATTTGACATGCAACAAGATTTTTCGTAGCATATATAGTTGAACGGATACTCTTATCCCGAGCTGGTGGAGGGGTCAGGCCCTATGAAACCCGGCAACCTGCACAGACGTTTTGTCTGCGCGAAGGTGCCAAACCTGTAGCAAGGCACAGTCCTTGTATGATAAGAGTGAAAGGTGCTTATGAAATCATGCCTTTCCTCATGTATTATTACGTGAGCGAAGGGCTTTTTATATGATATCGCCCTTAATCCTCGTGTATAGAGCTCGCAATGGCTTGTAGTCTTTTCATTTAGAAAAGACTCTACATGGGACATATGAGTACCGTATCAATCTCGTAGGATATAAGGAGGAAATAACATGACAAATCGCCGACTATTTACTTCAGAATCGGTAACTGAAGGACACCCGGACAAAATGTGTGACCAAATTTCGGATGCTATTCTAGATGCTATATTGGCAGAAGATCCAAATGCACGTGTTGCATGTGAAACGACAATTACAACAGGACTTGTCCTCGTTGCAGGAGAAATTACTACGACAACATATGTCGATATCCCGAAAGTTGTGCGTGAAACTGTTAAAGAAATTGGTTATGTACGCGCGAAATACGGATTTGATTGGGAAACATCTGCAGTTTTGACTGCGATCGATGAACAATCAGCCGACATCGCTGCAGGCGTTGACCAGGCACTTGAAGCGCGTGAAGGTTCGATGACAGATGATGAACTTGAAGCAATTGGAGCTGGTGACCAAGGTTTGATGTTCGGTTACGCTTGTAATGAAACACCGGAACTGATGCCGTTACCAATTAGCCTAGCTCATAAATTATCATTCCGACTTGCACAAGTACGCAAAGATGAAACCCTTACGTATCTGCGTCCGGATGGAAAAACACAAGTGACTGTTGAATATGATGAAAACAATAAACCAGTACGCATCGATACAATTGTTATTTCAGCGCAACATCACCCTGAAATAACACTTGAGCAAATTCAGCGTGATATTAAAGAATTCGTCATAAACCCGGTTGTACCAACTGATTTAATCGATGAAGACACGAAGTACTTCATCAACCCAACTGGCCGCTTCGTAATAGGGGGACCTCAAGGAGATGCAGGTCTTACTGGCCGTAAAATCATCGTTGACACGTACGGTGGTTATGCGCGTCATGGCGGCGGTGCGTTTTCTGGGAAAGATGCGACGAAAGTGGACCGCTCGGCTTCATATGCGGCACGTTATGTTGCGAAGAACATTGTCGCTGCAGGACTTGCAGATCGATGTGAAGTGCAACTTGCTTATGCAATCGGTGTTGCACAACCTGTATCGATTTCTATCGATACATTTGGAACAGGCACAGTCGAGGAAAGTAAACTTGTTGAGCTTACGCGTGGACTGTTTGACCTTCGTCCAGCAGGCATCATCAAAATGCTTGATCTGCGCCGCCCAATTTATAAACAAACAGCTGCATACGGTCACTTCGGCCGTACAGACATTGATCTACCGTGGGAACAAACGGATAAAGCTGATGCATTGAAAGAGTTAGCAGGGAAATAATGTAGTGTAAACACTGAAAGGCAGGATTTCCCTGTTTTTTGGTGTTTTTTCTGTTTAGGATGTTTGATTTAGCGGGCGTCATAGAGTGTAGCGAATCTGTCGTACACTCTCATCACAGGAGCTATAAACAAATGATACAATTGTTATAAAGTGAAACCTGATCGGAGAGGAGAGAGCGTCGGGCTATGAGTTTAATAGGTTTGTTACTACTGGTTGGGGTTGTTGCGTTATTTGTGTTAATTGGTTTAGTAATCTTTTTATTTATAAAAAAATAAGAGCTGCCTTCAAAGGCAGCTCTTTTATTACTGTTGTAAACTCTTGTAATACTGCCCTTTTTCGGCATACTCCTGAACAATCCGTTCCATGTCCGCACGATCGTCGTCATTCAGCTCACGCACGACTTTTGCTGGCGACCCGAGTGCTAGCGTATTCGGGGGAATCTTCTTACCAGGCGGCACGAGACTGCCTGCGCCAATGAATGCCCCTTCGCCAATTTCAGCACCGTCCAAAACAATGGAACCCATACCGATAAGCGCTCCTTTTTTTACCGTACAACTATGTAACGTTACTTGGTGCCCAATTGTCACCTCATCTTCAAGAATAAGCGGAAACTTTGGGCTTTGATGAAGGCAGCATAAGTCTTGAATATTTACTTTACGTCCAATAATTGTTGGAGATACGTCACCCCGGATTACGGTATTAAACCAAATTGTCGATTCAGGACCAATTGTCACATCACCTGAAATCGTCGTGAAGTCGCCAATGAAAACGGACGGATCAATTACAGGCGTTTTTCCTTTATAAGGATAAATCATGATGCTCTCCTCTTTTCTTTAGGTAGTGTATAATTATCGTAACAAAGATTAGGTTTTTATTGTAGATAAATAGGGAAATATATAGATAAAAGAACTAGATAGATGAGGGGAAGATGACCATGTGGAAATGGGAAGCGGAAGGGCCACCAAAAGCTGTCGTGGCCATCGTCCATAATGTGTACGAACATCATAGTAGAAATGCATGGCTTATTCAGAAACTCCGAAACAGCGGATTTCATGTCGTGACAGGAGATTT
Organism: Sporosarcina psychrophila; assembly: GCF_001590685.1. Taxonomy (GTDB): domain Bacteria; phylum Bacillota; class Bacilli; order Bacillales_A; family Planococcaceae; genus Sporosarcina; species Sporosarcina psychrophila. Next base: position 1,127,086 of record NZ_CP014616.1, read on the forward strand.
ACCTGGACACGGGGCGGAAGGTGTCGGAAAAATTCATGATGAACAATTTGATGCCTACGCTAAATTTGTGGAAAAATTAATAGCGGTCGGTCTCGATGATAATTTACCTTTGTTCATTATTGGACATGGAATAGGTGCCACCTTCGTAATGCGTCTTTTACAGCGAAAGAAAATTGAATGCGCAGGGGCTGTTTTTAGTTCCCCATGGCTAGCATTGCGTCATCAGCCACCTAAATTTTCGAACGTATTGACAAAATTCTCGTCATCCATGAAATTGAATCATGAAATTGACATTGAGATGTTAACACGCAATAGTGATTTATATGAAGAAGCTAAGCAAGATGACTTTTATAACGATGAATTCACCGTAGCCTGGTATAAAGAGTTACAATCATTCATGAAATTGGTTGCGCAGAGCGAAAGAAGTGTTCATGATATCCCAGTGCTTATGCATATTGCGGAAGAGGATAAAATAACAGACATAGTGCTTGCTAAGAAATGGTTTATCCGACAGGAACTTTCTGAGTTTCAATATAAGCAATGGAAACGGCTGTACCATGACGTTTATCAGGAACCAGAGCGCGAGGAAGTATACTTATATACGGAATCATTTATGAATAATGTTCTAAGGTCGCTAGGGTATGTCGTATAGGGAATACTTGGAAATGGTTTGTGAGTAAATGTGAAGAGGGAGGTGTTTACGATTACGATAATTGGGTTTGTACGACATGGCGTTACCGCGTGGAATAAAGAAGGAAGGGCACAAGGAAGTACTGATGTCCCACTTGATGATGAAGGAATTGAGATGGCACACGGTGTAGCTCAAAGACTTTCTGGTGAACAATGGGATGTCATCTACACAAGTCCTTTAATTCGTGCTGCAAAAACAGCTGAAATCATCGCGGACAGTATGCCTGATATCCGTCTCTTATCGGACAATCGCTTGCGGGAATCAGGGGGTGGCCTGGTTGAAGGATTGACGGAAATGGAGCGAGTAAAAAAATGGGGGCACTCATGGAGACAGCTGGAACTCGGTTTCGAACCGCAGGAAGAAATTATTTCACGCGGACTTAATTTCATAGAGGAAATAAAAGAATTGCATCCAGATAAACGAATCTTAGTCGTCAGTCATGGAGGATTTATTGGTCGATTGATAAAAGAGCTTGTCCCTTACAAGGATTTAGCTATGGATCTGGAAAACACATCAGTCACTATTATTAAACTGCAAGAAGATCGAAACCTATGCGAGCTGTTTAATTGTACGAAACATTTACAACGTATTAAGTAAGCATTTAAAACGCCAGAGAATGGCGTTTTTTATTTTGCGTATATTTAATAAGTCGAAATACATTATATTATTTAAAATATTCTATCATTCTAGTGACTATTAGACTATAATCAAAAATATAGTCTAATGAGGTCAGAATTTATGAGTGAAGTATGTCGAATCAAAGTAGAAGGAGGTAAGTGAAATGAAATCGATTAAAGCAAAAATTATTGTCAGTGTAATAGCGTTATTTTTCATTATCCTTACGGTAGTAAACTTGTTCGTTAATCTTCAAATGCAAAAGCAAACGGAAAATGTCCTTATAAATCAAAGTGAAGTTGCCGTGCAGGAGATGAGTCGATCGATTGAAAACAGTATGTTGCAATATGAAAAAACGCTATATTTGCTTACCGAAAATCCGGAAGTCACATCATTTATAGAGACGCAGTATGGCACCGGAAGTGATAGCGAATTAAGTCGAGGCATCGAAAAGGTCTTTAATGATTATATGGGACAAATGACGGATACGGATTTAATGTATTTTGGATTCGAAAACAAATATACCAAATTTGTTCCCCATCTCGTTATCGATGGATTTGATCCGACTAGCCGCGTATGGTATACAGCAGCTAGCGACCAACCAGACAAAGTTGTATGGTCGGATCCATATGTCGATGCAGCGTCAGGTGGATATGTTATTACGGCATCTAAAGCGATGAAACGAAACAATTCACTTGTTGGTGTTATTGGGGTAGACATTAGTTTGGGAAATATTACTGATAGTGTATCCAAAAGTGAATTTGGATTTGGAGGCTACCCATTCTTATTTGATAGAAATGATGGGGCAATCGTTCACCCTCATTTACTAACAGACAAAGAGGAATTGGCGGATTTATCTTATTTAACGGCATTATTTAACGAAGAAAAAACTAAGGGAATCGGACAATACAATGAAGATAAGAATGAAATGGTCGGCGTTTTTACCGAAGTCCCGCATTTCGGTTGGACAGTTGGTGCCGCGTTCAATCAAGATGCAATTGATGGTTCAGTTAGTCAAACTAGGAACTTAATCATCATAACTTTCATATTAGCAGGAATAGTAATGATTGTTGTTCTTTGGTTCTTAATATCAAGAATTGTTAGTCCTCTCGGTGAAATTCGTACAGCAATGGATAAGGTGACGGAAGGAAACCTTAACGCATACGCGGATGTGAAATCGGAGGATGAATTTGGTCAACTTGCAAACAATTTTAATGCTATGACTTCAAAAGTTCGTGATGTTATTACATTGGTTAACCTTTCTGTCGATGAAGTTCGTTTAGCGGCAGAAAGCTTAAGTGCATCCGCAGAAGAGACGAATGCCGTTAGTGAGCAGATGGCGGGGGCTATCGATGATATCGCATCAGGTGCAACGAAATCCGCACATGATACAGAAGATGTGACGCAAACAGTTGGCTATTTAAGCGAACAACTAATAGGGATTCAAGAAAAAGCGAGCATTATGACAGGCATTGCAATAGAAGCTGAAGAGGTCAACAAAAGTGGAGTCAGCCAAGTCAATCAGCTACAATTGTCGTTCGATGGCTGGAAGACAAATCTGCAATCGATGGCGGATGTCGTTGGAGATTTGGAAACGAAAGTTGGAGCAATCGGAATTGTCATGGAAACGATAACTCAAATTTCCACGCAGACGAACTTGTTGGCACTTAATGCGAGCATTGAGGCAGCACGTGCTGGCGAACACGGTAAAGGCTTTGCGGTCGTTGCTGATGAAGTGAGGAAACTAGCTGAACAATCTGCACGTGCAACAGATGAAGTAAAAGCGACCGTTCAAGAACTTCAAAATGGCTCCCACCAAGTTTCGAGGCAAATGAGGGAAACGGGGGAGACATTTGAGGAACAAGGAAAAGTCGTGCTGGCTACACAAATGACGTTCGGAGACATTTCCAAACTCATGAATAAGCTGGAACAGTCCATCAGCAGTGTCTATGACGAAGTAAATAAGGTCGTTGAACATAAGGAGACGGTTATGGAGACAATTGAAACTATGGCGGCGACAGCTGAAGAAACAGCTGCGGCAAGTGAAGAAATTAGTGCATCGACGGACGAGCAGCTTCGGGCAATCCGTGAGGTAGCACAAGCCGCGGATACATTGGCGGGGTTAAGTGACAATCTGCACACCGCCATGAGCCATTTCAAAGTTTAATAACAATTAGCTGCCGGGAAATTGGAAGGTTTTTGTTTAGAGTTAAAATTAATTTTAATCATCTTGCGGTTCTGTCTTTGGACGGAGCCGCTTTACTAGTAGGCGGTATAACGGAATCGGTAAAATACTTAATGGTTTTGCTACTATAATCTTTGTACTATACAGTCGGCGCTTAACGAATGGAAGATTCTTCTAACACCGCTTTGTCGCTTGGTTATGGTCTCACGCAATAAGCCCGATAGTAGATTTCTGAGGAAGGATTGAACTGCATACCTCTACTTCGTCTCACACTTGTTGCTCATTCGCTAAATTCGTTCGTAAAACTGGTGAGGTATACCACCTTGTTAATCTTAATATGTAGTGCAGAATATCTCCCTATGGAAAGGGGTTTATTATTTTTAACTTTTTTGGATGCCTTCAATGACTATCACTAAATAGCAGGCGACCTCTATTTCAAACGATGTATATTTTTGGGTCCATAATGGTACCGACAGGATAAGGTATGCTATATTTATGTATAAGTATCAGTTTTTCTGTCGAACATTGTAAGACAGTTTCTGAGAATGCTAGGTTATATATGTATTCTTATTTATCCTTTCAACACCGTTTGTTCATGTACCCTACTAATCAGTGGATAATTCGTCTCAACGTGATAGGTGAACTTACTTGAAAAGATGAATTATGAAGCATGGATAATACATTGAAAAGGGGAATTATCTTTTGAACACTAAAAAACTTTCGTTATACGCTACAGCATTATTATCGACGGCACTTGTATTAGGTGCGTGTACCGATAAAGAGATAGTAAAGAACGCTCCTACTAATGAGGAAATTCAGAGCGAGTTCGGTTTCCGTTCATTTGACTTAGATATAGATACAGTCAAGAAGAGAGATGCAATTGAAGCTTCATTTGACTTGGATATGTCCGAAACCGAAGCAGAATACAAGAACAAATTAAATAACATTAAGCTATCAGGAGATAAAGCTTATAGTGAATTGCAACCGATTTTTAAAGAGCTAGGATTAACAACAGACATGTCGAGAGAAGAAGTAATAGAAAAGGTGTCCAAAGCATTTGGTGCAGAAGATTACGCGGAGTTTGATCTGGAAATTGAATTCACAGATGGAAGTGAGCAAGAATTTTCGGATATGAAATAATAAACCATCGGGAGAATGCTCGTTTTCGGGGTAAATAGTACGCAATATTCAAAGCGCCGAACCTTAAAAGTTCAGTGCTTTTTGTTATTATCATATACAACTAGTTACTTTGCCTATCCAATAATTTTACGACCGGTATAAGTGGAAAAGTAACACGGAATTAAAGATATGAATGATTAAGTTTTATTGAATTGACGGAGACATTTTTTCACTTACCTAACATTGTGGTGAACGAAGCGTGATTGTTATAATAAGAATCTTTTAAGTTGGGCAGGAATTTATCATAAAGAATAGAATATAGAGCATAGTAGTCTATAAACGCATAGTAACGTTATATGGTAAATAATATGAATTATATAGTAGACGGGGGTATTGTATGAAAGAAGGCGGCAAAAGTGAGCTCATTTCGTGGATACAATCAGTAGCAATTGCATTCGTCATTGCAATCGTCATACGCCAATTTTTATTTACACCAGTCGTCGTATCGGGTCAATCGATGCAGCCGACTTTTGAAAATGATAATAAAATCGTCATCTCAAAAGTGTATAAGATTGATCGTTTTGACATGATTGTTTTCCATGCTCCGGATTCAGAGGACAATTTCATTAAGCGGGTAATTGGTCTTCCAGGAGATGTCGTCGTCATGAACAACGACAAGCTTTATATAAATGGCGTGGAATATGAAGAGGACTATGTGCAAGAGAATAAAGCTGGGATTTTCGAAGGCCAGAAGTTAACACAAGACTTTAAAGTGGAAGTACCTGAAGGCTATTTATACGTGCTTGGGGATAACCGAAGAAACAGTACGGATAGTAGAATCATCGGTTTCATCGATGAAAAATCAGTTATTGGTTCAGTGAAGTTCAGATTCTATCCATTTCGTGAAATGGGAATACCAAAATGAAAAATCACTCTAAATGTTCCATGCTCATTGGAATTGACGGTCTTGGCGGATCGGGAAAAACGATGTATGCCTATAAAGTGCAACAACAGTTAGAGGGCTCAGTGATCTTGCACCTTGATGATTTTGTGCACAAAAAGGAAGTCCGTTATAACGAGAATTATGAAGAATGGTATTGCTATTATCATTTACAATGGCGGTATGATTATTTAATACAAAAATTACTGCTACCATTGAAAAGTGGTTTGGATGTGAATGAGACAATCGAAGTGTATAACAGAGAAACTGACAGTTATATCCTGCGGGAAATTGAAATCCCCGCGGGAACAACAGTAATCGTTGAAGGGGTTTTTCTACAACGTCCTGAATTGAGACCCTATTTTGAAACAGTCATCTATCTAGAGTTGGATCAAGAGACAAGGTTACAACGTATCACAGATAGGGATATCTATATGGGGAATAAGAAAGAAATCGCTTTAAAGTACAACCAACGGTATTTCCCCGCGGAAGAAAAGTATATAGAACAATGCAATCCATTAGCTTTGGCAGATATAGTTGAAAATGAAGTGAAAGAGGGGCTAGTATGACATTTCCAGTTTTAAATACGCCGCGACTTCGATTGACTAAAGTGGAGACAGGTCATGCGCCTGCACTATTCACCATTTTTTCAAATCCACAAGTAGTTAAATATTATGGGATGGACCCGATGTACGAGTTGGCTCAGGCGGAAAAAATTATTGAGCATTTCAAAAGTACTTATGAAACAAAAAGAGGAATTCGCTGGGCGATTACGATAAAAGACGGGAACCAGTTTGTAGGCACGATTGGATTGAATAACTTGGCACTTGGTATGAAAAGAGCGGAAGTTGGATTTGAAATACATCCAGACTTTTGGCGAAGCGGTATTACCTCTGAAGCATTACAAGCGGTTTTGGATTATTCATTTGATGAACTTGGGCTGCACCGTATGGGGGCAGTCACATTTCCTGCAAATAGTGCATCTATCGGACTGTTAGAGAAGAATGGATTCTTGGCAGAAGGAAAGTTAAGAAGTTATTTATTCCAAAATGGGCATTCCCACGATGCGTTGATATTTTCAATTTTGCACACTGAATGGAAGATAAATCAGTGACAATACCCCAAGTACTCTGCACATAATTTTGAGACCACTGATAAAGCCCATTAGTTTAACGAAGCGAACCTTTCCCAAATGATATCGAGGAAAGGTTCGCTTTTTTCTGGTCCATTACGCACAGCAGATTTCCTGTTTTTTCTATTTGGGGCATGGTAATACGCTTTGCAACACCCTTCTATGACTTTCCAGGTAAGGTTTTTCATCTGCTTATCATTGAGGTAAATCTGCATAATTATTCATGTAAACAGGTCTGACGTTCACCAAAAGCTCGTAAGTCCAACGATGTATTTACGTGTATAAAGAAAATGAAGTACCATAGGCGATGAACGGTAAGGGGGCATGGGATTGTGTCAATTGCGCCGAGACCCGGCATTATGTTAACCGGGTGTTCATGCACACACAAGGCCGTTAAGATATAATGAAATTATTTGGATATTAAATTGGTAATAGGAGGTAAAAACATGGGTAAACTTAACACGTTTTCATATTTATTTTTATTTCTCGCAGTAATTACACAAATTAGTGATTTTATATTTTCTTCATCTGTATTTTACTATAATCATTATCTTAACTTCACTCTGCTTATAGTTATAGTAAGTCCAATTATCGGAATTATTTTAGGTTCATTTGGAAAAAGAGGGAATTATAAACTGATAGCTATTGTTTTAAATGTCGGTTTTTTTATCTCTTTCTCACTTTTAGCATTATTAAACTTATGGATTATTACTTTTGGTAAATAAAACTTCAATTGTATGTAAATATGAATCGGCTGCCTTAGGGTAGCTTTTTCTTATTGAGTAATGGATTTAACTACTTCCTTGAAGTGGTGTTATGTTGATCATAGGTGCATGCAGCATACAAACCCGTTCAGTGTTGGATTCGACGTCATTTACAAAGACCCTACATCATATATTGTTTGGTGAGTACACAAAGAATGCATTCCAATGAGAGGAGTCTATGACTTGGAAAAACCGGAACAAAATCAAGGCACGTACGCAAAAGTGCCACAGCCCATTCGAAATGACGGTGCTGGAGGATATGATACCGGTCCACGGGATATTATGCGGGATCTTGAAAATCCCGACTTGTTAGTTCCACCTGAAACGGATGCTGGCTTGCTTTCTAATATGAAATTTTCGTTCTCCGACACTTCTATGACATTAAATCACGGGGGGTGGTCACGGGAAATCACTGTCAGGGAACTACCCATTGCGACCACGCTGGCAGGTGTAAATATGAGCTTGACCCCCGGCGGTGTTCGAGAATTGCATTGGCATCAACAAGCAGAATGGGCCTATATGATAGTAGGTCGGGCGCGAATTACGTCAATCGACTCAGAGGGGCGAAATTTCATTGCCGACGTAGGACCAGGCGACCTATGGTACTTCCCCCCTGGGCTCCCACACTCAATTCAGGGATTGGAACACTGTGAATTTCTGCTCGTCTTCGATGACGGTACCTTTTCTGACCTTAACACTTTATCCATCTCCGATTGGTTTGCACATACTCCCAAAGATGTGCTGTCTGCCAATTTCGGAGTACCAGTTAGTGCATTTAACCACATTCCTTCGGGGCAGGTCTATATCTATCAAGACAAGGTTCCCGGTCCTTTGGAAAACGAGAAGGTTCAGTCCCCTTATGGAACCATTCCTCAAAGCTTCAAGCATCAGTTGCTAGCGCAAACACCAATTAAAACACCTGGTGGAAGCGTACGAATTGTAGACTCTTCTAATTTCCCTATATCGAAAAATATCGCAGCTGCGCTTGTTGAGATTGAACCAGGCGCGATGAGAGAACTCCATTGGCATCCGAATAACGATGAGTGGCAATATTACCTAACTGGACAGGGACGCATGACGGTATTTGCTGGAAATGGTATAGCTCGTACATTTGATTATAGAGCTGGTGATGTAGGCTATGTCCCATTTGCTACTGGGCACTATATTCAGAATACCGGTACTAAAACTTTATGGTTTTTGGAAATGTTCAAGAGTGATCGATTTGTTGATGTGTCATTAAGTCAATGGATGGCGCTTACCCCTCGCGACCTGGTTAGAGACAATTTGCATGTTGGACCAGAATTATTGGATGCGCTACGCAAAGTGGAATCGCCGGTCGTCAAATACCCGGGGTTTTCCTACTATCCTAAATAACGACTGAAAATGGCGTCAGTACAAAGTTTTGCAGATAAATGTTATGATACCGATGGCATTGTTGCGCCTTCGGTTTTTCATGTATTTCCCCAATATTTCATTTTCCATATTCTTTTTAGTTTCAGACGGGAGGTAATTACTTCCTATGTCTGGTGTATACAAGCCTGTTCAGCAATCGATTCTCTGTTTTACAGTTTGATCTCGTGGAGCTAATCCAGTTTCTTGTTGAATTAACGAGTAGCTTTAATTGAAAATCATTAAATTAAGAAAGGTCTATTTCTCTTACAAAAAATAGACCTTTTCAAGTGTGTATGCTGCATGCACCTTAGTTAACAACCCCTCCTTAACGTAAGTAGTTAACTCCATTGCAAAATAAGAAAACATACAAAGATCAGTAGTACTAACCATTGCCTTGGTCTGCACTACTGATCTTAGTATGTTTTATAACTTGCGTCCTCTGCTACTTAATAGGCAATAAACCTTTGCCGGTTGTAATATAGATTTTTCCATCTATTTCAACCGTTTTCACTTTATTTTCCTTCAAGCGAATTATGCCACGTTCCTCCACTACTTTTGATTCTTTTTTAAAGAGAACGGGGGTAATAGATTTATATATAATGTACTTGGTATAAAAAATATCAGAACTTTTTTGTGGTGTTTGTGAATTCCTCTTTTCAGAGATAAAGTATGGTTTTGAAAGAATATCATTACTTTCTACATACGCATAATAATAAGACGGTAGTAAAAACGCCCTAAAACAACAAGTTGTTACAATGATTATTACAAAAAATGATAATGTATCTGCTGCCCGTATATTTACATCTTTTTTAACTGAAATTATGTAAATTGCAGAAGGAAAAGAAAAGACAGCGATCAATAAAAGCCATTTATCAATACTAGTTCTATTGACCACAATAGTCCATCCAAAAAACTTCATTATAAAAAGAAATATAACGATGGAGGCTAAGCTTAATAAAGCAATATAAATCTTTTTCATTTTTTCACTCCCTTAAAAATACTAGTTATTCCCAATAATAGCATACTCATTGTCTTCTCTTACAAAGACTACCGAATAACGAGAATATACCAAAAAATCAATTCGGTTATACCTAACCAAGTCAAATAGAAATATCGAAGAGAAGATAAGGGGGGGGAAGAGATATGTCTTATACTATCACCAACAATTACATCCCGGAGTCCTTATCCCCCGTAGTTACAGTCTTTGCTACTAATTGGTTATTTTAATGATGGTGAGATGGAATTGCTGGATACAAATCAACTGAAGCAATATTTTGCTGTATCGGTCAAGCATTTAAAACCAGCCAGTCTTGCACATCGCATTATTACACATTAATGGTATACTTTGTATAAATTGAAATAGGGAAAAATGACATCAAATCTAAATTATTGATAGGTTCTATTGTTCTTGTGATTGGTGTTGCATTCGTTGGGGTACGTGCCATTTTTACTTACGGGTAGGTTTGTCATTTTATAGTAAATGTAACTTTTAGCCGAACGCTACGTATATATTAAAAAGGGGAGGTAATGTAATGCATTGGATAATGTGGATTTTCTGGGGGTTCTTTGTAACTTTAATTGTAGGCGTCTATCTTGTGGATTTTTTGACTAAAAGGAAATATAGTTTTCATGAACAGGAAAAGTCATTAAATCAGAATTCAGCTGTAAACGATACTCTACGAGAAGTGGGACGGATTGATCAACAAATTGGACCGTTTTAAATTAAGGAAACCTCATAAATACTTCAACTAATGAAAGCTTTAGTTGAACAAGTAGCTGCCTGTAAGGGTAGCTTTTCTTATTGAACTCTCATGAAAATTAAACGCAGCTCATTTCTTTTAAAAAAAGTACAGCGTCTAGATTATGGAACAGATTACTTGTTGTCTTGCGCGTTCTTCAATAATGTTTCGAAGATAGCGAACTAACTCCTTTAGAGAAGGAGTAATATAGGAAAAAAAGTACGTTACTTATTCAATAATTTTTATCTTTGGTTTAGTAAGCGGGATGTTTATTGTTATCCCTTTATTTGGTGATGTGTTTAGGTGAGTGTTTTTTATGATAGATGAATTGATGAAATTGCAGCAGAGAATGGGTGAAAGTTACCTGTTCTTTTTTATTTGACTAAAAGGAAGATTATCGGGAAGTGTTTGCAGACGTTATACGCAATATAAACCTTAGCCTTATCACCTGCCAAAAAGATGACAAATTAGTTGGAAAGTGACACTGGATTTTTGTAGTCTGATTAATCAATACGCATGCTATAATATATAAATATGTTAACATATTCCAAATGAATAAAAAATGCAATTTTAGAGATTAAAAGGAGAATATGATAATGAAAAAAACAATGCTGTTAATGTTAACAGTTATTATTATAGCTGGTTGTAATGGAATATCTTCAAACAATACTTATAAGCAAGCAGAAGGCAAAGTTATTGTGGGTACTCACGATTATATAATGATGATAGGTGAGTTCGAATGGCTAGATACTGACGTGAAATTTAGAAAAATTAGTAGTTCAGATATAAATGACTTAGCAGTTGGATTCAATACATTACAAGTTGAAAAAGGTGGTAAATTAAAAATTGAAATTGAAGAAAACCCTTCATCTATCATCCTAAAACAATGGAACGAAGATGAAACAAGTGATGTTGTTGAACTTAAAGATAATGAAATAATCCTTCCATCGGAAGAGGGATATTATATTTATGAAGTTATCGTAGAATGGAACAAAGGAAAAGCAACTTATGTTTTTGATATTAATATAAAATGAAACAAAAATTCATTGGGATGGTTGTTAGTATACAGGATTTTGGGAGGTATTCTATTTTCTTGTTGTTTAGTTAAATTTACATAACTATAGATTTAAACGGACCTGGCGTTCAGCGGAAATCCTGTTAACTCAACGATGTATAAAATTGGATGCATACAAAAAACGAAGGACCGCAGGGGGAAACTGAGAGTTTATAGGGTTATGAAGTATAATTACCTGCCGAGAATTGACGTTTTGTTAACCTCGTGTGCATGGTTATACAAGGCTGTTCAGCGATCGAATTCCTTGTTGAACTAACTGGCAGTTTAGTGAGATAAGAGATATTGTGAAATTAAAATAAAGAAGGGGATGATAAAATGGTGCTTTTTGTAGGGTATGTATTTGCATTCATAGGAGCACTTGCTGCTTATCATCTAAGCGAAGGTAAGTCAAAGAAAAGGAAATACATTGTTTGGGGAATCACTTTTATGCTGGTAATCTCACCATTATTATCTTTTCAGATTGGTTTAACCTATGGCTTAATTATTAGGAATATATGGGCAATACCAGTAACAATTATTATACTGTTTACGATTGGTTTCATCATAGGACTAATTATACTATTAATAGGCATATTCAAGAAGAAGGAAACGGACGTTACTGTATAAATCATTAAACTCCCATGAAAATTAAAAAACGCTCTAAATCTATAAAACCGCATAACAAAAAAACTCAGAAAAAGTTTTTTGAAAAAAGGCTGAGCCTTCAAAATGATTATATTAAGTTTAAAGTTAATCAGAAACCAACTCCATTCTTCATAAAATAAAGGCAGACTGGTGCAATAACCAGAGTAGGATTAATCTCCCATGAGTGCTACTCGTATAGAGTGCGACAGTTTATGATGCACCGTGGTCGTTGGAGTCAGACTAACGGATGGGCTCTATGGCACCATAGTTAATCGACCTTCCTCTCCCAGCCGTAATATCCAATACCCGTACTGTACACATTTTCATCCCCTATGGTGTAGCGCTGATTTTGCGCTTCATGTATGGCTAATGGGGCAGGTTCGTTCGAGAGAAAATTTGAAACATTTTGCATTATAAAACGTATTACAGGTGGTAGGATTTATATTATGGAGGTGTTTTTTTGAAAAGAATTTCTCTTTTTATAATTTCTTTGTCTTTAATTATCTCACTGATGGGATGCAGTTCAAGTGTTCAAAGTAGTATAAAAGATTTTAATGACAATGATATTGCAGCTATTGTCAAAGACAAAGAAATTACGATAGGTGAATTAAGATTTTTGTATCCAGATGAAGAGGTGTTGGAAAGTATTGAGGGAACTGTAAAAATCGAATTAATTCTGCAAGAAGCTAAAAGAATGAATTTGGATGTTTCCGATAACAAAGATCTACAAGAGGAAACAATGATGTTGCTACCTCTTAGAGATAAAGAAGATCCATTCGGAAAATCTATGATTGATTTTATCGAAATGCAAGCTCAAAAGTTAGGTATGGAACCTAAAGAATATTATAAGAAGTACGTAGAAATCAGGAGTGAACAAATTGCTTATATAGATGCTTATACGCAAGAAATGTTTGGTGAACCAGACGCATACAACGAAGATGGGTTAGAGGTATACAATAAAAAAGCCAATGACTTTTTGAATGAATTTGTAAAAGAACATAAAAATGAGATTAAAATACTAATTAAGTAACTTTAATATGCATCTCTTTTTTCTTGTTTCAGAAGGAAAATTTGTTTAGATTAAGAATATGTACAGATATAACTGCGGGTTATAAATTCATATTTGAATAGGTGAAAAAAATGATTTCAATCGATAGAAAACTAAGATTACGAGATTTAGAAATTTTTCGTTTCTTTAAAGACAATAAAATGTTGGCTTATGTCATTATTGAAGATACTAGAGGACCATTTACAGAAGAAGATAAAAAGTTAGAGCCACTTTGTTTTTTAGATGACGAAGATATAAATATAATTGTTAATGTATTCAAAATTTATTTCTTGTCAGATGAACCTTTAGAAAAAGAAGATTCGATGATGTTAAGACAGTTTTTTGGAGAATTAGTTGACATTAGTTCTGTTACAAACTATATTACTCAAGAATTTATACAGAAAGACTTATATGAACATGTGGATGATTCGTGGGATATTAAAACTCATCAAAGAATGTTAGATATAGTTGGTTCAAAGTATAAGATCCAATCAATTGATGAAAAAAATTGGTTAAATTTATCTCAAGAATAATGTCAATTTAGTTAAAAATGGGTTACTTAGGTAACTCTTTTTTCTTGTTGAACTAACGGGGCAGGTTAGTTCAACAAACTTTCATATTAATTATGATGTCGAAATCCAATAAATGGTATGATTTGAAAAAGTAGGAAGAACACAATGAACAAAAAATATAGCAAGTGGTCTGCCATATTAAGTATTATTTGTGCAATAACTATTTTTACTTCTTATGCAATTGCACCACAAGAGCCTGAAGGCTCGATGGTTGTACTTCTAAAAATATTATTTTTCACTTTCATTATCGCGGGTGTTCTTAGTCTGATACTTAGCTATTTGGCGTTTAAAAACAAAGAAGAAGGCTTTCTGAAGAAGATAGCCCCTATTATAATTTTATTGATATTGTTAGTGTTCGCCCTTTCACTTATTGGAATAGTAGTAAGTCTGGGTGATTTATTTTAATGTCGCTTATTGCACTAACTGGTGCGATTGCTTTATAAGCGATTTCGTCTATATCGCAATTGGGCCAGATTGACGAATCTTATTTCGAGTCAAAAACGTTCAAAAGGTAAAGGAGTTTTTTTGATGAGCATTTCTGAAGTTACTATCCTGCCACTGATTTACAGCGGAATGTTTATTTTCTTTTTAGTTCCATCTGCTAAGAAGGAAAGTAGAAAAGTGCATAAAGGACAATCAACCTTTCTATTTGTTTTTAAAGACAACTTAGCTAAGATGGTCTTTCAAAAAAAGGCTGTATTGGCTTTAGCATTGTTCGGAATTACGTTATTCATTATCCAGTCAGTGTTTGCTGGTGCAGAATGGCATTATAATGCGCATAGCGGCTATCCATCGATTAGTTATAAATCATCAGCGCTATTCACCATGGGCGGTACGATAATATATACAGCCATGCTCTTGCTAGCACTTGGATACGGGAGAACGATAAAAAGTATGAAGAATGCAAAGTAACAACAATCGGGCGCGATTGTTGAATAAATTGCCTTAAGGCGAGCTGGCTGCCCTTAAGGAAACCATATAAAGCAAACGGGCCAAATTATAGAATAACTATGTATTTGAAACTTAATTTTGCTTAAATCGTAATAAATATAAGAGTGAGGAATATAAAAAATGTATAACCATGAATAAGCCACTAAGAAAGGTGGGATATAAATGAAAAAATATCAATTCAATGATGTGAGATACATGAAAAAAAAGAATGCTATTCAAGTGGAAAACAGGGAGAAAGAGAGTGTTGGAACCATTGAAAAAGCAGATATTACAGGATGTGAAAAGAGAAGTGTAGTGTCATTTACTGCTCACAAAGGATCCGAAATTAAGATAGGGATTAAAAAACGAAATATCAAAAACTTACTTGTTGCTACATATATCATTGAAACAGAAGAGAAGACCTATTTTTTGAAAGATAAGCCAGGGAATAGCCTACTCTACTTTTGTGTTGTAGGAAAAATTGATGAACAAGACATACGTATTGAAGAAAATTGGAGCAGCGAGATAGAAGTGAAAATAGACCAAATTCATATCGCTACTATCAAAGCAAATGAGTTCACGCTTAAAACAACTATACTCACTGAAGACAATATTTACGAATCAACTTTACTTTTTGCTGTTACTATTTTGATGTACTTTATGTATAAAATTTATAAGAATGAATCCGAATTCGTTGAAAATATATTGTTTGATTAATGCGGACATAACTAGGTACTCATGTATAACCTTAAGTCTTAATATAAAGGAGCAACCAATTGGATTCATCGAAGTTTAGGATTAGTCGATTGTTTTTGTATTTTCTACTAGTATCGGTATTTCTCTTTGTATCGGGTAATGTCGGACGATATTTAATAGAAACTCACGATATTGAACGAAAAGTAGCCATGCTTCTACAAGGGGGGATTTTTACTGGATTAACGCTCATTGTACTCTATATACTGAAGAGAAAAAGTCCCGAATCGTTTAAAAGTATCGGCCTAAAAGGTGTAAATTCATCATCTAAGATGGCTATTGGAATTGCATTGCCTTTTATCTTACTTGGAGTAGGTATTTTAACGGCCTATTTATTCGGCGGGATTGAAAATCTCAGTATGAACTTGACAACAAGTGCTGTAATTTCCGTTTTAATCAATACAATAACAGCATTTATATACGAAGCATTTCCAGAAGAAGTCTTTATACGTGGTTTAATATTTGAAGAGTTGCAAAAAAAGTTCCGCTTTTTTACTTCGTTAATTTTGCAACCGTTAATCTTTATTTGTGTACCGATAACAGTGATGGCGATGGAATCAATATTCTTTGATAAGCCATTTGCAATAACTATAGATTATTTTATATTACTCTTCGCTTTTGGAATTGCTCTACAGCTTTATAGAGCATATACCGGTTCACTATGGATGAATATAATATTCCATTTGGTTTACCTTGAAGTAGCTAGATATATTTCTCTGGGAGGTATATATGAATCAGGTGTTGCGCTTTTAGAGTTTGATGAGACGTTTGAAGGCTTCATGTCGCTATACTTATCATTTTTGTTTATTGTAATACTTAGTGTCGTGGTGTTATCAGTTTTAATATTAAATGATAAAAGAAAAATAAGACGTAACCGCTCTTTGTGATTAGGATTTAATAAAAAATACTTTAGAATAACAAATCTACTACAATCGGGCGCGATTGTTTAATAAGCGTCTCTGTTCTTATTAAACTAACGAGGTGCTTGTGCGGCCGAGCCTAGGTCGTATCATATAGCGGGTGGGATTCCCGTCGAGAAAGAACTAGCCATTCACTCGTAGCGAGTCTTGGAGGGCTATTGGTAACAGTAGCCTTAAGCGTAGACAGTTAGGTGGCGGGCCGAAAGCCAACTGGTTGAAGGGATTGAGCTCCATAATGTTAGTAAATCGAGAGGGCTTATGCCTTAAGCACAGCAGAAAGCTACATTTTATCCATCGTTAAAGGCAAGAAGGATAAAACCTCTATGGAGTCAGAGACCTTGGCACGTGTCACATTGATAGGATACGGCAACTCGGGAGACCCTACCGGTCTTTTCTGCTTATAGAAGAGTATGGTGTACAAGCGATAATAAGCAAGGAAGCCAAATGCCGTTGTAGGGAGTCGGATAGCAGCGTAGTACCAATGAAGTTGGGTAATGCCGATGGAGGAAAGGCTGCTACCAAGTTATCACCCTTATTAGGGACACATTTACTACACACAGAGGTAGGGATACTAAATGGAAACAAAACTAGTAAGGATAGCAGAATCAGCAAAAATCCGAGTGAAAGAGATTAGCTATTTTTTGTGAATGGTGACTAGGAAGAGCCGTGTGCGTAAATAGCGCAAGCACGGTTCTGTGAGGGGGGAGGAACACAATTTACCGTAAGGTAGAGAGGTTCCCTTCTACTCGACTACTGGAACAACAATAATGCTCTTCTTATTGTGCTAACGGGGGAGTTTAGTTTTTAAAAAAGATGACAATCACTTGTTACACTCTTCAGGGGAGTTTGTGAGGTAGGATGGTGATATCAATTGAGCATTCCAGTTTTAGGGTTGATTTTACAAGTGTTTTTTATGTTATCTATTTCTGTTTTTAACTTTATTAGAATTTTTGTAATGGAACAGTTTAATGTATATCCAGTAGCATTTTTTGAGTTATTTCTTGGATTAGCCAGCTTTGTTAGTGGGATATATGGTATTTTGAAAAGAATTAATCCTTTAATTTCTATATTCGTTTCTCTTTTTGGGGTACTAATTTGTGTATTTTTTGTCTTTGTTTATCTTGTACCTGAAGCAGGAATACCACCAGTTATCCCTTGGTTGTATTCTGAATAAATTTAGGTCTTTGTTTACTAACGGGCGCTTTAGCGGAAGATTATTGAGTTGCTTTGGCAGCTCTTTTTGCTTATTGAACTAATGCCGTAGTTTTGTTTAGGAGGAAAAAAAGAGGAAGTTATTGGGGGAGACATTATATTATGAGTACATTTGTTTATATGGTGAGACACGGTGAATCGCCAAAAGAAGGAAACGATAGAACCAGAGGATTAACCGAAAAAGGTTATTTAGATGCTAAACGAGTGACTGACATTTTGAAAGATAAAGAAATTGATGTAGTTACTTCAAGTCCATATATACGCTCAATTTTAACTGTAGAACAGTTAGCCCAACAAATAGGAGAGGAAGTTTTAGTTTTTGAAGATTTAAAAGAGAGGATATTCTCTTCAGGAAACAATCGAGTATCAGATAAAGAATTGGTTCCACTTTTAGAGAAGTCATTTTTTGAATCAAATTTCTCTTTAGAGGGAGGAGAATCAAATGCTGATTGTCAAAAAAGAGCTATAAAGGTCTTAAAAGAACTATTAGAAACTTTTAGAGATAAAAAAATAGTGATAGGTACTCACGGGGCTATTATGACCTTGATGATGGAATATTTCGATAGCACTTATGACTTGGATTTTTTACATAGCACATCAAAACCTGATATTTATAGAATGGAATTCAATGAAAAGAAATTAGTGAATGTTCAAAGACTATGGGGTGTAAATATTGATGTTAACCAATAAAAAAAGTTTTTTGTTCTTAAACTATCGGGCGTTTTAGTTTAGTAATCATCTGCCTTTACAGGGCAGATTTTCTTATTGAGTAATGTAGTTAACTTCCGTGAACTTGCTAGCGTAATGTTAACTAGAGGTGTATGGCGCATACAAGTTCTTACATCGATCGAATCGAAGGTTTGCGGGTGGAGATAATCGAGATTCTTGTTAAACTAACGGGGCAGGTTAGTTCAATAAGAAAAGTCATACTTAGCCATATTATGAAGTGGTGTTACGAGATAGTAGTAGGGGCAAGGTAATAAGCTACCCAGTACTAGACGTACCCGAAGTTTATCGGAGTAAATAGTATGACTTCACTTTATCAATATTTAAATAATGATGCATGAAAGAAATGAAAAGGAGTTGATGAAAGTGATAGAAGACCTATCCAAAGAAGAACATGGTATGAGTGGAACCGTCCGTTCTAAATTATTTGATAAGAACTTAGAAGTGTGGATTGAAGAAGATGTGAGCGTTGAGTATGTCAATTTATGTGCAAAGTCTCTCAGTAGTATAGATGATAACCTTATAGAAGATATATGCAAAGCAGCCATCACTTACTCCGAAGACTTCTGTGAAATGGTTGGACAAGTGCCTCCTAAAATTGAAAAGATGAGGGACATCCTTCAGTATGTAGAATTTGGCTCTATGCTTGTAGATGAGCCAGAGGATAATTCGGTACCAGTTGTCCATTTAATAGGAGGCTGCGAGTGGGAACCAGAGCATGGGATTGAAGTCATTATCCGCAATGGAGAATTAATCTACCTGGGAGCTTACAATGGTGAATGGGCGTGGGGAGAACTGGAACACTATGAGGAAGACTATAACTATGCCTTTGTGGTAAAACAAAGTGTAGAAATAGAAAAAGAGAACTTAGATTAACATTAACAACTTGTCCTTTGTTAAAAATGAATTTGGATATGCTTCTGCAAGCTCATTTTTCTATAAAAACCAACCATTAACTTTAACATAGCCATAGAGAAAAGAATTATCGTAGTCGGCATGATTATCCTTTAATAACATCTGATTTTCATAATCCTTCTTCAACTAACGGGGCAGGTTAGTTGAAGAAGGACTTGCTGAAAAAAGGGGGAAGACAATGACATTTGAGGAGTTAATAAAAGCAAACGATTGTTATATATCATTTGAAAGTATCTTAGAACCAAGAACTGAGGATAAAAGACTTAGAATAATAATCAACAAAAGTGATAATCCAACAGACTTACTCATCTTTCCTCACCCTGACAGCAAAGTGGTAACCTTACAAATTGATTTTAAAAATTACGTTACCTATTCTGTTATTTATGATGATTTTACTATATGGGATGATAGTGAGGTATTTCGGGGTAAGTCATTTCGGATTTATGATAAGTCTAATTATTTTGATTTCATACAAAGGAAATCGTTTCTTCCAAGCGGTAAATTAACACATTACTCATTAGCTTGTATTGAACATAAAGTAGATATTATTTCAAAATTTGAACCAGTAATTACAATTATTAACTCAGAAAACATTAAGTAGTTTGGTTAATATTTATTAAACTAACGGGTGCTTTAGTAGAGTAGAGCAACGTCTTTTAAGACGTTGCTCCTTTACATTTAAAAGTACTTCTGATAATACTCTTTCCTTAGCCTACCGCTTAATTGAGCGTATATCCTTGTGGTTTCGCTTTTTTCATGCCCCATAAGACTTTGTATGACTTCAATAGGAGCCCCATTATTCAACAAATGAGTTGCATAGCTGTGTCTAAGTTGGTGTGGATGAATCTCTTTATTGATTTCAGCACGATTTGAAATCCGCTTAATGATGTATCGCATTTGGGCAACACTCATTTTATGTGGCTGCCTTACAGTCACAAAGATGTCAGGATTATTGTCATTACGGCTTTCAATATAGCGTTTAAGCCATATGTCGCAACGTGTATTAAAATAAACTTCCCTTTCCTTATCACCTTTTCCCCTAACGATCGCGGATTGATTGGACCAATTAATATTGTTCTTTTCTAACGCTACTATTTCTCCAATTCGGCAACCGGTAGAAAACATGAATTCAAAAATCGCTTTTTCCATTGGGGAATGACAGGATTCACGAAGGTGTTCAATCTCCCGTTCGGTTAAATACTTGGGTATCCGCTTACCTACTTTGGGCTCTTTAATCTTGCAAGTTGGATTCTTACTCAGGTAGCCTTCTTCATGAGACCAACGAAAAAAAGATTTCATAAAGCGGATGCGATGTGCAAGACTAGCTGGTTTTAAATGCTTGCCCGATACAGCAAGATATTGCTTCAGTTGATTTGTATCCAACAATTCCATCTCTACATCATTAAAATAACCAATTAGTAGCAAAGACTGTAACTGATAAGCCTTCAACGTTTGTAGTGAAAAACCCTCTATTCGTTTATCAGCTTCAAACGAAGACCATGCTTTTGACAATAACAATTCCATTCCCCCTAAAGTAGTAATGTTAAAGGAATTATTGCCAACTTAATAGAGTTATAGACATAAGGAGTGATTTTACTAACGGGGCAGGTTAGTTCAATAAGTAAAAGAATAAATAGTGTGAATAAATAGATAGAATAGAATGGAATGGAATGGGGCGAAAAAATGGAGAGGAAGTTTAGTAAGTATTCCACCATTTCAGTTGTCGTTGGAATTTTTGTTGCATATATGGCTTTTCCACCGATTAATATTACTATTTTGGGTTGGTGGGGAATATTCATTGGATTTGGTGTCTATTTAACAGGCATAATACTTGGTTTCGTTGCTTTCTTTAAGAAAGAAAAAGGGTTTATGAAGTATATCTCGTTACTTTCCATTTCATTAGGTTTTTTATTTATTGCATTTCTCTATGCAATCCTCGGTAGAATTTAACGAAATTAATTTGATGACATAATTATACTAACGGGGCAGGTTAGTTCAATAAGCAGGTGAATTGGCAAGGATATCGAAGTAGTAAATATAAGGAAATTTATTCAAGTAAGAGGGCAAGTTAGTTAAAAACAATAGGGGTGAGAAATATGAGTGACCGATTTGAACTAAGTTTTAAAAACAAGGTAGTTAGAATGTGGTTGATTATTATGATACCAGCTGTGATAGCAGAAATATTAATTATCCAATTTACCAAAATTCCAGTATTCACGACAATACCTTGGATAATCTTTTTTATTTGGCTTTATTTTTATAAGAGGAAACAGAAGAAAGAGCATTCCGTTTCCTAGTGGTTTTATTCTAAAAGGATTGGTTAATTCCTGTTCTTATTAAACTAACGGGTGCTTTACTTGAAGATCATTGAGCTGCTTAGACGGCAATAATCAATATAAGGAGAGCGTTATGATTACTTATAGAAGAAAAATAAGGTTGAAAGATTTAGAAATATTTATGCTTTTTAAGAAAGGAATTTCGTTAGGGTATCTAATTATTGAAGATTTGAAAAGACCTTTAACAATTGAAGATGTTAATATGGAGTTCATTTATATGACGAAAGAAGATGTTGGTATATACAAAAATATTATTAAAGTAGATATTCTTTCGGATGAAAAACTTAGTAAAGAGGATGCGAGTATTTTTGAAGAGTTTGCTTGTGATTTAGTAGATACAAAAGATTTTTGTACAACAATATTTAATTTCAAGGTAGACCTAAATTTATTTGTGGAACTGCCCTTGGATGAAGACATCCACGCTTATAGAAAGATACTGCAGTTGATTCAAAATATGATATAACACACGTTGAATTAAATAATTTAATGTATCTTTCGCAAGATTGATAAGAAAAGTTTGAAACATTTTATATTGCAAATTTCTTATTGAGTAATGGAGTTAACTACTTCCGTGAATCGGTGTTATGTAAACCTGGTGTGTATGGCATATACAAGCCTGTTCAGGCTTGATCCCATGGAGCAATTCCAGTTTTTTGTTCAACTAACGGGGCAGTTTAGCGCAATAACTAAATGGGATATTATGCACTTTACAAAATGTTACAATACAGTTGAATGAAGAGTATAATTATTATCCATATAGGGAGGAATGAAATTGATGATTTTATTGAATCCTGAAGAGTATGCAAAGGTTTGTAAATGTTCATTAGAATTAGCTACTAAAAGATCGGCTTATTTTGAAAATCTGTATAAAAAACATCTTGAAGCTGTTTGTCCTACCTGCAATGCTACAAACGGTAATTTATACTATGCCGATGATAATAAAATAGATGAAATAAATATAGTCTATATTCGGTGTGGAAATTGTAAAGATACATTTTCTTGTAGTGATGCAAGACTACGTGATTGGCAAGCTGGAACGGGATTGCTTGATCAGGTGCTAGATGTAATCAATTATGGTAAGTTCTCTGTAATGGGATTTGCTTATGATGAATTGTCGGAAGAAGAGTGGTTTCAATTTGTAACGGAGTCAACTAATAAATTATATAATGATGACTTGTGAATGAGTGTACTTAAACTAACGGGTGCTTTAGTCGAACAAAAGGGGCTTCTTAGGAAGCTCTTTTTCTTATTGAACTAACGGGGCAGGTTAGTTGAATAAAGTACATTAGGATGAATAGGGTAAAATGAAAATAAACAATAACTCAAATGTTTTTGTTCAGCTTCCTCTATTGAGCTAAGAACGTTACATTTTAGGGGGATTTTAAATGGAGAAAATCTTAGTGAAAACAGGGATATATTCATTGGTTTTATCTTTCTTCTTATTCGTAGTCTTTATGAAAAGAGAAGTAAGCACAACTGATTTTGAGGGGATGACTTCATTTGTTGTAACGCCTTATCCAGAGTTTTTCTTTCAAATTATTAGATATTCTATTATCACTTCAATCATTGCAGTAATATGCGTATTGCTATATATACTGTTAAATAAGGAAAAAGAGTAACAAACTCACCAGGTGTATTACTACTTTATAGATATTGTGAAGGTTTGTACTTAAACTAACGGGTGCTTTAGTGTAACAACAGTAATTCTTTTCTTATTGTGCTAACGGGGCAGGTTAGCTTAACAAAACGTATGAACAATTATGGTAATATGGGATTGAAAAGGGGAGTGACTGTGACCTATCTAACCATTCTTTATATGTGTTTGTTAGTGGTGTTTATCAGTGCTATTGGTGGTTTCCTGAGCTATAAAGTAAGTCGTAAATTTTTTAACACTGAAGCACTTAGATATATATTGGGAGGCATAGTAGCTTTACTTTTAAGCTACCCAATGACAATATTTCTGCAACTTGGTGGAGTATGGTTCTATCACTTGCCTATCGCAGTGCTGGCGATAGTTTTATATGTCGCGTTCTATTTGAATTCGAAGGGTAATTGGAAATTGATAGCGTGGTTCGGTTTAGTTGTGTTAACTGTAATTATTGCAACACACGTTTATCTAATCATAATCTCTATCTTCTTAAGCTAACTGGGTACGCGCGATAAGTTCTGTTATAAATGAAAACAGCGTGAAAGACAGGAGATTCTGTGATTTAAAATCTCAACTTTACAATGGAGGGTAGGAATGAAGGAACCAAGTTACCTAAAACCATCGCGTTAATACTTCTGCTTGCATTATTACTGATAGGTTAGAAGTTCTGAAGCCAGATGAAGTCGACAGAACAAAGGCTAAAGACATTCCTAAGGAAAAGGTATGCCGAGCGGCTGAAAAGCTAGACATGGTGAGAATAGTTCCTTTATAAAGGAACTGACGGACTTTCCAAAAGGTTTAAAGTTAGAACATGAGGAAACTCATATACCATCCAACGACGGGCTAAATGGTGTAAAGTAAAAAAAGTACCTTATGAATAACAGCAAGTGCAGGGGGAGAAAATGAAGAAAGAAATTAAGATTGTATTTAGTATAAGTTTTATATTTTACTTATTGGTATTGGTGTTTATATTATTCTTAGGTTTTAGGGGTTATAGGTATGACCTACCATTCTTAGAGTATATGAAAAACTCTTCAAATTTCGTTCCATTTAAAACTATAAATACATATTTTCAAGCAATACTTGATAGAAGTATAAATTTGGATATCCCTATCAAAAACCTTTTTGGTAATTTTGTTTTGTTTTTACCAATGGGTATTTATTTACCATTTTTCATAAAGAAAACAAACAAAGTAATGGTATTTTCTATTTCAATGATTGTATTATTATTTATTATTGAGGTAATGCAATTAGTTACAAGAAAGGGTAGTTTCGACGTTGATGATTTCATCCTAAATATGCCTGGTGCTTTAATAGGGTTTGGAATTTGGAGAACAAAGTTTGTTCAGAATCTACTTAAATAGAACTGTAATTATTCTTCAACTATCTGGGGCTTTAGTGAAGAGTCGGCTGCCTTTCACGGCGGCTTTTTCTTATTGACTAATGGTGACGTGGGTTATTGTGTTTATAATGGCTTTATCCGGTAAGAAAAGAACAGGTGAATTTAAAAAGATTACATTTAATCAATTTGTAATTGCGATCCTAATTTCTATTGGTATAATGATTTTGACTATTAGACATATGGATATAATGGGATAAAAGCAAATGTAGGATTAAGCGAAGCTAGGATGTGATTGAATGTTTCAAGATGGATTTCCAAATTATTTGAGAGATGATGTGGCCACAGCGGTTGGAATGATTCCTCATGAAAATTATGAAAATGTCACTAGTGGTGTGTCCCAGGATACTATTCAATACTTTCTAGATGATACCATGATTAGGTTTCCTTATCGCATATACTATATTGATAGTTTAGATGAAGTTATAGACAATTTAAGTCTACGACAAAAAATGATTTTGCATTGTATTTATTCAAGAAGTTGTGACGGATTTGTTCGTCAAAAGCATATCTCTTCGTTGCTACAGATGGATTATGAAGATTGGGCTATTCCTTATATCGTAAAAATATGTGATGAATATGTCGTAGAGATAATAGAAATGACTTATGATACTTTAAAAGAACAGGAAACAGAACGGATTAAGAGATTTTGTCTTGAAAATATTGTGCTGTTTTGCAAAAGTTACAATAGAATGATTAGCTATTGGAACGAATATTACAGATATAGAAACAATGATTTCAAAAAATATATTGGCAGGAAGTTATTTATGGATTGTTTTGGATACTCTAAATCCATGGAACGCAGGAGAAAAGAAGTTTGTGAAACATATCACTTAAAGTAACGAGTGCTGGTTTAGTTAAACGAGAATTGGCAACCTTTTCTTTGAATTAAAGGGTAAGAATACTTCCGTAAAGGGGTATTACGTCAACCAGTAGTAAATAGTATATACATTAGTTATTGGGTTTTTTTTGAAATTAAAAATACATAAAAGTGAAACGTAAAATTACTGAAAAAAGGAGTTTTCATATGCGGAAATTATCTATACTTAGCATAGTTCTATCAGCAATATTTTTATTAATACATATAGTATTTGATTTTAAAAACCACATGTCGGTTTTAATGGTCAACATTTTAATAGCCATTTTCGAATTTGTTTTACTATTAGCTGGATTTTATTTACTCGATCAAAAAAGAAACCAACAACTAAAAAAAAGTGACGCTTTTTACTTTAACTCATCACATCACGCTCTCCAATGAATTCCGAACGTTCGTTATATGATTCACATTCACTGATAACTTATCTCTGAACACTTCGGGTGTATGCAGCATCCAAGCTTGAATTAGATCAGTAGATGTAATAAAGTGTGCTTGAAAAAATTGCAAATCTATCACAATACAAATATGTTCGATTTGCAAAAAAACACTCTTTTATTTAGAAAGGGAGACTTTTTCACCTATAACAGGTGTCATAACCTAACTTAAAAATTACGACACTGTTATGGTATGAAAAAATCTAATAAAAGGATTGACCATTTTGCTCAACTAATCCGATAGCACAATATTTTTTTCAGTTCGAACTTAAATAATTGAGGACTATATTCACTCGCTCTTTTACCGTATCGTCACCTTCTATTCTCAATACCGGGCATACTAAGTCCGACATCCAATGTAAGTGTAACATTTTACTTCTGACTTCCATTCCTGCTTCATCATATAAGGAAGCCCACTTCAAAAAAGCCTTGGATTCGTCGTATTTACTACCACCATCCAATATTTCATTCCCATACCTTTGAAATTCCCTTTGTTGCAATCTCTCAAGTCTTATATTTTGGGGAAGCTGCAAAAATATAACCAAGTCAAAATGGGCTTTAAATTCGTCACCCCAACCACATATTGCCCCCGAAAGAATACAGTTTTGATATATTGTTAAGTCATGCTTTAGCATTTTTGTTCTTTCAGGTATTGGTCTTTGTTCTGTGAACTTAGTTAACCAAAAATAGTCGTCTGTATCAAGAAGAGTATAAGGAAGTGCCTGTGATAACGCAGTTCCGAGTGTCGAAGTTCCAGAACCAGCAGCACCAAATATATGTATTTTTGTAATAAGAATTTCCTCCTCTAATAGGCCATTTCATTATTTTTGATTATACAGATAAAATTCATCTTTAGTAAAACTCCCTTATTCAACTAACGGTGGTAATAGGTAAGTATTTGATGTTATCTTCAAATTTTCCCAGTCGTAGAATTGTTCTGCATACATTTTCATCCAAACAAAAGAAGTTAAACACTATAATTAATATTGAAATGAAACAAGACAATATGTGAGGTTTTGAAAGTGAAGAAGTGTGCATATGTAAATTTAGTACCTTGGTTCTGTTTAGTTTTGTCCTTCGCGGTTATATTCGACTAAATTAAGGTAACCGTCACCTTTGCTTACTCAGGGGAGGTTTTTTGATATGAATGATGTTTGATTCCTCTACAAATAGGCGTTCGTATGGTAAATTAAGTACAGTGTAAGTAAAGGAGTTACGGTAAAATGAATGATTTTTTTGAACGAAAAAAGAAAGAATTGAATATAGATTTGAATGAAGTGCAAAAGAAAGCAGTGCTGCAAACAGATGGCCCGCTTTTGCTTTTAGCATGCCCTGGATCAGGGAAAACGACGACAATGATCATGCGAATCGGATATTTGATTGAAGAAAAGAACGTCAATCCGAAGCGTATTAAAGCAATTACATTTAGCCGGGCATCTGCGCGAGATATGACGGAGCGTTTCACAAGGTTTTTCCCGCACAGTGCACGCGTGGACTTTTCCACAATCCATAGTTTGGCATTTATGATTGCGCGTAGCTACTTAGAGAAAATAGGTACAACATACGAGCTGATTGAAGGAAGTAAGACAGGGCGTCAGTCTATCAATAAGGCATTTTTATTGAAAGGCATATATAAAGACGTATTGAAAGAGGATTGCACGGATGACGAACTGTCGTCTCTTTCGACATTCATCAGTGGGATTAAAAACCGCATGATCCCACTTGGGAAATGGGAGGAGCTTGAAGGGCCTGTTGATAAGGCAGGACGCATTGCCAGGAAATACGAGCAGTATAAGACGCGTACAAGTGGTCAACTGCTTCTTGATTTCGATGATATGCTGACAATTGCGGAACAGGCACTTCGAGAAGACGAACAACTTAGCGAGCACTTTCGAAACCTCTACGACTACCTCCTAACCGACGAAAGCCAGGACACGTCCCTTGTTCAACATAAAATTGTGGAGCATCTTGTGGCGCATCACGGCAATCTTTGTGTGGTTGCTGATGATGACCAGTCGATCTATACGTGGCGCGGGGCGGAGCCGGATTATCTTCTTGATTTCAAGAGTGTCTATCCAGATGCTCAAGTGCTGATGATGGAGCGTAATTACCGTTCGTCAAAAGAAATCGTGGAGATGGCTTCGAAGTTCATCAAACGGAACAAAAAGCGCTATCCGAAAGACATGCATACGGAAAACGGCAAGATCGAGCCAATTTATATCAAACAGCTTACTAGCCCGAAACAGCAATTAGAATACGTAACATATGAACTGCTGAACGAGAAGAATTTGAATGAGGTTGCTATTTTGTTCAGGAACAATTCATCGTCAACGATGTTCGTGAGCGAACTACACAGGCGAGGTATCCCATTTTATATGAAGGATGCAGATGACAAGTTTTTCACACATTGGATTGTCGAGGATATTTTGAACTTTATGCGTCTCAGTTTTAATATGGAACGGAAAGATATATTTGCGAAGATCATCATGAAAATGAATGCCTTTATTTCACGAAACATGCTCACCCAGTTTGAAAATACTGCAACAACGGGGAATGTATTCGATGCATTTATTCAAACGGTTGAAATGAAAGACAGTCAAGTCAAAAAGTTAGCTGACTATAAAAAAGGATACGCTGTGATTCCAGAGATGCGTCCGGAACGAGTGATTCAACTGATTCGGAATGATTTTGGGTATGAGGCGGCGCTTAAAAGTAGAGCTGAAAAGTTTGGATTCCGTTTTGAAAGCCTGCTTAGCATTTTAGATACACTTGAAGGAATTGCATCACAACTCCGAACGATGGTGGAATTTGCGACGCGTTTGAAAGAACTTGAACAGGCAGTAAAAAATGCGAAATTCAATGCACCTGAAAATGCGGTGACGTTATCGACATTTCACAGTGCGAAAGGGCTTGAGTTCCGGCGTGTGTTCATGATTGATTTACTAAAAGGGGTTATTCCATCAGATGAAGATGAGAGTGATGTAGCGATGTTGGAAGAAGCGCGTAGGCTCTTCTACGTCGGGATGACACGTGCGAAAAACCGACTTGAATTGCTGTCATATGGTCAGGACGAAGGGAAGCCGAAAGAAGATTCTAGGTTTCTGAATGAAGTAAGGGGCCTTCTTTTGAAACCGGGTGAAGCGAACAAAGAGCAGAAACCAGTGAAGATTAAGAAAGCGTCGATTGCACTAAATCCTGATGGTATTCAAGATAGTGACGAGCTAGCGGTTGGAACAGCGGTCAAACACCGTGTATTCGGGCAGGGTGAAGTCACACGGCGTGATGGTGATGAAATTCATATCCAATTTGGTAAAATCGAGAAAAGGCTTGATCTTGAAACGGTTCTTTCCCTTAGGTTACTTGAGAAAGTTGCCCTATGAAAAAGCTCTTATGGATTGGATTGGCAGGAGCGGCAGGAGCAATTATACGCGTGGCGATTGGCCATGTCGTTTCCAATGATTCAGGATTTCCCTTTTCGACGCTAGGTGTAAATATTGTGGGAACGTTTTTGCTATGTTTTATAGTAGCAGGAGCTTTTCGCAAACTAGCAGCGGATAAACAATTGCAAGATATCGTAACGTCGGGTTTTCTAGGTTCTTTTACCACGTTTTCAGCGTTAAGCATGGAGACTGTACTACTGATGGAAAAAGATCAAATTCTCTTGGCTGGATTGTATATCATTCTTAGTATAATCGGCGGACTTACTGCCGGGGCGCTCGGCTTTCATCTAGGCAGGAAGAAGGTTCGTACATGACTTTCGTGGATTTATTGATGATTGGAATCGGAGGCTTTTCCGGTGCAGTCATTCGTTATTTTATTTCAGCAAAGATGAATGAGCAGGATGGGTTACCAGCTGGAACATTGCTCGTCAATCTGGCAGGGTCCCTAATGATTGGAGTCGTTTTCGGGCTGGAACTACCTTTATGGGCGACTCTGCTGATTGCCTCCGGTTTCGCAGGGGCGCTGACGACCTTTTCCACGATGAATAAAGAGCTGTTAATCATGTGGGAAAACGGTAGGAAAAGGAATGCGGTACTCTATCTTCTGCTAATATATATATCGGGAATCGGCCTTGCATTTCTAGGCTACCTGGCGGGAAGCAGTGTTTACTAAATTTGTCCGTTTGAGTTGAGTACATTTGGGAATAGAGTAGTAGACTACTAAAATTCCGAATGGAGGAAACGACATTGGACAACAAACATAATGATGAAAAGAATAGGCAGTTAGAGACGTACCGTTCACATGATGCGGGTAAAAAGATGACGACGAACCAAGGACTTAACGTGTCAGAGGACGAACATTCCTTGAAAGCAGGATTGCGTGGTCCGACATTGATGGAGGACTTCCATTTCCGTGAGAAGATGACCCATTTTGACCATGAACGGATTCCTGAAAGAGTCGTTCACGCTAGAGGCTACGCGGCACACGGTGAATTCGAATTATTTGAATCGATGAAAGACTATACGAAAGCGGCATTCCTGCAGGAACCCGGTTCGAAAACACCGGTATTCACACGGATTTCCACCGTAGCCGGCAGCAAGGGATCGGCAGAAACAGTACGCGATGTACGCGGATTTGCGGTGAAATTCTATACCGAAGAAGGAAACTATGATTTAGTGGGTAATAATATGCCAGTTTTCTTCATCCAGGATGCCATCAAATTCCCGGATCTTATCCATGCCGTAAAACCTGAACCGCATAAGGAAATGCCGCAGGCGGCTTCTGCACATGATACTTTTTGGGATTTCGTTGTAAGTAACCAGGAGTCTGCGCATATGATCATGTGGCATATGTCCGATCGCGCGATTCCTCGGAGTTTCAGGATGATGGAAGGATTCGGGGTTCATACATACCGTTTGGTGAACGCTGAAGGGAAAGCGCATTTTGTGAAATTCCATTGGAAACCGAAACTCGGCGTTCACTCCCTCGTTTGGGATGAAGCGCAGAAAATCGCCGGGAAAGATCCTGATTTTCATCGCCGGGACCTTTGGGAGTCCATTGAAAAAGGGGACTTCGTCGAATTTGAATTCGGCGTCCAATTGATTGAGGAAAAAGATGAATTCATGTTTGATTTTGATATCCTGGATCCGACCAAGCTATGGCCGGAAGAGAAAGTACCCGTCAAAATCATTGGGAAAATGACGTTGAACCGCAATGTCGATAATGTATTTGCGGAAACGGAACAAGTCGCATTCCATCCGGGAAGTGTTGTTCCCGGGATTGATTTCTCAAATGATCCATTGCTGCAAGGTCGCTTGTTTTCATATACGGATACGCAACTCATTCGCCTTGGCGGACCGAACTTCCATGAGTTGCCGATTAACCGTCCAGTGTGTCCAATCCATAACAATCAGCGTGATGGCTATGGCAGACAGGCAATCAATGTGGGGCAGGTCAGCTATCATAAAAATTCATTGGCAAACAATACACCGACAACATCTACCGAAGAAGAAGGCGGTTTCGTCCACTATCAGGAGAAAGTGGAAGGACGCAAAATTCAAGCACGCAGTAATTCTTTCAGTGACCATTTCTCGCAAGCACGTCTTTTCTGGAACAGTATGACATTGCCCGAGAAAAAGCATATTGTCGATGCGTTCAGTTTTGAAGTCGGTAAAGTGAAAGATAAGAATGTCAAACAGCAAGTCGTGGATATGTTTGTCAATGTCGATAAAGGCTTGGCAACCGCTATTGCTGAAGCGGTGGGGGTCAATCATCCCGAGGGCAAGGAATCGGACGTGACCGAATCGTCACCAGCCCTTAGTCAGGAATTAACGGTGAAATCGCCGGCTACACGAAAAATCGCCATTCTCATTGGTGAAAAATTCAATGGCGGCGAAGTGGAAGCGGTTGTCAAAGCCTGCGTAGACGCAGGAATGACTGTGGATATCATCGGCGAGAAGTTCGGTTTCGTTTATGGTGAAGATAAACTGGCAGTCGAAGTGACGGAAACATTCCTCACTATCCATTCCGTATTGTATGATGGGCTATACGTCGTCGGAGGCGAGGCGGATAATCCAAGGAAACTTAAGAAAGATATCGTCAATTTTATCAACGAAGCTTTTCAACACTATAAACCAATCGGTATCGCCACAACCGGCAAGCCTTTCTTCGAGGCTTCAGATGCAGAAGAAGGTCCAGGCATCGTACTGTCTGACGTAGCAGATTTCAACAGCGAGTTTATCGCCGCGGTCGCTGAGCACAGGCATTGGGAACGTAAAATCTTTTGATGGATTGAAAGTGAAGCGGTCGTCACTTAGGTGGCGGCTGTTTTCATTTGGTTGCAGAACTGGTAACATAAGAATGTTATAACTAATGAACTAGTAAAAGGATGACGGATACATGAAACAAAACAAAAAGAATACTAGCACCTTACTGAAAAAACCAGCAGGCATTGTGAGTATCGGTGTCGTCTTACTCGCGTTGATTGTGTACAATATTTTCTTTCCTGAACAAGAAGCAGAACCGAGCCGAGCCGGTTTAATCCCGGTGGAGCTTGTGAAAACGATTGACGGCGATACGGTAAAAATTATGTATGAAGGTAAAGAACAGAATGTCCGGTATTTACTAATTGATACACCGGAAACGAATCATCCACGTCTCGGAAAGCAGCCGTTTGGCGAGAAAGCAAAAGAGCGTAATCGTGAGTTGATGAACAGCGGGAAATTAGAAATCGAATTCGATGTCGGTGGGAAAACAGATAAATATGATAGATTGCTTGCTTATATTTATATTGATGGTGTGAGTGTTCAGGAAAAACTGTTGGAAGAAGGGCTAGCCCGCGTGGGGTACGTTTATCCGCCAAATACACGACATCTAGACGCTTTTAAGAAAGCAGAAGAGAAGGCCAAAAAAGCGGGAATTGGCATCTGGACGCTTGAAGATTATGCGACTGATCGCGGATTTGACAGCGAAACGTATGTAGAAAAGAAACCTGAAACACAACCAGTATCCGGTGCTAAAGAAGCGTTTAAAAACTGTACGGAACTACGTCAGAAGTATCCGAATGGCGTGAAAAAAGGGCATCCTGCTTACTCAGAAAAAATGGATGGCAATAAAGATGGTAATGCGTGCGAGCGTTAATATTCGATGGAAAAGATAGAACTATACTTAACTTCTCGTTTTTTGTAAACGGGGAAAGATGATAGGCACAGCATATAAAACAAAAACATCCTTAAATCAGTTATCGATTTAAGGATGTTTTTAATTGTGTAACCAATTATCACAAATGAATACTTAAATATGTGATTAAAAAAATTCATCTACTTTTTTGTGAAAGGGTACCCGAGTTTAGCTGAGCTTTTCTTCCGTACGTAACATTGGTGTCACAATGAGATTGTATAGTACTAGCAAGAGGTACCTAATACTTTGAAACAATAGCTAGTACTAATGTGCAAGAAAGGCAGTGGAGAATTGAAAAGAGTAGTTCTTGGCAGTATAAAATTCTTGATTATAGTAAGCATAGTAGTAGCAGGAATAGTTGTATACTCACTTAAAATAGAGCCAAAACGTCTGATCACAAAGGAATATGAACTTAAGTTCTCGTCGGGAGGTGAGAATTCTATAAGGGTAGTACAGTTTTCAGATGTCCATTTAGGTCCGAATTATTCGCTAGAGCAGCTGGAGAGACTTGTAGACCGAATTAATAAACTCAAACCTGACCTAATCGCTTTTACAGGCGATCTCATAGATGTAGCATCCGAGTTCGAGGGGCGATCAGAGATAAGTGGAATACTTGATAAGCTAAGTAGTAGATATGGAAAGTACGCCATTTGGGGGAACCATGACTATGGAGGTGGCGGCGTCAGGTTTTACGAAAAGATTATGATAGAATCAGGATTTAAGCTACTTACAAATCAGAATAGCAAAATAGAACTTGAAAGTGGAAAAGTATTAACTATAATAGGGGTGGATGATGCCATGCTTGGAAACCCCGATGTTCAAAAGGCGTATTCAGGTGTTGACGATCAGGGGGCTAAGCTTCTTCTGTTGCATCAACCGGACCTTGTGGACGAAATAGGGTATGATAATTTTGATTTGGCACTGGCAGGACACAGTCACGGAGGGCAGGTCATTGTTCCGACGCTTGGTCCCGTGGTGACACCTCCTCTTGCAAAGAAATATAGAAAAGGAATGTATCAACTAGGAATTCATACTCATCTTTATGTGAATAGCGGAATCGGCACTACGAGGATACCTATTCGATTTTGGAGCCCTCCTGAGATATCCGTGTTTGACATAGCTATATAAAATTTTTTTTAGATTGTTTTTGTACTTTTGAAGGCTTCTCCTGAGTTGACCAAACTTTTGTGATGCCTTTTTTGTTTTTCTTTTGTAATAATATGGTTTTGGTCAAAGTTTCTAACTCAAGGGGGAAAAAATGAATATTCTAATCGCAGATGATGAACCGCAAATGGTTAAGATACTGTCAGCATATTTCAAAGAGGAAGGCTTCAATGTCCTGGGAGCTAGGGATGGACAGGAAGCATTGAATATAGCTGAATCAACCAAGATTGACTTAGCCGTTTTAGATTGGATGATGCCAAAAATTGGTGGAATAGAAGTATGTAAATATATAAAGGGAAATAGTCAAACCAAAGTTCTGATATTAACAGCTAAAGGTCAACATGAAGATGAAATAAAGGCCTTAAATGGAGGGGCTGATGAATATATTAAGAAGCCATTTGATCCACGAATCGTAATATTAAGAGCTAAAAAGCTCCTGAACATTGGTGAGGAAATTAAATTCAGAGGTATTAGGATAAAGGAGAATGAAAAAAAAGCATATAAGAGCAATGAACCCTTACAACTTACCAAGATTGAATATGATTTATTACTGTTCTTCATTAATAATAGGGGTGTTATTTTATCGAGGGATAGGCTTATTGATATAGTTTGGGGTATGGATTATGAAGGGGATCATCGAACAGTAGATACTCACATCCGAAGATTAAGAACTAAAATAGGGGATGACCTTATCAAAACCTATAGAGGCATTGGGTACTGCCTGGAGGTGAAGGAAGATTAAAATCGGAAGCAAGTTTTCAGTTGGCATATCATCCATTGTAATTTGCACGTTTATTTTTTCAATACTCATAAATATATTCCTGGTAGACAGATATTACATTTATGAGCAAAGAAAGGTTTTAGACAAGGTAGCTAACGAGATAATCAGTGTACCTGAAAGTGGTTTCTTAAACGAATTGAAACAGATAGAAGAAGAGTACGCCGTAACTATTGTTCATTCAGAGATTAGTGGAAGTTTGAATCAACTTAATGAAAAAATAAAATTAGAATTTGAAATGAAAAAAATAAAGTTAAATAAATTTTGGATTACTGAAAGTACGTTAACTACTTTGCAGGAGAAAAGCGTCAATAAGATATACGATCAAGGTGTAAGCAAATATAAAGTTTTAACTAAATTTATAAAAATTGATAATACGATTATCGCCATAGGATTACCATTACCACATATGGAAGAAGCAATCATAATCATAAATAGATTTAATCTATTTTTGATGACCATTTCAGTCATATTAATTGTTTTCTTAGTAGTAATCATATCTAAAAAAATTACAAGGCCTTTAGAATCCTTGAAAAGTTTGTCTCAAGATATAGCTAATTTAAAGTTCAGGAAAGAAGAGATTACAACCAATGATGAGGTAGGAGAACTTGCGAAAAGTATAAACAGTATGAGTGGAAAATTAGAGAAAGCCCATAATGAAATCAACGGCCAAAATAAGCGATTGAAAGAATTAATGTCAGATGTGTCCCATGAACTAAAAACGCCACTATCAATAATGAAAGTGTATGAACAGGGGATAGTGGACGGTTTGGATGACGGAACATTTAGAGATGTAATTGAAGAACAGATTGAGAAAATGGATGTATTAATCGAGAAGCTTCTGTTTTGGACAGAGTTAGAAAATAGTTCATTAAACAAATCTACTTTTGATTTAGGTAAAAGGGTTATAGACATGACGGGAAAATACATGCTGATACTACAGGAAAACTGTATTGATTTTTCATTAAATGTAGATGCGGACAAGGAATATTTTATCAATGCAGAAAAAGAAGCAATAGATGTTGTACTCGATAATTTAATTACTAATGCTATTAAATATTCCGATGATAAGCGTATTGAAATTACATTAACTATAGACACTAATATCGTCAAGCTTACGATTGCTAACGGGGTTGGCGCAATTGACGAAAATGATTTAGAACATATATGGAGACCTTTTTATGTATTAGAAAAATCAAGAAGTAAGGAGCTTTCAGGTACAGGTTTGGGCTTACCTATTATCAAGACCATTTTGGATAATCACAAGTTGGATTTTGGGTTTGAATTAAAAAATAATAAGTTAGCTTTTTTTGTAACATTCGCGTAACACACCCCGGTTACTCTAGTTATGGAGGTGTGATACATGAAAAAAATTCTATCAATCATGTTAATTGCTGCAATTGTAACAAGTGTTCTAGTAGGGTGTGTGAACGACAAAAAGATACCAATCAAAGAGGTTAATTCAGGAAAAGATAATGTGGATTTTAACTTTAGTGTGGATCCAGAGACCCTTGCGTTTGAGGTGGAGTCCAATGGAATTACTGAAAGAGCATCGGAACCACTGGAGAAAATGAAAGTTTCAAATTTAAAAGACAGTGGAGATACTATAACTTGGACCTATTTAGAAAAGGCAATTGATGTTGAAATAGAAAAAAAGATAAGTATGTAGATGTAACCATAAAATCCAACAAAGATGAAGACAACATGTTTGCATGGCCAAAAGTGAAAGGTGATGGATATATGCTCCCATTAAATCAAGGGAAGCATATTCCAAGCAATGATCCAGTCTGGAAAGATTATTTAAGTGAAGAAAAAATGAAGGTGATTGAGGCTTTCTCTATGCAGTTTTTTGCAGTTGATAAAAGTGCGTATTCGCTAGTCTATATAATTAAAAATCCTTATAATAGTGAAGTTGTTTTTAATACAGAAAATGATATTGAGTTTACTTTTAATCATGAGTTTCCAGCGATTAATAAAGTGAAGGAATATGGTTTTAGAATATATGTAACGGAAAAAAATCCAGCAGATGTTGCAAAGACCTATAAAAAGTATTTGGTTGAACAGGGTGACTTCAAAAGCTTGGCGGATAAGGCTAAAGAAAATAGTGAAATTGAAAAGCTTTACGGTGCACCCCATGCTTATTTTTGGGACAGAACTGTTATTTCAGAGGAAAATATAAAATGGGCAAAACTGAGAGACAGTTTCCCCGAAAAACTGAGATTATGGATTCAGGAGTTATTAACTACTAAAGTTGAAGATGGATCAGATCTTTCATCGGCCTTTGATGATTTAAATAACTTAGATTATGTAGACAAATACACTAAAAATAGAATAGTAAAAGGCTTAAGTGCCGTAATGCAACTAAAAGAATTCTATAATCCGGAAATATTTACTGAAACAGATAAAGAAACTCAGGGGCTATTAAACAGGAAAATAGAAAATTTAAATCCTGTTGAATTAATTGACCTAAATAAGAGATTATTAAAAAGCGTACTTGGAAATGTAGTTGACCCAATAGAGAAGTGGGCAGATGCAAATACTGTAGATGTGATAAAGGATATGAAGGATTCAGGGTTAGAAAATATGTGGATTGGACTTGATGACTGGCAGGAAGGATTTATTAAACCAGAGTTAGTAAAAGAAGCAGAAGACCTTGGCTATTTAATTGGCACCTATGATTCGTATCATTCAATCCATGAACCCGGTAAAGAGAAGTGGGAAACTGCTAAGTTTAGGGATACTTCACTTTACGAGAATGCAACTGTAACCAATAAAGATGGAAACAAGATTGAAGGATTCCAAGGTGAAGGTAGAAAGTTGAATCCGACGCTTGCAATGCCTAGTGTAGAAGAAAGAATAACTTCGATTCTAGATACTGGTCTAGCATTTAACTCATGGTTTCTAGACACCGATGGCACTGGGGAGATCTATGATGACTATTCGCCAGAACATATTACTACTGAAAAGGATGATATCCAGGCTAGAATTAAGAGAATGGAGTATCTGCAACAAGAATGGGATATGGTAGTTGGAACTGAAGGCGGAAATGATTTTGCAAACAAAACGATTGCCTTTGCACATGGAATAGAAACGCCAGCATTTTCTTGGATGGATGAGGATATGAAAACAAATAAAGAAAGTGAGTACTATGTAGGGAGATACTATTCGAGTAACGGCGGAGTTCCCGAACTGTTTTCTAAACAAATACCTGTAAAGGATAAATACAAGAAGTTATTTTTGGATTCAAACTACACGATCCCATTGTATAAGTTGGTTTACAACGATTCAGTAATCACGACTTATTGGTGGGGATGGGGAACCTTAAAATTGGAAGATGAAATATCAAATAGGATGTTGTATGAGATACTTTATAATGTACCTCCTTTATATCATATAGATAAAAACGAGTGGAAAAAACATAAAGAAACAATCGTAAGACATTCTAAGGTATGGTCAAATTTTAGCAAAAAAGCAATAACAGAAGAAATGACGGATTTTAAAATCATATCAGATGATAGATTAGTTCAAATGACTGAATATGGTGAAAAATTAAGTGTAGTAGCCAATTTTTCAGAAGATGAATTTAATTATCTAGGCGAGAAAATACCAGAAAAGTCATTATTAATTATTGATGGAAAGAGTAAAAGTATCTATACGCCGAAAAATTAGATGTTGCATTTAGCACATTTTAATTGCTTATTTTTAATGAGACTTAAAAATAAATCAGATGACTTTTGACATGGAGATATTTGTGATGAATATCCGTTATTTACTGATCGATACGCCTGAAACGAACACCACCTTCGACTTGGGAAGCAGCCGTTCGGAGAGGAAGCGAAAGAACGTACTCATGAGCTATTCAACAGCGGATAGCGAGAACTATCCAAACGGCGTAAAGAAAAAGCATCCCGCCTATTCGGAAAAGGGGTGGCTTTACGTGTGAACGTTGATGTTATTGAGGATTCCCATTGAACCCCGAATTGTGTTAGAATCCGTTACTCAAAATGAAAGAGATGAGAATGACAGCAATAATGCTGTCATTCTCATCTCTTTCTAATTAAAAGGTGGTTGACCAAACTACCCTTTTATTTTTTTATTGAACATTCTCGATACCATGAAAGTAAAGACGATAATTCTTTTGAACTTCTTCTTGGTTTTTCACTTTCAACTTACCTTCATATAGGGATTCCCCTGTTATTAAATCGCCTATAAAAATGGTATGCCCGTTAGTTGTTGCATGAATAATATAGAATTTTCCATTCATTACCTTAATGTAAGGTGCCTCCTCATCATCCTTATTATCTACTAAATCAAATGATAGTTTTTTGCCCCATTTGTCGCTTTCAATGTCATACAAATTGACTTCTATACCATTAGATGTCTGTGAAGGAATAAAGAGTGTAGAATTAGAGATAGCGGATGAACCACCTAAAGAACCAAGTTTTTCATCAGAAGCAACAACTTTTTTAGATTGATTAGTTTCTATATCGTAAACGATGAATTCATTCGCGACTAATTTCGGTTCACCGTCTCTATAGATTTTTTCATCTTCAAAAGCCTCAATTTTAACTAGAAGGTATTTTTGCCGCTGAATAGAATAATTATCATTTATGATTCTTAAATCAGAATAACCATTCTCTACCGTCGGAGTAGAAGCAATCGTGTCATCACTTAAAAGCTTTTGCTCTTTCATATCAAATGTATAGACTCGTAATTCATCTCTAACACTACCACCTATACGAGAAGCACGTGTAATGACCTTTAATTCACTATCTATTACTTGAACTTCCTCAACTTGCATCCAACCGTAATTTTCTTTTTCGGATACATCCAACTGGATTGACGTA
This sequence comes from Sporosarcina psychrophila, assembly GCF_001590685.1. Classification (GTDB taxonomy): domain Bacteria; phylum Bacillota; class Bacilli; order Bacillales_A; family Planococcaceae; genus Sporosarcina; species Sporosarcina psychrophila. The sequence goes on from NZ_CP014616.1 coordinate 1,167,040, forward strand.
ATTTCGTCCGTTTTTTTAGTTAACACTTCAATATCAAAGCTAAAATCATTCATATGGGCATATGCTACAAAATTTTCGTCTTCAAAAAAAAGATGCGGACTTAAATCCTTACTTCGCATAAAACTCCTATGCTTTTCTACCAATTCTTCAAGATCAATCGGAATACCTGTTCTTGATATTTTTTGTGAAAAAGATAAATTAGTTGGATTGAATGTTTCTTCACTTGTAATTTGTAAAGGTTGAAACTGGTAGGGAAGATCTCCTAAATAATCACCGTATAACACTATATTTTTCAACTCATCCTCATTGCCATTTACTTTTTCAAATTCAATTTTTAAATGCTCATTTGTAGCTAAACTTGATTGTATATAAAAAGTTCCAATCACAATTAACGTAGCCAAACAAATCGAAATGATTTTCCAATAGCGTTTCACTTATGTAACCTCCCATCAAACTCTTATTTTATTCTTTAGTAGAAAATTACCTATCCAAATGGCGCAATCTAAAACGAGAAGACCTGCTACTAGTTCCAGGAAAAATAGTTCTATTGGATAAAAATAATTTCTTAAGATGAACCCATTAACGAATAGAGGTGCAAAGAAGATTAAAAGGGAACCAACACAATAGAGAACGCCATAAATAATCCCTTTAATACGGAACGAACGTTCAAACAAAATCGCCGTAAAAACAATACACACCGCTAGCATTCCGCCAGCATAATAAAGAACAAACTCTATAAAAAAGCTTGGCAATAATACGTTTAAATTGTGGAGGTTGGTAATTTCATAAATCGAAAGATCGGTACGAAACTCACTTGGTACCACCCACTGTAAAACTTGACTTTCAACTGGCAATAATACTAGTTGTAATGCAACAAGACCTAAAACGAAGAGTAAAATCGTTGTAGCCTTTGCAAAATAAATAGTAATGCGTGCTGTTGGCAACATGAGTAAACGATAACTAAATGTATTTTTTCCAAGCCAATCACGATACCAAATAAAAAAGACATAGATTATTAATACTACAACACAAAGCATAATGGGGAGCAGAAACCAAGCTGCCTGAGTAAAATTATAGAAAGAGATATTCCCATATTGTTCGATAAACTGGTCCTTCGTCATTAAATCCTTATACATTAATTCATTTGCCCGATTTAAATAGGCCCGTGATTGAACAATCACCGCAATGATTTGCGAAAGAATCGTAATGCCAAGTAAAACGAGGTAAAGCTTTAAAAATCTATTCACTTCGAAATTGACTAACTTCAAATAACGATTCATGCTTGATACACCTCTCTCATTACATCGATTACCGATTTCCCCTCTTTTTAACTTACTTCTTCTGTATCGAATTCTTTTAAAACTACGCCGTCATCTAGTAAAACAACTTTATCAATTAAATGTTCGATATCATTAATTTCATGTGTTGTGATAATAACGCCACGATTTTCAATTAAATGACTCGTAAATACATTGGCAATTTGCTCACGGCTAAATATATCAATTCCTGAAAATGGTTCGTCCATTAAGACATAATCGACATCCATTGCCAAACCAAGTATAAGGTTCACTTTTGCGGAATTGCCTTTTGAGAGTTCAGAAATACGATCCGTTTCGTTTAGTTTGAAAAACTGGAGCAGTTCAGTGGCACGTTCCTGATTCCAACAGTTGTAAAAATCAGTCATAAATACAAAGGTGTCCCGTATTCGCATTTGCGGTAACATCGTTATTGTATCTGGTATAAAGGTGATTTTTTCATAACTCCCTTTATGAATTTTTTCACCATCAATGAGGATTTCACCTCCATTAATAGGAGTTAAAGCCATAATTGCTTTCATAATTGTTGTTTTCCCAACACCATTAATGCCAATTAGACAAGTGATTTTCCCTTTTTCAGCAGTAAAAGAAACGCCATTTAATACTTTTTTCCTGCCGAACTTTTTTGTTATATTTTTTATTTCAATCACAAAGATCCCCCCATTTAATTATTTTCCCTTTCATACGTATTCTTCACTAAATCCAAAGCCTCGTGTACAGGAACATTGATGGATCGAACCGAATGAACAAACGTATCTACAGCCTCTAAAATCAATTCTTCTCTTACTATTTTGAGCATCTGCGCATCCCTCGTAATGCGACTTGGCAAATTCCCCTCCGTAAAAATCAACCCTTGTTCCTCCATTTCTTTATACGCTCGCTGCGCCGTATTTGGATTGATTTTCAGCTGATTAGCGAGTTCCCTTCTCGATGGAATCTCCTGACCCGGTTCAAAGTAACCTGTTGCAATTTGTTCTTTAAATTGCCGAATCACTTGCACATAAACAGGATCACGATTATTAAACTTTATATCCATAAACCCAACTCCTAAAAAAACATAATGGTTTTACGCCTAACCTGTACTAAGGGGGTGATACAGTGTTGGCAAAAATAATGGACGAAACACTAGTTACGATGACTGTATTAAGTGTCTAATACTTTTGCGATAAAAGAATGCGTCTAGAAAAGCAATATTATGTATTAAAGCATTTATACAGTAATCGCAAAGAAATGCCACGTAATACATTCACCTGTCCTACAAACAATGTGTATTAATTGGTTGATACACATTACAATTTGTATTATATCCTTAATACACTTTTACTGTCAACCAATAATATCCATTTCTTCTTGTTCGAGGGTTCTTATTGAGTCCTAAATTGCGTTAGACGTTGGTTGTTATCTGAATTTCGAGAAACGTGCAACACTTAATCTTTTTGCGAAACTCCTTGACATGCCCGCTAAACGTGATAAGATTCAAATCAATTACTTTTGTACAAAAGATAATCATTAAAATTGAATATATTTGAGAGATGGTCCAGTAATCATATTGTGAGCAGCAGCAAGAGACTGAATGGTAGGTGTGAATTCAGGCAGCAATATGTATGAAGTACGCCATCCGATTTTCTCAACAACTAATGAAGTGGATGGCCAGTCCAGAACTGGTTCATCAATTAGGGTGGTAACGCGGAGAGCTTCTTCGTCCCTTTCCAAGGGATTGAAGGGGCTTTTTTGTATCCAAAAATAATACACAGTTTTAAACCATCGAGGAGGATTTCATCATGTTTCGAATAAAGGAAGTTATTTCACCCACATTTCTAGAGGCGATAACACTTATAGCAGCAATTGTAACGATAATTAGTGTTAGTATTGTTCAGTTTGGTGCAGTTCCACATTTGCCAATTTTGTTTTCAATATTACTATTAATTTGCTATGGTCTGCTCAAAAAGGTTTCGTACCGCAAACTTGAAGGTGGCCTGGTCGAAGGAGCAGGAGCGGGTATGAGTGCAGTATTCCTGTTTTTCTTCATCGGTATTTTAGTTAGTAGTTGGATCATGAGTGGGACGATACCGACGCTAATCTATACCGGGTTTAATCTAATTACACCGTCATTTTTCTTTGCAATTGTTTTTGTTGTTACTGCAATTGTTGGTGTTTCAATCGGTAGTTCGTTGACGACGGTAGCAACAGTAGGGGTAGCATTTATTGGGATGGCGACTATGCTCGATTTGTCACTGCCTATAGCGGCGGGTGCAATTGTTTCCGGAGCATTTTTTGGAGATAAGATGTCACCCCTGTCGGATACGACAAACCTGGCCTCATCCATTGTTGACGTCAATTTGTTTGAACATATTCGAAATATGGGTTGGACGACAATCCCGGCATTTATTTTATCGCTGATTATCTTCGCTTTATTATCACCAAGTGTCACATTAAGCGATGTTGATAAAATTGCCTATTTCCAAGATGGCTTGTTGGAAACAGGGATGATTCACTGGTATACGGTGATTCCTCTTGTTGTTCTCTTTGTTCTGACGATAATGAAAGTCCCGGCGTTAATGACATTGGCGTTAAGTTCCATCAGTGCGATTATCATTTCCTATTTCCATCAGAGTTTCAGTGCTCCAGAAGTGTTTAAGATTTTATTCGAAGGCTTTGTTTCAACGACAGGAATCAAAGACATTGACGAATTACTTACTCGTGGTGGCATGCAAAGTATGATGTTTACAATTGGTTTGGTGTTGTTGGCACTTAGTATGGGGGGATTGTTATTTACACTAGGAATTGTCCAATGTCTACTCGGGAAAATTGAAAGTCTTTTGAAGAAAGTTTCCTCTGTCATTGCAGCGTCTGCGTTAACGGCGATTGGGATTAATGTGTTGATTGGTGAACAGTATTTGTCGATATTATTGACAGGGCAAGCTTTCCAATCACAATATGAAAAAGTAGGGTTAGCGAATAAGAACTTGAGTAGAGTGATGGAAGATGCGGGCACGGTTGTCAATCCGTTAGTACCGTGGAGCGTTTGCGGTATTTTCATTACAGGTGTGTTGGGTGTCGCAACAGTAGACTATTTGCCATTCGCATTCTTTTGCCTGTTGTCTCCGATATTAACAGTTCTGTTTGGGTTTACTGGGAAAACATTGACGTATCTGACTGATGAAAAGGTAAAAGTGTAAAAAGCGAAGGAGCACACCTGTTAGGGAGTGCTCCTTCGCTTTTGGAAATTAATAAAACATTCAAAAGCCTATTATTTGTAGATTATGGAACCATTTGTACATGAACAACGTATAAGTAGTAGGGTTGTTCCATATTGTGGCGAATATAGGAGGTTATGTTGTATTTTAGGGCATATGAATTATGAGGCTTTATAAAAAAATGCATGGAGTTTATAAAGAGATTTTCATAAGACGATGAAGGTATTTCAGAGGCTGATAAAGCGTATTTAGATAGAATATCAATACGAAACCGCTTCGGACTAGTCGCTATGTTAATGGCGGGGTTTCATTTACACTTGGGCCTGTTTACGGTTTTCTGCCTGTCATATCACTCGCTTTTTGCATGTTGACTTATAAGACTTTTGAATAAGGGGGGCAGTTATATTCATGAAAATGGGTCGATTAGTACTCTTTATAACTTTCCTTCTATTGGTAGTATCAGGCTGTCAAGAAGCTTATAAAGGAAATCCCACGCCGAAAGATTTTCTTGGAAGTAGTGATGCGGATATTTTTGTTTTAGATAGTATCGTCTACTCGAAGGCTCGAGATCTAGAATGGCTAAAAGAATTATCCTATGAATTGGGTGAGCAAGTGGGAGAAATAACAAAAAAGACGGACAAAGCATGGAACTTTAAAAGTGGTACATCTAATAAATTACCTGTTGGAACAAAGATATATAAAACGGATACGCCCGCATATATTGTAATAGTAGACGGTAAGGAAATACCCTATATAGGCATGTATGAAGGGTAGTTTTGGGGATTCTGTTGTAGTTAATGGACATTGGGGGGAAGTCAGAAATGAAAAGAGTAAATGTTGTCTATGCACTTATTTATAAAGAAGATGAGCAAAAAGTACTGATGGTCAATAACAAAGGTAGCGGCTGGTCTCTTCCCGGCGGTGACGTTGAAGATGGGGAAACGTTAGAGCTGGCAATTATTCGTGAAGCCCAAGAAGAAACAGGTTTGACAATTGAAGTTGACCGTATCGTGGCGGTGAATGAAGCATTTTTTAATGCAAAAGGGCATCACGCTTTATTTCTAACATTTAAAGCAACGATCGTATCCGGGGAATGCTCGATTCAAGACGAAGAAGAAATTTTAGAAATAAAGTGGGTAGATTTGCCGACAGCGAATGGCTTTATGCCTTATCATCCTGGCGGAGTAGAAAGAATGCTTAAATCATCTTCGGCTTATACAATTCAAGTGTAATGGGAGGGATGCTAGAAGATAGAATAGAATATGGGATTAGTCGATGGTGAAATGGAGTGGCAAGAGTTATGGAGAAAAGGTATATTCAAGAATTATTAAGCGTATTAGTTTATAGAGAATACGAAATTTGAACTTTTTCATTGGAGTAAGGAAAAGGAACTGATGAATATGGGGAGGAGTAACGACATGTCATTTGTCTCTTCAATTATTCAGGGCAATTTCTAAGTATTCTATAGGCTTTATAAACATTCTAGTTGATTAAAAAAATGGATTTTTACCGTTATCATAATTAATTCATATACTAAAAATAAATAACAAGGGGATGTAATGTATGGGACTGTTATTATATTTAATTATTGGGGGAATCATCGGTTGGTTTGCAGGGTTAGTCGCAGGTAAAGATATGCCGGGTGGACTCGTAGGAAATGTGATTGCTGGTATCATTGGTGCATGGATTGGAAGTAGGTTGCTAGGGAATTGGGGTCCGAAATTAGCTGATTTTTACATTGTACCTGCCATTGTCGGAGCACTTATCATAGTGATTGTTGTTAGTTTCGTTATGAAATCCATGCGTAGGAGATATTAATCTCTTCATGATTGAAAGTTATTTGATGGCAAGGAAATAAGAAAACGCTGACTAGTTAAGCTCAGCGTTTTTTAATCGTAGCTTAGAAAATCATAAGATCACGTACTGTGGATAAGCTGCGACATAGAGATTTTACGTCCAGACTCCAGCGCCTAGAGGCTCGGGTCATAAGTCGGTCCGGCTGTGCGGCAAAGAACGCCGCTTCGCCAGCCCGTCTTATGCCTGTCGCCCCTGAACAGGCACTTGCGCTTTTGTTCTTTAGAAAAGTAGGTATCGAATGTATTTGTTAATTATATAGTCGACACTTAACAATTAGAGTGTTCTTCCAACACCGCTTTGTCGCTTGGTGATGGCCTCACGCAATAAGCCCGTCAGAAAGGGATGAACTGCATCCCTCCTTGGTCTATATTGCTCCGGTGCTTGCAGGATGCGGCGATATTGGGCTGTCTATCATTAGTGTCGCTCCTTCGCTAGATTTGTTCGTTATACGGGTGAGGTATACCGCCTAGTTAATTCTAATAAGTAGTGCCAAATATATTAGTCCAGCGAAAACCTCTCTCTATAATTCGTCGCATCCTTCAATGCTTTTTCTTCTGCGGGAATCCGCACGGATAACATCCAAACATTCAGCAATGTGAAAATGATTGCTGTTAAATAAGCACCAAACATGAGGGGAAGCACCAAGAGCTCAGTCGTCACAATTACATAATTCGGATGGCGCACCCACTTATACGGGCCTTTCTGTACAACGTCTGCACCTGGTAAGATGATGATTTTTGTATTCCAGAACTTCCCGAGCGAAGTAAGGCACCAGATCCGTGCTACTTGCGCCGTTAGAAAAATGACGAGAAGTATAATCCATATTGATGACAGCGACCTGTCGAGCAGAATGACTTCTGCAAGAAGGGAAATGAAAAAGGCTATATGCATGGCAACCATAATGGGGTAGTGGGCGGCACCCGCTTCGAAAGCCCCTTGGCTGCGCATCCATTGCTCATTGCGTTTCGCAACAACAAGTTCAACAAGCCGCTGTAAGATAACGATTGAAATGACAATGGCAAATAGCATCTGCAAAACACCTCATTCCCATTTCAATAACAGCAGTTCACCACAAAATCCAGGGCCGAGTGCAGCCATTAGTCCATACTCACCGGCAGCAGGTTCACTTTCCATGAACTTCTCTAACACGTAAAGGATAGTAGGGGACGACATATTCCCATTGTGACGCAATACATCACGCGAAATATCCGTTTTGTTTTGATCAAATCCTAGGGCTGTTTCATATGCTTCAAGTATTTTTTTTCCACCAGGATGTGCGACGAAGTGTGAGATATCGTCTTTTGTTAGCCCATGATCACCGAGGAATTCATGGACGAAAGGTCCGAGCCAATTTGTTATGATAGCTGGAATGCTTTTTGAGAAAACAACATACAGTCCAGTGTTTTTCACATCCCAGCCCATAACATTTTCAGAATCGGGCATCAGTTTTGACGTGGTTGCAATAACCTTGGGCATCGCTTTTTTGACCTTCACCGAAGATTTATCCCCAGAAACCAATGCGCAAGCAATCCCATCAGAAAATAGTGAGACACCTACTAGATTACTTTTTGAATAATCGTCTTTCTGAAACGTCAAACTGCATAATTCAGCAGAGAGTACAAGGACATTTGCTTCCGGAAAGGCAAGGCAATACTCATACGCCCTGCTGATTCCAGCGGCCCCTCCAGCACAACCAAGCCCCCAAATAGGAACACGTTTTGTATCATCCCGAAAAGGAAGTCGGTTCATAATACGTGCTTCAATGCTCGGCGTTGAAATCCCGCTACTTGAAATGAAGTAAATGGCGTCAATCATAGACGGTTCAATCGGTTCATCAAGCATGTCATCCCCTTGGAGGCATGACAGTACAGCTTGTACGCCGAAGTCGACAGTATGTTGAATGTATAAATTATTGCGCTCTTCAAAGTCATGCTCTTTTCCATACCATTCTATAGGCATACAGACATTCCGCGTTTCGATATCGCCATTTTGAAAGACTTTTAAAAGCCTTTCAATATCATTATATTTCTCACTAAAAAGTGATCGAGTTAACTCAACTGCTTGTTGCTGTTTCACTTCATGAGGCGGTTTGAAAGTACTGACAGAAATAATTTTTGGCATAGGCTACCTCCAGCTTCATTAATAGTACTCATTACCTTAATATGACTTTACCAAACATTAATACTGAGCATGCCCACCATATAAACAGGATACTTCATGTAAAATGGAGGAAATGAAGGTAGGGGAGAAATTTCATGTCCATAAAATTAAGCATTTTAGACCAATCGCCAATTTCCGAAGGCAGTAACGCAGTAGAATCGCTAAAACACACAGCACAACTTGCACGAAAAGCTGAGGAATGGGGCTATACGCGGTTCTGGGTTTCCGAACATCATGACGCAACAACACTGGCTGGGTCATCACCTGAAATACTTATCTCACATCTTGCATCTGTTACGTCTTCAATCCGTTTAGGGTCAGGTGGTGTAATGTTGCCTCATTACTCGGCTTATAAAGTAGCTGAGAACTTCAAACTTCTTGAAGCACTTTTTCCAGGACGGATTGATGCTGGGGTTGGCCGCGCACCGGGTGGAATGCCGCGTGCGACATATGCACTGCATGATGGGAACTACCGAGATGTCAATAAATTCCCTGGACAAGTGGATGACCTGCTCATGTATTTGAATGACACAATGCCAGCAGAGCACATATATCAAGGCTTGAAAGCAACGCCCATCATTGAAGAAGCACCACCAGTTTGGATGTTGGGATCAAGCCAAAGTTCCGCACTTCTCGCAGCAGAAAAAGGGTTGCCGTATATGTTTGCACAGTTCATCAACGGAGAAGGCGGCCCTTCTTACGCGAATCACTATCGCAAAAGATTCCAACCTTCTGCATATTTGCAAAGGCCAAGGCAGGCAGTTGCTGTCTTCTTCGCCTGTGCGGAAACGGAAGAAGAAGCGGAGCGAATTATCTCTTCACTTGATTTGTCCATGGTTATGCTTGAACAGGGAATGCCCTCAGTTGGAACTCCTTCACCCGACAAAGCGCTTACTTATCCATATAGTCATTATGAACAGCAACGGGTTATCGAAAATCGCAAACGGATGATTGTCGGTACGCCAAAAAAGGTCCGTGCTGAGATTGAAAAAATTGCAGAAGAATATAATGCGGATGAAGTGATGCTTGTCATGATTGCTTACGATTTCCAAGATAAGCTGAAATCCTATGAATTGATTGCTAAGGAAATGTTAGTCTGAACGATTGTCTACACTTCAACGTACGCATAACTTGTACAAAAGATGACAGAACGATGAAAAAAGCTTGTCGATAGGCTGCTGGATTTCATTCAGGGAGAGCAATGTATTTCAATTTAAGATAACAGCATAGGCGAGCACTGCCTTTTGGCGGTGCTCTTATTTTGTTTTTTTGAAATCTAAGAAACTGTATAAAATAGCCCGTTAGAACTGACAAGAATAGTGAAACTGATTTGATAAAAGTAAGGAAAGAAATTTAAAAGTAAACAAAAAGAAAGAGCATGTTTTGAAAGGAATTATTCAAAACATGCTCTTTCTATCTTCAATTGAATCATCGATTAGGACGGAATTTAAGATACTTATTGGTTTATTAATTGATTATATATTTGATAACAGCCATTTCTTTACCGAACCTATCACCATCATCAATAAATCCCAAACTAGAGTACAAATTATGAGCTCCCAAGTTATTTGGATGATAACCTACTACAATTTTTATTGCATTTAGCGATATAGCCATTTCTGATATCATTAGTTTAGTAGCGGCTTTACCTATACCTTTGCCTTGGAATTGCTTATCCACCATTATTCTATATACCCAATAACCATCAAGTTCCTCTTGAACAGAATTGTACATCAAAAAACCAACTACTCTTTCTTCAGCATAAATAGCATATGGCTTTAACGTAAGTTCAAACTTTGATTGAGCTATTGATATTGCATTTGGCTCAATATATTCTTGTTGTTCTTTTGATACCTCTAATTCACAACAGTCATACCAGTTTTCTGCATTTAGTTCTACAATTTTCACATTCTCTGTACTCATAATTTTCCCCTTTCAAAATTCGGGGAAACACTAAACCAATTTGTTAATTAGTCGCTATCCCCTTGTAGTCGTCAGTAATAAAAGTGATTTTGTTTGTCATAATGAACGCCTCCTCTTACTATTTCTCCCTACTAATTATCAGATAATTTGTGAGCATTTTGATTATATCATATTAATTGTCATAAATATCTTTTTTCTTCTACTATATATTCAGTACTACCTATTTGGAATAAGATGGGTGATATAGCTCGTCCATATAACGAAAAAATCTAGCGACAAGGCGGTGTTGGAAGAACATTCTATTTGTTAAGCACCGACTATATACTATTGCTCTTATCAAGGCGAAAATGAAAACATATTGCATATATACGTCTTACCGTTATGGAAAATTGTGGTAGAGTGGAGGGAGATACGATTAATAAAGGGGGTTAGTTTATTGTCTATTTTAGGAATTATACCTTTCTTACTGTATTTAGGTATTCTAGGATTTGGTATTTATGCAGTTGTTGCTATTATAAAGTCCGCGAAACAAAGGAATGAATACCTGAAAGAAATACGTGATGAAATGAGGAAAAAAGTATAGAATGCCGACGATGCTTTAAACTAGAAAATATTCATAATGAAAAGAGCTATTTTATGGGGGAAAAGCATTGGAATTGATTATTGGAGTTGCTCTTGTACTGATTGTGTTTTTTTCTTCAAACACAATTGAGAAAAGTTTAAAGACCATTGAAACGCAAAACAATCGAGTAATAGATCTTTTAGAAGAAATAAGGGACAAAAAATAACGATACTGACAAAAAAGAGCCCAACCGATTATGGTTTGGGCTCTCTTTCTATTTTTCATAAGATGCTTACAGGTTATTTTCTTACTTATCTACAAGTTCCGTACACAACTTTTTTAAACTTTCTTCGAACTTCAAATCACTCTCTTTTGAACGCTTTTTTGGGCCGCGTAGTCGTCCGCCAGCCATTCGAACTTTCTGGGCGGTATGGCGAGCATATAACAGCTGGTCAATATTGTCTTCCGTATAGAGTCGCCCGTTTTGGTCAATTGGATGCCCTTTTTTTGCAAGCACCATCGCGGCCAAACCATAATCTTGTGTAACGACAATATCATCTTTCTGTACACGATTTACAAGTACAAAATCAACTGCATCCGCCCCCTTAGAGACGATAATAGTCTCTGCACCATCTCGATGCATTTCGTGGGTCGTATCGCAGATAAGGATGCAGCGAAATCCGAAGGTCCCCGCTATTCGGATCGTTTCTTTCACAACCGGACACGCATCCGCGTCGATTAGAATTGTCGTCATAAAGCAGCCTCCCTTTATCTTTAGTATGCCAGATTTTATGAATAAAGAACTCGTTTTGTATTATTCTTTGGTTGTACCTGAAAAGGTTAGTTCAAAAATCGATGTACCAACAATTTTGGCGACGTTAACAAGACGGGCCTTACTTAACTTTTCAATTGTGTCCTCTGGCGTATGATACCACTCTTCCACTGGATCATAAATGAATAACGCTGCGTCGATTCCTGCATTATGAAAAGGTGTGTGATCGCTTCTGTCTCCGAAGTCGGTCTCGATTGGGTCACCATTTAGTGCTTCGTTCGCTTTACTTGCGGCTTTTGTAACTACATTGTCTGAACCATCTATCGTTTGTATTGCTAAATCTCCAGCGTCGGCACTGCCCACCATATCCAAATTGAACATGGCGGCAGAGCGCTTGATTTCATCTTTCGTCAAAGTACTTACATACTTTTCTGAACCGTGCAATCCTTCTTCTTCAGCACCAAAAAATAGGAATCGAATTTCTTTATTTGTTGGAACCGTTTTGAAAATCCTTGCCAGTTCAAGGACAACTGCTGTACCGCTTGCATTGTCGCTCGCACCGGGTGCTTTGTCGACGGAATCATAATGGGCACCAATAAGTATAATGTCATCATCCGTTTCGGAAGTGGGATGCTTAGTGGCAATCAAATTTTGTGATGCAGCTTTGTCAATACGGGCTCCTTTAATTTTAACAGCCGCGCTGACGGGGGTACCGTTTTTCAGAAATTCAACAAGCTTCGTCCCTTCATCATAGGTAAGAGCTAGAGCGGGGATGAAGTCTTTAAAATGCTCTCTACCAAGCGTCCAGTTATCAATTTCCAGTTCATCAGGGAAATAGAGAAGAATAGCCTTAGCACCTGCCTCTGAAGCGAATAAAACCAGTTCATAAAAAGCAGTTTTATCAACAGCGACAAGCGCAATTTTTCCTTTTACATCAATTTTTTTGTAATCCTTTTTCAAGCCATATCCTGCATCGATCAATTGACCGTCGACATTACCGTCCACTGAATATTGAAATGGGGCAGGAGAGAGTGGGCCCGGAAAGTCTTCGACAACTAGGCCATGCGACTCTGGTATGACGTACCTTTCGAAATCAAATGGTTGAACTTCGACTTCATATCCTTCCGACTTCAATTGAGCAGTCAAAAAAGCAGCTGCCTGCATTTCCGAACTTGTGCCAGCTACTCGGGGGTTTTTCGTTAATTCACTTAATGAAGAAAAAATATTTTCAACACTTAATTCCTGGATAAATTCAGTTTGTGCTTTATCAAATTCAGGACCTTCCACGCCAGATGAACTAGCTGAACAAGCTGTCATTAGGATAGAAATTAGTAATAGGAATGGGAACAGCATTTTTTTACGGGTCATAAGATTCCTCCATTCTAATTATGGAAATTATACCATGACGATACAGTTACATTAAAATCGTGACAGGGATGGATTCACAAAGCCAGGCAAGCAACGCTACTAGAGGAAGTGAAACGGCGAGTTCTATAAATAGCAGGAGAATGCCCATGTCCTCTATTTTTATGATAATGAAGGGGAAATTACGACAGGTGACGAAAAGGTTTATAGAGTAAAGAAAAATTTGGAGGGATATATATGTTTAAAACAATCGAAGAGTTTCTTATTAACTGGGGCCATGAAAGTGAATCGACACAGAAAATCCTAAACACATTAACTGATAAATCTCTTGATCAAGAAGTGTCAGCCGAAGACCGTACCCTTGGCCGAATCGCATGGCATATCGTTACAACGCTTGGCGAGATGATGTCACGGACAGGCCTTGATTTCGAAGCAAATCCTCACGATGCAGCTGTACCAACATCGGCTGTTGAAATTGCTGGGGCTTACCGTTCAACAAATGAAGCAATGGTTGCGGCAATCAAAGAACAGTGGACTGATGAATCGTTAGCTGAATTAAAAGAGATGTATGGGGAGCAATGGGCGATCGGAACTGTGCTTGGTATATTAACAGCGCACCAAACGCATCACCGCGGTCAAATGACCGTACTCATGAGACAAGCCGGCTTGCCTGTACCGGGCGTCTATGGACCATCCCGCGAAGAGTGGGCAGCATTTGGTGGAGAAGCACCGGTCGTGTAAAGACATGAAAAAGCTGAGGACACCTGGAAATCGGTGTCCTCAGCTTTTTTTATTTGAGATTAACTAGTTAACATGGAAAACGAGCATATAGGGTTGTAGACCGAGCATATCCGTAAGCAAAACGATCATATACCATTACTCCCGAGCATATCAGTAAGCAAAGCGATCATATACCATTGCTCCCGAGCAAATCCGTAAGCAAAACGATCATATGCCATTACCTCCCGAGCAAATCCGTAAGCAAAACGATCATATGCCATTACCTCCCGAGCAAATCCGTAAGCAAAACGATCATATGCCATTGCTCCCGAGCATATCCGTAAGCAAAACGATCATATACCATTGCTCCAGTCCATATCCGTTCGCCAATCGAACATAAACCATCACCAACCATCCATATCCATGGTCACCCGACCGTGATCCGTCCATTATCCGACTTCAAACGAATCGTATGTTCACCAGTGCCGATGACCGTCCGTGAATTGCGTTCGCCAAATACATCGACTTTACCATGGCCCGTTTTCGTATGAATGGAGACATTTGTTGGCTTGCTAGTTGATTGAATAACAATGCTTCCGTTATCAGTTTGAAAATCAATATTTCGATCAAGGCTGTCCGTCTGAAGTGTAATACGGCCATTATCAGTACTGCCAACAATGGAACCCGTGACATGTTCGAGCTCGATTCTACCATTATCAGACTCAGCTGCAATGCTGTCCGCATCGACATGACGCATTTCAATTCGCCCGTTATCCGTTTTCGCTCGTAAATGATCGATCTGCACCTTATCGATTTCAATTCGTCCATTATCAGTTTCAGCTGTCAACGAAGTGGCAGCAATCTCTTTTAATTGGATTTTTCCATTGTCGGTATTTACACTGACTTTTTTGCAGAGTATTTTCTCAGCAGAAATCCGTCCATTATCTGTCTTCATCGCAATCGATTGATACAGCTTCATTGGAATAATCACGTTAAGGGTCACCGCTTTCATATTGAAATTGAACATGAGTAACCAGTGGCGTAAACTTTTAAGCCTGATGAACAATGTATCGCCAACGACTTCCGCAGTTAGTTTCAATTTTTCATTAGAACCAATCAATTCAACGGTCGTCATCGAACTGTCAGATGGACTGACAAATAGTGCGCCATGCTGGACGTTGATATCGACATTCAAAAACAGGTTATCTTGGATTGTAATGATTTCATTCGTTGACACGATTTCCGCTTTACTTTCCACAAATGAAGACGACTCAAGTAATTCTTCAGCAATTTTCGTAGGAGAGCCTAGGGAGGTGGCGATGTCGTTTTCTGTTTTTCCATCCTCACGGCCATTCGAGAAGTATTCTTGGATATCTTGAATAATTTCATTCCGTTCCTCAGCAGGCAGTTGGTTCAATGCAGTTTCAAGTTCAACTATAAATTGGTTTTCAGTCATTCCTTACACCCTCCTCGATTAATGTATTGACGCCATCCGTGAAGCTTTTCCATTCGTTTAACTGTTCATGAAGATATTCTCGGCCAGCATCCGTCAATGTGTAGTACTTACGGGGAGGACCTTCCGTTGATTCCTGCAAATAGGTCGTGAAATAACCTTCTTTCGTTAACCGACGTAGCAGGGGATAAACAGAACCTTCGGAAATGGAAATCTGATCGGAAATCTTTTGCACAAGCTCATAGCCATAGCGATCTTGCTTATCAAGAAGAACAAGCACGCATAAATTCAACACACCTTTTTTGAATTGTACATTCACTTTGATTACACTCCTTTCACTATAGTTCAATGGACAGTACTATCTCATATAAAGTACTTGTTAACAACAATATATCACACAGTATTATTCATTGCAAGGTACTGTTTTTATCATTTATACAAGTACTTTTCATACCCTCAAAATTTCCGAATATAATTTTGAGTGTTAGCCAAACTAATGCGTAAATCGGAATTGACTCAATTGGAAGAATTGAGAAAATTTTAAGAGGAAGGCAAGTAACGGTGAAATTCCTGGCATTTGACAATGATTTCATTGTTGGCAGTAAGAGCCTGCGTGAAAATCTTTCATTGGGGAACTATAAGGATACAAAATAATTGGAGGTTCTCAAATGAAAAATAATAATCAAAAGAAATTTACAGAAGCGGGTACGGACATTATGGAGGTTAAACGACAAAATGCAGAATCTGGTCTAACGTATAATGAGGTGAAAGAAATACTTGCCAAAACGGGTGGAACTGGAACCGCAATTTATAGTGATACTAATATAGAAGAGGTAAAAAAGAAAAATCTATAAAAAAGATGCCAGGTAACCGAACCGTTTTTAATGGTGTGGATACTTGGCATTTTTTTAGTTGAAATAACTTCAACTTAAGGGGAGATTTTCTTGTTTTGATGGTTTACTTACACTTGCAAGAGCGATGTCACTTAAAATGCTTCAACGCCTCCCGCTTACTAAGCGGCTTTAATGGATGATCCTCCACAAATACTTTCACAAGATCTGGCTCCGTCTTTGCATATTCTCGCAATGCCCAACCAATCGCTTTTTGGATGAAAAACTCCTTAGAATCTGAATGCTGTTTGATAATCTGGAATAATAGCTCGGTATCTGTCTGTTGTTTGAATTTTAATTGATGAAGAATTGCTGAACGGTTTGTCCACATATTGTCCGAAAGAGACCACTCCAACATGATTTTTTCACCATAATCGCGATCAAGTTTTACAATGTGACCTACAAAATGAGGCGCAATTGAATCCACGCTATCCCACCATGACTTCGTTTCAATTAATTGAAGTAAAGCAGGAAAATCATCTGTCGTTAAATGCTTTTTCATTTTTTCAATCAGCGCAATTGCTGCATATTGGTACTCCCGCTTCGGCAGTTCATAAAGTTTCCACACTTCTTCAAACAGCCGCTCAGGTTCAGGCAACGCATATTCCGCGAAGTGCTCTTTCAATAATTCCTTACGTCGAGGACTTTTGATGCCGAGGAAAGGGAAATGATTTTTCAGATAGGCCGTCATCGGTCCAGCTAGTTCATCATTGCGATTGGCTTCAAATAGTTCAATAATTCCTTGATGATTCCATACTGTTTTCAATGAAATTACCTCCTGACGGTGTGATTAAGAAAAGCGTATCAAAAAGAATAACTTAATGCTATATACTTGGCACTATTAATTTAGAATTCAATAGAAACTGTAATAATCTCCTTGTACGATGAATGAATCTAGCGACGTTTCGGTATTGGAAACTGCTTCCTAGTAATAATCACAAAAAACTCACTTACTTTCCATTTGTTAAGTGCCGAGTATATAGATAATATTGAGGAATATTTCTTGAATAAGTAATTTAATCGGAATGAAACAACAAAGTTCTCAATATAGAGAACAGCACTGTGAAGCGAGTAACATTTGCATCACGGGGCTGTTTCAGTAGTGATGCTATCATGTGTTAAATTAAGGAAAAAATAATTATAATAAGTTGAATTTATTGCCTTAATAGAAGTTTTTTCATCGTTTCATTAGCACATAAATCCACTTTTATGTGGAAGGCTATCTTTATGTGGAGGTGTAGAAATGGGGAAGAAAACGTCAGGTGGCAAGGACGAGGCAGCGAATCTTGCTTGGTGGCAATTATCCCTAATTGGAGTAGGTTGCATTATAGGTACAGGTTTTTTCCTGGCATCAAGTATTGCAATCAAAATGACAGGTCCATCGGTCATTCTAGCCTTTATAATGGCTGCAAGTGCAACGTATATCGTGTTTGAAGCACTAGCGAAAATGTCTGCAAAGGATCCGCAGAAAGGGTCATTCCGTACCTATGCCAAAAAAGCATATGGACGTTGGGCCGGTTTTAGTAGTGGTTGGGTTTACTGGTGTTCGGAAATATTAATCATTGGCAGTCAGCTTACGGCGATTTCAATCTTGTCTAGATTTTGGTTTCCTAATGTTAAGTTATGGATATTTGCATCGATCTATGCCGTTTGCGGGCTCATTGTTCTTTTTATTGGAGCAAAAGCGTTTGGAAAATTAGAAAGCGTATACGCTGTAATGAAAATCGCCGCTATTTTTATGTTTATTGTGATTGCCATTTTAGCGCTGACAGGGACGCTTGAGGGCGACCAAAAGGCTGGGATTCCAGAAACAGTAAATGAATTCTTTCCAAACGGATTAATCGGGTTTTGGAGCGCTCTTTTATTTGCCTTTTACGCTCATGGAGGAATTGAAGTAATGGGCGTAATGGCTATCCATCTTAAAAATAAGGAGGACGCTCCCAAATCGGGTAAGGTCATGTTAGGGTTGCTTGGAATAATTTATGTTACCGCACTTTCGTTAGCGCTATTACTGATGCCATATGATAAGTTCAGAGAGAACAAAAGCCCTTTTGTTGAGGCTTTATCAGGTGTTAGTAATATCGAGTTTTTCCCGCATGTGTTTACAGCTGCAATTATTATTGCCGGGTTTTCAACGATGTCTGCATCCCTGTTTTCGGTTACCACGATACTTCTGACAATATCTGAAGATGGAGATGCTCCTAAAATATTCAGTAAACAAACGAAAAAGAAATTCAAAATGCCGTTACCTGCTATCGCTTTAACATCAACTGGGCTTGTACTTTCTATAGTTACCTCTTTATTATTGCCTGAAAAAGTGTACGAATATATAACCACTGCTGCGGCACTAATGCTGCTTTATAATTGGCTTTTCATTTTAGTCATGTATCACAGATTAATTGAGCCGACTACTGCGGATAAAGTAAAAAGAGTGATTGGAATGATTCTGGTCGTTGCCGCCGTTAGCGGAACACTCTTTCATAAAACAAGTCGACCAGGCTTTTTTATCAGTTTAGTTTTTCTTGCGGTAATCGGGATTGTAGTCATATCGTTGCGGAAAAGATGGAAGAAAGAAGAAGCTCAAAATAGTGCGTGATAGGCTTGAATACCAAAGTAAATCCCAAATCCGATCATGGCTAGGGACGAAAAAATGGAAATGAGCTTCAAAAGATTGGTGGATAAAAATCTGCGTGCACCACTGGATATAGTAGCCATTATAGTATCCCATAAAATAATACCGACTATGATGGCTATGCTATTGATAATGATTTGATTCCCTGAAAAGTTTTTGGCTGTTTCCGCAAGAACTGAACCATAGATCCCCAGCCAAAAAAGAATAGTAAGCGGATTCAAAAGTGACATGAAAAAACCTGATAATAAGGAACGTCTAAGACGAGTTTTTTTACCAAATCTCAAAGCTAACTCAATTTTATGTAGCGAAAGTAAACTCTCTATACCCGTATATGTAAGAACAAAACAACCAAACGACCAAAGAATTATTTTTACAAGAGGAAACTCAATAATTTGTCCAATCCCGAAATATACCATAATCATATACAAGACATCAGCTGTTAAAGCTCCAATACCAAAAATCCAGGCATGAAAAAATCCGTTTTTAATTCCCGTGTCTAGCTGCGCCGCGTTAACAGGGCCGATTGGAGCAGCCAAGGATACACCTAAAAAGATATAGGCAACTATTGAATTCATGAAAAAGTCCTCCCTTAAAATGATGTCTATGCATCTTATTCGAAGGGAGTGACCTGTACAACTATCTAAAGGAGAAATTCTACTTAAAAAAAGGACTTAGCAACAACCGCTGCTAGGTCCTTTTTTTACGCTGTTTTATTCGTTTTTTCAATTTCCTCGACTTTGATGAACTTAAAGACAATGAACAATAGGATGAATCCCAAAACACCTGCAGTAATATAGCTGACATTGAGAAAGTTTTTCATAGCAAGTGACATAATAGGGGGACCAGCTGCAACACCGATAAATCTCGCTGAGCTATAAAAAGAGGAAACCGTGCCCCTTAACTCTTTTTTTATGTTTTCTGTAATAATAGCGTCGAGTGCAGGCAATAATGCACCAATAGCTATTCCAACTATACTCGTTACCACTAACAGAAGGATCAGTTTTTTACTTGTAAACCCCACGAATATGACGCTGACGGACATTGCGATCAAGCACATAATCATTACTTTTTTTATCGTCTTTAGATCCCCTTTAATTTTTCGACCGGAAATAAACGAAGCAATACAAAGTAACAGAAGCGGTATGGCCAAAACAAACCCTTTTTTTATGCCCTTTATATCATGAACTTTTTCAAGGTTTTCTGATAGGAAAAATAACATACTGAATAATATCAGCATAACCAGGACCCCATTAAGGAATACGGTATACAACCATTTTCCTTCCACCTTGAATACTTTTTTTGTGTTACTTAAAAACTGCTTAAACTTCACAGGATCATCTTTTTCTTTGGGGACTTTAACAAAGAAAAAAATAAGTGCAAAAGAAATTAAACTAAGCGCTGAAATAGAGAAGAACGGCAGGAACCACAAAATAGCGGCAAATACTGAACCTAAGATGGGACTTAATACTTTTCCAAACGTGTTCGACGTTTCAATAATTCCTAAACAAGAACTCATTTTTTCATCATCATCTTGATAAAGGTCACCCACAAGTGGCAAAATAATTGGCATGGCTCCAGCCGCCCCTATTCCCTGTAGGATTCTACCAACGATAATCATTGTGTATGGGTCCTCCATTTTCCATGAAGCAAACCCGGCAATCAGACCCCCGATTAAAGCGAAGATTAAACTCGGTAATATAACCATTTTCCTACCAAAACGGTCTGATAAATAGCCGGCTACTGGTATTAGAAAAATAGCCGCGACTGAATAGCTTGTAATGATCATGCTCGACTGAAAAGATGTGATTCCGACCTTTTCTTCCAGTATCGGGAGCACTGGAATAAGCATGGAATTCCCTAGTGTCATGATAAGAGGGATTGAAGCCATACTTACAGTGCACCATATACTTACTTGTACCGTACTTTTTCCCATTACCACACCTCGACTAATCGTGTTTTTGACTAATACAGGTATGGTCTCCTTGTGTGTTCATTTTATGCGTTAAATGTTTTTGTATAGTCTTTTACTAAACAGTACTATGTGAAAAGGGGGGGGAATAATCACCAAACCTTGTGAGGGCGTATTAAAATAACGCTTGAAAAGCCTGCATGCCGAAGTAGATTCCGAAACCAATCATAATTATGGATGAAATAAGGGAGACGATTTTCAAAAGCTTGGTGGATAATAATTTACGAGCTCCACTCGATAAAAAGGACATAATAAAATCTACTAAAATAATGCCAACCAAAATGGCGATACTATTAATAATAATTTGATATCCTGTAGAGACTCCAGCCGTATTCGCGAGTATGGAACCATATATCCCTAGCCAAAAAAGGATGGTCAGTGGATTCAACAATGACATGAAGAATCCAGATAGTATTGATTTTCTAAGTCGGACTCTTTTACCGGATTTCAAATTCATCTCAATTTTATGTAGCGATAGTAAATTTTCTATACCCGTATACAACAGTACAAAACAGCCAAAAGACCAAAGAATTATTCTCATTAAAGGCGAATCAATAAATTGACCAACGCCAAAATACACTATGAACATATACATGATGTCGGTTGTCAAAGCACCAAGACTAAAAAACCAGGCATGAAAAAAACCATTTTTAATACCCGTATTTAATAAGACGGACTTAACCGGTCCAATTGGTGCAGCCATTGATATGCCTAAAAAGATATAGGTGAATATTGAATTCATGAATAGCCCTCCACTAATATGACGTCATTTCATTTTATTCAAAGGCGATGACTTATAGGACTATTTAAAGGGGGGAATTCAAATGGAATGTTTGAGGTTGTATTCTCTGCTTTAGAAGCGTTTTTATTAACATAATATTAAGTTGCGATGGCTCCGTTCATCTGATTAAAGACTGCCTTTATATAGTGGATTTGGTAAGAAGCAAAGATAAATCTCGATTTAGTAAACAACACTTTGCCTCGTGATTTCCGAAAAAAGATAATTCGTTGAAGTTGGATAACTTGTGATAAACTATTTTAGAAGCCGAAATAATTTACCAGGGGGAAATCATATGTCTAATGAAGTAAAAGTTATTTTCGCAAACAATCCAATTGTTTCGGGAAATGCTGCGATCAAACAATTCGTAGCCAATCAAAAGGCGGGGCATAGTTCTATATTAATCGGAGAAACACATTATATTGTGGTAAAAGAGTGTAAAGAAAAAGATATGACACTAGAGAAAGTTCGCGCAACAGCAGGGAATATTGCTCGAGATGTAAGCGCTCAAAAAGCCGAAACAGCAATTGTAGAAGCGCAAGTTCTTTCGGATGCCTATACAAAGTTGGATAAAGGATCTGTGCTGACAGCATTTACAGAAGGATGGGAACTAGGAGCGTACCAGTTTGTTACATATAAATCGGATGTCACAGCATTCCAAACTAAGCTTCATGTAGTTGGAGACGAAGCGAAGCCATTCGTTGAAGCAGGGAAGATTCGTGCGGCAGCAACTGCATTCTCACGCGACTTGATGAATGAACTGTCAAACGTCTTAAATCCAGAAACATTCCCGGAAGTATTGAAGAACAACTTTGAAGGTACTGGCGTTGAAGTGAATGTGTTCGATAAAGAAAAGCTTAAGGAAATGAAGATGAACGGCGTCCTGACAGTCGCGCGTGGCAGTATCTACAAGCCTTCATTCGTTGAACTAGTTTACAAAGGTGACGCATCGAAACCGCTTGTGGCACTCGTCGGTAAAGGCGTGACATTCGATACAGGTGGCATCAGCTTGAAGGGCGGCAAAGACCTAAGTGATATGCGCATAGATATGGGGGGAGCAGCTGCTGTTTCTGGTGCACTCACATTGCTTGCGAAATCGAACGCGAAAGTGAATGTCGTGGCACTTATTCCAATTGTGGAAAACATGCCTGACAACACATCAGTTTTACCAGGAGAAGTTATTACATACAAAAATGGATTGACGGTGCAAGTCGGCAATACCGATGCAGAAGGACGCCTCATTTTAGCAGATGCACTTATTCGTGCAGGCGAATGGAAAGCGGACTACATCGTCGATATCGCAACTCTCACAGGCGCAATCGTCAATGCACTCGGCACTGAAATCGGTGGCGTTTTCGGAGATGAAGAACTTTCTGCCCAAATGAAAAAAATCGGCGATCAAAACGGTGATTTCATCTGGCCGATGCCATTAGTCGAAGCGTATGATAAGTCTTTAGAAAGTGATTATGCGGACATGAACAACATCAGTTCATTAGGCGGGGCAGGATCCATCACGGCAGGCTTATTCCTTCGTCGTTTTGTACCGAAAGAAAGTAAATGGTTACATGTCGATATGGCGGGCATGATGAGTAAAAACAGTGCTTCAGGATACTATGCAAAATCCGCGACAGGCTACGGTGCACGCCTGTTGGCTGACTTTACAACATATGTTTCAAACTAAAAAAGAAAGTACTCAGTTATCTTGCTGGGTACTTTCTTGTTATTTGTGAAATTGACCGTGTAGTGCTCAAATTATATAGGTACTCATACAACTAACATCTACATATTACCTCTATTTCTACCTATTATTCCTGGTAGAATGAAAGGCTGGAAACTAATCAATATAAAAAAATTAGGATTTAGTGAAATTTGTTTTTATTGCAAGTGACGTGTACATTAGTGAATTCAGCATATGCACCTCCCAAAAGGCTCTTGTATTTTTCAGTGCGATTTACTGTACTTATACTTGTGAAGTAACTGCTGTAATTTAGAAGTAAATAGTTATTCAGGTTGTCTCATAATTCGTTTTGATGCAAAAAAGTAAACAAACCAATATATAACTAACAACTCCGAGAAAATTATTACAACCACTTTTATAAGAGGATTAGGACTAAACGAAGCCAAGTTGAAAAAAAGTAGCTGCACGATTAATAGGTTCATTAGTAGTTTTTGAAAAGACTGCTTAAGGGCCTTAATTGATACGGGATAAATACGGGAACTGTTATTTATCGAGTATTGTAAAGGAAGTAACTGGTACCCAGATAAAAATAACAGTGGAAAAGCTATAATCCAGCCATTAGCAGGAAAGAAAAAATGAATGCTAATCCCTATTAAGGTTAATCTTGCATACAAATAATAAAATTCATTATACCTAATAAACAAGTGTGAAAATAAGTATGTGTAAGAAGAAGATTGCTTATAAGTTATTACGTTCTTTATTAGCCAACCCAAGAACCTCCTGCGTTTAAACGAATGCTGAAGATGGGGGACATCAATATATAGATTAATAAATTTGTAAATCTTTAATAGGGACTTCTCTTCTTGGCTTATTAAATAGTCCCAATTAAGCCCCGTTCCTTTCTTATTAAATACATAGAACCAAATGAAGGAATTGATAATTAGTAAAGTACCTGCAATTACCCACAGACCCGTAAACATCAAATAAATAATAGTATAAAATGTTAGAAATCGAATGACTTTGTGAATTAACTTATGAAGTTTAGTAGTCATCCATTGTTCAATCCAAGTCAGGCGAATATTCAAGAGGATTAAGCCTGAAAAAGTAATAAGGACTGTAATCGAAATAATTTCAGTCTGTTTTACAAGAGGACTAATAATTATTAACATGATTAGTAGTTTGATTACATCCATAAAAGTGCTATAAAACATCGATTTTTTAAAATATGAGGATAACACTGTCTCTGCTGGCATTAAAAAGATGACATCAGCTTTTTTGACAAATGTCCGAATGTTCGTCATCAAAAAAGTAAACGTAATTACTAATGACGCTATCATTTCGGTTGGAAGAAAGGGAGGTAACCATTGAAGAAATTTCACGTAGTAATAAAGAAAAATACTACCAAAAATGATAAAAGAATAAAATACACCCATTGCAATAAGTGAAATGTATTTTACGATTTCAACATAAAATTCCTTCAATCTTTTATCCCATATTGAATTAATTTCCATTATATCACCATGACTTTCGAATATGTACTATACTATAAGGGATATTTACTAGGCAAAGTTATCCCTATAGTATATCTTATATAGTGAGTGTATACCATATATAGGAAGCCGTAGTCTATCCACAACCAATAAAATGCTTCCTAATCCTGTACATATTTTTTGTTAATAATCCAAGCAATTCAACAGTTCTCTAAATAACCGATATAATAATAGAAGTGAAATACAACAAAAAAAGAGGTATTAAATATGATCAAGACATTACGATTCTGGATAACGCTTCTCGTATCATTTGCGATGATTGGTATTCTCAGTATCACGTTGTTATCTGGATATTTTGTTACAAAAGAAAATTTAATAAATAACTCCCTAGAGATTAATAGAGTTTACTCAATGAAGCTGTCGCAACTAACGGAAGAAGTATTTAAAGGAATGCAAAGTAATTTGCAAGTTAAAGCGTCTGAAATGAGTGCTGAAATTGACGATGCTGAAAAGTTAACTGAAAAACTTGCGGACTTAATAAGCAGTAGTAAAAACTTTAACTCGCTCTCCGTTGTAAACAAAGATGGCGTAGTACTTGCCACCTCGCCGGAAGTGGGTATAGTAGGGAAGAAACTAGATACAGAAGGTCCAAAAGAAGCACTATATGAAAGAAAGAACCTGATCTCTACGCCTTACAGAGCTGCAACCGGCAGACTGCTTATTTTAATTTCCACCCCATTGTGGAACGAAAAAAATGAATACCTCGTTTTTTTAAGCGGCACGATTTATTTGCAGGAAGATAATATTATTCATGATATTCTTCATGAACACTTTGCTACGGACGGATCTTATGTGTGGGTAGTCGATAATAGGGGGATGCTGGTTTATCATCCAAATCCTGAACGTATTGGTGAGAATATCAGTGAAAATGAAGTTACACAAAAAGTACTGAGACATAAAAGTGGAGCACAAAAAGTTACAAACTCAGAAGGAAAGGAGTTTCTTGCTGGGTACACATACATTAAGTCGAGTAAGTGGGGAGTTGTTTCCCAAACACCTTATGTAGCAAGCATTGAACCTTTGAAGGGGATGGTCTACAAAATGTTACTGTATGCCCTTCCTTTTATCCTATTCTTTTTCTTGTTAACCATTGTTCTGTCCGGGAGATTATCATATCCGTTGCGTAAATTGGCGACATTTTCGGCAAATCTAAAAGAAAATGGGGGACAAAGCGAATGTGCTGACATTCCAACATGGTATTTTGAGGCTAAGCAGTTAAATGAAACAATTCACGAATACGCAAACAGTCAGCAACAGAGGGTTGAGGATTATAAGGAACGCTCCTACACAGACCCTCTTACCGGACTAAAGAATCGCAGGTACGGAGACAAAATCACTGCAAAATGGACTATGGAAAATCGACCATTTTCTATGATTATGATTGATATCGACCATTTTAAAGCTGTCAATGATCGATATGGCCATCAAATCGGAGATGAAGTGCTTAAGTTTCTATCTGGAAAAATGAGCGAAATTATACGGGGCGACGATGTCTGTATTAGATTGGGTGGGGAAGAGTTTGTAATCCTGCTAGCTGAAACGGATGTCAAGGAAGCAATGGATATCGCTGAAAGACTTCGTATAAATGTCACGTCAACTATATGTCCAACAAATAATAATATAACAATTTCATTAGGTGTCGGTAGTTATCATAGTAATCGGGAATCAATACTAGAACTATTCAGCAGGGTAGACAAAGCATTATATCAAGCAAAAGTGGATGGAAGGAATAGAGTTGTGCTATCTGAAAATTAAATAGCCTCGATTTTGCCCGTGAAATCACAAAAGGAAAGACCTCGTTACTTTAAACGAGGTCTTTCCTTTTATTCACAGACAAGCACTTGTCTGTGAAAATGTCCTTTTTTCGCAACACAGCGATCAGTAATGACGAATCCAGCCTCTTCAAGCATGTGATCGATTGTTTCAATCGTCACTACGATGACTTTCTTCGTAATCCGGCGTGCTTCCTTCAATATTTCAAGCTGTTCTTCAGGAGTAATATGTGTAAAAAGATTATAAGGCATGTCAATAATCGCAACATCATAGTCGTCAACGACTTCTGCAATAGGACCGATTTCTACAGTGCCTTCTAGCTCAAAGTGAGCAATGTTCTTTCTTGATCCCAAAACGACACGCGGGTTAATATCTCGTCCGACGATATTAATGCCCATCGACAATGCTTCAACCAGCACCGTACCAATGCCGCAACATGGATCGATGGCTCGTACACCTTTTGGATGCGGAATCGCAATATTGGCCACTGCTCTTGCGACACGTGTACTTAATGCCGTAGAGTACATATGCGGTTTTTTCTGATGAAGGAACCAGACCGACTCACTTTCAACAAGCTTCCCAAAATACCACTTACCATCTAATAAAACAATGCCAAACGTATTTGCAGGTGGGTTCACTAAGTCGGGAGTACCATTGACACGTAGTCCAATTTCACGCTCAATTTTCCTACGCTCCGGATGCCCAATCTTTTTCGTCGTATCGAGATCCGTTGTATTCAAACTGACGACTCTAAATGTAGAGCCACCTAAATCGTATTGTTCAACTTGTCGGGAGATTTCCTCAAGATTGTCGCCTTCATACATAATGTCCAGTCGTTCTTTCATAAATGCGCTGCGACTTGGATCAATTTCAATCGAACTTCTCAACACAGTAGAAGTGACATCAAAGCCGAAAAATGATCTCATCTCTAACATGCACAAATCATGCTCATCTGTGTGCTGCGTATATGTGTAAATAAAACCTAAATCATTCAATTAATTCCCATCCTTCATTGCGCTTCATCAACGGCCTCAACCATTTTGAATATAAAGTCATACATCAGTTGATAAACCTCAACAAAAGATAAATCTTCACTAAAACCTTCAATATAATTAAGTGCAAAATTCATATCCCATAACCCGTCTTCATTTGAAAACATCACACTATATTTAGCTCCATCTCCATGTAAATGCGTGTCAAGATATGCCTTCATGTCATTCCCGAATTTCTTTTGTAATTTTAGTCCGAATAGGGCTGTATAAGTTTCGAAGACATCATCAAGTTCTAGAACGACAGCGTCGACTCTGATTACTTCAAAAGCATTTGATTCTACGTAAACGAATTCATTCATATGATTTTTTAAGTAGGAAATGCTTTCATTTAGAAAGTTCTGATCTTCCTCCCGTATCAGATTTTCCGTCTCTTTCACGCACCGCTCTATGGCACTGAATTTAAACGCTTTCTCTACAACGGTTACATCACCGGCAATCAATTGATGTTTGGTGACATATTCTTTATCCACATTAAAGAACTCGATTTTATTATCCAGCGTATTTTCAGCAATATACTTTTCCATCTGTTTTTTTAACATTTCAGATCAGCTCCTTGACTAGAGAGGAATTGAATTATACTCTGTTCCTCTTACCTACTAGTATAGCCTACATTGTTTCATTAGGCTTTTAATTTGTAACACGTATTTCCTTCAACTATTTTTAAAAAAGTGGTCGAAGAAGATGGGGTTTATTTATATTGACAAATTGTCAACACAATTATACAATTCTTCATAGCGTCTAATTCTCGGTTAGTTTCAAGGAAAGGAGAATTGATAATGGCTAAAGACGTAATCAATTCGCCTCTTGGTTTGTTACTAAGGGAATTATTAAAAGAGCGTTCATTGTCAATGCGAAAACTAAGTGAACTTAGCAAAATCGATACAGCTACCATTTCACGAGTGATAAACGGTAAAAGAAAAGCGAACCTGCAACATTTAGAGCGATTTGCTGACTGTTTAGAAGTGCCTTTGGTCGATCTTGTTGAAGCAGCTGGTTACCCTATTGAACAGAAGCAGGAAGATTTTTTGTTGAAGAACCGTACATCTGCTGAAAGTATTCAGGAGGTTTTTGCATCTTCAGACGTGGCAAATCAAAATGTAACTGAAGCCGTCATCGAACAGAAGTTAGCAAAGTACCAACAGTATGTACAAACAGTAGAAGGAAAAAACGATATTCTTACTGGATTCGGAAAGAAGCTGGAAAGTGTGGGTAGCATCGGGCCACTTATTTGTCAGATGAAGGACTTATTCAAGAAGTTTCGTCTGGGGAAGGGTACACGGAGTGAACTTGCGATAATTGGAAGTGCATTATTATATTTTATCATTCCTTTAGACGCTATCCCTGACTATCTATTTGCCATTGGTTATTTAGATGATGCGATTGCAGTACAACTTGCTTCAAATTCAATAGGAAGAACTAACATAGAATAAAGCGATAGGTGGATTTTTGAATGAAAAGAAGCGAGCGAAGAAATAAGAAACGTAAAGGACTAAGAAATTTCTTTATAGTAACTACATTGATTTTGTTAGCGGGAATCATTTACGGAGTAGTCCAATACTATAGCGGATTATCTATGGCAAACGAAGGATCACTTAAAGATGACAGCGCGTCATTTGATGAATTTGAAGGTGCGGATCCACAATTTGGTGAAATTAATGTTCTGTTATTAGGTAGTGACTCCCGAGGAGAAGAAGATGCACGAGCTGACACGCTAATGATTGCTCATTATAACCAAACAACTCATCAGATGAAACTCGTATCTATTATGAGAGACACGTATGTGGATATCCCTAATCACGGAAGTCATAAGATCAATTCTGCCTTTTCACTTGGAGGTCCGGAACTTGTAAGACAAACGATTAAGCAAAATTTTGATATTGATATTCATTCCTATGCAATTGTTGACTTTACTGGATTTTCGAAAATCGTAGACGTTGTAGCTCCTAATGGGATAGAAGTTGATATTCCTTATGCCATGTCTCATGGAATTGGAATGACATTACAGCCTGGAAACCAAGTTTTAAATGGCGAACAGTTACTTGGCTATGTGCGTTTCCGCCACGATAAAAATAATGATTATGGGCGGGTGGAACGGCAGCAGGAAGCATTGTCGAAATTAAAGGATGAAGCTGTGAGCATCCACAGTTTACTAAACTTGCCTAAGTTACTCGGCGTTGTGGAGCCTTACGTTAATACAAATGTGGATAATCGAACAATCCTTACAATCGGTAAAGGTTTACTTCTTGGCAAGACTGATAAAATAGAGACGCTACGTATTCCTGTTGAACACTCTTTTGAAGAGAAGCGTGTAGCGGCAGGGGAAGTTCTAAGTATTGATTTCGAGCAAAACAAAGAGGCATTACAACAGTTTTTATCGACAGAGGACGAAGTGGTAGATGCTGAATTAGTCGAAGAGCAACCTGAAAACTAAGTAACGAACAAAAAATGGCGTACATGTCAGCTGACATGTACGCCATTTTATTATTCGTCTTCTTTATACCAAGGGTTTAAGTGAATCAAAACTTCATCTACATCTTCATTACTAGCCATGATGGTATCCTTGATTTTTCGTGAAGCATCATGCCCTTCTTGGATAGTCATTTCACCTGGTACACCTACACGCAGGTCTACAAGAATATAATGTCCATGTTCCCGAGCTCGCAAACGGTCAATCCGTTTCACTTCAGGGATTGTCATGATTAAGGCCGCGAATCCATCCAGTCTGTGCCGGCTTATATTTTTCTCCATTAGGACATCCATTGCTTCTTTTCCGATATCATAAGCAAGTTTGAGCACTAAAAACGACACAATGATACCGGCAACCGGATCACCGTAAGAGAGGAAGTGAATGTTGTACAGATCACCAACAAGTGCAAGTCCAATTCCGACAACAGCTGCTAGGGAGGCGTAAACGTCTGCCAAGTGGTCATAGGCGGTCGCAATCAACCCTTTACTATTGGTCAATTTACCAATCCGGATTGTATAGACATACAAGGCATGTTTCCATATTAGCGAAATGAATGCAGTTAGTAAGGCTATTAAACTAGCCTTTGCTGGTTCCTCAAAAAGTGCAGAAATTGCTTCATACGCAATATAAATGGCGGCTAATCCTAAAATCAGTGCAACAATGGCAGAACTGATGACTTCCGCTTTTCCATGACCATAAGGATGGTCATCATCAGCGGGACGTTTGGATATTCGCATTGAGGTCAGAGCAGCACCGCTGGCAATCACGTCGCCTGCATTATGGAAACCGTCAGCTAGAAGGACCGGACTTTGAAAGAGGAAGCCCACAACAAGTTTAATCCCTGTTAGGAGGATATTGCTTATTAAACTAATCCAAACCGCAATTATTGAAGCGCTTGAATGACTATGCTTATTCATCAATGATGACCTCCTATTGATATGTTTCCCGAGGGAAACAAAAAACCTTGACAGGCTCCTGTCAAGGTTTTTGGGTATTCGTATAATCGTTTAAGTTGAATGCATTCATAGCTATCACTCGCTAAATTAAGACGTTTTCCAATTGTAACACTGCCAGATTCAGACAGCAAGGAAAAGTGCTAGCACTTCATCAATTCTTTACCATAGGTCTTGAACAAATGAATATCTATTTAAACTGAGCAAAGGCGCCTTAGCGAATCCAATGAAATTCTTTATATCAACATCACTCGTGTTAAATAACCAATTAATAACTTAATTGACTACTAGGCGCTCGGTGTACAGTTGCTTCTGGCTCGCTTTGGATTTAACAACTTCTATACATAACTGAGCTATTTTTATGTATAGAGATGCGACTTCGCCGCATCCCTATACATTTTCTTCAGTAATCGCCTGGTGGTCGTTCATCAGTCGCTCTCCAAAGGCAAAGGTACACGAAGTGCTAATGCTTTTGGGAACGGGGGAATAGAGGGTTCCTAACTGGGTAAAAGCCGCCAAAGATCCAATTTTGGCGGCTGAAGCTTTCTCTATGGTCTTTTCTTTTCTTATTTTAGGAAGTGTTACTTTCTATAGGAGCTTACATGATGTGGAGTATAAGCCTCACTAAATTACACATTGTACAATGTACCAGAGTGCCCGAAATTGCATCTTTGGGCACTTATACCTTGTGAAAAAGGTTGTTCTTCTTTACTTCTAAAGCAACTGCATTTTTCACTTAATTAGTGTAGGTTTGCGACAGGTACTTAGTCACACCCTCTCCCCCGTTAATCATATCGGGAATAGTGTGCCGAAAGCGAGCCGGAAATGATCCAGTGAAAATGGAAGTTTTCAAGCCTCTTCTTACCTGTTATTTATGCAAGCAAATGGTTAATCAACAGACGAGTTTCAACTTATTATAAAGGAGAAAATTATGATGTATACTACCCCCGTTTAGAATAAATTATCAAGATTTAGGAGATAGTGAAACTAACAGTATACAAAAAGGGAGGTGATCTTGATGAGTTTTTTG
This sequence comes from Sporosarcina psychrophila, assembly GCF_001590685.1. Taxonomy (GTDB): domain Bacteria; phylum Bacillota; class Bacilli; order Bacillales_A; family Planococcaceae; genus Sporosarcina; species Sporosarcina psychrophila. The sequence goes on from NZ_CP014616.1 coordinate 1,199,137, forward strand.
CAAGGAGGGGAGGATAGTCACAATAATGGAACATCCTCTCAGAATGACAAGGTGCTCATTACGATTGCCGCTATTAAGAACGAGTTAACTGGAATAAATGATGCCGTATTTAAAGACATTCAAACACCCGATGAGCTAGTGACGATCATTTACTTTAGCTCACTTATCGAAAAGCTTACTTTGTACAGAACTGTTATTTTTCCATTGTTAGATCAAAAGGAAGACTTGCTAAAATCGGCTGATGTGCCAGAGAAAGTCAATCTTTCTGGTGTTTTATTTTCAATCACTGAAGGAAATACGATCGTATATTTTCATAAAAAAAATCTATTTATAACTGTTCATACATATAGCCCTCCCATGAGTTCAATTATTGGGTCTGATACCGAATCGAGCGTCATTGGCCCGCAAGATGCCTTTACCGAATCGTTAAAAACAAACCTATCACTAATAAAAAGAAGGCTTCGAAATACGGGTCTAAAAAACGAGGACTACACCATAGGAACTGAAACAAATACTAAAATTTCTGTCGTTTATATGGAGCATATTGTGAATAAGGACAATTTGGATAAAGTATTAAAAAAAATTTCTGAAATTAAACATCCGGGATTTAATGATATCTCCGTATTAAAACAACTAATGGATGATCATCCATTTTCACCATTCCCGCAATTTCATGGGACGGTTAGACCTGATGCTGCAGTAAACTATTTGTTAGACGGAAGAGTCGCTATTTTAATGAATAACAGTCAAGCACTGTTAATTTGTCCAATTTCATTTTTTGAACTATTTACTTCCCCTGAAGACTATTATAACCGATGGACAACGGCCTCACTTCTTCGTGCTCTTCGTTTTTTTGGTTTTTTCTTAACGATAATATTAACGCCTACGTATATTTCAGTGCTATCTCATCATCCGGAAATGTTGCCTTTTAATGTTTTGCTAAACTTACAAGAGTCTAGAGGAAAGGTTCCTTTTTCTCCTGTTCTTGAAGTGCTATTTATGGAACTCGTTATTGAAATATTAAGAGAAGCCGGCACACGAATGCCGACAAAAATTGGTCAAACGATAGGTATTGTTGGCGGGATTGTCATTGGAACAGCTGCGGTTGAAGCAAGTCTTGTGAGTAATGTACTTATTGTTTTAGTCGCGATTTCAGCGCTGTTGTCCTTTTTACCGCCGAATTTTGTAATGAGTAACGCGAGTCGTTCGATTCGCTATTTATTTATTGTGGCCGCGGGTATGTTTGGACTATACGGTCAGATGATTGCATTTGCATGGCTTTTTCATCATTTATTAAGTTTAACTTCTTTAGGGACCCCATATATGACGCCCGTAATACCAAGGAAATGGTCAGATTATCTAAACAGTGTTGTGCGTGTGCCAACTTTGTACCGTAGACGAAAGGCGGGTATTTCAAGGGCACAGAGTACAAAAAAACCTCCTGTAGAAGGGGGGAAATGAGTAATGGATAATACTAAATTAAAAGTACTGAATAGTTACCATGTCGTGTTTCTTGTTCAAAATGTGATTGTAGGGACCACTGTCTTGTCATTGCCGAATCGAATAAGCGCAATGGGCTACAGTCAGTGGTGGATGCCCCTATTGTTTGGGATTATCGCAAATATCGCACTTATTCCGATGATATGGCTAGGTCTAAAATATACTGACGATAATTTATTCGCCATTCATGAAAAACTGCTTGGCAAATGGCTAGGGAAGAGTTTAAATGTTGTTCTGCTGGTCTATTTCATCATAGTGATAGCAGCCGTCTGCGCAAGTTACTTTCAATTAATCCAAGTTAGTGCACTTATAGACCGTACAATTACAGGCCCTCTACTCATTTTTTTACTCTTGCTCATTTACATCGTAAGCGGCGAGATTAAATCAATCGCACGATTTTGTATCATGGCCTTTTTCTTAACAATAGGATCCGTTTACTTTTTGAAATGGGGTTTTGTTGCGGGGGATATTCGTCATATGATGCCTTTTTTTAACTTCAATAAGCAGGAGTTTTACACAGCAACTAAAAAAGGGTTACTAGCGGTTGGCGGTTTCGAATTAATATTGTTTTATTTTCCACATATCATCAATCAAAAAAAAACATTGAAACATGTTTCAATTGGAATATGGATATCCGTTTTGTTCACTTTTGCATTCACCTTCGTGAGTGTAATGTATTATTCGGATTGGCAACTTAAAAATGTTTTGTATCCCGTTTTAGGATTATTTAAAGAAGTAGAATTATCATTTCTAGAACGAATCGACGTTTTAGCCATGACGATGTGGGTGTTTCTTATTTTATCTACGACTGCTGCTTACTTGTGGGTTGCAAAGAGAGGGTTAGATTCAATTCGATCAACATCTAAGAAGGCACATCTATACATTATAGCAGCGCTCGTCTACGTAATTGTCCAATTTCCATTTATGGAAGAGTTTCAAAAGCTGTTGTTTGAACGTGTTTTTTACGTTATGTATGCGCTGTTTATATGGCCAGTTGTATTATGTATAATCCATGTACTTAAACAAAAAAAGAACGAGGGATAGAGATGTGGAAAATTAATTTACGACTGCTTATTATATGTTCCGTTTTCATAGCAGGTTGCACGCAAGATGGCCAGCGGGGTTCCGTGGAAGATTTAGCGTTAGTCAGTAGCGTTGCCCTCGATTACGTGAATGATAAAGAAATGTGGATGACCGTATCGATACCCCAACCAATGGGCGAGTCTCCAGTACTAACGGAAGTCTATTCAGTTAACACAGAGATGGTACAAGAAGGTCTTGTCAAAATATCTTCTGAAGCAGACAAAATGATTATATTAAACCAGCTACGTACAGTTTTAGTTAATGAAGAGTTTGCGAAGAGTGGAAAGATGACGCAAGTAATTGAACATTTTTATAGAGATTCAACAGTTGGGAATAAAGTTCGTCTTGCAGTGGTAAAAGATAGAGCGGAAGATATTCTACAAGCCGATTACCCTGAAAATGAACATCTGGATGCTTATTTGAATGATTTGTTTCAGCCTAAACTCCATAATTCTTTTAGTCCTTTTACAACGATTCAAGAGTACATGAACACCCAAACAAGTCCGATATATCATACGATGGTTCCTTTTTTAGAAAAAAAGGGGAAATCACTTAAAATCACTAGTATCGCTTTGTTTAATAATGAAAAAATGGTTCAAACGATTACGAATCAGGAATCGTTACTAATTCAAGCGTTGAAAGGACTTCAAAAGCTTTCGCCAATTGCAGTTGAATTCAAAGAAAGTGAGAAGGATCAACAACTATTTCTTGAACAAATTAAAAACAAATTAAAAATAAAGAGCAATAAAGATATTGAATCTCCAGAGTTGTCCATTTCACTTGAAATAGAAGGAGTGATTGTTGAATATAAGGGGAAAAGGGATCTTAGTAAAGTTGAGGAGAATAAAAAGCTTGAAAAAGAAATTAGCAAACACATAAAAAAAGAAATAGAAGATTTGCTGAAAAAGTTACAGGAATTGAAAGTTGACCCAGTTGGATTTAGTGAGAATTTTAGAATGTATCACAAAGGGAAATGGACGGATGAATTAACGGAGAAAATAATAGAAACGGCAGAATACAAGGTAGATGTGGATTTTAAAATTCTTAACGCAGGTATTATAAAGTAAATCAAACATGTCTTACGGTAAATATGTTGTGATTAGTTCGTCGAAAGCGAACGGGAGATGATCCAGTGAAAATGGATCTTCCCAAGCCCTACTCACCAATATTTCATGCGAATAAATGCTTCACTAACAGAAGTGAAGAAAATTGTTCTATTGGTGATATGACAAGTGCAATGATCGGTTGCACTTTTTATAACTAATACAAATTATTGCAATACAGTCAATCTGTAATTATTGTTGCAATCATGTAGAATGATTATTATAATACATTAAAATGAATAATAATACATTCGAGAGGTTGATTATACATGAAACTTTGGGGCGGACGTTTTACAAGTCGTGCGGATGAAATAATGGAGCAATTTAATACATCATTACCTGTTGATCATAGGTTGTATAAAGAGGATATTGCAGGAAGCTTTGCGCATGTTACGATGCTGGTGCACTGTGATTTATTGACACCAGAAGAAGGCGATCTGCTTGTGGGTGGACTCGATTCCATTTTGCAAGATATCGAAACGGGTGCGATTAAAATTGAAGGCAATTATGAGGATATCCATTCATTCGTAGAAATGCATTTGACGGAACGTATTGGAGAAACAGGAAAGAAACTACATACAGCACGTAGCCGTAATGACCAAGTCGCTGTGGACATGCGCTTGTATGCAAAAGGCAAAGCGGCGCAAGTGATGGATAGTCTGCAAATGCTTATCGATTCGTTGAATACTAAAGGGGCAGCAAACAATGTAATTATGCCTGGTTATACACATTTACAGCGTGCGCAAGTCGTTACGTTCGGCCACCATTTAGGGGCTTATGCACAAATGTTCAAAAGGGATAAAAAGCGTGTAGGCAATGCGATTGATATTTTGGATGAAAACCCATTAGGCTGCGGAGCGCTTGCAGGTACAACGCATAACATCGACCGCGACGTAACGACTGCGTTATTAGGGTTTGCAAAACCAGTGGACAATTTCCTAGACGGCGTTAGTGACCGCGATTATTTACTTGAATTAATGTCGGATTTCTCAATTGTTATGATGCACTTGAGCCGATTGAGTGAAGAACTTATTTTGTGGAGCAGCCAAGAATTTAAATTCATCGATATGGCAGATGCCTATTCAACGGGAAGTAGCATTATGCCACAAAAGAAAAATCCTGATGCTGCAGAATTAATTCGCGGGAAAACGGGACGTGTCTATGGTTCCTTGTTTTCATTGTTGACGACGTTGAAAGGATTGCCCCTTACTTATAATAAAGACATGCAGGAAGATAAAGAACAATTTTTCGACGCACTTGATACGGTAATGGACTGTCTTGAAATTATGTCGAAAATGATTGATACGCTACACGTCAATGCGGATAATATGAAAGCAGCGATTAAAGCAGGCTTCCTCAACGCGACAGAAGTTGCCGATTATTTAGTAGGCAAAGGAACAGCATTCCGTGATGCACACGAAATCGTTGGCAGATTGATTATTTATTGTGAGCAACAGAAGAAAGCAATCGAGGATTTGACAGTCGAAGAGTTGGCTAAGTTTAGCGAGCAAATTACGGAAGATATATATGATTATATTGATTATGAAAATATTATTACAAAAGGGAATAAGCACTTGATGAAGCAAGTGGGGAAATAAAGGATGGGACTGTCTGAAAAAGGACAGTCCTTTTTATTTTATGTTGTGGCATGTGAGTGGGGGGTTATGCTCGGTGTGCGGAGGGATATGATCGGTTAGGGGGAAGTGTGCTCGGTTGGCGGAATATATGCTTGGTTGGCGGGGGATATGATCGGTAAGTGGGATATATGCTTGGTTAGGGGGGGATATGATCGGTAAGTGGGTTATATGCTTGGTAAGTGGGTTATATGCTTGGTAAGGGGGAAATAGGATTGGTAAGTGGGTTATATGATCGGTTAGCGGGTTATATGATCGGTAAGTGGGTTATATGCTTGGTAAGTGGGTTATATGCTTGGTAAGTGGGATATATGATCGGTAAGTGGGGTATATGCTTGGTAAGTGGGATATATGATTGGTAAGCGGGATTATATGCTTGGTCCGCGGAGATATATGTTAACACTCCTCATATCGAAACAAAAAAATAGCTTGAAAGGACAATTTATCCTTTCAAGCTATTTTCTTAACCCATAATATTATAGCCAGCATCTACATAAATGATTTCACCAGTTACGCCGCGGGACAGATTGCTCAACGTAACAAGTGTCATGTCCGCTACTTCTTCTTGTGTGACGTTGCGTCTTAATGGAGCGTTTTCTTCAATTTGAGTCAAAATCGTATTGAAGGAAGCTATGCCTTTTGCAGACAGTGTGCGAATCGCACCAGCTGAGATTGCGTTGACACGGATATTTTCTTTCCCCAAGTCAAACGCCAAGTACTTCACAGATGCTTCAAGCGCTGCTTTAGCAACACCCATCACATTATAGCCATCAAGCACACGTTGCGCGCCTAAATAACTCATTGTTACGATCGAACCACCGTCTGTCATGTATGGACGTGCTTCTCTAGCAGTCGCAATGAGTGAATAAGAACTCGTATCCTGCGCAAATGCGTATCCGCTTCTCGTAGTCTCAACAAAGTCGTTTTTCAGATCTTCTGCATGCGCAAATGCAAGTGAATGGACAACTCCGTGAATTGTACCGACTTCAGCGCCAATTTTCCCAAATGCTTCATGGATACTTTCATCTTCATTTACATCACATTGCACAATCAGTTTTGCTTCAAAACCGGCTGCACTTAATAGTTTTTCAAGTTTAGCAAGTGAACGCTCTTTTCTATATGTGAAAATAACATTTGCACCGACTGCAAAAAGTGTTTTTGCGACGCCCCAAGCAATGCTTCGTTCATTTGCCACGCCCATTACAACAATGTTCTTACCTTTAACTTTAAGTAAATCGTCCATAGTAACCTCCTGAGTAGGTAATAAAATCTTATATACCTATTATTAGTACCAGATGCTAAAAGAATTATAGCACATTTGTTCAGAAGTTGTGAATAGCCATTACATAAAAATGAAAACGTATTCAAAGATACATAATTCAAACATAAATAAAAATACAGTTGACTTTATAATTATGCATACATATAATAAGAATAACTTATAAACAGGGGTGATTGTAATGAAAGTAGGAATCATTGGCGCATCAGGGTACGGTGGACTTGAGCTCATCCGGCTACTGCATAACCACCCAAAAGTCGAACAAATTGAATTATTCACTTCATCTGAAGAAGGTGTAGTTTTTTCACATAAGTATTCACATCTTATGAATATAGTCAATCAGCCACTTCAAAAAATAGAGCTAGACAGGTTAGCGGAATTCGATGTCGTATTCTCAAGTGCTCCAGCTGGTGTTGCCAGCAAACTTCTTCCTCCGTTAATCGGAAAAGGACCGAAGCTTATCGATTTGTCGGGAGATTTCCGTTTAAAAGATCTGTCTCAATATGAGCAGTGGTATAAAAAAGAACCAGCATCGGCGTCAGCTGTTGAGCAGAGCGTATACGGATTGACTGAATGGAATTATGAGGCAATCCGGCAAGCGCAGTTAATTGCCAATCCGGGTTGTTACCCAACAGCGGTTCTGTTGTCGCTATTGCCATTATTGAAAGAAAATGCAATCGATGCAAGCCAGTTAATTATCGATGCAAAAAGCGGCGTATCCGGTGCTGGCAATCAGCCTAGTCAGATGACACATTTCAGCGAAACAAATGAAAATACAGCCATCTATAAATTAAATCAGCATCAGCATATTCCAGAAATTGAGCAGGCGTTGGCATTCTTTGCAAAAGAAATTCCACCTATCACATTTAGTACACATCTTGTTCCTATGACAAGAGGAATTCTGGCGACGAGTTATGCACCAGTTGTGGAGGGGGTAACAGAAGCTCACCTCATTGATTGTCTGAAAGAAGCATATGCTAATCATCCATTTGTTCGTGTTATGCAAGAAAAAGATAAGTTTGGAACCAATCAAGTATACGGCTCAAACTATTGTGATCTCCTTGTGAAAGTGGACCCGCGGACGAATCGGGCAACAATCGTTTCAGTCATCGACAACTTAGTCAAAGGGGCAGCAGGGCAAGCCATTCAAAACATGAACGTTCAATTCGGTCTCGAGGAAATAACCGGCCTGTCACTTGTCCCGGCATTCATCTAACTTAGGGGGAGTATTATGACGACAACAGTTTTAGCTCTAAAGCGCATATCGGGAAATAACATCGTGTCCCCAATTGGTTTTAAAGCCACGGGCATCCATTGTGGAATTAAACATAAGAAAAATGATTTGGCATTACTCGTTAGTGAAGTACCCGCAAATGTTGCAGGTGTATTTACAACGAATGCAATTCAGGCGGCACCGCTAATGGTTACAAAAGAAGCGATGCAACAAACGGGAAAAATGCAGGCAATCATTGTTAATTCGGGAAATGCGAATGCGTGTACAGGCCAGCAAGGATTGAAAGATGCCCGTCTTATGCAACAAAAAGCGGCAGAAAAACTCGGTATTGCACCTGCATTAGTTGGAGTTGCATCGACTGGAATTATCGGTGAGATGATGCGAATGGAACCGATTGTAAATGGAATTCAAAAGCTTGAGCCAAGTTCTGAATTAGAAGGTTCGATTCTTTTTTCACAAGCGATTCTAACAACAGATACCGTAACAAAAAACACAGCATACAGCACAGTGATTGATGGCAAAAAGATTACTATCGCCGGAACTGCAAAGGGATCGGGAATGATTGATCCGAATATGGCAACAATGCTTGGTTTCATCACAACGGACGCTAAGATTGAGTCAGTTCATCTACAAGCTGCTCTCAAAACGGTGACAGATTTGACGTTTAACTCGATTACAGTAGATGGCGATACATCTACAAACGATATGGTGCTCGTAATGGCAAATGGGATGGCAGGGAATAATTCATTGACGCCGGCACATCCGGACTGGGAACAATTCACGGAAGCATTGCATGCTGTTTCTCAAGACCTTGCGAAAATGATTGCGAAAGATGGAGAAGGCGCGACGAAGCTTATTGAAGTCGAAGTATCAGGAGCGATTACGGATATCGAAGCGCGTAAAATTGCTAAAACGGTGGTTGGTTCACCGCTTGTGAAGACGGCTATCTTTGGCTGTGACGCCAACTGGGGAAGAATTATCGCGGCTGTCGGCTATAGTGGAGCTACACTAGATCCGAATGCCATAAAAATTAAAATCGGTTCAACAACTGTTGTTGAAAACGGGGAGCCTGTCCCATTTTCAGAAGCGCAACTGCTGATCTATTTGAAACAACCGGAAGTGAAAATTAGTGTGGATCTTCATCAGGGAATTGGTAAGGGAGTAGCATGGGGGTGCGATTTAACATATGACTATGTCCAAATCAACGCAACGTATCGCTCGTAAACGAATGGTAATAAAGCTTGGTGGAAGTATGTTGGAAGGGTTAAATGAAGACTTTTTCAAGAATATGATACAACTGCAAAAAGCCGATAATGATGTAGTGCTTGTTCACGGAGGGGGACCTTTTATTAATAAAGAACTTGCCAGAAATAAAGTGTTATCATCCGTAGTAAACGGTATCCGTGTAACGTCGAAAGAAGCGGTGGGGATAGTTCAATCGACATTAATAGGTCAAGTGAATCCAGCCCTCGTCCATCAATTAAATAAAGGTGGCATCGATGCGATTGGCCTTAGCGGATACGATGGAAATCTCCTAACATGTAAAGTGTTGAATGAAAAACTGTACGGCTCTGTAGGAGAAATCCAGGATGTCCGCACCGAATTAATAGAAACACTTCTTAAAGATGGGCTTGTGCCAGTTATTTCGTGTATCGGTGCAACAGAAGATGGAGCTCCTCTCAACATTAATGCGGACACAGTCGCAAGTAAGATTGCTCTGGCAATAAATGCAGACAGCCTGCTTCTTGTGACGGATACTCCTGGCATTCAAATAGAAGGAAGTGTTCAACAAACGGCATCACCGACCGAAATTGTCCAGTGGATCGAAACAGGCGAAATATACGGAGGCATGTTACCGAAAGTGAAAGCTGCACTTGATTGTCTAGATGCAGGTATTCCATCGGTGCAAATTGTCGGACAGCAATTAGAAGGTACCATAATTAAATGCGAGGAGGTTTTCATTTGACTACGCTATTTCAAAATTACGCACGTCGTTCAGTTCATCTTGTAAAAGGGCGAGGTACAGTCGTGACGGATGATAAAGGAAAAGAGTACCTCGACTTCATAAGTGGAATCGCGGTCGTCAGTCTTGGTCATGCACATCCAGCGCTCGTTGAAGCAGTCAAACAGCAAAGTGAAAAACTATGGCATGTCTCAAATTTATTCGAAAGCCCTGAGCAGGAACTGTTGGCAGCTAAGCTTATAAAGGATACACCTTTCAGCCATGCTTTTTTCTGTAACAGCGGTGCTGAAGCAAATGAAGCAGCCATTAAATTAGCTCGAAAGCATACACAGAAAAACGTCATCATTACCTTCGAACAATCCTTTCATGGCCGGACATTCGGCGCCATGTCTGCGACTGGGCAAGCGAAGGTTCGTGAGGGCTTCGGTCCACTGCTAGAAACATTTCGTATCATTCCATACAATGACGAACAACAACTGGAAGCTGCAATTGACGGCGATGTAGCCGCAATTATGCTAGAAGTTATTCAAGGAGAAGGTGGCGTCAACCAAATTGACCCGGACTTTGCACAAAAAATAACAGATATCTGTAAGTCAAAAGGTATTTTACTCATTGTCGATGAAGTACAGACTGGCATTGGTCGTACGGGAACGCGATATGCCTATGAGCAGACAAACCTTGAGCCAGATATCATTACACTTGCCAAAGGATTAGGCGGTGGATTCCCGATTGGTGCCATGCTTGGATCAAGTGAGCTTTTGCCTTCATTCGGCCCAGGAACGCATGGCACGACATTTGGAGGTAATCCACTGGCCGTTGCAGTTGCACAAACAGTTGTCGATATTGTATTTAAAAAGAAGTTTCTGCAAGAAGTTGAAGACAAATCGACTTACTTGATTGAAAAAGTGCAGGCATTATTGCCGCAAGACCAGTTTTCTATTCGTGGGGCGGGTCTGTTACTCGGTATTGAATGCGAAGAGGAGATTCTGCCATTCATTCAACAGGCAGAACAAGCAGGTTTACTGCTCGTTCAAGCAGGAGCTAACGTCATTCGACTATTACCACCGTTAACGGTTACATACGAAGAAATCGACCAAGCTGTGGATATTCTATCAGCAGTTCTACTCCCCGAAAAAACTGCAATAACGTAATGAACTTTTGAATTAAGGCGTTCAGTGAAGCGCTATTCAATAGACCTCAGTCTGAAGGTTAAAACAAAAGGATTCGCTAAAAGTAGCGGGTCTTTTTGTATTTGAAACGAAACTTACATACAATTGACAAGCATACCCGATGATGCAAAAAGGGCGTCCGATCATAAATTTGGCAACCCGATCATATACCAGTCGTATCGATCATAAATCCGGTGTCCCGATCATAAATCCCGCGTCCCGATCATAACCCTGCCGTATCGATCATAAATCCGTCGTCCCGATCATAAATCCGTCGTCCCGATCATAACCCTGCCGTATCGATCATAACCCCGGCATCCCGATCATAACCCCCGCGCCCCGATCATATAACCCGACCGACCGATCATATCCCATAATGGCCCCGCCAAAAAAAATGAAACTTCTTCCATCGTCCTCCGTCTAATCAATTGAATAAGGAAAAGTGAGGAGAGATATTATGAAGAAAATCGGTACAATCGCATTGGCAGCACTATTAGCAGGAAGCGTAGTGGGTGGCTATTCAGCACAAGCACAAGAAGATACTACACAAGCCATTAGTGAAAAAGAACAAGTTACGACAAACTTTATGAAAGCTACGGGTGTCATTCAAGAAATTGAAAAAGAAGAAGAGGGAATTCGTGTAACGATTGAAAATGAAGATAAAATGATTACGATTTTGCGCATCAATGATAATTCCTTGCTATTTAATAGTGGGACGACAAAATCTTTAAAACCAGCAGACTTTAAAAAGGGTGCAACTGTTTCAGCCTATTATGATAAAAATAAACCTATGATCCTGATTTATCCGGCAACAGTGACACCTGAAATTGTCATTTTAAACGATGAAGAAGTTTTTGGTGAAGTGAAAGTCAGCCAGTTTGACAAAGAATTCTTAAGCTTGGATGGCGAGTTGAAATTGAATATCGGCAAAGATACGCCTCTTTTCAATCAACAAGGTAAAGCAATCGAATTGAAAGAGTTGAACGGTAAAGAATTGATGGTATTTTACTCAATCACAACGAGAAGCCTACCACCACAAACACCACCAACTAAAATTATTGCTTTGGATAATGCAACAGTAGAAGCACCTGAAGTTGAGCCGGAAGAAAAACTAGAAGTATCAACAGGCTTACAAGACATCATCGCTAACGACCACTACATGAAAAATGGCGTTAAGATGATTCCACTTCGTATAGTCGCTGAGCATCTTGGTTATCATGTTCTTTCTCAACCAAAAGTAAATGGTGCACTTGTTACATTAGACAACAGTTCATTCACTATTAAACGAGGCGACAACATGTATGGTTATAATAAAAGCATTCGTAAATTCGAAGTTGCACCAGAATTGAAAGGTATGAAAACATACGTTTCAGAAGACTTCTTGGAGCTATTAATCCAAAACTAACAATCGAAAAGCATGGCATATGAAAAAAAGCTTGAAACGATGGGACTGCCCTGTAAAAGGTCAGGCGTTTCAGGCTTTTTTCTATGTTATTTCATGAAGAACCACTATACAGAATGTTCAATCTCCTGTACTGTTAATATACAATCTTTCACTAGAAAAGGAGTTTATGTTTGATGAAAAAGATTATGGTATTTTTTACTGGGCTGCTTGTTATGTTCGCTACATTCGGCAATGTTTCTGCGGCACCATTATTTAAAGACGTCAATGATAAGTACGGGTCGAAAGCAGAATTAGATTTTTTGGCGGAGCGCGGTATTATCTTTGCAGACCCGGCACAAAACTTTGGGGTGAATGAAGAAATTACGCGCCTTGAAGCTTCAGCTATGATTATTAGGGCGTTAGGACTCGAAACGGTAGACCGACCCGATCCAAACTTCACCGACGTCACTCCAGAAGATGAGGGATACGACATCATTGCGACAATAACCGATGAAGGTATCGTCAACGGTAATGCTGAGGGCGAGTTCATGCCGAACAATAAGTTAACAAGGGGACAGATGGCAGCGATTTTAGTCAAGGCTTTTGAGTTGAAGGGAACAACAGAACAGACTTTCAAAGATGTCGATTCGACATACTGGGCGTCTGATTCTATTAAAACGCTTTTCGCTAATGAAATCACAACGGGTTATCCAAACAATACATATAAGCCAACAGCATTCATTACAAAAGCGAATTTCGGTGTGTTTCTCGCACGAATACTGAACCCAGAATTTAAAAAACAGCCTGTCTGCTATAAGTCTGACGGTAAAAAGACGGCAGTTGTTGCTGTGCAGGTGACAAACTTATGGAAATCACCGAACAACAATCGTGTAGTGGACCGTCCTTCTATTTCTAATCCTACCGACATTCAAAAGTGGGCGAAAAGCATGTCTGTCAGTCAAAAATTATGGCTTGTTGGAAAAACAGATACACAAGCCCTTTATGGGCAAGAAGTTGTTATTCTAAAAAGTAGCGGAAACTGGCATGAAATTGCTGTAAAGGACCAATACACGCCTAGGAATAAAGCGGGATATCCAGGATGGGTTCCGAAATCTCATGTGACAGAAATAACGACTGATTATACGGATTGCCAACTAGCAATCGTTGATACGAATATCGCTACTCTTTATAATGAACCGAAAAAGGCCAACAAGTTCATGGATATCAGCTACACAACAATGCTTCCTGTCATTAAGGAAGAAGGGGATTGGTTACACATTCAAACGCCTGCCAATGGTGTGAAATATTTGCGTAAGCAAGATGCAAAAGTCGTTAAAAACTTTGCTGCAATACCAAAACCGACTCAACAAGATATCGTCGATAGTGCCAAGATGTTTCTTGGACTTCCGTACATCTGGTCAGGGATATCAGGTTTTGGATTTGACTGTTCGGGTCTTATCCATTCGGTGTACAAAAACCACGGCATCATGATTCCACGTGATTCATTCGTCCAGGCAGTCAATGGTACGCCTGTTGCAAGGAAAAATATGCAACCGGGCGATTTACTATTTTTTGCGTACAATCAAGGTAAAGGGAAGGTCTATCACGTCGGCATGTATATTGGAAAAGGTCAGATGATTCACGCACCCAATTCAAGCAGAAACGTGGAAATTGTATCCATTGATACACACCCATACAAAGCAAACTATGCGGGCTCAAGAAGATATTTGAAATAACCACTACACTAGATTGTGAACCGATTGGGAAATTGGTTCACCGTCTTTTTTTCATGAAAACGGTCCATCTATTCAATGAAATTACTATTTATTGAACAAATGAATACCTATATAAACTGAGCGAAGGCACCTTATAAGGGAGTCTTGCTTCCAATATATATGTTATAATTTACTAGAATAAGGGGGTATTAAAATGAAGAAATTTACCATGGCACTTGTTGCATTCCTGCTAGTGTTTACTATTATTCCTATTGCGAAAGCAGAAACAGGGCGCGATTCAAACCCATTTTCCGACTTAAAGGGACCGAATGGAGATATTATTTATTTGTATAATAAAAACATTATCGGTGGTTATCCAGATGGAACGTTCCGACCGAATGAACCCATCACGCGTGCTCAGGTTGCAGCAATGCTTGTGAAAGCGCTCGATTTTAAGCTGATTGACAAACCGACAGTGCAATTTAAAGACGTTTCCAATATATCTAAACATTATCAAACCTTGGCGACAGTCAGTGAACTTGGTATTCTTCGTGGAGAAAATGGTTATATGCGCCCCGGAGAAATCACGACAAGAGCGCAAATGGCGGCAATCTTGCGCAGAGCATTCGAGTTGCCAATGGACAATCAGCCGACATTTGTCGATGTATCGCCAGCAAATTGGGCTTTTAAGGATATCAATAGTTTAGCTAAAAACTTGATAGCAGGTGGATACCAAGATGGAACGTTCAAACCGGGAAATCCGGTAACACGTTCGCAATTTTCTTCTTTCCTAGCCCGTGCTCTTGATGACAAAATGAAACTTGCGGGTTATCGTTCTGCTGTCAGTGAAAAAGGTGTAGAAGTTGAACGGGACGGTTGGATATACACAGTGAAAACTAACAAACTTGTGAAAATTAATCAAAAGACAAAAGAGGAAATTATCTTACTGTCAGAAGATGATTTCAGTGATTCAGATGGCTATGTAGAGCAAAAGCTTAGAAATGGATTTCCCATCATCTTGTTCAATAATCAAATCTTCACTCCTTATTGGAAAGAAGTTGATATAAAGAGCGGGTTGCCAACAGATTACGGTCTAATGGTATCATCGATAACCGGTGAGAAATTAAGCACAACTGGTGACAAGTACAACGATATTACCATGTATAACCTTCCGAATAGCAATGTTATCCGGAATGTAACACTCCATAATTTTGAAATCTACTTCACGATAGAGAAAAAGGTTCGTCAATTCGATAAAGGTTTTAATGAGGAAGTTAATACTGATGATATGTTAATCCTTTATTCAGCCGATCAAATTGGCTTTGGCATAAAGAAAGTTCATGAGTTTGATGCGCGTGTCATTTTTGACGACATAAAAGGTTCAAAAGTGAAACCTAACGTAAACCAAAATAATAAATCGATTAAATATGATTCTAGTGCCATGTATTATTTCAATAAAAAAGGTGTTTTCGCCTACAGTATGCTGAATGGCAAAACGAAAAGGTTGTCTACTATCCAAGCGCAAGATATGACTGTAATGGACACTGAAATCATAGTTGAAGATAGTAAGGGGAAAAAACACATTCTGAAAAAATGACGAAAAGCATCCTTCGGGGTGTTTTTTTTGTGGTAATATGGAATTGAAACTCCCTTTCTAAAGGAATTCCAAACACAAACATAAAGCCTTCAACATAAGATAAACAATAAGGCACCAAAGTACGAATCACTATCCCGAAAAAGGATGTGTTTAGGCGTGTACAATAATTTCAATCAAAATCCAAATACAAAATACACGCTGGGCGATCTCTTGAAAGGGAAAGATCTTGAAATTGTAGCGGCATCACTCCTTTTGCTCGGCAAACTGAAAGTCGATTCCGTTCAACTATTTAGGGATAAACCAGTCATATCAGTTACATTGCTAGGAGAGTTTAAAAGTTTAAACGATAAAAAAGTAAATGAAATGACTGATTTTCTAGAGAAAAATGGTGATCTAACATTAGACGAGTTATTTGAGGGAATAAAAAGGCGAATGAATAAAGACAGGGGGAACGGACGTGAGTGAAAAAATCGGTTTTGACGCCGGAAGTTTTATTAATACGGTCATCTTAATCGTATTTCTTCTTCTCCTAGTTTTTGGATCGACGAATTTAGGGGAGTTGACGGAAGTGGTAGATCTATAATAATTAATAATGTTTCTTCATCCTATAAGCACGAAAAAGGGGAAACAGGACTCCAAATAAATCAGCGGGTCCTGTTTTATTAGCTATAGCTAAAACCGAGCTGTCTTTAGACGAAGATTACTGTGTTTCAATCGCAGTAAATCCGCCAGCGTTATAATTCCTTTTTCTTCAAGATGCTTCAATAATTCAACAAATAAATGAGCTGTTGTCAGTGCATCTCCAAGTGCGCGGTGGCGTTCAAATAGTGGCGTGCCAAATAGCTGTGCGTACTCTTTGAGATCTAGTTGGTCCCAAGATGGATTTAAATAATCGATTAAATCAAGCGTATCAAAAGAAGTGGGTTCTTCGTAGGAGTATTTCACACGCTGTAATTCTTTTTTTATGACCAGCGTATCAAAGCTTACATGATGTCCAATCCACCCTCCACTCTTCGTATCCTCAATAAACTGAAAGTAGCTCTCTATAGCTTCGAGCGCAGTTGGGGCATTTTCTACATGGTATTGTTCAATAGAAGTTAACCTCGTAATATATTCAGGTATTTTACCTAATGGCTTTACAAAGGTCTGGAATACACGATTCGTTACTTCTGATTTTTCGACATGGACAGCTCCAATTTCAATGAGTCCGTCATCGGCAGCAATTGCAAACCCAGTCGTTTCAGTATCGAAGACAGTAAACGGCATATCACGCAACTTTGTATTCAGCAAAAATGATTGATCCAACTTATAATTTAATCGTTGTTTTCTCCAAAACATACCTATTACCTCCAAGCGATAGCGAAAATAGATCATAATTTTGCAAGTAGATGTGATTGCAGCGCGTGGACTGTCGTTAACATCGTTGTTATTTCATCCTGTTGCCATCTTCGCATCGATGCAAACTGAATTTCTGTGGTAATAGATTCATCTCGCAGATGTTTTTTCCAAGCCAGTTGAATTCGTGTTCTTAGTGCAATTTCATATGCATGACGTATATCATCGGCAAAGCCAGCCGATAGTTCACCTAATTGTACAAGGTCGTCTACTAATTGTAATGGTGTGCGTGTAATGATATTTTTTTGAACGCCCAGTATTTGTAGGCAATGATGCATTGGAAACAATGCGTTTTTTTTAATGTCAATGATTTCTCGGGTTCCTCTTCCTTTAAATAATGCCAAAAAGGACTGGTTTACTTGCGGTATGGGCTTGTTTTGTTCCTGCTGCGCCATGTAATAAAGAAAAGTTTGTGAGGACTTCAATTGAATTTGTACCATCCGAACAAAATGATTATGTAACGATGCATCACCCATTAGAAAACGAAAAGATAAAAAGTTATAGCCAAGTAATATATCATCATTAGTCGCCTTAAGCGCCCAGTTACGTAGACGTTGCTGCCAATCGGAAACGGAACCGCGCCACTGTACCTCGCTTGACATCATTTTTCCGACGCATCTGGAATAGCCAGCTTTCTCCAAATGCTTAACAATTGCATCACCAAGCAATGAAAAATAAAACGCCACGTGCTTCTTATCATCTTCCTGTGGGTCGGTGTAGACAAGGAAGTGATCCTGGTCCGTCAACATGAATTGTTCGCCCCTAGCACCACTGCCCATCTCATACCATGCGAAGGGGACGGGCGGTGTTCCTTTACCTTGCCTTTCTAACGACTGTACAGCGAGTTTCACACAGTGTCGTGCGAGTCGGTCGTATAGTTTTGTAATAATCTCCAACGTATGAATGGTAGAGATATCATCGTTAATTAAACTAGATAACACATCGTAAATCGCGTTTTTAACGGCAGGTAAATTTTCGAAAGAAGCCTCTTCAATCGTTTTCAATACACCCATTGATCCACGATCACGCTTAAAAATAAGATTGGACAGTGTAACTATACCTACCAAACGATTATCTTCGACAACGGGTAAGTGTTTTACCCCATTCTTATAAAATGCCGAAAGGACTTCGTAATAATAATCATGACGTGAAATAGTATGCGGTTTTTTTGTCATAATATCTTTAGCTTTCAGTTCGCCGTTTGCCACTTGTGCAACGACTCTTTGGACAAGGTCTTTTTTTGTAATGATCCCGATTAGTTGCTCTTCCTGATCCACGACCATTAGCGAACTGATTGAGTTATCGACCATTATTCGTGCTATTTGCTGAACTGACGCATCTTCAGAGGCCGTAATCACAGAGGAGTTCATAAAGTCTTCGACACGACGTACATAAGGCTCGCTTTCTCCCCACTCATCTGACAACTTAACCTGCTCACCAAGGGAAGCATAGACATTTGCGAGACGAATAGACATGAGTTTCAAAATAGCGTCACGGACATCCGTGTCATCTATTCTTTCTTTTAGGACAGCATATGGAATCTGTAGACAATAGGAATCTTCTACTACTTCCAATACAAGACGATGACGATCGAGCGGCCGATTGGATTCACCTAAATAATAAGCGATATTTGAAAAACCGATTACCTCACCTTCTTGAAATTCTTCAAGGGCGAAGGATTGCCCATCATCACCAACTATGAATATCTCTGCTGTCCCTGTTAAAATGAGTAACAACCCTTCATGAGGTGTTATAAAGTAATTAACTTTTTCAGTTTTTCGATAATAGGTAAGTTTGCATTCTGCCATTAGTTCAGCAAATTTTTCCTCAGTTAATCCTCTGAAAATAGGCTGGTCATGCACTTTCTTATACATTTCTTGTTGTGCACTGTTCATAATGAATTTCCTCCACCTTCATCTTTTTAGAGAAAAATCCCCCTCGTCCAGTTAAATTAGGGAGGGGGATTTTTTGCTATGAATTATCGTTCTAGCTCTCTATAACCTGTTTCTGCTTTAAATTTCACTTCGGCATAAGAAACCTCTTCAGCTTCGAATTTCTTAGATGAAACGAGTGTACCAATAATCGCTGCTAAGAATCCTGCTGGAACTGAAATTATGGCAGGGTTCGAATATGGGAAGAGTGGTTGCCCAACGAAGAACGCCGCTCCTTCTACAGGATTAATAACGCTAGGACTTAATGCAACAAGAACAAGCGCGACAATCAAACCGGTTAACATTGAAGCAACTGCGCCTGTCGTATTGAACTTTTTCCAATAGATCGTAAGAAGAATTGTCGGAACGTTCGCAGAGGCGGCGATACAGAATGCGAGTGAAACAAGAAACGCTACATTCAATTTTTCCGCACCTAGTGCTAAAATGATTGAGACAATAGCAACAGCAAGTGCAGCGAATCTTGCAGCTCTTACTTGTTGTTTCTCTGTTACTTTTCCTTTTTTAATAATTTCTGCGTAAATATCATGTGCAATAGCTGAAGCTCCTGACAAAACAAGTCCGGCAACAACTGCTAGAATCGTTGCGAACGCAACCGCTGCAACGAATGACTCAAGTGCTGATCCTCCCAACACACCCGCTAACATTGGTGCGGCCATGTTCCCAGCAGCATTCTCAGCAACAATGGCATCCACACCAACAAACTTAGCTGCACCGAATCCAAGGAAAATGGTTAAGACGTAGAATATACCAATAATCCAAACTGCATAAATAACAGAAGAACGAGCTGTTTTCGCATCTTTTACCGTGAAGAAACGCATTAAGATATGCGGTAAGCCAGCCGTACCTAAAACGAGTGCAATTAGTACAGAGATCAAACCAATCGGATCTTTATAGATTATTCCGGAATGTAAGAAGGCATCGCCATGTGGTGTTGCCGTTCTCATGGCATCAAACATCCCAATAAAGTTGAAATTAAACTTTAACAAAACGAGGAATGAAATAACAATGGTTCCTATCATAAGTAAAATCGCTTTAACAATTTGAACCCAACTTGTTGCAGTCATACCACCGAATAGTACATAGATTGTCATCATGACACCAACGATTAGAACTGCAATCCAGTAGTCAATTCCAAGAAGTAATTTAATAAGTGCACCTGCACCTACAAGCTGAGCAAGCATATAAAATAACACAATCGTAATTGTATTTAACGCTGCAGCGCCACGAACCTTTTTTGCTCCAAAACGTGCTCCAATCATGTCGGCCATTGTAAATTTCCCTAGATTACGAAGCGGCTCGGCGATTAGAAATAAAACTACTAGATAAGCAGTTAACCAACCGATACTATAGTAAAATCCATCAAATCCGTTTAACGAAATTGCTCCGGCAATTCCAAGGAATGATGCAGCAGACAAGTAGTCCCCAGCAATCGCCATTCCGTTTTGCCAACCGGTTAACGATCCCCCAGCCGTGTAAAAATCACTTGCAGTTGTTGTCTGTTTAGCAGCCCAGTAAGTAATACCGAGTGTCAATCCAATCACTGCAACGAAAATTGCAATTGATATAATATTGTCCACGTGTAAGTACCCCCTTTATTTTAAAACATTTTTCTTTAGAATTTCTTCAACGTCTATATCGAAGCTTTTAGCTTTGTTCATATAGATGGATGTAAACACCCATACCATTACGAACATGCTTAATGAATAGACCCATGTCCAAGTCATCCAACCGATGGCTCGATTTTCAAGTATGGTTGTATATCCGGTGAGAATAGGTAGTGTAAAATAGGCGATAAAAAAGAAAATAATGTATGGCGTAGAAAAGATTCTTTTTCGTTTGACTAAATTTTTGAATTCAGGTGTATTGATAATTTTTTCATAGTCCAATGTTTCACTTGCTTGCTTTTTCTTCGGATTTTTACCCACGATTTCATCCCCTTTTTTTCTGAAGTGTTGAAAACTGGTAGTTTAGTAAAGTAATAAGCCTCCTTTTAGATGAATTCGCTTTCATATTTTGTAAAAAACGCACTAAATCTGTTAAAAATGTTAATCATATAATAGAAGGCTAGTTTCACATTACCAAATTTTCCGATAACTCACAAGGTATTTTTCTGAATAGTTAAAACTTAGTTTTGTCACTGCGAGAAAAGGAACTTATCAAATGGCTAGGAATTAGCGGCAAGTATAGACGATGGAACCAATTTATATATATTAAAATACAGAAACCCATTGAATTCACTACGGCGGGAGGGTGTCCCTTATAAGGCGCCTTCGCTCAGCCAATTTAAGTATCCAATGGTTCAACATTTATAAAGGGAGGTGAAGTCATAGGGTATTAGTATCCTATCAATCTGGGGGGAGAGGAAAGTGTTATGAGGTCTAAGACATGTAGGTATATCACAAAAAAAGTGTATAAAAATACCCCTCATCTTCGTCAAGGAAGAGAGGGGTAGTGAAAAAATTGGAACTTATTCATTCTCCAGATTCTGCAGAGAAGTCGCGTTGCCCAAGTTCTTTCTCATAAATATATAATGCGTTTTTATCTTCTCCGATACGCTTCAAATACTCGATATGTGTATCGAAAGATGCTTCCTCTTCAACTTGTTCGTCCAAGAACCATCTCAAAAACGAAATTGTGGCATGTTCTTTTTCTTCCCAAGCGAGGTCCGTTAATTCATAAAAGTTCTTGGTAACGCCTTTTTCTTGTAGTAAACCCGATTCAAATGTATCCAATACTGACGCGAATTCGATTTTTGGCTCTGACGTTGCGGAGAATTTAGCTTGTAACCCACGGTCATTCATATAGTTATAAATTTTCATGCCGTGAAAACGCTCTTCTTCGGCTTGTTGAAGATAATAATTGGCAAAGCCAGCATAATTATTGTGCTCGCAATAAGCAGCCATTGCCATATAAGCTTGTGCAGCGTTGAACTCATTATTCATTTGCTGATTAAGAGCATCTGCTAGTCGTTGACTAATCATCATATTGCCTCCTTTTATTGTTAAGACTATTCTTCTTTATCATAGCCTAATCTAGATTTTCATTCACGTATTTTGATTGAAAACACGGAATTTTGTCGTATTAGGAGTTTTGGCAATAGGAAAAGACGAAATTTACAGTTAGAACTTGGAACATTGTATAATAGAGGATAAAAGTGAGTGTTCGCACCGGGAAAATAGGCGGAGGGAAGATATATGAACAAATTAGATACTAGTTTAATAAAAAGAATATTTACGGCTTCTACATTTAATAAATGAGAAGCTTACCATAAAAGTGGTAGAGTACATGGTTTACAATTAAATAGTGCTAAGAATATATGGCGTGCAACAGTCTCTGGAAGCAAGTTGTATACTGTTCAAATAGAATTGAATGGTTACGACATTGATGATGATTGTAACTGTCCTGCGCATTATTCCTATGGAGAGTGTAAGCATGTTTGTGCTACGGTTTTGGCAATTGCCGATGAACAAAACGTTGCTACTAGTAGCAAAAAGAGTGGAACGAAAAATGCAAGATATCGGCGAGCTGAAGAGTTGATTGATTACTTTGGAGAAAGTAACAATCGTTCAGAATTGAATGCAGAAGATGAGTGCTATTTGAAAGTAGAATTTCTATTGAGGGCACATACGTTAGCTAGCTATTATAGAGAAAAAGATATTTTTGACATTCAGATGAAAATTGGAACTAAACGATTATATATCGTCAAGGATATTCGGCAGTTATTCGATAGCATGTCACAAAACACTGACTTGCAGTTTGGCAAGCATTTTACGTATGATCCCGCATATCATGTGTTTCAAATGGAAGATTTGGCGATTATCCATAAATTAATGCAGTTTTATAAAACTGAAACCATCTATGATACGAGTACTTGGGGAGGTAACGGTAGGTCAGGAAAAGATATAGTCATACCTCCATACGCGGTAGATGAGTTACTTGCTACCTTGCAACATCAAAATTGTGTTTTTCAGCAAGAAGATTTCGTTTATGGACAACTGCAAATTGTAGACGAAGATCTTCCTTTCTCCTTTTCGCTTGAAAATGGCAAGTCCAAAGAATTTCAATTGAAAGTAAGCGGACATGTAGATGGGGAATATTTTAAAACCTATGGCTGGTATGCATATAAAGGGAAATTACATAAACTATCGGGTGAACAGCAACGGGCATTACAACTATTCGTTCCATTAATTAAAAGTGGAGGAAGTCCAATTATCCCGATATCAGCTGAACAAGTTGGGACATTTGTTTCACAAGCCATGCCAAAGCTAAAGAAAATTGGCAAGGTTCAAGTAGCCAAGACTGTTTCATCGATCATTATGAATCCTCCACTACGGGTGAAGATGTTTGTGGAAGGGACTAGTGATCGTATCGAGGTGAAGGTAGAGTATCAATACGATTCGATTGTCATTAACCCGATTGCCCAAAGTGAGACCGATGCTAATGAGGAACAAACGATATTAATCCGT
Source organism: Sporosarcina psychrophila (assembly GCF_001590685.1). Classification (GTDB taxonomy): domain Bacteria; phylum Bacillota; class Bacilli; order Bacillales_A; family Planococcaceae; genus Sporosarcina; species Sporosarcina psychrophila. The sequence goes on from NZ_CP014616.1 coordinate 1,222,611, forward strand.
GATGCAAAACAGGAACAATTATTTATGAATGCATTCGAGGATTCTTGATTGAAAGTGAGCGAGAATCAGTATTACACAGATGACGAGGAAGATATATTCGGATTTCTATACGACACATTGGCGCTACTTGAAGAGAAGGCAGACATATTTTTAGCGCCAGCCATTAAATCATTGATTCTACCTACAGAGAAAATGGCTAAAGTTGCTGTCGATATCCACTCAAGTGGGAACCTATTGGAAGTTGACTTTTCAATGGACGGAGTGGATTACGACAAGGTTCCACATATTCTCCAGTCTGTTATTGAAAAGAAACGCTATGTGCGTTTACCAACTGGAGCCTTTTTGTCACTTGATGATGAACAGTTGAAGGACGTAGCAGATCTTTATAAAGAGTTAAATGATAAATCGATTGAAATGGTAAATGGTAAAATGAACATGCCGTTATATAGAGGTCTGCAAATCGATGAGCGCTTAACGCAGTTGGACAAACAGAACCGGAAATTCGGGAAAAGCTTCCGGCAGTTCATAAGCGCCATTAAATCCCCAGAGGAAGAAGAATATGTGATACCGGACACACTTCAAGCAAACTTGCGAGATTATCAGTTGACGGGTTTTCAGTGGTTGAAGTCATTGGCACAATACCAACTGGGTGGAATTTTAGCAGATGACATGGGCTTAGGAAAGACCTTGCAATGTATTGCTTATATCCAATCTGAGAAGCAGGCTCAGTCGGGGAAGCCCGTGCTCGTAGTCGCTCCAGCATCATTGGTTTATAATTGGAAGAATGAATTCAGTAAGTTTTCTCCTGAATTAAGGGTGGATATCGCTACTGGAACAGTTCAGGAAAGAAAGGTTATTTTGGGCCAGGATAATATTCCGGATGTATACATTACCTCCTATCATACGTTGAGGCAGGATTTAGAGTGGTATGAGGAGCAAGAATTCCATACGCTTATTCTAGATGATGCGCAGTCGATAAAAAACTATGCATCCAAAATTGCGCAAGCAGTAAGGGCGATAACGGCGCATAAGCGGTTTGCCTTGTCTGGGACGCCGATTGAAAATTCAGTGGACGAGTTGTGGGCGATTTTTCAAGCAATCATGCCTGGGTTTTTACATGATCAGAAAACGTTTCGTAGTTTAAAACCTGAATACATTGCTAGGATGGTTAAACCTTTTATTTTGAGAAGGTTGAAAAAGGACGTTTTGAAGGAATTACCTGACAAAATTGAAATGGTTCATTACTCAGAACTGAAGAAAGAACAGAAGGAGCTTTACCTCGGCTACTTGGACAAAATCCGCGCTGAAACAAAAGAGTCACTTGACACAGAAGGTTTAGGTAAAGGGAGAATTAAAATTTTGGCGGGACTGACAAGACTTCGACAGCTTTGTTGTCACCCCTCTTTATTCATCGAGAACTACGAAGGGCAATCTGGAAAGCTGGAAGAGCTTTTTGAGATTATTGAAAACGGACGGGAAAATGGCCGCAAAATCTTAATCTTTTCACAGTTTTCAAGCATGTTGAACATTATTAGGAAAAAACTTGTGCGAACAGGACAGAGTTGCTTCTATTTAGATGGTCAAACGCCAGCCAAGGAGCGAGTTCAACTCGTCGATGATTTTAATGAAGGATCTGAAACGATTTTTCTTATTTCATTAAGAGCGGGCGGAACGGGTCTGAATTTAACCGGGGCAGATACGGTTGTTCTCTATGACTTATGGTGGAATCCAGCAATCGAGGAGCAAGCGATTGGGAGGGCACATCGAATGGGGCAGAAAAATGTCGTTCAAGTTATAAAACTGATTGCCCAAGGAACAATAGAAGAAAAGATAAACGAATTGCAGCAAAGTAAAAAGGAATTAATCGATCAAGTTATTCAAACAGGCGAAACGATGCTATCCTCGTTATCGGAAGATGATATTCGGGAGATATTATCGATTTAAGGTTATTCAGCAGGGATTCAAACCCCTGCTGAATAAAGTTGAAAACTCTGGTGGATGTCACAGCTTTTGAATTGTGTGAGTGCACAGAATCTCGTAAATATTACATTTGAAAGTGGGGGACAAGCCTAAGGATATTTCCGATATTCAGAGGTTGCTTGGCATGGGAGTGGAAAACACTAAAACATTTGTTAACGATGTAAGCATTGGAAGGAATGAACCTTGTATTTGTGGAAGTGGAAAAAAGTATAAAAAATGTTGTGGGGCATAAATTTCAGATAAGCCGTGCACAGCACTAGTCATTATATGAACGACAATTGCATGCTATATATGTTGAATTAAAGAAGCCCACTAAATTTACTGTGGCGCTCAATAAGGAGGGAGTATTAATTCGGGGTGCGGATTGTAGAACGCTTAGCGCTATTGGGGATGCCCTACGCAGTAAGTCTGGATTAGCGCTTCGCATCCAGTATTATAGCATCGGCGACCCCTTTTCCGCGCCAGCGCTAGGATGTTCATTATCGAGAGAAATGTGATTTTGAGATGTATATGCCGATTGCAGATTTCATCGCAGATAATGAAAAGCTCTTTCTTACATAGTCCATCCAGCGTAGGCGCGTCTTCGTGGTAGCCGGAGCGATAAGACTGAAAGTGGTTTCCTTTCTGGCTTATCGCGGGAGGCATCCACAAAGCGCCGAAGCGGTATTAGGGGGAATCCTAATTCATTTCAAGTACAAGGGCTTTTTCAGTGGCCTCCCAAAAGCCTGTGTAAAGCGCATACGCCGCAATCATTATTCTATATAATTTCCAGCGAAGGCTACCCCTATGAGGAGCCGAGCGTTGTTGAGAGGATTCTTTATGTCAACATATATAGTAGAATCATAAAGGGGTAAATACTGTGAAACGTATCGCGATAGATATGGATGAAGTCATATCGCATTTTAGCGCTAAATGTCTAGAATTATTTAATGATGAATTTAACGAAAGTTATACGGACCACCATTTGCATGGCAAGAAACTCATAGAATTAGATGCTAGATTTGAAAAGAAAGTGGACCACTATTTAGCAAACGAATTATTTTTCTTGGAGTTAGACGTGATAAAAGATAGTCAAGAAGTGATAAAAGAATTAAGTGCTTGCTATGAAATATATATTGTAACCGCAGCAATGGAGTTTCCAGCTTCGTTAGCACCAAAATATCGCTGGTTAAAGAAACACTTCAGTTTTTTGAATGAAAAGAATTTCGTCTTTTGCGGCGATAAAAGCATAATTCTTGCAGATTATTTGATAGACGATACACCAAGTAATTTAGAAACATTTCAGGGGAAGGGCCTACTTTTCACAGCTCCACATAATGTCCATACAACCGGATATACACGATTAAACAATTGGAAAGATACCGCGGATTATTTTCTTAAGTAAATTAGTGCGATAGAGTCAAAAATAACCCCTCATTTTCATCAAAGGAAGAGAGGGTATTGTAAATTTAAGGTATCTGGTGCTGATACAACCCTGAATTGTATTAGTACCAGATACCTTTTATTTTTTATTATCCTTCATCATTTGTGAACCAATCGCGCCTACTATTAAAATGATCAATGAAATGATACTGTAGTCTTTAAAAAAGGTTGTAAACGGAATATCGAGTAGTCTAAACACAAGTGTAATAATTCGTCCTACTAATAATCCTAGTCCAATCATTACCATCCAATTAAATACTTTCTCTATAAAATTCATTGTAATCTCCTTTTTCTTGAGTAACTTCCTTCACACAATCGCTTTCTTCATTAACAACCTTGGTGCATCCTAAATTAACGACTATCCCAACCAGTAAATCAAGTACGATAAGACAGCTTTCGCAACAAGGTCTCCGCAGGACCTCTCACATTAGCGCGACGCATGAACTCGGCGATGACTACTGAGAGGAGCCAGGTGAATAACGCGATGACATCGCTGCCGGCTTGGCCCATATGTGCACCTAGACCGCCGGCATACGGAGCAAAAACAGCGATGAATACGACCGATTGAAAAATGTAAAAGGTCATCGAGCGCTGTCCTACTGCGGCGATAGCCATAGTGATGGGTCCTCGTTTTTCCCCAAGCTTGATGACTAACAAACCGATAAACGCCGCCCAGCCCAATCCACCTGCATAGCCAGTACCGGTGTGTAGAATAGTAGCGAACGTCTGCGCTCCAAAAGATGGATTAGTCCAATACTGTGAGGACATCAGTGCCAACGGGATTGCTCCGACAGTAGCGAGACCAATACCAATCATTGAAGTGCGCACAAGCAAGAGCCGGTGTTGCTCCGGATTATCGAGGATTCGCCGCCGTGCCGCCAAAATTCCGATAAGCATGCCAGGGACGACCTGATAGACAAGCAAAGGTGTGTAGATAATCCACTCTGGAATACGGATAGCGCTAGCGAGAAATGGGTTCTCCAGCGCTATTGAGGAGAGGGCAGCGTCATCTACTAAGGCGTCGTAACCACGAGGCATCAATGAACCAAAGATTGCTACTAGAACAAGAAATATTCCAGCAATCCACAACAGCTTCTTGTCTGATGCACGGAGGAATCCGACCAAGAGAAGGGTAGCCAGGCCATATAATGCGATGATATCTTCGAATAATAGTGCTACATGCAAGAAACCGATGAGAATCATCAACCAGCCTCGCCGGCGGAACAGCTTGCGAATTGAAATCCAATCGTTACCTTTTTCCTCCTGACGGCGCATAAGCTGGACCATACCGTAGCCAAAGAGGAGAAAGAACATAGGGAATGCACGGCCGTCAACTAAGACTTGCCGAAACAATACAACGATCTGGTCAACCTTTGTGATTTCTCGATCGGCGGCGTATAGAAATACGTGGGCGTGTGCCAATGCGATGAACAGTAGCATAAAGCCGCGGGCAAGATCCGGAGCAAGCTTCCGATCATAATTGGAGATAGGATTTGACTTTAGAGTAACGTTAGTCAAATTTGTTACCCTTTACTGCCTGATTAACAATTTTCACGAGCTCGCTGCTATACGTATCCAAGTCGACTTTTTTTGTTATAGCAGTGTGAGCCATATACTCTCCGATAGCTCCTTGAATCATACTGGCCATGACTACTACATTAAAAGATCCGAATTCCCCTTGTTTTTGACCATAATGTAGTATTTGTTGTAGTTCATACATGATTTGGTCCTCTTCATCATCGCCTAATTTATAGTAGGGAATGTTATCGGGCGTTCTGGCATTAAAGACAATTTCTATCAGAGCCGTATAACGTGTCGGATGCGTACCTTGATATGCTAAATTTGCCGCTATGAATGTATTCAGTTGCTCAAAAGCTGTATTTTCTCGACCAACTCTCTCTAAGATATAAGATGTTGACCCTTCTACAAGATTCATCAGAAGGTGGTTCATCAAATCGTTCTTATCCGAAAAATGGTAAGAAATTAATGCGGTACTGATGTCCGCTCTTTTAGCAATTTGAGAAAGGCTGGCTTTTAAGTATCCAATTTCATCAAGGGTTTTAATTGCTGCTTCCACAATTTGGTCACGTCTTGCTTCTGCGATAAACGATTTTTTTCCTTCAACTTTGTTATCTTCCTTCATTTATATGACCTCTATTATTTATATACATTATGATTCCTCCAAGTTAATTTGATTGTACAAACAAATTTTTAATTGATCACTCAATCAGATTTTAACACGGAGAAATTTCACGGTCAATTTATTAATGAAGTATAGCGATAGATATATGAGGGGGTTCACTGTATATTTATCGGTAGGATGTAATGTCGTAAGTAAATAACTTTTTATTGAGAGGGAGATGAATCAAGTGGACAGTGTAACCCGATCCTACTTTGAAAACCTAGAAGCAAAGGACAAAAATGTTCAATTTGAAGCGTTTAATGCTATTAATGCAGCTGTAAAAGAAGAAGTGGACTGGGCTTATGAAGTTTGGGACGAATTAAAGGAATGGCTAACAGATTCCGATAATCATCGAAGATCTAGGGGTGCTCAGTTCCTAGCTGGTCTTGCGAAAAGTGATCCAGAAAAACGTATATTAGGCGATTTTCCAGCGTTATGGGAAGTGACCAAAGATCCGAAATTTGTTACAGCCCGACATAGCTTACAGTCGATATGGAGAGTGGGCTTAGCTGGAAAGGAACAAAAACAACAAGTGATTCATCATATAGTGGAACGTTTTCAAAACGGTGTGCATGAAAAACATTACACCTTGATTCGATTTGATATGATTCAAGGCTTGAAAAATTTATATGATGCATTAAAAGAGGAAGAAATTAAACAGATAGCAATGGGTTTGATTGAGACAGAAGAAGATATCAAATACCGTAAGAAGTATATGACTGTATGGAAATGAAGAGTGGATAATATATTTATTTTAGGTGGGAGAAATGAAGAGTGAAATCGATAACTATTTACCATTATGACGCATTTAGTAAAGAGCCAAACAAAGGGAACCCTGCTGGAGTAGTGCTGAACGGGGATGATTTAACAGATTTTGAGATGCAAGAAATAGCTTACAGGGCAGGTTTCAACGAGACTGCATTTTTAGTCAATTCGAATGTGGCTGATCTTGGAATACGTTATTTTTCACCAGGACAAGAAATGGATTTATGTGGACATGGAACAATTGCTGCTGTATATGCTTTAAAGTCTAAGAATTTATTGAATGATAAGAGTAAACTAACAATTGAAACGAAAGTAGGGATTTTACCTATCAGAATAGATTCACAAGCGGATGGTGAGGAATACATAACTATGAAACAAGATTCCCCACAATTAAAAGACTTTAGCGGTTCGTACGAAGAATTGGCCCATTCAATCGGAATTAATAGAGATGATATAGAATCTGATTTACCCACTGTATATGGTAGTACAGGTTCATGGACATTGTTAGTTCCAATTAAGAAACTTAGCATTTTTAATAAAATGAAAGCTAACAATGAGCTATTTCCATCCGTATTAAAAGAAATACCTAAAGCATCTATTCATCCTTTTTGTTTGGAGACGTACGATCAAAATGCAGATATGCATGCTCGTCATTTCTCTTCACCATATTCCGGTACAATTGAAGATTCCGTTACAGGAACAGCCTCAGGAGTGATGGGTGCTTATTACGCCGAATACATAAATAGAAACTTCGAAAACCATCTACGTATTTTAGTAGAACAAGGCCATGAAATGGGAAAGGATGGTCGTGTACTAGTTAAAGTCTCGAAAAATGAAAAAAGTTATGATATTGAAATTACAGGAACTGCAGTATATGTAAAAGAGCTTGAAATAGTTTTTGTTACGAACAAACACAACAAGGTTTAGATTTTTTGACAAAACAAAATCTCCTCATTTAGTAACCTGAGGAGATTGTTGAATAAGTATTTGGAAGTTGCAGGTCATGCTATTTTACATTAAATGTTAAAGTTTCGCGTATTCAGGATTAGCCACTTTTACGAGCTGTTTTCCCAGATTTGTTCCTTTAAATAAACCAAGGAATGCTTCTGGTGTATTTTCAAATCCTTCAACAATTGTTTCTTCATATTTCAGTTTGCCTTGCAGTAGCCATTTACCTAAGTCGGTAAACCCTCTTTCAAAATCAGTGGCAAAATCGCCTAGCGTGAAGCCTTGCATCATAGCGCTCGTCTTGATCATAGCTGATTGAATACGTGGACCTCTATCTTTTCCTTCAGCATTGTAGGAAGAAATTGATCCGCATAATGGAATACGAGCATTTCGATTTAGCATTGTAAAAACAGCGTCTGAAACGTCGCCGCCTACATTATCGAAATAGACATCTACTCCAGCAGGTACGGAATTTTTTAAATCTGTCCAGAAACTATCCTTTTTATAATTTACAGCTGCATCAAAGCCGAGTACATTCAATAAGTAGTCAATCTTTTCATCTGAACCTGCAATACCTACTACTTTGGCACCTTTGATTTTCGCGATTTGTCCAACTACTGATCCAACTGCCCCGGCAGCCCCAGAAACGACGACCGTTTCGCCTTCTTGGGGTTTTCCGATATCAAGCAATCCAAAATAGGCAGTTAAACCTGTCATGCCGAGAATACCTAAATGTGTTGAAATAGGTGCCATTTTAGGGTCTATTTTGCGAATTTCATTTGGAGTAGCTACGGTATATTCAGCCCAGCCAAGATTCCCAACAACGACATCACCTTGTTTAAAGGCGTCTGACTGGGATTCAACTACTTCAGCTACGACACCCCCTGAAATGACCTTATTCAATTCAAATGGAGCAATATATGACTTGGCATCTTGCATTCTTCCACGCATGTATGGGTCAACAGATAAATAAAGCGTCCGTACTAAAATTTCATTTACTTTTGGTGAGGGAACTGAATTCTTTACAAAGGTAAAGTCTTCTTTCGCAGGCATTCCTTTGGGACGATTTGCTAGGTGAATTTCCTGTTGTATCAATTGCTTCATTGCAATTCCTCCTTTGTAGTTTGCCGAATTAGTTGGCAAGTGAAAACCCTAACACTCAAGAGTTACTAAGGTCAATGATTATGGACTGGTGTTTCTTTTCCATTGAATTGCTATTGTTCAGCCTTGCTTTCTCCTGTGGACGAACTCCAAAATAGTATCCAAAAGTGTTATAATTATACTTAACTATAATTTGATGTTATTAATTTTAACTAAAGGAGGGCTTTAAACAAAAATGAAGAAAATAAATACAATGTTTCTCGCTTTAGCATTAACGGTAGCTTTACCGACGACAGCTACTGTTGGATTAACAGCTAACGCGGCAGAAGCTCAAGTCGTTAAATCAGAAGACGTCACGACAGCTGCAAAATTTACGGATATTCCAAATAGCCACTGGGCGAAAAATGAAGTTATGCAACTTGTAGAAATGGGCATAATGACGGGTTACGGCGATATGCAATTTCGTCCGGATCTAGCAATGACAGTTGGAGAGGCTACTCAATCTTTTACAAAAGCGGGATATGAATTTTTAATCAAAGACGTGACAGGCAATTCTTTTGGTATGGAAGAACCTTTAACACGTAGGCAAATGGAGTTGGCATTAGTAGATGCATTTAATTTGCAAGATAGTGCATTAATCGAATGGCCAAGTCTTATTTCATTGGATAAAGGAAGTGTAGGCGCAGTTCCACAATACAGAATTATGCCAGGCATACAAAAAGGTCTATTCAATCACGGATCACAAGTAGACCGCGCTACTTTTGCGGTGATTCTGCATCAAGTACTTGTGGAGAAGGGGAACATTGCAACTACCAAAAAATATGAATTAACGAACTTAGAGCTGTCGCCTAATTTTACTCGGATTCCCTCTGCTGTGAATTTAATGAAGGTGTCATTTGATGAACATCCGATTTACCTAAGATCGACAGAGAATATACTTTTCACGAATCATACGAGAATCGATAACTCATTTTCACGAGATAATATTTACACTTATGACATCGGTATAGAAGGTGCGACCATTGAGTTAACGGTTCGTTCATTTGATAATGGCGATTACTTCTTATTTTCGAAAATCAATAACCCTACTGAATCTGCTGTAACAGTAGATGTCATTCAAAAAGAAAATGAAGTGGCTTCATTTGAGCTAAACCGTTATGATAAATACAAGATTAAACGTAATGATAAAGACGTTTTTGGCAGTGACACAACATCCTATCCGACAGGTTTACTCCAATTTGTGAAGCTAGATGGATCAGTGAAGGAGCGGATGGTTGGTCAGTCTTATTTGTCAAAGCAATTGTCATTAGAGTATGAGAATGATGGCTACAGTTACATGCGTCAATTGCTCGGTGAAAAAGAGGCACTGTCTTATGCTAAGGTTGGAACAACATTATTATCTGTGCATACGTTAAATTCAAAAGGCAATGACATTGTAGATCAGTGGTATATGAATGCAGATGACCAATTATTTGCGAATGAAGAGAATATGGAGAGCTGGATGCTTGAGTCAGCTAAGTATTATAAAAAACGTAATAATTGGTATACGGCGGGTGGCCCATACAATAATATGGCGATAACCACAGAGCCAATGCCTGATACAGGGCAAGGATATGGGCGGAACTTACTTCTATTAAAAGAAGATCGTGCGCTGGTTTTATATAATGAGCAAGAGGATCGTTATTTTGAGAACTTAATTTACAACTCATTTGTTAACTTGAAGAATTTCAAAGGTGACAAAGATTATTGGGAAACAGAAGTTACAAGCACCTATTTGAAAGATTTATATGACATTACAGCTCCATTCATTGATACACGTTTTAATGAGCAAATCGCGCTTTTCTACTATAATAGTGGCGCTGATTTTGGAATTGATAATGCAAAAGAACCATTGCGTAATTATGCTGACTTACTGGTCTCGCAAAAAAGTAAAGGAAACGTCATTGCTGTGAATGACGAGTCTTACTACATCGCGGATTACTTCCCGATTGCACAGCAAGTAACGACGCATGCCTCTATGAATCATGTGTTGGGCGGTATGAACGTTTTACTCATGGCTTATAATGAGTTCGGTGATCAGAAGTATTTAGATACAGCGCAGGCTATACAAACAGCGATTGTAGCGGATAAAGATGATTGGATTCGTGATAATGGCGATATTTGGTATCGTATTTCCGCATTACATGACTATAAAGGCGATGATTACAAGCACCTGACTTTAGAGGACTTAATAAATTCGTACAAACTTTGGAAAGATATTGATCCGACGTATTTGCCTTTATTAGAAGAAATGATTGCTTCAAAAGCTTCGTTTTTATCGAATGAAAATTTAGGTTACACAACTAAAATAAAGAACGGGTTACGTGATATCGACTTATCGAACTATCTTCCTAAAGGGGAAGAAAGAACAGATGCATTGTGAAGAAGAAAAAACTAAATAGATACTGCTAGGGGAGCCGTTTAGGCTGAGACACATCATAGATGTAAACCCTTCGAACCTGATCTAGTTCATACTAGCGTAGGGAAGCAGCTGAAACTCTACACTCAATGTCTTTATATACGTAGAAAACAGCCGCCTTCCGATTATGGAAAGCGGCTGTTTTCTGTTCCAGTGTATATATGTTGAACAAATGAAATAAAGATAGTGAACTGCGCGAAGGCGCATTACAAGGGCTAGCGCCGTAGTGAATTCAATGGAATTCTTTATTACAACGTATATAGATTCACCTACCAAAAATATAGATAAGGGATGGATGAGTAAAATGGAAAATAAAATTAGTAACCTAGTTGATGAACGTCTAGAGGAGTTAGTGCAATTGCTAGCGGACCTCGTTCGTTTCCCGACAGTTAGTCCACCGGCAAGAAATACAACAGGCGTACAGCGGTATATTCAAGATTTTTTAGCACAAGAAAAATTTGAAACGGTTAGTTGGGATGTATTTCCTGGCGACCCGAACGTTGTAGGCGTTAAAAAGGGAACGGATGGAAACCTGTATAACAGCCTAATCATTAATGGACATATAGACGTTGCGGAAGTGGGGGATGAAACAGAGTGGACTGTGCCTGTCTTTGAACTAACGACTAAAGATGGCAACGCATATGGGCGAGGAACATCCGATATGAAAGGTGCAGTAGCGGCGACTTTACTAGCCGTTAAATTATTAAACGAACTAGGTGTGGAACTGAAAGGTGATTTGCAAATTCAGACTGTCATTGGGGAGGAAGCGGGAGAGGCTGGAACACTTTCATGTATGGAAAAAGGCTATACAGCAGACTTTGCACTTGTAGTCGATGGCAGTGATAGTCAAATCCATGGTCAGGGTGGTGTGATTACCGGCTGGATAACGATTAAAAGTAAGGAAGTTTTCCATGATGCAATGAGGATGAGTATGCTTCATGCAGGCGGTTCGGTTAATGGGGCTAGTGCGATAGAAAAGATGATGAAGGTTATTGCTGGATTACAAGATTTAGAACGTCACTGGGCTGTGACAAAAAAATATCCGGGTTTTGCGCCTGGCACCACTACTATTAATCCAGCAGTTATAGAAGGAGGAAGGCATGCAGCTTTTGTGGCGGATGAATGTCGGCTCTGGATCACCGTTCATTTCTATCCGAATGAAACCTATCAATCTGTAACAAAAGAAATCGAAGAGCATTTGAACCATGTAGCAAAAGCAGACACGTGGTTAAGAGAAAATCCCATTCACTTTCGCTGGGGTGGAAAATCAATGATTGAAGAACGTGGAGAAATATTTCCGGCGCTTGAAATGAATGCGGACCATGCAGCTGTTCAACTTCTTGCGCATTGTCATGAACAAACCGAAAAAAGTCCTGCAATAATAGGTATGTCGAGATCAGTAACAGATGCGGGCTGGCTAGGAGCAGCAGGAATTCCAACTGTTATCTATGGTCCTGGAAAGTTGGAAGAGGCACATTCAGTCGATGAAAAGATAAACATTGAAGAATTAGTGGTATTTACCAAGACGCTTATGTTATTTATAAATGAGTGGTGTAATACGAAAAAATAGGAGTGCAAGTAATCTCCCCGTTCATCTACTACTATTAAACTGTTACATGTTGAACAAATGGATGCCTATATAAACTAAGCGAAGGCGCCTTACAAGGGACAGCCTAAACCTTAAGAAAAGCTTAAAAGTCTACGTTTGACTTGTACATTTGCGGCTAGCTTTGGACGAAATGATTACAACACCTTTACCGCGGGTTAAATGTGGCTGGAAATGCCAGCTACACTCTTTTCGGTAATCCTGTTACAACTAACTGTCCACCACATACCTACAATGTTTAAGTGGAAAATGCAACTACTTTGGAAGATGGAAGAATAACTACCTTTCTATAAAAGTTGCAAGTGCCCGAAGATGAAATTTCGGGCACTCTGCTGCATTTAACAAGCTTTCCTTACTTACTTTGGCAAAAATCATACAAGTAACAATGTGATGCCATATAGAAAGTGACCCTTTCTAAAATACAAAAAGGAAATACTATAGAGTGGGATTAGGCAGCCAAAATTGCATCTTTGGCTGCCCCTTTATGGATAGGAATGTAGTTATTCACTCGTTCCCAAAAGCATCAGAACTTAGTGTAGCTGTACCTTTGAAGAGCGGCGGACGAAGGGCCCCCATACAATTAACGAAAAAGCAGCGTAGGATGCGACAAAGTCGCATCCTACGCTGCAAGAAATTCCGATAATGGTGCAGTAGTCGTTCAGTCCAAAGCGATTCAAAAGCACATGTACATAAGGCTTCTAGTGTTTTATCACAAAAGTAAGCAGTCATGTGTTTCAACATATAAATAAGTGAAGCTATTACTTATACGGTATCAATTGATTTCTATGTTTCCAGATAGATTATTATGAGATACCTTAACGAGCCGTTTCACGCCGAACGATCGGAGCTACTTGTGTTGCTAACATTTCAATACTCGCTGCGACTTTAGAAAACGGCAAGCCGCCGATATCCATTTGTGCAATGAATCGTTGATGTCCAAATAGTTCGTGTTGGTGGAGAATCTTCTCAATTATTTGCTGAGGGCTGCCGACAAATAATCCGGTTTCGGGACTGGCCATATAATTGAAATCAGAGCGGGATATTCTCGTAATCATTCCATGTTGTTTGTTCACATATCCCCAATAATTTGCATAGTAAGGATAAAATTCGTCTTTCGCTTGTTGGGATGTCTTTGTTATATACGTATGTCCTGTTACAGCCACTTTTAAATCCTCTACACGATGTCCGGCACTTATGCCAGCTTGGCGATACAAATCAACAAGTGGTTTGAAACGAATTGGATCCCCACCGAGGATAGCTAATGCTAAACCAGTTCCAAGTTTTCCAGCTCGTATTGCACTATCAGGTGTTCCACCTACACCAACCCAAATCGGCAGTTTATTTTGAACAGGGCGCGGGGCAATCATAGAATTAGTTAAAGGCGAACGGAATGACCCATTCCAATTGACGATTTCATTGGTATTCAATTCTTGAAGCAGTCGTATGTTTTCATCGAACAGTTCGTCATAATTGTTTAAGTCATGACCGAATAACGGAAAAGATTCAACGAATGCACCACGACCTGTAATAATCTCAGCGCGACCATTCGAAATTAAATCGAGTGTAGCAAAATCCTCGAATAGGCGAACAGGGTCGACTGTGTTCAAAACAGTCGTTGCACTCGTCAATTTAATACGCTTCGTGTTTTGTGCCACTGCCGCCAGAACAACTGGCGGAGCTGATACGGCATAGTCTAAGCGGTGATGCTCACCGACACCAAAAATATCAAGTCCGGCTTCTTCAGTCAGCTTTCCAATAGCCAATACTTCATGAAGGCGCTGATGAATACTTATTGTTTTTCCAGTTAGGGGATCTGGACCAAGATCCCCAAATGTATATATTCCAATTTCAATTCCGGGTTTCCTAGTTTCTGTTTGCATTGTTCTCATCTCCTAAAACTAAGTTATTCCGCTTCAGAAACAAGGGTGAAACGTTCATTTATATGTTGAGGATTTTCGATTTCATCAAGAACTGCAATTGCATAGTCAGCATAGCTTACATAGCTGTCACCTTTTGAGTTCACGATTAAATTGTCTTTTCCTTTTTGATACGAACCCGTTCTTTTTCCTTCAGGATTAAAGAATGCTGCTGGGCTAATGAATGTCCATTTAACTCCACTCGTCTTTTGCAGGTCTTCTAAGTTCTTTCCTTGATTGGAAGCAGTTGCAAAGTATTCTTCAGGGAATTCCGGTGTGTCAATTAGACGGATGGTTTTTGCTTCATCTACAAACAAGCTTCCCGCGCCACCTACAACAATTAATCTTGTTTCTGGAGCGCCTTCAAACGCCTCTATTAACTCTCTTCCGGCATCTAGATGAAGATGTTCCTGTCCTGCAGGAGCACCGAATGCATTTACAACAACATCAAATTGACGAAGGTCTTCAGCTTGTAGATCAAATATATCTATTTCGAGGGCGACAACATTTTCTTCAGTTAGTTTTGCTGCATTTCTAACGATAGCTGTTACTTCGTGTCCACGGTCATTCGCTTCTTTTACAATAAGGCTTCCTGCTTTTCCTGTAGCTCCGATAATTCCAATTTTCATGTTTAAATCCTCCAGTAAATTAGTTTTTTTATGCACATAAAATAATGCGCGCCTAGTGATTTGAAGCCATTGGCTATAATTAATCCAACTGTAACTGTAATGGTTACAGTTACAGCGACGGCTAAAAAATCGAATGAACTATCCGATTTTTTGTGTTAATACCGATACTAATTCTTCCATCGTAATTTCATGTAACACAGATTCCATCGCTTCTTGAGCTCGAAGTAAAATCAGCTCAAGAACTGCCTCAATGTTGGCGCCAACCGGGCAATTTGGATTTGGTTTTTCATGAAATTGAAAAAGTTCGCCTTCTTCCACGACTTCGACTGCTCTGTACACATCGAGTAAAGTAATATCTTTTAAAGGTTTTTGAAGCGTAGCTCCCCCAAGACCTTGCCGAACTTGAATAAGTCCTGCATTTCTTAGTTTACCAATTATTCTTCGTATGACTACAGGATTTGTATTCACACTTTCCGCAATCCATTCCGAAGTACAAAGCTCGTTACTTTCAATCGCCACGAGGGATAGAATATGAACTGCAACTGTAAAGCGACTACTGATTTTCATTGCAAGTAACCTCCCGGTGTAATCATTATAGTTACAACGCGTATTGATTGTCAATTGTTATTATTCAAGTGATGGGGTGTGGATTGTAGAACGCTTGGCGCTTTGGGGATGCCTTTCGCCGTAAGCCTGGATATCGCTTCGCATCCAGTCTTACGGCTTCGGCGACCCCTTTGTCGCGCCTGCGCTAGGGTATTCATTATCGAGAGAAATGTAATTTTGAGATGTATATGCTGAGATAATAAGGTGATTACTAGTTGATACTAATTATATTAAAGAAAGACGTACTCCAACTTGCAGATTTCATCACAGCTAATGAAATGCTCTTTCTCACATAGAACATCCAGCGGAGGCGCGTCTTCGTGGTAGCCGGAGCGATAAGACTGAAAGGGGTCTTCTTTCTGGCTTATCGCGGGAGGCATCCACAAAGCGTCGAAGCGGTATTGGTAGGAGTTCTATTTTATGCTAGGTATCAGACTTTTCAACAGCCTCCCAAAAGCCTTGTAAAGTGCATACGCCATATTCATTTGTTCAACATATATAGGGTATTTGATCTTGATACAGAGCTGGAAATTATGGTTTTAGGGACTTATACTAAACAAATTTTAGAGAACCGGTTCTTGTTAACTTCACGAAACCTCTTATTGAAAAATGTAGTTATCTAGACCAATAAAGTGTTAACGACTTTGAAAAATGACTTTAAAACCAATGCCGATATAAACTAATCCTAAAATTTTTCCGCCCCACCGGCCAATCCCTAATCTCGGCTTCATCAGTCGCCCAATCGTACCCGTACCAATTGCCAAAATTGTTGTATAGATCATACTCAATGCAACGAAAATAATGCCTAGAATTAGAAATTGGATAAAGGTTGACCCATTTTCCGGCTTTACGAATTGTGGGAAAAAAGCTAAAAAGAAAAGAGCAGTTTTCGGATTCAAAGCTTCCACCAAAATACCATGCCCGTAAGCGCGTGATGCTGACACCTGTGAAATATCAGGCATCTTGGTTGTCGAAGCTTTTGCCAAAATCGCCCGAATACCCATATATAATAAATAGGACGCTCCCGCGAATTTCACAGCATTGAAAGCAACCGCGGAAGTCATTAGAATTGCTGATAATCCAACAGCAGAAAATAACGTATGAATGAAATCTCCTGTTGCTATGCCAAGCCCAGTCATGATTCCGGTTTTACGACCTCCCTGTGCCGCCCGGGTAATCGTTAATAAGACAGCAGGTCCTGGTATCAAAAACAATCCGATGACGACGATAATAAATGCGCTCAAAGTAGAGATATCAAGCATTTCACCACCCCTTTCGACTATTTTAATAAACAAACTAAATTTAAGACCGCTGGTACAGACAAAATTCCGAATTGCATTAGTGCCAAATGCCTTTTTTTATTCTCCATACTTTCCCTGGTTTCTCGCTTCAATATAATAGCCATCTAACTCTACTGCTATTGCTTCGTTAACATTTATATCTTTTATCTTATATAACTTTGTACCTTTTGGAACGAAATTTGAAAAAACCCCTTTATAGTATCCTTCATTTTCTACATACTTTTTCACCGTGCCAATTTCTTTCTCTACATCAACAATAACCGATTTATCAATTTCGTATATATCTTCGTTCCATACTACAAAATGGAATGCCCAATCTGTGCTACTCTGTTTACAACCTACAAGCAGTGTGAAAAAAATAGTGTAAAATATAAAGGTTGTAATTTTAGCTTTGTTCAATGTTTTTTTATTTTTAATTTCTAACATCATAGTTTTAATTCACCTCCTAAATCTAAGGTACCCACTGAATTATTAGTGGAAATATGTAAAACAATTGATTGCTATATCTAAATTACTTGCAGAAAAATAAAAAATACCAATTGTAGTGAGGGGAATTATGATTCAATCTGTGCCCTACACTAACAAAAGGAGCATAGATTATTACTAGTGTGAACGAGAATTTAGTTTTTTGTCAATTTCTAACCGAATGAATTTATGATACATCATTGTTCAGAAACTTAGTATTGATTCAATGTATAATAGAGGTTAAAAGGACGTGAGAAAGTGTGTCTGATTAATTTTCATTACGCTGACCATCCAATGTACAAATTGATTGTAGCTGCAAATCGAGATGAGTTTTATGAACGTCCGACAGCTTCCGCAGAATTTTGGACGGATCAGCCTGATATATTGGCAGGACGTGATTTATTGCATATGGGGACTTGGCTCGGTATAACGAAGTCTGGTCGATTTGCAGCATTGACGAATTACCGTGATCCGGGAGAAGCTAATGCCGACAAAAAAACGCGGGGGGATATCGTCACAAATTTTTTGGCGGGGAACGTGTCGCCCGAAGTTTTCCTCGAAACGTTAAAAGAGAGAAAAGATGATTATGCAGGATTCAACATTCTCGTTGGTGATGCTGATTCCTTATTCTACTTTTCCAATAAGCAACCAGAAATTATGGAAGTATCCGCAGGAACACATGGTTTGAGCAATCAATTTCTAAACACTGCTTGGCCGAAAGTGGTGAAGGGGAGAACTACACTTCGGGATTATGTATTGGAACACGCTATTATTGATACTGATGCACTGTTCGAACTCATTTCTGATGCTGACGTCGCGCCAGATGCACTATTGCCGAATACGGGGGTAGGCTTGGACCTCGAACGGCAACTATCACCGCTCTTCATCAAAACTCCTAATTATGGAACCCGTTCGTCTACTGTTTTGTTAGTAGGGCATGATCTAAGCATTACTTTCGTTGAGCGTACTTTTGTAAACGGAGAATTGGCGAATGAAAGGAAGTATTTCATCTGATGTATTTACCACAAATACATATACAGAATTCCGAATATCTAGTGTGCAAGTTGCCAATCGATTCAGTTGATCGGAAACATTTTTCAGTCTTAATTGAAAAAGCTATAGAAAGCTCAAAATAGACCCTAACATTTTATAGAGGTACGACCATTTCAGGGACCAGGGTTTCCAAGCGAACGGTGCGATTGTTACAGGTCCAGTCAAAGAATTAATGAAACTGCAAGAATTAAAAGGAATTCATAGCGTTTCATTAGGTGAAATTACGTATTGGAATTGGGATGCAGAATAAATCTGTTAGAATGAGATAAAGTGGTTGTTTGTGATTAGGTAGAAAGGATTGATTTTTAACTTCTGATTAATCATAAAAATACTTATGTTTCATGGGCCATGTCTAAGTGGTATAAAATGAGAAGGAAGGAGCTGCAGATAAATGGCTTTCATACATATTAGCGTGTTTATCGTAGCAATCGCGTTTGCGCTTGTTTCAGTATACTTTGCAAAATTGCTTTTCCGCGTGTCAGGTATCATTGGGACTGTTGGAAAGACTGTCAGTACGTTTGAAACTAAACTGGATAAGTCGGTTATTGAATTGGAACGAACGATTGCGGAGGCAAATACTACGGCAACAGATATTGAAGAAAAATCACTGGCATTAAATAGTGTTTTTTATACGGTCAAGCATGTTGGGGATTCGTCATCATTATTGAGTGAGGAATTGGAAGTGCGAACTGAGCGCTATGCACAAAACTCTTCATTGCCGGGGATAAAACCGTTCGTGCGCGTCATTCAGTTTTCTGAATTCGCTTCAAGCCTATTAACTTCTTGGCAACGTGGAAAACGTACTTAATTTAAAAAATTGAAATGAGGGATGGATATGGATTTAATGGGAATCGGCGTATTGCTGATTGGAATCGCGTTATTGGTACTTGCCATTTATCTCGCACGCGTATTGAATAATGTTGCTTCTATTTTAAATGGTGTTGATAAGACAATTGAACAACTACCAACTCAATTGGACGGCATCTTACAGGAGACAGGGAACTTAATCCAAAATAGTAATAACACTCTTGCTGATGTCAATGAAAAGCTTGGAACGCTGTCACCTTTGTTTCATATCGTCGGTGATGTTGGTGAGTCTACAAGGATATTGTCATCTTCACTTGTCGATTTGACTGCTTCCGCTAAGAATAAAATGAGCGAAGCAGATAGAGACAAGCAGGATAAGAGATTGGGTGGTTTATATGGTACTGCCGCTCTCGGATTCTATACAATGAGAAAAACTAAAATGGCTAAAAAACGGTCTGGTGTAATTCTTGGGAAAAACTTGTATAGCGAAGGTGAGAAACATACAATTGCTATTAATAAGATGAAAGAAGAAGCAAAAGAGGCTGTTAGTAGGGGAGAATAAAAATCGTGTGGAGGGATTAAGATTCCCTTCACACGATTTTTATTTGCTTAATTTGATTTTGTTTTAGGCATTTTTTCTGAGATTTCGTGTCTCTTCTGTGAAAGGAAGAATAGGAATGACAGTAGGCCAAAGATACCTTCATACTTTTTGCTTGTCACAAATTCCTTTGCGCCAGTAGTTTGTTGTTTTAACGAAGTTGTTTTATCAAGAGCAGCGGATGTGAACTTTTCTGCCTCTTTACCTACCTCTCCGATAATGTGGAATACTGGACTAATATCAGTTACTTGTTGATTGACGTTAGCGAGTGTCGTATTGCTTGCTTGAAGTACGGTCGTGGCTTGGCTTGTTACATCGTCTAATACCTTTGGCAGACGATCTGTTGTCTGTTGGAGGCTTCCAAGTACAGACGCTAGTTTTTTAATCGGTTTCAATAAATAAATGACGAGTATAGCAAATGCGATTCCGATAATGAGTACACCAATACCTAACCAATCCATATTGAATCACCTCATTTAATTTTTATGCTTTTCCTTTTGAAAACGGTAATAAACCCGTGCCGCTGTCTCAGTTAGAACCGTTGCTTTCTCCATAAAATCACGATATTTTTCGGGAGGTGTAGCAACATCATCCGAAATCGCAAGAATCGATCTGTTCATATGATCCGTGGAGTTTCCAAGTTTTTTTGCAGAGTCGGATAAGCTATTCAATGTTTGTAGTTTGTTTTCCGCATCATCGGCAATTCGGTTCGTCTTTTCCATCAATTGCTCGGATTGTTCAGTGATGCCAGTGAGTTTCGTCTCAACCCGTTTCAGTGTTTCTGAAACCTCTCCCATGGTCTGTTTTGCACTTTTTAATGTGATGATAACAAAAATGACAATAAGCAATAAGGATAAGGATGCAATGAGGGCACTTACATATAAAAGAATTTCCATTAATACTTCATCTCCAATTCGGACTATATATGTTGATATAAAGAATTCCATTGAATCTGCTGCGGCGCCTTCGCTGAGTTTATATAGAGATTCATTTGTTCAATATATATAGTAAATTATCTTTATCTCTTTTCTACCACTATACAGCCCTCACTAAACACTTACAACAGTTTGGATGCAGTTGAACTCGGATTTTGGAGTTGTCATTTAGGGTAGGCGGAGGGGAGGTTCAAATAAGCTATAGAGCATAGTAAGATAAAAACTTACGTCTGTTGATTAACCATTTAGTTGCATAAAATACTGGTGAGTAGGGCTTAATGACCTTGATTTTCACTGGACTATTTTCGGCCCGCTTTCGGTTAACTATTCATGACAGATTTACTGAGGGGTCCTAGTGTGGCTAGAAGTGTCTCCGTCACTTCTAGCCACACATTTTTCAGTAATCCTGTTGTGAATTGTTGCCTGTCGCGTCCCTACAATGTTCAAGTGAAAAATGCAGTTATGTTTGAATGAAGTGAATAGATGACTTTCTATAGAGAGTGTAAGTGCCCGAAGATGCAATTTCGGGCACTCTTGCACGTTGTACAATGCGTACCTTGCTTACTTTTAGTAAAGATTATGCATCTAATTCATGTGATGTCTTATAGAAACTGACACATCTTTAATAAAAAAGTGAAAACCATATAGGAAGCATCAGCCGCCAAAATTGCATCTTTGGCGGCTTTTATCCAGGTAGATGCCCCTCTATTTTTTCGTCCAAAAAAGATTCAGCACTACGAGTACTTTGGATTTGGATCACGACGGATAAAGGACCAGCATACGATTACCGAAAAAATGTGTAGGGATTCGACAAAGTCGCACCCCTACACATCCAGGCATCTCGGTAATCGTATAGAAGTCATTCTATCCAAAGCAATCCAAAGTCAACTATTCACGTAGCGCCCAGTAGCTGATCATGATATTCACTGGTTACTATTGGTTAATTAATAGACGTGATAAAAGCTCAACTTTCTCTATTCATACAAGAGAAAGTTGAGCTTTTAATCATGAAAAAATCTAAGGTTTATTAATACTTAAACTTGGAAATCAATTCTTTTAATTCTTCTGCCATAAAGGATAGTGATTCAGCCGATGAAGAAATTTCCTCCATCGAAGCTAGCTGCTCCTCTGAAGATGCAGCTACTTCTTGGGAAGCAGCTGCATTGCCTTGCGCGCTGTTTGCAATTTCATTTGCCGTGATAGTGACTCCTTGAACAGCGCCGGCTACTCTTTGAGCAGTGGCCGAGACTTCTTCCATTTGAGGTGTGATCTCTTTCATACTGTGAATGATGTGATTGAATTTCTCAATGGCTTCATTTGATACATCTACACCTTCTTGTACATTTTCCGTAATACGTTCCATGATTTCAACGGAGTTCTCTGTATCTACTTGAATGCCTTCCACGATTTCACGGATTTCTTTTGCAGAGTTCTGAGATTGTTCCGCTAGTTTACGAACTTCATCAGCTACAACAGCAAATCCTTTACCATGTTCACCAGCTCTTGCAGCTTCAATAGCGGCATTCAAAGCAAGAAGGTTTGTTTGTCCCGCAATATCTGTAATTACATCCAAAATCGAACGCACTTCCTTAGATCGCTCATGCAATGATTTGGTGATTGTGTTCGATTCAATAACAGATTTATGAATTGATGTCATTTGATTAACCGTATCTGTGACCGCTTGACCACCTATTTCAGCTTCAGTCGTTGCACGATAAGATAGTTCAGAAGCCATTGTAGAACTTTCTGCAATTTGCGTGACATCAATAGAAATCGCAGCTAATGCATGTGCAGCGGAGTCTACACCATCTGTTTGCATTTCTGCACTATGTGCTACTTCTTGAATGGAAGTTGCCACTTGTTCTGTAGCATCGCTTGTTTGTTCCGCACTTGCCGATAACTCTTCAGCAGAGGATGCTACTAATTCTGCACTCTTTTCAACGTTTTTAATTAACGTTCTGAGACTTTCCTGCATGTCGTTAAATGCTTGTCCTAAATGTCCGATTTCATCGTTAGTTTGCACATCGATATGCTGTGTTAAGTCTCCTTGGCTTATTGTAATCGCTTTTTCTTTTAGATCTTTGATTGGATTAATGATGGATTTAATAATAAAGTAAACAGTTATCGCTCCTATAATGATCGCAAGCAAGATGATCAAAGCGGTCCTTTGTAGAATAGGTAATGCTGCAGCATTAATCTCTGAGGTGGCTACAGATCCCGCGAGCTTCCAACCGGTTAACTCATTAGTTACGAAAGCCGTTAATCTTTCTTCACCATCGAACTTAGCGTCAAACTGTCCGATTTCCTGAGCATAAAGTTTATCGGATAAGCCAATATTTACTTCATTTCCGGCAGCTTCGGTAGGGTGCGTGATATATTTTTTACTTTTGTCTATTAGAACGGCATATCCTGATTTACCTATTTTTACTTGATTGGTTATATTTTGTAAATGATTCAAGTTGATATCTACTGCCGCAACCCCAGAACCATCTTTTATTACCTGTGAAAGGGTAACAACCATTTCATTTGTACTCGCCGAAATATAGGGATCGGAAATAATGACTTCACCTTTTTTGTTCATTGCCTCTATATACCAGGGTCTTTTTCTAGGGTCGTAATCCGCAGGAATCCCTACATCAGGTTCTTGTATAAATAAACCTTTGTCAGTACCTATATAGATGATTTCGGCTTCCGGATGTAGTTCTATGTACTGAGTGAAGATTTCGCGTAGTTCAGGACTACTATCTCCCTGGTATAGCCTTGAAGTTATATTTGTAGAAAAGGTATTTATATCATGTGTTTTTAGTTGCATCGTATTATCAATTGTTGAATTTAATAAGTTGATATTTTCAGTGAAACCAGCCAATATCTCAGATT
This sequence comes from Sporosarcina psychrophila, assembly GCF_001590685.1. Lineage (GTDB taxonomy): Bacteria > Bacillota > Bacilli > Bacillales_A > Planococcaceae > Sporosarcina > Sporosarcina psychrophila. Next base: position 1,246,260 of record NZ_CP014616.1, read on the forward strand.
TAACCGCGTCTTTGGCCGTCATATAAGCCAGTGCTCCAATAATAATTGCAGGGATAATTAATACGATTGCAAAAGATGTAATTAGTTTCGTTTTAATGTTTCGCAGGCCCATTAAGATTTTTTTCATCCAGCTAACCTCTTTCTCTAACTTTGTGTTTTAAGTCTTTGGAAATAGGGATAATAGTGCTTGATTGCTCAGGTGACTACGTGGAAATACGTAGAACTAAGGAATCATATTTATCCACTAACTTTAGCATACTACTAAACGAAAGAATTGAACATGTCATAATATTCTATATGGTTTGATTAATTATTTTAAAATAATAAATAGGAGAGAAGAAGAAAAAAATTATACTGAAACGAGGGGGATATTTTTTGTGATATTAGTTGAGAATGCAATATTACCAAAAGGGGATTCGGTTAAAATACATTTATATGGATGAAATTAATGCAATTCAAATGGGAAAATAAGGGCTTATTTATTTGACTAGAAAAGTAATGCAATTTTAATAGTGAACCAATTTACTAGAGTAATAGCGTCATTAGGGGGAAAACATAGAAGTTTGTCGTTTAATCAGTAGTTATTTTAAAGGTAGGTAACCTTCGGATTAAATACTATAAATTAGGCACTATTTATTTGGAGTTACTAGATGTTATACCTCACCCGTATAACGAACAAATCTAGCGAAGGAGCGCCACTAATGAAAGGCAGCACATCCGCATACTACAGGCGCCGGAGCAATAAGATCAAGGAGAGATGCAGTTCAATCCCTCCTATGTGATCTTCTGGCGAGCTTATTACGTGAGGCCATCACCATGCGACAAAGCGTTGTTGGAAGAACAGTCTATTTGTTAAGTACCGACTACATAGCAAGAAGTATTGAAAATATGGATCCAAGGATAATGATTGAAATAACGACTATAAAACACATAAATAACATCATTGTGCCAAATCCGCGCCATGCAGAGAAGTTGTGAACAATTCCAATTGCTTTACTCTCGACAACAAGCCCGAAAATAGAAATAGCTAACATAATCCAGGTTTGAAAGAAGAAGAAGCCCACGGACATATTCGTACCTAACGGGCCTGTTGGAGTAGCGAAAAGCTGCTGTCCGTAGAGGGAAATTGCAATGACTCCTATAGGCGCTGTCCAAATCATAGGAATTGCACTGGCTCCGGTTGCAAGGCCCATTTTCCGCATTGTCCCTGTTCCACCTAATAATTTACCAATCCACGTATACGCAACTATAACAACTCCCCAGCCTGCCAGCCCTGAAAGCAAGCTAGAAAAAAGAACGACAACAAGTGTTGTAAATAATGAAAAACCGTTAAAAAAGCCTAAGTCTGCAAATGCCATAATGCTATTGATAAGCGCGGAAATGGAAATTAGGATAAATGGATACATCATTGATTTATGACCAATAATGTATCGAATTGTGGTGCTTGGCTGTGACCAAATCGAAAATAGCGGATTCATTCTTAAATTGCTCCTTTCCGTCAGTTTTCATGATCCACTTTTCTTTTTTATATATTTGAAAATTAGGATGTCTGTATATTAGTTGACTGAAAATGACGAATCGATAGTCATCTCTATTATTTATATTGTATGAGATGCAACCCAGTGCAGGTCACTATTTACCATTACTCTACTGGGGGAAATCGTGCTAAATATGTTGAACAAATGAATACCATATAAACCGAACGAAGGCGCCTAACAATGGGATACTTTATTTCAACCTATATAACCAATAAAAGTGACCTTGACGAGTAGAAAATAGTTATATAAGATAAATCAGTATAATCAATCGGATTAAAAAACAGATAATTGTTATGTGAACTGAGCTGAATTCATTCTGCATAGAGTCTACACATATTACTTTTTATCCCGTTGAAATAAAGGGGGAATTATAGTGAAAAGGAAAGCTTTTAGGTTGACTAGTATTCTAGTGGTACTATTACTAGTACTTACGGCTTGTTCAGAAGATAATAAGAAAGATTCAAAAGAAGAAAATAAGGATGGGGCAGTTAAAGTAGGCGGTTCGTTAGTTTATGCTCGAGGTGCGGATTCTGTAGGGCTAGATCCAATTAATGTAACGGACGGCGAATCGATACGGGTTACACATGCTATTTTTGAAACATTATTTGAATACGATGAGAAGTTGGAATTACAACCTAAATTGGCGGAATCTTTCGAAACGGCTGATGATGGGTTAATGTGGACAATTCATCTTAAAAACGGTATTAAGTTTCACGATGGGACAGATTTCAATGCCGATGCAGTCGTTTTCAATTTCGACCGTTGGATGGATCCACAGAATCCTTATCATATTGGGGATTTTACATATTATCCGTTCCTCTATGGAGGATTTAAAGGGGAACCAAATCACAAAATTGAACATGTAAAGGCAATCGATAATTCAACTGTTGAAATTAAATTGATAGAAAAGACAGCTCCTTTTATTAGCTATTTGGCAATTCCGATGTTTGGTATGGCAAGTCCAGCGGCGATTGAAAAGTACAATGAGAAATTCATTGAACATCCCGTAGGTACGGGGCCATTTGAATTCGAAAGTTGGACACGTAATGACAAAATTGTATTAAAGGCGAACGAAAATTACTATATTGAAGGTCAACCACTTTTGGATAAAATAATTTTCACGGTACTTCCTGATAACTCTGCTCGCTTAAATGGCTTATTATCTGGAGAGGTAGATATCATTGATGGTATGAACCCTAGTGATGCTGATACAGTCGAAGCGAATGACAGTTTAAAACTGGTCAAACGACCAAGTTTTAATAATGGTTTCATGGTATTTAATACGGAAAAGGCACCGTTTGATAATGTAAAAGTGCGTCAAGCGATTAATATGGCTATTGATAAGAAAGGGTTAGTAGATGCATTCTATAATGGCTATGCCGAAGTGGCGAAGAATCCAATACCACCATCACTTTGGGGATACAATGATGATATTGTGGATTATCCATATAATCCTGAAGATGCGAAGAAATTATTGGTGGAAGCCGGGTATCCCGATGGGTTTAAAACAGAGATATGGGCAATGAGTAACCCAAGACCATATATGCCGCAGCCTTTAAAAACGGCTGAAGTGATTCAAGCAAATTTACAAGCGATTGGTATTGAAGCTGAAATCAAAACCTATGAGTGGGCTACGTATCTTGAGAAAACAGGAAACGGTGAGCATACGATGGCAATGTACGGTTGGACAGGTGTGATGGCCGATCCAGACAATTTCTTATCTCCGAATTTAAGTAGCACTAACACTGAGAAACCCGCTAGTAATCGTGCTTTTTATAAAAATGAAGAATTTACATCTTTATTGCAACAAGCTCGTGAAACTTTCGATCAAGAAGAACGAATTAAATTGTATAAAAAGGCGCAGGAAATATTCCATGAAGATGCTCCATGGGTAACAATAGCTCATACAACACCGCCTATTGGCCTTGCCGATTATGTAGAAGGCTTCGAGGCTCATCCAATGGAAAATGATAATTTCGCTAAAATCTATTTAAATAAATAATGGTAAAAGGTCTCAAGTGTTGATTAACCAAAGTTAACCAGGAGATACCGCTTACGATTGTGATAAGACACAAGACGACCAATATACAGGTGTATTCGTATTGCTTTGTGCTGAACGACTACTATACAATTATCGGGATTTCTTGCTGTGTAGGGTTGCCGTTCGTCCTTCGTTCCCCAAAGATATAGGTACACTTAGTACTGAAGCTTTTGGGAACGAGTGAATAGCTACTTTCCTATCCAGAAAGGAGCAGCCAAAGATGCAATTTTGGCTACTTACCCCATCTTTTTAATATTTCCTTTTCGAGTTTAAGGCAGTGTCACACTGTTACTTGTATAATCTTTGCTAAATTAAGCAAAGAGGCTTTATTAAAATCGATGGAGTGCCCGAATTTTCATCTTCTAAAGTAGTTGCATTAACACTTGAACATTGTAGGTTCGCGACGGACAGATAATCGCAACAGAATGGCCGAGGAGGAATGAATTACAATTCCTCCCCAAGGGATGTGGTTGGAAGTGACTTCAACACTTCCAGCCACATTTAACCCGAGGTAAAGGTATTGTGATTATTTAGTCCAAAGCGAGTCAGAAATGTATAGTTGCAAATGCAGACTTATTTGCTTTTCTAACAGGTGCATAATGTAAGAAAGTGGTTAATCAACAGACTTGTTATCTGTTAAACATAAAGAATAGTTGTGTTGGTTAAAACTTGAACAACAATAAGGGCAGCGTCTGCCACGATTTAGAATCGTGTTAGACGCTGCCTCATTTATTTTGATGTAATCTTCAGCGGTTCGATTATGCTGTTGTTCGCGGTTTTGTAGGATTGCTTGATGGGGATGGGGTACCGGCTGTTTCTGCCAATTTCATTAAATAATAACTTTCCTCTCGAGCCATATGATCAGCCATAAGTGCAGTGAAAGTTCCTAGTGCTTCTTTATTCAGTTCCATTTCTTCTAATTCGTGCAAAAATACTTGGAAAATTGTCATTTCCAAATGAACATCATTATGGAACTTTTCTAAAGCAGGGAATTTCATGATGTTTGTTCGTAAGAAACCAGCAAGTTCTATCGCTTTTAAATAGAAGTCTTCCCATTCCTTTGTAAATTTACGGCTTTTCTCATGCAGTGGTTTTTCAACCCGGTCCAGGTTTGCGTCAATGGCACCTGCATGACCGGCGGCGTCAAGTAACCAAAGCAAATCATGATGGAGTGGATGGACGGCTGGTGCTATCTGTCCTTTTTCCAAATAGGAAAAGAGACGGATCGCTTCTTCTACTTCATTGACCATGTGGTTGATGAAGGATGGAGGTAAAGAGATTTTTATATTTCCGATTAACTGTTCCTGAATTAATTGCAATTTAAATGTTCGAATTTCCTCACTTGCGATTTTTGCATTCTGGAGCAGGGTGAGAAGCTGTTGCTCTTCTAATTGCTGTTCAGAAGCTGTAAGCAGTTGATCGAATTTCTCTATGAACGTATTAGAAATCTTGATATTTTCAATTTCACTGGGCGCTAATGAGTCATGGATGAAACGGCTATGGTCTCCCAAAATTTGTAGCCAAAAATGAAGTTCAAATAGTGCATCCTCTTGAAACGATTTAACCAAAAAACAACCTCCTCTTTCTATTGTTATTCCTATGAGTCACACATAGTATTTATGAGATAAAGCATTCGGATTATGAAAAATATGTCAGTGTATCAAGTAGGCGGTTCTATCATATGATGGTTCGAGGAGTGATTAAATTTGGAACGTCCAATGTTCCGGGGGAGTTATAGGCCTTACGTTTCGCCGCTTGACCCGTGTCCGCCTATACGGGTGAAGACCTTTGTTTTGCCGCCACAAATTTTTATGAATTACCAGCAACCGGGACTCCCTCAAAACTCACCTGAAGAAGCGTTACGAACAGGGACACTTTGGCCGTCACTTGCAGATGGATTTTCTCGGGAAGAGGGGATTTCATGAGTGCGTTTGAAGAAGAACGCCAAATGATGTTACGCGTGCAGCAAGCAGATTTCGTCGTTGTTGAACTAACATTGTACACGGATACGCATCCCGATGAAGCGGAAGCCCTAGATCAATGGCGGGAAGCAATAAAAGCAGCGGCCCATGTACGACACCAATACGAAAATAGATATGGACCTTTATCCCTCGCATCAGTTCCTTCTGAACAGGCAATTGAAATTGGATGGCGCTGGAATTCAACACCGTGGCCATGGCAACGATAAGGAGGGGATAGGTAATGTGGGTTTATGAAAAAAAACTCTTGTATCCAGTTGAGGTAGGTACATGTAATCCGACGCTCGCGAAATACCTTATGGAACAATATGGTGGAGCAGATGGGGAACTTGCTGCGGCGCTCAGATATATGAATCAGCGTTATACGGTTCCAAGTAAGGTCATCGGGGTATTGACTGATATTGCAACGGAAGAATTCTCTCATCTCGAAATGCTAGCGACGATGATTTATAAATTGACGAAAGACGCAACACCCGAACAGCTAGTAGAGGCTGGCCTTGGTGCACATTTCGTCAATCATGGTCACGATCTCTTCTATGAAAATGCAGGCGGGGTTCCGTTTACTGCAACGTATATTCAAGCGAAAGGTGATCCGATTGCCGATTTGTATGAAGACATCGCAGCTGAAGAAAAAGCGAGAGCGACATACCAATGGCTTATCGACGTTTCAGACGACCCGTTAATCAATGATTCCTTGAGGTTTTTGAGGGAGAGGGAAAATATTCATTCTTTGCGCTTTAGGGAATCAGTTGAACTACTAAAAGATGAGCGTGATCGTAAAAAGGTATTTTAAAAGATTATTCCGTTCCCCTGGTAATGGGGTGACGGAATTTTTAATTTACTAGAATCAGTATCCTTAAATTTACTAAACTAATTGATTATAGAACTACCACCTCCTTCACGTTGTTTAAGAAGTGATGGATTTCTGCGAACATCAGCATAACCGCCTATTCCAATTCAAATAGGACTTTTCACTAGAAACTGAAGTATAGAAGATGGGCTTCAAGACTCAATTTCGACTAGATTCATATGCTGGTATTTTTATTTTAGACCGTATAATATCTGTCGCAAGATTCATACTAAGATTAAATTGTTTGAAAGGAGCTAAGAAGTGTGGAGTCTGCACAATCACAACAACAGCTTCAACAACTAAAAAAACTGCAAATTCAACTTCAACAACTCGAACTGCAGATACAGATTCAACAGCAGGAGCAAGAAGAACAACAACAGCAACAACAACAACAGCAACAACAACAACAGCAACAGCAACAACAGCAACAGCAGCAGCAACAGCAGCAGCAGCAGCAACAGCAGCAGCAGCAGCAGCAACCGCCACAACAACAACAACCGCCACAACAACAACAACAACAACAACCGCTGCAACAACAACAACAACAAGAACAACAACCAGAACCACAGCAACCGCAGCAACAACAACAACAACAACAACCAGAACCACAGCAAACACCGCAATCACAAGAACCAAAGCAACCTGAACCACTGGAACAACCACAACAATCAGAAGGGCAATCGCAACAACAACAGAAGATACTTTACTTTGAGCCCCCAAGAATGGTGTCAACTTCAGATATTGGCTATTTGCAAAATATGCTAAATTCGAATTTGCTAGCGGTGAAACAGTATAGACAGGCCGCTCAAAGTTGCCAACTGCCTGATTTAAAACGACAATTCGAAGAAGCAGGGAAAATGCACTTGACGCACTATGATAATTTGCTAACTGTCCTAAATGAAAACGGGGGTAATATGCAATGACTTCTACTAAAAAGATTCAAAATCCTAAAACACAGCTTTCTAAAAAGTCCGCGGTCAATGATTCTGATCTGTTAAGCTCAGCATTAGCGACGGAAAAAAATATGTGCAACTCCTACGCAATTGCTATGCCTGAAGCGAGCAATTCAAAGTTCTACTCATCACTATTTGATATGATGAAAGAAACATCGCAGCAACATCGAAAATTATATGATTTGCAATTCCAACATGGTTGGTGCTCGCTTACACCTGCTCAGTCTAGTGAGGTTACAGCCCTTTATCAGGAGTACACCGAGTACAAGCAACAACTAAAATAACAAAAGTAACACGAATAAACACCACTAAGTTGATTGAGTGGTGTTTATTTTGGATTCATTGTCCTAAAGCACTAATGAAATCCAATAGATATGCTGGAATAGAACGACACTGTAAAGCAGAATTGCAGATCCAACTAATAGTTTTAAATACCTTTTTTGTTCAATCTCTGTCAGTAAATAGAGTAAAACACAGGGCAAACTAATTTTAAGGGCGTAAAATCCCCAAATGCTTGTGTCGTAGATAAGTGCCATTAATGGATTCGCTTCAGTGATATACTGTTTTTGAATGCCAAAATCGGTGAAAAATGAATCAACAACGGCTAATAGTAAAAGAAGAATTCCGGCGGTAAGCAGTTTTTTACGGGTGGAAAATATATTCCTGTCATCCTGAATAGTAACGCCTCCTATGCTGACGATAGTTAAAGTTCTACATAGAGTTTGGGATAACTTGCGGCTATTCATACTAGACAGTAAGGCTGATGAAAGAGTGTGAACAATGCGGTGAATGATTTTCTTTTGTATACTATATATGTTGAACAAATGAATACGTCGTATGCGCTTACAAGGGCTTTTGGGAGGCCACTGAAACAGCCCTTGTACTTGGAATGAATTAGGATTCCTACTAATATCGCTTCGGCGCTTTGTGGATGCCTCCCGCGATAAGCCAGAAAGGAGACCGCTTTCAGTCTTATCGCTTCGGCTACCACGAAGTCGCGCCTGCGCTGGATGGTCTATATGAGAAAGCGCATTTTAGTAGCTGGGATGAAATCTACAACCTAGATTGCCGATTTCTTTACTATAATTATATATGTTGAATCCGGTATATATACTGAGTGCCGTAGCGGTTCAATGGAATTCTTTATTTCAAATTTATATAGTATCAACTAGTAATCACCTTACAATCTCGCCATATACATCCAAAATCACATTTCTCTCGATAATGAACAACCTAGCGCAGGCATCCCCAAAGCGCCAAGTGTTCTACAATCCACACCCCGAATTACAACTCACTCATTATCGAGAACCACAGCTGATTCAATGGGATTCTTTAATTCAACATATATATATCGAGCGAAGGCTACTCATGAACAGGATTTGTGGAGTTAGAAAGAAGGTGTTCGTTTGATCCGGACGATGGGACTCACAGTAGAGAATAAATTATTGTTTGATTTTCCGTTAGAAGACATACATACTCGTCAATTCAAGTGGTACTGGGTGGATTTGGAACAGCCAAATGAAGAAGAAGCTTCTTTGTTGCATTCATTTTTTCAGTTTCATCCGCTGACTATCGAAGATTGTTTGAACCGTCTTCAACGACCGAAATTGGATTTTTATGATGACTATGCTTTTTTTGTATTGCATACCATAAATCCTGAAACGATAAAAGCAGAAGAAATAAATTTGTATCTCGGAAAAAACTATGTCATCACTTTTCATTATACGGCGGTTCAGGGGCTGGAAAATGCGAGGGAAAGGATTATTCAAAATCCAGGGAAATGGAAAAAAGGACATGTTTTTGTTGCGCATCAGATTATCGATAAAATCGTCGATGATTACTTCCCGGTACTTCATAAAATTGAAGATCATCTGGATGATATTGAAGACACGCTTGCACCATCAACTGTTCATTTATCCATGGATTCTGTATTCGAAGTCCGCAGCAATTTATTGCGATTAAGGCGAACAATTTTGCCGATGCATGAACTTTTACATCGGGTAATTAATTCAGAACGGATAAAGCTATCCGCGAATGAACAAGCCTATTTTAGTGATATCTATGATAATTTACTACGACTAGGAGATATTCTTGAATCTAACCGGGAACTAACAACCGATATTAGAGACAGCCAATTATCGATAAACTCGAATCAAATGAACCGTATTATGATGATACTGACGATTGTATCATCCGTTTTCATACCTCTAACGTTTATAGCGGGTGTATACGGGATGAATTTTGAGTTCATGCCGGAACTTACTTGGCGATACGGATACATCATCGTATTAATTGTTATGCTTGTAATAGGAACGTCTATGTTGGCATTGTTCAAATATAAAGGCTGGTTAGGTATGTTTAAATCTTAAATGGTAGCCATTTGTATGGATAGATTTATCGAAAGGCGTCAGCATCTACATAGCTGGCGCCTTTTTAAACGTTGTTCTTCCTTACTCTATAAAACTATATATGTTGAACAAATAAATACTATACAGACTAAGCGAAGGCGTCCCCTAGCGCCCTAGCGAATTCAATGGCATCTTATAATTCCATATATCTACTTGATTAATCGATTAGTAAGCGTTAACATGTTGAATAGTTGTTATATTCAGAACATACTAACCGGTTAGTACACATATTATTTATAGAATGAAAGGATGGAGAGAGATTATGAATTTTTCATACTCGGAAAAGACGATTGAATTGCAACAGAAGTTGACGGCATTTATGGAAGAACTTGTTTATCCAAATGAAAAGACTTTTGACGAACAGCTAAATGCACAAGAAAATCGCTGGGCGCAAAATCCGTCAATTATAGAAGAGTTGAAAATGAAAGCACGCGAAAAAGGTCTATGGAACTTGTTTCTTCCTGAAAGTGAAATGGGTGCAGGCCTTACCAATGTAGAATATGCACCGCTTTGTGAAATTATGGGCCGATCATTAATAGGGCCAGAAGTATTTAACTGCAACGCGCCTGACACAGGAAACATGGAAGTGCTTGTGCGATATGGAACGGAAGCGCAGAAAAAACAATGGCTCGAACCGCTGTTAGATGGGGAAATCCGGTCTTGCTTTGCTATGACAGAACCGGATGTCGCTTCTAGCGACGCAACAAACATCCAATCAAGCATTATCAGGGATGGGGACGAGTATATATTAAATGGGCGTAAATGGTGGACTTCCGGCGCGGGCGATCCGCGTTGTAAAGTTGCAATTTTCATGGGCAAGAACGATCCTAATGCTGCGTTGCATGAGCAGCAGTCGATGATTTTAGTGCCACTTGATACACCCGGGGTGAAGGTTGAGAGAATGCTTTCCGTATTTGGCTATGATCATGCGCCGCACGGACATGCGGAAATCACATTTGACAATGTTCGTGTACCGGCGGAAAACATGTTGTGGGGTGAAGGGAAAGGATTCGCGATAGCGCAAGGTCGTCTAGGACCTGGTCGAATTCATCACTGCATGCGGTTAATTGGCGCTGCAGAACGTGCGCTTGAAGAAATGTGTATTCGTGTTCAACAACGTTCTGCATTTGGGAAATCTATTGCTGAACAAGGCGTCGTTCGAGAATGGATTGCAGAATCACGCATTGATATCGAGCAGGCACGCCTTTTGACGTTAAAAGCAGCTTATATGATGGACACGGTTGGTAATAAAGAAGCGAGAGCAGAAATCGCGATGATTAAAGTGACGGCGCCAAATATGGCACTGCGTGTAATCGACCGCGCTATTCAAGCGTTTGGTGGAGCGGGTGTAAGCGGAGATTATACATTGGCGGCGCAGTGGGCAAATTCAAGAACGCTGCGTCTCGCAGATGGACCTGATGAAGTTCATCGCAATCAAATCGCACGTCTGGAACTTAAAAAATATGCAGCTCACGGAAAGGGGAACTAATTATGACTGTACTTGACCTTTTTAGATTAACGGGGAAAACAGCAATCGTAACAGGTGGTGGCAGGGGACTTGGGGCACAGATTGCAAAAGGGTTTGCGGAAGCAGGTGCAAACGTTGTGCTGTGTTCACGCAATATTGAAGCTTGTATTGAAATGAGCAAAGAACTGGAAGCGCTTGGTGTTCGGTCGATTGGACTTGCATGTGACGTGACGAATCAGCAAGACGTAAAAAAGGTAGTTGAAGAGACGATGAAAATTTTTGGCACGATAGACATCCTTGTCAACAATAGCGGGGCAACATGGGGTGCGCCTGTTGTTGACATGCCCTATGAAGCGTGGAAAAAAGTGATGGATGTAAACGTCAATGGCACATTTTTGATGAGTCAAGAAGTCGGCAAAATCATGATTGAGCAAGAAAACGGAAAAATCATTAACATCGCATCCGTTGCTGGACTTGGCGGGACGCATCCGAGCTTTATGGATACTATCGGCTACAACACCAGTAAAGGAGCAGTTATCACATTTACGAAAGATCTCGCAGCTAAATGGGGGCAGCACAATATTAACGTTAATGCGATTGCACCTGGATTTTTCCCAACCAAAATGTCAAAAGTCACAATTGAACAAGGGCATGAATATATTTTAAATTCCACACCGTTAAACCGCTTAGGGTCAGAAGAAGATTTAAAAGGTGTCGCTCTTTTCCTTGCATCGAAAGCTTCTGACTATGTGACGGGAGATATTCTGCTAGTCGACGGTGGAATGAGTACATTATGAAAGAAGAGCTTACTAGACAAAGCATTCAACTTTTTGAACGGAAAGGGTTTAGTTCAACCTCTGTCCAGGACATTGTTGATTCACTAGGCGTGACGAAAGGGACTTTTTACTATTACTTCACGAGTAAAGAAACGCTTCTTATGGACATCCATCTCCGCTATATCGATGATTTAGTAGCCAGACAAAAGAAGGTTTTAGACAGTAATGAAAGTTGCCGAAATCAGCTTACGAAAATTGTTGAGATGCTCATTAAGGATATTCAAACACAAGGTTCAAATGTACGTGTTTACTTTAGGGAGATGCGTCATTTATCAGAGGAAAACAGTAGTGTCATAAAAAATAAACGAAGAATGTTCCATCTCACTATTGAGAAAATCATTAAAGAGGGAATTGAAAAGAAGGAGTTTCGGGATAATCTAGATCCCAAAATGACTACTTTTGCGATTTTAGGGGTTACAAACTGGAGTTATGAATGGTTTGACCCGTCTGGCAATATATCGTCGAAAGAGCTTGCGAGTATGTATATGGATTTCATCTTACACGGAATTGATTTGAAGGGGGAATGAATGATGAGTGCGAATGAAATTAAGCATATTCTTGTTGTTGGAGCGGGACAAATGGGGCATCAAATTGCTATGCTGTGCGCGCTTGGAGGATACAGGACTTCATTGCAGGATGTAAATAGTGAAGCACTGAAGGATGCAGAAGCGAGCTTGGAAAAGCGAATGGATAAATGGGTTGCAAGTGGGAAGTTAACTGCCAGTAGCAAGGAAACTGCTTTTCAAAATCTCACATTCACGGATAATCTCAACGAAGCCGCGAGAGATGCAGATTTTGTAATTGAAGCGATTGTGGAAAAACTAACTAGTAAACAGCAATTGTTTAGGGAACTGGACCGTCTTACACCGAAACATGCCATTTTAGCCTCTAATAGTTCAACCATCGTCAACTCGTTGCTTGCAGAAGTGACGGAGCGTCCAGACAAAGTTTGTAACGCGCATTTCTTTTTCCCACCTCTGGTTATGGAGTGTGTGGAAATCGTCATGAGTGAAGAAACGTCTGAAGAAACAGCGCAGACTGCATTAGCTGTTTGTGAACAAATCGGCAAGGAGGGAATTATCCTTCGAAAGGAAATATCCGGCTTTGTCGCAAACCGTATATTAGGCGCAATTCATAAAGAAGCCATTGCACTTTATGAAAATGGAATCGCTGATTTTAAAGATATAGATTTAATCGTGAAAAAATCGCTTGGGCATCCATTGGGACCGTTTGAACTTATTGATTTATCCGGAGCAGACGTTGTCAATTTTGTCATGCAGCAGCAATTCGCGGAAACGGGAAATCAGGCAGACAAACCAGCTGCATGTATTGTGCAAAAAGTAGAAGCAGGTCATTTAGGACGGAAAACGGGACAAGGATTCTATTCCTACAATCGCGGCTGATGAGGGTGAATTAATTCCAAAAGAATAGGGAGTGAGTAGGGTGATATCAACAACTAACGATACGATACCTGTCCGAAAAGGAGAAGGATTGGACGAAGAAGTCCTCTTGCGATTTCTTCGGGAGAATTGTGCCGATTTACCAGAAGGTGAACTTGAAGTTCGGCAGTTTGGAACGGGCCATTCTAATTTAACCTATGAAATCGAAATAGGGACTTGGCAAGCGGTACTTCGACGTCCGCCACTCGGTCCAGTTGCTGCGAAAGCGCATGATATGGAACGAGAATTCAATGTATTAGCTGCACTTCATCCTGTTTATCCAACTGCACCGAAACCGCTCGTCTTTTGTAATGATTCAACTATCATAGGTAGTCCATTTTTTGTTATGGAAAGACGGAACGGAATTGTTCTCGATACAGAGTTTCCATGTGGTACGAATTCTCCTGAAGAATTAGGAAGAAAAGTATCTGAAATCATGGTCGATAAACTTGTGGAGTTACATGCGATTGACTACAAAAAAACAGCACTTGTTGAGATGGTCAAGCCGGACGGGTTCTTGGAAAGGCAAGTCCATGGCTGGATTGGACGCTATGAAAAAGCGAAGACATCTGCTATTGAGGAAGTTGCAGCGCTTACTACTTGGCTGCAAAACAATATTCCTGAATCAGCTGAACCAACGATTATTCACTATGATTATAAATTAAATAATGCGATGTTTTCACCTGATTATTCTGTGATGACAGGATTGTTTGACTGGGAAATGACGACTGTTGGAGACCCACTTGCAGATGTCGGGGCGGCACTAAGTTATTGGATGCAGGCAGATGATTCGGATCAGTTACTGCATGGACTTGGCAAACCACCGATTACGATTCAGAAAGGATTTTTCACACGCGAAGATTTTATTGCGCGTTATGCAGAGAAAAGTGGGCGGGATATGACGAATATTAATTATTATAGTACCTTTGCGTACTTTAAACTCGCTGTCATTTGTCAGCAAATTTATTACCGCTATAAAAATGGACAAACGACAGATGCTCGCTTCTCTCATATGGATAAATTTGTAGAGATACTTGTCAAGCAAGCGATGGTCGGAACGACAAAATGATGACAGTAACTCGACCAAAGCTTCATGTCATTCTTCAAAAAGAAGCGATCATGCCAGAGTTGATTAATAAAGATAAAGTGGCAGTCGTGTTTGATATTTTACTTGCGACAACGACCATTGCCACACTTCTTCATCATGGAGCAAAGGAAGTTATCCCTGTAATGGACGGGGAGGAAGCCTTGAAAGTAGCGGGAAGTTTTGAGAAATCAGCGACAATTATAGCTGGAGAATCTGAAGGACTAACAATTGAAGGTTTTGTGGATCCGCTTCCCACGATACTTAAACATGTTGCAAAGGGAAAAACTATCATCCTTTCAACAACGAATGGCACCGTCGCTATTCGTCATGTCGAGAACGCAAAAAAGGTATTCGCCGCCTCATTGATAAATGGGCACGCTGTTGCACGAAAAATAGCACTAGAGCACGTGGACGATTCAATCATTTTAATTTGCGCTGGAACCATGAAGCAGTTTTCCCTAGAGGACTTTTACGGGGCAGGCTATTTCATAGATGAATTACTTCGACAAAATGAGTCGTGGGAACTGACGGATTCTGCGAAAGCAGCTCTGTATTTATATAGAGGGAATAAAGAGAACGCCGCTTCGATACTCAAAACATCTTTAACAGGCCAGATGCTTATGCAAGTGGATTTGGAGGAAGATATTCTCTATTCCGCTACTAGAGGAATAGTTGAGGTTGTACCCGAATTTGAGGACGGGAAAATGAGTGTGAAAGGGGATAAAACGATTGACTACTGATCAACTAATATATCGTGGTACGTCATTTTTATACAGCGTATCGCAGCCAGAAGCTATTTTCACCCCGGAAGATTTTACGGCTGAACACCATATGATTGCCGATACGGCGAAGAAATTCATTGAAAAAGAAGTGCGGCCTCACAATGAACAAATTGAGGGCGGGGACTTTACGCTTGTCAGGTCACTTCTTAGAAAAGCAGGAGAATTGGGTTTGCTTGCCCATAGTATTCCCGAGAAATACGGTGGACTTGGCCTCGATAAAATCACGAAAGGGCTTGTAGGGGAAATTATCGGAGCTGCAGGTGGTTATAGCGTTGCACATTCTAATCACACATGTATTGCAACGTTACCGATTACGTATTTCGGATCGCAGTGGCAAAAAGAAAGGTATTTGCCGAAGCTTGCATCTGGTGAATTTATCGGCGCCTATTGCCTTACAGAGCCTTCTGCCGGGTCGGATGCCTTAGCTGCATCTACTACAGCGCTATTAAATGAAGAGGGAACGCATTATTTGTTGAACGGAACGAAGATGTTCATTACAAATGCTTCGTTTTCCGATACCTTCATTGTCTATGCAAAAGTCGATGGTACCAAGTTTACGGCGTTCATCGTTGAAAAAGATTTTCCAGGCTTATCACTTGGGCCGGAAGAACAGAAGATGGGCATCAAGGGTTCGTCCACGACAGCCGTATTTTTCGACAACTGTGAAGTGCCTGTCCAGAACTTATTAGGTGAAATCGGCAAAGGACATCATATTGCATTGAACGTACTGAATCTTGGGCGCTTCAATCTTGGTTCTGCCTGCACAGGAGCCGCCAAATACACTTTCAAGTTAGCGATTGATTATACAAATGAACGTCAACAATTTGGCAAGGCGATTGCATCCTTTACAGCTACCGAAGAAAAAGTGGCAGATATGGAAATACGCATTTACGCAGCAGAGTCTCTTCAATACCGAACTGCTTCCTATCTTGAAGATGCACTTGGTGAAGTGGACGGGTCAAGTGACATGAAGCTTATTGCAGACAGAATGAGGGAGTATGCGGTTGAAGCCGCTATCTGCAAAGTATACGGTTCTGAAACGTTGGATTATGTTGCGGATGAATCACTTCAACTTCATGGCGGTTATGGATTTATAAAAGAGTATAAGGTTGAACAAGTGTATCGTGATTCGCGTATTAACCGAATTTTCGAAGGCACAAATGAAATTAACCGATTGCTCATTCCGATGGCTCTGTTGCAACAGGTGGGGAAAGGATTAGTCCCGTTACCAGGGCTTGTCGGGCAGGCCGTTGCGCAACTAAAGCAATCAATTGAGTTAGAGAATGAAATTCTAGCCCGTGAAAAAGAAGCAATCCGTTCAATCCGCAATGTATTTTTACTGTCCATAGGTCTTGTTTATGAAGCTTTTGCAGCTCGTATTGCGGATGAGCAAGAAACGATACTAAAATTGGCTGACATCGCAATTGCACTATACGCAGCTGAATCTGCTGTACTGCGAACTGAGAAATCAATTGCAAAAAAAGGTGAAGAAAAATCTACTCTTAAAGTGCAACTGACAGAAGCTTTGATTGACGATACGCTTTTCGAAGTTGAGATGATTGCTCGCAAATTGATTGCAGGTGTTACAACTGGAGAGAAGCGCAAGACAGCACTTGCTGATGTGACAAATCGATTTAGTAATCTAGCGAGTAAAGGCACAATCCAAACGAAAAGAGCCATTGCTAAAGCATTTAATGAATCACGGCAGTATATATCTTAAAGGGGGATTTTGAAGATGAAAGCAATTCGATTTGAACAGTATGGAGGTCCGAACGTGTTGGAACTAGTCGATATCGATAAACCAACAATTGGCGATCAAGAAGTGCTGGTTGAAGTTAAGGCAATTGGTGTGAATTATGCGGATATCGCGCGTCGTGAAGGGAAATACGTTGTGCCGACTCCGCTGCCGTTTATGCCTGGTGCTGAAGTTGCAGGCGTTATTACTGAAGTAGGGAAAGACGTTAAACGTTATAAATCTGGTATGCGCGTCGTGTCTTTAATTGAATCGGCGGGTTATGCGGAGTATGTGAATCTTCATGAGATGGCACTTGCCCCTATTCCTGACGGCGTTGATTTTGTTGAGGCAGTCGCGCTACCCCTGCAAGGGCAAACGGCATACCATATTTTAAAGACAATGGGACGGCTTGAAAAAGGAGAAACCGTTCTCGTTCATGCAGCAGCAGGTGGGGTCGGTGCAATTGCAGTTCAACTTGCGAAAATATTTGGAGCAGGCAAGATTATTGCTACTGCAAGCAGTGATGAAAAATTGGTGCATGCAAAAGAAATGGGTGCCGATCATGTTGTTAACTATACAGAAGAAGGTTGGGAATTAAAGGTCCGTGAACTAACCAATGGTAAAGGCGTGGATCTAGCACTTGAAATGGTCGGTGGCGATATTTTCCGCAAGACGTTGAAATGCCTTGCACCATTCGGACGTGTGGTTGTATTTGGTGCGGCAAGCGGTGAATCCTCACCACTGCTGGCTGGAGAATTGATGCGCCGCAATCAATCTGTCATTGGATTTTTCCTGCCACAAATTATGAATAATTATGATATGTATCAAGCTAGTTTCAAGGAATTGCTTGGGTTTATTGAGAGCGGCGATTTAGCATTGACGATTGGCGGCACGTACAGACTGGAAGAAGCGGCGGATGTACATCGATTGATGCAGGGGAGAAAAACGATGGGGAAACTTGTTTTGATTCCTTAATAATAGTGGTAATTAGAGAGTTGAGAAAAAATACCCCTCAACTCCGCTGCGGCGCTCGGGGATGCCTTCCGCCATAAGCCTGACGCTGCGCGGCTATCAGTCTTATGGCGTCGGCTACCCCTTTTAAGACGCCTTCGCTAAGTTTTTACATGTAGTCATATGTTCAATAAATAGGTAGTTGAGAGATTGATAAAGATTTCCTACTCGTGGTGTTTCTATATGTAAAGAAAATGTATTAAAACTTATTTGCATGAGTGACGTAAGGCGGTCATAATACGCTTCGTGCCGGTCATAAACAGCCCAATGGCGGTCATAAGTACATTCATGGTGAGCATAACAGGCACCTATTCAATTGAGATTAGTGCTAGAATAGAGTCAAGAAAAGATAATGGGGATAGATGGATGAAAACGTACCTGATCAAGAAAGCGTTGAATAATAATGTACTTATTGCTACTGATGTGAATGGAAATGAAGTCGTTTTAATTGGTCGGGGCATTGGCTTTGGTAAAAAGTCTGGAGAGTCGATTATTCGAGAGGAAGTTGAGAAATTATTTGTATTGAATGATCCTGAAGAGCAGGAGCAGTACAAACAGCTTATTTCCACTCTTGATGAAAAGACATTAAAAGTGCTTATTTCAGCAGTCGAAATTATTCGGGAACGGGCTGGCATGCCGCTAAATGAACATATCCACATAGCGCTGACAGACCATTTATTCTTTGCGGTTAATCGGATGAGACGGGGAATGGTAATTCGGAATCCTTTTTTACTGGAGACAAAGGCACTTTATCCTGATGAGTATAAAATTGCTGCTGAAGTGACAGCGATGGTCAATGAACAGCTATCTGTCGCGCTCCCAGAAGGTGAAATTGGTTTCATTGCCTTACATATTCACAGTGCCCTTGTAAATAAAAATGTGCGTGAATTAACGAGACATTCAGATTTAATTGTTCGACTTGTCACAATGATTGAAGAGCAATTGGACATAATTATTGATAAAACTAGCATTGACTATATTCGTTTAATCCGCCATCTTCGTTTTGCAATTGAGCGGGTGGTGCGTGGAGACAAGATTGCTGAGCCGGAAAAAATCACAGGGTTGTTAAAAAACGAGTATCCAATTTGTTACAATCTAGCTTGGAAGCTGATTAAAGTAATGCAACAGACCTTACAAAAAGAGATCTATGAAGCTGAAGCGGTTTACTTGACACTACATCTCCAACGGATTCAAGCAAAAATGGAATAAAGATCGTAATCTGTTGCAGGTCAAATAAATCTATTTGCAAGGTTCTAATAACTATGATAGGGTTAATATATAAAGTCATTGGGTAATACAATTGGCGTCAGACATAATTTATAAAAATATTATCTTCGTACGTGTTACTGATACGATCAGGCATGAGTGAAAAGATGATTGATGATAGTTTTGGGGGCAACTCTTAGGCTTATTTCAATTTCCTTTTTTCTCATGTCTTTTTTGTATGTATATATGTTGAACATATGAATAGCTATTAAACTAAGCGAAGGCATCCCCAAGCGCCGTAGCGAATTCAATGGAATTTTTTATGTCAACCTATATAGTTGAAAAACCCCGATGACTTATTAAAGATTTAGGAGGTTATACAGTGTTTAAAAAAACTTTTGGTGTTTTACAAAAAGTTGGACAAGCTTTAATGCTTCCAGTAGCCCTACTTCCAGCAGCAGGTTTATTGCTTGGTATAGGTAATGCTGCCCAGCAAGAAACAATGCTTAACTATCTGCCATTTTTATCAGCAGATTGGATCCAGTTGACAGCAACAGTAATGGAAGATGCGGGGGGAATTATTTTTGATAACTTACCGCTTATCTTTGCAATTGGTGTCGCGATTGGGTTAGCAAAAGACGGCGCTGCAGCACTTGCGGCACTTGTTGGTTACCTCGTATTGAATCAAGTAATGAGTTCATGGCTCGGGATTACACCAGACATGCTTGCTGATAATCCAGCCTATGCACTCGTTTTCGGAATTCCAACGTTACAAACCGGAGTTTTCGGCGGGATTATTGTAGGTTTGATAGCAGCGTTTTGTTACAACAAGTTTCATGATATTGAAATGCCTTCTTTCCTTGGGTTCTTTGCAGGGAAAAGGTTCGTTCCAATTGCTACAGCTGGTGCGGCTTTCGTAGCTGGATTACTATTGATTGTTATTTGGCCAACAGTTCAAGCCGGAATGAATAGTGCATCACTTTGGTTACTCGATGAAGGTACATATATCGCCGTATTCTTCTTTGGATTTATCAAACGTTTGCTAATACCGTTTGGATTGCACCATATTTTCCATGCACCATTCTGGTATGAATTTGGTACATATACGACGGCGGCTGGTTCAGTTGTTCGTGGTGATATGACAATCTTCTTTGCACAATTAAAAGATGGTGTACAACTTACAGCTGGTAACTTCATGGGTGGAGAATTCCCAATTATGATGTTTGGTTTGCCGGCAGCAGCGCTCGCGATGTATCATGCAGCGCGACCAGAAAAGAAAAAATTAGTTGCAGGACTATTAGCATCAGGTGCTTTAACATCATTCTTAACGGGGATAACCGAACCACTTGAATTTTCATTTTTATTCCTGTCGCCTATACTTTTCTTACTCCATGCTGTTTTAGATGGTTTATCATTTGTATTGATGACATTTTTGGAAGTTCATATCGGTTACACCTTCTCAGGTGGAGCTATTGACTTCTTCCTCTTCGGTATTTTACCGGGCAAAGAGTCATGGTGGATTGCCGTATTACTCGGCCTTGTTTTTGCAGTGATCTATTACTTCTTGTTCCGCTTTATGATTAGTAAGTTTAATCTAATGACACCGGGACGTGAAGCAGATGATGAAGATACAGAAGAAGCGAAAACTGGTCCAAAGGGCAACACTGATCTTGCTTACAATATTCTTGAAGCAATGGGTGGTCAAAAGAATATCAGCCAGTTAGATGCTTGTATTACAAGGCTTCGTGTATCTGTTATCGATGTTCAAGCCGTTAACAAAAAAGACTTGAAAAAGTTAGGTGCGGCGGGCGTACTTGAAGTTGGTAATAACATTCAAGCAATATTCGGCCCACGTTCTGAAATTATTAAAGGCCAAATTCAAGATGTAATCAGTGGAAAACGACCTCGTACTGAGGTGGTTGAACAACCTGTCCAAACTGTAAGTAAAGTTACAACGAATCAAACGACAGATGTATTTATTTCACCGATACAAGGCGAGATTAAGCCGCTTTCAGAAGTACCTGATGCTGTGTTTGCAGAAAAAATGATGGGCGACGGTTTTGCGATTGTGCCATCTGAAGGTATTGTTGTTTCACCAGTAGATGGGACAATCGTTACTTTCTTCCCGACAAAACATGCATTAGGAATTCAAGCTGATTCAGGAAGAGAAATTTTAATTCATGTTGGAATTGATACGGTCAAATTAGATGGTAAAGGTTTCGAAGCTTTAGTTGCACAAGGTGATCAAGTTAAAAAAGGACAACCTTTGTTGAGATTCGATGTTGATTATATTAAGGAGCATGCGACTTCAATCATTACTCCGATTATCTTCACTAATCTATTTGAGGGTGAATCAGTCGTTATTAATAAGTCAGGTACTGTTGAATTAGAAGAAGACAACATTGTGACGATTGAAAAGTAAGAAAAGCGGAAGGCGCCTTCTAGAACCGAGCGTCTGAAGCTAGACACTATTCTAAGTCGGAAAACTTATACTTTCTTACCTGTAAATACTGAGTGTCAGGCCCCTTTAGAGAGAAATCAGCCATGTATAAAATGGCTGATTTCTTTCTTTTTGTATTTCACCCTTATAATTAGTGTCAGAAGACTTCCTTAACTGACGAATGGCCCCTGTTTGTGAGATAATACACTTAGAATGAGAGGCTGATTAACAATGACATTTCAGGATTACAACTTAAGCAAGGAGATTACACGGGCGCTAGACGGGCTTGGGTATTCTTCACCAACAGAAGTGCAGGAGAAAGTAATTCCTGCGGCACTTACTAAAAACGATTTAGTTGTCAAATCACAGACGGGTAGCGGGAAGACTGCGGCTTTTGGAATTCCCATCTGTGAAATGGTTGACTGGGACGAGAACAAACCACAGGCGCTAATTTTAACACCGACGCGTGAACTCGCAGATCAGGTCAAAGAAGACATTACAAACATTGGCCGTTTTAAGCGTATTAAAGCTGCCGCTGTTTACGGGAAATCACCATATGCCTATCAAAAAGAAGAACTAAAGCAAAAATGCCACGTAGTTGTCGGGACACCAGGGCGTGTATTCGATCATATTGAGCGAGGTTCACTTGTGCTTGATCGAATTGAATATCTGGTGCTAGATGAAGCTGATGAAATGCTAAATATGGGCTTTATTGACCAAGTCGAATCGATTATTAATAAATTACCGAAAAATAGAACGACTATGCTTTTCTCAGCAACACTTCCAGAAAAGATAGGCAAACTAAGCAGTAAATATATGAAGAACCCGAAAAATATTGAGATAGCTTCTACTGTTACATTGACGGATCAAATTGACCACTCACTCATTATCGTAAGGGACCCACAGAAATTTGACCTGCTGCGTGATGTGACCGTTGTTGAAAATCCAGATAGCTGCATCATTTTTTGCCGGACAAAAGATCAAGTGGATAGTGTTACTGAACAGCTTGAAAAACTCCACTATACTTGCGACAAACTCCATGGCGGCATGATGCAGGAAGACCGTTTCTCTGTCATGGATGAATTCAAGCGCGGCGAATTCCGTTACCTAGTTGCCACAGATGTTGCTGCACGTGGTATTGATATCGACAGCATTACGCATGTAATTAACTATGATCTCCCTGTGGAAACTGAAAGCTATGTGCATAGAGTAGGGAGAACTGGACGGGCTGGTAAGAGAGGGAAAGCGATTTCTTTCGTTACGCCTAATGAAAATCACTTCCTTGATGAGATTGAAGCGTACATTGGATTTGAAATTCAACAACGCAATGCTCCATCCAAACAGGCAGTTGTAGTAGCAATGGGCGCATTTACAGAGAAAATAGAAAGCCTTCCTGAATTGAAAAAGAACAAAAATGAACTAGTAAATAAAGATATTATGAAGCTCTATTTTAACGGTGGTAAAAAGAAAAAGCTTCGCGCGGTTGACTTTGTCGGTACAATTACAAATATTCCTGGCGTATCTGCAGAAGACATCGGAATCATTAAAATCCAGGACACTGTGACCTATATTGATATACTGAATGGCAAAGGTAAGTTGGTGTTGAATGAAATGAAAACGACAACAGTTAAAGGGAAGTTATTGAAAGTGCATAAAGCGAATAAATAAATCTCGATATAAAAAAGCAATCCTTGATCAGTATATTCACTGAACAAGGATTGCTTTTTATATACTACTAAGTCCATTTACCAACTGCTTGTCCCACTTGCACTTCACTGTTCAACTCAATAGTCGGAATGAAGTCCGGATTATTTTCTATAAACAGAATAACTGTAGATCCAAAACTGAAATAACCAAAATCATTTCCTTTAATGCATTCTTTTGATGAATTGTGAAGCTGTATGCTATTCACATTTAAAGCTCCAACTTTTATTATGGCCACTTTTCCGAAATCTGTCATTACTTCTGAAATGAGGCGATGATTCGTGGAGAAGGGGCTCTGTCCAAGACGTAATCCTAAACTATTCACTGGATAAGAAACGCCGCCAAGAGCGTAGCGTGAAACCAAACTTCCTGTAACAGGATAGTGGAAGTGATGATAATGGCTAGGTGACAGGTAAAAGATATAATACGTGCCATCTTTATAAGCAGCTGCTTTTTCAGAGGTACCCATAATTTCGTTTATCTTATACTGATGGCCTTTTATCAGAAAAGATTGGTCGGTAGCTATTTTCCCAACTCCACTTGCAACACCATCCACTGGTGAAGTGAGGGCATTTGGCGAAGGATCCACTTGACGAATACCTTCTTTTAGCTGGCGTGTGAAGAGGGCTTGTAGACTTTTATAGTGTGAGATTGGGTGTTCCATTTCGTCATTATTAATGCGATAAGCATTGCTGAATGGCTGAATGAACGGCCGGCTAAATCGTGAACTTGTAAATGATTTTAAGAGAGCAGAAGAAACTGGATTCCCCGTGAGCTCAACAAAAGATTTAAAGAGTGCTTTTTTCATTTAATTTATCCTCCGAACGATTCATTTACACTTTCGCAATACGAATGTTGCTAATCATCAATACTGACATAATCAACATCAATATAACGAAAAATAATGGACCCACATATGGAACAAGGAAAAAGCTTAGTGTCATGACAACCCCTGCTACCGTAATAGGAACACCATAAAATGCACCATCAAATTCAGATGCATTGTAACGAGCGAGACGAACTGCACCGGCTAAGACATAAAAAACGGTAGCAATGATTCCAAGCCAAGGCGTCGAATAAAGTGTTGTTTCGTAAATCAATAATGCGGGTGCTAATCCGAATGAAACTAAATCACATAATGAATCAAGTTCTTTACCAAAAAGCGATTCTGCATTATAATGTCTCGCGACCATTCCATCGAAACGATCAAATAATGCGGCAAGGAAGATGAAAAGTAAACTCATATGACCTAAGCCTTTTATAATAAGAATAATAGCAATAACGCCGAAACATAAGTTCATCAATGTAATTGCATTTGCTAACTGCGCTTTCACTTTGGATTGTTCAACATAATCAGGTGAAATCATAAAACACCTCCTAATAGTGTACATACGATTTTCGATTAATTAATAGCCATGATTTCAACTACCCGAAAATACAATGATACCATGATTTCTATGGTGAAAACTGTGAAATTAAAGACGAATTAAAATAAAGTATGTAACCGGTAATCTTATATTATACTTGAATAATGAATGCCATGCAATTTAAAGTATGAATGTCAGCCGCTTTGCTCACTTTCAATCTCTTGGACCTCCCGTTACTTATAATAAACTGTTATTGCAGTAGGGGTTTCTTGCTACATGAACAAAAGCTTTCAAACAAGCTAAGTGGTGGCGCTACTCCTATATGATTAGCCATAGGAATAACTTCAGTGGACAATAGCTTATTCAGAGATAAGCAGGGGGGGAACTGACCATCTACTATCCCCTACACTTTAAAAAATCATAGCTGCTTTGTCTAATGTAAGCTGAAATCAAGATCTTTGATTTTCCCAAAATGTTTTGGCAAAAAACTCGATGCATCATGAATGTCTTGAGGATTCTTTTTAAAAGAAGTGTAAACGCGCAAAAAGTAGAGCTAATGATTGCAACAAAAAAAGCCCCAATCAATTGCTGATAGGGGCGTTACTGTTATTCAGAGGGACTATTTCGACATCATTAATTTTTTTATATCGTGGCCTTTAAACTTCACTGTCAATTTTAACGTTGTATAATCAATCACTTCGAATGCTTCTGATGCTTGCTTGATGATATCTTCGTCATCCATGTCTGGTTCAAGCGAGAGTTCCTCGAAGATTGTATTAAGCTTTTCCATGGCTTTATTGCCATGCAAGTAGAGGTCCTCTAGTTGATTTTCGTATGTTGCCTCTGTTTTATCACGTTTTTCATCATAATTGGCGGTGACTGCTTGTTTGATTTCTTTTGTATCAATTGCTACATCAAAAGCCGTGAAGCCGTATGTCTCACCAAGCGGCTCTTTGGGTGAATCGGATTCTGTTACTAGGTTCTTATTGCTACAACCGACAATCAGTATTAGTGTAGAAAACATCGCGATTCGTAAAATTAAACGCATCATATTCAACTCGGTCATCCTTTCCGGCCTTATCTAAAGTAGACTACTGTCAATCTAACCGGAGTAGGGGGGAGTTATACGGATGGAGACGATAAATCTGTTTCCAATCACGTGTCAGTATTAAACACCTAAGAAGAACAGTATGACTGGAATAGTGATAATGCTGATTAGTGTTGTGAAAAATGTTGTAAACGATACAAGATCAGGTTCTGTCCCAAACTGTAATGCAAGCATCGTTGTATTTGCCGCTGCCGGCATGGATGCTTGTACAATAACGACCGCTTTTAGAAGGTCATTGACGGGCATGAAATGCAAAATTCCGACTGCGATCAACGGAGAGGCTACCATTCTGATAATACTGACGGCAGAAACATAGCGGTAAGCGACTCTTTTACGCGAAATGGCCGCAAGCTGCATACCGAGTACGAGCATCACAGTCGGAATAGATGCATCAGCAATGAGGCTAACGGCATCCATGACTGCGTTTGGAATGGGCACTGAAACTAGCTGGAGTCCTATTCCTAAAAAGGCGGCATACATGAGCGGCATACGGATCACCCGCTGTGCGGACTGGCGTAATGTAGATTTTTCTTCTCCACCCATCGCTGCAAAGAAGATGCCGACGGTATTCATTAGTAACGATTGAAATACCATCATAATAACGGCATAGTCAAATCCGACTGCTCCGAATGCAAACAGTACTACCGGAGCTCCGTAGTTCCCGCTATTCATAAATACCCCGCCAAGAATCATTGCTGATAGTTCTGACCGTGTTGCCTTCATACTAATTGCCGTAATCCATACAACAATTAGCAGGATAGTTGTCAGGAGTAAACTAAATAACACAATATAGAAATAGTCCATCGTCAATTCATTTGTGTAAAACGTCCGGAATGCTAAAAAGGGAGACATTAAATAAAGGGCCGCTGTTGAAATTGATTTAATATCAAAGCCTATAAATTTTTGTCCTATGTAGCCAATTGAGAAGATGATAAATACTGGTAAAATAATTAATAGTAAATTCATTAGGGTTCAGCTCCAACGTTTTGACCTGCTACTAGCATAGCAGAATCTGGACTAGTCAACTATAATGATAGACAAACAAAGTAATGTAGCGAAGTCCAGTGAATTTACATCACCTACACGGTGCTTTTTGCTGTAAAAAAAGGAGGTTTTTAGTGTGAATGAAATTGTTTCATTCAAGGAAGTGTCATTCAGTAAGGGGGACAAGGTAATCTTGCAGGCCATTAATTGGTCCGTCCACCAAAATGAGCATTGGGGAATACTTGGTTTGAATGGATCTGGGAAAACTTCCCTACTAACTATCATGTCTGGATTCCATTTCCCTTCAACTGGCGAAGTTAGCGTACTGGGCAATCTGTTTGGGAAGACCAATTTGCCGGAACTCCGTAAAGAAATAGGTTTTGTCAGTAGTTCATTGGAGCGCTTTGCCGAATATTTCAATAATGAAACGATTGAAAGAGTCATAGTAAGTGGAAAGTTTGCTAGTTTCGGTATTTATGAGCAAGTGAAAAAAGAAGAATGGGAGAAAGCGGATTCTTTACTCGAGAGTCTGCAGTTGACGTATTTGAAAGGAAAGCCCTATCGGCTGCTCTCAGAAGGGGGAAAAAGAAAAGTCATCATCGCCCGTGCGTTAATGAGTGAGCCTAAAATGCTTGTGTTGGACGAACCATGCTCTGGATTGGATATTCTTTCGCGTGAGCGGTTCCTCCAATCACTGGATGGAATTATGAAGGATGAATGTCATATCGTTTATGTAACCCACCATATCGAAGAGCTTGTCCAAGGGATATCACATGTTCTCCTTCTGAAGGAGGGAAAAGTCATTGCCGCAGGACCCAAAGAACAAGTAGTTAGCGATGAGTTGCTAAGTGACACATTTGGAATTCCCGTCCATGTGCATTGGAAGGAAAGTAGGCCATGGTTGGAAATAAGGAGCTAGTATTCGTTCACAAAAAAGTACTCTTTGATAAGGCATTGATTTACTTCTTGCTATACAATTATAGGATAGCGTTTCATCTAATTAGTAATGGAGTGAATGATTTTTATGATGAAGAATGAAAAATCTGCAAAAACGTTTAAAAAACGTAATTATAAACCATGGATTATTGCACTTTCTGTTATACTCATCGGTGCAATTGGCGTCTTGTCTGGAATGCGAGGAGTTAAAGATTTTGATGCATTTGATCTAACAATCCTGCCTTTGATGAATGCAATTTTCAACAGTTTTACATTTGTATTCCTGGTATGTGCTCTTATCGCTATTCTTAAAAGGAATATCACTGTTCATCGCCGTTTTATCTACGCGGCCTTTGTTACAACGTTTCTCTTTCTAATTACGTATGTCTCTTACCATTATCTAGCACCATCCACGCCCTACGGTGGAGAAGGCTTTATGGCCGGATTCTATTACTTCATTCTAATCACACATATTATTCTTGCAGCAGCTATCGTCCCGCTTGCACTGACGAGTGTAGCACGCGCATGGAATATGGAGAATGAGCGTCATAAGAAAATTGCGCGATGGACAATGCCGATTTGGTTATACGTCAGCTTTACAGGTGTTTTGGTGTATATACTGATTTCACCTTATTATTAAGTGAGTTGCTGGAATTAGTAAAAATGTATGGACAAACACACTTAAATTAACATCATAGTAGCACATGAATTAGCACTGCCTTTTGGTGGTGTTTTTTTATGTGGAAATTTAGTCAGTGGAATTGAAATACAGGGGGAGTGTATTTTAAAGGTCTTTTATTTTGAATTAATGGAACCTTCTGTATAATTAAACGTACTGAT
Organism: Sporosarcina psychrophila; assembly: GCF_001590685.1. Classification (GTDB taxonomy): domain Bacteria; phylum Bacillota; class Bacilli; order Bacillales_A; family Planococcaceae; genus Sporosarcina; species Sporosarcina psychrophila. The sequence goes on from NZ_CP014616.1 coordinate 1,274,972, forward strand.
AGTAGAGCGTTCTTTTTATGATGAAGGATGCCTTTGATAAAAAGGAGGGTTTTGTGTAATGCCTTAAGAAATGCCTTGAAACTAAGGGGAAGTACTTAAATTCAATTATTTACAAATGGTTTTTCAGTGTAAATACAAATGAAAGAGGTCATACATATGAGGAAATGGAGAAGTATCGGTATCTTTCTTATCATTTTTGTTGTACTCGCAGCATGTTCAAAGAAGGAGACGCCCGAAGATAGGATTTCGGCTTATATCAAATTATGGAACGATGCTGAGTTTACAAAAATGTATGATGAATATGTAAGTGAAGCTTCAAAAGATGCTTTTGGTTCAAGTGAATATATTGACCGAACGACGAAACTTTATAAAGATTTAACTATAACTGATGTAAAAGTTGTTTTTACTAAGTCGGATGAAGATAAGAACTATAAACCTGAGGATCAACCGGAGTTTCCTGTACATATAACAATGGAAACCGTTGCAGGACCAGTGGAGTTCGAGAAAAAAGTAATTATGACATATAGTAAATCAAGTGAAGATGAAAATTGGTTTGTCGAATGGGATCCATCTTTCATTCTCCCAGATTTAACGAAGGCAGATAAAGTAGGTATTTCTACTATTTCTTCAAAGCGCGGTGAAATCTTTGATCGTAATGCACTGCCTTTGGCTATAAACGGAAAAGGCTACGAAGCAGGAATCGTACCAGAAAAGTTCAATGAAGAAAGAGATGCAGAAAAACTCGCAACAATACTTAGCGTAACACCGGAATTTATTAATAAACAACTCACTCAAAGTTGGGTCAAGCCAGATCAATTTGTTCCTATTAAAAAAGTGGCATCCAGCCAAGAGATGATTCTCGAAAAAATGATTGAAGTACCAGGTGTTACTTATACACAAGTAGAAATGCGGGAATATCCATTTGGTGAGTCACTTTCACATCTTACGGGCTATATCAGTCGTATTAATGCTGACGAGTTAGAGAAAGTCAAAGCTCAGGGGTATGGAGAAAACGATTCTATCGGTAAACGTGGACTGGAACAGCTACTTGAAGAACAGCTCCGTGGTCAGGACGGGATTCGAATATATATTGAGAAAACGAAACAAGAAGCAGAGAGAATTACGATAGCTGAGAAAACTGCGGCAGATGGTAATTCAGTCACATTAACAATCGATGCGGAACTTCAGCAGAGGACATTTAATGCGATGAATGGTGAGGTAGGAACAGCGGCAGCAGTGGATCCCAAAACGGGAGAAATGCTTGTGTTGACAAGTTCACCAGCTTTCGATCCAAATGAATTTATGATTGGCGTGGGTTCATCACGCTACCAAGAATTGACTGATGATCCTTTACAACCACTATTAAATCGATTCGCAGCGACATATGCTCCGGGGTCGGCAATAAAACCGATTACAGCGGCAATTGGATTAGAGGCAGGAACGATTGATCCTAGTAAAGGGTATACAATTGAAGGGAAGAGGTGGAAAAAAGATGAATCATGGGGCAATTTTGGTGTCACAAGAGTTTATACTCCACCGAATCCAATCGACTTAAAAAAAGCACTTGCTTACTCGGATAATATCTATTTTGCAAAGGAAGCACTCGAAATGGGGAAAGATACCCTAACTGAAGGTCTAAAAAGATTCGGTTTTGGAGCAGATATTCCCTTTAGTTATCCACTCCGAACTTCTCAAATATCGAATGACGGAACAATCGGGACAGAAGCACAACTTGTGGATACCTCTTATGGACAAGGTCAAATGTTAATGAACATCGCTCACTTAGCTTCGAGTTATGCTCCAATCTTAAATGACGGAAAGATGTTCAAGATGGTTTTATTCGAAGATGAACCAAAAGGTGAAGTATGGAAAGAGGGGCTAATTTCAGCTGAGAACGCTGCAATCCTTCGGGCAGACTTACGTGAAGTTGTGGTAAATGGTTCTGCTAAAGATGCAAATATCCCTGCTGTTAAACTTTCTGGGAAGACAGGTACTACAGAATTAAAGTCATCACAGGAAAAAGGCGGCAAGGAAAATGGATTCTTCGTCGGGTATCAAACAGATGAAACATCTTATATTTTGGCTATGATGATTGAAAGTATAGAAGATAAAGGTGGAAGCAGCTATGTAGTAAAAAAGGTTGCACAAGTCATGGGGAACTAATAGCTTGTGGAAGCATGGTTTGGGTGTCTAGTTCACTGAAAAAACGCAAGTACAGCGAATGATGCTTTTCATAGTATATATGTTGAATAAATGTTTCTATATAATCTCCAGCGAAGGCATCTACTGGGGGAGCCGAAGCAATAAGACTTAAAGTGATTTTCTGTCCGGCTTATTGTGGGAGGCACCCCCTAGCGCCAAGTGTTGTTGGTAGGATTCTTTATTTCAACCTATATAGTTACAAAATCCTTATTTTATCGATTAAAGTGATGGCTTGCTCGATTTCTAGATTGTCAGGTGATATAGCTTGATTTTAGCCAATCATGTTTTAACTATTATATTAGGAGCGCGATTTAGTACAATTCTATGAACAATTTTTTGAAAGTGTAGAAAATAGTTAGTTCAATATTTGTTTGTTGTTTCATAAAAATGGTAAAATAAAAGTATCACGTGATAGTTTGGAGGCGAGCCTATTGGGAAGGATAAACTAAAAATTGGGGAATTGGCCGACATTGCAGGAGTATCTAAACGGACAATCGATTATTATACAAACTTGAATCTTTTAAAACCATCACGTTCCGATACTGGCTATCGGCTTTTTGAACTTTCTGATGTTGAGCAGTTAGATAAGATTTCACATTTAAAGGGAAAAGGTTTCTCACTTGAAGAAATTAATGAGAAGCTGGCGTTTCCTGATACTAGTGAGCAGGTGCTGGAGAAAGCACTCTTAGTAAAAAGTAATCTTCAGGAACTTTTGGTTTTATTAAAAAGAGCTGAACGGGAAAACTCTTCAATTAAGGAGAGCATCACCCATGACACTCTGCCAGTAATACAAGCTTTATTACAATTACTTGTCTAATTTTACACGCGAAAGTAGCAGACAATCATTTCAGGAGGTGGAGGCCTTGCTTGATGTAAGGTTGACATAGTGGAAATATTAAATTTAGTATTAGTTGCAGTACTGATTGCTTTAACAGCTTTCTTTGTAGCAACAGAATTTGCATTAGTAAAAGTTAGAAGTACAAAAATTGATCAACTAGTTGCAGAAGGACGAAAAGGTGCGATATCTGCAAAGCACGTCACCACTCATTTGGACGAGTATCTCTCTGCCTGCCAATTAGGAATTACAATTACCGCTTTAGGGCTTGGTTGGCTCGGTGAACCAACAGTCGAGACAATGCTACATCCACTGTTCGAAAAATTCGATGTAGATCCATCTGTTTCCCAGATACTTTCCTTTGTAATCGCCTTTGTCTTCATCACTTTCCTACACGTTGTAGTGGGGGAACTTGCTCCGAAGACAATAGCAATCCAAAAAGCAGAAGCATTGACATTGCTTTTTTCTAAACCAATAATGTGGTTCTATAAATTAATGTTTCCCTTTATCTTTGTGTTGAATGGATCAGCTCGTTTGCTTATAGGTCTATTTGGGTTTAAATCAGCATCGGAACACGAAGTTGCTCATACTGAGGAAGAGTTACGGCTCATTTTGTCGGATAGTTTTAAAAGTGGAGAAATTAATCAGTCCGAACTGAACTATGTTAACAAAATGTTCGAATTTGACAACCGAATTGCAAAAGAGATTATGGTGCCACGGACTGAAATGGTAACGTTCTCCTCGGATGTTTCTTTCGATGAAGTAGCATATACAATCCAAGAGGAAAGATATACTCGTTATCCCATCTACGAGGGGGATATAGATAATATCATAGGTTTTATCAACAGTAAGGATTTGCTATACTTTACTCTCGGAGATCGCTCGGCCTTAGAGTCATTCTCCATTAAAGACTTGTTGCATCCGATACCAGTGGTAATCGAAACATTGCCCATAGATGAAGTTCTAAAAAGAATGCAAAACGAACGGTCCCAATTATCGCTTGTAATCGATGAATATGGCGGTACGGCTGGAATGGTAACAATCGAAGACATCCTTGAAGAAATTGTCGGGGATATACACGATGAATTTGATGCAGATGAGATCGCGGAAATCACAAGAATTGCAGAAGGCCATTTTATCGTCAGCGGTAAAGTATTGATAGAAGAAATTAATGATTTACTTGGAACATCATTGGAAAATGAAACTGTAGATATGATTGGCGGATGGTGCTTGTCACAGAATTACGAACTTGAAGAAGACGAAGTGATTGAGAAAGACGGCTTCCTTTTTATAATCAAAGAACTAGACGGGCATCAAATACGCTATATAGAAATCCGGAAAAACGAATAGACTATTCATTCAAAACAAAAGGACCTAAAAAGGTCCTTTTGTTTTGAAAAAATTTAGTTGAAGTTCTCTTAAGGATTAGTTGACCATAAACCAGCAGATTTAACTAGGATTCGCGGGTGCAGTTTCAATTGTGCAACCATTACTTCAGCAAGATCTTCAGGCTGCATCACTTTATCCGGGTTGCCGTCTGTCAAGTTTTCACTGAAAGCCAAATCTGTAGCGACTGTGCTCGGTGTTAATGCACTGACACGGATATTATGTTTTCTCACTTCAAGCATAAGCGATTCCGTAAGTCCGAGAACACCGAATTTTGATGCACTGTATGCGCTTGTAACTGGTGCTCCTTTTTGACCGGCAGTTGAGGAAATATTAATGATGTCGCCTGATTCTCTTTCAATCATTTCAGGTAGAACAGCTCGTGTGACGTAATAGACGCCCATCAAGTTAACATCGATTATATTTTTGAATTCTTCTGGTGAAAGTTCAAGGAACTTGCCGAATTTACCGATGCCTGCATTGTTAATGAGGATATCGATTGGACCAAGCTCTGTTTTGATATGTTCGACTGCAGCAATGACTGATTCATTATCCGACACATCGGCAGTTGCCATCGTCACTTCGACACCGTATTCGCTAAGTTCTTTTGCTACTTTCTCAAGGTTTTCGGCTGTTTTTCCGATAAGTCCTACATTGATGCCTTCTTGAGCAAAAGCAATGGCTGTCGCGCGGCCGATACCTCTGCCTGCACCAGTAATTATAGCATTTTTACCTTTTATGATTTGCATACATAACACTCCCTCTATGAAAGTTTCTACATAGAGCAGTATAACAAATGCAGCGCGAATTAGTGTCCGCGGCGATTATAAGAAACGTTTTTGAGGAACTGAGGTGTGAAAAAAGTGGCATCACAAGCAGATGCCAACCGTAAATAGTTACCTACAATCGGTTTTATCCAAGCTTATACTGCTTTCATAACAATAATGATTGAATATATATATATGTTGAACAAATGAATACGGCGTATGCGTTTTACAAGGGCTTTTGGGCGGCCACTGAAAAAGTCCCGATACTTAGCACAATTAGAATTCCTGCCAATACCGCTTCGACGCTTTGTGGATGCCTCCCGCGGTAAGCCAGAAAGAAGACCGCTTTCAGTCTTATCGCTCCGGCTACCACGAAGTCGCGCCTTCGCTGGATGGTCTATTTGAGATAGCGCATTTCATAAGCTGTGATAAAATCCGTAACCTAGATTGTGGATTTCTTGACTATAATTATATATGTTGAATCCGGTATATATACTGAGCGAAGGCGCCTTAACGGGGGTAGCCAACCGAACAACGAAGAGTTCGGTTTGTATAATTTCTGCGTTCTTTGCAGAAATTATACAGTTAATGCCAAGAGGTTATTCCAGATAGGTTAAAGAATACCTCATCTGGCTTATGGCGGGAGGCATCCCCAAAGCGCCAAGCGATCTACAACCCACAACCCGAATAACAGCTCTTGCATTATTGAGCGCCAAAGTAAATTCAGTGGGATTCTTTAATTCAGCATAAATAGCTCTTTTATACTTCCAATGGGAAATTTGAACTCATCATTATGGGCTCATTAGATAGATCTATGGCTCTTCATTTCAATAAATCATCTTTTTGATTTGATACTTGACTACCATTTCTATTCCAAAGTTCAGATATCGTGACAAATTCATATCCCTGCTTCTTAAGTGCAGGTAGAATTTCTTCGAGTGCTTGCACGGTTTGGGAGCGATCACCGCCCGCATCGTGAAATAAAACGACATCACCTGGTTTAGCACCTGATAATACGGTTGTTACAATTTTATTTACCCCTGGTCTTTGCCAATCCTTTGTATCTTGATGCCATGACCACATAACCACCTTAAACCCATTCTCTACAGCAATATTAATAATACGATCATTATAACTTCCACCTACGGGCCGATATAACGTTGGATAAGTACCGGTAATGTCATAAATGACCTCATTCGTTTTTATTAATTCATTTTCTAGTACTTCTGCAGTTTTTGAATAGGGGTGGGTATACGTATGATTAGCTATTTCATGGCCTTCATCTTCTTCTCTAAGGATAATAGCTGGAAATTTTTTAGCGTGCTCTCCAATAACGAAAAAAGTTGCCTTCGCATCGTATTTAGCAAGTACATTTAAGATTTGTGATGTATAAGTAGGGTGTGGACCATCGTCAAATGTAAGAGCAATGACTTTCTCTGTTGTTTTGATATCCCACAGCACATACCCTTTATCCTCGTAATAAGGCCTATCTTTCTCTGTTGCAAAAGAAACATAAGCAATTGAAAAAAACATAACACTAACAATTCCTATTTTTAATCCCCAATACTTCACGCATTATTCCTCCTTGCCTTGCTATTTTGGCAGAGGATTCATTGTTGTTTGTGTCCTCGCAAATAGTATTTGTCAAAGAGGAAGGATTATACGGCTATTTTTTTGTACTTCGAGTCATTTATTTTTTATCCAGATTGGACTTGATCATAAGGATAACGGAAAGACTCTTTTTTCGGTTTCAGCAGTAAAAAGAATAATGTCAGTGGACCAATTCGACCTAAAAACATCACCACACATAATAACACTCTTCCAATAGCACTAAAGTCTTCGGTTACCCCCATTGATAATCCCACAGTCCCGAATGCTGAAAAGACTTCGAATGCGAGAGGAAATACCGGGATGGTTTCTATAATCGTTAATATAAATATAAAACCAAAAACGATCATAGTACTAACCGTTGCAATTGCCAATGATCGAAAGATAATGTCGAATTTAATCGTCCTCCCAAAAAGATGAGGTTCGCGTATGGATCTAAAATAGGAGAGGGTAGCTATGACAATAATCATAAATGTAGTTAATTTAATCCCCGATGCAGTTGAAGCACTACCTCCTCCGATGAACATGAGGAGCATTGTAAATAACAAAGAAGGATCTTCCATGTCACCAATCGAGATTGTATTAAAGCCGGCAGTACGGGGAGAAACCGCTTGGAAATAAGATGCCAGTGCTTTATCGGCCAATGAAAAGTCAGCAATTGTATGCGTATTATTAAACTCAAGCACAAAGATTGTCACTGTGGCTACACAATTTAATGCAATCGTTCCAGTAATCATCATCTTTGTATGAAGTGACCAATGCACAAACGACTTGTTTTTGACAAGATCGAGCACGACTACAAACCCCAATCCTCCAATGATGAGTAATGAAGAAAGAACAAGATTAACGAGCGGGTCACTAACAAATTGAGCAAGGTTATCAGGAAATAATGAAAATCCTGCGTTATTAAATGCCGAGATGACATGGAAAACACTGTAATAAATCCCATCCCGTAACCCAAAGGTAGGTACCCAATGGAGCGATAAGATGATAATAGCAATCCCTTCAACAATCAGAACAAAAAGTAAAATCTGACGAACGAATTTCACCATTCCTCCGAGCGTTTGAAAACTAAAGGATTCTTGTAGATAAATTCTGTTCTGCATCCCAACTTTTCGCCCAAGCAATAAAAGTATGGCTACGGCAAATACCATTAAGCCAATTCCGCCCAATTGAATAAGAGACAGCAAAACGATTTCTCCAAATAATGTAAGTGTAGAGCCTGGATCGAATACAATTAGCCCAGTCACCGTCGTTGCAGACGTCACTGTAAATAGTGCATCAATCCAAGTGATTGGGCGCTCAGTTGCAATCGGCAATTTCAAAAGTAACGTGCCGATAAGGATTAGTAGGAGGAAATTTCCGGCAATTACCACTGGAGGAGAGATGTGTCGTCTATATAGTTTCTTTGAGTGCATATGCATGCTCCCATCCTATAGAATATGGAATTCTTATTGCGGGCTAGTCGATAGATATCTAGTGATTAACCAACTACAGTAAACCTTTCCGATTGCAGTCTCTCGATGGAGAGTAGTATTTTCCATTCGACTGTTACTATCTGAGCTAAAAAGATGAGAATGACACAGCGGTTAGAAATTTATGCGTGTCAGCTTGATAGTGTTTAGTTGCTTACATATTATCAGAATAGGTGCTTTTTTACGATACTTTTTTTGGAAATAAACAACTATATAAGTTGGACATTCGAATACCTATATAAATTGAGTGAAGGTGCCTTAAAAGGGGGAGGCATCCCCAAGCGCTGTAGCTAATTCAATGAAGTTCTTTATTTCAACACTTACAATGCAAAAAGTCTCTTTTAAAGTGTTAAAATGCTTCCGCCTAGCCATTTTAAATCAGAATGAAAAATCTCATTACCTATTTTATTTGAAGGGTGGGGCGAGATTATTTTTGATGGGGGTAACTTTAATAATAGTTCACTTCTTTTGAAACCGCTTACAAATAATTCGGAAATACGGTTGACTTTGTTCCAAACAGCCCTTAATATATCTATTAACGACTATTAAGCGACAGTTAATAATTTTGAAAATACTTCAATCTGGGGGAATATAGATGGATCAACAAAATGAGAGAAAAATCGGTTTTTGGATGGCGTTACTTCCTTTAGTCGTAATGATTGTTGTCATGATATTTACGGTTGTTAAATTAGAACAAGGTCCTCATATTCCATTGATAATTGGAACATCGACTGCAGCTATTGTAGCTTGGCGAGCTGGATTTACTTGGAAGGAAATTGAGGAAATGATGTATAAAGGTATTCGATTGGCTCTTCCGGCTGTCGTTATCATTATTTTGGTAGGGCTGACAATTGGAGCGTGGATGGGCGGCGGAATTGTTGCAACGATGATTTACTATGGTTTGCAAATCATTACACCAGCTTGGTTTCTCGTAACAATTTGTCTTATTTGTTCAATTGTATCTTTGGCAATTGGTAGCTCATGGTCGACAATGGGAACAATCGGCGTAGCGGGAATGGGAATCGGTTTAAGTATGGGGATTCCAGCAGGTATGATTGCAGGAGCAATTATATCAGGAGCCTACTTTGGGGATAAAATGTCACCGCTTTCAGATACTACGAATTTAGCAGCAGGGTTAACAGGGACGGATTTGTTTGATCATATCAAGCATATGTTTTACACGACGATTCCTGGCTTAGCAATTGCTCTTGGCGTCTATGCCTTTTTAGGAAATCGTTTTGCAGCAAACAATATTGAAGTAGAAGAAATTGCGCAAACAGCACAAGTGTTAAAAGAAAGCTTTGTCATTTCACCGTGGTTGATGCTTGTACCATTGGCCGTTGTTGTACTTGTTGCTGTAAAAGTACCTGCTATACCTGCTCTTGTAATAGGAATTGTGCTTGGTTTCCTATCACAAATTTTTGTACAGGGCGGTACGCTTATTGCAGGCATTGAGGCTTTGCAAAGCGGATTCACAATTGCCACAGGGAATGTAATGGTAGATGCTTTGTTTAACGGTGGCGGATTGGATTCGATGATGTTTACGGTATCTATGACTATTGTCGCCATGACATTTGGCGGGATTCTAGAGTTTTCGGGCATGCTTATGTCATTAATGAATCAACTGCTTAAAGTTGTTAAATCTTCCGCGTCGTTAATTATCTCGACAATCGGAGCTTGTTTCTTAACAAACGCATCTTGTTCAGAGCAATATATCTCTATCGTCGTTCCATCACGGATGTTCAGTAAAGCGTATCAGAATATGGGCTTGCATTCGAAAAACTTATCACGTGCACTTGAAGACGGTGGAACGCTGACTTCGGTTTTCATCCCATGGAATACATGCGGTGTATTCATTTTTGGAACATTGGGAGTAAGTGTTGTACAATACGGTCCATATGCCATATTGAATTTAGTTGTTCCTTTGATATCCATTATTTATGCATTAACAGGCTTTTCGATTGTGAAGTTGACTGAACAAGAAAAGGAAAAACTTGCAGTAGATGAATTAAAAAAAGAAAAAGTAAACGAAGAGGTAAATTTGGCTTAAAAACAAAAGCGCAAGCGCTGGAGTCTAGACGAGAAAGAATGGAAAGTTCACATCTATCAAGTGAACTTTCCATTCTTTTTAAAAATAAGGGTGAAAGTTAAATTCATATAAAGCGCGAGGTCTTCCTTGCCTGTATGTCATTTCTTCACCAATGATCGTCGCATACTTATAGTCGACGAGTTTTTTTAATGTACGTTCTGCGGTTCTTCGTGAGACATCTAAATATAATGCCAAATCATTTGCAGTAAATTGTTTCGTTTGACGCATCAGACTATATTGCATCAATTTAGAGATATTTGCTGGACTGAGCTTGGTTTTTTCGGCCATCTCCACAAGTGCAGGCTCAGTGATTTTCATCTCAACGGTTACTTCCGATTGTGGAAACGGACCATGCAATCTTTTGTTTGTATCTAACATATAAAAACAATGACCATCACTTAGTTGTATAAGATTGAGTGCGAAATTCGCGTTTTCAGTTGCATCAATGATTGATTCGCCACAGCCGAATGCCATTTTCGCTTTGGTAGCAAGTGATTGGAACGTAGAAAGAAATTCCTTGTTTTTTATAGCGGATTCGATGTTTCCCATTGAAGTGTACAGGGTGAAATCACCGTCATGTACACTCCAACGAGCCTGCATGATGGACGCCATTTTCGCAATAGATGTCTCTACGTTTTGTCGCGAAGAAATTGATTTTACAATTCCGACGGCGATCTGTGCGGAGTTACTTTTTTGTAACAATGCTTGCTGTTTTGCCTGTTCAATACTCCGAAGAATCGTACTTTCAGGGTCAATCATCTTACATGCAGGAATGTTTTGCTGCTGTAGCTGTTCGAAAACAGCATGGACACTTGTAATCGCCATATCTGTTTTACCTTGTAAAGAAAGAGTTTGATGATAGGACGTTATGGTAGTGATTTTTTCATCATCTTTTAGCAAGTGAACAAAAGGCAACTCCACACTTCGACCTAAATCATTGAGTACGTGTTCAATATAGGATTGCTCACGTACGTCGATGGATACGCGACTCAAATCCTGCTGGTTCTGTGCAGATAAATGAAGCAATGTAATGGCAACTGCCGTTTCATCTTGTTGCAGGTAAATGGCTGGGATAGGTAGGTTATCAAGTTGTTTCTTGGAATAAAAGTAAGGCAGGGAACCTGAAAACAAAAGGGCATCACACGGTTTAAGTGTCTGCAGTAAACTCGGTGCCTCACTGGGTTCAGCGTAGCGATACCAGTTAAGTTCAATATCTTTTCGTTTGTTGACAAGTTGTTCTGTACGTTGGCAAAAATCAGTTGACCCGATAACTGCGATTTTAATCTTCACGATGAACCCCCAATGATTAGCGACTATTTAACGACAATGATACAATAAAAAATAGAGTTTGCCAAGAGAGAGGATTTTGACTTATGAAAATAGCTGAAATTGAAATTTATGCGATTCACCTACCACTTTATGAACCCTTTATTATTAGTTACGCTACTTATGATTATATGCCATCCATCATTGTCAAAATCACAACGGATACCGGTTTAGTCGGCTATGGAGAAGGTGTTGCCGATGAACATGTAACGGGTGAGAGTTGGAAAGGTACTTTTGAAATCTTGAAAAATACCCTGGCACCGAAGTTAATAGGTGAAAATCCTATGAATATGGAGCGAATTCATGAACTGATGGATGCTGAAATTTACGGAGTACCAACAGCAAAAGCTGCAATTGACATAGCATGCTATGATGTTGCAGGAAAAGCACTTGGTGTCCCTGTCTATAATCTTCTTGGAGGAAGATACCACGAAGAGTTTCCGATTACGCATGTGTTAAGCATCGCAGCTCCGGAAGCAATGGCGAATGAAGCAGAAGAACGTGTAGCCGCTGGATACCGTTCGATGAAAATGAAAGTCGGCACCAATGTAGCGGACGATGTATTACGCATTCAAGCGGTACGTGAGCGTGTAGGCGAGGATATTGCGATTCGTGTCGATGTTAACCAAGGTTGGGTAAATAGCGCCAATACATTACAAGGTCTTCAAAAGCTGCAGGACTGTTCGCTCGATTGGTTGGAGCAGCCCGTGCGAGCTGATGATATAGATGGTATGGTCGAGGTGAAATCTAAGTCTTCTACTCCAATGATGATTGATGAAGGTTTACGTGGCGTGCGTGACATGAGAGAAATCATCGCGAAGCGTGCTGCTGATAAAGTGAACATTAAATTGATGAAATGTGGCGGGATTTATCCAGCAACAAAGCTTGCCCATATGGCCGAAATGGCGGGGATTGAGTGTCAGATTGGTTCGATGGTGGAGTCATCTATCGGATCAGCAGCAGGATTCCACGTTGCATTCTCGAAAAAAATAATTACAAGTGTGGAATTAACAGGACCGCTTAAGTTCAGCAAAGACGTTGGAAATTTACATTATGACGTTCCATTTATCCGTTTGAGTGGCAAGCCGGGATTAGGAATCGACATTGATGAGCAAGTGTTGCAGGAACTGACTGTGTTCTCAGAGAAGGTAAGCGGATGAGGGAAAAGCATTTGTTGAAAAACGGGCGTGAAATTACTATAAAACGCTTAGAAGCAGATCAGCTCGACGAAATTCTTATCCTGCAGCGGAAAGTGATTGAATCATTATCTACAGGTTCTTTTTTACAGCCGTTGACAGAAGAGGAGTTTAGCTATATTTTAAACGGCAAAGGACTCATGATTGGTGCCTATTATCAAGAACAACTGATTGCATTTCGGGCCATGCTTGAACCAGAACTGGATGAAGAGCATCTAGGGAAAGATGCGGGACTACCAAGAAGTGAATGGCCGCTTGTGCTCTATTCCGAAATCTCGAATGTCGATCCGGACTTCCAAGGCAATGGCTTACAAGTGTTATTGGGGAAAGTTCTAATGAAGCAAGTTGATTCACAGCGATTCCGCTATATTTGTACAACTGTTGCACCGTTTAATATTGCCAGTCTAAAAGATAAATTTGCACATGGTATGCAAATTGTAGCATTAAAAGTGAAATATGGTGATTTACTCAGATATATTTTGATGAAAGATTTAACAGGCCCTTTAATAGAACAGGATACCTTGGACTGTTGCTTTGTCTTGATGGCGGATACAGAACAACAACAAAAGTACCTGTATGATGGTTGGAAGGGGACAGGCATTGAACAAGTGGATAACCAATGGGTTGTTCGTTTTGAAAAGTGATCTTGATAGAATAAAACCTTACTTTACAAGATACATGTAAAGTAAGGTTTTTTTAGATGGGATTAAATTGTAATTAGATGTTAATACCTATGTCATTATATTTTATTATTACAACTATACTACTAGTTTCATATAAGCTATACTAATGAATGGATTTAATATGCGGGAGGTAAAACTTAAATGAAATTTTCAGTTGGTAAAAAATTATGGAGCGGGTTCTTATCTGTTCTTGTCTTTATGATAATAGTGGGGGCAATGGGTTTTTGGTCGCTAACTAAAGTGAATAGTGAGTACCGATCTATCCTAGACGAACAGGTAACAAAAGTGGTGTTGTTTGAAAAACTATTATCTGCACAGTATGCAACTTCGACCGATTTTCGGGGCTACTTATTGTTTGGAAATGAATTGTTTTTAAAGAATAAAGAAAAGTCAATCGAAACATTTGATTTGTACTGGGGAATCCTAGACAAATTGCCACAGACAGACGCCGAACGTGTGTTATTTAACGAACTAAAAGACTCACGTGTAAATTATGTAGAAACTTTAGAGTCGGCCATTAGTGAACTTAATAATTCCAGTGAAGAAAAGGCGCTCAGTATTGCATCTGATGCATCTGTCTTTGAGGATATAATTGTAACGGAAATCAATGACCAAATTAATGATCAAAATGCAAAGACGGACGAAATAAATCTAGAAATTGAAAAACTTATTAAGCAAACACGTATTTTGACAGTGGGGCTGATTGCCTTAGCGATTCTGTTAAGTATTGCTATTGCTGTTGTGATCAGCCGTAGTATTGCACGTCCAGTCGGGAAAATGACAGCAGCGTTAACAGAAATTGCGGATGGTAACTTAGCAATAGAACCGGTTATAATTCGCAATAAAGATGAGATAGGTGAGATGGCGACGGCATTTAACAGTATGAGCAAAGACCTTCGCGCTATCATTACGAATGCAAATGAATCTGCAGTTCAGCTTGCCGTCCAGGCGGAAGAATTATCTGCGAGTTCGGAAGAGAGTTTAGCAGCATCTGAAATGGTTGCCGAAATTTCGGAGAAAAACTTATTCGGAAGCGAATCGCAAGTTGCGATTGTAAATGAGACGGTTTTAGCTATGGGAGAAGTGGTAACAAGCATCAACCGAATTACGGAAGATAATGAAGCAATGCTTCTGTCATCTGAAGACGTTGCCCAATTGGTCGAAGAGGGAGCATCCCTTATGGAAGATGTTAACGGCCAAATGACGGTCATTAGTTCAGCAATTGGACAGTCGGCTGAGATAATGAATGGCATGGCTAATTATTCGGAAGAAATCCGGAGAGTAACGTCACTCATTACTGATATTGCTGAGCAGACCAATTTGCTGGCGCTCAATGCGGCGATTGAAGCAGCCCGTGCTGGCGAGCATGGAAAAGGCTTCGCGGTTGTTGCAGAAGAAGTGCGAAAACTTGCTGAACAGTCGAAACGATCCGCTGGAGAAATCGGTGATATGATTGATAGAATGATTGGCAACGTCGCACAGGCTGTTTCCAGCACGGAAGATGGAAGTCGCCGCGTTGAAGAGGGGCTTGTTGTGACGGAACGTACACGCAGTGTATTTAACCGGATTGAACAGGCGGCTAGTGACGTCGGTGAAAAAGTGACAGCTGTTTCCGCCGCAATCGAACAGATTCGTACAATGACGGATGAAGTATCTAGTGGTTCTTCAAAAGTGCAGGAGCTTGCCATGGAATCATCTGCTGCAGCTCAGTCGACAAGCGCAGCGACAGAACAACAGCTTGCTGCAAATGAAGAGATTTCTTCAAGTGCGCAAGTGCTTGCGGAGCTTTCGGAAAAACTGCAAAATGATATGGGACAATTTAAAGTCTAATAGGTAGGAAAAAACAAGCTGATTGCCACGTGCAATTAGCTTGTTTTTTCGCCACACTTCTTAGCTGGAGACAAGAAGCCTGTTCATTTTATTAGTTACACTGGATTCGATTTTCCCTAATTGTTGTGACTCAATTTTGTTTAGTGGGTGTGGATTGAACCAGTTAATTACGCCCTCGTGATAAATGCCTTGAAAATCATTACCTTGGTAGTTTAATGAAAATGAAAACCGTTCATTAATGTGGTTCTGGAATAACGCTTTTTTAATTTGAAATTGATTGACCATACTTTTAGCCTCCATTTTTTTAGATTGATATTTTAAAAGTCATAATAAAAATTTGCTGAGAAAGTATAATTCTAGGACTAGTACATGAAGTTATGCATGTTAGCATTTGCTTTGATTTTAGCTTGTTGTAATTGCTGAATTTCATGTTTACTTAATGGATTAGGGCTAAACCAGTTTGTGACTGCATTCTGGGAGAGCCATGAATATTCATTCCCTTGGTAGTTTACTGCTATCCATTCATGAATTCGATTTTGAAGTTTAGTCAACATAGTTGGGGCCTCCATTTTTTATGTTTGATAGAATAATTTTTAAGAATTGATTAATGTACATGAAATACGTTTGCCAATTTTGTGGACATGCTTTCAACCTGTCCTACTTATCTAGAGTAACGCACCTAAATTAGAGAGACATGAGACGCAGATGAGAGTTTGATGAGAAAGCGCTATTTACTTTTACGAATATCTAAACCAGTGGAAGTGAATTTTACTTATCTGTATCTATCCGCGCTGAATCACTTCTTTAATCAGAATATTTTTTCCATTGTACTAAATGGTGTTGATTCCGCCTTTAGCAAGTGGTAAACTTCAATTCTGTTTAATAATCCCCAACATCTCCCATACAACCGCACGTGACGCAAAATACAACAAATGGAGGGTCTGTATGTCTCAGAAACATCCTGACTTAGAGTTTGAATTACAGCGCCTTGACTACACCAAACAGTACATGCAGCAATTGTTGGAGGTATCGCGACGTGATGTAAAATCCTCCCAAGAACAGATCCGCCAGTCGATGGCTGATCTGGATTATTTGGATTCAAGTTTAAGCTATATCAACATTTTGACAAACGCTCGATTTTTTGAAATGGCCCGTTCGCAAAAAGAGGGGCTGGAGGCAATTCAGCAGAAGCCCTATTTTGCCCGCATTCATTTTCGAAAAGAGAATGAGGCTGATGAGTTACTCTATATTGGCAAGACTTCTTTATTCCACCGGGAAACGCAGGAACCGATTATCGTCGACTGGCGCTCACCGGTTGCAAATGTCTATTACGACGGGAGACTAGGGGCTCTATCCTATAAAGTGCGAGATGAAGAGTTCGAGGGATATCTCTATTCCAAACGGCAGTATCGAATTGAAGAAGGTGAACTTCTTGATATCCGTGATGTCGATCTTACAACGAATGATGAACTACTTCAGGAAGCCCTTGCTGGCAAGGCGGATACACGGCTGACTGAAATTGTGTCGACGATTCAAGCTGAACAAAATGCAATTATCCGTGCGAATTTGAAACAACCAATTATTGTACAGGGAGCCGCAGGAAGTGGGAAAACAACGATTGCCCTTCACCGTATTTCTTATTTCCTCTATACAATGGGTGAAAACTTTCCTGCTGATAAATTGATGATTTTGGCACCAAGTAAATTATTTATGGATTATATTGCGGATGTGCTTCCCGAACTCGGTGTAGGGCGCATCTGTCAGACGACATATAGCGAATATGTTTTAAGTGCTACAGGATTGAAACTGAAGTTGATGGATCCAGACGCTAAGTTGGAACAGCTTACTGAATCTGACACGCTAGATGCAAGTTTGCTTTTTGTAACACGTGTGAAGGGAAGCCTACAATACCGAGAAATCATGCAACGCTATGTGCATAAGTTGGAACTGGATATGGCTGAGTTATTTGAAGATGTCTTTATTGAAAAATATCGGATTATGAAAGCTTCTCGGTTGAAACAGCTATTTCTAAAAGAGTTTTCGTATATGCCAGTTGAGAAAAGACTGGATAGAATTAAAATTATCGTTCAAAGTGACGTTAAGCGAAAACGAAAACAACTTATGGATATGCTAACGACAAAGTACGACGCGGCACTTGATAAGGCGTTATACGGAATAAGGGATGATGAAAGAAGGAAACTGAAGTTAACAAGAATATTGGAAGAAAGAGATGAAAGACTTCCTGTTATTGAAAAGGAAGGCAAAACGGTTGCGTCAGCCTATATGCGCAGATTCAAAAAGTTCAATATCAAGAAATTATATCGGGACTGGCTAACAAGTAGCGAACTACAAAAGGAATTTGCAGACGAGTGGTCCGAGCGCGACAGATATGCTTTTTGGGAGGCACATAAAAAAGAGTTTTGGGAAGTCGAGGATTTAGCAGCTCTTTATTATTTGCACGCAAAGCTTAGAGGCATTGCAGATGAATGGAAAATGAGGGTTGTTTTCATCGATGAAGTACAGGATTACAGCGAATTCCAGCTTGCTTCAATGCAAGACGGTCTAGAGACGGATATGTTTACAATGGTTGGGGATCTGGCCCAGGGAATTCATAGTTACAGATCATTAACATCATGGGAACCGATAAAGGCACTGTTTCCAAGAGCAACATATACGACACTTCAAAAAAGCTACCGAACGACGATTGAAATAATGAATCTGGCGAATCAAGTTCTTGCACAGATGGATGAAGATCTACCACTTGTAGAACCGGTCGTTCGTCATGGAAGAGAACCGAAGTATTATGAGATGCATGAGTTAGAGGGGGGCGGCATTCAACGTATTTATGAAGGAATTATCGAACGCGGTCATCAATCTGTCGCACTTATTTGTAAAACGCGTAAAGAGGCTAGGGAGATTTTCACCTCTCTGCAGGAGTTTGGAATGTCAGTCCATCTAGTGGGAGATCAATCTGGCATCAATGACAATTGTCTGCTCATTGTTCCAAGCCACTTAGCAAAAGGATTGGAATTTGATGCGGTCATTATCGCCGCTTTCGACGAGCCATTCCGAAATCACCCAATCGACCGAAAGTTACTATACGTAGCAATGACAAGGCCAATGCATGAACTGCATATTATTGGTGAGGAGGGTTCGTTATGCTGAACTTTAAACAGTTTTTGGAGATTCCTGAACATGAAATAATTGATGGGATTTTGGAATTACATGAAAGTATTTTCAAAGATTCCAAAATGTTAGTGGAGAAAATAAAATTAAAGCAGAAAATCTTAATAAATGTAGCTTTTGATCAATCAACGGTGGTCGGTTATAAAATTGGTTACGAGCTTGACCCGCATAAGTATTATAGTTGGTACGGGGCAGTTCATGAGGACTACAGAGGAAAAGGAATCGCAACAAGGCTACTGGAACAGCAACATCGCTTTTTAGTTGAGTCGGGTTATAAAATTGTTCAAACAAAGACGAGAAATAGCTGGCGGAATATGCTTATCCTTAATATTAAAAATGGATTTGATGTTGTGGAAACATTCGCGGATGACGAGGGAATTCATAGAATCATATTGGAGAAAAAACTGTCCGCAAACTAAATGACTGTCACCGAAATTTTAAACGACCGAAAGCCAATAAAAAGTACCAGGCGCCGATTATCGGTTCCTGGTACTTTTTTGCTGCTTAGGAAACTATAAAATCTCGTACTATGGATAACCTGCGAAATAGGCTATTTCACGTCTAGGCCACCAGTGCCTAGAGGCTCGGAGGCCCACAGGATGTGGGTCACGCAGACATTGCCGCAGGACGCGGCGTACTTTGGCTGTGTTCCTTAATTTGTCGGTCCGGCTGTGCGGCAAAGAACGCCGCTTCGCCAGCCCGGCTTATGCCTGTCGCCCCTGACCAGGCGCTTGCGCTTTTGTTATTGCCCATTCAGTATGGAAATGGCCTTCTTTATCCAGGCGTTCATAGGTATGTGCGCCAAAATAATCGCGTTGAGCTTGGATAAGATTGGCCGGTAATGTCTCCGTACGGTAACTATCATAGTAAGCCAATGCACTTGAGAGAGCAGGAATTGGAATCCCATGTTGAATGGCTACGGCTACTACTTCGCGAAGCGAATTCTGATAGTCTCCTACTATTTCTTGGAAATAGGGATCAACTAAAAGGTTTGGCAAGTCACTGTTAGTATCAAATGCCTCTTTGATATTCTGTAAGAACTGGGCACGAATGATACATCCTCCACGGAAAATCATGGCTACTTCTCCGTAAGGGATTTTCCAATCATACTCCTCAGATGCTGCACGCATTTGCGCAAAACCTTGGGCATATGAACAAATTTTACTCATATATAAAGCTTTACGAATCGCTTCAATCAACTCTTTTGGATCACCTACATACTTTTTCAGTTCAGGGCCTTTTAGTAGTTTACTTGCTGCAACGCGCTCTCCCTTAATAGAAGAAATAAATCGTGCAAATACGGACTCTGTGACGATTGGAAGGGATACGCCTAAGTCTAACGCATTTTGGCTAGTCCATTTTCCTGTGCCTTTTTGTCCGGCTACATCTAGAATTTGATCAATGAGCGGTTTCCCAGTTTCTTCATCCATCTTTGTGAAAATATCTGCTGTGATTTCAATGAGATAGCTGTCGAGTTCTCCCTTGTTCCATTCTGAAAATATTTCATGCAACTCCTGCGCATCAAGACCAAGTGCATGTTTCATGATGAAATAGGCTTCGGAAATCAGTTGCATATCGCCATATTCAATGCCATTATGAACCATTTTCACATAATGTCCTGCTCCATCAAGGCCCATATATGCACTGCAGGGAATGCCGTCAACTTTTGCCGAAATAGCATCAAGAATGGGCTTCACTTGTTCGTAAGCTTCTTTTGAGCCTCCAGGCATAATCGATGGGCCGTTACGAGCTCCTTCTTCTCCACCAGAAACACCTGCACCAATGAAATGTATGCCTGATTCTTTTAAGGTTGCTGCACGTCTATTCGTATCTTTAAAGAATGTATTTCCTCCATCGATAAGAATATCCCCTTGTTGAAGATGAGGGACAAGGGACTGGATCACTGTATCTGTCGTTTCCCCGGCTTTAACCATTAATAAGATCTTACGTGGGACTTCTAGCGAAGCGACTAGATCTTCAATGCTGTAGCTACCATGAATAGCTTTATCTTTCGCTTCTTTGTTGGAAAATTCATCTGTTCGATCTGTCCAATAATCATAGACAGCTACCGAATAGCCTTTACTTTCGATGTTTAGCGCAAGGTTCATCCCCATTACGCCCAAACCAATAACGCCCATTTGTTTCTTAGTCATAATCCTACCCCATTCTTTTTATGTAATTTATCACGTTTTGCTTCGGAAATAATAAAACTTCGTACTGTAGGTAATCTGCAATATGAAGATTTCACGTCTAGACTCCATCACCTAGAGACTTGGAGGCCTCCAGGATATGGGTCACGCAGCGGGGAGGGATTGAACTTCATCCCTCCTAATTGTCGCAGGACGCGGCGTACTTTGGCTGTGCTCCTGAACAGGCGGCTCTTTACCACCAATTAAATTGATCGGCCTGCAATAGTTGATTAGCTGCTTCTGGCCCATTTGAACCGGCAGGGTATGAATGTAAAGGTAGTGTATTCTCTTGAAACGCTTCTAGGAGTGGTTGAATCCACTGCCATGATAATTCAACTTCTTTCCAATTAGCGAAGAATGTTGCATTACCGCGTATCGCATCAAATAGAAGTAGTTCATATGCTTCTGGCTGATCCTCTGAATTGGTGGAGAAATTAATGGAAGCTGGCTCAAATTGGTTACTTGAAGGGTTTTTCATATTTATCACTAAAGAAATACCTTCATTCGGACTAATTTCGAATATCAATAAGTTTGGAGTGATCCCATCGGCTGGAAGGGCATCTATTTGTTTTACATTGTTCGTAAACTCAATGACAATCTTGGTGGATTTTGTACCTATCCGTTTCCCTGTTCGTATATAAAAGGGGATTCCGCTCCAAGATGGATTGTCAATATAGAGGCGAGCTGCGAAATAAGTATCATTCATTGAAGAAGCATTAACCCCAGGCTCTTCTTTATAACCAACAACCGGGGTGTCAAAAATCTCACCGGCTTCGTATTGGCCACGTACAACATCTTGTTCCATCTTATCTTTATTGATAGGTCGAAGGGATTCCATGATCGTTACTTTTTGCTTTCGAATTTCTTCAGCAGTCATTTTTTCGGGTAGGTGAAGGGCCGTCATCATTACTAACTGAAGAAGATGATTCTGAACCATATCCCGAATTGCACCTGCTTGATCGTAATAATCAGCTCGTGTTTCTACCCCGACCGTTTCACATGCTGTGATTTGTATATTAGCAATTCGTTTATGATCTAATAATGAACCAAATATCGGATTGGCGAATTCAAAGGATTCGAGATTTTGGACCATAGGTTTTCCAAGATAGTGGTCGATTCTGTAAATTTCTTCATCATTGAAAGCGTTGTTCAAACTCTCGTTTAATTGTCGTGCCGTCTTTAAATCGCTTCCGAAGGGTTTCTCAACTATGAGCCGCTTCCAGCCTGATGTTTGACTGATACCGCTTTGATTAAGACCAGATGTAATGATATCAACCAGTTGAGGAGCAACCGACAAATAGAAAAGTCGATTTCCGGGAATGTTTAATTCTATTTCTCTGTCGTAAATAAGTTCATGTAGGTTTTGATACGAATCATTGTCTGTTGCATCAAATTTACAGTATCGAAATTTGGCTAAAAATTCATTCAATCCGGTAGTTTGGACAGCTCTTCTAGAATATTCACGAAGTGCACTTTCGACTTTTGATTGGAAAATGTCATCGGAAAAATAGTTTCTGCCTAAACCAATTATGGAGATTGAATCTGGCAATTTGTCGTCGAGAAACAAATTATATAAAGCAGGAAATAATTTACGTTTTGCTAAGTCTCCCGTTGCTCCAAATAAAACAAAGGTCATGTCTTGGGTTGTCCATTCTTCTTGGAAATCAATTAATTGATTTTTTTCATCAGGTCCAACTGAGGCTGTTACGTTATCCATTTTCGCTTTCCTCCAATTGTAGTGTAGACACGAATTATACTTGAAACTGCTTCAAGTATATCATTAAACGATGCGTGGTTCTAAGACTATAAATAAAATCATATATAGAGGACATGCATGAACTTAGTGTCAATTTTGGTATACTGATGAGGTAACGAAAGTAGTTTTGCTAGACGGCATGCTAAATTTCATGCGAGGATAGCTATATAGTCAGACACTAAAAAAAAGGAAGTGTTGCTAAAATGAAAATGCATGATGTAACAGGCACTATTTATGAAGGTATGACTGTTTACAAAGATAAACCTGAAAAACAACCAAAACTTAATCGGGTAACAAATGGCTATGTAACCGAAACTCGGTTGGAGATTGATGTGCATACAGGAACACACATCGATGCGCCGCTACACATGGTTGTAGATGGAGATACATTCGAATCAATTCCAATGGAAAGTCTTGTGGGACAGTGTAAAGTACTCGATCTAACAAATGTAGAAGATGGGATTTCTAAAGCGGATTTAGAAAAATTTGAGATCCAAAAGAGTGATTTCGTTCTATTTAAAACGAAGAATTCTTTTGAGGATACATTTAATTTTGATTTTATTTATCTTGCACAAGATGGAGCAGAATATCTTTCTGAGATTGGTATTCGAGGAGTGGGAATAGATACGCTTGGAATTGAAAGAAGCCAAGAAGGACATCCAACTCATAAAACATTATTTGCAAACGAGATTATTATTATTGAAGGACTTCGTTTAAAAGAAGTTGAACAAGGGGACTATTTCATGGTTGCTGCACCTTTAAAATTGACGGGTACAGATGCATCACCTGCAAGAGTGTTATTATTTGAGGGACTACAATAATTTTATTAATTGAGAAGCAAATCCCACCGGATAACTATTACCGGTGGGATTTTGTTGTTCCTATAGGAAACTATAAAATTATTGGTCTGTGGATTATACCCTAGTCGGTTGTGCTTAGGTAACGTCTATTTTTCTATTGTATAGGACTGATGACTCGTATATAATAAAGTCACTATCCAGAACTTTCGGATAACTATAGTGATACATGTTGCAGGAACTCAAAAACATAAGGGGGAATGACGATGAAAAAAGGATTGCGCTTTATATCATTGGGGTTACTGTTAGCGAGTGTAAGCATTCTATTGTTTGCTTGTGGAACAGGCACGAAGGATTCTGGTTCATCGAAAGATGGAGACAGCGGAAAAAGAGTATTAAAAGTTGGGACGGATGCAACGTATGCACCAATGGAGTTAATGGATGAGAAAGGCAATATTGTTGGGATAGATATTGATATTGTGAAAGCGATTGCAGAAGCTGCAGGATTTGAAGTTGAATTCAAAAACTACGGTTGGGAGCCTTTATTCCCGGCAGTAGATGGTGGAGAAGTGGATTTTGCTGTGTCATCGATTACGATCACAGATGAACGCAAAGAATCATTCGATTTTTCAGATCCATATTTTGCCGCGAACCAATTGATTCTTGTACCGGAAGATTCAACTGTTGCCAAGTTTGAAGATTTGAAAGATAAAAGGGTTTCTGTTCAAATCAATACAACGGGTCATATCGTAACTAGGGAACTTCTAGGGAATACAAGTTCCAAAATCGTAGCAACAGAATCTATGCCACTAGCAATTAGTGAAATGATTAATGGCAATGCAGATGCAGCTGTAGGGGATAATGCAGTTATCATTGATTACAAAGCGAACAACCCGAAGGTGAAACTTAAAACAGTAGAAGATGATAGTTTTGAAAAAGAGTTTTATGGATTAATGGTCAAAAAAGGCAATACAGAAATTATTGACATGCTGAATGAAGGGATTAAAATTATCAAGGACAACGGGAAATTGAAGGAAATCACAGGGTTTGATGTTGACTAATCGTTTGTAGTTTAAAGACGATATGCATACACCAAGTCATTTAATGGGAGTGATTGAATTGGTTTTCCTAGATTTTCTGGATTTAATGGATATTAGATGGGAAATGATATGGAATTATCGCGAATTATTCATTCGTGGAATTGGAATTACTTTAGCACTCACCGTAGTTGGCTATTTGGGAGGCTTTGTATTAGGCTTATTCGTGGGTATGGGGAAATTATCCAAGAAAAAGTGGATCTATTATCCATCCAAATACTATGTCGACTTTTTCCGTGGGACGCCATTATTAGTACAAATTTTATTAATACATCTAGCACTTATTCCAGGGATTTTCGGTCACTCATTGGGTTATTTTGTATCAGGTGCACTTGCGCTTGTTTTAAATAGCGCTGCATACAATGCGGAAATTATACGTGCGGGTATTCAGTCGATTGAAAAAGGGCAAATGGAAGCGGCAAGGTCTCTTGGAATGACGCAAAATGTAGCGATGAAAAATATTATTCTACCGCAGGCTTTTAGACGGATGGTTCCACCACTTGGGAATGAATTGATTGCCCTTCTAAAAGATTCATCATTAGTTACGATTATCGCAGCTAATGATTTATTGTACGCGGGGAAAGTAGTTGCCGGAGCTTATTCAAGGTTTTGGGAGCCCTATCTTACGGTTGCAATACTTTATTTGTGTCTAACTTTCGTTTTCGGTAAAATTATTTCGTATGTAGAAAAACGCTTCAGTAATAGCTATGTTCCAATGCAAAGAAAGAAAATGTTCTCAACTCGGCGTTAAGGTAGGAAGGTGATCAAATGATTAAAGTGGAAGGCCTCTATAAGTCTTTTGGGAAATTGGAAGTGTTAAAAGGAATCGATTATGAAGTGAAAGAAAAAGAAGTCATTTGTGTTATCGGTCCAAGTGGTTCTGGGAAAAGTACATTTTTACGCTGTATAAATTTGTTGGAAGATATTACGGCCGGCAACATTTTTATAGACGGAGTTAAAGTAAATGACCCGAAAACGGATATCAATGGAATCCGGAAAGATGTTGGTATGGTGTTTCAACAGTTTAACCTGTTCCCGCATATGCGTGTAATCGATAATATCACTATTTCTCCGCGGAAAATCCGGAAAATGAATTCTGCGGAAGCGGAAAAACTAGCTCATGAATTGTTGAAGAAGGTCGGACTAGCTGATAAAGCGAATTCTTATCCCGAACAGTTATCGGGTGGTCAAATGCAACGTGTTGCAATTGCGAGAGCATTAGCGATGCAACCTAAAATCATGCTATTCGATGAACCGACTTCTGCACTCGACCCAGAAATGGTGAAAGAAGTGCTGGATGTTATGAAACAGCTTGCAATTGAAGGGATGACAATGGTCGTCGTCACGCATGAAATGGGCTTCGCGAGAGAGATGGGCGATCGCGTGATGTTTATGGATCAAGGAATAATCGTAGAAGAAGGTATACCTGATCAAGTATTTAATAAACCCAAAAACGAACGAACAAAAGCATTTTTAAGTAAAGTGCTCTAGTTTGGACCAATCTTGCAAGCTGGAATCAAGGAAAGCAGATAGGCGATGTATGTTCGCTTATACTGTTTTCCTTTTTTATGAAGGAATTTGTGAATCTTCTTGTGTGGTAAAGTGAAATTTATAATACATGTAAGCAAATTTTTGTGAGGTGATTTTTATTATGAAACAGTGGACGAAGGAAATAGAGATTGATGCGCCAATTGAGCAAGTATGGAATTTTTTTAATGGTTCTTTAGAAAATATGCAAAAAATTATGCCACAAGTAGTTGAAAATAAACCTATTACAATAACAGATGGAATGGTCGGAAGTGTGTATTTACAAAAATATAAAGAAGGAAAGCGTGTTATGGAGTACCAAATAGAAACGTTAGAGTATGACGATTCCCCGAATGCGAAAAAGTTAAAGGTTGGTTTTACACTTGCTAATATGTTTGATATAACGGCGCGCTACGAGCTGGTCAAGCTCAGTGATCACAGAACTTCTTTAACCTATACTGCGACGAATCGTCCGTTAAAATGGTTCATGAAATTATTTTTACTGTTTTCCACAGACAAGATTGTAGTGGAATTTTTACAACGGGTAAAAGAGGTAGCTGAATCGGAAAACTAAACTATCGATCCTCTCACAGAAACTAACTGGATGATGGAGTCTATACAATAGAAAAGGCCATCCCACGGGGAATGGCCTTTTTATCATGATGAGTACCAATATGATTTGAGGACAACACAACATACACCGAATTCCTATATAAACTAAGCAAAGGCGCCTTAAAGGGGGAGCCGAAGCCCAAAGACTGGCAGCATTCCCTAGCGAATTCAATGGGATTCTTTATCTCAACAAATAGAGTAAATTACTTAGGGGATATTTGGTAGGGCAAATTACAAAATATAGTTCAAGTAAACCAACATGATTCCAAGATCAGCTAGGATATGACTAATAATTGATGCGCTGATTGAATTCAATTTGTATCTAAAGTAGCCCCACATAAGACCTGCTATAAATACTGGAATAACAGCAATGAAATTAAAAGGAAATGTGAAAATTGAAAAGAGGGGAACTAGATGATATAGACTATAAAAAAATGATGTAATCATAATCGTTTGAGCCGCACCTACTCTATCTATAAGGCGCTTATACATAACATCTCTCCAATAGAGCTCCTCCAAAACAGGATTGATGAAGATGAGGAAAATAATTAACCAGAAAAGGATACTTCCTGTGAAATTCCACTCCACCAAAATTTGTTTTAGTTCGCCAAGATCGAAAACTAAATTATGTAGTAGTGCAACTGCCCCGTAAATAGCTACCAAAGAAATAACACCACTAATCAGACCAACTGTGAAATATTTGAGATTGAGGTGTTTTTTACGATTCCATCGAATACTTTTATTTCTAAAGTATAGTAGAATCGGAACAAATAAAAGCCAACCATAGAATAGGATGAAGGTAATAGGGACACTTTTGAATATGATTAAACCTAAAAAGATCATAATCGTAGGGCCAATTAATAAAACTGAGAGTTTCATCATAAATCCTCCATCTGTTTTAAGTCGTAATAAAGATCCCTATCTTTCGGGTAGCAATGACTATCATTTTAAACCGTATCATTATATCGTATCATTTACCGATTAATTAATCAGTATAATCTACTAATTGGATTTTGAAGGATATATCGATTACACTAAACAATTTCAAGTTAGATTTTCATGGTTAACGCATAAAATATGTTCCAATAAAAAAGAAGTAACCACCAGTAATGGTGATTACTCCATATAGGAATCTTGATGTATAGAGCCAGACATTATCTCTACACGCAGCTCTTTTATCTACTTGTATTCAATGGTTTGATATTCGCTTCAATTGCCGCACGTTTACCTTCCAAAAATGGTGGTAGCGCAAGTGACTCACCCAATGTTTCAAGCGGCTCATCTGTTGCGAATCCAGGTCCATCTGTTGCAAGTTCGAATAGGATACCATTTGGCTCGCGGAAGTATAGTGAACGGAAATAGAATCGCTCTACAAATCCGGAGTTCGGCAATCGTGTACTGTTAATTTTATCAATCCATGCATGTAGTTCTTCTTCGTCCTTAACACGGAAAGCTACGTGGTGAACGCCGCCTATCCCTTGCACCTCTGCAGGTAAGTCATTGCGTGGCTCAACGAACACTTCAGCGCCTGAACCACCATCTCCGACTTCCATAACAATGATGTCGTCTTGTCCTTCAACAAGAGCTGGAACACGGTTCTTCTCTGTAAACCCGAGTATTTGAAGAGCTGCGATAGTCGGTTCAGGAGTGCGGACAGTTAGCCTAACTGGACCAAGCCCGGTTATCCCATACTCAACCGGAACAGGGCTCTTATCCCATGGAGTTCCAGTCGCAGCGACTGAGTTTGTCTCATCGGAAACGAGCGTCAATTGTTGACCTTCCGCATCTTCGAAGAAAATAACATTGCGACCAGCAAATTCTGAAATGGGTGCATGTTTTACGTTAAATTCAGTAAAGCGTTCAATCCAATAATTTAGTGCAGCGTCACTTGCTACACGAAGTGATGAGTTGGAAATACTACTGACACCTGCTCGTTTTGGTCCAGCATTTGGGAAATCAAAAAATGTCAGTTCAGTTCCTGGATTCCCTTGCTCATCTCCGTAAAATAAATGATAAGCAGTTGTGTCGTCCTGATTTACTGTTTTTTTCACTAGTCGCATACCAAGTACCTCAGTGTAAAACTTAAAGTTATGCGCCGCGCTACCAGTCATTGCTGTTAGATGGTGAATGCCTTTTACGTTCATCTTTATCAATCCTCTCTTGGATAATATCTTTGTAAAGTTATCTTGAATTCAAGCTAATATTACAGCGAGAGGACGAAATTGTCAAGAGATGTGTCCCTTCGAGGGTTCAATATCCATACATATCATCTGTTTTTATCTTCATAGGTATTCAGAACGATTATTCTTTATTCTGGAAAGGGACTATAAAAAATGTGATATATTTTTATGATTAGATAGCTTATTTACGAAGAAGTTGATATAATCTATATTATTAGAAAGTTATTTACGTACATGGATAAATGAAGGAATATCGTTTAAGCGTGAGGTAACGCTTATCTTGGTATTCCTTTTTAATCACATAATATACGGAAATAGCCAAATCAGCTGGCCTGAAAATTAGACATAGGGAGATGCACACATCATGACGAACCATGTAATCACTGTCACATTGAGTGAATCAAAAAAACAAAAACCACAATCAGATCAGTTGGAATTCGGAAGAGTATTTACAGACCATATGTTTGTGGCTGACTATTGTGAAGGCCAAGGCTGGACGGATCATAGAATCATTCCATATGCACCACTTGAAATGGATCCGGCGGCAACCGTTTTTCACTATGGTCAAACAATTTTTGAAGGATTAAAAGCCTATGTAGGCAAAGAGGGGCAAGTATTGTTATTCCGCCCAGAAGAAAACATGCGTCGCATGAACAAATCGAGTGAACGCTTATGCATGCCAGCTTTCAATGAAGAAATTGCAATCGAAGCTTTAGAAAAATTAATTTCTATCGATAAAGACTGGATTCCAGTAACAGAAGGAACTTCCCTGTACATAAGACCATTCATGGTTGCGACTGAACCCTATCTTGGCGTTTCACCATCGAAGAAATATAAATTCATCATTATCCTTTCTCCTGTTGGATCGTATTATAAAGAAGGAATTCATCCCGTTAAAATTCTCGTTGAAAATGAGTATGTGCGTGCAGTAGCAGGCGGAACTGGAACGGCAAAAACAGCCGGTAACTACGCGTCCGGGCTAAGAGCACAAGAAATAGCAAGCAAAAAAGGTTATTCACAAGTTCTTTGGCTTGATGGTGTAGAAAGAAAGTATATAGAAGAAGTGGGAAGTATGAACGTCTTCTTCAAAATTAACGGTGAAGTTATTACACCAATATTAAATGGCAGTATTTTAGAAGGAATTACGAGGAAGTCAATCCTTCAATTACTGAGGCATTGGGATATTCCGGTTGTTGAACGTAAAATATCCATGGAAGAACTTCGTTCAGCACACCAAGCAGGTACTTTAGAGGAAGCTTTCGGAACAGGAACGGCAGCAGTTGTTTCACCAATTGGAGAACTAAATTGGGGCGATGACATAATGGTCGTTAATAATAATCAAACCGGTGAATTATCTAAAAAACTGTATGAGACACTAACGGGTATTCAAACCGGTAAAGTGGAAGATTCATTCGGGTGGGTAGTTGAAGTCACTGACACGGTAAAAGTATAATTGTTTCTTCTATATAATAGGTGAAGAAAAGGGTAGCCCTTCCAAGGTGCTATCCTTTTCTTTGTATCCAGTTGGGGAAGTCCTGCATATAGTAGGGAAGCGCCTAGAATTACTAAATGGATAGCGGAAGGGGATTGTGTGGATAAATTATCACCAAACCACAAACAAGTCATAGATGAAAACAGTAAAGATAAACAGTTGGAACAATTCCGTGTGAATAATGAAGGAACAAAAATGACAACAAATCAAGCACTGAAAGTTTCGAATGACGAGGAATCATTGAAAGCGGGTATCCGTGGACCAACATTAATGGAGGACTTTCATTTTCGTGAAAAATTAACTCACTTTGACAATGAAAGGATTCCAGAGCGGGTTGTACACGCCAGAGGATATGCAGCACACGGTTTTTTCGAATTGTATGAATCAATGAAGGAATTTACAAAAGCAGGATTTCTACAGGAACCCGGAACGAAAACCCCAGTTTTTACGAGATTCTCGAATGTTGTAGGGAGCAAAGGTTCTGCGGATACAGTAAGGGATGTACGGGGATTTGCTGTTAAGTTTTATACCGAGGAAGGGAACTATGATCTTGTGGGTAACAATATTCCCATCTTTTTCATCCAAGATGGCATTAAGTTCCCGGATCTTGTCCATGCGATACAGCCTGAACCACATAACGAGATGCCGCAAGCTGCCTCTGCACATGATACGTTTTGGGACTTTGTTGCTAACAACCAAGAATCGGCGCATATGGTCATGTGGCTAATGTCAGATCGGGCGATTCCGAGGAGTTGGCGAATGATGGAGGGATTTGGTGTTCATACATTCCGATTCGTCAATGAACAAGGTAAAGGCCGGTTTGTAAAGTTCCATTGGAAACCAGCACTTGGCGTACATTCGCTTGTATGGGATGAGGCACAGAAGATTTCTGGGAAAGATCCAGACTTTCAACGGCGGGATTTATGGGAATCAATTGAACATGGTAATTTTGCGGAGTATGAACTAGGTGTACAAATGATTGATGAAAAAGATGAATTCATGTTCGATTTCGATGTACTAGATGCTACGAAACTTTGGCCGGAAGAAATCGTACCTGTTAAAATATTTGGCAAGATGACGCTTAATCGTAATGTTGACAACGTCTTTGCGGAAACAGAGCAAGTTGCGTTCCATCCGGGTAATGTCGTACCTGGAATTGATTTCACAAATGACCCACTTCTACAAGGTAGATTATTTTCCTATTTAGATACACAACTCATTCGCCTCGGGGGACCGAATTTCACTGAGATTCCTATCAATCGTGCCGTCTGTCCATTCCATAATAATCAGCGAAATGGCTATAGCCGTCAGAGAATTGATGTTGGGCAGGTCAGTTACCATAAAAACTCGCTTGCGGATAATACACCGTCCACTTCTACTGCGAAAGAAGGCGGATTCGTCCATTATGCAGAAAAAGTGGAAGGGCGTATCATTCAAGCAAGAAGCGATTCATTCAAAGATTTCTTTTCTCAGGCAAGGCTATTTTGGAACAGTATGTCGCCACCAGAGAAGCAACATATCACTGATGCATTCATCTTTGAAGTTGGGAAAGTGGCTAGTAAAAGTGTGAGACAGCAAGTCGTTGATATGTTTGCCAATGTGGATAAAGAATTGGCAATCCATATCGCAGATGGTGTCGGGGTAAACCCTCCTACTAGCAAGCAAGTGAACGTCAAGGCCTTATCACCGGCACTCAGTCAGCAAAATACGACGAGAGTCCCTTACACGTTGAAAGTCGGCGTGCTGATTGGCAATGATTTTAATGGTGCAGAAGTGAAAAGAGCTGTCAAAACGTTAAGGAAATATGGCGTCACTGTGGATATTGTTGGTGAAAAACTTGGCACAGTGAGGGGTGCGGATGGCCTTAATGTAATCGTTAATGAAACATTCCTTACAATGGATCCGGTTTTATTTGATAGCTTATATGTTGTTGGTGGTTCGGCTGAAAATCAAGCAAAATTCAATTCCAATATCCAATACTTTATTAACGAATCGTTCAAGCATTATAAACCGATTGGATTTGCATCGACAGGTCTTCCTTTCTTTGAATTATCAAATGCGAAGGCGGGGCCAGGAATTGTCTTCGCGACGGATAATCCCGATTTTGATGATGATTTTGTAAAAGCAATCGCACAGCAACGCTTCTGGGACAGAGAAATTTATTGAAGAATGGCCGCTCCGATTAGAAATAGGGAGCGGTTTTTTCTTTGACTAGGAAATTATAAAATCTCGTACTGTGGTTAAACACCAAGAGAAGCTATTTCACGTCTAGACTCTAGCGCTTTTGTTCTTACTCGTTAAACTAGTCTGAAATCATGTATACTAGTTTATAAAGCAGATAGGGGATGATTTCTTATGATAAAAGCGATTATTTTTGATTTGGATGATACATTATTATGGGATAAAAAAAGTGTAGAAACCGCATTCGAAAAAACATGTGAACATGCAGCCCAAGTACATGATCTTAATCCTGCTAAACTTGAAGAAGCTGTCAGATTGGAAGCGAGAAAGCTTTACGAATCGTATGATACCTATGAATTTACTCAGATGATTGGCATTAACCCATTCGAAGGCCTCTGGGGGACATTCAATGATGAAGGGGACTATTTTCAAAAAATGAAAGCAATTGTTCCAGGCTATCGTAAGGAAGCGTGGACAAATGGACTTCAGCGAATCGGCATTAATGATGAAGACCTTGGCAGCACGTTAGCAGAATTATTCCCACAGGAACGGAAAAAGCATCCTTATCTATATGAAGAAACATTCGAAGTGCTGGACAGTCTGAAAGATACATACAAGCTTGTACTATTAACAAATGGTTCACCAAGTTTACAACACACGAAACTTGAAGTCACATCCGAACTCGTTCCTTATTTTGACCAAATCATCGTCTCAGGCGCATTCGGAGTAGGAAAGCCCGACGCATCTATTTTTCAACATGTGCTTACTGAAAACGGTGTAACTGCAGAGGAAGCAATAATGGTAGGCGATAATCTAATGACGGATATTTTAGGAGCATCACGTGTCGGAATGCGTTCTGTCTGGATTAATCGGGAGAATAAACTGCCCAGTGAAGAAGTTGTACCGACTTATGAAATTAATCATTTAGAAAAGTTATATCCTATCCTTGAAGAGTTGAATAAGAAACAGGCTGTCCAATGAGTATCAAATCTATCCTGAAGGATTGAGGATTGAGGATGGAGTGGACAAACTGCTTACATTACAAAACGAAAAAGCGCTCCAGTTGGTCAGCGCTTTTTTGTGCGGGATTTAAATTATGGAAATGAAAATAGTTTTGGATTGATCATCTAGAAGTAACGGAACCTTCGTATTGTGAAGAACGTATTTAGTAGAGATATTTAAGTTGTGAGTAAATGGAAATCAGAGTTTATCGATAATTTGAGGTGGAGAAAATGTCTTTTAGGGTAATCATCCAATTGGTTTTGGCATCAATTCTTTTACTATTTTCTACTGGGGTAGCATGGTATGAAGGTAGCGCACTACTAGAGCATTCTTGGGAATGGAAACATACCGCGCTTTTTTCTGGAATAGTGAATGGACAACTGGAAAATGCAAACGATATTCTGTCAATTGATTATTTTATGTATGCAGCTAAATTTGCACCTGTATTTCCTTTGCTAATGTTGTTAAGTGGGACATATCTCATAATCCTCCTGGGGTATAGCTTATTAAAACGTAACCATAAGGTGTTCACATATTACCTTGCTTCTATTAGTGTTTTATTCCTGGTATTAGGCGGTTTCCTGTCTAATTCTCCAACTAGCGGTTTGAAAATTATTTTCGCTATTCTTTTGTTTATCGGTATTTTATTTTTAGTTACTGCGTTGGTTAGACTAGTTAATAATAAGGTTAAAGAAATAAGTTAGCTTTATTTCACACCTGTTAATTAAACAAAATTAACCAGTGAATGACGTGATCACCTACTGGGCGCTACGTGTATAGTTGCATTTGGGCTGCTTTGGATTGAATGACGTCTATACCAATATCGAGAGGTCTGGATGTATAGGGATGCGACTTTGTCGCATCCCTATACACTCTTTTCGGTAATCGTATGGTGGCCCTTCATCCGGCGCGCTCAAAATGCATAAGTACACGAAGGAGGGCACTGAAAAAGTACGATTTCCTTCAATCCCGTTGATTTCCGTTCCGAGCGGACGCTTTCCGCGGGCACGGCTTCAGCCTCCTCGTCACTGCGTTCCTGCGGGGTCTTCAGCATGCGCTGTTCCCGCTGGAGTCGCCGCTCTTCACTACAATCAACTAGTTCGTACTATAAAAAAGAGCTTTTTCAGTGGCTTCACACGAAGTGCAGAAGCTTTTTTGGACGAAAGAATAGCTGGCTTCTTACCTGGAGAAAAGCCGCCAAAGATGCAATTTTGGCGGCTGAAACTTTCTATAGGGTTTTCCCTTTTGTATTAGTGAAGGAGTGTCACTTTCTATAAGATATCACAAGATTAGATGCATACTCTTTGCTAGAAGTAAGCAAGGAACACATTGTACAACTTGCAAGAGTGCCCGAAATTGCATCTTCGGGCACATACAATCCCGATAGAAAGTCATCTATTCGTTTCTTTCAAACAAAACTGCATTTTTCACTTGAACATTGAAGGTAAGCGACAGGCAACTATTCGCAACAGGATTACCGAAAAAAGTGTGGCTAGAAGTGACGGAGTCACTTCTAGCCACACATGTCTCACGGTAAATGTGTCGTGATTAGTTCGCCGAAAGCGAACCGGAAGTGGTCCAGTAAAAGTGGGTTTTATAACAATGAACTTTAAAAGAAAAATGGATAGAGAATTAGATGTCATCTGAAGACTCTATCCATTTATTTATTTGATTCAAGTCAAACAAAATCGGAATCGTACTTACAAATCAATCGCAATAACATCAAAGATATCTTCAAGCTCTTTCAAACGTTCTACGTTAGCCTTCTCAACATGATTATCGACAGATAGCATCATGATTGCATTACCGCCAACAGTGGATCGACCAACTTGCATCGTTGCGATGTTGATGTTTTCGATTGCTAGTAATGTTCCGACCCGGCCAATTGCACCCGGTTGGTCTTTATGTTTAATGAACAGTAAATGGCCATCAGGTTTTACATCGACAAGGTTATCATCGACTTTGACAATACGTGCACCTAAACCATTTAGTAAAGTTCCGGCAACACGTCTTACTCCATTCGTTGTCGATACTTCAACCGTAACTAAATTTGAAAAACCTTTCGATGTAGAAGTTTTATGTTCATTGACCTTGATGCCGATACGGTCTGCCAAAAACTTGGCGTTGACATCATTGACATGGTTTCCAAGATTGCGCTTCAACAGGCCTTTTAGCGTGTTGCGTGTCAAAGGACGGACATCAGATTCAGCAAGCTGCCCTGAGTAATAAATATTTACTTCCTCGATAACCCCCTCTGCTAAATCAGATAAGAATACGCCCAACTTTTCAACTAAGTCAAAGAATGGTTCAACTTTAGCCAGCGCTTCTTTTGAAACAGAAGGAAGATTAACAGGGTTTTGCACCGCACCGCCGTTTAAGAAAGTGACAACATCACGGCTAACATCAATTGCAACGCTTTCTTGCGCTTCAATCGTACTTGCACCTAAGTGTGGAGTCGCGATGACTTCAGGAAGTGTCAGCAGTTTATGGCCAACAAATGGTTCTGTTTCAAAGACGTCGAGTGCAGCTCCTGCAACTTTCTTCGATACGATTGCATCATACAACGCATCTTCATCGATAATACCGCCGCGTGCGCAGTTAATGATTTGAACGCCGTCTTTCATCAAATTAAAGGCTTCTTTATTGATCATATGTCGCGTTTCTTTCAAAAGTGGAGTATGAACAGTAATAAAGTCTGCTGCTCTTAGTACTTCTTCAACAGTTCCCGCAGTAATACCCATCTTCTTCGCTTTCTCTTCCGTTAAGAAAGGATCATAGGCAATGACATTCATTCGCTGACCTTTTGCTCTTGCCGCAACTTCCGCGCCGATACGACCAAGACCTACTACACCGAGTGTCTTATTTTTTAATTCAACACCAATGAATGACTTGCGGTCCCATTGCTGATTTTTTAATGAGTTGAAGGCTTGTGGAATTTTGCGAGCAAGGGACATCAGCATTGCAATTGTATGTTCAGCAGCGGAGTTCGTGTTGCCGTCCGGAGCATTGACGACGATAATACCATGTTCAGTCGCTGCGTCTAAATCGATATTGTCGACGCCGACACCAGCACGCCCAATGATTTTTAACCTCGTTGCTTGTTCAATAATTTCGCGTGTCACTTGTGTTTGACTACGAACAAGCAAGGCATCATAGTTATGGATTTTAGACGCTAATTCAGCGGGTGTGCAAGTTGTGTCAACGACGATGTTCAAGCCTTCAGCCTGCCTTAATGGAAAAATACCATCTTCGCTTAACGGATCGCTAATAAGTATATTAAAAGTCATTTAGACCAACACTCCTTCGTTTAAGTAGACTTGCTGTGCAGCGGCAGTGCCTTTTCCTAATTCAATTTCTTTGCCGACTTTGAGTAAGCCGATTTCCATCGCACTGATTGTTTGAAGGACATCTGCGGGAGAACAGTATCCCATATGGCCAATGCGGAATATTTTGCCGCTTAAATGCTGTTGGCCGCCTGCTACGATTAAGCCGAACTCATGTTTAATCACTTTTCTAAACGCTTCTGCGTCGAAATCTTCCGGTTTAACCGCTGTGACCGTAGGAGAGGCATCTTTATCACTTGTTAATAAAGGAATACCTAATGCCCGGAAAGCGGCGCGCGTCATGTTCATCATCAAAATATGTCGTGCATTTACTTGTTCGACTCCTTCTTGATCGACAAGCTGAAGAACTTGTTCCAAGCCGAATAACAAAGATAGTGCAGGTGTGAAAGGGGTAGTATCTTTTAACAGATTGTCACGATATCTTACTAAATCCATATAGTAGCGTGGTTGTGGGTTATTCTCGATGATAGACCAGGCACGTTCACTTGCCGCGATAAAAGCCAGTCCTGCTGGTAGCATGAATGCTTTTTGAGAACCTGTCACCAGGACATCGATTCCCCAATCATCCATTCTCGTCTCAACACCGCCAACACAGGAAACACCATCGACGACGATTAATGCATCTGACACTTCACGTACTGCCTGTGCGAGTTCCTTGATAGGATTTAATACGCCAGTAGAAGTCTCGCAATATGTAGAAAATACAGCTTTGATTTCAGGATGCTCTTGTAGATAGCGTTTAATTTCTATGGGATTCAGCGCTTCGCCCCATTCGACATTTAAGCTTTGAACCGTGATATTGTAAGCTTCACAAATTTTTGAGAAACGCTCGCCGAATGCGCCTGTTACAATGACTAATACTTCATCACCAGGCTTCACAATATTTACAACAGCAGCTTCCAAACCAGCTGTTCCGCTACCTGTTAAAATAACAACGTCTTGTGTCGTACCGAAAATCCGTTGCAGACCTGGTGCGATATTTTTAAGCATATTCGATGTCTCTTGTCCTCGGTGGCCAATCATTGGTTGACTCATCGCTCGTTGTACACTTGGCGGGATGGGACTTGGTCCTGGAATCCTAAGTAGCATTTGATCTTGTAACATCTTCATTCTCCTCTCGATTTTGGGAATAAAAAAAAGCCCTCCTCCCCTTACAAATAAATGTAAGGGGCGAAAAGCTGAAATACTCACGCGGTACCACCCTTTTTACTGTCTGAAAAAAATAGACAGTCTTGGTTAGCATGCTTAACGCGCATGTGACGGATAAACCTACTAGACGTTTCAGTTTATCTATTCCAGAGTGCTACTTTACTGCGAAATCACTGATTTGCACCATCCATCAGCTCTCTTGAGATTTCAGTAGATAAAGTGTGTCTCCATCAAAATAGTTAGATTAGTTATGGAATTAGAACTAATCATAACAAATGAAAATTGAATGTCAAGCATCATTTTATCCGAAATCACGTTTTTCTGAGTCCAATTGGTAGAGGAATCTAGTCAGGAACGGTATTCTTTCTTATAAGAACAAAATAAGGAGTGAAAAGATTTGGTTGCTGATAAAATTAAAAAGTTCAATTCGATTCCACTTTCCGTTTTGGACCTTTCTCCAATAAATGAAGGTAGCAATGCAACACAGTCCTTCAAAAATAGTGCGGAATTGGCACAGCATGCTGAAAAATTAGGTTTCAATCGGTACTGGTTTGCAGAACATCACAATATGCCTGGCATTGGAAGTTCCGCAACATCGGTACTTATAGGTCATATTGCAGGCGTAACAAAACGAATTCGCGTAGGTTCGGGCGGTATTATGTTACCTAACCATGCACCACTTGTTATTGCCGAACAGTTTGGTACACTCGAATCTATCTATCCGGGAAGAATCGATTTGGGACTTGGGCGTGCGCCAGGTTCTGACCAAGCAACTGCTTATGCACTGCGTCGCACATTACAAAGTACTGGTGACGATTTCCCGGAACAATTAGCCGAACTTCAAGCTTATTTTGAACCGGACAGATCCGCTCGTGTTCGCGCCTTTCCGGGTGAAGGACTTGATATACCCATCTGGCTTCTCGGCTCGAGCGGCTTTAGTGCACAACTTGCAGCACAGAAAGGCTTACCTTTTTCTTTCGCGAGTCATTTTGCACCTGCGTATACGTTGCAAGCATTACAGTTGTACCATCAAAACTTTAAGCCATCTAAGTTTTTGAAAGAACCGTATGCCATGCTTGGTATCAATGTCATCGCAGCGGAGACGGACGAAAAAGCGCAATGGTTGGCGACTTCACAGCAACTTCAATTCCTTGGTATCACTACGGGAATGCCATCACAATTAAAACCACCAGTTGACAATATCAATGAGTATTGGTCACCACAGCAACAAGCATCTATTAAGCAAACGCTCGATCCTCGTACAACGATTGTGGGCAGTCCCGAAACGGTTAAACGCAAGCTTGAAAGTTTCATTCAAGAAACAAGAGCGAACGAATTAATTATCAATACGCAAGTATACAGTCATGAAGAGCGCATGCGTTCGTATAGCATAATTGCAGACATGATGGATTGAATAAATAAAAGTCGCAACCTTTAATTAGGTTAGCGGCTTTTTATTTAGAATAGTTATTTAATTGAGGTGGTGATATGGTAAAATATAGATGATGACATTTATAGGGGGTAATGAGGTGGGCAATATGACAAAGACAGAAACGATTGTTGAAAACTACCATGGTACTGATATTGCAGATCATTTTCGCTGGCTCGAAAAGCCGGAAACTTTAGAGGTGAAGAATTGGATTGATGAACAAAATGAAGCAACCCAAGACTATTTAGCAACGTATCCGAAACGGGATAAAGTGAAAGAGAAATTAACGAAATCATGGAATTATCCGAAATACTCCGTTCCGCAAAAAGAAGGGGACTATTATTATATTCATAAAAATAATGGATTACAAAACCAAGCTATCTTTTATCGGACAAAGGATATATCATCAGATGAACTTGAGGTCATTATAGATCCGAATACGTTGAATGAAGAAGGGACGGCAGCGATAACGAATCTTGCGTTTACGAAAGATGGGAATCGCCTAGCCTACGGTGTTTCATTGAACGGAAGTGACTGGCAGGAAATCCGAATCCGCAATTTACAGACGGGAAAAGACGAAGCTGACGTCATCAAATGGTGCAAGTTTAGCAGTATTGCATGGAATGAAGAGGGAAGCGGGTTTTATTATAATCGATTCCCTGAACCTGGGACGGTCGATTCAGAAGATGAGAGTAACTATAACCGCGTTTACTGGCACACGGTTGGTACAGTCCAAGAAGAGGATATTCTGGCATATGAAGACACTGAGGATAAAGAGTTATCTTTTAATCCAATACTCTCTGATGATTATCGTTATTTGATTTTATCAGTATGGAAAGGAACAGAAAATAAAAGTCGTATCTATTATCGTGATGAACAAGCTGATGAAGGATTTGTTCATTTATTGGCAGACGATGACGGCGAATATTCGTTTATAGGAAATGAAGGGAAGCTCTTTTACTTCACGACTAGTCACGATGCACCGAAAGAAAAAATTATTGCTGTTCATTTGGACAAACCAGGGAAAGAACATTGGATTGATATCATTTCCGAACAGGAAGACGTCCTCACATTTGCAAAAATTATTAATGGGCAGTTTGTCGTATGCTATTTGCATAATGCTCATTACAAACTACGTATTTATGATTTGGACGGACGGTTCCAAAAAGAAGTGTCTCTTCCTAACTACATTTCCTTATCAGGCGTGACCGGCAAGAAAACAGCCTCAACGATGTTCATAGGATATACATCTTATTTGGTGCCGACAACGATTGCACGCTATGATTTTGAAAAAGATGAATTGAATACTGTATTTAATACGTCAGAGTTATTTGTAGCAACAGGCTTCGAGACTACCCAAGTGTTTTATCCATCCAAAGATGGCACGCGTATTCCGATGTTCCTGACGCATCGAAAGGGGTTGAAATTGACGGGCGATAATCCTGTTTTGTTATATGGTTATGGCGGTTTTAATGTTAACTTGACTCCGGCTTTTTCCCCATCACAGCGTATGTGGATTGAGGCGGGCGGCGTGTATGCGGTCGCGAATTTACGCGGTGGTGGAGAATTCGGTGAGGAATGGTACAAAGCGGGGACGTTGGGGCAAAAGCAAAATGTCTTTGACGACTTCATTGCAGCAGCAGAGTGGCTGATTGAACAAAACTATACGAACAGCAAGAAGCTTGCCATTATGGGGGGAAGTAATGGTGGATTGCTTGTCGCAACATGCATCACTCAGCGGCCTGATCTATATGGGGCAGCACTTTGTCTCGTTCCTGTCACTGATATGCTGCGCTATCATAAATTTACTGTGGGACGCTATTGGGTGACCGATTACGGAAATGCTGAAACAAATCCGGAACATTTCGAGTTCATGTACAAGTATTCTCCGCTTCATAATGTCAAAGAAGGCGTCGAGTATCCACCGACACTTGTGACAACAGCTGATACTGATGATCGGGTGGTGCCGTGGCATGCGACGAAATTTGCAGCGACATTGCAAGCGGCACAACTAGGAAACAATCCAATTCTTCTGCGGGTGGAAAAGAATGCCGGCCACGGTCTAGGCAAACCGACTGTTAAAATAATAGAAGAACAGACGGATATGTATGCGTTCTTGTTTAAAACATTGGAGATTGAAATTTAAGTTAGAAAAGCACCGAAACAATCGTAACGGGTTCTTTTGATAGGCAACAAAATAACTAAATAGCTAGGGGAATTACAGTCCTATTCGCAATAGCGGATAGGTCCCCCTTTTTTTGTATATAGCCATTCCTATGATTTTGCGATTAAAAAATGCAACAGTTTTAGCGAGAATTTTTCAATGAGA
This sequence comes from Sporosarcina psychrophila, assembly GCF_001590685.1. GTDB lineage: Bacteria > Bacillota > Bacilli > Bacillales_A > Planococcaceae > Sporosarcina > Sporosarcina psychrophila. The sequence goes on from NZ_CP014616.1 coordinate 1,316,639, forward strand.
TAAGGTAATAAGTTGGAATAAAGAATCCCATTGAATTCCCTCCGGCGCTCGGGGATGCTTCCCGCCCTAAGCCAGACAGCTTCGCCGTTAGTCTTAGGGCTTCGGCTACCCCTTGTAAGGCGCCTTCGCTCAGTTTGTACACCGTATTCAATACTTCAACATAGGTGTTGGTTTTATCTTTCGTCTCCAGATCATAAAGTGAATGTTTTTTACCTCAGGTCTGAAATTGAGTGATTTTCAGACAGTAATTTGAGGTGATTTTTTCGGAAAAGTGTATTCTAACCAAAAGGAAGTTATGTCGATGATTAAAGGTTTATATGAAGCACATTTACCTGTTAGGAATCTTGAAACTTCTATAGAGTTTTATAAAAAACTTAATTTAGAAATTGCATATCAAAAAGAGAAACTAGTATTTTTTTGGATTGAGAAAGGACGTAGTTGGTTAGGGCTATGGGAAACAGATAAAGTTGAAACACCATATCATCCTTCATTGAGACACATTGCTTTTCAAGTTGATATAGAGGATATAGAGGTTGCCAAAGAATGGCTCGAACAAAAAGGAATTCCAGTAAAGACTGACTTTGGATTCCGACCAGAAAAGCAACCAATAGTTTTACCGAATAATCCCAATGCGCATGCAGCAATATATTTTCAAGATCCTGATGGTAATTCTCTTGAATTAATCACCCCTTTAAGGTTGGATTTTGAGGAAGACTTTGAAATGATGTCGTTAGAAGATTGGAATAGGAAAAATAACTAATTGTAACTATTATCCTTGTTAAACTTAAGGGGCATTTGATTGAAAAAGAAATAATAATATTTCGTAGAATATAGATAGTCAGAAGTAAATTGGTACTAAATTAAATTTGTGAACAATCAAGGGGAGTGGTAATCATCGAAGCAAATAAGGAGATTTTGAAATTGAATAAGGAAAGCTGGGAGAAATCAGCAGAACGTTTTTTCGGAAGAGCAGCTCTTCCGGAATATGGACCATTTTCTTTGAATGAAGAACGACTTGGACTATTTGGTGATATTTCAAATCAAAAGGTCTTGGATATTGGATGTGGTAGTGGGCATTCATTACAATATATGGGTAACCAAGGAGCAAAGGAACTATGGGGGGTAGATCTTTCAACAAAGCAAATAGAAACAGCTACTAAATTGTTGAGTAACCAACAAGTCAAAGTTTCTTTAGTAGAGTCTCCAATGGAGGAAAACCCAGGACTACCAAGCAATTACTTTGATATTGCATACTCAATTTATGCATTAGGGTGGACGGTTGATTTACGACGTACATTGTCAAATATCCATAACTATCTAAAGCCAGGTGGTATTTTCATCTTTAGTTGGGAACACCCTATCCACGACCGCTTGACCTACGAAGAGTCATCGTTTACTTTTAATAAATCTTATAATATCGAAGGTCCGGAATACAATGAAGCGTGGCATAATAGTGTCATTATTCACCATCGGAAATTAAGTACATATATAAATACACTAATCGAATCCGGTTTCACTATTGAAAAAGTATTAGATGATGTTGAGTTATCTGATAACAAAGTTTCAGATAATCCTTCGAGATGGTACTCAACCCAAAAAGCCCAATTAGTGCCTGCAACATTTATAATAAAAGCTTTCAAAAAGTAATGATGGAAAATTATTATTAATGTCGCGACGTTTCTATGATAAATAGGAACGTTTTTGACTTACCGGCCAGGTTTGTTGAAGAAGAACGGAACGTCCTAAAATAAAAAACCACAGAATTAATGGGGAGATTTAAATGAGTAAAGTTGGAGTTTATAGGGTTGATATCACGCCACCATTGGGTATTGATTTTATTGGATACCATAGACCAACTGGGATAAGTAATATTGATGAACGTATTTATGCAACAGCCTTTATTTTTGAAAGCAAAGAAACAAAGTCCGTAATTATTAGTATTGATAACATAGGCATGTTAATAAAAGATACTATAATTATTCGTGAACAAATAGTAAAGGAATTGAAAATCCCATTTGAAAATATAACGGTTGTTTATACTCATACACATTCTGGTCCTGCAACAGCAAGTAATAATCAAATGGTTCAATCTTATAAGACTAGCTTAATTACAAATGTCGTAAAAGCTACTGTTCATGCAAATGAGAATAAGCAACCATCTGAGGTTGGATGGAATGTAACAATGGGTGAAATAGGAGTAAACCGAAGAGAGATTTCATTAGATGGAAAAGTGAAGATGGGTATAAATATGAATGGGGCTGTTGATAACAGAATAGGAGTATTAGCAATAAAACACCCTGCAACAGGAAAATTTCAAGGTCTAATTGTATTTTGTACTGCCCATCCAAATGTATTAAAGGGAGATAGTGATATTTTATCAGCAGACTATCCTGGGCTAACAAGGGATATTCTTCAAAATACACTTCACTGTCCTGTAATAATTATTCAAGGGGCGGCTGGAAATGTTAATGCTAATTATCGTGGTTCAAAGGAAGCCTTAGAAAAAATGGCTTATGCCTTAAGTGGTAGCGTCCTTACGATGATTCCAAGTATTAATTATAAATCTATTTCTAAGCTTAGAACTGTTTCAACTAAAATGTCCATGAAACTAAAAGATATTCCTGAACCTGATGTTATAAAAAGGATGGCATTTTTAGCTGCAGATCAATGGGGTGTAAATACTGATAAATGGTTAATGGTTCTTTTGGATATGCATAAACAAAATATTAAGCAACTTTCTATTGATTTAGAAATTCAATTACTTCAAATTAATGAGGGTTCATTTTCAGGAATACCAATGGAGCCCTTTTCTGAAACAGCTATTGACATTAAAAAAAGACTAAAGAATAAACTTGCCTTTTTTGGGGGTTATACCAATGGTTATCTTGGCTATTTACCTACAAAAGAAGCGTACCCATACGGTGGTTATGAGGTGGAAGTGAATCCAGTGATTTATGGACCGATTACTGACTTGTGGATGCCCCCAGTTGAAAATACTGCTGAACAGGTGGTGAAAAAGGTGTTGGAATTATATAATACTAAATAATTTATGCTGAGCTTATTAGTAAATGTAACTTTTCCACTTGAACTCCTATGAAAATTAAATATTGCTTAGAATCTATAAAGTTGCATAACAAAAAAGACTGAGCCTTCAAAATGATTATATTGATATGGTAGGTAAATCAGGAATTAACTCCATTCTTCCTAGAATAAAGGCAAGGTTAGTGCAATAACTAGTGTAGGATTAATCTCGCATAAGTGCTACCGTATCAAGTGCGACAGTCTGTAATGCACCGTGAACGTTGGAGTTAGACTAATGGTTGGGCCATATGACACGATTGTTGATCGACCATCTTTGGCAGCCATAATATCCATTCTGTACACATTTGCATCCTCTTTGTTTTGCGCTTTTTATAACAAATGTCAAGAACCTGTTTTCTTATACATCGTTACACATTAGAGGAGTGGGCATGTTTGATGAAAAAGTGATTTTAGTATTGCTATGTTGGATTTTAGATGGTTGTGCAGTGATGTCTGATCTCTTCAAGCAAAAGGAGCGATTTTTGGAAATTCGGCAGCCGTGTCTTTAAAGTAAGGAGACAGGCACTGTACAAGGAGGGGGAGAAATGGTTATTGTTAATCTCGCATTTTTTATCTTCATATTAATAGCTTCGATATATATACTGTTCATCAAATCAAAAAATGATGTTCTGAAACGTTATTTATCTTTCATAATTATCAATTCCTTTTTCTTTTTTTCTATTTTTGATATTAAATCAGTGTTATGGATCACACTGATTTTTGCAATAGGACTAATTTCGCATACAAAATCACCAATAAAAGATAAAGTCATTTTTATATTTATAGTCATTTTTATTTTTGTAATATATCGTGTGCCCACAAGCCCAGCCGAATTTGAGACGTAATTAATTGAAGAACATGCGATTCATTGTTCAGTAGTGGAATGTGTAGAAGTTGTTGAAATTGTAAATGATAACAAGCTTCAAATGCAAGCGACTAAATATGCAATTCAAGGTTTAACTTTTGATTGGTATTTTGTTTTTTCACAGGGTCAAATCGTATTGAACAATGAAAATATAAAGGCTATTAATATAGCTGGATTTTGGATTCAAATTAACAAATTAGAAGTAAAACTCGATGATGAAGGTGTTGGATACGATCTTTACAATACGAGTTAGTTGTACTTAAAGTAACGGGGCGTTATCCCAAGTAAAGTAGCTTAAGAAAATCCTTTATGTGTGGAAAATAACCAGTAAATATAAAACAGCTTACATTTATTACGCCTTATTGAACTAAATGGAGCAGATTACTAGAATGAGCACAATATAGTCGATCATGACACTAGAGTATCAATACAGAATACTATCTATTAAAATTCAAACGAGGAGGGGGACTATGAAAAAAGATTCACCGATTGTAATAATTCTTATTGCCTTAGTCGTAGGTGCTCTAGGCTGCTCCCTGATTATGAAAATATTTATTCCAAATATGATGTAATGATTATCCTAAGAAATTATCTGTATTTGTTATCCCCAGTAGGTGTCAACTGTGGAATGCTTGGAAACTGGAACGTTCCGTGCGGAGCAGAGGGAATATGGAGAATAGCATCAAATGCTTACCTATTGCTAACTTTAGCAAAACAAGGCTGCCAGGAGATTGTTTTTACTGTTAATAAAGTAACGTAGCGGATTCACTTTAAGAAGGTGCCCCATCCACAACCTAGCCAAAATAGGAGGAATTACAATGGACACAACACAACAAAACAGTAACGCTTGGGATAAGAAAGTTGAAGAGGGGTCTAGATACACACAATCTGTGAGTAGCGAAATCATTGAAAAAAGTAAATCTGGTGAATGGGAAATTACTGTCACTACTGAAAGATCAGTTCCACGAGATTGGTTTCCGAAATCTTTAGTAGGATTAAAAATACTTTGTTTAGCATCTGGTGGAGGGCAACAAGGACCTATTTTAGCTGCGGCTGGAGCAGATGTAACAGTGACTGATATATCTAAAAAGCAATTGCAACAAGATGAATATGTAGCTAAACGTGATGGATTAACTATAAAAACGGTACAAGGCGATATGTCAGACCTTAGTGACTTTAAAGATGAATATTTTGATATTGTTGTTAATCCTGTTTCTAACTTATTCGTAAAAGATGTTAACCCTGTATGGAAGGAAGTTTCAAGAGTTTTAAAAAATAGAGGTATTTTAATTGCAGGATTTACAAATCCTTTATTATGGATTTTTGATGATAATCAAGAAAGAAAAGGTATTCTTGATGTTAAATATTCTATACCTTCATCGTCATTGGATTATTTGCTAGAGGATGAAGTTCAAGCTTATATAAAATCAAGTCAAACAATAGAATACGCACATACTTTGGAAGATCAAATTCAAGGGCAAATTGAAGCAGGGTTTGTTATAACAGGTTTTTATGAAGATGACTTCGGTGGAACAAGAATTTTAGACAAGCATATTAAAACTTTTATTACTACAAGAGCTATAAAGCTAAAGATTGAATAATATTTTTTCACTAACAGTACTTTAGTTGAATTATTAAACGTAAGTAAAAAGTATCCATTTTTTACTAACTATTCATATCCCCCTTTGGATTCGGGAAGTCCCATATATTCTTCCTTACTTCTAATTATACTAAATACGTAATTTCGTAACTCAATTAATTGTTTAGCATCGTTGGTAGGATCACAGTATGTCCCTGAAAAAGAATGAGTTATGGTTTCGCCGTTGATGGTAATTTTCCATTCATCCTCTTCGTGTGGTTCTTGTGTGCAAGTGGTTCCGTTTATAGGTTCGGGTATAAATTTTTTCTTTTCTACTATATTAACTTCTTTCATTTTCTTATAAATCTTATCCATTTCCTTATCTGTTAAATTTACAGTTGCCTTTGCAGTCCCATCCGTTATTAAATCTTTGGTCACTGTATTTTGAAATGTGTTGATTTCATTATTTTTTCCCACACCAAACTGAACAGAGAACCCAAAGTCATTTGGCATATCTTCTGGCAAAGTTTGAACAGTAGAAGCGGTTTCTTTTGAACGCGAAACACTAGATTCATTTGAATTTTTAGTCAATTGATTGCAAGCGCTCAAAATGAAGGTGGCTAAAATAAACAATAATATTTTTTTCAACAATTATCCCCCTTTTTTTAATGAGACGAATTGTCCCACTTTTTGGTTTCACTTCATTCAAGAATCCTGCTAGTTTGTTTAAATGGATAATTTAAAAATTCAAAATATATTTAAACATAAATTTCATTTATATAATAAGTTCGCTTCATATTAAGTGAACAATTAGCAACATTATCGGCATTTGTTTCAACAACACCGCATAAATTTATGCGGTGACTTCAATTCGTGTACGTATTGATCTGTTAATTAGTTTGTCAAATCGACTTAAGCATTGATATAACAACAAAAAGGAAGACATCAATTCATAGTGAATTGTGTCCCCAATATAGGTTGTTATTTGATGTTTTCTCTCCGTCAACCGAATACGTTAGTTATTATAACTGATGTTTTCACTGACCTCACTTCTGTTTATCTTGCCGTTCCCAAATTCTAAGCGAAGGATAAGGATCGAAAGCCCATTCTGTTCGTCCGTTATATTTGTACATCCCGTAGTGGAGATGAGGAGGGAAACGTCCTGATGTTCCTGCTTTTCCATAACCAGAGCTGCCCACCGAACCAATGATGGTCTTTGGTTCAACGATGTCTCCTTCTTTCAAATCTTTGTTGAAATAAGCTAAATGGGCAAAATAGTGGTACGTATTATGAGTGTCGCGAATGCCGACTCGCCAACCTCCAAAGTCATTCCACCCCATTATTTCGATAACTCCATAGGACGTGGCTCGAACAGGGGTACCATATCCAGCGAACAAATCGGTTCCCTCGTGAATCCTTCTGCCACCCCATCCTCTGCTTGCTCCCCAGGTTCCACGGTAACTGTAATTGTAATTGGTTGGGACAGGAAAGGCGTGTTCATCTAAGTCCAATGTTTCAAAGTGTTTATACAGTTTTGCAATAGCTATAATTTGTTTAACCGTGTCTTCACGTTTGTAGTAGTCCAATAAAGCTAATTTGAAATCTTCTTCCGCTTGGCCATATTCGCTTAAATAAGTTGCCATTGTATAAAGGACGTCTTCTGCATCATTTATATTGGCTAACCCATCTTCATTGCCATCAAGTCCATTTCCGTCTGAATAAGCAATCGATTCAGGAGAGGTATCTTTTTTATCGGGGTTAAGTGGGCCTGTCCAATAATCATCTGAAAACTGAATGGCGACCGGACCTTCATTCTTCGGAATATCAGTTCGAACTTGTTGGATGTTGCGTTCAAATTGATCAACTGCAGCTAAATAATACCATGGGACAGTTACGCTTTCGAAGCGTAAATAAAGACGCATTCGTTCATCTAGAATCATTTCTTGAGTAGGCTCTTCTTTTGCTGATACAACCGTTAAGAATAGCAAAGACAATGCGAGTACATACATTGGTAAAACAAACCAGTGACGCACGAAAAAACCTCCTTTTAATACATGTATATTAGAATTCCCCAATTGGATTTATTCATAAGTACATTTTTCAGGAAAACAATTCAAAATTGAATTAAAGCTGATTTTTCACCTGTGATCTATATGTGACTCACGGGTGAAAAATATGTATATAAATGTTTTTCTAGCACATAATACGATTGAAATCCATTACACAAGTGGAGAGAAAAGGAGAGATGAATTGGGTATTTTAAATGGTAATCCAAAAGACGAACCGTTACATTACGGTGAAGTACTAGGCTCATGGGCTTTTGTAGGAGCGAATAATGGTCTAATCAGTGCGTATCAAGCATTTATTAATCATGCAGGTGACGGGGATCTCATCGAGCTGTTGGAAGAAGCAGTAAAAACGATGAAATCGGAGAACAAACAACTTGAAAATATTTTAAAAGAGAATGGGATTGCATTGCCGCCGTCATTGCCGGAACGCCCTAAAGCGAAAGCAGAAGATATACCGGTCGGTGCAAGGTTTATGGATCCTGAAATCAGCGGTGCCATATCGATTAACGTCGGACAAGCTCTTGTGTCTTGCAGCCAAGTGTTGGGACAATGCTTGCGAGAAGACCTTGCAATGATGTTCGGAAAATTCCATGCAGATAAAATGTTATTTGGTTTGAAGTTATTGAGAATGAACAAAGAAAAAGGGTGGATTATACCGCCACCGCTTCATACGGATTCTCCTAGTCGTTAACGAAACGAAAAGGATCTTGTCATTAAGTTGACAAGGTCCTTTTCATATTGCGCTTTGAAAGTCTTATATGGTAAGCTAATCCATAAAACTTGAAGAGGGATGATTCAGATGATTCGACAGCTTGTGGAAGAAGACAGGAAAGTTACGTTGGATTTCGTTTCACAGAAGCCAGCAGAAAATCTATTTATAATAGGAGATATTGAAGCGTATGGGTTTACTAATCCGATACAGAAATTATGGGGAGATTTTGTTGAGAATGGTGAATTGCGAGGTATTCTACTAAACTATGATGGTAATTTCATTGTATATGCACCAGAAGAATACGATGCAAAAGGGTTTGCAGAAATTATCAATCATGATGAAAAGTATGAGTTCATTTCAGGGATTGAGCAGATTGTTGTTAAATTGGAACCGTATTTGACTAGTAAACCGTCAAATCCACGTGTACTCTATTACGCTAAATGCGAGCATGCTAAGGGTTTGCAAGAAGTACCCACAGAGATTGAAGTGAAAAAAGCGACACCTGATGACGCGGAGCGAATCATAGATCAAATGTATGGAATTCCGGAATTTGCTACGAGTACATTCAGTGTTGAACGTAAACGTGAGTCACTTAGTAATAAATCTGCCCGTACATACTTCATCGAAGAAGATGGGCGGATAATAAGTTCCGCATCGAGCACTGCAGAAAATAGTCAGTCTGCCATGATTGTTGGCGTTGGTACTTTGTCGGGATATGAGAAAAAAGGATTAGCTTCATATTGCATGTCTATTCTTTGCACAGAATTGCTCAATGAAGGCAAGATGCTTTGTCTTTTCTATGATAATCCCGCTGCGGGCTCCATCTATAAACGAATTGGTTTTGTCGATATTGGGAAATGGTGCATGTGGAGTTTCAAATAACAGAATGGTAGGTGGAATATGATTATAATTCACTGAAAATATTAAATTGTGTCTTTGTTGATGCTATAATTAAATCGTGTTAGCTAACTAAAAAATAGGAGTGATTTCAAATGGGAAAACTACAATCAATGGAACAATTCGACAAGCTGAAAAATGAGGAGAGAACAATGTTCATGTTTTCCGCAGATTGGTGCCCCGACTGCCGAGTAATTGAACCGTTGTTACCTGGGATCGAAGCAGATTACCCGGAATATAGTTTCATTCTTGTTGACCGTGATGAGTTTATAGATTTATGTGGAGACTTAGATATTTTTGGGATCCCGAGTTTTATCGCATTCCATAGTGGTGTTGAAGCGGGTCGCTTTGTTAGTAAAGATCGTAAATCGCAAACGGAAATCGAAGAATTTATTAACAGTCTTTCGGCTTGATTTAAGGGGGAGGCTACTCGATGAAATATGACGTCATTGTTGTTGGTGCTGGTTTGGCGGGATTAGTTGCGACGGCAGAGCTTACAAATGCCGGGAAGAAAGTTCTACTGCTCGATCAGGAACCGGAAGCCTCTCTTGGCGGACAAGCTTGGTGGTCATTTGGCGGCTTATTTCTCGTTGATTCACCTGAGCAACGAAGAATGGGCATTAAGGATTCGCGGGAACTTGCTTGGCAGGACTGGTTGGGAACTGCTGGTTTTGACCGTCAGGAAGATGAAGATTATTGGGGAAAGAAGTGGGCCGAAGCGTATGTTAACTTCGCTGCAACTGAGAAAAGAGAGTGGTTGCATGCGCAAGGCATTCGTTTTTTTCCGGTTGTAGGATGGGCGGAACGCGGTGGCCATCTAGCGGAAGGACCTGGTAATTCGGTCCCGCGCTTTCATATTGTATGGGGAACAGGACCTGGTATCGTTAAACCTTTTGAGGATAAAATGCGGATTGCGATAGATAAAGGATTAGTTGAGTATCTGCCTCGCCACCGTGTCGATGAATTGATTACGAAAAATGGTGCTGTGACTGGAGTACGTGGTGCTGTACTTGTACCTAGTGCCGTCGCCCGTGGTGTAGCGAGTTCCCGTGAAGTGATTAGTGGCTTTGAATTATATGCGGAAGCGGTGTTAGTGACAAGTGGGGGTATGGGAGCGGATCTTGAATTGATCCGAAAAAACTGGCCACTCCGTCTTGGAAAAGCACCGAAAGATATGATTTCAGGGGTTCCTGAACATGTGGATGGGCGTATGCTGGCGATTACAGAGCAAGCTGGGGGCCGAATTGTTAACAGGGATCGGATGTGGCATTATACGGAAGGCATTAAAAACTGGAACCCGGTATGGGCAAATCATGGGATTCGTATTCTTCCTGGCCCATCCTCCCTTTGGCTAGATGCTAAGGGGAAGCGATTATCAGCTCCGAATTTCCCTGGATTCGATACATTAGGAACACTTGAAGCACTCCGGGCAACCGGTTACGATTACTCATGGTTCATATTGACCCAATCGATCATCGAGAAAGAATTTGCGTTATCCGGATCTGAGCAAAATCCGGATTTGACGGGAAAGAGTATCGGGAAAGTGCTACAGAGAATCCTGCCTGGCCCAACTGCGCCGGTAAAAGCATTCATGGATAAAGGCGAAGATTTTATCGTAGCCGATACACTCCCGGAACTTGTGTCGGGGATGAATAAAATGACTGGAGAAAACTTATTGAAGTTAGACGACATTGAACGGCAAGTCATTGCTAGGGATCGTGAGATGGATAATAAATTCACCAAGGATTTGCAAATTATAGCATTGCGTGGTGCCCGTCACTATATCGGAGATAAGCTTGTCAGAGTAGCGGCTCCACATAAACTCCTTAATCCTAAAAAAGGACCGTTGATTGCGGTGCGTTTACATATCGTCAGTCGAAAGACACTTGGTGGATTGCAAACCGATTTAGATGGCCGAGTTCTTGACCTGACTGGGAATCCAATACCGGGTTTATATGCCGCTGGCGAAGTAGCAGGATTTGGCGGTGGTGGTGTTCATGGCTATCGTTCATTGGAAGGGACGTTCCTTGGAGGCTGTATTTTTTCCGGAAGGCAAGCGGGAAGGGCATGTGCAAACTATACGCGAGCGTAAGAATATACTAGTTATAAGGGGGATATGTGGATGAAACCAGTTATTGGTATAACGACAGATGTTCAGCAAGATGGGGAAAATATATTAAAAAACACATATGTACAGGCAGTTATCCGAGCGGGTGGATTGCCGATGATTGTTCCGGTTGGGTTGGAGCAAGACGTTGAGCAACTGATCGAAATGTTTGATGGCCTTTTATTATCTGGAGGAAATGATATCAATCCGATGTTGTTTAATGAAGAACCGCATGAGTATCTCGGAGTAGTCTCACCAAGCAGGGATTCAAGCGAACTTGAACTTGCGCGCAGAATGCTCAAAACAGGGAAACCGATTCTTGGCATTTGTAGAGGGCTTCAAGTATTGAATGTCGCAGTTGGTGGAACATTGTATCAAGATCTTTATAAACAAAACGACAGTCCAATTCTTCAACATATACAAAAGGCACCCAACACGCACTGTTCTCATTATGTTCAACTGGATAAAGGAAGTTTGCTTGAATCGATTGCGGGGAGTGAACGCATTCAGGTGAATTCGTATCATCATCAATCGCTGAAGGAAGTACCGTCTGATTTCAAAGTTACTGCTGTAGCAAGCGATGGAATTGTAGAGGCAATTGAAAGCACGGATGAACAATTCGTATTAGGCGTTCAATGGCATCCTGAAGCATTATCGGCAGCAGGGGATGCTGTTTCCTTGCGAATATTTGAAAGATTCATTAGTGAGTGTGCTAACTAGGGAATTAAATAATGGCTAGTGATAGTAATCAATCTTTAAACGAAAAAATGATTGAATAGAAAAAGCTGGGTTTGTTCAGCTTTTTCTATTCAAATGAATCATCATTTTCTTTGGATAATCAGTAAATAGGGCGGTGACACCAATTTTCCTCAGTGCTTCTGCATACTTTACTTCATTAACAGTGAAGACACGAACAGCCACTCCGGTTTCTACCACTTTTCTCATAGATGGACGAGCAGCGTATGGTAATGAGATATGGAGTGCATCGGCAGGAATAGTACGCATATAATCGAGCGGATCGACTAGTACTTCCATGAACAAGGCTGCAGTTTCAATGTGCGGTGCAATTTTTTTTACTGCCCGAATAGCTTCGTGATCGAATGATGAAATAACGACACGCGCATCGAGTTTCATCTTCTGAACCATTGCAACAACTTTCCCCACCATTCCCTCGTAAGGAAATATATCCGATTTTAGTTCGATATTTAGATGGTGAGAAGTCTCGGAAAAAATTTCGAGTACTTCATACAGCGTCGGTATAAGTTCACCCCGGAATTCATCAGAAAACCAACTGCCAAAATCAAATGACCTTAACTCCGCAAGTGTCATGTCTTTCACGAAACCTTTGCCATCTGATGTTCTAGCTATTGTTTCATCATGAATGACAACCAGTTCACCGTCTTTTGTCAAATGAACATCGAATTCTACGCCGTAAATAGGAAGCCTGGCAGCTTCATGGAAGGCGGCAAGTGAATTTTCTGGATGTGTTCCGGACGAACCGCGATGTGCGTAAATATCCATTATTGTGACCACCATCCTTTTCATGCTATTGTAATATGTGTATAACAGCAACGCAATTATAAACCCGATTAGTAAATGAAATTGGAAAAGGGATGTCCTCGATTGAGGAACATCCCTTTGTTTTGTCAGGTAACACTATACTTTTGAATTTAATTTTTCATCCCGATTATTCGGGGAATAATTTCCATAGAAAGGATAAGCTTTCAGAGCCGCGGTCATTGTTCCACTGGGTGCTTTCTAACTTAAGCAACATAAACCCTGCCTACTTTTATGTCCTTGCGACCCTTTAGTCGCGCCAGTGTGAATAAGTATTCTCAAAAACAGTACGTAGAATGCCAGATATTCAAATCTTAAGCATTACCTTATTGTTAACGGAACTATCATACCATGTAGCACAAGAAGTGTCAAGGAATCGGAAACCTTATTGCCATTCATCCATTTGTTCTTCTTCTGCAATTACTTGCAAGTCGTCCGCGCTGATTGTGAGAACTTGATAATCGGAACGTTCCGCATGTTTTTCCGCGGACCTTTTAACAAATTTTGGAGAGCCATCATTTTCCTCATCGTAAACAATGAGTATTCCATCAGAATTGCGCATGAAGAACTTATCTTTTTCGATAAATTGCCACGGAGCTTCATAGGGTCTCTTCGTAAGACTCGTATGATAGTCTGCTTTAGCGATGAGAGAATGATACTTTTCCTTTTTCATATCGTTCCAATTTTTCTCCTGATCTGTAAAGGGAGTAATAACGGCATATTTCAAATCGGTATATTCTTTTTTCAAATCAATTACGACCTCGGCTGCCCATGCTTCAATTCCTAGTTGACCGCTTATAATTACCCATTCCAACCCGTCGTCCAGTAAGGCGACTAGTCGTTTTTCTAATGCTTTTTTTATAAAACGGACGCCTGGATGCTTGTCATCGAATATGCCGAGTTCATGGGGTTTATAACCCGTGACCACCAATCGTTTGAGAATGATGTCCGCCCCCTTCAAATGTATAATAAAAAAACCAGCTTCCAATGGAAACCAGTTTCATTTAAATTATTAAAATAACAGCCGCCTTTGCCGTATGGTCTTAGAAAGTTTTAAACCACCACTTCTCAAAGTGGGTGTTCGCAGAAACAATCCTGTATGCCCCAGTTATCGAAAGAACTGGGTATGCCATTCCTGTATCTAGGTAAAACTCCCGATTACAGCTTAAGGGTTAAAACTTAATATTTATACGCACAACGCAGCTTGTAAATATAGTGTACATCATCGGCTTGATATTTTCAAATGAAATTGTTGGAATCCATTAAGAAATATTTGAATGATTTCTGATCCATGCACTGCAACAACGTTTATGAACAAACTAAAAACACTTGTGACTTTAGCTGTGTGTATTCTTGGTTTTTATTATGGAATAAATATGTAGAAACTATATTAAAAAGAACGTTCGTTTGGTATAATGAAGATAGGGTTGAAAGGAGAAAAACCCGTTTTCAGTGGAAGACGAGTGTTCGAGAACTCTATAGAGCTGGAACTTATATCTTTATGAATAGCGATGTAAACGGAGCAGTAACTATTTTGCGCAAATGGACTCATACATACGCTTTAGTGGCCAAGAAGAGAATTAGAATGGTGGAAATTTGGAAATTGAAACATATCGAATCTTTTTGCTTTAATGAAGATGAGTTCAAACTAGTTAAGAAATGAATTTAGCTGAAAAAGGAGAATAAGCATGACAGGGAAAACACACATCGTAGGCGGCATTGCAGCAAGTCTTGCTTATGCACAATTTACAAATCATGATCCGATTATAATGCTTGGAGCGGGGATAATTGGCGCGTTACTTCCTGACATTTGTCACAGTGGTAGTAAAATCGGAAGAAAATTTAAGTTGTTATCGAAACTTATCAATATGCTATTCGGTCATCGTACATTTACACACAGTTTATTGTTCTTGGTGATTATCGCGACGTTAATGAATGCCTTTACTCCAAATGAGGCTGTGAAGGCAGGACTTTTAGCGGGGATGGTAAGTCATTACATATTAGATATGGCGACGAAAAACGGAATCAAACTGCTTTTCCCACTTAGCATGACAGTTCGCTTTCCATTGACGACAAGAACCGGAAGCAAGGTAGAGAGCATCGTGTTCAGTCTTCTATCGCTTTTATCATTCTATTTTGGCTATGAAGCATTCAGTTATTATCTATAATTGAAGTTGGTTTAAAAAAAATGATGTTCTAGCTCGTTTTTTGTTAGAATGGAAAGGGTAAAAGAGAGGGAGAAAAAAATGGCAATACAAAAATTTAGAAAAACGGTCTTATTTGAATATATACAGATCATCTTTGGGGCTGCACTCGTTGGTCTAGCCTTCAATATTTTCCTTTTACCGTCCAGGCTAGCAGCAGGTGGCGTTTCAGGGATTAGTACAATATTATATGAACTCTTCCAATTCAATCCAGCTTACGTTCAATGGCTCATTAATATTCCACTACTAATACTTGGGGTCTTGCTTGTCGGCAAGGAATTCAGTATGAAAACGTTAGTTGGGACATTTTTTGTTCCGTTTGTCATCTGGCTCACAACGGACATAAAGCTTGCAGTAGAAAACCCATTATTAAGTGCGATTTACGGTGGGATTATGCTTGGTGTAGGTCTCGGTATTGTATACAGGGCTAACGGTTCGACAGGTGGTACTGCTTTAATCGCTCAATTGGTTAAGAAATATACGGGCCTTTCGAGTGGTTTTTCACAGTTGCTTGTAGATGGATTAGTTGTAGTCACATCGGCATTTGTCTTTAACTTTGAACTTGCTCTTTACGCGATGATAGCAATTTACGTTACGAGTAAGGTGATTGACTTTGTTCAGTTGCAAACGTCGCCGACCAAATTGGTTCTCATTATTACGGATAAAGAAGAGAAAGTCCAAGCCATTATAAAAAATGATATTAATCGCGGATTAACGAAGATTAAAACAATAGGCGGGTATTCCAATCAAGAAAAAACAATGATTTTATGTGTCGTTGAACAATCGGAAGCTGTCTACTTTAAAAAATTACTTCAAACACAAGAACCAACCTCATTTGTCATCTTCTTGAATGCGTCGGAGATACTTGGCCGCGGTTTTTCTAAAGCACAATTTGATGAAGATAATATGAAATGAAATTGTTGAAAATGACCTGTTGCGAATAATTCGCAACAGGTCATTTTTGTTTATTATAAAGGTTTTTCTACCCCATTTGTCGAAATAGACTGTATGTTGCAATCATTCAATTGATAGGGGGAATAGAAATGACTTACAAAGTGGAGCAAGTTGAGGATTTAAAGGCAATTGATATCTCTCATTTAGTGAAAGAAAGCGAAACGGAAGGGTACCGATTTTTAACACGACTAGTCAATGATTATGAGGATGGAACAAATAGGTTCAACAAACCGGGTGAAGCATTGTTAGCTGTTCAAAATGATGAGGGTGAGGTAGTAGCGATAGGTGGAGTAAACCAATCACCTTTTTCCGAAGATACACAAGTTGCACGTTTGCAGCGATTTTATGTATTAGATGATGCTAGGCGGCAAGGTGTAGGATCTCTTTTACTGAAAGAAATTGTTGACCATTCACGCGATGCATTTAAAGAAGTGACAGTGCGGACAGAATCTTCAAAAGCAGATGCTTTTTATAGGGCAAACGGATTTGAACTGGATGACACTGCTTCTGAGACGACACATTTGATGAAGTTGTAATTGAGGTATCCCTCAGTCTACTGGAATAAATTCAATACCAGGTGTAGAAATGATTCCGAATCATTTCTGCGCCTGGTTAACTTTCGTAGTGTTTGTATAGGGAAATATATCACCGGTATGTCACGGAAGAATTGAGGGATTTACTGTGGAGAAATGGAAAACGATTAAGTCAGAATATCACTTTAAAACTCCTTTTGGGAATTTGAGGAAAGACACGTGTCAGCTTCCGAACGGGGCAATCATTGATGATTATTTTGTCCATGAGTATGAAGATTGGGTAAATGCCATTGTATTAACGGAAGATAAACGGGTCGTATTCGTAGAACAATACCGTCATCCTGGTCAAGGATTTTATTTAGAAATTCCTGCCGGGAAAATTGAAGAGGGAGAGTCACATGAGGAGGGGATTTTGAGGGAGTTACGAGAAGAGACGGGTTTTATTTCGACGACGAAACCGATAAAACTTGGTGAGTTTATAATAAATCCGGCTACTCAAACAAATAGGATTGTTACCTTTCTAATTTTGGATGCATTCAAAGAATGTGAGCAGGAATTGGATGAAACTGAGGAGATTGAGGTGAAACTCATTTCTTTTGATTTAATCGAAGAGATGATTCAAGAACAAAAAATTACACAACTTTTTTCAGTAAGTGCCTATTACCTGGCCAAGAATATATTGAATAAATCAATTGTCTTGACTTCAGAAAAGAGGTAAGTGTATGAAAAGTAATAATCATGCTCTAATCATTGGCGGAACGGGTATGCTTGCCGAAGTTTGTCTTCATCTTGCACGTGAAGGTTATTCTGTTTCTGTCATTGGGCGTACATTGTCGAAGTTTAAACGATTGCAAGTAGAAAGTTCGCCAAATTCTATATTCCCACTTATAGCTGATTATAATACAGATGATGTATATGACGAAATTAAAAAAGCGATTCTGGAACGTGGCTCGTTTGATCTAATTATTAGCTGGACATCGAATTACAGTGTACTAGAGCGGATTTGTGAGATGAACCCAGGGGACACACCGTTTAGTCTGATCCATGTAAAGGGAAGTCGGCGGTATTTCGAAGATGAGCCTATCCGTATTCCAAGCAAGTGCAACTATCGGAGAGTCTATTTAGGATTTGTAATGGAAGACAGTGGCTCACGTTGGCTTACACATGCTGAAATTGCGAACGGAGTTATTAAACAGATTGGGGCAGATGAAGAAATGGGGATAATAGGTCAAATCCATCCCTATGAAGCACGTCCGAAATGATTTTTTGAAAAATGTTGACCTGTTGTTTCAGTACTGTTACAACGTTGAAAGGGGTGAGTGAGATATTAATCCGAAAAGCAGAGGTAGAGGATGTAACAGGAATTGCAAAAGTCCATGTGGATAGTTGGAGGACGACATATAAAGGAATTGTGCCGGATCCTTTTTTAGATAACCTTTCTTACGAGCAACGCGAGCTGATTTGGAAAAAAGGGATAAAAGAAAATAACATATACATAGCAGAAAATGAAAATGGTCAAGTTATCGGATTTTCTACAGGTGGAAAAGAGCGCACCGGGAAATACGAGGCATTTACAGGGGAATTATATGCGATTTATATCTTGAGAGAATACCAAGGAAAAGGAATTGGTCGATTACTCGTTCAGTCTGTTGTGGATGATTTAAAAAATAAGAATTTGAACTCGATGCTTATATGGGCGATAGAAGAGAACCCGGCTTGCCGCTTCTATGAAATGTTAGGTGGAAAGAAGGTTGACACTGAAGAAATCGAAATTGCAGGAAAGAAGTTGAGTGAAGTTGCATATGGATGGGATGATATAGCTAATTACAGGGGAAAAACGAAGTAACAGATTAGTTCGGTCATTTATTGGGATTATTCATTTTTTGCAAACATCTTTTTAATTATTTCAGGAGACAGGAGAAGTATAATGGTGAAGTTAGAAGAAGCAATTCAGTTAAGAAGTGAAGGGGAATTTGAGAAGTCAAATGTCTTACTCTCAAAATTAGTATTGGAATGCCCAGAAGATGCACTAGTTAATTATCAATATGCATGGAGTTTCGATGTTCTTGGGTTAGAAGCAGATGCTGTACCTTATTACGAAAAAGCCATCCAATTAGGCCTAGATGATACAAATGCAATAGGCGCATTTATAGGATTAGGTAGTTCATATCGTGCGTTAGGCAAGTATGAAAAATCGCAAACAGTTTTGGAAAAAGGAATTGAAAACTTCCCGGAAAACAATGCAATGAAAACTTTCTATGCAATGACATTGTACAATGTTGGTGAACATCGTGAAGCCATGGAGATTTTACTAACCAGTCTAGCTTACACGACAAATGATAGTGAAATCTTATCATATAAAAGAGCAATTGAGTTCTATGCTGATAAACTCGACAAAACTTGGTAGGTAGACTGCTATAAAATGGGGATGAAAATAATATCTATATATTGAACTAAAGAATCCCATTGAATCTACTGTGGCGCTCAATAAGGAGAGAGTTGTATTTCGGGATGTGGATTGTAGAAAACTTGGCGCTTTGAGGATGCCTTTGGACGTAATCCTAGATTAGCGCTTCGCATCCAGTTTTACGGCTTCGGCGACCCCCTTTGCCACGCCTGCGCTAGGTTGTTCATTATCGAGAGAAATGTGAGGTTGAGATGTATATGGCGAGACTTTAATGTGATTACTAGTTGATACCAATTATATCCAAGAAAGACGCACTCCAGGTTGCAGATTTCAACACAGATAATGAAATGCTCTTTCTCACATAGACCATCCAACGAAGGCGCGACTTCGTGGTAGCCGGAGCGATAAGACTGAAGGAGGGATGCCTCCCTGGTCTTCTTTCTGGCTTATCGCGGGAGGCATCCACAAAGCGTTCAAGCGGTATTGGCGGGAAATCTAATTAGTTCTAAGTATTGGGACTTTTTCAGTGGCCTCCCAAAAGCCCTTTTAAAGCGCATAAGCCGTATTCATTTGTTCAACATATATATTAAGGAATGATTAAATTGGGTGAACGATTTACAATCACTGATGTGGAAAGAGAAAAAGTATTGGGAAATTACTTCAAACAAGGTTTGCAAGGACCGCTTGACGTATTTCCGAGTAAAGAAAAGAGGAAGTACATTATTGCCCAAGAAATAATTAAGCAATTTGAAGTTGATAGAATGTACGTGGAAAAAGAAATAAATGACCTATTGGCGACGATTTATCCTGATTTTGCCACAGTAAGACGATTTCTGATAGATTATCGTTTCATGACTAGAAGTAATGATGGCAAGCAGTACAGGATTGAAGGCTGACTATTTGCAAATACATAGGAATGTGGAACCGAAAGAAGTGAATATGTTCGTTGAAAAGGTCTTTGGTAAGTATGAAGATTTGATCCACGGTTTTTGTACGAGTATGTGAGCAGTGTGAATGAAAGAGGAGTAGTTTATGGTCATTACAACTGAAAGAGAAATTGTTGTTTTAATTCAAGAGGATAAGTGGATGATGGACCTATTGAAATGCGCCAAATCATTGAATTTGCCTGATTGGTGGATCTGCGCCGGATTTGTTCGATCTAAAATTTGGGATGTGCAGCACGGTTTCAATGAAAGGACGACGACTCCAGATATTGATGTCATCTATTATGATCGAACAAATAGTGAAAAAAGTGTGGAAAAGGAATACGAGGAAGTGTTGAAAAGACTTCTACCTGCTATCCCTTGGTCGGTCAAAAATCAGGCAAGAATGCATAGTGTAAATAATGTCATCCCCTATACTTCGTCTGTTGATGCGATTTCAAGGTTTCCTGAAACAGCAACAGCTTTGGGGGTGAAATTGGATGAAGGAAACAATGTCATATTAACAGCGCCTCATGGTATAGAAGATGTTGTAAATTTGAGGGTGAAACCGACCCCTTATTTTTGTGATAAGAAAGAACGGATGAAGATTTATGAAGAAAGGATTAAGAAAAAGAATTGGCAAGTTGTATGGAGCAAGCTTGAGATTATTAGTTTGGACAGTGACTAGGAGGGCTTTTATGGAATTTACAGTAAGCTACGCTTCATTTACGACTGCAGTTTCTGATATAAATAAAATTATTTCATCAAAAAGCGTTATTCCAATACTCTCTGGAATAAAAATAGAAGCCAACGAGTATGGACTTAAGCTTACGGGTAGCAATTCGGATATTTTTATTGAAAGAACTATCCCTTTACTAATAAGTGGAGAAAAGGTCGTGGATATCAAAGAATTTGGAAGTGTAGTTGTTTTATCGAAATATTTGAACGAAATTGTGAAAAAACTCCCCAATGATATTTGTATTAAATTAGGACGCAATGATTCAATCACGATAAAATCGGGGGATATTGAAACAAAACTAAATGGATTCAATGCGAATGACTATCCAAAACTTCCGGAGATGGATCGCAATACTAAAATTGAAATACCGTTTGGGAAATTAACGGAGGCTATAAAGCAAACTGCATTTGCGGTTTCAAAAAGTGAGGCTAAACCGGTACTAACTGGAGTGAAGATGGAGTTTGAAGAAAACAAACTCATTTGTACAGCAACAGATTCACATAGATTAGCACGTAGAGAAGTGACTATAGAATCTAAAACAACAGAATCATTTGTAGTTCCGAGTACAAGTTTGTCAGAACTGACGCATCTTAAAGAGGCGGATTCGTCAATCGTAGAGATTTCTTATACGAATAATTTCATTGTGTTTGGGACCGCTATGAGTTCACTTTATTCAAGGTTAATTGAGGGTGTCTATCCTAACACTGGATCTTTGGTGCCAACTGAATCAAAGGCATTGATAACCATGAATACTCAAGTATTAATAGAAGGAATGGATCGGGCTTGTGTATTTTCGACTGAATGGAAACACAATAACATCCAATTGGAGATTGTGGATGATGCTACTATCAAAATATCTTCCAATTCTACAGAAGTCGGGATGATTGAAGAGCTTCAAAAAATTATACATATCGAAGGACAGAACGATATCCAAATGTCATTTGATGGTCGTTTTGTACTTGACGCACTAAAAAGGATACCAGAAGAAAATGTCACGATACGTTTTGATGGCTTGATGAAACCGATTGTCATTCAGCCGCAAAATGATTCCACTTGCCTCCATCTAATTTCACCAGTACGGTCTTATTGAAATGAATAAGTTCTCTCGATCTAGGGAGGAGAGCTTGGGCATATAGGAGATTTCTAATTTTTAGTAGCGAAAGGGGATTTCAAGATGAATTTAGCAGCACAAACTTATTGGGACGAATTTTGGAAGAACGAAGAGAAACCTACTTCTGTCAACGCATGGATGTTTGGAAGTTTGCCAGATGAGCTTGCACAGCTTGTAATTGATGGGGAAAAGACAGCGACATGTTCAGGTCATGTAATTTATGAACTGGAGAACGAGCCATTACCCAGAATAGATGAGTACAGCATTATTTTAAATAGCGACGAAAAACCAGTGGCAATCATTAAGACCATTGCAGTATCGCTTGTACCGATGAATGAAGTATCGGAAGAGTTTGCGCTTGCTGAAGGGGAAGGGTCATATGAAGATTGGAAATTGGCTCATGTGAGATTCTTTACGAGTGAATTACGAGAAGTTGGACTTGAGTTCACTGAGGACATGCTCCTTGTTTGCGAACGATTTACGCTAATTGATGTAAAAGATAATAACTTAGGATAGACAAATTGCCTTACACAAGGCAACGATAAATGATCGTTTAGGGGGAATAGTGATGTTAGCAACAACTTTAGAAAGTTATTTAGGAGATAAGATACTAGAGCTATCGAAGGAAGTTAGGCAAGAGATGTTGACGCAAATTGGAAATCCAGATGGTTTTTTGCGTGACGAGTTAATCTATCGAAGTTTTGGAAAAGTAATAGCTTCCAATCAATTAAATTCAGAAGAAATTCAGAATCTACTTGAGACGGTATTACAGGAAGACTATCTATTTTACGGGATTGGCGAGTCTGGAACTGATTCAGTATTTACACGTTCTTTTTCTGCACTCGTCATTGCTGCAGTTATTGAATATGACATTGAGAAACAAATAGTAAATCCAGATCTTGTTCAGTATACAGTGAACAAGGTTATACGCTATATGAGGGAAGAAAAAGACACTCGAGGTTTTATCCAGGGTAATGGATGGGCGCATGCCATCGCACATGGCGCAGATACCTTGGATGCCTTGGCAAAACATCCTCTACTGAAAAAAGAGGATATCAGTCGAATTCTTCATGCAGTTCAATATTCCTTGTTAAGGCAAGTTGACTATTTGGATGAAGAGGAAGAACGCTTAGCTATAATACTAGTTTCATTAATAAAGCATCAAGATGCTGAGAAGGTTATACAAGTATGGATTGAAGAACTTGCCGGAATGGTAGAAACTGAAATGCTTGAAAATAAAGGATCACTTGACGCCTATCACGTACAAAGAACGGTAAAGAACTTTTTGAAATCAGTCTTTGTAATTTTGAGTTCGAAGGGAATCGGTAAGAAAGTGAACAGCGACGTTTTTAAAGTTCTCGAAAAGTGGATGTGGATGTATCTAAATTAGTCATATAGTCTTCAGATACTGCTGTGGTCCTCGAGTAATCTGTCGTCCAATTCTACGTTAAGTGCTAATGTAAATATCTTTTCGAGACAATCAGCATACTATCTAAGGTAGCGTAATGATGCTCAGGAAAGGTGGAGACATATGTATTATCCTTATGCCCAACAAATGACCTGCCGACAACCGCGGGTTATGACTGTTACAGGAATTGGGAGTCTTAAACTAGCACCGGATATTGCTCAAATCCAGTTGGAAGTCAGTACTGAAAACAAACAACTGAACCATGCACAAAAGGAAAATGCTTATGAGATGAATCAAGTCATCGATTCGTTATTGAAAATGGGGATTGACAGGGAGAATATACAAACGATTTCGTACACTATAGTTCCCCAATACAACTATATCGAAGGCGAACAAGTATTTAGAGGATATGAAGTTACGAATGCGATTACAGTAAAAATTACAGATATTGATCAAGTTGGAAATATAATAGACGTGGCGGTCCAAAACGGGGCAAACAGGGTATCAAATATCCAGTTCAAGGTTGAAAATGAACAATTGGACTATCAAAAAGCATTGAGCCTTGCACTTAAAAACGCATTAGCCAAGGCGCAAACAATTGCTGAGACAATGCAACTGCAACTTGATCCACATCCAATTAAAATTGTTGAAGAATTAAGAGCAGAACCCATCGCATATCGAACATTTGCTGCGAGAGAAATGACTAGCTCCACACCGATTGAACAGGGGCAGATTTCGATTAACGCCACGGTTAAAGTGCAATTTCGGTATTGAAATATCAGCGTAAAATAGATGGATACTATTTTACGTTGAAAAAACGACAGCTAACCGAATCACAACTAAAAATTAAGGGAGTGGGGAAAACATGGGAATTAAAAAATCTTCTAATTACCTATCACCTATTGCGCGGATATTTGACAAGTTTTCACGGCAACAAGACGCATCGTTGATTTATGGTGAACCGATTAATTTTGAAAACAAAAAAGTCCTTCCGGTAGCAAAGATTAATTATATTGTTGGCGGGGGAGGCGGCTATTCTAGTGAAACAGGAAACTCTTTAGGTGCCCAAGGAGAAGGGGGCGGGGGACATATCTCCGTCAGACCTTTGGGTGTTTACGAGATAGATGCGGAGAAGGTGAAGTTCAAACCAATCATTGACCTCAAATTTACTTTAACACTAGTTGCTGTTTTTACACTTGGCCTAGTTTGGTTATTAAAAAGGGCTCGCTGAAAATTAATTTGTACGGGGGGAATAATTGAATGTTGTATCGCAGAAAAACGTACACGGTTGAACCAGCGATGTACGAAACGTTTACCCACTTTTTCCACACCTATTTGCTTCCGAATCAGCTGACGCATGGAGCGCAGCTGGTTGGACGGTGGGTCAATGAAGAACGGACGGAGATAATGGCAATGTGGGCATACGATAATAGGGCTCATTATGAGACAGTAGACGCTAGCATTCGGGCATCGGAAATGCATGCTGAAGCGCAAAATTATCGGAAATCATTAGCTCCATTATTTATTTCATCAAATGAAGACTTTTTCACTTCGACGGGGAATTATGGACAATCTAGACAAATTATTGTTGTAAATGGCTACATTGTCAATGAGGAAGGACATGTATTACTTGTACGGAACAATCACCGAAATGATACATATGAAATGCCGGGTGGGCGACTTGAGCTTGGTGAAACCTTGAAAGAGGCGGTTAAACGGGAAGTACTAGAAGAAACAGGTATCCACGCAGAAATTGGTGATGTGACAGGAGTTTATCAAGATATCACGTTAGGCGTCATCTGTATGGTTTTTCGTGGAAGAGCGATGTCAGGCGTACCAGCTGCACAACCTCCTGAAACGATTGACGTACAATTTGTTGACTTTGATAAAGAGCAAGTAGGAGACTGGATAAAACGCCCGCAATTTGCATCTAGTGTGGATGATGCTCGAAATAGCGATACGATTGTTTATGAAAGTTATGAAGTGAGACCGTATAGATTGATTGAGCGCTCATGAATAATCTTACTTGGGTTGGAAGTGAAAAGGACTTTGTCGATGAACGAGATGTACGATGGATTAATCGTGTAGCGGTTGGTAGATTTGGAGGTAATTCTTCAGCGGGACAAACCAAGAATGAAGATGGCTGCGTTATTTGGCAAAATGAGGATTGGGAATTAGCGGCTATTTTGGATGCACATAAAAGTGCTGAAAGTGCGGAACTTGTTGTACAAACACTCGGGCAGCATAAAGAAAAATTGGTGGAGATTTTAGATATGAAAGGTCCTCCACGATTTAAACGTTTGGAAATGAAGTTACTTGAAATTTTTCAATCTGAACAATTTTTGAATGAATGCAGATGTGCCAAGGGAGAAACGGCTTGTCTTATCGTTGTCAGGAAAGCTAATTACGTTTGGTGGTTTTCGGTTGGAGATTGTTTAGTATATCTGTTCCATTCGGAATTAATTGCACTAAATCAGTTTCAACTTAACCAAAGGCAATTCTTTGAATGGATTGGTCAAGTGAATACGTTTGAGCAAGCAGTACCATGCTACACGTCAGGGACAAGGGAAATGAGAAAAGGGAACAATCTTATTTTTTTGACGACTGATGGTTTAGTGGAATGCCCGGGGGAACCTTTTTTGGATCCGTCAGATCTCGTTGCCGTGCTGAATGAAAAAGAACTTGATAAAGGGATTTCGCAGTTATTGATGGAAATCGAAAGACAAAATGTACGAGACAGTACGACAATTATCGCATGGAATGTGGAAGTAGAAAAGGAAGGTAGCATCCCGAGCGATTATCTCGGATGAAGGAAAAATGACGGGAGGAATTAGATATGGAAGCATCTGAATTAATTGAAATCAAAACCCTTTATTATAACTTAATTCTTGCATGGAATAATCGCGATGCTAAGAGCATGGCTGATCAATTTACAGAGCAAGGCGAATTGATTGGATTTGACGGAAGTCAAGAAATTGGGCGAAATACTATTTTTGCACATTTAGAACCGATATTTGCAGATCATCCAACACCTCCATTTATCAATGTCGTTAAAGATGTGTACTTTCTGAGTGCTGGAGTTGCGATGTTGCGTGCAATCGTCGGGATGATACCTCCGGGCGGAACAGAACTTGACCCAAATTTGAATGCTCATCAAACACTGATTGCAGTAAAAGAAAAGGATGGATGGAAAATAAAACTTTTCCAAAATACACCGGCCCAATTTCACGGAAGATCTGACTTGGTCGAGCGGATGACCAAAGAATTGAAGCAAGTATCTGATGTAGGCTGAAAAAAGTGCCCCGCACCAAGATAATACCAGTGCGGGGAGTGTTTTAGTTACTGTTCATGACAAAGATAATCATTTTCTCTTCTTTTCATTTGAGTTCATTCGTTCGCGTTTTGGTTTCAGGGAACGGAGTTCAGCAAACTCGCGGGCTATTTCTTCATTCATGTCGCCCGGTTTTATTTTTTGGTTTTTCGGCGTTTGTGGTAAAGACCGTGCATTATTTCCGCCAGTTTTATTGTCATCTCTTCCCATAGTAACAACTCCTTTCATTTTTTCAGTGCCACGTTAATATGGCTTTCTAAAGAAATATTATTCAGCAGTTTTCATGCTGAATTAATGTGGAAATTAAAATAAAAATGTTTCTTTTGATTATTATCGTCAAAAAAGAAGGTTTACAATAGTAGTTTTAATAGTATAATAGTAAATAATTGAATATTCTTATCAAGAGAAGCTGAGGGATATGGCCCTGTGAAGCTTCAGCAACCTCTGACTTAGTCAGGAAGGTGCTACCTCCAACAAGATTTTTTCTTGAGAGATAAGAACAGAGTGCCCAAATTAAACCCTCTTGTCTTGTCTTATAGAAAAGAGGGTTTTTTATATTGAATCATTTGATTCAAACCAAAGTGAAAAGGGAGAGACGACACATGCCGATTAATGTACCGAAACAATTACCAGCAGGAGAACTATTGAAGAAGGAAAAAATATTTGTGATGGATGAAGAACGCGCAACGTCCCAAGATATACGTCCTATGAACATCGCCATTTTAAACTTAATGCCTGAAAAAGAAAGAACAGAGTTGCAACTGCTACGTCTATTAGGGAATACACCACTACAAGTAAATGTTACATTTTTGAACACAGCAACTCATGATTCTAAAAACGTTAGTAAAACGCATTTAAACGCATTTTATACAACATTTGAACATGTGAAACATCGTCGTTTCGATGGACTGATTATTACGGGTGCCCCGATTGAGCATTTAGAATTTGAAGACGTTAATTACTGGAAAGAAATAACGGAGATTATGGAATGGTCAAAAGAAAATGTAACCTCTGTTTTACATATTTGTTGGGGTGCCCAAGCAGCACTCTATCACCATTATGGAATCGGGAAATTTGAATTGCCGAAAAAATGCTCAGGCGTTTTTACGCATCGACTATCCGACCCAACGATTAATCTTGCACGTGGTTTTAATGACGAATTTAAAGCACCGCATTCACGTTATACATCCGTTTCAACTGAGGAAATAAAAAATGATCCCCGTCTACACTTGCTTGCTAAATCAGAGGATGCAGGGGCATTCATCGTCATTTCTAAAGATAATAAACATATTATGATCACAGGTCATTTGGAATACGATGCGGATACGTTGGCGGAGGAATATGCACGTGATTTGCAAAAAGGAGTTGGTATTGATATCCCGGAAAATTATTTTCCGAATGATGATCCAAGCAAAGAGCCGTTGAATACATGGCGTTCCCATACGCATCTACTCTTCTCCAACTGGCTAAATTATTATGTGTATCAAGAAACACCTTATGAATGGGAATAACTAGTTAATGACAAATGTATCAATTAAACCACGTCTGTAGATTAACCATTTATTTGCATAAAACACTGGTAAGTAGGGCTTGATGACCTTCATTTTCACTGCATTATTTTCGGCCCGCTTTCGACTAACTATTCATGACAGATTTACTGAGGGGTCCGAGTGTGGCTAGAAGTGACTCCGTCACTTCTAGCCACACTCTTTTTAGTAATACTATTGCGAATAGTTGCCTGTCGCGTTCCTACACTATTCAAGTGGAAAATGCAGTTGTTTTGGAAGAATAGAATAGATGACATTCTATGAAGGGTGTAAGTGCCCGAAGATGCAATTTCGGGCACTCTTGGACGATGTACAATGCGTTCCTTTCTTACTTTTAGCAAAGATTATACATCTAATCATGTAATACCTTATAGCAAGCGCGACTTCTTTACTAAAAAAAGAAAAAACCATATAGAAAGCTTCAGCCGCCAAAATTGCATCTTTGGCGGCTTTTCTCCGACTTGGATGTCAGCTATTCTTTCATCAAAAAAAGCATAAGCACTACAAGTACTTTTGCATCCAGACATCCCGCTAATTGAATAGAAGTCATTCAATCCGAAGCAATCCAAAAATGCAACTATACAAGTAGCGCCCGGAAGGTAATTATGTTATTCACTGGTTAGTTTTGGTTAATCAACAGGTCTGCAATTAACCAAACCAGAAAATGACTGCTTACTATTTTGCAAAAAACTCTAGATTCCTGGCGTATAGGTGCTTTTTTAAAGAAAGTGGTTAATCATCAGATGTGACTCAATGACCCTTTTGTCGTGAATTGCATAAGCTAATACGACGAGGGGGTAAGTGAGATGGGGTTGTTTATTAACAAAAATGGGCACCCGGATGTTTTTAAAAATAATGCAGACATTTTAGGGAAGAACCAAGAACACTATAAAATAGATCCGATAGCGGAATGGATGAAGGAACATAGGGAAGCGTCTCATTCGGTTGGTGAACAGTTCAATATCATGGAAACCTTACTAAAGCAACAGAAAAACACACAATCCAATCAATTGAAATCAATCCATAATCGTTTGAATGAAATCAAGGAAAGTGATTTCCGACATGAAAATTTTGGGAAAGATGTTATGAAGTCGTTAAAAAAAGTAGAAACTAAAAACGAAATGTTACAACGTACGTTGATACATGAGCGAATAATGAATCGAGAATTCATCGGGAAAGTGAATGAGGTCAGCCAGTCAAATGAAGAAATTGTCAATAGTATAGAAATGCTGACTTCTGCAAATGAGGAAATTGTAGTCAAAATGAATGAACAATTAGATTATCAAAAGCTGTTGTCAGAGCAAATATTTAAACAAGAAGATATACAAAAAGACGTGATCAGCAGGCTGGACAACCAAGAAGGATTGCTAGGGAAAGTGATAAGGCAACTGGATTATCTACGCTCAGTCCTATACGAGCGAACCAACTTTTTATCAGAGAAAATAGAAGGTAGTTACAGCATGACGTCTTCGTATCTATCCAAATTATTGACCAGATCGGATCCAGTTTCGGCACGTTTTATGTTGAGCCAAAAGCAGGAAGAAAAAGAGGAGAACGTTGATTGAAAGGTATGGCTATTTAATGATGGAAAACATCATTACAATTAAGCAAGCCTCAAGTGCAAATCATATACCTAGGAACTGCTTAATTGTCTTTTCAGTTATGGGCTTAGGGATTCAGCACATATTAGCCATCCTTGAATAGAATGTTAAGGACAACGGGATAATCGAATTGGAGGAGATTGGGTGACGAATCAGAATCGACAAAATCAAAACCAATATTGGCATGAACATTATCAGAACCCACAATACCGGAGGATAACAATAAATCAGGCGATGGCCATTGCATTAGAGCGGGTTCCAGGCCAGGTAGTAAAAGCGGAATTAGATTACGACGATGGAATGCTGGTATATGAAATTGACGTAAGAACGGCAGAAGGTCATAAGTATGAAGTTAAAATTGATGCGAATACAGGTGCAGTCCTCAGAGTGAAACTAGATTAATGAAACTATATGTGAAAAGCCACGAATGGTAACTGATACCATTCGTGGCTTTTCTTTTTTTGATGTTTAGGAAATTATGAAATCTCGTACTGTGGATAAGTTGTAACTTAGTGATTTTACGTCTAGACTCCAGTGCCTAGCCCCTGGAACTGTACGACATGGGTCATGCAACTATTGAAAAGGAAATCGTGATCCTAAGCTGCCTTCCTCTGTTGATTCTAACCTATAGGTCCACCGGGAGGGATTGAACTACATCCCTCCTACTTGTCTGGGCTGGGCATGAGTTTGCGATTTAGTCCATGAAACAGATTAGAAACCCTTTTGCTACTATCACAACTCGAGATTTTTATTATTTTCCAAGGCCTTCGGATTCCATAATTGCATCGACTTTTGCAATGGCATCCGCTTCATCTTCA
Organism: Sporosarcina psychrophila; assembly: GCF_001590685.1. Lineage (GTDB taxonomy): Bacteria > Bacillota > Bacilli > Bacillales_A > Planococcaceae > Sporosarcina > Sporosarcina psychrophila. The sequence goes on from NZ_CP014616.1 coordinate 1,347,082, forward strand.
CCATCCGCCGCAATTGTAATGGTAGTGCCTGAAGCTACTCCAAGTGACATAACACCTAAAATGGATTTCAGATTTACTTTTTTACCGACGTATTCCAGTGTAATATCCGATTTGAAAGAACTGACCGCACTAACGAGAGCGGATGTTGGACGGGCATGTAAACCAGCAGTACCTAAAATGGTGTATTGTTTTTCTATCAATGTGTATTCCTCCTAATTGTTAGTATCAATTACTGTATTATAAAAGTTGGTGACTGACTGTGGAAGATTATGATTGATTATGAAAGGGATTTCAAGTAATATGAGTTTACAGCTAATTAGAGGTGGTGTTCATATGTTGACAAATGAACGATATGAATTGATTTTGAATTTATTGACTGAGAAAAAGACAGTTAAAATTCAAGAGTTAGTCGATGCGACATCCGCGTCAGAGTCAACAATTCGCAGGGATTTGAACGATCTCGAAGACTTAAATAAATTGGATCGTATCCATGGAGGCGCTACAATAAGCGAGCGAATCACAAAAGAACTTAGTATTTCGGATAAAGCATCCAAAAACCTTCAAGAGAAGATTCAGCTTGCTACTTATGCCGCTTCTTTTGTCCAAGATGGGGATTGTATTTTTCTTGATGCAGGGACTACCACTTTGCAGATGATTCCTTATTTAAAGAATAAAAAAGTGACCGTTGTGACGAATGGATTGACACATGTTGATTCATTGATGGAATACGAAATAACGACTTATTTGACGGGTGGCTATATAAAATCCCGCACGCGTGCCCTTGTGGGACCTCAAACAATCCAGACGCTTGGCGACTATCAGTTTGACAAATGCTTTCTTGGCGTCAACGGATTCCATTTGGAAATCGGCTATACAACGCCAGATCCAGAAGAAGCCGCTGTTAAAAGGCTTGCTTCTACACTCTCGAGAAAAACATATGTCGTGACGGATCATTCAAAATATAACAAAGTAAGTTTTGCTACTATTATGCCACTCGATAAAGCCGTATTGATAGTAAGTGATTTCGAAAAACAAGCTATCAACTTATTGGAGCAAAAAACAACAGTAAAGGTGGGGAAATCATGATTTATACGTGCACAATCACACCCTCGCTTGATTATACTACCTATTTACCCGAATTCAGGAGCGGTAAACTGAACCGTTCCAAAGATGTATATTACTATCCCGGGGGAAAGGGAATAAACGTGTCACGTGTGTTAAGCCGATTAGAAGTTAGCAACATCGCTTTAGGTTTTGTAGGTGGGTTCACAGGTGACTATATTCAACAATCTCTACAGTCAGAAGGGGTTCATACGGACTTTATCCAAACTGAAGAAATTACGCGCATCAATGTGAAAATCAAAGCCGATAAAGAAACAGAGTTAAATGGTCCTGGTCCTGATATAACACTAGAACAGCAACAGCAATTGATGGCGAAAGTGCAGAACATGGAAAAAGGTGATTGGTTCGTTCTTGCAGGCCGTCTTCCTGAATCAATAGCGAAAACTTTTTTCGAGGATATCGCAACTATCTGCAATGACAATGGCGTACATTTCGTTCTTGATACATCGGGTCCTGCATTAAAAGGATTGATTGACATGAAGCCATTTCTTATTAAACCAAACGAACAGGAGCTTGGTGAATTGTTCGATACGGTAATAGAAAACAAACAGCAAGCACACCATTACGCTAAGAAACTTATTGAAAAAGGCGTCGAACATGTCATCGTTTCCATGGGTGGGGAAGGGGCACTGCTCGTTACGAAAGAGGTTGCTGTTTTTGCGGAAGCGCCAAAAGGGAAAGTTGTGAATACGGTGGGGGCTGGTGATTCACTTGTATCCGGGTTTCTTGCATCCTTCACGAAAGAGGGGGATCCAGTTAAGGCATTCCGATCGGGTGTTGCAAGCGGAAGTGCAACAGCTTTTAGAGTGGATCTTTGTGAGAAAAAAGATGTACTAGCTTTGCTGGACCAAGTATTGATTAGTTCATTAGATAAGGGGGATGTGAAATGATGAAAATCACACAATTATTAACTGAAGCTACAATTATTTTGGATGTGAAAGCTACATCTAAACAGGATGTATTGACAGAACTGATAAATCAGTTCGATCGTGCAGGAAATTTGAATGATACAGGGGCATTTACACAAGATATTTTGGCCCGAGAAGAGCAAGGGACGACGGGAATCGGCGATGGAATTGCGATTCCACATGCGAAATCAGCAGCTGTTAAGGTGCCGGGAATCGCATTTGGACGTTCTTTACCAGGTATCGACTACGCATCGCTGGACGGCCAGCCGGCTCATCTGTTTTTCATGATTGCTGCGAGCGAAGGAGCAAATAACGACCATTTGGAAGCGCTATCAAGACTAGCTACATTTTTGATGGATTCAAACTTTAGAGAAAAAATTCTAAATGCTACGTCAAAAAATGAAATTCTACAAGCGGTCAATGACAAGGAAATCGAGTTGGAAGGACCTGAAGAGATAGATGAATCAAAATCATCACTTTCACCTACATCGAAAATACTTGCTGTTACTGCGTGTCCAACGGGAATAGCGCATACCTACATGGCGGCACAAAAACTAACTGACAAAGCGAAAGAAATGGGCATTTCATTGAAAGTGGAAACGAACGGTTCGTCTGGCGTGAAAAACCGTTTGACAGACGCGGATATTGCGGAAGCGGATGCCATTATTGTTGCCGCAGATACCAAAGTTGAAATGGCTCGGTTTAACGGTAAGCCGGTCATACAGACGAAAGTCGGCAAGGCAATCTATGAAACGGAAGAATTGTTGAATCGTGCAATCATTAAAGACGCACCAATCTACAAACATGATAAGTCTAAAGAGGATAGTGACACTTCCGAAACCAAAAACGGTTTTTATAAACATTTAATGAATGGTGTGTCCAATATGCTACCGTTTGTTGTTGGTGGCGGAATTTTAATTGCGTTATCGTTCTTCTGGGGTATAAATTCAAGTGATCCGAATAGTGCAGATTACAATGCATTCGCAGCAATGCTAAATACAATAGGCGGTGGAAATGCATTCTTCCTGATGGTTCCTGTATTAGCAGGATTCATCGCGTCGAGTATCGCGGACCGCCCCGGATTTGCTCCAGGTATGGTCGGTGGGTTAATTGCGATTACGGTTACAGGTGTTGACGGTGTCAGCGGGGGCTCTGGATTTCTAGGCGGAATCATTGCCGGTTTCCTAGCAGGGTATGTAACAGTTCTTGTTAAAAAAGCATTTGCGGCATTACCCGATGCACTTGAAGGATTAAAACCGGTGTTGTTCTATCCAGTGTTCGGTATTGCGATTACTGGACTCATTATGATGATGATCAATCCTCCATTGACTAAATTATATACGGGTATGTCAGTATTTTTAGAAGGGCTTGGTGGAACAAACCAGGTGCTAGTCGGTATATTATTAGGTGCGATGATGGCAATTGACATGGGTGGACCGATTAATAAAGCCGCGTACACATTCGGTATTGCGATGCTCGATGCACAAAACTTTGGGTTCATTGCAACGGTTATGGCAGCAGGGATGGTGCCGCCGCTGGGCATGGCAATTGCAACGACATTGTTCAAAAAACGATTTACAAAACAAGAGCGTGAAGCGGGAAAAACAGCTTACGTCCTTGGAGCTTGTTTTATAACGGAGGGTGTCATTCCGTTTGCAGCGGCAGACCCGGCACGTGTTATTCCAGCATCGGTAGCTGGGGCTGCATTAACTGGTGGGCTTACAATGCTATTTGATATTGGGTTACGTGCACCGCATGGTGGCGTCTTCGTTATGGGGCTTGTCGATGGTGGTATTGGAAAAGTATTGCTGTATGCATTAGCGATAGCCGCTGGGGCCATGGTTACAGGTTTACTTGCGGGAATACTGAAGAAGAACAAAATGCAGGCGATATAAAAATAGAGAGAGCTGTCCAAAAAGGCATTCGCAGATGGCTATTGGCGGAGCTCTCTTTTTTTTTACAAGTAAACGCCTAGTCATTACATGTATAGGCAATGGGCAATAGTGGAACACTCTCTGTAAAGCGGAGGTGTGAACTTTGGATGACTTTTTTGAAGTGGACTTTTGGGAAATGATTATGAGGGTGACAGTTACATTTTTTGTCCTGCTAATACTTGCACGATTTATGGGGAAAAAACAAATTTCTCAACTGACGTTTTTCCATTACGTAACCGGTATTACGATAGGTTCCATCGCGGGAGAAATCGCGGGAGTATCCAAAACCCCACTATTGGATGGACTCATAGCGATGGTTTGGTGGGCATTCCTGACGATACTAATGAGCTATATTGCATTTAAATCGAAAAAGGCGCGGATTCTTCTTGATGATCAGCCTACTATCGTTGTATATGAAGGGAAAATAGTTGAAGCTTCCTTGAAGAAGCTACGTCTCCACCTTAATGATTTGGGTATGATGCTACGTGAACAAAGTATTTTTTCGGTTAAAGATGTCCATTATGCAATACTTGAAACTAACGGTAAGTTAAGTGTTTTAAAAAAAGCTGGACTAGAAGCCGCTACGAAAAAAGATGTAAATGCTGCTATACAGGTTCCTAAATATATACCAACCGAAGTAATAGCAGAAGGGAAAATTTCGAAAGGGAATTTAGCGGAACTAAATTTGACGGAAGAGTGGTTGTTTGAACAGTTGAAAAAGCAGGGTATTGGCAATGTGAAAACTGTGTTTTTTGCTGAAGTTCAAACAGATGGAAGTCTTCACGTAGATATGAAAGCTGAAGGTGAAAAATAAGGAAAAACGCCGCGGAAAACATAGAACTTTTCGCGACGTTTTTTATTGAGTCTTCTCACGTCTGTTGATTAACCATCTTCTTGCATAAAGAGCAGGTAAGAAAGGCTTGAAAAACACCATTTTCACTGGATCATTTCCAGTCCGCTTTTGGCGAACTAGTCATGACATCTTTACAGAGGGGCAAATGTGTCTAGAAATGACTTTGTCATTCCTAGCCACACCCTTTGGATAGCGACGGATGAATAAGCACCATACGATTATCGAAAAAATATGTAGGGATGCGACGAGTCGCATCCCTACATATCAAGACATCTCGATAATCGTATAGAGGTCGAGCAATCCAGAAGTAACTGTACACGAATCGCCAAGTGTTTGATTCAGTTATTTACTGGTTGTTTTTGGTTAATCAACACATGTGGGGTCTTCTATAATTAGTGGACAGCACACATAAGAGCAGATACTCCCGACTCAATTGCTGCTTTACTTACCGCCTGTGTAACGGCTTTTACAACTCTTTCATCAAAAGGATCAGGAACAATATAATCATCGCGTAACTCGGATTCATTGATCAATGATGCAATAGCATAAGTCGCAGCCAGCTTCATGCTTTCATTTATTTCTGTTGCCCGGACATCCAGTGCCCCTCGGAAAATACCAGGAAACGCGAGCACATTGTTCACTTGATTTGGATAATCGGATCTGCCGGTCGCTATGATGCGAACTCCATATGCTTTTGCCAAAGCAGGCGCGATTTCAGGGTCTGGATTGGCCAAAGCAAAGACAATCGGGTCGATGCTCATGGAGTCGATAAGTTCCTTCGTCAATAAATTAGCAGCAGAAACACCTATGAATATGTCAGCATCCGTCATAGCAATTTGTAACGAGCCTGTTAAGTCGTTAGGATTTGTAATCTCAGCAATTTCATCTTTAGTGGCATTCATGCCATTGGGGCGACCTTTGTAAATAATGCCTTTTGAATCACAGATGACAATCTGCTCAAATCCAATATTCTTGAGATGTTTCACTATTGCAATACCTGCAGCACCGGCACCATTGATCACTATTTTAACTGTCTCCATACTTTTATTAACTACCTTTAGAGCATTTAATAAACCCGCACCAACAACGATTGCAGTACCATGCTGATCATCATGGAACACAGGGATATCGCACTCTTCACGTAATCTTTTTTCAATTTCAAAGCAGCGCGGAGCGGATATATCTTCCAAATTGATCCCGCCGAATGTCGGGCTGATGGCTTTAATTGTTTGAACGATGATATCAACATCTTTAGTACCTAGACAGATTGGAAACGAGTCAATGTTAGCATATCTCTTTAACAGCATCGCTTTCCCTTCCATTACCGGAAGTGCTGCTTCGGGTCCTATATCACCTAAGCCTAACACGGCAGTTCCATCTGTAATTACTGCCACTAGATTCCCTTTGATTGTATAGTCGTATACCGCATAGGGGTTTTTTGCGATTTCTAAACACGGATCTGCTACTCCTGGAGAATAAGCTAGGCTGAGATCTACACTGTTTTCAAGCGGGACCTTCGATACAGTTTCCATTTTTCCTGTATGAATACGATGCATTTCTAAAGAAGATTGATAACGACTCGTCATTAAATATACCCCATTCCACTTCGTATTTTTTAACTGTTGTTATAAATTTTTACCATGAACTCGAAAAAAACACAAGTCAGAAAATTCATCACAGTTAGATAATTAAGGAAATGTAGCGCTTACATTAGCTTTGTTGCAACGTTTAAGATTAATATATTTTATTTTGATGAAAATCAGTAATACGCTCAAAATAACAAATTCACTATATATATTGAATTAAAGATTCCCATTGAATCTACTGTGGTGCTCAATAATGAGAGAGTTGTAATTCGGGGTGTGGATTGTAGAACGCTTGGTGCTTTAGGGATACCTTCCGCCGTAAGCGGGGATTAGCGCTTCGCATCCAGTCTTACGGCTTCGGCGACCCCTTTGCCGCGCCTGCACTAGGGTGTTCATTACCGAGAGAAATGTGATTTTGAGATGTATATGCTGAGATTATAATGTGATTACTAGTTGATACTACTTATAGTCAAGAAAGATGCACTCCAGGTTGCAGATTTCATCCCTGAAAATGAAATGCGCTTTCTTACATAGACCATCTAGCGAAGGCGCGTCTTTCTGGCTTATCGCGGGAGGCATCCACAAAGCGTCGAAGCGGTATTAGGGGGAATTCTAATTCATTCCAATTACAAGGGCTTTTTCAGTGGCCCCCCCAAAGCCCTTGTAAAGCGCATACGCCGTATTCATTTGTTCAACATATATAGACTTCAATCAAGTGAGAAATGGAGCGAAGAGGGAGGAAAAGTATACATATTATCACGTCTGTTGATTAACGAAAAAGCTGCGTAGGACGCGACAAAGTCGCATCCTACGCAGCAAGAAATTCTGATGATTGTATAGTAGTCGTTCAGTTCAATGCAATCCGAAGCACCTGTACATAGAGTAACTAGTGTTTTATCAAAAAAGTAAGCAGTCATCTGTTTGACCTATTTAGAAAACAGGCGTTTCGCGCTTATGATATAAGGTAAGAAAGTATAAGTTTATCTACATGGATTGGTGTCTAGACTTCAGACGCCAGCCCCTCGAGTCGCTTCAGAATTGATGGTAAAGGCAAATAGCGCCTTTACCATCAATTCCTCTAGCGCTTGTCGGGGCTAAAACGGCGTCTTGCGCTTTTCCTTACGTCTAGACTCCAGCGCCTAGCTCCTCGGGTCACTTCAGTCTTGCTGATAAAGGCAAAGAACGCCTTTATCTTCAAGCCTTTCAGTGCCTGTCGGAGCTGAACAGGCGCCTTCCGCTTTTGATACTCAAATTATTTCCCATTCACGTTCTTTAGCTATAGCTTTTAAGCGGGGTTCAGGTCGAACGGCGACTGGGTTCCCGACAAGTTCTAGAACAGACAAATCGGAAAAACTATCTCCGTAGGCGAAACTATTTTGCCAGTCGATTTCTTTTCCTTGTAGTACTTCTTGAATCTTCTCGTTTTTTCGAGGACCTTGTATATGATAGATTGGCGTCAGCTTATCGGTTTTGCCCTCCTTCATAGGAATTTCGGTACCAATGATGGTGTCGAACTGCAACTCCTTTGTGACGGATTGCAAAAGGGACGTGTAAGCACCAGAAACAAGCATTATATGTATATTTTCAGCAGCATGCTCTTTTAAACGCGTGATGACTTCAGGATTAAAGCCTTCTCGTACCCGATCGGTCAATTCCCCGAAATAGGTATCTAATTCTGTAATGGACATTTGCCCAAGCGCATTCAAGTAGATTTGCATAGAACGTTCTTTCATCTTGGCTTCTGGAACCAGTTTTAATTTGTGTCCAATATAAGGTGGAAGGATGGCCCGATAAAATCGTTTGTAGTTTGGATGATGGACGGGGTGGTATCTTAAATGGTTCATTAGTAGTTGAAAAGTTTCATCTGAATACAGTGTTCCATCAAAATCGAATATCGCAACTCGCATAAAAATCCCCTTTTTCCTGCTATTTGTAATTAATTCCTTGATTTTATCATACAGCGTTTGTAATGTAGAGGCAATTTGAGGATAATAAGAAGTGAGAGCGAGGAGTTTATTAATTATGAAAAAAAATCATAAGAATTCAGCAAGCAGAAAAGAAGATACATCCGTTTATACAGTGAAAGAACCCATGGAGTTATTACCCTTTCTATTGGAAATGATGTCTAAAAGTAGCCGTAACTCGGTGAAATCTATACTGACACGTGGACAGGTCACGGTGAATGGCAAGATGGTAACGCAACATAATCATCCACTTCAGGCTGGACAACATGTTGAAATCCTTAAAAACCGAGCGGCGATGAAAGAGGAGACGTTGGTCGGTGTCACTATCTTGCATGAAGATGACGATATCATTGTTATTAATAAAGAAGCAGGTCTGCTATCAGTCGCTTCAAAAAATCCGGAAGACATGACCGCTTACAGACAGCTAATGGACTATGTAAAAGAAACCAATCCAAGAAACCGAGTTTATGTCGTTCACCGCCTTGATAGAGATACATCGGGTGTGATGTTGTTCGCGAAAAATGAAGAAGTGAAAAATGGATTGCAAGCTGCGTGGAATGAAGTCGTGAAAGAACGTACGTATACGGCACTTGTTGAGGGTGCTGTTAGAAAAAAAGAAGGTACGATTTCATCATGGCTTAAGGAAAGTAAAACATTCAAAGTATACTCAAATCCAACTGATAATGGTGGGCAACATGCTGTAACACATTACAAAAAGCTCCAGTCGAATAGTAACTACTCGTTACTTGAAGTTCAACTGGAAACAGGTCGTAAAAATCAGATTCGCGTTCATATGGAAGACATTGGTCACCCAATTGTTGGTGATAAAAAGTACGGATCTAGCGTTAACCCGATTAAACGGATCGGCCTTCATGCTACGGCATTGGCACTTTTACATCCGCGTACTGGAGAACTCGTCCGTTTCAAAGCGGATGTGCCATCTTCACTAATTTCGAAGTCAAAATGATCGGTTGGTGTGTTCATGAAAATTATATCTTATGATGATTTACAACAAGCTGAGATGGTTCTTTCATTTGGTAAGCAAAAATTGACTGTTTCCGTCTTTATGATAGACGGGTTATTAATTGATACTGGACCAGCTAAAATGAAAGCAAAACTCATACCTTTGTTTGAGCAGTGGGATATAACTAAAGTGATCTTAACGCACCACCACGAAGATCATACGGGATTGGCATATTGGCTTCAAGAAAATACGGAATTCCCGATTTACATTCATGAATCGGGAATTAAAGACTGTGAAAATCGTACAAAGTTGCCTTTTTATCGTAAAGTTTTTTGGGGAGATAGAGAACCGTTCCAACCGATTGAATTGAATGACACGATTACAACAGATAACTACAATTGGGATGTCATTCATACACCTGGTCACGCACATGATCATGTTGCGTTGTTTAATCAGGAAAAAGGTTGGATGTTTGGCGGTGATCTGTATATACAACCGACTCCGAAAAGTTTGTTTGCCTTTGAATCTGTTCCGGAAATTATTACATCATTAAAGAAAATATTGACGTATGATTTTGAAACGTATATTTGCTCCCATGCAGGGGTAAAAGTTAGAGGTAGACAGGCGATTGAGAAAAAGTTGGATTATTTGGAGGGCGTACAACAAGAAGTTCAATCGCTCAATAATCAAGGAATGACTTCGCATGCAATAAGAAAAAAACTATTTCCCAAAAGTCATCCGATGCATTACTTATCCTTCTTTGAAAATTCACCAAAACATATCGTCAACTCGATTTTAAAATGACTTGCAGGCATTGCAATTATTGGGTGTTAATAAAAAAATCAGGTGCATACTAGAATTCTAGTGTGCACCTGGTTTTTTTGATTATTGAAGCGTGTTATTTGGCATTCCGGGTTGACCTTGTGAAGAGGCGAACGAATTCAATAATTGTTGCATATCTTGTGCGGCAAGCTGTGGCACTTGGTAATAATGATGTTTGTTTTGGTAAATCGCCAGTTCATAAGCCATTTCTATACAGTTAGGTACAGAGTCAGCAAGTACGCGACGAACAACGGGGTTACATGTTTCGGTTGCAGCCATCGTTTTCATCGATGCTCCAGCCTTTGCGGAGCCTAGTAAAAAGCCTGAAATGATTTCATCCGATATGTCTGCCACGGACTGCATCGGTTTTTTCGGTTGAGACGGTTTCATACCATATACGAAGTCATTACCTTGTTTCATCTCATACCTTCCTGTAGGATGCGATGGATTTTGTCCAGTTTTGAAACATTCAACTGTAATGTTATATTCATCTAAAGCAAAGCGGTATTGGCGATCCAAAATGTCAAGTAACTCGGGATCTTTCACATGTGTTCGTAATAGCATTGCTTGGTTCAGACATGCGACAGTCCCAGATAATGCCTCGTGGACGTCAAATAATTCATGACCACCATGATTCAACTGTTGCGGAACGCTTCCCGTATGCATGTTTTCGTGAGTTTGATCGTTCGATTGACCGAATGGATTTTGCGTCACTGTATAAATTCCTCCTTTATGGTTGTTGATTTTCATCAACCATAGTATGGATGATCGTGTGAAAACTATGCGTGGAAATTGTGAAATGAAAACAATATAAGCATAATCTCCTTCTAACTAAAATAGTCTAGAGTAGAGGACATTTTTATTTATGAAAGGCAGATGATAGGTATGCAGATTCATGTGGTTCAAAATGGTCAAAGTTTATATGGAATTGCCCAAGCTTATGGCATCAATTATCAAGAAATTGCACAAGCAAATGAACTACCAGATCCATCACGTATCGTTGTAGGCCAAGCGTTAGTTATACCAATTACAGGCAGCTATCACTGGGTTCAGCCAGGTCAGTCGCTTTATGTCATCGCACAAATGTACGGTTTGACAGTCAATGAGCTCGCAACAATTAATCGACTATCTCCATCCCAGAACTTACGTGTGGGACAACGTCTTTACATTCCAGCACGACCGAAAAAAACGGCTGAGTCATTACTCTATGTGGAGCCAAGGACTCCAGTAACCGAAGTAATGATTGATGAAGTTAGACAAAGAGTCGATGCACTAACGTACTTAGCCATGTTCAGTTACGAAGCGCAGCGGGATGGGTCATTGAAAGCACCTTCGATTGATGATATACCGAATATAGCGAGTGCTGCAGGGGCGGCGAATGCACTTGTAGTAAGTAATTTGGAGAACTTTGCATTTAATGCAGATCTTGCTCATGTATTATTTACGGATCAGGCAGCACAAAATCGGTTGTTCGGCAATCTCATTCAAGTGGCTAATGAAATTGGTTATAAGGACATACATTTTGATTTTGAGTTATTACATCCAGAAGATCGTGAACTTTATAATAGTTTTCTGCGAAATGCAAGAGATCGATTCCATCAAGCCGGTTTCACAATTTCGACCGCACTTGCACCCATGACAAGTGATGTTAGAACTGGGATTTACGGGGCACATGACTATCGTGCGCATGGAGAGATTGTGGATTTTGTTTCTCTTATGACGTATGAGTGGGGCTACACATACAGCGACCCGCAAGCTGTCAGTCCAATAGGTCCTGTTCGGAATGTAGTCGAGTATGCTGTCAGTCAAATTCCGAGCGAGAAAATATTCTTGGGCCAAAATCTATACGGTTATGATTGGTCTACACCATATCCGAGTCAAGGTGGATCTGCTGCCAGAGCGATAAGCCCTCAACAGGCAATTTTGATTGCGACAGATCGAGAAGTTGATATCGAATACGACTATGTAGCGCAGGCACCCAATTTCGAGTACACGGATGATACAGGAGTACGTCATGTAGTTTGGTTTGAAGATGCACGTAGTATTCAAGCTAAATTTGACTTGATCAAACAGTTCAACTTACGCGGGATTATGTATTGGAAACTTGGTTTAGCTTTTCCACAAAACTGGTTGCTGTTGGAAGACAATTTCGCCATACGAAAAATTACTTAAAAAAAAGAACCGCTGTGCTTAAGCACTCGCGGTTCATTTTTTAAGATTAATTACTCTTTATTGATATAATTGATGAAACTCGTCAGAAACTCTACATCCGGATTGAAAAGTAAAACAGGTAGGAAAACGAAAGTCATTAATAGCATTACGTTCGCACCGATAAATGTACGGAGAATCTTTTTAAATTTCATTGTCCTAACCTTCTTTCTCCTAGTTGTAATTTTCTAATAGCTATTGACAGCTACACTGATAAGTATATGCTTCATCAATCGTTATTTGAATAACTAAATAATACTCTCTCTTCGGAAAAAAGTAAATAATTTTATTTTCCATACATAAATAGGACATAATGTTGTATAATTACTTATTCGACACTAGAAAAAAGTTGTATATATTCATTTTTTCAGCGATAATACTAAAAATGGTAACATGAGTTTGAACTATCATTTAGTAGTGGAAGTAGGGATTTAATAGCTTCCACCTTTAACTTAAAGCAAGAAAGGGATGAGTGAAAATTGACGAAGTTGAATGAAACTTACAATGATAATAAAAAAAGAGCGAATGATTACGTCCATGAAGTCTATGAATTGATCAAGAAAAGAAATCCAGATGAAAAAGAGTTCTTACAAGCAACTAGAGAAATTTTCGATTCGCTTCGACCTGTCTTTTCCAAGCATCCCGATTATATAACAAATGGCATTTTAGAGCGTATTACGGAACCGGAACGCATCATCATTTTTCGGGTTGCATGGGAAGATGATCAAGGTAAAGTACATGTAAATCGTGGTTTTCGTGTCCAGTTCAATAGTGATCTCGGACCGTATAAAGGCGGTATCCGATTCCATCCTTCTGTAAACAGCAGCATTATGAAGTTTCTCGCATTTGAACAGATATTTAAAAATGCGTTAACAGGCCAGCCAATTGGTGCGGGTAAAGGTGGTTCTGACTTTGATCCGAAGGGGAAATCAGACCGTGAAATTATGCGTTTCACTCAAAGCTTCATCACGGAGTTGAGCAGATATATCGGTCCTGATACCGACGTTCCAGCAGGTGATATTGGAGTAGGTAAGAGAGAAATAGGTTATATGTTTGGTCAGTATAATCGCTTGAAAGGCGGTTATGAAGCAGGCGTGTTTACTGGGAAAGATCCAAAACATGGTGGTAGCCTTGGTCGCAAAGAGGCGACAGGGTATGGAACAGTCTACTTTGTTGAAGAGATGTTAAAAGAAGCAGGTTTAAGTTTTGAAGGTAAAAAAGTTGTTGTTTCAGGGTCGGGTAACGTTTCCACTTATGCAATTGAAAAAGCAATGCAGTTAGGCGCTACTGTACTGGCTTGTAGTGATTCAGACGGTTATATTTATGATGAAAATGGAATCGACCTAGATACAATCAAGCGTTTGAAAGAGGTTGAGAACAAACGAATTTCGGAATACGTCAAAGAACATCCGGAAGCAAAGTATTTTGAGGACTGTTCTGCAATCTGGTCAATTCCATGTGACATTGCACTTCCTTGTGCGACGCAAAATGAAATTGATGAGATAGCTGCCCGTATACTGATTGCGAATGGTGTAATTGCAGTCGGAGAAGGTGCGAATATGCCTTGTACGTTGGAAGCGATGGCAGTTTTCCACGAGCATAAAACTTTATTCGGTCCAGCAAAAGCTGCGAATGCAGGTGGTGTTGCGGTATCAGCGATGGAAATGTCCCAAAATAGTATGCGTCTTTCTTGGACAGTTGAAGAGGTTGATGAAAGACTTCAGACGGTCATGAAAAATATCTATACGAGCTGTTTGGATGCAGCAGAAGCATATGGACATCCCGGTAACCTCGTAGTCGGAGCGAATATTGCAGGATTTTTAAAAGTAGCAGATGCAATGGTAGCCCATGGTCTTAGTTAAGCTTATGACAGTCCCATAAAAAGAGTACACAAGCTGAAAATTGTGTACTCTTTTTTATTTCGGAAAAATTTCAACAAAACTATTGTGTAAAATTGAAAATATGTTATTATAAAAATACGAAGTGTTGCATAAATATACAACTAGATGAATGAATGGAAGGGGATTTTAATTATGAGTAAGAAAAAAGTAGTTTTAGCATATTCAGGTGGACTAGATACATCTGTGGCAGTACAGTGGCTAACAGAACAAGGATATGATGTAGTTGCAGTTTGTCTTGATGTCGGAGAAGGAAAAGACTTGGACTTCATCCAGGCGAAAGCGTTGCAGGTTGGAGCTGTAAATAGTTATGTCATTGATGCGAAAGAGGAATTCGCACAGGAGTATGCGTTGCTCTCACTCCAAGCTCAAACTTATTATGAAAACAAATATCCACTTGTATCGGCACTATCACGTCCGCTTATTTCGAAAAAACTTGTTGAAGTGGCTCATAAAGAAAATGCTACTGCAGTTGCACACGGCTGTACTGGAAAAGGGAATGACCAAGTACGTTTCGAAGTGGCAATTAAAGCATTGGATCCATCATTGGAAGTTATTGCCCCTGTCCGTGAGTGGAGTTGGTCGCGTGAAGAAGAAATTGCTTACGCAAAAGAGAAGAATATCCCGATTCCAATCGATTTAGAAAGCCCATATTCCGTTGATCAAAACTTATGGGGACGTGCTAATGAGTGTGGAATTTTGGAAGATCCTTGGGCAGCACCACCTGAAGATGCATTTGGTCTTACAGTTTCAATTGAAAATGCACCAGATACGTCTGATGTTATTGAAATTGATTTTGTAAAAGGTGTGCCTGTCAGTATTGACGGTCAGCAATATCCACTCAGTGAACTGATTCTAAAACTAAATGATATTGGTGGGAAGCACGGAGTAGGAAGAATTGACCATGTAGAAAACCGTCTTGTTGGTATCAAATCACGTGAAGTGTATGAATGTCCAGGAGCAATTATATTGTTGAAATCACATAAGGAATTAGAAGATCTGACACTTGTTAAAGAGTTGGCTCATTTCAAACCAATTATTTCACAAAAGTTGAGTGAATTAATTTATAATGGCTTGTGGTTCTCACCACTGAGAGATGCATTAGAAGCGTTCATCAAAGAAACACAGCAATACGTTAATGGAACAGTGCGTGTGAAGTTGTTCAAGGGTCATGCAATTGTAGAAGGCAGAAAGTCAGCTAATTCACTTTATGACATGAATCTTGCAACGTATACGTCTGATGACTCCTTTGACCAATCTGCAGCGGTTGGGTTCATCAAGCTTTGGGGATTACCTACAGAAGTTCACAGCATGGTAAACAAGAAGCAAACAGTGAAAAATTAAGCACTATCCATTCATGTCTGTTGATTAACCAAAGTAACCAGTGAGTAACATGATCACCTACTGGAAGCTATGTGTATAGTTGACTTTGAGTTACTTTGGATAGAATGACTTCTATATGATTACCGAGATGTCTGAATATGTAGGGATGCGACTTTGTCGCATCCCTACATATTTTTTCGGTGATCGTATGGTGGTCCTTCATCCGTCGCGCTTCAAATGCATTAATACACAGAGTGCTGAAACTTTCTATATATGTTGAATTAAAGAATCCCATTGAATCTGCCGTGGCACTCAATAATAAGAGAGGTGTTATTCGGGGTGTGGATTGTAGAACGCCTGGCGCTTTGGGAATGCCTCTCGCTGTAAGCCTGGATTAGCGCTTCGCATCCAGTCTTACAGCTTCGGCGACCCCTTTGCCGCGCCTGCGCTAGGTTGTTCATTATCGAGAGAAATGTGATTTTGAGATGTATATGTCGAGATTGTAAGGTGATTACTAGTTGATACTATATAAATGAATCCCATTGAACCGCTACGGCGCTAGGAGATGCCTTCACAAAGCGTCGAAGCGGTATTGGCGGGAATTCTATTTAGTTCTAAGTATTGGGATTTTTTCAGTGGCCTCCTAAAAACCTTTGTAAAGCGCATATGCCTCACGGTAAATATGTCGTGATAATTTCGCCGAAAGCGGATCGAAAATGATCCAGTGAAAATGGATTTTTCCAGGCCCTACTCACCAGTATTTTATGCAAACAAATGGTTAATGACAGACGTGCTATCCATTCAAAGAACCATCTACTTTTTAAAGGTAGATGGTTCTTTGAGCTGTATGATTCTTTGGGTGTAGAGAGGGGACTAGTCGGATATCATCAATTGCTCTGAAAAGGTGAATTCTTCCAACTTATTTTTGAGTAAAGACATAGACTGTGATAGTATGAAAAAATGTGAATATGAAAAAACTTCAACTTTAGCAAAACATTTCTAGTTCACGATTCGAATTTAGGAGGAGAATAGTATGGAAGAGAAAGCTGTGAAGAAAAAGTCACCCAAGTTATTAATGATTATGTTATTAACTGGATTGGTCATTGTAGGCGGTAGCGTGTCGGCATTTTTCTTGGTGAATAAGTCACCTAAAGTACAATATTTTTTAGCAGAAGCAGAAACGTTTAAACAAATGGGAACTATTTTGGAAGACCGTTATAAGAACGAACTAAGATGGTTGGAAGTTCAAGAGGAAAAGCCAGTTGAAACGAACTTTGATCTTTCCGGCGAATGGAATGATCCGTCTGTTGACCATGAAATGCAGGAAGTACAAAGCATTGTCAATAGTGCTAAAATATCTAGTAAACAAGTCTATGATCCGGTCAAAAAAGAACTCGAAGTGGATCTTAGGGGAGAACTAGGCAGTGTTAACATGGACTTCGGTTCGGTTTTTGTGACAACTGAGAAACTAGTGGCTTCATTTCCATTCATGGATGAACTAATTCGCTTCGACGATAAGGATTTCGGGAAGTTAATGAGAGAAACGGATCCAGATTATGAAGGAAATGAAAATCTTGGTCTATCCCAATTATTCGAAGGTGGATTTTCGATGACGGAAGAATCACGTACATATGTCGAAAACGAATATATCACGTATCTCATTAAAGAGATTCCTGAAGAGGCATTTACGAGCGCAAAAGAAGAACTTACAGTGTTTGATAAAAAAATAAAAACTAAAAAAACCAAGATGGATCTTACAGAACAACAAGTTAAAACGTTATTAAAAGATTTATTGAAAAAAGCGAAATCAGATGAAAAACTTAAAGCTATACTGAAAGAGCAATTGACACTTACTTCATTTGCTGGGGATACTTCCGACAATGAACTTGCAACTATAATGGATGATTTTGAAAATGGGCTTGATGAAGCGATTGAAGGTGTGGACGCTATTAAACTTCCTAACGGACTGCAATCGACAATCTGGCACCATTCAAACAAAATTGTGAAACGTGAATTCGCAATGGGTGTTGGAGAAGATAAGACGGATGTCGATACGTTAATGATTAATGGAACTCAATTGCTAGATAAAACAAGTCAAAAGTGGGATTTCACAATGGGGGTAGAAGATTCCTTCGGTGATGAAAACTTTGTGAAAATTATTGGTGATTTAAGTTGGAAAGATCAGAAGGCAACTGATTCCATAACATTTTCGATGGATGATATGAAGTTCATCTATAAAGGAAAAGAACAACTGGAAGATAAGAAACGTACATTTACTCGTTCGTTTGGCTTTACAGATGGAAATGTCGATCCAGCCGTTATCTGGAAAGGGAGTGCTACACACGAAAGCGATTCTATGAAAGCGAATCATGAATTTACTTTCAGTGAAGAAACAATGGGCGCTGATATGTTCAATCTCATTTTAAAGCAACAAGGAAAAGTTGTGAAAAAAGTAGATATGCCAGTAGAAACAGAGGGCACAGTGAATATTGGTAAAATGAATAAGGATGAATTTGATGCATTCACTGAAGAAATCACGGTGAAAGTACAAGAATGGATGTTCGGATTTATGGAGGATTTACAAGGTGAAATAGGCGAGTTTTAAGAATGGAAGTGACCATTATGCTATCCATGAGAAGAATACTATTTTTCATGCGCCAATATAATAAACAGTTGAAGAAGAAGTGGGCAACACTTCTTCTTCTTTTTCTATTTCCAATTATTTTGATAGGCTCACTGTTGCTCCTGGTGGCTGGTTTACTGCTGCCTGAAGAAGATTCACCAATCCGGGTGGCTTTGGTTGATGAAGACAGAACGCAGGAAACGATACTGTTTAGTGGGCTACTGGAAGAAACAGCCTCGGATAATCAGTTCATCCAAATCATATCAATAACGAAAGAAAATGCTGTGAAACTTATGGAGCAAAACCAAATCAGTTCCTATTTTACATTTCCGAGCGGATTTACGGAGGATTTGTATGAAGGTCAATCCGTGACGGTTCCTATTGTTGGAAACCCATCGCGTCCAACAGATAGTTTTCTTGTGAAAGAGTTAGTGGAAAGTATGATGCGTTACATCTCTGTAGCTCAGTCGACTATTCTTACCGTCAATGAGTACGCAAAAAAAACGGATATGCCCAAAGAAGAACGACAAGAAATGATGTTTCAACAGTTTATGGATTTCAGTTTGTACACATTTGGAAAAGATAAGCTACTTGATGAAGAAATGATTACAAATGTGGCGACGTCATCACCAACGCACTATTACATATTGTCCGGCTGGTTTATAACTATGTCAGTCTGGCTTTTCGCCATCTATACTATTTTAGGGAAAGAAGAGCATTCCTCGATGCTAATTCGGATGAAACTGTTCGGTGTAACTACGTGGCAACGTATCCTCGCAAGAATTCTGGTCTCTTTAGGATATAGCCTTGTCGTTGTGGCAGTAGCCTTTTTCATTATCGGTGAGTTTGTTGGATTTGAACTTTTCTTTATTGATTATTTCCGGTTTGGTTTATTTACTATTCTTAATGCTTTATTGTTTTTAGTTGGCATAGCGCTAATCGATGTCTGGATTTCATCTCGAAAAGTCATTCTTTTATTACAAAGTTTCTATACGTTCGTACTAATTTTCACAAGTGGTGCAGTTATACCGACGCTCTACTTTCCGCAAGTGATACAAGGTGTTTTACCGTATATCTTTTCATACGTTAGCTTGAATTGGATGATTGATATTGTATTGGAAGGGCGAAACTATGCGAACTTCATAACACTAACTGTCATTGCTACTATCGGACTACTCCTTCTTTGGCTATCAACAGTCGGAAAAGAGAGGTGGATTCGATGAAAAATGTTGTGTTTATCCGCTTGATGCGTTTGAAGAAGGACTGGAAAAGTCTTTTATGCTGGATGCTTCTGCCAATCGTTATGACAGTGCTAATTATGCAAGGTGTTGTGACTTGGCAAGAGGAGACTAGAGTGCCGATAGCTCTTGTCGTTGAGGAACAGACTGAAATGGCAGCGCGTCTAGTTGACGATATCGCGAGTACGGAGCTTCTCCATATCCAGTTCATATCCCTAGATGAAGCACTACATAAACTCGAACAGCATGAGTTGGATAGTGTGTTCGTTATTCGCAAGGGGTATGAAGATCATATACTGGCAAACCGGCGAAATCAGCTTATCGAGGCATACTCTTCCAATCGGTCTTTTGCTTATCGAGCTGTCGTCGAAACGATTACGTCCTATGCTCAACAAGATGCAGCCCGTTCAAAAGCAGCTTTCGTTATCAAACAATTATTCTCGGATTATGGTATGGAAGATGAATGGAGTTACGAAGAAGTTATTGAGAGTAGTCGCGAAAGGGAAAAAAGTGAAGCACTGCTCCGATCGAGTTTTTCTTATTATGATAAGGAAAATACCGCTGAAGAACAAACGTTACCGCTACTGAAAGCATGGGGTGTTTGGGCATTCTTCGCAATCATCACGACATTCTTCCTATTCGACTGGATGCTAAAAGAAAATCGACCATCGATGCGTCAGCGCTGGTTATTCACTGAAATCTCTTTTAAAAAGTATGCATGTTTATCATTGCTGTTTTTTACAGTTATCATTTTCCTCATCGATCTTGTCACGGTGTTCATCTTCTCATCATTATTCCAGGAAGCATGGACAATTCGAGTTCTGATTTCACTATTTACTTTCCGGCTGACGATAAATTTGCTGGCGTTTCTACTCGCAAGCGTCTACAAGCAATTGTTTATGTACTATATAAGTAGCTTGGGGATTGCGTTGTTGCTGATTGTAGTCGGTGGGTCAATCATACCGATGGATGGGCTAAAGGGGAAGTGGCCGTGGATTGAAGAACTTAGTCCGGTCCAATCGTTACTGGATGGGACGATACCTCTGACATGGCTTTTCGTTATGATTGCTTTGCTCACTGTTTGGATTCATAGAGGAGGGAAGGCAAATGCTTAACGTGACGGGACTACAGAAAAAGTACAAGGAAAAGACCGTTTTAGAAAATGTGTCTTTTCAAATGAAGCCTGGAGAAATTGTTGGTCTCGTTGGGGAAAATGGTGCAGGAAAATCAACCTTGCTTCAATTATTGGCGACAGTTATTCAGCCGACTCAAGGCGATATTCAATTGGATGAACTTTCTTATATGACTGATGTAAAGGGCATCAGGCGCTTAATCGGTTATGTCCCTCAAGATATATCGGTTTGGGAGGAACTCACAGTAGAGGAAAATATGCTTTTTTTTGAACAGCTGTCGTGGAAAAAACGTACAAAAGAGGAATGCCGGCAACTTTGTTTGGATATGCAATTGACGCATTGGAAGGAAGGAGTTCAATCGTTATCGGGCGGTATGAAAAGGAAATTGAACCTAGCAATCAGCCTGCTCCATGATCCGACTTTCTTGTTGTTAGATGAACCTACAGTTGGTATCGATCTAAAATCCAAAAAGGAGATAGGTTCGTATTTGCATAGGTTGGCGAAAAATGAAGGGAAAATGATTATGTACACTTCTCATGATATGGACGAAATTACTACCGTTTGCGACCGAGTTTATACAATCGGAAAAGATCCGTTTTATATGAATTTATTGATGGAGAATAAAATTTTCGTAGAACAGTTGAAATGAGTGATTGTAATGAAAAAATCAAAGAAAATAGCTATAGCTTGTGCAATTGCACTTATTATTTTTAGTCTGTTTTTATGGTGGCTAACGGGCAAATGGATGGATGAGGGATTAGAACCTGCAGCAGATGGCACGAATGACTATGTAATCGTACTCGGTGCTAGAGTGAAAAAAGATTCTCTGTCGCTATCATTACAGTATCGTTTGGATGCTACGCTACAGTACGCTAATGAGTATCCACATGTGACGATAATCTTATCAGGCGGGCAAGGTCCGGATGAGCCTATTAGCGAAGCGGAAGCGATGAGACGGTTTCTAACGGAGAATGGCATCGCCGAGGAACGGCTTATTTTAGAAGCGGCGTCTACTTCCACTTATGAAAACATTTTATTCTCGAAAAAGTTGTTGCCGTCTGAAATTAGTTCGATCACAATCATCACAAGTGATTATCACCTGGCGAGAGCACGGAAAATTGCGGCTAGCCTTGGACTCGAGTCAGATGGAGTGTCGGCTAAAACGCCGAAAGTAGTGGCAGCAAAATTGACTGTGAGAGAACGTATCGCCCTTGTGAAAACGTATATTGTAGGGAAATAAGAAAAGCGCAAGGCGTCTGGTGAAAAACTTATAATTTCTTAACTTATAAACGGGCAACCGCCATTTTTAATGATGGTTGATAAGAATTCGCTTTTCGTGGGAATAAATAGTACTACATGCTGAAAAAAGTGTTTTCAATGCTAAACGACGGTATTTAATCACAGCGAAGGAAAATTAGTATTCTATGTCGAATTAGTCAAGAATAGTATTGGTTGGCACGGTTAAATGCGAAGGTGGTGTGACAAGGAGTTATACCGAGGTAGGGTGTTCGCAAAAACATAAAATAGGAGGAAGGTTATGGTGAAATCGAAGTTCAAATTTCGAATGCTTTTTGTAATTGCACTTATGATCCAAATGATTGTTGTACCGTACCGTTTTGCAGCAGCTGAAATAGATACGAGTGCTCCTTCTTGGATGCTGCCAATCGATTATCTTGCTATAGGTGATTCATTAGCAGCAGGTGTCACTCCTAACAATGAATTAGGGAAGGGCTATGCAGATTACTTAGCGGTGTCAATGATGGAGATAGGGGCTTTGAAAACATATAACAAAGGATTCTCGTATCCAGGCTATAAAACAACAGACGTTTTAAATGATATTAAACTGAACGTCACAAAGGATATCCACGGCATTGGCTTTGAAGAGAAGACAGCTAAACTTCAACAATCCATCAAAGATGCAGAAGTTATCACAATTAGCGCCGGTGCAAATGATATTTTACCGCATTTCAAACAAGATCCGACGACAGGTAAGGCCATTATTGATCAGAAAATGGCGCTGACGACGCTTCAGCAAGTAGGTACAAACTACAAATCGATTATGGCTCAAATCAATGAAATCAATCCTGATGCGCAAGTGTATGTCATGGGTTACTATAATCCGTTTCCTTATATGTCGGAAGACCTGCAACCATTGCTCAAACAATTACTAGATATGTTGAACAAAGCCATTACAACAGGTCTAGTGGGGACGCAAGCAATTTTCGTGCCTACTGGTGACGTAATTGCGTCAGACTACAAGACCTACCTTCCAAATCCAGAAAATATCCACTTAAGTGAAGCAGGCTATAAAAAAGTGACTGAGCAATTTTGGGCGAATATGCTACCAGCTAATACATGGATCACAGCAGGTAGCCTCGTCGCCGATGCGCCGGGTCCAAACTCGGTGAAATTAAACTGGCAACCAGCTAGTGATAATGTAGCCGTAACGAGTTATGAAATATACAGTGGTGAAGAAAAACTAGCAACTGTAGCTGGAGACATTACGACATATAAAGTAGAAAATCTTACTGCAAATACAACGTATGTTTTTTCAGTAATGGCAGTAGATCAAGCTGGAAACAAAAGTGTTCATAATCCAATAATCAGTGTAACTGTTGCAGATTCATCGACACCAACACCAATATTATTCTCGGATATCGCCAATCATGGCTTGAAGAATTATATTGAACATGCAGCCGTAGCTGGAATCATTGGTGGCTACCCGGACGGGACATTCAAACCTGATCAAAACTTAACACGTGTGCAAGCTGTTACAATAATTGTACGCGCATTAGGTTTGAAAACGGATGAAGTAGCCCCATTTGGTGATATTGGTAATTATGCAGATAAGACCAAAGCTGACATCAATGCCGCTTATAAATATGGAATTATTAAAGGGAATAAAGGAAACTTTAATCCAACTGATTTAGTAACACGCGCACAATTGGCTTTAATGATTGAACGTGCATATGGAAGCGTAACAGGAAAGGCATATAAGGCCTCTACTAAAGCACCTTATTCCGATTTCGGAAACTATAATGCGGAAGTAGTAAATGCCATTTCAATGCTTCATGAATTAGATGTTGCAACTGGATTCGAAGGAAAATTCATGCCGAGCAGCTCAACTACACGTGCACAAGCTGCAAAAATGGTTGTTAATTTTATCTCTATATTTAAACAAACAAACTAATAGCTGTGAAAAAATGGTCCAGTCCGTCTCTAGTGAGTAGAGGCGGACTGGACCGTTTGATTAAAAGAAAAGTCATGTCTGTTGATCAACCATTAATTCGCATAAAAAACTGGTGAAAAGGGCTTGAAAACTTCATTTTCACTGGACCATTTCTGGTCCGCTTTCGGCTAAATATTCATGACAGGTTTACTGAGGGGGGGCCTAGTGTGGTTAGAAGCGACTCCGTCACTTCTAGCCACACTCTTTTCAGTAATCCTGTTGTGAATAATTGCCTGTCGCGTTCCTACACTATTCAAATGAAAAATGCAGCTGCTTTGAAAGAAATGAATAGATGACTTTCTACAGAGATTGTAAGTGCCCGAAGATACAATTTCGGGCACTCTAGTACTTTGTACAATGTGTTTCTTGCTTACTTTTAGCAAAGAGTATGTATGTAATCATGTGATACCTTATAGAAAGTGACACTTCTTTAAAATAAAAAAGAAAAACCATAGAGAAAGCATCAGCCGCCAAAATTGCATCTTTGGCGGCTTTTCTCTAGTGAAAAAGCCAGCTATTCTTTCGTCCAAAAAAACTTCAGCACTACGTGTAGTTATGCATTTGGAGCGCGGCGGATGAAGAACCACCATACGATTATCGAAAAAGTGTGTAGGGATGCGACAAAGTCGCATCCCTACACATCCAGGCATCTCGGTAATCGTATAGAAGTCATTCAATCCAAAGCAATCAAAATGTAACTATATGCACAGCACCCAGTGTGTGATCAAGTTATTTACAGGTTATTTTTGGTTAATTAACCGGTGTGAAGAAAAGTATAAGTTTTTCAACATGGAATAGTGTCTAGGAGCTGGAGCTTTTCTTAATTCACATCATATTACTAATTGCGTGAAAAGTAGGTTTTTCATTATCGAATGTAGTGATATACTTGAATCCAATCGACTGCAATAATTTTAGTGATTCACTGAATTGGAATGCAATGTCTTCAGGATTATGTGCATCGGAACCAAGTGTGATGATTTCGCCTCCGCATTGTTTATATAGTTTCAAAATATCATCACTTGGCATGCCGTTTGCCAGTCCGTAGCGGACACCAGAAGTATTCAATTCAATTCCTTTACCTTCTGGAATAATAACGTTGAAAATAGCCGTCAATTCAGTATGGAAAGGGTTATCACACGGTTTTTTTGTGTACCTCTTCACGAGGTCAACATGACCGAGGATATTAAATTGTTTATAGTTTTTTACACAATATAATAACTCTGCGTAATAAATACCATACGCTTCTTCTATGGTTTTATGCTCGAAAAATTCTCCGTAGTGTAATCCTTTTTTCTCAACGGTATGCATGGAGCAAATGACGAAATCGAATACTTCCTTAGCCATAAGCTCGTCGTATTTGTCTAGTATATGTGGTTGTACACCGATTTCAACGCCTTTTTTTATACGAATACGCCCTTCATATTTCTTCTGCATTTCTATCAATTTGCTTGCGTACTCCTTTTTATCAAAGTCGAAAACGATTGTATCATCGGGATATTCATAGTCGATATGTTCTGTAAAACAAATTTCAGTCAATCCTTTTTGAATCGCTCCCTTAATCATATCTTCCATTGGAACTGGGCAGTCTGCTGAGAACGAACTGTGCATGTGATAATCGAACATTAATAATCATTCCTCCTGTTGACATTTCGTTGGTATACCTTTATAGTACTAAATAACTTTAGTCTAGTAAAGTAGTGAAGTAAGGGGTGTTGGAAATGGTTAGAAACGAAGTGTATCCTGAACGAATGTTAAGTGATAGTGAAAAGTTTGAAAGAATCATTAAGACGATCAATAAGCGCTTTACCACATATGGCTATAAACGCATTAAAACATCGGCTTTTGAACAATATGATTTATATTCTAAAGTAAAAAGCTCAATCAACCAAAATGAAATGATTAAAGTAATCGATCATACAGGGCAAGTATTAGTATTACGACCCGATGTCACGATTCCAATCACAAGAGAACTGGTACAAAATTTCCCGGACCTTTCAAGTGAACTTAGATATTTTTATGTACAAGAGGTGTTCCGTCAGCCATTTGATAAAAATGACAGTATCGAACGCACACAAGCAGGCATTGAATATTTTTGCGATAGTTCACCTGAAGCGGATGCAGAAGTAATTGCACTAGCGTGTCACTTAATGAAAGATTTAGGATTTAATGATATTAAAATAGAATTAGGGCACGCTGGATTTTTCAATGAGCTTGTCCAGAATTTACCACTTACTTCACTTCAAATTGATCAATTGAAGTCATTGATACAAGCGAAAAACGTTGTAGAAATTGGACCTTTTCTTCAGAACCTAAACATTGACGATGATGTGAGAGAAGTAATCGAACGGATCCCGTTTTTATACGGTAACCCAGTTGATGTGAGTGAACGGACAACAGGGATCGCCTTAACGGAAAAAATGCAGGACACGCTCGATTACTTAATGGATGTTTACAGTATATTGAAAATGTACGGATTAGAACAGTATATTGTCATGGATTTGGGATTGATTAATCATATGGGTTATTATTCAGGGGTTATTTTCCAAGGATATGTCGAAAGATTTGGGAAACCTGTTTTAATGGGCGGGCGCTACGATGAGTTAGGAAACGAGTTTGGTGCTAGACTTCCAGCGATTGGGTTTGCATGTGAAATTGAATCGTTAGTTAAAGCGACAGATAGCAGGGAAGTTACATCCCGCTTTCCAATCGATGTAAAAATAACATATGCAGATAGCCAATTGGAACAAGCCATTGCCATCTCCAATGAATTACGGGAACGAAATTATAGTGTGCTGTCATTTTCAGAGCATAAGGAACAGGCAGATCCACGACAGAGTGTTTACTCGATACGTTTGGAGAAAGAAAATAATTCATTTCTATATAAAGATAAAGTTACACCATTTCCGGACTTAAAGGCTTTACTGGAATTACTCGTAGGGGGATTGAATTGAAATGACACATCTTACAATCGCCATGGCGAAGGGGCGTACTGCTGATAAAGCGTTAGCGTTTTTTGAAAAAGCAGGCATCCGTTTTTCAGAATATCATGATAAAAGCAGGAAGCTTGTTATCTATGATGATGAAAATAAAGTGAAACTCATTTTCGTGAAAGCAGTTGATGTTCCAACCTATGTCGAAAAAGGAGCAGCAGATATCGGAATTGTTGGTAAAGATACGATTATGGAAGATCCAGTTGATGTCTATGAACTGTTGGATCTTGGAATTGGAAAATGTCAGCTGGTTGTTGCCGGATTTCCGGATAAACAATTTCCGAGTAGTACGTTGCTGACAGTTGCTTCAAAGTATCCAGCAGTGACAAAAGCCTATTTTGACAGCAAAGGCATTCGTATTGAGACCATCAAGTTGAATGGCTCTATCGAACTGGCTCCGCTTATTGGTATGGCAGATGTCATCGTTGATATTGTTGAATCGGGCAAGACACTAAAAGAAAATGGATTAGTCGTCTTGGAGGAAATTGCAGATGTCAGTGCACGATTGATTGTTAATAAAGCAAGTTATGCGACAAGAACCAGTCAAATCCAGCAAGTCATTTCGGACTTAAAAGCTGCATTGGAGTGATAATTTATGCGAATTGTAACGTTGGAACAATATACAGAAGAGAAAGAGCAGCAAACGGCAGTACAAACAACTAATTTCGAATTTGACCGAACTGTGCTTGGAATTATCGAAACAGTCCGTGAAGATGGGGACCAGGCATTAAGAAACCTTACCGAACAGTTTGACGGCGTGTGGCTAGATAACTTGATTGTGACGCCTGAGGAGTTTGCGGAGGCGCAGACGTTGATTACAGGGCAATTCCTAAGTGCTCTTAGAAAAGCAAAGCAAAATATTACTACGTTCCATGAAGTTCAAAAAGAGCAGTCTTGGTTTATTAATCAAGAACAAGGAATTGTTCTTGGTCAGAAAGTGACGCCTTTAGACAGTGTCGGTATATACGTACCTGGCGGAAAAGCGGCTTATCCATCGACTGTTCTCATGAATGCTATTCCGGCAAAAATTGCGGGAGTCGGAAGGATTGCAATGGTGACACCACCTCAAGCGGATGGCAAAGTGAATCCACATGTGCTCGTAGCAGCGCAAGAAGCCGGTGTCGATATCGTCTATAAAATTGGTGGTGCTCAAGCGATTGCAGCATTGGCGTATGGGACGGAAACAGTAAAAAAAGTAGTGAAAATCACGGGGCCTGGAAATGCATTTGTTGCGCGGGCGAAAAAATGGGTATTTGGTGACGTAGCCATCGATATGATTGCAGGACCGAGTGAGATTTGCGTTGTTGCAGACAATAGCGCTGTCCCAGAGTTCGTCGCTGCTGATCTATTATCACAAGCGGAGCATGATGAACGGGCAACAGCTGTATGCGTAACGACGAGTCAATCATTTGCTGAAGCACTTCAAAAAGAAGTGATAAAGCAAACTGAACAAGCAGATCGTAAGGGAATTATTGAAGTTTCAATCGCTGATAATGGGCGCATTATCTTGGTTGAATCGTTGGAGGAAGCATACGACTTTGTTAATAAATTGGCGCCGGAACATTTACAGCTTATGGTGGAAAATCCGATGGAGCAATTACCGTTCATTCACAATGCAGGAGCAATCTTCTTAGGAAACTATTCACCGGAGGCATTGGGCGATTATATGGCAGGTCCGAATCATACATTGCCAACGAGCGGGACATCGGCATTTTCATCGCCGTTAGGTGTCTATGACTTTATGAAAAAATCGAGCATTATTCAGTATACGGAGCAAGCATTGCAAGAAGTAGCCGAAGACATTATCACAATTGCGAATGCGGAAGGCTTAACGGCCCATGCAAATTCAATTCAAGTAAGGAAGGCGGATTTGAATGCGGAGTAAATCGATTTCAAGACAGACAGCGGAAACAAAGATTAACTTAGACTTTGCGATTGATGGAAGTGGAACAACAACTATTAAAACAGGAGTGGGCTTTCTCGATCATATGCTGACATTGTTCACAAATCACGGTCGATTCGATTTGACTGTTGATTGTGATGGCGATATCGAAGTAGACCAGCATCACTCCGTCGAAGATATCGGAATTGTATTGGGACAAGCGTTCTATGAAAGTATCGGATCAAAGGAAGGCATCGAGCGTTATGCGACAGTGTCAACACCTATGGATGAAGCATTATCAACAGTTTCTATCGATATAAGCGGGCGTCCATTTTTTGTTTATAACGTTGAGGGATTGAAAGATAAAGTAGGGGAATTCGACACTGAGCTTGTTGAGGAGTTTTTCCAAGCATTCACAAGCCATGCCAAAGTAACATTGCATATCAATTTGCAGTACGGGAAAAACAGTCACCATATTATCGAATCAATTTTCAAAGGATTCGGACGTGCATTGCGCGTAGCAAGTGCGATTAATCCAGATGTAAAAGGAGTTCCATCTACGAAGGGAATGCTATAAGAATATTACCTTTACACACTTGGTAATTTTGTTTTGTGTGCAGGTACTGCTCGAATTCGTAATTTACTAAGCGAAGGCGCATTACAAGGGGTAGCCGAAGCCATAAGACTGGCGGCGAAGCTGCTCGGCTTATGGCGGGAGGCATCCCCAAGCGCCGTAGCGGATTCAATAGAATTCTATATATAAGGGGGAACACCGATGATTTTATTTCCAGCAATTGATATACGTGATGGTAAATGTGTTCGGCTAATTCAAGGTGATTATGACCAAGAAATTATCTATAATGACTCACCAACAGCGATGGCTCTGGAGTGGGAAAAGCAAGGTGCTGACTACATTCACGTCGTCGATTTAGATGGGGCGAAAACAGGTAATTCATTAAATCGCGAAGCCATTCAAGCGATTGCTAAAAACGTATCGATACCAGTTCAAGTAGGTGGCGGAATTCGGACGATGGAGATCATTGACGCACATATTGCATCCGGCGTTAGTCGCGTGATCATCGGAACGGCAGCGATTCAAGATAAACCATTTTTAAAGCAAGCCGTAGAAAAATACGGTGATAAAATTGCAGTTTCCATCGATGCAAGAAAAGGATTCGTTGCAACGGATGGCTGGACGGAAACAAGTGATGTATTAGCAGTTGACTTGTTAATAGAACTAGAAGTAATCGGTGTGAAAACAGTCATTTATACAGATATTTTGAAAGACGGAATGATGCAAGGACCTAATTTTAACGAACTGGAAATGATGGACAATGCGTCTTCCATCGACATTGTGGCTTCAGGCGGCGTCTCCACGGAAGAGGATATCATTCAGTTACGGAAACTAGATTTATATGGAGCAATTATTGGTAAAGCATTGTATGAAGGTAAAATATCTTTAGAAAAAATATTAGGGGGACAACGAGGATGACAAGCAACCGGATAATACCATGCCTAGATTTTGATAACGGGAAAGTCGTAAAAGGGAAAAAGTTTTTAGAAGTTAAAGAAGTTGCAGATCCACTGACATTGGCTAAGAAATATGTAGCTGACGGTGCAGATGAACTTGTGTTTTACGACATTGCTGCTTCGACAAATAATCGTGCCATGTTCCTTGACCTTATTGCAGAAATTGCGAAAGAAGTACCCGTACCATTTATTGTCGGTGGGGGTATACGGACTGTCGAAGATATTCAGAAGGTGTTTGATGCTGGCGGGGACAAAGTATCCATCAACAGTGCAGCGCTCAGCAATCCATCTTTAATTGAAGAAGCGTCAAAGAGATTCGGTTCTGAACGCATTATCCTGTCGATGGATGTCAATGAAGTGGGCCCTTCTAAGTGGTCGGTATTCTCTAATGGAGGCATGAAAGATACTGGTATGGATGCTATCGAGTGGGCGATTCAAGGCGAAAAACTGGGTGCTGGTGAACTTGTTGTTAATAGTATCGGGGAAGATGGCGTGAAAGACGGCTATAACCTCGAATTGACGCGGGCGATTGCGGAAGCGGTCAACATTCCTGTTATTGCGAGCGGCGGAGCAGGGAAACCTGAACACTTCCATACTGTCTTAACTGAAGGGAAAGCTGACGCTGCGCTTGCTGCATCCGTATTCCATTTCGAAGACATTAATATCGGCGAATTAAAAACATATCTAGCTGAAAAAAATACACCTGTTGGGAATGACTAACCATGACAATAGAAATTGACACATTATCATTTGACGAAAATGGATTGATACCAGCAATTGTTCAAGATGACCGGACAGGGAATGTACTGATGCTTGCTTATATGAATAAAGAATCGTTGCAGAAGACGATTGATACGAAGGAGACTTGGTTTTTCAGCAGATCAAGAAAAGAGCTGTGGAATAAAGGAGCAACATCCGGCAATCGGCAAATTGTGAAGAACTTGTCACTGGACTGCGATGGTGATTCAATTTTAGTACAAGTTACACCACTGGGTCCAGCCTGTCATACGGGAGAAGTGACTTGTTTCCACAAGCAAGTTTTCGATGAGGTAGTACAGACTCGCTCAATCGTTCATGAGATCACGGATGAAATAAAAAATCGACGTGCCAATCCAGTAGAAGGATCATACACAACGTATCTGTTCCGCGAAGGTTTGGATAAGATTTTGAAAAAAGTTGGAGAAGAAACAACTGAAGTTGTCATCGGTGCAAAAAACCGTGATAAAGCTGAAGTAACGAGCGAACTTGCAGATTTGACGTATCACACACTTGTATTGATGGAAGAGTTAGGTGTTAGTGTTGAGGATGTCAAAAACGAATTGCGGAAAAGACGACCTAAAAGTGAAGTGCTGAGAGATGAGTAAATTTTGGAGCTCTATGGTGAAACGGACCGAGCCGTATGTTCCGGGGGAGCAAATTGAACAAAAGGACATCGTGAAACTGAATACCAATGAAAATCCGTATCCTCCAAGTCCCAAAGTGATAGCTGCAATCCAGCAAGAGATGGGGCGCAACCTTCAGTTGTATCCATCTCCTACAGCGACTGAGCTACGAGAAACAATCGGACTGCAATATGGACTTACTGCTGAAGAAGTATTTGTCGGCAATGGTTCGGATGAAGTTCTGGCATTTTCCTTCATGGCGTTTTTTGAGCCTGGCAAACCAATCCGGTTTCCTGATGTAACATATAGCTTTTATCCGGTCTATGCAAAGTTATTCGATATTCCTTATGAGGAAGTTCCGTTGAATAAAGATTTTACATTGCCTGTGGATAACTACTTTCAGTCTGAAGGCGGCGTAATTTTGCCAAATCCAAATGCGCCGACTAGCATTTATGCTGAACTTGAGCACATTGATGAGATTGTCAAAAATAACCCTGACCAAGTCGTCATCATCGACGAGGCATATATCGATTTTGCATCGAAATCAGCGACTGAACTCATTCGGAAATACGACAATGTCCTTGTCGTCCAGACGACATCTAAATCACGTTCACTCGCCGGTTTGCGCGTTGGCTTTGCGATGGGAGCTCCTTCATTAATTGCTGCATTGATTCGCATTAAAGACTCATTCAATTCTTATACGCTGGACCGTCTTGCGCTAGTGGGAGCAAAAGCTGCATTTGAGGATGAAGACTATTTTGAGAAGACGACTCAGAAAATCATTGCAACACGGGAAAAGATGAACGAGACGTTGCAACAGCTCAATTTCAACGTGCTACCTTCACAAGCAAATTTTGTTTTCACCTCACATCAGACTGTTCCAGCAGAGTTTCTCTACAATGAATTAAAAAAAGAAGGCGTGTTAGTTAGGTATTTTAACAAGCCTGGAATCGACAACTATTTGCGTATTACAGTTGGTACAGATAAACAGGTGGAGCGATTAGTTGAAAAATTGACTGACATTTTGAATTTGTAATGTACTGTTAGATTCTAAGATGAAATGACTTAATGAAAAGTGCATCGAAACTGATATACTTGTGTAAACAGGGGAGGTTATCGACATGGGATCTAAATATATTGATCTTGCACTTATATTATTCATGAGTTATTTCGCAATTACTCGATTTGCGGATGGTCAAATTGGCTTTGGAATCTTTTTCACAGTACTTAGCTTATTGAATATTTTAACGCTTGTCATGAAAATAAATAAGGACAAAGCCGCAAAGAATGCAGTGCGATGAAGTTTAAATAAGTAGTGACCACAAACTAGGCATCCTCCAGGAAATATGGAGGATGCCTAGTTTTATTTATTAACGTATGACAAAGAAAAATGAATGAACCCTTGCTATTTGAATTCAGTAGGTCATAGAACGAAATAAGATATTGAAGGTGATGAAAACCATGGGAAGTAAAAATGTGACTAAAATAATAGCAATGAAGGAATTTAAATATAATAAATAAAACATTTATAATTGTAATAAGAATTATATATGGCTTATTTATGCAATAGAATCTATTGCTTATATTATTTAGTTTAAAAGACCTATGATGAATTTTTGAAAAAATAATGTCTTAAATTAAACAAGGAATTTTGAGATAGGCAGAGTGAAAAGCCATTAGAATACAGTTATGACATAATACAGATTAACTAACTACCTATTCGGACTATACAAAATAATGATACTTTAATACAATGCATAGCATTGTTAAAACTTACTATGTATGATAATAGGAGTTATTAACTGTTATTTTTCTGTGGATAATTATAGGTCATTGGGATTAATTATTTTTCAAAATCAATACTATAGGCTCTATTGGGAGATAATAATATCGGTACGAACAAAAATTCTGCTGTAAAAATATAGTAGAAAAAAACAAGAAGAAGGAGAATAAAATGATTATACTTGATAAGCCTTATGTATCAACATTACTTTCATCAACTTTACAGCAATTAGGTACTCCGGTTTTAAAAATAGGAGATGTGCAGATTCCGGAGGAAGAAAAACTTGATTTACTTGAAGAGACATTGTTCTTTGAACAACTTGAGAAGTCTTCTGCTCCTCTTTTATTTAATTCAGAAAACGGTTTGGCTATGTTAATGAATTACTTACCTGAGAGTAAATTTGCCGAATGGACATCACTATTCAAAAACAAAGCGGAATTTAGGAGGAGAATGACAAAAATTTATCCTTCATTTTATTTCCGTGAAGTATCTATTCAAGATTTATATGAAATACCTTTAGAATCAATTCCATTCCCTATTATTATTAAGCCTGTTATCGGCTACTCGAGTGTTGGGGTTTATAGAATAGATTGTATTGAAGATTGGCATCACACCGTAGAAAAATTGAAAGTCGATATAAACGATTCAGCATCCGCGTATCCTAATGATGTGATTGATAGCCAAACTGTCATATTAGAAGAGCTAATTCAAGGAGACGAGTATGCAATTGATGCTTATTTTACTAAAGAGGGAAAACCTGTCATCTTAAATTTATTTAAGCGCATGTTTGCTAACGATAAAGACATGAGTGATCGTATATATTACACAAGCAAAAGTGTATTAAGTGAAACACTTGCTCCAATTTCGGACTTTTTGGAAAAATTAGGGGATATTGATGCGCTGGCTTCCTTCCCGCTACATTTTGAAGTTCGAATAACTAAAGAAGGACAAGTTGTGCCAATTGAAGTAAATCCATTCCGCTTTGCTGGTATAGGTACGACAGAACTGGGCGTACATGCTTATGGTGTAGACGTTTATGATTATTATTTCAATCAGCTAAAACCAAATTGGGAAGAAAAAATAGAGGCTATGGATAATGCGATTTATAGTTTTCTTTGTGCAGAATTTGACCCGTCGATTTCGCTTGAATTAATTCGAGCGGTAGACCATGAAAGTTTTAAGCAACAATTTAATGAAATACTAGACTATAGGTATATGGATTACAAAGAGTACCCTATTTTTTCTGTTGTATTTTTCAAACATCACACATTTGACGAAAATAAGCGATTGCTTACACTTGAATTGAGCAATTTTATATCGCTCTATGAACCGCAACTCGTATAAATCTTAGGAGGAATTAGTTTGTTTAAACAAAAAGGATCTATTAGAACTAAAATAATGCTTGGAACGATTATTCCAATTGCAGTATTATCTTTATTATTTAGTTTAGGTTTTTATTTTCAATCTATGTCAATTGTCAATCAGAATGTCATTCCCCAGTTTGAGAGAGTACTCAACACGAATTTACTAGACTTGAAAAAAGATATCGATGCCGAGATGCTTAATAAAGCAAAGACAAATAAACAGGACTATGAAAGATTACTCGCTATAATCAATGAATCGCGTGAGATAGGCGATTTAGAAAGTGTTTATATCATGAGTAAAGTTGATGGTGAGGATATGATCCTTGCGCTGTCCGATACGGCAGATTATCTTACGCCTTATCCGTTTAAATCCGAACAAAACGATGCGCTAAACATGGAACAGCCATTGTTCAGTGAGATTTATGAGGATGAGTACGGTGTACATAAATCAATCTATTTACATATTGAAGGGACAGATTCTATTATAGGAATCGATCAGGATGCGAAATTTATCCCTGATTTAACCCGGAAAATACTTATCATCAGTATTGCACTTACGCTAGGGGCATTGGTGGTAGGGGCTGGAATATCTTATATTTTATCAACAAGAATTACGAAACCACTTCAACAATTAGTGAAGTATACAGAAGTTGTAGCCCAAGGTGATTTAACAAAAGAAGTTAGTGTGAATAGTCAAGATGAAATTGGTCATCTTGCCCACAGTTTCCGAAACATGCAACAAGAATTGAGAAATACGATTGAACATGTCAATGTAGCGACGGACAACGTTATCACTTCCTCGGATGACTTGACCTATAGCGCAGAGCAAATGACAGAAGTAGTCAATCATACGACTGTTACGACCCAAGAAGTATCTTCGACGAGCGATACGTTAGCAAGTAGTGCATCACAAAACTTGGTGGCACTTGAACAAATCACAATTGGTCTGCAAGAAATAGCAGATTCTTCTATGAAAGTAACGGAAGAATCGATGGATGCATCCCAAGAAGCTAAGCAAGGTAATCATCTTATTTTAGACTCGATTCAAGGGATTGATACGATAACGAGCTCAGTTAAAGTTTCTATGGATATCACACAGTTGATGAATACGAGATCCAATGAAGTTGGTCAAATTATAGAAATTATTACGGCTATTTCTGATCAAATAAACTTACTTGCACTGAATGCCGCTATAGAAGCAGCACGTGCAGGCGATGCTGGAAAAGGATTCAGTGTAGTCGCAGATGAAGTGAGGAAACTTGCTGAGCAATCCGCATCTTCAGCAAACCAAATTAGTACGCTCGTGAAAGAAATTCAAAATGACTCTCAAAATTCTGTGAAGGCCATGACGAAGGTATTCGAAGATGTGGAACGTGAAACTGGAATCGTACGCGAAACAGGTAAATCGTTTACTAGCATTTTGAATCGTATTACTCAAATTACAGAAAAAAATCAATCAGTATC
Organism: Sporosarcina psychrophila; assembly: GCF_001590685.1. Lineage (GTDB taxonomy): Bacteria > Bacillota > Bacilli > Bacillales_A > Planococcaceae > Sporosarcina > Sporosarcina psychrophila. Next base: position 1,383,282 of record NZ_CP014616.1, read on the forward strand.
TGCAACAATACAAGAAATCTCTGCGGGTTCTGAGGAAATACTAGCATCTACAATCGAAACAGTTCAATCATTAGAAGAGACATCTTCCCATACGCAAAACATTGCTGCATCTATGGAAGAGCAATTGGCTTCTATGGAAGAAATGGTTGGAACGACAACGACCCTTAATGAAATGGCAATAAACTTAAAAGATCATGTAAAGAAATTTAAAATTTAAAACTCCAAAAAGATTAAGGACAGTCTTTATTTGCGGAGGAGATAATAATAGAGGGTCTTTTGCGATTAAGGGCTGGAAATTCACATTTATAAACTAAATTAGTTGTTCCCATTTCTAATTTCATGTAGTATAATATGTGAATTGCATTTTTTGAAATGAGGATAACTAATGAAGAATTCGATATATGGACTCACAATTGAACAACTTACAGAATGGTTAGTGGATCAAGGGCAGAAAAAATTCCGTGCTGCACAAATTTGGGACTGGTTATATAAAAAGCGTGTAACAAACTTTGCAGACATGAAAAATATTAATCAAGAATGTATCGACTTGCTGGATGCGAACTATGTCCTCCGAACGCTAGAACAGACTGTGAAACAGGAATCAGAAGATGGCACAATCAAATTCCTATTTAAAATGCAAGATGGTAACTTGATTGAAACTGTTTTAATGAAATTTCCTTACGGCCAATCGGTTTGTGTAACGACACAAGTCGGCTGTAATATCGGTTGCAGTTTTTGTGCGAGTGGATTATTGAAAAAAAGCCGTGATTTAACAGCAGGAGAAATTGTGGAACAAATCATGGAAGTACAGCATCACCTTGACGCGAAAGCTGAAGATGAGCGCGTAAGTCATATTGTTGTTATGGGAATTGGCGAACCATTTGACAACTATTCGCATTTGATGAATTTCCTTCGTGTCGTCAATGATCAAAAAGGACTTTCCATCGGTGCTCGTCACATTACCGTTTCAACAAGTGGTAATCCGCAACGAATTAAGGATTTTGCAGAAGAAAATATCCAAATTAACCTAGCAGTATCTCTGCATGCACCTAATAATGAGTTGCGTACACGCGTTATGAAAATTAACAAAGCGTTCCCGCTTGAGAAATTGATGGATTCAATCGATTATTATTTGGAAACGACAAACCGCAGAATCACGTTTGAATATATTATGTTGCATGATGTAAATGATCATGTTCTGGAAGCACAGCAGCTTGCAAAACTACTCGAAAACAAACGTCACCTATCATATGTTAACTTGATTCCCTACAATCCGGTTGACGAACATGACCAGTATCGCCGTAGTACACCAGAAGACATTAAAGCATTTTATGAAACACTCAAAAGAAAAGGCATCAATTGCGGCGTCCGTCTTGAACATGGTACAGACATCGACGCAGCATGCGGTCAGTTACGAAGTAAGCAGATTAAGAAAGATAAAGCCGTCTAATCCATTTAAAAAGAGTGTGCAATTCCTAGGGGAACTAGGAGTTGCACACTCTTTTTATCATCTAGACTTCGGTGCTCTTGTTCTTAGCTCTTTTTCTTCATTAAAATCACGATGAACTGGACAATAAATGCCAGTCCCAATCCAAAGGAAGAAATGATGAACAAGGACAAGATTCCGAGTACATCACCTATCCCATTCGGATTCATTAACAAGCTGCGGAAAAACTCTGCAAAACCGAGAGCCACACCAATCAAGAAAATCCTGAAAGCAATTTTCAAATTGTAAAACAGCAGTAAAAATGAAAAAACACCGATGATTAGCCCGAAAAGACCAAATGTTAAGTAGTTTGTAAAGACAAGCGTTTGACCCAAAACAGTTCGAACACCTACTATGAGAAGAACGAAACTTGTAAGTCCAGTGAAAAAACCGATCTTCCAGAACTTGTTAATCATAAAACGCACCCACTTCCATTGTTCATCATATCGAATAATGGTGTGATTATGCCAATGAAAGCATTAAAAAAGTGAAAACGTAAGCGGTTTGCTCGCCAACCGATCAAAACCTTCGCGGAAGCAATCATATCCCCGGCTAACCGATCATAACTGACTCGGAAGCAATCATATCCCCGACGAACCGATCATAACCGACGCGGAAGCGATCATATCCCCGGCCAACCGATCATAACCGACGCGGAAGCAATCATAACCCCGACGAACCGATCATAACGGACGCGGAAGCAATCATATCTCCGACGAACCAATCATAACCGACGTGGAAGCGATCATATCCCCGGCTAACCGATCATAACTGACGTGGAAGCAATCATATCTCCGTCCAACCGATCATAACCGACGCGGAAGCGATCATATCTCCGTCCAACCGATCATAACGGACGCGGAAGCAATCATATCTCCGTCCAACCGATCATAACGGACGCGGAAGCAATCATAACCCCGTCCAACCGATCATAACTGACGCGGAAGCAATCGTATCTCCGTCCAACCGATCATAACTGACATCCAACCGACCATATATGCAACGAACTAAATAATCCCCCAAGCAATCAAAAAAATCCCATTCCTCATATCAGAGGAATGGGATTCATAAACTTATAAGTTATTTCTTCGCAATTAGGATAAGTTTCCCTTGGTCAAGTTCTGCCTCTGCATCGGCAGCTTCTGCCGTGGATAGTCCTGCAGCTTCCATCTTGCTACGGAGTTCATCTCCGCGAGAAGAGAACATGTTTTTCATACTATCCAAGAAACCTTGTTCTTTCATACCTACGCTTTCTGTATCTAGCGCATCCGTTATGTGACTGGCTCTCTTTTTGTCATGTGCAAAAATATAAATCTCATCATGTGTATATCCTTGTGTTACCAATTTCTCGATTTCTTCCTTTGCCTGAACGGCGTTTTCAACAGTTTTTTTAATAGTCATTTAAATTACCTCCATTTTTTGTTCTCCTTTTTTATATTCCCCAAAAAGGTAAGGACTAAACAAAAAAATGAAAGTGCGGATCATCTGGGTAAACTTTGATAGGTCCGGATGAAATAAGTTGGGTCTGTATCGACTTCATAAGTGAAGACACCTTGGGTTGTATGTAAATAGAAAAATCCTGCTCCGCTGGAAAACGGCTTATAGGACATATCATGCACGTGTTCTAATCTGAATGTATTTCGTGAAGTTGAAATCGAGTCAGTATATAAATGGATACTATGCACGGTACGCTTTGTTTTTTGGTCATACCAACCCATAACTCGTTCGACTGAAATATACGTAAGTGTAGCAACAGTTTGCTTGATCGATTCATTCATTGAAATTCCTCCGTTATCACAATTTATATTCATCATTATCCCCATCCTAACAGGTATTTATCGATATCCAAAATAGGTAGTTTTTTCATGTGTAAAAGTCCCTCGATGGGGAATGGACTGTATAAGGAGGTAGATACGATGAAGAAAATTTCTATTTTCATCTTGACCATGGCATTATCCTTTGTGCTTGTTGCTTGCGGGAACGCTGAAAAAAATATTGATAAGGTAGTGGACGAACCTATTACGGGAGAGAATAGTAATGGGGACACAAATGGTGCGACTTCGACGGAGGGAACTAGTAGCCCTGAAACTGAACAAAATACAGATACCGTCAATCAAGATGATATGCAAAAAAAGATGGATGAACTTGGCTATGCTGATTTCGAACTAAAGCTTGACTATGCGAATCATCAGGAATATGAGGCAGAGCTTGAAAAAAATAGTGACAATTCAATCGATGCAGAAATTGAGGATTCACTTAATAATATCAAGAAAAAGGGGACAGAGGCATTCAATGAACTGTATCCATTGGTGAAACAGTTAACAATTACTCAACAGACAGGGAAGGAAGCTGCCATTCAAGAAGTAATGAAGGTATTCGATTTACCGACAGATTATACGGAATTTGAGCTAGAAATTCGATTTAAAGACGGTACAAAAATCGAATTTGAAGATGATAAATAAACAATAAATAGCTTCAATAATAGGTTGTGAAAATCTCCTCGGTTTAAATGCCGGGGAGATTTTTGTCTGAATTGTTAAAGACAACCTGACCTAAATAAGGAGAATATAGGGCAATAAATGTTACAGATTTGTTAATTGTCTATTTTTCAAAAGAGAATTCTTGACTGGATAAAAGACTAGCACTACAATGAGTAATGTGGAGATGAGTAGTCATGAAAATTAGGGAATTCAAGTTGAATGAAAGTGGGCTAAACCGCTTTTTTGGGCCTCTTGAGGCAAAGATTATGGACGTTTTATGGAATGATGTCGAAATGACTATTAAAGATGTTCAGCAAGTACTTGAACATGAAAAATCAACGAATTTCAATACAGTAATGACTGTTATGAATCGATTAGTAGACAAGGAGATTCTTTGCAAGAGACTGGAAGGACGGTCGTTTTTGTATAAACCGCTTCTATCAAGGGAAGAATTTTTGACTACACAGTCGAAAGAAATGACAAATGAGCTGATGGATGAATTTGGAAATGTTGTAGTAAGTCACATGCTGGATGCACTTGAAGATGTAGATGATGCTCTCGTGGCCAAGCTCGAACAGAAAATCAAAGAACTGAAAAAGGGCATGTAACGTATGTACAAACGTCAATCATTAAGTATGCTTGTTGTGTCACTCATAATTTCAGGGACGATTTATCTTCAAATGGGTTTGTATCTGATGTCGATCATAGCAGGCTGGGATATTGGTCATAACCTTGTTGTCGTCTGTCACGGTTGGATCAAAAATATTGGCTTGTCTTCTCTTGAGTATGTCCTCGATGCATTTGTCATTTATACGTTGTTATTTTCGATATGGAAAATAGGATCACAATTTTATCATGCTTCACGAATGAAAAAACGATTTAAGCAGTATGAAGAAAATACGCTCACAACCGAAATGAATCAAACTTATAGCGATGGAAAAGATGGATTTATTGTGATCTCGCATCCTTCACCGATTGCAATCACAATGGGATTTGTTCGTCCTAAAATCGTATTATCGACGGGATTGATAAGCCTATTAAATGACGATGAATTAAATGCAGTCATTTCTCATGAGATGTATCATCAAAAAAATCGTGACCCCCTTACCATCTTTTTGATGTCACTTTGTTCGTCCACGATGGGCTATATTCCGATTCTAAAATGGTTTAATCAGAAATATAGCATCATTAAGGAATTGTCAGCCGATGAATATGCAATTGAAAAACAACAGACGTCTGTTAACTTAGGGAGCGCGCTTTTAAAGATGCTTAAAGTGTGCAAACATGAAAAAATGCCTTTTGTCTATGCGTCATTTGCTGATACATCTGTCAATTATCGGATTGACTATATCTTGAATCCGTTAAAAGGAATCCAAATAAAGCTACCTGTGAAGGTTATGCTTCTGTCAGTAACGATTTTTTGCTTCATTTGTGCACTATTTATTTACGCTCTTGCGTAAATTTTTATTTCATTACACTACGTCATGTAGTTCAAATTAGGAGTGTTTACCTTGTCTAAGAAGATTTTTTGGATTGTTGGTTTAGTAGTTATTTGTATCGTAGGAGTTATTGTTTTAACGGATGCCAATCAAAAGTCAACCGTTATAGATGTAGAAGGGCAACCGTTCTTGGGTGAAGAGTCAGCACCAGTTGACATTATTGAGTTTGGTGATTATAAATGTCCAAGTTGTAAAGATTTCAATGATAGACTTTTTCCGGTTATTTACAAGGAGTTAGTTGAAACGGGGAAAGCCAAGTTTTACTTTATGAATTACTCCTTTATAAACATCGATTCAAATCGATCCGCTCAATTTGCAGAAACGGTTTATCAAGAATTAGGGAATGATAAGTTTTGGACTTTCCATGAATTATTATTTAGTAAGCAACCAGAAGATTTAACCTACGAAAAAAAGGACTTATATACGGAGTCATTTTTGGAAGAGGTTTTAGCGGAAGTGGCAACTGAAGAAGAAACGAATAAAGTAATGCAGTCATTTGGTGAAAGCAAGGGGAAAGAAGCTTGGGAGAAAGATATGAAAACGGCCAATAACCTAGGTGTATCCTCCACACCAACAATCTTTATAAGTGGAAAACAATTTACGGGTAGTACGTTAGATGATTTCACAAAAATGGTGGAAGAGGCGGCTGCTAGTGGTAAGTAAACCGCTCCTCCTTGCCTGGTTAGCATCGATTACAGCGATGATAGGAAGTTTGTTTTTTAGCGAGCGTATGGGCTTTGTACCATGCACTTTCTGCTGGTATCAGCGAATAGTTATGTACCCACTAGTTCTGTTCCTTGGCATGGCATTTTATCGAAATGACCGCGATATATATAAGTACGTACTTCCGATGTCAGTCATAGGCATGCTTCTATCTGGTTATCATTATGCGTTGCAGAAACTGCCTTCATTGCAAGAATTCAGTACGTGTACGAGCGGGGTTCCATGCTCGGGACAATATATTAATTGGTTTGGTTTTGTAACGATTCCTTTTTTGGCACTCATTGCTTTTACTTTTATTACGGCGATGATGTTGATGCTTTGGAGACGTAAATAATAGTATGAGTAATGCCTCCCTGAAATCATTGGGGGGCATTCTTCAAATATAGGAAAGTATAGGTTTGTTCGACATAGAATGGTGTCTAGACTCTAGACTCTATCCACAAGCCGCTCGGGGCCAATAGAATGTGGGTCTCATGTAGCTGTTGCCGCAGGACGCGGCGTACTTAGGCTATATTTCCTTGAAAGCAATCCGGCTTTGTGGCAAAGAGCGCCACGTCGTACCTGCAAGAATGCAGTCGTCGCGATCTTAGAATGCCTTCCCCTTAATCGACTTATGCCTGCTATTCTTTTTGGCGCCTTGCGCTTTTATGTAAGTGTATCGCTATTTTATTCTGTTACGTGACAACTATCAAAGAAACAAGTATGATGAATAAGGTTGTTTCTGTCAATGAATCTGACAAATATTATTGAAAGTGAGTCTATGTATGACTATAATTCAAAACATAATCAGCTTCATATTACATATTGATGAGCATTTGGTTGAAATTATTCAAAATTTCGGCTCGCTGTCATATGTACTATTATTCTTAATCGTGTTTGTTGAAACAGGATTAGTTATTTTCCCATTCTTACCAGGTGATTCTTTGCTATTTGCAAGTGGGGCTCTTGCTGCAATGGGGGCATTTAACATTGTACTTCTCCTTATTGTGTTCTTTACTGCGGCTGTCATTGGGGATACTGTAAATTATCAAATCGGTAAAAAAGTTGGGACAGCGATCAAGCCTAATAGCTTAATTGGTAGAGTCATTGATCAAGAAAAAATGGATAAAGCAGAGAAATTCTTTAATAAACACGGTGGTAAAACGATAGTGATTGCCCGCTTTATGCCGTTCATTCGTACATTTATACCTTTTGTTGCAGGGGCTAGTCGTATGAATTATCGCTACTTTTTCATTTATAATGTAGTGGGCGCAATTCTATGGGTAGGAATTTGTACGATTGCAGGTTATTTCTTCGGGAATATTCCTATCATTAAAGATAACTTCTCCACTGTTATTTTATTAATTATCTTTGTGTCTGTTCTGCCAGTTGTTATCAGTTTTATGAAGAGTCGTTTGAAGAAATAATGAATGTATTGCTAACAAGGAAACACCTCCTAAGCGGATAAGCCTAGGAGGTGTTTTTGTCTATTATCTTTCAGGTCTGTTGATTAACCATTTTCTTTCATAAAGAGCAGGTAAGAAAGGCTTGAAAAAACCCATTTTCACTGAATCATTTTCGGTCCGCTTTTGGCGAACTAGTCATGATATCTTTACCGAGGGGCAAGTGTGACGGATGAATAAGCACCATACGATTATCGAAAAACGATGTGTAGGGATGCGACGAGGCCACATCCCTACACATCAAGAAATCTCGATAATCGTATAGAGGCCTTTCAATCCAAAGCGATCCAAATTTAATGTACACGAAGCTCCTGCTGTTTGATTAAGTTATTTACTGGTTGTTTTTGGTTAATCAACACATGTGATTATCTTTGAATCTTTTTGATGTCCTTCGACATTTCCTTGACATAGGATGCATCTACATAATTATATTCATTCACAATACTGCCTTGCTGATCAATCAAATAAAAGTTAGTCCCGTGAATGACTTGATTGGATGAGGAAGGTTTTTGTACAATTGTTTGAAATTGATCCCTTGCGAAAGCTTCAATTTCTTCCTGTGTATATCCCGTTAATATATGCCAATTCTTTTCATCGTCCGTAAATTGGTGGATGTACTCTTTTAACACATCTGGTGAATCAATTGTTGGATCGACAGTGAATGATACGAATTCGACTTGAACGCCTTCATCCTCGAACTTTTTTTGCAAATCCGCCATCTCTAGTGTCATCGGGGGACAGACGGTCTTACATTTTGTGAAGACGAAATCAGCAATCCAGACTTTCCCCGTTAGTTCATCTGTACCGAAAGGCTGTCCATTTTGGTCTGTATAAGAAAATGGGACTATTTCCTTTCCACTATGAGGTACAGAACTGCAAGCGGAAAGCAAGACTGCAATGACAAGGGGAATAAACAGATAGCATATGTTTTTCAAATTACACCTCTTCTTGTTCATCAATAGATAAGCCGGGCAATCGAATCGTTACGATTGTTCCTGTCATGGTGTCGCTAGTCATCTCGAAAGTTCCGTTGTGCAGTCGGATGATTTCTTTGACAATAGGGAGCCCTAAGCCTGTTCCACCGGTTGTCCGATTCCGGGCTTTATCTGTCCTGAAAAAACGATCGCCAATTCGCTCTAGATCTTCATCGTCAATAAGAATTCCATCATTTGTCACTCGGAATTGAAGGAAAGCATCTTTTTTCGTTAATTCAATTGCCAAGGTTCCGTTTGTGGCGGAATACTTCACGGCATTGTCTATGGTATTGTAAAAAATTTGTTGAATTCTTTTTGGATCAGCTGTTAGAATAAGTTCTTCTTCTATAGTCAATTCGAGAGATAATTCTTTTTCTGCAATATGAATCGTGAACAAACCAACTGTATCTACTAATAATTGCGCGATGGCAATAGGCTGAATGTCAATTGTATACAAATCTTCTTGAAGATGATTTAATTCCACAAGATCAGTGATCAATTTGGTCAGTCGATCTGTTTCTTTTTCAATCGTTGTCAAATAGCTTTGTGCTTCTTCGGGCGATGAATATATTTTGTCTTTAAGAACATGCGTGTAACCGCTAATATAGGTGAGCGGTGTACGGAGTTCATGCACGATGTTTGACGTGAATTCCTTTTTTCGTTCTTCCTGTTGTTCAAGTGAAAGGCTCATCAAATTGAACGCCTTCGTCAATTGGCCGACCTCATCGTTCCTTTCGCTTTGAATCCGGTTTGAATAGTTCCCTTTAGATACTTCAAAAGAAAGTCGCTGAAGATCTTGCAACGGTTTGAATAAAGAATGCCAAGTGCGATTGACAACTAAGAAGAGTATGAAGAAAAATAAGCAGCCAACGATCAAAAGTATTGGAATGCTTCCCCGGAATACATCTTGAACTGCCGCAAGTGGAACATAAATATAGATGAAACCGATAAGTCCGTTCTCACCTTTGATTGGAAAAATGGCGCCTAGAATTTCATGGTTAAGTTCTTTTACGAATCCCTCTTTTAATACATAGGCTCCTTTTTCCAACTCAGCCATGTCATTTGCATCGACAAGTGTTTCATAATTGACCTCGTAAGGGAAATAGGAAGTGAGATCCTTTAAGTTATCAACTACGATAATTTCATATTCTGACACGATGTTATACCATTGGATTTTATCGATGATTTCATCACTTAATTCCCCGTAATGGTAATGAGAAGCCGTCCTTTTCCCTTGATAGACAATGGATTCTTCAATACTTGTCAAATACAATTCAGAATAGAGATAATGGATGAAGAAAAAGGAAAAAAGAATTGTAAACCCGATACTGGAAATCAGGACTATACCTATTTTTATGCTTAATGTAAGTGTCTTCAATCTTCACACCTCGAATTTGTAGCCGATACCCCAAACTGTTTCAATTAGATCACCGTTATTACCCATTTTAAGTCTTAACGTTTTGATATGTGTATCGACTGTACGCTCGCTACTTTGATGTTCTTCACCCCAGACGATGTGCAGCAGTTGTTCCCTTGAATAGACGCGACCTTTATTTTTAGCAAGCACATGAAGCATACCGAACTCCTTTAATGTTAATAATAAGGGTTTTCCATTCAATGACACAGTATGTGCTCCATTATCGATTACGAGTGGCCCGACAGTTAATGTATCGGCAACTGGTATATTTTGATAAGATCGTCTCAGAACGGATTCAATCCTTGCAAGAAGCTCTCCCGGTAAAAATGGTTTGACAATATAATCGTCGCCGCCAAGCTTTAAACCTTGTATTTTATCCCATTCATCTCCTTTTGCTGATAGAAAGATGAGTGGGATTGTCGATGTCCGCTTTATTTCTTTGGCGAATGTAAAGCCATCCATGAAGGGCATCATTACATCTACTAGTAGCAACTGTGGATTTGTTTGGTCTATCAAAGACAGTGCATGGATCCCATCTGTAGCCTCGACGACAGTGTAACCTTCTTTTTCGAGGAACATTCGAATCAGTTTCCTCATTTGTGGTTCATCGTCTATAATCATAATGGTGGATGAATTCAAGATAAAACCTCATTTCAATTATAGGTTGCTAATTGTACTCATTTTCTCTAATAAATGTGAAAATCATGTGAAGCGCGGTAGTTCACACTTAGTTCTAACTTATCTATTATAATCATAACGAACATAAGGAACTACGTTAAGTAAAACGACTATGGGGGAATCTTGATGAAAAGGAAATTTGGTTTGTTAGTGGGGCTATTCATGCTGGCCGCTATGGCAGCATGCGGTAAAGAAGAAGCGGTAAAAGTGGACGAAACAGGAGTACCTCTACCGCTGGATGTGAAGCTAACAGTGACAGAACAAGTTGATGTGAATGGTATTATAAAAATGGAAGCAGTTGTTACACAGGGCGATGACAAAGTAGATGACGCTAATGAAGTTGAATTTGAAGTATGGGAAGAAGGAAAAAAAGACGACAGTTTCAAGGTTGAATCGACGAATGACAAAGACGGTTTGTACACAGCAGAAACTTCTTTTGAGCATGACGGTCTTTTCCACGTTCAAGTGCATGTAACAGCAAGAGGTTTGCACACAATGCCGAAAAAAGAAGTGACAGTAGGTAATGGCGGGAATTATGAAGAAGCCATTGAAGGAGAATCTGAACACGAACATGGGCATGCAGAAGGATTTTCGATGCACTTCATGAAACCTGAAAATATGAAGTCCGGCGAATCTACTGAATTTGTCGTTCACCTGCAATTAGATGGAAAACCATTTGAAAAAGCACAAGTACGCTACGAAATCTGGAATGAAGAAAATCCGGACAAACACGACTGGGTCGACGTTGAAGAATTAGTTGCCGGTGAATATACAGCTTCATACACATTTGCACAAGTAGGTCCGTACAAAATTCAAATCCACGTAAAAGACGATAAAGAATTACATGAACATGAAGAACATGCGATAGAAGTTAACTAAAATGAGCACGGAGAGTACCTGACAAATAAGTCAAGTACTCTCCGTGCTTTTTTTTGTGAATTATACTTGAATATCTTTACGTTTGCTGGAGGAAGGTATATTTAACTCCTCTCTATACTTACTAATTGTTCGCCTAGAGATTGTGATGCCCTTTTCGCGATTAAAGTATTCTGCTATTTTTTGGTCAGAATAGGGTTTGAATTTATTTTCCTGAGCTATAAAATTCTCCAAAAGTGTTTTCACTTTCGTTTGAGAAATGCTAGTGCCGTCCGCAGTTTCTAACTTCGAAGTGAACAGAATTCGGAGGTCGAAAGAACCGAACGTGGTCTGAATGACTTTGTTGGTAGTCGCTCTGCTGACAGTTGATTCGTGCATTTCAATTTCATCAGCTACTTCTTTTAGCGTTAATGGTCTCAATGAAGAGAGTCCATTTATAAAAAAACTTTCCTGTCTATCTAACAGGACTTGCACTATTTTAATAATTGTATTTCGGCGCTGTTCAATACTGCTAAGAAGCCATTCTACATTTTTATATTGAGTATGAATATATTTTGATACATCATTTTTCGATTGAAGATGTTGCGTGTACTCTTTATTGACATGAATAGCTGGTAAATAGCCGTCATTCAAATGGAAAACTAATTTATCATCTTTTGATTCGACAATAATGTCAGGAGTTAAATATTCAGTTGGAAAATTGGAAATAAATGTGCCTGGCCTCGGGTTAAGCGTTTGTATGAAATCGTAAAGCTCTTTTACTTCCCTCATTTCGATGTTCATTTGTAAGGCGATTTCATTCCATTTATGGTCAGCAAGCAAGTTTAAATGATGTTCTACTAAAAAGGCAGCTGACTTTTGTTCAGGATAGGTGTATGTAATTTGCAAGAGCAGGCATTCCTTTAAGTCTCTAGCCCCAATTCCTACTGGACCCACTTCTTGAAGTAAAAGAATTCCTTTATCAATATCAAATTCATCAAATTCTAGATAGAAATCTGGATCCTTACCAAGAACACGTAAATAGCCATTGTCATCCAGATTATAAATGAGATACTTTAACAAATTTTGGATGTGTTCGTCTGGATAAATGAATTTTGCGTCATCGAATAGTGTGTCCCGCATGTTTCTTTCAGTACACTGGAATAGATCCTCCGGCATCTCGGAAGAACCAAAAGTAGATGTCCGCTGATTCACTCTCTCTTCATATGTATTTTTTTCTTTCAGTTCGATAATCGGATTTTCAAGCTCTTGTTGCCTTATAAATTGTTCAAGTTCATACGTCGAGTATTGAAGTATTTCAATTGCTTGTCTTAACTCGAATGTCATTAACAGATTCTGTTCCTGTCGTTGTTGGAGTACGAGCACCATAAAACCCCTCCTTTTGAAGCTGATAAGTAATGTAAGCGTTTTCAAGTAGTGGTCTTAAGTGTACCATATGTTTCTGAAAACTTCGATAAGAAAAGAAGGTAATGTTGAATGAGAAGGTAGGTAAAACTGGTGCCATTATAGTGATGGATACTGATTTGACTATCTCATTTGCGAATAGGGATGTCGTTATGATTTTTACATTTATTTATGCGAAATTGAGTAAGTACTATTAGAAAAACATTTCATAAATGCCGATTATGATGAGCAAAAGTCCGGCGATTTTAGAGGAGTACTTGCCGAATAGTGTATTGCCAATTGTATTACCAATTTTAATACCTAGAGAAATTGAAATCAGTGAAAATAGTCCAATTGAGATTGAAGTGAAAAGCGGAGAGAAGCCTGTAATACCTGCCCCAAAACCAATTGTTAAGCAGTTTAAGGAAAGTAGAAATCCCAAAAAAGTTGATTCTTTTAAAGTGATTTTCATTGGTTGTTCTAAACCTAGAAATACGGGGCTATTGTCTTCTGTTTGAATGGATTTATTTTTAGTGAAAAATGGCAATGGCGCGATAAACCATATACCAAGGACGGTAATTAAGAAGCCACCAGTGAAGTTAGCCATTGATTGTGAAAAGTAATTGGATAAAAAACTCCCCGCTGATATGGAGAAGAATGCAAATGCAATAGAAATAATAGAAATAATGAAATTGTATAGGAAAGGAATTCTTTTTAATTTTAAGCCGTATGAAACACTTATTGCTAAATTATCAATGTTTGCAGCAATACCGATTAATAATATAGATATCCATTGCATACTTATTTCCCCCTGCAACTGTTTGTTATCATCTATCTATATGAGCAAATGGGAAATAGCGTGCGGGCCCGGTTTACGAAATGATGGGGGAGCGATTGATACAGGCGAATAAGACTCCGTTTTGTTTTTTTATTGGCATTTCTAGTTGGAGTGTGGTATAAATATTGATATTACGCCTATACCATAGTAAACAACTTGGAATAATATACTTGAAAAAAGGAGTTTTGTTATGGGACGCGAATTCATCGATATTTTTGATGAGTGGATTCACTTGTATGACGCATCAGTTGCTGGGGAGGATCCTGAATACCGTGATGTATTTGAAGGCTATGACGAGATTCTAAATGCTGTCACAAGCAAAGTTATTGGAACTATTCTTGAATTCGGTACAGGGACGGGAAATCTGACAGCAAAATTAATAGATGCCGGCCATCAAGTAATTGGCATTGAACCGAACACTGCGATGCGGCGATTAACGGCAGAGCGATTTCCTTCAATTGAGGTCAAGGACGGGGATTTAATTGATTTTGAAACTGATGGTATAACAATTGATTCAATCGCAAGTTCATATGTATTTCATCATTTAACAGATGAAGAAAAAGGAGTTGCACTGAAGAAGTATGCACAGTTGTTACCGATAAATGGAAAAGTCGTCTTTGCCGATACCATTTTTATAACGGAAGATGCAAAGCAGGCTCAGATAGATAAGGAGCGGGCAAGAAATTTTCAAAATGTTGCAGACGATTTAGAACGTGAATATTACACAATACTGCCCGTATTATTGAAACTATTTTTAGAAGCCGGATTCGAAGTGACGTTTAAACAATTGAATGATTTTGTCTGGCTAATGGACGCGACTAAAAAATAAGGGGAGACTACGATGGAAAAGTTGAATGTTGAAAGTTTTAACTTAGATCATACGAAAGTTGCGGCACCGTACGTGCGTTTAGCGGGGACTAAACAGGGAAGTCATGGTGATGAAGTGTATAAGTACGATTTACGTTTCACACAACCTAACAAACAGTTTATGAAAATGGATGCACTACATTCCATCGAGCATTTAATGGCGGAGAACATTCGAAATCATTCTGATAAAGTTGTTGATCTTAGTCCGATGGGTTGCCAAACCGGCTTTTATCTATCTGTTATCAATCATGATGATTACGAAGAAATTCTAGTCATTTTAGAAAACACTTTGCGAGATGTACTCGTAGCGACGGAAGTGCCAGCGTGTAACGAAGTGCAATGTGGGTGGGCCGCAAACCATAGTTTGGAAGGTGCCAAAGAGTTAGCGGGAAATATGCTTGCGAAAAAAGATGAATGGCGCCATGTGTACAAAGAGGAAGTGTAATGAAAGTTTACGGTAGTGTACAAGAATTAGTTGGAAACACGCCGGTTGTTGAGATTAGTCGTATTCATATTCCAAATAATTGTCGGATATTCGCAAAGCTAGAGTATCTAAATCCAGGAGGAAGCGTAAAGGATCGACTCGGATTAACACTCATTGAGGATGCAGAGCAATCGGGAAGTTTGTTGCCGGGTGGAACAATTATTGAAGCGACGGCGGGAAATACGGGTATCGGCTTGGCTCTTGCAGCGATTGGAAAAGGCTATCATGTGATATTTGTCGTTCCAGAAAAGTTTAGTTTAGAAAAACAAACACTTATGCGTGCACTTGGTGCTGGAATTATCAATACACCAACCGAACTAGGCATGGGTGGTGCGATTGAGAAAGCGAAAGAGCTTGTTTTACAAACACCCGGTGCTTTTACACCCTCACAGTTTTCAAATCCCGCAAATCCGGCGACGTATATGAAAACACTTGGACCCGAATTATGGCGTGATTTAGATGGGGAAATCGACGTTTTTGTTGCGGGAGCGGGGTCTGGTGGTACATTTATGGGGACCTCGCAGTTTTTGAAAGAACGCAACCCGGGTGTGAAAACAGTTGTCGTGGAACCTGAAGGCTCTATACTCAACGGTGGAGCAGCAGGATCTCATGTAACAGAAGGAATTGGAATGGAGTTTTTACCAGACTACATGGACCCAACGTATTTTGATGCCATTCATACAGTTAGCGACGAGGACGCGTTCATGCAATTGCGTTCATTGGCGAAAAATGAGGGGTTGCTCGTTGGAAGTTCTTCTGGCGCTGCATTCTATGGTTCTTTACGTGAAGCTGAAATTGCGAAAGCGGGAAGCCATATTGTTACCATTTTTCCTGATTCCAGTGAGCGTTATTTAAGTCAGAACATCTATGATCTATTTAAAGGGAGAGAATAATTCATGCGTGCAAAAACGAAATTAATCCACGGCGGTATTGTTGGAGATGCAACGACAGGTGCAGTTTCCACACCCATATATCAAGTAAGTACGTACAAGCAACAGACAGTCGGTCAATTTAACGGGTATGAATATTCACGTACAGGTAACCCAACTCGTCATGCGCTAGAAGTATTAATTAGCGATTTAGAAGGCGGAAAAGCGGGCTTTGCTTTTGGCTCCGGAATGGCAGCGATTAGTTCGGTTATAATGTTATTTAGTAAAGGTGACCATATTGTTCTAACAGACGATGTATATGGTGGAACATACCGTGTCATTACGAAAGTATTAAATCGCTTTGGCATCTCGGCAACATTCGTTGATTCTAGTGATATCACGAAAGTGGATGAAGCAATTAAAGAAAATACAAAAGCGATTTTCTTGGAATCCCCAACGAATCCACTGTTAAAAATAACGGATATTGAAGCTGTTACTAAGCTTGCAAAAGAAAAGGGATTGCTCACAATTGTCGACAATACGTTTATGACCCCATATTTTCAACAACCAATCGCTCAAGGCGCAGATATTGTATTGCATAGTGCGACGAAATATATCGGAGGTCATAGTGACGTCGTAGCAGGGCTTGTCGTGGTAGCAACAGAGAAACTTGCAGAGGATTTACATTTCATTCAAAACTCGGTGGGCGCTATTCTTGGGCCACAGGATTCATGGTTATTGATTCGCGGTATAAAAACGCTCGGACTTCGTATGGAAGAGCATAATGTGAATGCGCAGAAAATCGCGGAGTTTTTAGATGGACACGCGGCAGTGGGGAAAGTGTATTATCCGGGACTTAAAACACATCCGGGCCGAGAATTGATGACAAGGCAAGCGACCGGCTTCGGTGGTATGATTTCGTTCGATGTTGGAAGCGAAAAGAAAGCTGATGAGTTGCTTGCAAAATTGCGCTACTTTACGCTTGCGGAAAGTTTGGGAGCAGTTGAAAGTTTGATTTCTATACCTGCACGCATGACACATGCGTCAATTCCGCGTGAACGCAGATTGCAACTAGGGATTACAGATGGTCTTGTACGCATTTCGGTAGGAATTGAAGATGTGGAAGATTTACTTGAAGACTTGGCAAAAGCGTTAGCATAACAGTACGAAAAGCTATTCACATTCATCGTGAATAGCTTTTTTTCGTTCATATAAAAAAGACATTCAAAATTCTATACAGAAAATTTACACACTCTTTACAGGAAATTTACACGTATATGAGAAAATTGAGTATAAATTCCTGTGAGGTGGTTATTAAATTGAGTCGATTGGCACAAGAAGTCGTTAAGAAGATAAGATTTGGAAAAGTAAACTGGACGAATGTATCTTCTAGAGTTACCAACATCACATTTAAAACTCGATTACTTTTCGCAATTCTAACAATCCTGCTAATATCCACGGTTACAATAGGATTCACAGCGTATGAAAAAATGACGAAAAGCACTATTGAACTCGTCTCTTCCCATTTGGAACGAGAGGTGACAATTGTCAATGATCTAGCGAAAACATTGATGTTGATACATATCGGGAATAAGGAAAATTTTATGTCTGCTCTTGAAGAGGTTGTTAAGAGGCAGCATGTATCATTAACTCAAGATGGTTATAATGCAACGATGTTTTACTCAAAAGATGATCAGCTGATTCCCTTTGCGGTTAGTAAAAATACAAATCTGAGCTTGTCCAATCAAATTGTGGAGAAAATCAATCAAGACGGTAAAGGTATTTTACA
Organism: Sporosarcina psychrophila; assembly: GCF_001590685.1. Taxonomy (GTDB): domain Bacteria; phylum Bacillota; class Bacilli; order Bacillales_A; family Planococcaceae; genus Sporosarcina; species Sporosarcina psychrophila. The sequence continues at coordinate 1,401,087 of NZ_CP014616.1, forward strand.
TGAAACGATCCAAGGAAACCCGCATACTATTAGCTATTATCGTGTTCAAGAGTTAGGCGGGGAATTTGTTATTGTTGTTCCGGACAGTGATTATTTGGCGGATACGAAAGAAATGGGAACCCAAATTTTGATATCGATCCTAATTGCGTTAATCATTGCATTGTTACTGATTGCGCCAACGATTCACCGAATGACGAAACCGATAATTGTATTGCAACAAAAAATGCGCATGGTCAGGGAAGGGGATTTAGGAGTTGATTTGGCGATTCAATCTTCTACACCTGAATTCCAATCGCTCATTAAAAGCTTCAGGATGATGATTGAAAGTATGTCCTATATGCTCGTGGAAATAAAAAACACTAGTATACAACTAGCACAGACTGGAAGTCATTTAAACGTCAGCTCAACTGCACTGCTGACAAAAAATGATTATTTGAATGCTCAGGTTTCAGAGTTGGAGACGATTGCTGCAGAGACGGTTTCTGTATCAGCAACACAGCAGCAAGCCTTCCAGCAGATGAAAGTTCAAATGGCTACGTTGTTTAATGAAATGGAAGAAGTTTTTCATGAGTCAACGATTACAAAACAAGTCGTGAAAACAGGAGAGACTTCGACAATCGAGGCAGCAAAAATGATGAGAATCTTCTTCCGAAGTATGGAAAGTGTCATTCAAACGATTGATGACTTACATGAAAAGTTCATGTCCGTTTCTAGTGTAGTTAGCACCATTGATAGCATTACTGACCAAACGCGTATGCTTGCATTAAATGCGAAAATCGAAGCAACTAGAGCTGGAAAAGCAGGAGCAGGATTCTTAGTGGTAGCAAATGAGGTCCAACGATTAGCGGAGCAATCGGCTAACGCTACAGGAGAAATTAAAGGTACTATTTTACAAATGGAACAATCCGTTGATAGGACTACTTTGAATATAGAAGAGATGCAAGTAGATGCAACAAATTTTGAAAGTATTACACAAGAAAATAGTGGGAATTTCAAGGCCGCTGCAGATCAAATCAAGGTATTGGATCGAAGGTTATTTGTTATGAAAGATCACTTGAACTCGTTGGAAAGCGGACTACCGTTATTGGAGGCATCTACGAAACAAGTAGAAAATGTTTCCGGAAAAAATAAAAGTAATGCAGCTCAAATGATGCGCGCATTTCAGGAACAATTTGAAGCGATGCAAGCTGTTGAAAAAACGGGGTCAGAGTTATCTTCTCTTTCCAATAAACTGTTGGTTAACGCCAATCAATTCACTACTTCAATTTGATTTACTGAATCGACGGATAGTAACCTGTATAATGAAAGAAACAAAATAGTCAAAGGGGGACTTTTCTTATGGCACAACATCACTTCCATTTAAAAGCTGACTGGCCAGGTTTACGGAATGATATAGGAACAATCGATGCGGGAAATTTAAAGACGGAGATTTCAATTCCAACCGAAATGGACGGGCCGGGAATTGGTACAAATCCGGATGAAATGCTGCTAGGTGCAGCGGCGACATGTTATATTATTACACTTGCGGCTATGATGGAGCGAAGTAAATTGGAGAAAGTCGCCTTGACGATGGAGTCAGTTGGTGTTGTCGATGTAACGAACGGTGTCATTACATATAAAAAGATTATTCATAAACCAGAAATCGTATTGAAAAAGGACGCAACTGAAAGGGATGAAGCACTGGCACACAAGCTTGCGGAAAAAGCTGAAACGTCCTGTATGATTAGTCGTGCTATCAAAGGAAATGTAGAAATTGAGTTAGATACAACTGTAATAAAATAGAATGCTAAGATGTTCAAAAACCGTGCTCTATGGAGTGCGGTTTTTTTATACGGAAAAATAAGATTGTATTTAACGTAGATGAAGTGTATATTTGTTTATATAAAAACAGTGTGGAGAGAAAGGTGTTTATGTTTAAATGGATATGTCACTAGATTACCCGGTAGAAGTTATGGAAAAGGGATACATCGAAGAGAATCGTTATTATCGCTGTTTATTATGTGGTGAAGAAGTTGAAAAAGGGATCATTTATCCTGTAGGAGATGTACTTTTCACAGATTGGCGTTATATGGAACACCATATTGAAAGGACGCATGGCAGTGTTTTTGAACGATTACTCTCAGGTGGTAAGGAACAGACGGGGCTGTCCGACCAACAGTCGAAATTGCTTTCTTTGATTTACGCAGGAAAGACAGATAAAGAAATTCAACAGGAACTGAAAATCGGAAGCATGTCGACGATTCGTAATCATCGTTTTTCATTACGCAAAAAAGAAAAACAAGCAAAAACCCTGCTGGCTCTCATGAATTTAGTGAAACGGCAACAAGAAATCGTAACAGATGAACCGAATATCGATAAGCCGAATGAGAAATCATTTGAACCTTCAACAGAATTAGCGCGCTATTTCTCTGAGGAGGATGGGCGTTTGAAAACACTACGTATGAAAGAGCAAGAAAAAAATCGCCTGTTAGCAGAAATTGCGTTGCTCTTCAAACCGAATAAAGTGTATTCAGAAGGTGAAGTCAATGCGATTTTGGTGACGATCTTCGAAGATTATATGCTGTTACGGCGGGAGATGGTCGACCGTGATGTGTTAACGCGTAATGCTGAAGGAAGTGCATATCGCCTTGTGCAAAGTCTAGAAAAAGGAGATGTCGATGAAATGGATTTTAAAAAAGAAATGAAATTGAAAGCGAAAGAAGATAAACCGAGTTATGGAATATTTCAAATCAAGAATGTAAAGAACGGGAAGCTTTTTGTAAATTCGACACCGAATTTCAAAACATTGAACGGATTAAAATTCATGTTAACTACCGGCGGGCATAAAAATAAAGAACTACAAACCGATTGGGATGAACATGGAAAAGACAATTTTGAAATTGAAATACTTGAAACGATAGATGAAAAGGATTGGCAGGGGATTAGTAAAAGTAAAATCCTTGAGAAGCAGTTGGATAAGTGGGTAGAAGAGTTACAGCCATATGGGGAAAAAGGATACAATCGTATTAAAAAAATGTGATAGTTAGTTAAGAAGACACGTCTGTTGATCAGCCATTTATTTGCATAAAACACTGGTGAGTAAGGCTTGGAAAATCTATTTTCACTGGACCATTTCGAGCACTCTAGTACCCTGTACAATTTGTTCCTCGCTTACTTTTAGCAGAGATTATGCATCTATCCATGTGATGTCTTATAGAAAGTGACACTTCTTTAAAATAAATAAGAAAAAACCATATAGAAATCATCAGCCGCCAAAATTACATCTTTGGCGGCTTTTATCCAGGTAGACAATCGTCTATTCTTTTGTCCCAAAAAGCTTTAGCACTTCGTGTACTAATGTATTTGGAGCGCGACGGATGAAGGACCACCATACGATTACCGAAAAAATATGTAGGGATGCGACAAAGTCGCATCCCTACATATTCAGATATCCCGGTAATCTTATAGAAGTCATTCAATCCAAAGCAATCTAAAGTAAATCATACACGTAGCGCGCCCATAGTGTGATCAAGTTATTTACTGGCCGTCTTTTTCATGTCTACCAAGGCGCCTTCCGCTTTTCTTATGTTCACTTATTGGGCGTATCCTGTTCAGGCTTTTTAATTGGCACGAGATTAAAAATATCATGATCTTCAAAAGCATCAACAAGACGATCGAGCCAATCGTAATAATCTCGTAGGTATAGTAATTTTTCAATATCTATAGTTACTTCTTCTCTCAATTCATCATCTATCGCGGGATCGTTTACTAGTCCTTCCAGTTCAGCCAAAGACCTTCTTATTGCGGCTGAATGCAAGGAAACAGATCTTCTCCACTTTATTGAAAATAGGTCAATAAAGCTTTGATACCAATCATCCTTCACTTGATAAAGGTCTTTTCGGACCCCTCTTTTCCAAGCACGTTCCACTAACTTCAAATCGGATAGTGCTCTGACAGATGTGCTCATGCTCGTTTTACTCATCCCGAGTTCTTCTGTCATGTCATCCAATGTTAACGGCTCATTATGAAAAAACATCGTGCCATACTGTCTTCCAGCAGAAGGTGTAAGACCATAAAGATGTATATTTTGTGCGATGGATTCAATAATCCTCTCACGAGCTTTTTCAAGTTTTTCATTACCGTTCATACAACGTCTTCCCTCCACTATAACCGGCATTTATTAACCGATCCAGCTCATTTCTTATAGCGTATTATATCCTATCTTAAAAAGCAATTCGTAGCAATAAAAGTTCGTACAGTTTTTTCTGTACAAACCATTTAAATTGAGAAAACGGTTGTAATGCAAAAAAAAGACAGCTATACTAGAAGACATTCGTCAGTTTTGAAAATATAAGGAGTGTATGTATGAGTGAACAGATTGCCAGTAAGAAAATCCAAGTGATAAACACCACAAAGATTTTCGGTAAAAATGCGAAGCGGGCTTCCCAGCTTCTAAATGAAGGAAAAACAAAAGGTGAGATTTTGAAAGCCACCGGCGCAACAGTCGGGGTGAAAAATGCATCATTCGATGTGTACGAAGGTGAAATATTTGTCATTATGGGATTGTCAGGTAGCGGAAAATCAACGCTTGTTAGATTACTGAACAGGCTGATTGACCCAACAATGGGCAATATCCTGCTAGACGGTGAGGACATCGTTGGGATGAATAAAGAACAACTTCGTAATGTAAGGCGTAAGAAAATTGGAATGGTATTTCAAAACTTCGCACTCTTTCCCCACAAGACGATTCTTGAAAACGCGGAATATGGCTTAGAAATCCAAGGAGTAGCGAAGGCAGAACGTCAAGTCAAAGCGAAAGAATCCTTAGGACTAGTCGGACTTGCAGGATATGAAGATCAATTCCCTAGCCAGCTGAGCGGAGGCATGCAACAGCGTGTTGGTTTAGCGAGAGCGCTAGCTAATGGACCAGATATTTTGCTGATGGACGAAGCATTCAGTGCGCTTGATCCGTTAATCCGCAAAGATATGCAAGACGAATTATTGCAACTTCATAATGATATGGGGAAAACAATTATTTTCATTACGCATGACTTAGATGAGGCACTTCGTATAGGCGACCGCATTGCATTGATGAAAGACGGGGAAATTGTTCAAGTGGGTACGCCCGAAGAGATATTGATGAGTCCGTCGAATGAATATGTAGAACGCTTTGTTGAAGATGTGGATCTTTCTAAAGTATTGACAGCGGGACATATTATGAAAAAAGCAGAGACGGTTCAAATCGACCGTGGAGCGAGAGTAGCTCTTCGAATGATGAAACAACTTGGGATATCTTCAATTTACGTTGTCGATAAAGCAAAGCGTCTTTTAGGTGCGGTCACGGCCCAAGATGCGAGTTTGGCTATTGAAACAGGGAAGACACTTGAAGAAATAATGATTACCGACCTTCCGATGATTCTTCTGGATACCGTGCTAATCGATCTGTTCGATATCGTATCGACAGCGGTTATTCCGGTTGCAGTCGTTGATGAAAATAACAAGCTACAGGGAATTATTATTCGTGGTGCATTGATTGGTGCATTATCAGGTGATAATCAGTTTATCAATAATAACGGAACTTTCGATTCCGATGAACATACGGATACGGAGGCGAAGATAAATGGATAAATATTTACCTCGTTTGCCATTTGCAGAGTGGATTGACAATGGAGTCGATTGGCTCGTACTAACTTTCGGTACAGTGTTTGACGGGATTTCAGATTTTCTCAAAGGAATAGTTGAAGGATCAGTGGAATTGCTCGATATCGTGCCATCTATTTTACTTGCCGTGCTATTTGCCTTGCTTGCGTGGTTCGTATCTACTCGCCGCATTGCCATATTTACATTGTTCGGCTTGCTGTTCATCGATTACTTGGGCTATTGGTACCCGATGCTGCAAATGCTGGCGCTCGTACTCACCTCTGTATTCTTCGCACTGATAATCGGAATTCCAGTCGGTATTTGGGGATCACAACAAGCGACAGCAAGAAAAATCATCAATCCCTTATTGGATTTGATGCAAACCATGCCGGCATTCGTTTATTTATTGCCAGCTATATTCTTCTTTAACATCGGGGTCGTCCCAGGTGTTGTGGCATCTGTTATCTTCTCAATGCCGCCAACAATTCGTTTGACAATGCTTGGAATAGAACAAGTTCCGAAAGATTTAATCGAAGCGACAGAAGCATTTGGTTCTACAACTTGGCAGAGATTGAGCAAAGTACAAATTCCGCTTGCAAAACCTACAATTATGGCGGGTGTCAATCAAAGTATTATGCTTTCCCTATCGATGGTCGTTATTGCATCGATGGTTGGTGCGCCAGGGCTTGGTGAAGAAGTTTACCGAGCTGTTACACAACTGAAAACGGGTGTTGGTTTTGAAACCGGATTGTCCATCGTTATCGTAGCCATCATTTTAGATCGCATCACGCAACACGCAGGAAAGAAAAAACAAGGGGGAACTAAACTATGAAATTAACAAAAAAAGTATTAGGACTTGGAGCGGTTGCTCTGCTTGCAGTAGGACTTGCTGCATGTGGCAGTGACAAGAATGAAGCAGACGGAGACTCCACGAAAACAGTTGGTGAATCAGTAGACTATAAGATTACAGGTATCGATCCAGGTGCAGGTATCATGGAAGCTACTGAAAAAGTACTTACAGAATATGACCTTACAGATTGGGATCTTACAACAGGTTCAAGTGCGGCAATGACAGCTTCACTGAAAAAAGCTTATGACAAAGAGCAACCGATTATCGTTACAGGTTGGACACCGCATTGGAAATTTGCGAAATACGATTTGAAATATCTTGAAGATCCAAAAGGTGTGTACGGTGGGGAAGAGCAGATCCGTACAATCGGAAGAATCGGATTAGCAGAAGATCTGCCAGAAGCGCACCAAATCTTATCGAAGTTCAACTGGACTGAAGAGGATATGGGAGAAATAATGGTAGCTATTCAAGAAGGTGAAAAAGAAGACGCGGCAGCACAAAAATGGGTTGAAGCAAATGAAGAAAAAGTGGCTGTATGGACAGAAGGCGTTGAAAAAGTGGACGGCGACAAGATCAAACTTGCTTACGTTGCATGGGACAGTGAAATCGCTAGTCATAACGTCATGAAAATTGTTTTAGAAGATATGGGTTATAAAGTGACATTAACACAAGTTGAAGCAGGTCCATTATGGACTGCAGTTGCTGACGGTAGTGCAGACGCATCGCTTGCAGCTTGGATGCCATTAACACATAAAACATATGCTGATAAATTCGAAGGTAAATTCGAAGAACTTGGCGTCAATATGGAAGGTGTCAAAGTCGGTCTAGTGGTACCGAAGTATATGGACATCGATTCAATTGAAGACTTGAAGAAATAAGTAATAGAATGTCAGTGTTATTTAAACGCGAGCAATAGGATAATGAACCCGGAAGAACGCTGTAATATGCAGCGGTTTCTCGGTTTTATTATATGTTGCAAATGCAATGGTATTCTTATTTCATCATATATAGAAGACTCTGCTCTGTTCAATCAGACTGAGTCTTTTTTGATTTTATGGCAGCAGTATGATAACTTTAAGTCGGCACGTATAAACAAACTCTTCGGGGCAAGGTGAAATTCCTTACCGGCGGTGATCGAGCATAGCTCGTCAGTCCGTGACCCGTCCTTCCTTGCTTGGAAGGCGGTGGAGCTGGTGAAATTCCGGCACCGACAGTTATAGTCTGGATGGGAGAAGTTGTTTGGATATACGTGCTGTGCTTGCAGGCTCTGCCCTTTCAAAAAACGAAAGGGGGAATGCCAATGGACCCTCAACATTATATGAGACTTGCTCTTGAACTGGCGCGTAGTGCACAAGGACAAACCTCGCCAAATCTACTTGTTGGTGCTGTTTGTGTGAAAGACGGCCGGATTTTAGGGACTGGTGCGCACTTGAAAGCTGGGACACCTCATGCTGAAGTGCATGCGCCGGCAATGGCAGGTGCGAATTCTATTGGTGCGGATCTATACGTGACACTGGAACCGTGTGCCCATACTGGGAAAACAGCTCCGTGTACAGATCTCATTATTTCATCTGGAATTCAACGTGTTTTTGTTGCGTCTATCGATCCGAATCCCTCCGTCAATGGAGCGGGAATCGGGCTTCTTAAAGTTGCTGGGATTGAAGTCATTACCGGCATTTTACAGGAAGAGGCAGAGCAGTTAAACCAAGCATTTTTTCATTTCATCAGATACGGGAAACCATACGTTACCTTGAAAGCCACCGCAACTCTTACCGGTAGACTTTCAACGCAGAACGGGGACAGCAAATGGATTACTTCGGCTGCATCACGAACCGATGTCCATCACCTCCGCCATACCCATGATGCTATTTTGGTAGACGTACAAACCGTACTTCACGATAACCCTTTCCTCACCACCCGTTTGCCCCATGGTGGAAAGAACCCAATTCGAATTAATTTAGACCGGCATCTCAGGACGCCAAATCAGCGAATGTTGTTACAGACCGCGCTGTAGAAACAGTTATTTTTACACTCGATTCAACACATTCTGAAACTACTTTTTTTGAACATCCTTTAGTTTCAATTAAAAGGATTTCAGAAAACGTATCTTTTTTGAATGAAGTTTTAAAACGTTTTGCTGATAAAGAAATCATGACGTTGTTCGTTGAAAGCGGAAGCAAAGTTCATTCCAATTTCATCAATGAAGGTCTCGCAGATGAACTGTATTTGTATATGGCTTCGAAATTATTCGACAACGGTTCTTCATTGTTCATGAATGATACTTGGAACCTAATGGCAGAAAGCGAATCCCTGCGTTTTTTAGATGTGCGACAAATAGGAGACGATTTCAGCTTTCATGCCAGGTTTCTGAAGGAGGATTGACAGCAGTTGTTTACTGGGATTATTGAAGAAGTAGGAACAGTTTCAGCGGTTAGGCCAGCGGCGAATTCTTTGCAACTATCAATCCGTTGTAGCAAAGTGCTTAGCGATGTTAAAAAAGGCGATAGTCTGGCGGTGAATGGTGTCTGTTTGACGGTATCAGATTTCTCGAGCAATCATTTTACAGCTGATGTCATGCCTGAAACTGTTAAAGCGACAACGCTTCAAGCATTGCGTACGGGAAGTCCAGTTAACTTAGAACGTGCGATGGCGGCGAATGGTCGTTTCGGCGGACATATAGTCAGTGGACATGTCGATGGCACTGGCGAAATTGTTTCGGTTAGACAAAAAGAAAATGCAATCTATATGGAAATCAGTATCGCAACTAAATTATTGAAGTATTTTATCCCAAAAGGTTCAGTAACTGTGGATGGAACATCACTTACTGTATTTGGTGTGACGAGTATTGGTTTTATCATCTCATTAATTCCAGTCACGCAAGGTGACTCAATCATCGGCCGAAAACGGGCTGGGGATCGAGTGAACGTAGAATGCGATATGCTCGCGAAATATATAGAACGGCTAATAACTACAGACAAAGAGAATCCAACTGGCGGTTTAACAATGGATACCCTTATCGCCAGTGGATTCCTCAGTTAAGGGGGCAAAGCAGATGTACTCTACCGTAGAAAAAGCAATTGAAGAACTAAAAAAAGGAAAAGCAATTATTGTCGTTGACGACGAAGACCGAGAGAACGAAGGTGACTTTGTTGCACTTGGTGAATTCGCTACACCCGAAATGATTAACTTTATGGCGACGGAAGGCCGTGGATTGATTTGCGTGCCGATAGACGAAGAGAAATCGCGACAGCTTGAACTCGGACTTATGACAGAAAATAATAGTGATGTGCACGGAACTGCATTTACGATTAGCATTGATCATGCGGATTGTCATACTGGAATCTCTGCATTTGAACGGTCGGAAACAGTATTAAGGATGCTAGGGACTGAAGCAGGTCCAACAGACTTTAGAAGACCAGGACATATATTTCCGCTAATAGCGAAGTCTGGCGGCGTCCTAAAGCGCTCTGGTCATACAGAAGCTGCTGTAGACCTCGCGAAGCTCGCGGGAGCAGAACCAGTCGGCGTCATATGTGAAATTATGAACGTAGATGGGACAATGGCGAGAGGTCCACAGTTGAAAGAGATAGCTGAACGATTTGATCTTGTTATCTTAACAATTCAGGAACTAATTGCTTATCGTCGCATCAATGAAAAACTTGTTGAGCGCATTGTAGATATTAGTCTGCCAACAGATTTTGGAGATTTTAAAGCATTCGCTTTCGTTGAAAAAGAAACAGGGAATGAACATATTGCTTTGGTAAAAGGTGATATCGAAGATGCTGAAAATGTACTCGTCCGCGTTCATTCGGAATGTTTGACAGGCGATGTCTTTGGCTCATATCGATGTGATTGTGGTCCGCAACTTCAAGCTGCACTTGCACAGATTGAAAAAGCCGGAAGAGGCGTCTTACTCTATATGCGTCAGGAAGGTCGTGGAATAGGTCTCGTCAATAAAATGAAGGCCTACAAGCTGCAGGAAGAAGGATACGATACTGTTGAAGCCAATGAGAAATTAGGATTTCCAGATGACCTTCGAGATTACGGCATCGGTGCACAAATACTGCGGGATCTCGGTTTAACGTCGATTCATCTTCTGACGAACAACCCGCGTAAAATTGCTGGAATAGCAGGACACGGGTTAGAAATAACAGAGCGCATTCAAATCGAAATGCCTGTTAAAGTGGAGAACAAAATTTATATGGAAACAAAGAAAAATAAAATGGGACACTTATTGCATAATTGAGGGGGAATAATGATGAGAACAATTTATGAAGGACATTTAGTTGGAACAGGGCTTAAAGTTGGAATCGTGGTAGCAAGGTTCAATGAATTCATTACAGGAAAATTACTAAGCGGAGCGGAAGATGCATTGCTTCGTCACGGAGTAGCCGACAGTGATATCGCGGTTGCTTGGGTGCCAGGTGCCTATGAAATTCCGCTAATAGCGAAGAAGATGGCGGCTTCCGGTAAGTACGATGCAGTTATCACACTTGGTACAGTTATCCGCGGAGCAACACCGCATTTCGACTATGTATGTAATGAAGTGGCTAAAGGGGTCGCGGCCATCAATCTGCAGGAAGGCATCCCGGTTATTTTCGGTGTCTTGACAACAGACACGATTGAACAGGCAATTGAACGTGCGGGAACGAAAGCCGGCAATAAAGGATGGGATGCAGGGAATGCAGCGATTGAGATGGCGAATTTGTTGAAACAAATATAATCGTTGATAAATAGAAGGCACAGTTTTCGGTTATCCGGAAACTGTGCCTTTTTTAATATTTCAACACCCGCGTACATGTTAGTTAAGGAAATGTAGTAGTAGAGTGAATAATGTGGTTAGTTTTAGGGATTCCGAGGTATAAAGAATAAAGGAAAGGTTTTTTGAGGAAACTATTTTTTGACGAAGTGCATACAATGTTGTATGATGCTAATAACCAAGTAAGTTAATATGAATTAAGGAGAATGGGTATGAAGAAATTTAGTTTACGCGTAATTCTACTATTTACAGCAATCATTTTACTTGCTGCATGCGGAAACGCTAATAAAGGAAATACAAGTGGTAGTGAAGAGTCTAAAGGAAACAGTGATTCAGGAAAGAAAACTGAAGATTTACTTGTGAAAATACAGGATGAAGGCAAGTTAACAATCGGGACAGAAGGAACATATCCACCATTTACATTCCATGATGATAAAGGGGAACTTACAGGTTTTGACGTTGAAATCGCAAGAGAAATAGCGAAACGACTCGGGGTAGAGCCTGTATTTCTAGAAACGCAATGGGATGCGATTTTCGCAGGGCTTGACTCTAAACGGTTCGATATGATTGCAAACCAAGTAGGGATTCGTGAGGACCGTATTGAGAAATATGACTTTTCGGAACCGTACATTTCATCATCTGCAGTCCTCATTACAAATACTAGTAATAAAGATGTGACAAGCTTTGAAGATATTAAAGGGTTAAAGTCTGCGCAGTCATTAACGAGTAACTATGCAGACACTGCAAGATCTTACGAGGCTGAAATTGTGGGTGTTGAAGGATTTAACCAAGCTATTGAGCTCATCAATTCCAAACGTGTAGATGTAACGATAAATGATAATTTATCTTTCTTAGACTTTATGAAGCATAAACCAGATGCACCTGTCCAAATTGTGGCGACAGCAGATGACGTTTCACAAAGTGGTTTAATGTTTAGAAAAGGTAATGAAACACTTGTTAACGAAGTAAATAAAGCACTAAATGCAATGATTGAAGACGGAACATACTTAAAAATCTCCGAGAAATGGTTTGGTGAAGATGTCCTTAACTAATATTTTAGCTAACCCAGAGAAAGTACAAAGACTTCTAGATATTGCCCTAACATCCCTTTGGCCATTGCTGGAGGGAGCTCTTTACTATACGCTTCCTTTAACGTTTCTTTCTTTTTTCTTTGGAATTATTCTTGCAGTATTAACTGCGTTAGGAAGAATATCAACAAGCAAGCCGCTACAAATTATCGCAAGAATTTATGTATCTGCAATTCGTGGAACGCCTTTACTTGTACAACTATTTATTTTGTTTTTCGGATTGCCAACGGTCGGAATAGTTATAGATCCATTTCCAGCCGCCGTCTTCGGATTTTCATTGAATGTAGGGGCGTATGCTTCAGAAGTGATTCGCGCAGCAATACAATCGATACCGAAGGGACAGTGGGAGGCAGCACATACGATTGGCATGAACTATACCCAAACGCTTAGGCGAATCATTTTGCCGCAAGCAACGAGAGTATCTATCCCGCCTTTATCGAATACATTTATTAGTCTTGTGAAAGATACATCGCTGGCATCGCTTATTTTAGTGACAGAAATGTTTAGAAGGGCTCAAGAAATCGCTTCTGCAAACTATGAGTTTTTATTACTTTATACTGAAGCAGCGATTATCTACTGGCTCATTTGTTTTATCCTTTCCTTAATTCAAGACAGAATTGAACATCGGCTGGATCGATATGTGGCTAAGTGATAAGTTGAAAAAACAACTGTTAGAAGGTGCAAACTATGATTTCAATAAAAGGCTTGTATAAAAAGTTCGGGGACCTTGAAGTGTTAAAGGGAATTGATTTGGAAGTGAATAAAGGGGAAGTCGTAGTTGTCATAGGTCCATCAGGCTCTGGTAAAACGACACTGCTTAGATGTTTGAATATACTGGAAGTCCCGACAGCCGGGACTATAACCCTTGATGGCCACGAAGCAGACTTTTCTAAACGTGTAGCAAAAAAAGAAATTGACTATTTTAGAAGTGAAACAGGTATGGTGTTTCAGAATTATAATTTGTTTCCTCATAAGACTGCTCTTGAAAATGTGATGGAAGGGCCAGTCATCGTAAAAAAAGAAGCTAAAGATGTAGCACGGAAAAAAGCTGAGAACTTGTTAAATAAGGTTGGATTAGGTGATAAGTTCGACTTCTATCCTTTTCAACTATCAGGGGGGCAGCAGCAGCGGGTAGGGATTGCAAGGGCGTTGGCATTGGAACCAAAAGTAATGCTGTTTGATGAGCCTACATCTGCGCTAGATCCTGAATTAGTCGGTGAAGTGCTGCAGGTCATGAAAGATCTTGCCAATGAAGGAATGACCATGGTTGTCGTTACACACGAAATGCGTTTTGCACAAGACGCAGCCGACGAAGTTATTTTTATAGATAATGGAAAAGTAGTTGAGCGAAATAAACCGAGCGAACTATTTACAAATCCAAAAGAAGAACGAACCCGACAGTTTTTGAACTTAATTTCATAACTAAAATATACGAAAAGATAGCCGATACGCTTGGTTATCTTTTTTGTCTCAGATCGAGAACCTCGCTAAAATTGTTAACAATAGTTATGATAGAGGAGATGTTATTTTATGAAATGAGGCGATTTACATGAGTGAACAATCAAATGTAGTACTACCTAAAAAAACGTGTACGATTGAAAAGCTAGTTACGATACCCAAAGATGTTAAAAAAGTGCTGAATGGCGAAAAGACAGCTACTCGCCGTAATGGTGTTTATGCAGATCTTGGTGAAATTATGGTACTCGACGGTAAAGAGTTTAAAGTAGATACAATTTATTCACAGACGCTCGGCGAAATGACGGACGAACATGCACAACAAGAAGGTTACACAACGATGGAAGAATACAAACAATCTATTCTCGCGATGCATGATAAAATGCCATGGTTACCGGCGATGAGTGTTTGGGTGCATGAATATAGCCCAGTAGAGAAATGATGTTCTGAATGAATTCAGGAATCTATGGCGCGATTGTCTTTTTGCATGTTATCAGTGCTGTCCTTGCCATAGGTCCATTATTTCTATTGATGCCGATTATTAAGCGAGTGCGTGGCGTTGAAACGGACATTGAGCAAGTCTACTTGTCTATTATCAATGTCATCATTCGCTTGGTCATGCATGCAGGACATGTTCTCGTCTACACGGGTGTCCTTCTATTGGTATTTGGACCTTGGCCATGGTATACGTCATGGGTAATCATGACGCTTGCTGTTTTGCTACTATCTGGAGTTTTCCTAGCAAGAGGATTTACGGTTGTGCTACGAAGATTTAAGAATCCAGATGCTGATAAAAATAAGATACTTGATCGTTTAAATGGTACTTCATGGCTCTATATCGGCCTTATGCTAATCATGCTCTGGCTCATGGTTCAAAAACCGATGCTTTGGTAGATAACCCGCGATACATAGGAAAAGACATGCATCTAACTGGTGCATGTCTTTTTTGATATTTAATTCTACAAGCATTTTGACATAGCTTATGGCAACCGATGAAACTAGAATGGCAAGTACGCGAACTGTCATAGCGATCGTCAAAACTGTTGGGATGAGTCAACCTATAACTACTTGCAGGGAAAGCAGGCACATTATTTCATATTTTCGACTCCTTTTTGAAAGTAGTTCGTCTAGTAAGGGTGAGGGGGCGGGGCAGTGGGGCAAAGTCTAGAACAGCTTTATGTAGAATATAGTGATCGCATTTATCGATATATCTTTTTACAAGTCCGTCAGAAGGAGTTGGCGGAAGATCTGACCCAAGAAACTTTTTATAGAGCGTTCAAAAATATTCATACGTTCAATAAACAAGCTAGTATGTCGACATGGCTTTTGAAGATAGCTAGAAATGCTACGTATGATCATTTCAGGCGGAAAAGGATCATTCGATTTTTCAGTCTTGATAAAGAGGTAAGTGTGGATACAAGCAATCTTTCGCCGGAAGATGAATTACTGAAAAAAGATCTGAATACAAGGTTGTACAATGCACTAACTAGTTTGAAGCCAACCTATCGTGACGTCCTTATTTTACGGAAAATCAACGAAAGCTCGATCAAAGAAACAGCATATATCTTAGGGTGGACTGAGACAAAGGTGAAATCCACAATGTCGCGGGCATTTGCTGCGCTGAAAAAAGAAATGTACAGAATGGAGGGGGCGAACGGATGAATGGCTTCGATGAATTTGATGGTGAGTTTAATGAGTTGAAGGATGTTGATAGATCAGAAACTGATCGAATGATTAGTTTGGAAAAAGTCATTGCTAAAAGTGGGGAAAAGAAATTTAACATGCTCCCACTAATTTTTTCTAGCTTTGCCATCTTTGCTGTTGGACTATTTTTAATGATGACGATTAAAGAGTATACATCTGAAGTTGAAAGTCAGAAAACAATCATTGATGATCAAACCGTCCCCGAAATTCCAATTGTCGAAGTAGAGTCAAATATGATCACTGTAGAATACGGAATAGATAATATGGACAAAGGAAATCGCGATTATGAAACAATAGGTACTGGAAAAAGAATTGTAGTAGAGCCGGGAGTCTCAGGATTTCAACGCGGGGACGTTATTTATTTTACAACACCGAAGTATTCAAATGGAAATCCAAATTTAAATCTAGCAGGAAATTATATATCAAGAGTTGTGGGCTTACCAGGTGAGAGAATTGAAATTAGAGAAGGTCAGGTATATATTGATGAAATGAAACTAGAGTCTTTTTATTCATTTCCAACCGTAAGAGGAATGAATAAGGAAAAGTATTTGGAAACAGTCGATTCTCAAAATTCCTCTATGACTGAAGAAGACTTTGAAGAAAGCATGGAAACCATTTTAGTACCAGAAGGCACAGTATTTGTGCTGGGGGACCAGTGGTGGAGAAGTATAGACAGCCGTCACTTCGGATCTTTATCATTAAGTCAAGTGGAAGGGAAAGTAATAGGATATGGAATTGAATAATAAAAAACGATACTAGATAGCCTATTATTCAGGGGATTAGACAGGGTTTAAATATAAATCATCTGTAATTGAAAAAAGCTCACCAAGTCACATTAATTGTGATTTGGTGAGCTTTTAACATCATAAGTTACTTTGAACATAGGACAGACGTTGTGCAATTTCATTTGCAATTTTCATGCCATGAAAGCGTCCGTCTTCAATGTAAACACGATTTGTAATGCCACCCGTTACAACGCCAGAAAGAAAAACGTTCTTGACATTTGATTCATATGTCTCTTGATTAAAGGAAGGAACTAATGAAGAGAGGTCGGTTTGAATTCCAATGCTTTGAAGCAGTGAAATATTGGGTTGATAACCGATGAGGGAAAATACATAGTCATTTTGAAGTGTAACTGTTCCGTCAGAAGAGTTTATGCGAATAGTTGATTCATCGATAGCAGCAATACTGGAATTGGGATGAAAATCAATTTTTCCTTTTTTAAGAAGGTTACGCATATCTAATAACAACGATGGTTTAATGCCTTCTAAGACAGTTTCTCCGCGATGCACAAGTGTAACATGCGCTCCGTTACGATAAAGATCAATAGCCGCTTCAATTGCTGAATTTTTACCACCAACAACTGTAACATGTTGTCCATAATAGAGGTGACCTTCTTTATAGTAATGTGATACCTTCGCTAAATTATCTCCGTCTACACCTAGTTGTCTTGGCGTATCGAAAATTCCTGTTGCAATAACAATCATCTTCGCTTCGTAAGGAATGGTGTTGCCATTACGATCTTCTGTGTGGACAGTAAAGGATGCTGCATTCTTTGAAATAGAATTAACCTTTTGATAGCACTTAATATTAATTTCTTGTCTCTCAGTTACAAGACGATAATATTTTAATAGTTCAGTTCGATTTGGACGGACATCTTGAGATAGGAATGGAATGTTGCCGATTTCTAAGCGGTCAGAAGTACTATAGAAAGTCATGTGTAATGGACAGTTGACAATGGAATTGACAATCGCCTCTTTTTCAATAATCACATAAGAAAGTCCTTTTTCTTGTAGAGCAAGACCCGTTGATAAGCCACACGGACCACCGCCAATAATAACAACATCATACATACAATAAATATCCTCCTTAAAGTTTTACATAAACAATGGTTAAAAGCATTAATTTTTTAGGAATGTTGCATGCATGAATAATGCAACAATGCTGTATAAGCCTTGCCCGTTAGTATGCTCAGACGAGTGGGAAGAAATACTTAATTAATTGTATATAACTTGTTTTACGCACTGGAAAAGGAGTTAATATATTTTGCTAGCGAACTATCCTATAAAACCTTGCCTCATTCAGACATACCGAGCATGAAAGGTTTGCATGATTTAGGTGATACAGCAAGACTTCTATACGATTTTCATGCAATAACTGGACAATGGGAAGAAAGCAAAGCACAAAACGAGAAAAATCACCTTGATTTAGCAAAGGAATTAAAAAACAGTGGAAGCTATGATTATATAGTGAATTAGCTGTAAGAAAACGGAAATTAAAAAGAGGGGATAGTACTTGGAGTTTTCATAATAGGATTAAAAGATGAGTTGTTGAAAGTAGAAGAAAATAATAGCATTAGGGGTGATTGTAAGGGGAAGATAGTGTCTGCAAAGTAACACAATAGCCATTTGAAATGATTTTTTATTCGACAAACAGAGCATCGTTATTAAAAATGAGGAGTTTCTGGGGCTCGACCTCTTCATATTGTTCACATGAAAGCATAGGTGAGTTGAAAAGTAGATTATTCTGAAACTTAATAGAAACTACTAAATAGATGGAGTATAATAACAAGTATTCGTGATTATAAGTCAAGATTAAAGTTGTATACTTCACTATTAAATTGAAAATTCTTAAGTTTTTTGGGCTATCTAAATTATGAAAAAAGGGGATAATTAATGATGAAACGATTAGAAAAGGGAGATACAATCGGTATATTCACACCATCTTCACCCGCAACTGTTACTGCGTTGCAACGTTTTGAACGTGCAAAAGCATTTTTAGAATCAAAAGGGTTTGTTATTGTAGAAGGTAAATTGACAGGACAGTCTGATGTTTATCGTTCTGGTTCACCTAAAGCACGCGCAGATGAACTAAATGAGCTATTAAGAGATCCGAATATAAAGATGATTATGTCCACAATTGGTGGCACGAACTCTAATAGCATGCTGCCATATATTGATTATGAAGCATTTAAGCAAAATCCAAAGCTAGTCGTTGGGTATTCTGATGCAACGGTTATTTTACTCGCCCTTTATGCAAAAACAGGTATCTCAACATATTATGGACCTGCTTTAATTCCTTCGTTCGGTGAATTTGAACCACTAGTAAATGATACTTATCAATATTTCGAACAATATTTTATGAAAGAGACAGAGCTACCTTATGAAGTGCCAATGTCTCCATTTTGGTCTGATGAGCCTGTGAACTGGTTAGAAAAAACGACAGAGAAAACGCTTTTTAATAATAAGTGGGTGACTGGACATAGTGGTGTTGCAGAAGGACGATTAATAGGTGGCAATGTGAATTCGATGTATGGATTTATTGGCTCTTCTTATTTCCCTACAATTAAACAAGGCGATATTTTATTAATTGAGGATTGTATGAAAAATGCCTCAATTGTTGAGAAGAATTTTGCAATGCTAAAAGTGCAAGGTTTTTTTGATAAAGTTGCTGGTATTATTTTAGGTAAACATGAACAGTATGATGATTTAGGTACTGGCAAGCAGCCATTGGACTTACTGATAGAGCAATTAGATGGGATGGATATTCCCATTTTAGCTGAGTTCGATACGTGCCACACCCACCCAATGCATCCATTAGCTATTGGGAAACAAGTGAAGTTAGATACAGGTGCCAAAAAAGTATTTTGCACGGAAAAATGGTTGTGAAATTTTCAGTATCTAAAATTTTTGTTTAACAGAAATAGAAATATTTTTTGAAAAAAAGCAATAACAATAGATTGATTATTGAAATGTTGAATTATGTAATTTGTTGTTTATTGCACCAAATGGGCAGGTTAGTGGAAAAAAGTAAAAATGCTCAATAGTAAAAGGGCAAGATAGATCTGATGAAACAGGATAAACAAATAGATAGGTCGAGCAAGCTATTCGCATTTTTATATAGCGTTTTCATAGTAGCACCTTTCTATAGCATATCAGGCATTGCTTCTTACCTGGAAGAATAAAGGTTGAAGTTGCCAGAAATGAGAATACTTTTGATATTGAAATTTCCAGCAATGCTATCCTTGAAAAGAATTTGATGTAACAATTTAAAACAGCAGAAAATAAATATGGTCGGGGGAGTAAAGGTACTATTTTTCTTTTTCAACCAATGACTATATACTAGTTTGGGTGTTTTGAAAGCAGGACATTAAGCGGTGTCACTATACTACTCTATGAATCTTTTGGTACTTCATATTGCCATCTATTAGACTATGTGGTATATTTTTTGATGGTTATAGGCAAACCTATTGAAAAGTAGGGACGCAAAGCTACAGGTCTAAAGTAATTATTACTATGACGGCTGAGCTGCTCAAGAAACGCTAGATAATAGTCTAGTTTTTTTATTTGCCTATTTCATTGTGAAATGGGCCTTTTTTTATGTGTAAAGAAAGATACAAAAATTGAAGAGGAGGAAATAATTATTATGCGTTTTTTTAAAAACATGTCATTAAAGTATAAGCTTTTACTTACAGTTTCTATTATTGTTTTAGCACTTTTTACTGTTCTAACGACACAAAGTATTTCTCAATTGAATGGCCAGTTAGAAAATGACCTAGAACAAGAGTTAAAAAGTGTTGGCTTATTAACAGCCATGAACCTAGATTCCGAAGATATAGATGGTCTATTGAAAGTTCAAGGGGAAGACGATCCTGAATTTTTGAAAATGCAAAGTACCTTGGATGGCATAAGGGAAGAACAAGGAATCATGTTTTGGAGTTATATATGGGAGATGGAGGATAATGGCGTCACTCCTATCGGCTATACGGAAAATTTGAATGAAGCGTATGAAGCGGGGGAATTGTTTACTGATCTTGCTCCTGTTCATGTAGATACTGCTAAGCTTGCGATTAAAAATGATCAATCAGAGGTAACAAGCATCTTTGAGGACTCATTCGGATCATGGCGAACAGTTTTCAGCCCTCTTAAAGATGAAAGCGGAAATACAATTGCAGTGTTAGGAATTGATTATTCTGCGGATTATATTGATACCATCATTAAAAAAAGTGTTACAAAACAGATTATTATTGCAGTAATCGGAATTTCAATCTTATTAGTATTGCTGTATTTTACAATTGATCGGCTTCTATTACCACTTAAAAAAGTGGTCATTGTTGCAGACCAAGTGGCAAATGGAGAATTGAACGATGTGGATCTCCAGATTACAAATGATGAAGTTGGACAACTTTCACAATCGATAAAAACAATGGTTTCAAATTTGCAACATGTCATATTAAACATTAGAAATACATCTGATCACGTTGCATCATCAGCTAATCAGCTAACTATGAATGCGACAGAATCGTATATTAGTTCAACAAACGTTTCGAAAGAAATGAAGAATATCGCTCAAAATGCTGAAACTTCTTTGGTGATGACTGAAGAAACAGCAGCTGCAATGGAAGAAACAGCAGGTGGCATACAACAAATCGCTGATTCAGCCAATACGGCTTCTGAATCGTCTCTGACAGCCTCAATTGCTGCTGAACAAGGAAATAAGGTTGTCCAACAGGTGATTGATCAAATGCAATTAATTAATACATCTGTAGAACAAATAGAGGAAACTATTAATGGTTTACATGCTAATTCTAATAAGATTAGCGACATTGTGAACATTATTACTGCTATAGCAGAGCAAACAAATTTGTTAGCACTAAACGCTGCTATTGAAGCAGCCAGAGCTGGTGAGCATGGTAAAGGATTTGCTGTCGTTGCAGATGAAGTAAGGCGTTTAGCTGAACAATCATCTCAGTCGGCTAAAGAGATTTTCCAACTAATTCATATGATTCAAACGGATTCTAATGCATCTGTAACCGTGATGGAAAAAGGAAAAGAAGACGTAAGAGTGGGAATGGATTATACGAATGAAGTAGGCGAGATATTTAAAAGGATTGTACAATCTGCAGATGAAGTCGCAGATCAAATCCGGGAAATTTCTGCTGCATCTCAAGAAATTTCTGCATCCTCTGAAGAAGTAGTCGCATCCGTTAATAATATTAAGAAAACATCTCAACAATCTACCGAGTTTTCATTGAATGTCTCACAAGCTACACAAGAACAATTGGTGTCGATGCAAGAAGTGAAAGAAGCATCTGCTTCATTAGGCCAAACTGCGGAGAAGCTGCAGTCCCTAATTACAAACTTTAAATTGGAGAGTGAAGATTAATGGATTTAAAGCTTACCGGTAAAAATGTTCTCATTACAGGCTCTAGTATGGGGATAGGCAAGGCAATTGCTTTAGCTTTTGCTGAACAGGGAGCAAATATTTTAATAAACTATATTGGCAGCGATCAAGAGGCGGAAACAGTTCGTCTACAAGCGAAGGACCATGGCGTGAATGCACTAAAATATTGTGCGGATGTATCTGACTCTAAACAAGTGCAGGATATGTTTCAGTATATGGACAACCAGATAGGAGCAATTGATATTCTTGTCAACAATGCTGGGTTTGCACAGAATGCTCCTATTACAGATTTAACTGATGAGCAGTGGGACAAAATGATAAAGGTTCATCTTTACGGAAACTTTTATAATTGCCGAGAAGCGGCGAAAAGAATGAAGGAAAAAAATAAAGGTAAAATTATTAACATCTCTTCAGATATAGGAAGTCTAGGGTGTGAAGAATTTACCCATTATTCAGCGGCAAAAGGCGGTATTAATGCTTTTACCAAAGCTTTGGCAAGAGAGTTGGCACCGAATATATTGGTCAACGCTGTAGCGCCTAGTGGAACACATACTGGCATCCTCGAAGCGTTCGGTGAAAACTATATCGCGGAAGAGTCAGCGAAATATCCACTAAAGCGCTTGGCACAACCTGAGGAAATCGCCAAAACTGTGTTATTTTTAGCATCAGAAAATGCGGATTTTTATACAGGTCAAATACTAACTCCAAACGGTGGAGTAGTTATGAACGGATAAAAGATAGATGAGGAGCACTTGAATTGATGAATATCGTCGTATTTTGTGTATATTTAGTTTTTATTTATTACATTGGCTATAAAGGGTATAAGCGCGTCAAAACTGCCGAAGATTTAATTGTGGCGGGCTGGAGTATGCCGTTATCTGTTGTAACTGGGAGTTTAATTGCCGCGTTATTAGCAGCTCCATTCTTTTTTGCTGCTGTCGGCTCAGGTTATACAAGTGGAGGCTTTGAAGGGTCCGCAACAATGGGCGGCCTAGGTACATGTATGATTTTAGGGGCATTAATCTGGACTAAGCCCCTAAGAAGATTAAGAGGATGGACACTAGCGGACTACTACGGATTGAGATATGGTAGTAAAAGATTAGGAGCATACACGGGAATCGTGATGGCGGTAGCATTTGGTATTTTCAATGCCGCAGCTCTCACTGTTGGGGGTACTTATATTATCCAACAACTTTTCCAAATCGATTTCCTTCCAGCTGCACTATTATTTGTTTCGTTAACGGCACTCTACTCCGTTATTGGAGGCTTATGGGCTGTCGCTTACACCGAAATTGTTCAAGGGGCACTAGCGGTAGCCGGAATCCTTGGGATAACCATATTTGTTTTATTCTATTATCCTGATGTTACATTTAACCCTGATTGGTGGAATGTAAATGAATTATTTAGTAGAGGTGGAGTTGAATTCTGGACACTCTATTTAGTTTTAGCTCTTGGTGATATTCCAGCAGTGGACTTAGGTCAGCGTGTTGCAGCGGCAAAAAGTCCGCGTGTCGCACAGCTGAGTATGATTATTGCAGGTTCAGTAATCATCGCTATTAGTTGGATACCTGGAATGTTAGGGGAAGCTTTTAAATCTATTTATCCGAACAGTTCCAATCCCGAAACATTGATGCTTGTTTTTGCACAAGGTTATTTCCCACCTATTTTATCTGCTATCTTTTTAACAGCGATGGCGGCGATGGGTATGTCAACTGTTGCGGCATGTTATGTAGCAACCTCAGGAATTGTTACTAAAAATATTTATTTAGATTTTATTAATAAGAATCCTGATCCGAAAAAACTATTGTTTTATTCCAGAATGGTGATTCTTGCAAGTGCATTGTTAGGTTTAATCCTGGCGCTAAGTGCTCAAAAAGTTATTGATTTAGCCTATTTAGCATGGGATGTTGTATTTGTTACATTGTTCTGGCCAATCGTTTTAGGCCCATTTTGGAAGCGGGTAAGTACTCCGGCTGTATGGGCAAGTATATCTGTTGGACTCGTATATTATATTATTACTTCACTTACTCACGTTCCTGGGCCGAAAATTCAATCGGATGGGTTTTTGGGCTTGTTGGGCGAATTGTGGCTAACGCCTGTTTTCTCAGGTGTGATTTTTTCTGGAGTGACAATTATTGTAATAAGTCTATTAATCCCACCTACCCAACACGTTCTTGACATGCATGAAATTGAAAAAAATAAAGAACTTGATCACGTTGGAAGTAAAGAAGAACTAGAAATATTGAATACTTCAAAACAACCAAATATCTGAGTTGGTAACAGGACATGCTTAATTGTGTGTCCTGTTTTTTTGAATTCTATCTACCATATCTGATTAATTTATCAAACATAAATATTTTTTCTAATAGTAATATTGGATTACAAAAACTTCATATCGTAGCTAGAGGTCTAAAGAATGAAAGCGATCCGCAACGAAAGTCAAGTCCTCCAAAAATAAGTTACGTAAGTTTGGACGTCGTCTAACTGCAAGTGGATGGTAGGCGACCGCTGTTTGGAATCCACGTATATCGTGCCAACTACTCCGCATTGACTTCACTTCGGCTTCAGGATTTTGAAAAAAAGACTGAACGGCTACATTTCCTAAACAAAGAATGAGAGTAGGCTTTTTTTCTGTAAGCTGCTGTTCTAAATGCCTCATACAAATTTGACGTACTAATTCTTTGTCGTATGCTCGAACGGGCTTCCTTTTTAGTATAAAAGTGACATACAGATCATCTATTTTCAAGCCAGCTTCATTTGCAACTTCTTGTAGCGTTTGCCGCGTTCCACAAACAAATGACTCGCCTTCACGATCTTCACGTGCTCCGGGATTGTCAAGAATAATCATAATCGTGGCCGCTGGATTACCTTCACCCCATACCATCCGTGTCCCTTGTTCATAAAGGCCGCATTCCTGGCAATTTACAAGGTGATCAGGGGTTGGCTCCTCCAATAACATTTTTGGACAGAAGACAGGCATTATTTTCAGCTCACTTTGACGTTTATTTGCAAAAAAAAAGAGGAAGCGCCTGAAACAGAAGAACGCAGCCTTAGTACGCCACTACCTGTGGTAATAGCTAGGCC
Source organism: Sporosarcina psychrophila (assembly GCF_001590685.1). Taxonomy (GTDB): domain Bacteria; phylum Bacillota; class Bacilli; order Bacillales_A; family Planococcaceae; genus Sporosarcina; species Sporosarcina psychrophila. The sequence continues at coordinate 1,425,829 of NZ_CP014616.1, forward strand.
CTTTTGCAGATTATCCCCAGAGAAGCTTTATAATTTCCAGTGCACTAAGGAAAGCTTTCCACTAACCAATGGATTTCAATCAGATTCACAGCATATAGGTTAAATGTGGTAAAATTATTATAATATTTCGATGTTTATTATTCTTATGTGAATGGGGTGTGGGGATGGAGTTTAGATATTATCAAGATGTGCAAAAATTTGCATTGAAAGCTGAACCTGTTTTAGGTAAAAGGGAAGATGTATACAGTCTTTTTTTCGGTGTATTGCAGGCAATTAAAGCAGGTCGATATGAGAAGCCGTTTATGGCGACGATTGAAGAGGAGGGGCAGGTGCTAGCCTTATTTCAAATGACCTATCCACATCCGTTAAACCTAATTTTTGCGGATGAAAGCCGGTTGGAAGAATGTATGGATTTGTTAATAAGAAACCTATTGGAACTTAAAATTGAAATTAGTTCCATCATAGGTTTAAAACCGTGGGCATTCCTCTTCAGTAAGAAATGGGAAGTGAAAACAAGTGTGTATCCTCAATTGATGATGGACCAGGGATTGTATCGATTAGATAATATAGATGAAACACTTGAACACAGTCCAGGCTCTTGGCGTTTGGCAAATACGGATGATTGTTTACTCATCGAGATGTGGTTCAACTTGTTTGAGGAAGATGCAGGACTTCCGCTAACAGCAGTGGAAGATGTGAAAAAGCGAGTTGCATCATTTGTAGCCGAACAGGAAGTATTTTTGTGGGAGGATAATGGCAAAGTAGTTTCCATGATGAAAAAAGCCCGACCGACAAATCATGGCGTAACTGTCTCCCTTGTATTTACACCAAAGGAAGAGCGAAAGAAAGGCTACGCGCGGACGATGGTAGCAGCTGGAACAAAGGAACTTCTAAAAAAATATGATTTTTGTGTGCTTTACACTGATTTGATGAATCCGACAGCAAATAAAATCTACCAAGAGATCGGCTACAAGAGAATTGCAGATTCTATACAGATTGGATTTAGCTTGAAATGAAAAAGGTGTGATCTTTATAGGAAATCTGAATCACATAGTTGATCGAAATTTATATGGAAAATATCTGATATGGGAAAAAAAATTCCGAAACTAGAAGATAAATATGACACAAACAATCACAATAACTAGCTGGAAAGTACAGAGAAGAAGGCGTGGCTGGATCCATCATGTGATAAGTCCAAATGATATTCGCTCTTTTCAATGTTTCTAACGAACTAAGAATATTTCATGTCAAAAAAGCCAAGAATAGAAAACTCCTGGCTTTTTTGATATGAAATTCAAATTAAATTATTTTATCGTGAAAAAATATCGAGTTTTTCAATTCGTGCAACTGCTTCTTTTAAACGGTCTTCACTTTCCAATAAGCCAACACGTATATACCCTTCACCATACCTTCCAAAAGCATGGCCCGGTGCTACGGCAATGTCTGCTTTGTCTAATAGTAACTTGGTGAATGATTCGCTTGTATATCCTTCTGGTACAGGTAACCAAGCGAAGAAAGATGCAGCGGGCGCGATGACATCCCAACCGATTCGTTTACATTCAGAAATTAAGACATTCCGGCGGCTTTCGTAAAGTGAAACGAGTTCATCCACACAATCCTGGCTTCCCGATAATGCCTCTGTTGCTGCGCGCTGAATTGCTGGGAATATATCTATGAATAAATGATCCTGCAATAAGCTGATTGCTTCGATAATATCGGCATTACCGATGGCAAAACCGACCCGCCATCCCGCCATATTATACGTTTTTGACAATGTGTACATTTCAATTCCAACTTCTTTTGCACCTTCTGCTTGCAGGAAACTGACAGGTTTAGCACCGTCAAAACCGATTCCACCATAGGCAAAGTCATGCAAAATTGCAATATCATTGGCTTTTGCCAAAGCAATCGTTTCTTCAAAAAATGGAAGTGTGGCGGTTGCGCTTGTTGGGTTATTTGGATAGTTCAAATACATTAATTTTGCTTGCTTCTTTTGTTCATCGGAGAGAGCAGAGTAATCAGGTAAAAAATCGTTTTCTGCAAGTAATGGCATTAAATCGTATTTAATATTGGCTAAGCTTACACTCGATAAATAATCGGGATATCCCGGATCCGGCAATAAAAGTAATTCATCTTCGTTCATAATCGCGAGGGGTAACTCGACCAATCCCGGTTTTGTTCCAAATAGAATCGCTACCTCTGTTTTAGGATCAATATGAACATCGTATTCTCGTTTATAAAAGTCAGCAACAGCCTGTTTTAATTCGGCAGTCCCTCTGAATGGGGAGTATCCATGTGTTGTTGGATCTTCAACTGCTTCTTGGAGTGCTTTTATAATATGTGGAGGTGTCGGTTGATCGGGATTTCCACGCCCCAAGTTAATAACGTCACGTCCTTCAGAAAGTGCTTCTTGTACGTTTCGAACAAGGGATGCGAAAAAGTGCGGTGGTAGGTTCTTGAGTCGATTTGATAGTGCCATGTAATAACCTCTCTTCTATGTAATCCAATCTTTATTGTAATAGAGTAAGATAGTATAAGTTTTTCACTTGGAGCAGTGTCTAGACTCCAGCGCTTGTCGGGTCTGCCAAGGCGCTTGCGCTTTTCTTATTGTCTAGCTCCAGGAGCCAGCCGCTCGGAGGCCCACAGGAAGTGGGTCACCTAGCCATTGCCGCAGGACGCGGCGTACTTAGGCTAGGTTCCTTGAAAGCAATCCAGCTATGTGGCAAAGAGCGCCACGTCGTGCCTGCAAGGATGCAGGTATGCAGTCGTTGCGACAGGACGTCGCGCTCTAGACTGCCTTCCCCTGGATTGACTTATGCCTGTCGCGTCTAGACGGCGCCTTCCGCTTTTCTTATTGTCAGTATACATGGAATGAAATGAAAATGATAATAAATTGTTATATATCAGAACATATTATGTTGACAATCTTATTGAGACATACTAATATGAAACTTATCAATCAAAATAATTACATAATGGTACTTATCAAGAGAGACTGAGGGATAGGCCCGATGACGTCCAGCAACCCCTTGCGTAATGTAAGGAAGGTGCTAACTCCTACAGAGTGAATTTCATTCTGAAAGATGAGCTGAAACCTTTTTATTTTCGGTGCTTCTTTCATATATGAGAGAAGCATTTTTATATGGTCAGACATCTGAGATTTCGTACTTCTATTTATAGAAAGAGGAGAATTGCATGATTCAAATTCAAAACGTATCAAAAGTATACAAAACAAAAGAGAGAATCGTGACTGGTGTTGATAATGTCTCACTCGACATTAACACAGGAGAAATTTTCGGAATCGTAGGTTACTCAGGTGCAGGGAAGAGTTCTCTTATCCGTTGTCTAAATTTGTTGGAAAAACCAACGAGCGGAACGATCTTAGTAGATGGATTAAATTTGATGAAGTTACGGGGGGATAATCTCCGTCAGGCACGTCTGAAAATAGGAATGATTTTTCAACACTTTTATTTAATCAGCCAAAAGACAGTATATGAAAATATAGCATTTGCTTTACGGGCAGCCAAAACGCCTGCCAATAAAATAAACGCTCGGGTAACGGACTTACTAGAAATGGTTGGCCTCTCTGATAAACGGGATGTTTATCCTGCGCAGCTGAGTGGTGGCCAGAAGCAGCGGGTAGGTATTGCCCGAGCACTAGCGAATAATCCTTCAGTGTTACTGTGTGATGAAGCAACATCTGCATTAGATCCAAATACGACGCTATCTATTTTAAGGCTGTTGAAGAAAATAAATAAAGAATTACAGATTACAATCGTTCTAATAACACACGAGATGAATGTCGTGAAAGAAATTTGTGATCGCATGGCAATTATGCAAGATGGAAAAGTGATTGAAGAAGGACAAGTATATGATATATTTTCAGATCCTCAAGAAGAATTGACGAAAGAATTTATTAGTAGTGTTGTGTCATTTGATGTGCCGTCAATGATTTTGAGCAAGTGCACGGGCAAACTGGTCAAAGTCATGTTTAAAGGTGATGTCGCAGGCGATGGAATTATCTCAGATACTGTGCAGCAATTTACTATACAAGGTAATTTCCTACACGGCTCCATTGAATATATTCAAGAAAGGCCACTCGGTACTTTCCTGATGGAACTAAAAGGCGAGGATGACGAAATAGAAAAGGCAATTGCCTATATGTCATCACGAGCTGCTCAAGTGGAGGTAATTGACAATGGGAATTGATTTACAACACGTTATAGAGTTAATGCCTGATATTACAAAAGCATTTGGGGAAACACTTTATATGATAAGTATTTCTCTCGTTATCGCACTTGTTATTGGGCTTCCACTAGGGATTTTGCTGTTCACTACCGATAAAGGCTTATTTTTAGAAAATCGGGCATTGAACTCAGTTATTGGCTTTATCGTCAATATGGTCCGTTCTGTGCCGTTTATTATTTTACTCGTCGCGTTAATCCCTTTAACGATTTTAATAGTAGGTACTCCGATTGGCCCTGGGGCTGCTAGTGTTTCATTATCTGCGGCAGCAATCCCTTTTTTCGCAAGAATTGTGGAGACTTCACTAAGAGAGATTGATAAAGGTGTTATCGAAGCTGCAATCGCTGTTGGTGCAACTCCGTGGATGATTATCAAAGATGTACTATTGCCTGAAGCAAAAACAAGTATTATTCAAGGCGTGACACTTACAGTAATTAGTTTAGTCGCCTATTCAGCAATGGCTGGTGTTGTTGGTGGTGGCGGAATCGGGGATTTAGCAATTCGATTCGGCTACTATCGTTACGACAATACAATAATGGTAGTGACCGTGGTGATATTAATACTATTTGTACAAGTAATTCAGTTTGCAGGAGATCGGATTTCAAAAGTAATTGATAAACGATGATGGGGAGAGAGAAAATTATGAAAAAGTTTCTATTAGTTGTATTAGTACTTGTAGTTGGAACCGCACTAGCTGCTTGTGGTGGCAAAGAAAAAGCTTCGGATGACAAATCTGTGAAAATTGGTGCAACCGCTGGACCATATAGTGATATGTTGAAAAAGGCGATTATTCCTGGACTTGAAGAAAAGGGATATAAAGTTGAACTAATTGAGTTTAGTGATTATATTCAGCCGAACAATGCACTGGCAAGTGGCGATATTGATGCAAACCTGTTCCAAAACACGACTTATTTAGAAAATGTCGTTAAAGAAACGGAAGCTGAATTATCACCACTTATTATCGTACCAACAGCTCCAATGGGCATTTATTCGAATAAATTCAAGACAATTGAAGCTATTGAGGATGGAGCAAAAGTTACCATTCCAAACGATCCTGTTAATGGAGCCCGCGCCCTTTTAGTGTTACAGGATGAAGGTCTAATTGAATTAGATCCAAATGCAGAAGTGCTAAAAGTATCTGAAAAAGATGTAACAATGAATAAGAAGAACTTGGTGTTTCAGCCAATCGAAGCGGGTCAGCTTCCACGTTCAGTTGACGGTACTGATTTAGCGGCAGTTCCTGGAAACTTTGCCTTGGCTGCAAGTATGAATTTATTAGATGCGCTAGCACTAGAGGACATGCTTGATATATACAGAAACGTAGTTGCAGTAAAAACGGAAAACATTGATAAGCAATTTGCTAAAGATATTATTGAAATAGTAGAATCAGCAGAATTTGAAAAAGTAATTGATTCAGATTTTGAAGGCTTTGGTAAACCAGAGTGGATGAAGTAAAATCTAACTAGCAACGTCAAAAAGCTGACGAGACCATTACGGTTTCGTCAGCTTTTTTTGTTCTTCCTGCCTAGGAAATTATAAAATCTTGTACAGTGGATAACCTGCGAAAGCTGATATTTCACGTCTAGACTCAAGCGCCTCTGAACAGGCGCTTGCGCTTTTTTTTATTGTGAAACGTTAGCCGTTTCGTTTGCCTCAATTTCTTCCGTCAACACAACTAGCTGATCAATCAAATCACCGATATAAGCGATTGTGTCACGCAATGGTTTTTCTGTTGTAATATCGACACCTGCCATTTTTGACAGTTCAGCAGGGGATTTTGTACCACCAGCTTTCAATACTTCGAGCCATTCATCGACAGCAGGCTGACCTTCTTCAAGGACACGTTTAGATACTTGAGTGGAGATTGTGAGTCCAGCACTGTATGTGTATGGATACAAGCCCATGTAGTAGTGTGGCTGACGCATCCATGTAAGTTCCGCGCCTTCATTAATCTCCACATCATCTCCCCAGAACTCTTCAAGCACGCCGCGTTTCAAGTTGTTCAATACACCGGCGTTGACACTTCCGCCTGCATCAATGCGTTCATAGACTTTTCGTTGGTAGGCAGCTTCTAGTAAGTGCGTTACAAAGTTATGGTAGTACGTGCGTGCAACGATTGATGAAATGACCCAACGCTTGAATTTCGGATCATTTGAGTTTTCTAATAGGTGGTTAGCCACGAGCATTTCATTCATCGTCGAAGGTGCTTCGATGAAATACAGGGATGGGCGTGCATTGAATACGTTTTGCTCTCGATTTGCATTGTAGAAATGACCCGCATGCCCTAATTCATGAGCTAAGACGAATACATCATTCATACTACCTGTCCATGAAATAAGGATATATGGATGGTTGCCATAAGGGCTGGAACAGAATGCTCCTGTTGATTTACCTTTGTTTTGAGCGAAATCAATCCAACGTTCTTTGTATGAACGATCCACCATCTCCATGTAATCAGTACCCATTATAGCAAGGGCATCATCAATATATTTCTTCGATTCATCTACGGTGATTTTTGGTTCGTAAGTTGGATCAAGCGAGATTTTCAAGTCGGCAAACGTCATTTTATCAAGTCCATGGACTTTTTGCAGAAGTTTCGCGTACTTTCGCATATGCGGTGCAAGTTCTTTTGTGATTAAATCAATTTGACGGTCATACATGGATTTATCGACTTCTTGGGTGAATAATAAGTAATCGAAAATCGAATTATACCCTCTTAGGTCAGCTGTTGTTTTTTCCGTTTGTAAATGCATGTCATATGTTTTTGCAGTTGTATGTTGATAGTCTTTTAACTTAGCTGAGAATGCATCGAATGCAGCACGGCGTTTGGCGGTATCCGTTTCGCCCTCCCAGTCACCTTCGAAGGACACATAGCTTAACGGATAACTTTTCCCGTCGACTTCGAAATCATCAAATGCCATATCCACCATTTTTGTCGTGTTATACAAGCCATATGGCCCGGCGAATGTGGAAGAGAAGGCAGCTAAAGTTTTCTCAACTTCAGGATGCAATTGGTACTCTTTTTTGCGAATCAATTTCTCCAAGTAATTTTTAAAATCACCTGACTGTTTCATTGCATCTTCCAAAACATCAATGGGTAATTCAGAAAGTTGACTGTTGACGAATGATAGTTTGCTGTTTATTTTTGCGGCAGTGGAACCAAACTTGCTTGAGCGCATTTGTGCTTCGTCATCCGTTTGGTCTGTACTTGATGACAAACTCGTATACGTGCCAACAGGAACCACTTTTTCATAAACAGCCGCAAAGCCTTCCAATGCCTCTATTACTGATTTAGCATCTTTAATGTTGCCATTGAATTTTTCGGCAAATGCATCGACTTCTTTTACCAATTCAATTATCGCAGCATCATATTCCTCTTCTGTTTTGAAAAGGTCTTGCAGATTCCATGTTTCTTCTGTCTTTACTTCTGAACGCAGCGGCATACTCTTTACCAATCTAATCTCTCCCTTTTATTACGGATGTCGAACTAAATAATAGTATATAGTAGAATAGGGTAAAAGTAAAAAACAAATCCCTTTTTTGACAACTTTCAGATAGTATGTGTTATTTTTGCTTTTTTGAAAGACGTTCGATTTCATCTGTTAGGATAAAAGCAAGATCATCATTGCCGAAAAGTTGTAGGACATCCAGCATTGTTTCGTTATCAATGTCGATTTCTTCTTCAAATTTAGCTTCCTCAACTATTTTCTTCATCGTCTCATTTTCTTGTTGGTCTGGGTATGCACGGCTATATAACTCATGCGGGTTCACTTCATTATTAGCACACCATTGTACAAACAACCGAATCATTAGCTGCTCATCTTGTTGATATTTTTGAATGACTTGTTCATCGATGCTTTTAAATTCCATGTTAGTTAGCTCCTTTAAAATACTCTTCCCATAAGTATATACGAAATGTGAAACTTCTAAGGGATATAGACGTAAGTATAAATATGGAACAACAAATTAGTTGAGAGTATCAGTCTATATATGTTGAAATAATGAAACCAATTGATTTCGCTATGGAGTTAGGTGCCTTCGTATCTTTTGTTCACTATATAGTTCATTTCAAGAATAGGGTGCAAGGAAAAGTGAAAGAACTAATTATCATTGGTATTGTGTTAATTATTGCAGTGTGGCTGGGAGAGCGATTTCTAAAAAGGAAGCTGCATATAACAAAGAAGACAAATACAATGGACGATCGCGCAAAAAGTCTTCAATTTTTCGCGTTGGCAATCCTGATGATTGGTTTTGTTATTGGTTCTATCATTGGCTCCGTTACTCTAGCTACAAAGTATGAAAATTTTAACTTTGTTTATTTTTAGGACCTTATCTGATTTTAGTATCTATGGTAAGAGGATTTATGGATTGGAAATTCAATAAACCTTCAAAACAATGGATTCTACAAATCTATATCATATTTCTTTTGTTCATATTAATGATAGCTATTTTTTTGATTGATCAACTTAAATAAACGCATAAGAAAAGCGCTTGAGTCTAAACAATGCTCAAGGAGAAAACTTATATTTTATTGTCTTTTTAAAAAGGACAAGAATAGAATGACTATCTTGCCCCCTGTATTGGATAGGTTAAATTTTATTGCTGATGAGAAAATGAACAATCCAATCAACATCTAGTGGACCGTCAACTACTTCGTAATAGAGTGAAGAGTTTTGGATGATTAGATCTTCATTTACAATAATGCTAAAGTTGTCTCCATTACTATCTGTTAAATTAATAATGAACTGATTGATATCATCAACCTTATTAATTTTTTCAGGTTTTAATTTTCGGACATGATAATCTTGAAGGAATTCAAGTAAGCTTTCAATTTCAGATTCATCACTTATATTCCAAATTTTGGGGGAGGAACCTGAAAGGGATGGTTCCGAAAAGGTCATTACACTAAACTGAGATTCCGTGGTGCCAAGAACCTTCGTAACCTCTTTCTTGTCGTAGCCTAGGAAAAGTTGAGTCATTGCATATGTGCCTATAATCATAATGCCAATCGATAATAGTGCTCTTATTTTCATGTTCTATTCCTCCTGTAATTCATTTCTTTAGTATACGCGGATGAAGATGTACGGGATCATGCTTGTACATTAATAATCTATGCAGAATCACACGGGGAAATTAGTAGAAAGGGGTTATAATCAAATGTTTTTGAAAAAAATAACGCTTCTTCATAAAGAGTCACTTTCAAAGGAGGTGTATCCATTTTCTATACCCTCAATTCAGTCGCTAACGGAGTTGGATTTAACGAATAGTGTTACATTTTTTGTTGGGGAAAATGGTTCAGGGAAATCGACATTACTTGAGGGAGTTGCGGATTTATGCGGGTTTAATTCGGCGGGTGGCGGTAGAAACAATACATATGCAGTAGATGAGTCTGAAAGTGCATTAAGTGATTATCTTCGCTTGTCATGGATGCCGAAAGTGACGAACGGATTCTTTTTACGGGCTGAATCTTTTTATCATTTTGCTTCACACGTTGATGAAATGGCAAAAGAACCCGATGGCTCCTATCATGCTTACGGAGGGAAATCACTTCATCATCAGTCTCATGGTGAATCATTTCTGTCACTATTTCTAAATCGATTCAATGGAAAGGCAATTTACTTACTCGATGAGCCGGAAGCCGCATTATCACCGCAAAGGCAGCTGTCGTTTCTGCGTATTATGCATGATCTTGTCCGGGAAGAAAATTGCCAGTTCATCATTGCAACGCATTCGCCCATAATTTTAGGCTATCCTGATGCGACAATCTTGAGTTTTGATGATGGAGAAATAAAGGAAACCGAATATGAAATGACTGAGCACTATCAGATCACAAAATATTTCCTGGATCATCGTGAAAAGTTTCTGAAAGATATTTTAGAGGATGAATAGATTGTCGGAATGTTATAATGATGACGTAGGAATGTGGAATGGGGGAAAAGGGATATGAATAATGAAGTAGTACATGCAATTCAAGATGACTATCCGGAAGATTTCGCTTGGTGTTTTGGTTGTGGGCGCTTAAATGAAGATGGTTACCATTTCCGAACGGGGTGGCAAGGGGAAGAAACTGTAACCTATTATGAACCGTCACCGAAGCATATTGCGATACCAGGATTTGTTTATGGCGGTCTAATCGCATCATTTGTCGATTGTCATGGGACTGGTTCGGCCGCACTTGCATTGCACCGAAAAAATGGGCATGAGCCAGGCAGTGGAGAAGAACCACCACGTTTCGTCACAGCGTCATTAAACGTGAATTATATGAAACCAACTAAACAAGGTACTTTGTTAAAAGCGGTTGGAAAAGTGGAAGAAATTCATCCGAAGAAGTTTAAGGTATCTGTTGAAGTATTTGCGGATGACACAGTTGTTGCAACAGGAGAAGTCGTTGCTGTTATCATGCCAGCAACATTCGCAAGTAAATAAAATAGGGGAGAGAAAGCTGATTGCCACATGCAGTCAGCCTTTTTTAATTGAACTCTATAATAATTGACATGAAACCATTTGGTTGTATATGCTGTAAGTGTAACCAAATGGTTAAGCATATTATTCGGGAGGTAATTATATGACAATTAATGAAAATTTTGCCGAAGTGAGAAAAAATATACTCATCAATGCTCCAATTGAAAAAGTTTGGGGATATGTCGCTACAGCTGAAGGTATTGGTACATGGTTTATGCCGAATGATATGCAACCGATTGAAGGGAAAGAGTTTATCCTACAAGCAGGACCCTGGGGCAATTCGGTGTGTAAAGTGACAGAGGTGAACCCACCAAATCGCTTATCTTTTGAGTGGGGAGAGGAATGGCTGATTACGTTTGAGTTGAAAGAAAAAGACGGTCAGACCGAATTAACACTAATCCACGCGGGATGGATCGAAGAAAAACAGACGGAGTTTGGTGAATCACATGCAGAGGTGCGTTCACGTATGTCTGGTGGATGGGATGGACTCGTACAAAAACTGAAACATGTAGTTGAAGGTTAAATGGCTGAAGAGCAACAACAATACGATGTTTTTCAAGCAATTGCTGATCCGACTCGACGCCGATTGTTGCAACTGCTTGCGGGTGAAGAATTATCAATATCAACAATCAGTAGCCATTTCACAATGAGTAGAACCGCTGTAACCAAGCATCTGCATGTATTAGAGTCAGCTGGACTCGTTGTTGGCCGGAAAATGGGTCGTGAAAAGTTATATTGTTTGGAAGCCAAGCCGCTACAAAAATTGCAAACATGGCTTACCTTCTATGAACAGTTTTGGGACAACAAATTATCTATACTTAAAGATGTCGTTGAAAGCGATCGAGTTGAAGGATGACACTTTAAAAGCCGACAATCAGTCGGCTTTTTTTTATACAAGAAAGCATTTAAGAAATAATTAATAATTATCGGTTACACTCTTACTAATGAAAGAAGGTGTATATTAATGTCCATCCGTAAGCGTTTGCTATTTTCTAACATTGCAATAGTAATTCTTCCTATTATTGCTCTTTTTCTTATTGATATAATACTATATTATTTTCTTGCCTTTATTATCAACTTAGATGTAGGTGCGGATTTCCAACAAACATTTATCAAACTGAGATTTATTGGAATGTTTCTGATTATTATTTTGATAAATGGTTTGCTGACATTTTACGTTTCGAAAAGTATCTTAAATCCAGTTAAAAAACTATCGAAAGCTGCCGAACAAATAAAAAATGGGGACTTTGACACTCCGATTACGTCAATGGGTGAAGATGAACTTGGGAAGTTAGCTGAGACGTTTGAATTAATGAGAATAAAATTGCAACAATCAGCACAGTTGCAAGATAATTATGAACAAAATCGGAAAGAACTTATTGCAAACATTTCACATGATTTGAAAACGCCAATCACTTCAATTAAGGGGTATGTTGAGGGAATACGAGATGGTGTGGCAGATTCGCCAGGAAAAATGGATCGTTATATTCAAATAATCTACACAAAGGCAAATGATATGGATCATTTAATTGATGAACTATTTCTATTTTCCAAGTTGGATTTAAGCAGTGTTCCGTTTCATTTTGAACAGTTTAATCTTCAAGATTATTTTACGGATTTAATAGAAGAGCTGCAATTTGATGTCGGCAAGGATGGTATTTCGATTGTATTTACTGTTGAAGGTTGGTCAGGATATGAAGTGTATGCAGATAGAGAGCAACTAAAACGTAGTGTAACGAACATTATTCAGAACAGTGTTAAGTATATGGAGAAAAAAGAGAAAAAGATTAATGTTCATTTGAAAGCGAATTCGGTTGAAATTACGATTCAAGTAAAGGATAACGGAGAAGGAATTTACGAAGAAGCGCTTGCCCATATTTTTGAGCAATTCTATAGAGCAGATTCCTCTAGAGCGGGTGGTGAGGGACGTAGCGGACTTGGACTTGCCATTGTCAAACGAATTGTCGAACAGCACGGCGGCAGGGTTTGGGCTGAAAGTGAAATAGGAATGGGGACCTCCATATTCTTTACTCTTCCAATCTCAGAAAAGCAGGTGAAAAGATGAGCAGCATTTTAATAGTAGAAGATGATGTAAGTATCGCAGAATTGGAACGAGATTACTTGGAAATGAACGGATTTACTGTAGAAATTGCACTGACGGGTGATGAAGGGTTAAGAAAAGCGATTGCTGAAAACTATGATTTAATTGTTTTGGATTTAATGCTTCCTGGTATCGATGGATTTGAGATATGTAAACGGGTCCGTGAAATAAAAGACATACCTATTTTGATGGTGACAGCTAAGAAAGAAGAAATTGATAAAATACGCGGTTTTGGTTTTGGAGCAGACGATTACATTGTCAAACCGTTTAGTCCAGGCGAGTTGGTAGTACGGGTGAAAGCGCATGTTTCAAGATACAACCGCCTGGTGAACCGTGAGCAACCGAAGAATGAAATTCAAGTACGTGGGCTCCATATTGATAAAAACGCCCGGAGGGTATTGGGCAATAATGATGAAAAAGTGTTGACCGCAAAAGAATTTGATTTACTCACATTTTTAGCTTCGAATCCGAATCATGTTTTCAACAAAGCCCATTTATTTGAAAGGGTATGGGGTTTTGATGCAATGGGGGATGTGTCTACAGTTACGGTCCACATCCGGAAAATTCGGGAAAAAATTGAAACGGATCCTGCAAACCCAGAGTATATTGAAACGATTTGGGGAGCAGGTTATCGATTTAAATAAAGTTGGAAATACCGGGGTTCATTGAGAACTTCGGTATTTTTTGGTTGTCTAGGAAATTATAAAATCTCGTACAGTAGATAAGTTGTAATTAAGAGATTTTACGCCTAGCCCCTCGAGTCGCTTATGTCCTGTAGTGATTGAACTGCCCTCCTTACTTGTCGGGGCTGAAGTGGTGGTTGCGTTATGTTCTAATTTTTACAGTTGGTAGACAAGGACATGTCTCCTATTTAATAAACATTTAATAATTTCCTAATAAGGAGTTCAGAATCGTATTGTATTCTATGACTAAGGTTAATGAAACAGGAGGGGTTATTCATGGGAGAAACGGTTGTAAATACTCGAGTAAAAGTTGGGAGAGTTCTCTATTTAGTATTTGGATTGCTATTTGCTTGTGGGATTGTTATGCAGGTTTTACTTGCGGGAATGGCAGTATTTGGTGATTCGATTAATTGGGTTAAACACACTTTGATTATTCATTTATTTGGATTTAATGTGCCGATATTCATGTTGATTACTGCATATATAGGTAAAATGCCGCGTTGGGCTTATTGGCAAGTTTTCGGAGTATTAGTATTTGTTTTTTTGATGTACTTTACAGCTAATATTACGAGTACTTTACCGCTTGTTGCAGCGCTTCATCCAGTTATAGCTATGATATTGTTTACGTTTTCAATATGGATTGTTTTGGCGGCATGGAAACATAATTTTAAAAAGTAAGGAAGTGGAGTATTGATGATGAGAGTGATGTTAGGAATTATCGTAGGAATCATAGGAGGATTTATTCTAGGAGTTGCATTATCTAGCTTCATCGGCGTATTTGGGATGGTATTTTTCGATCAACCACTGGGTATAAAGTTCTTGCCTTATTTCAGTTCATTTATCTGTGCGATTGCGGTACCATATATGGATAGGAAAACCCTAAAAGAAAAAGCATGATTGACATTCAATCATGCTTTTTCCATAGGTTTTTTTGTATCAAAAGCCAGTCACCGTTTCTCCCATCTCAAGTGGTTCCAGTGCTTTTGTTTGATCAATAAATATAAAAGCATCATATCGATTTCCGATTTGAGATGGTACATAGTTACCAAATTTCTCGTATTCAGGATTGTAGACGACCCCAATCGCTCGATGGCCAATCCAACCGGTGAAATAGTGTCGGTTATCTTCATTGAAAACGAATAGTTTATTGAAAGCGCCAGACTTGTGTACTAAATCTTCCCATGAATGTTGACGAGCGGGAGGGACTTCTATTTTTTCGAAAGGTACTCCCCATTGTTCAGCCGCGATGACGGTGCCCCGATGCGTTCCGAATCCTACTGCATAGACATCTTCTTTCTTAAATTGTTCTCGCAGCAGTTGACCGACATTATGCATCCCGTCCTCCTGCATTGTTGTTGCACGGGCGTCTCCGATATGCGTATTATGTTCCCAAACGATAATCTTTGCATTTTCTCCATAATGATTCATTACTTCATTTATCGCTTCAACCATATGTTCATCGCGAATATTCCAGGAAAGTGCGTTGTCTTGGAGCATGGCACGGTAATATTTTTCGGCGTTTTTAGTCACGAGTGCATTCACTTTTAAATTTAAAGTGGTTTCCTGATCGTCTTTATAGTGTTTATTGTGCGAGCGAATGGACGATAATAAATTACTCACTTCGTCAATGCAAACTTGTGAAAAGTGAGCTGTGGAAATTGCATAATGGTCTGGCATGCCGTTGAAAGGTTCGAAGCAGGAAAAAGCTTTTTTAGCTAGTTCAAGATCGGCACCCGCGGGATTGGATTCTGTTAAGTAACGGATAATTTCCTCCATCGATTCCCAGAGACTATACATATCGATTCCGTAAAATCCGATTTTTTGATCGGGAATCCTTTTGTCATTATGAATTTTCAACCAGTCGACAAACTCCGCAATCTCTTCATTAGCCCACATCCACGTCGGCCATCTGCCGAAAGCTTTCAATACTTCTTGTGCATCATCTTTACTTTCGTTATATCCTTTTATATAGCGATTAACATGCTGAGCGGATGGCCAATCACCTTCGACCGCAATGGCTGAAAACCCTTTCTGTTCAATTAGCATTTTGGACAGCTTAGCCCGGACTGTGTAGAATTCTGATGTCCCATGGCTTGCTTCTCCTAATAAGACGATTTTTGCATCACCTATGGCTTCGATTATTGTTGAAAGATCCGCATCAGATTGAAACGGGAGTGCATAATTTTTAACGGCTTCCTCAAGTGTGAACTTCAATTGGATAACCCCATTTCCTGCAATGTATTATGGAAGTATACCCAACTATTCACATCGTAGCCTATGATAGTTAAACAAAATGAATTGAAATTGTATGACAGACAATTGCAATAATGTACAATTGAATTAATTACATGACAAAGGGGCGATTGAAATGCTAGAGGGAGTTATTATTGTTGGGCTTGTGATGAGTGTGCCAATCATTGCAATTATTACGGATCATCAAAGAAGAATCGTGAAAATTAAAGGGGAATTCATGAGGGGTGAGATCGAACTAGAAAAACTAAAACAGCAAAACTTTATCATGGAAACTGAAAAGATGAAAATCGAATTGGAACAAATGAAACTGGATTATACATCTGGAAAAAATGAAATTATGAAAATATAAAGGAGGGGGAGTGAATGAGTATGAGCGACTATAAATTAAACCCACCATACAACGATCTAATCGGCGATATTTTAAAAGAATATACAAAAAAAGGCGGCATGGATAATTTAGCGGGCCATGGGAAACCGTTATCACAAGAGTACTTTTCGGGTGATACGTTCCAGCATTTTCAGCGAATCGCTAAAGATGCCGGATATAAACCACATTGGTTAAATCTACAGCATGAAATTCGCGATGAATTAATCGCAATTACAGCTATTCAACGTGCAGATGCTGCAGCAGAGTTGGAATTACGAATAGAAAAAGCAAACGAGAAAATAGCTGAATACAATAAATCTTGCCCACCCCCTATGCAGAAGGGATCAGTGTCGCTTAGTAATTTTGAAGCTGTGATTGATCGGTGGAAATGAAGTAATAAGAAAAGGGGAGTGACAGTGAATCGTAATTATAAGTTCATTTTTCTCGTCGTTTGTTGCACTTTATTAATGTCGGGATGTTCTCAATTTACACAAAAAAATAAGGATAAAGAAACAGATGTAACAAACTCGCCGATTACAGAACCACCCAAAAAGGAGGAGATTGTTTTATCAAAGGTAGAAGAAATGGTTGACCAAATGACATTGGAAGAAAAGGTCGGGCAATTACTAGTGATTGGCGTTGAAGGTACCTCGTTTTCTAGTGAGATGGATAACCTCATCCGTAACTATCATGTTGGTGGGGTTATTATTATGGGAAGAAATGTAGCGACAACAAATGAAATGCTACAGCTGATTAATGGAATTAAAAAAGCAAATGAACTTAATAAAATCCCACTATTCCTTTCTGTCGATGAAGAAGGAGGACGTGTTTCCAGAATGCCCGTCGGTATACCTAAACTGCCCACAAGTGCGCAAATTGGTAAACTCAATGATGAATCGGTGAGTTACCGCGCAGGCACCTATTTAGCTGGAGTGCTTAACGAATTCGGTTATAACATGAACTTTGCTCCTGTATTGGATGTTAATAGTAACCCAAGAAATCCAGTTATCGGGAATCGCTCATTCGGATCGGATCCCTATCAAGTCGCTAAGCTAGGCATATCGACGATGCATGGAATGATGGACAATGGCATTATTCCTGTCGTTAAACATTTTCCGGGGCACGGCGATACGGTTGTTGATTCACATAAGGCGTTGCCAAAAGTGGAAACAACTTTGGAAGCACTTCGTAACGTAGAGCTAGTTCCATTTCAAAAGGTAATTGAAGAAGGTGCCGATGCTGTAATGGTCGCTCATATATTATTCCCAGCACTTGACCCTGATTATCCATCCTCAATGTCTAAAGCTATTATCACGGGATTACTTCGCAACGAAATGAAATTTGAAGGTGTCATCATAACGGATGATCTGACGATGGGGGCGATTGCGAATGACTATACAATCCCAGAAGCGGCAGTTCAGTCCTTCATCGCGGGAAGTGATCAGCTACTTGTAGTTCGCGATTATGAAGTTCAACTAAATACTTTGAATGCGTTCATTAAGGCTATTGAAACAGGGGAAATCACAGAAGAGCGGCTTAATGAGAGTGTAAAGCGGATTTTAACGCTAAAAGAAAAATATAGTGTGTCAGATGAAGTGCATGAAAAAGTGGATATGGATAAAATCAATGAATTGTACGACAAGCTTCAGCTGAAATAAATGAATTTTCTCTCCCGATTATTCGTATAATAAAATACTTGAAAAAGATTGGGAGGGTTATTATATGGAGAATAAAGGATTAAAAGTGTTAATTCATGCCAGTGCTTTCTTTATGCCATTTTTGGTACCGTTTATCATTTATCTAGTTATTGATGATTTAGAGGTCAAAAGGATGGCGATACAAGCAATCTTATTCCAACTGGTCATGGGAGCATTGATTGTTGTTTCTACGATACTTATTATTGTAATTATCGGGATTCCATTGCTAATTGGATTTGGTTTAATGTGGTTGATTGTGCCGATCATAGCAATTGTAAAAGCACTGAATGACGAAAAGTACAATTATCCGATTGTAGGTAGATGGATTTAATTATGTTATCAATAAACAAATCATTAAGTGTAGTATGAAAAAAATCCATACTAAATGTCCTCTAAAGTAGAACCTGCTTTAGTGGTATTTTTTAACATAATTCTATGTTACGATGCCGCTGTGGATTAAAAATAAAGCCGCGATGTTTATAAAAAAGATGCGACGTTTTACCCCTTTAGATGTTTATCTAAAGGGGTGTTTCATTGAAAAGGACTTACTTATTGAAGTAGTTGAGTGTAAACTGAATTTATAGAAATAATTGGAATGATATTTTGGTTTGGAAATTGTAAAGGTATATTTTTTGTCGTGATGCAAGACTACGTGTTTGGCAAGCTAGAACGAGATTGCTTGACCAGGTGCTAGATGTAATCAATTATGGCAAATTCTCTGTAACGGGATTTACTTATGATGATTTGTAAATGAGAAGGTATTTAAACTATCGGATGCTGGTTTAGTTGAAGACCAAAGGGTTCCTAGGCAGCTCTTTTTTCTTCTAGAACAAACGGAGCAGTCTAGTTTAATCAGGAACTTTTAAGTCTTTGGTTATGATAGTTTAATGCTCAAACGAAAAGAGCTGAATAAAAGTCACTGACTTTAAAATTGCATGTAAACATGTGTGCATACACATTGAATTAAGTGAAGTCTTTATGGGGGTATTAAATTATGACGAATAATGAAATTACTTCGGAAGCCAGAAGACTGGTCGATAGAATTAAGATGAAATATCCCGATTTTGTTGGTAAAACAGTATGCGAAAGTGACATAGCAAAATTAGAAAAAGAATTGAAGATAAAGTTACCAAATTGGTATATCGAACTTTATACAACCGTTCCTTTAATTGATACGGAGTTTGGGGTCCAAGAAGATGAGCCAGATGAGGATTATGACGGAATTTCTTATATGATATGTGGTGGTGTTGACGACATAATTGAAGAAAGCACTGAATTTGAACCTGGAATATCTGCGTTAAAAGATGGATACGTTTTTCTAGCTAGTTGCTCCCACGGTAGCGGCAACCCTATATATGTCAAACTAAACTCAGACGAGACAAGAGTTTATCGTATATATCACGATGATCTCACTAAAGCTCAACTAGTAGAAAACCTTGCATTTTTGTTTAAAAATGCAATAGTCTAACGAACTCGATACCTGCTCAACAATTCAACGAAACCTTGTTCACCTAACGGATTTTCTTGTACACGAACAAATTTTTCAGGCTAGGTTTGACACAGCTATTGCTTTTCATCTTCACCTAAGGGGGCAGCTTAGATAAATAAGGGTGTAGAATAAATCATTAAAAATAAATATTAAAAGAGGGATATTATGAACCACTACCAAATTGTAAAAGAAGTAATTAATGATTGGGACCCGAAGAACTTTTTAAGTTTCTCATCTGAGGATGAATATGATCCAGAAATAAGTCGCATTGTATCGCGATTACCAACTGCATCTGTTGAAAAATTAGCTGTAGTGATACATGAGGTCTTTGATGAAATGTTTTCGAGAAGTGGAGCACCTTCGATTAATAATTGTTATCCAAGTGCATTAAAAATTTGGAACAAAATTTATAATAATAAGTTTCCAAATGTTGATCAAAAGCAATATTATTAAACTAACAAGGTACTTTATTTTAAAATTGACTGCTTTTTATTGCGTAATGGTGGTAACTACTTCCGTGAACAGGCGTTATGTTAACCTGGTGTGTATGGCTTATACAAGGTCGTTCAGCAATCGGGCCAAATAGTTGAAATGCAAGATCATCTTTAAATCATGGAGGAGAAAAATGAAAAGAACTTTGGGATTAACATTTATACTTTTATCATTATTTCTTGCTGCGTGTGGAGGTCCTCTCACATATACCGCTTCAACATTGGTTGTCGTAAAAAAAGGTCATAGCGACAAAGACCATTGGATTGAGGCGTACGATCCGAACAACCAAAACAAAGAGGAAGCATTTAAGATAATGGTGCAAGAAGAGATGGTTTGGAATCTTATCGAGGAAGATAGAGAGTACTTTTCAATGTATTCAAAAAAGAAGGAAGTACCCTGGCGTCTAACACAAATTGAACATTCGGTAGCCGAGGAGAGGTAACTACTTCCTAATATTGGCGTTATGTCAACCAGAGGTGCATGCAGCATACAAACCCGTTCAGCGATCGAATCGATGGTTTGCGGATGGAGATAAACGAGTTTCTTTTTTAACTAACGGGGCAGGATAGTTCAATATGCAGAAATGATTTTTGCTAAATTAAACAGGGTAATTTACTTAATATTAGAACTTCTATACGGGTCAAACGTCTTAAAGTAAAGGGACAGTTTAGTTTGAAGTTAATTGGAATTCCAATTCTTGCTTTATGTATACTTGGGTTGCCCTGAAAGGACGTACATAATGATTAACAAGGCATTATTAATTTCATTTTCACTACAAATTCTCTTTTTTCTATTGTTTTTTAGTACCGCACTGGCAAGATTACCTGAGCCAATTCCTACAGTTTTTAGTTTATTAATTGCTTTCATAGGTTTAATTGTTTCCGTAATTTCAATTATTAAAAGGAATAGATTTAAGTTGGCTATAACAGTATTAGGAATATCACTTTTGATATTTTTGATAGTTGTATTTGCAAGTTTATTATCAGGAATGTAATGCTTTTTTCACTAACGAGGTGCTTTACTTCAAGAAGGAGTAAAGCCTTTTTCCTTATTGAACTAAAGGGGTAGGTTAGTTTAAGAAGGTTTTAAAGAAATAATTAATTGGAGGTAGAGAAAAATGTTATGGGGAACTATTTTACTCTGGATTGTTGGTTTATTAATTTTGTACATAGTAATCTTTGCAGCAGTAAAGGATGGGATTGATAAGTCAGAGGTTGGTCAGTTAATAAAAACGAATTATGGGGTTAAAGATGAAATTGTTACGGTTAGTGATGATGAAATTGAAAAGGAATTAGAAGACGAATTTAATAAGAAATAGTGGATGATAAATAGTTTTGAAAAAATGCGAATGACCAAAGAAGGTAAATACGTGAAGATTTGTTAATTAGCAATGTCTGGGTAGACTAATTATTATTATAAGGTGTTTTAGCACACGAATGAAAAGAGTAATTCAGTAAACCTTGTTAAACTAAAGGGGCAGTTTAGTTTAATAAGTGAAGTTTTTTTATTTTAGTAAAAGAGAGTAGGAGTAGAACATGAATATTAGAGAAATTACAAGTGGAGATGCAGGTAATTTTATTAACCTTGTAAAGAAAGTGGAGATGCAGTCTAGGTTTATGATGATGGAGGCTGGTGAAAGAAAAACAACTTACGAACAACAAGCTAAACAGATTGATTCTATTCATAAGCAATCTAATTCGACGATTTTTGTTGTTGAAATTGAAGACGAATTAATTGGCTACTTAATCTCTATAGGTGGTAGCGTTAGGAAAAATAAACACTCAGTATATATTGCTATAGGTATTTTAGATGGCTTCCATGGAAAAGGAATTGGTACTAGCTTATTCGAAAAATTGGAAGAATGGGCTAGTAACGTAGAAATTACAAGATTTGAATTAACGGTAGTAACTGAGAATAAAGCTGGAGTTGCACTGTATAAGAAAAGAGGGTTTGAAATTGAAGGTACTAAAAGAAACTCACTAAAGATTGAAGGGAAGTTTTATGACGAATATTATATGTCAAAATTAATAGAAGCTTAAAATTGTCAAATTAAATCATTTTAATGAAGAAGGCATTGAATAATTACCTTATCTTCATAAATAAAATCAGTTTCGTTCTTTCACTAACGGGTGCTTTACTTCAAGAAGGAGTAAAGCCTTTTTTCTTCTTGATCTAACGGGGCAGGATAGTTGAAGAACAAATTGAATAGAATTTTAATTTTTTTTAGAACCCCTTTAAATATTATCTTAAATCAAGGAGGAGGCGTCGATCCAAAAATGTGATGGACGTCTTGTTTGCCTGGTTAGAATTGTAATTCAATTAGTATCTTCAAAAAAGATACTTTTAAAAATTAAAGTAATCTACAATCATTTGTAAGATTAATAGAACTGTTACTAATCTAAGAAGTGGTTTTACATGTTCCGTTTTTAATTTATGAGCTAATCTTACTCCAAACTGTGCACCAATAATGGATCCAAGCATTAATGCTATGGTAAGTGGCCAGAAAATTTTACCCGTTGATATGTAAGTGATGGCAGAACCAAAGCAACTTGCAAAAACCCCAACTCTTGCTAAGCCAATTGCTCGGATATAGGCAATTTTTTGGCTTGCATATAAATACATCGCAAGTGTACTGCTTCCTGGCCCAAACATTCCGTCATAAATTCCTATACCAATTAGTGCAGTTCCTGATTTTTTATTTGCATGAAACTGTTCAGTTCCATCAAAATTACCTGTATTCATGAAGGAAGTTACAAATGCAAAGCTTAATAAAATGATTGCAATAATCGTTAGGGTACTTCCGCTTAAAAAGGAAGCAATGAGTCCACCTAAAATACCTCCTCCAAGACAAAACATTAGGACTAATAATGCTTCTTTCGAGGAAACTTCTTTTCTCTTTAATATGACAAGAAAGCTTGAGAGTGAACTGACAGTATTGGAAACCTTGTTTGCACCGATTGCTGAATGCACGGGTAACCCCATAAGTAACATAGTGGGTAAGCTAATCAGTCCCCCTCCTCCAACCAATGTACCGACAACATTACCTATAATTCCAATCATAAAAAAGATGACAAATTCCATTGAACAACCTACTTTCAAAATTACACCATAGATTCAGTTTACCACGTCTAATCTTTGATATGAACTCTAAATGAAACAACTTTTTATTTAATTTATTAAATCAAAATTCGATGAATGGAACGATAAGGTAGAAGAATTTTTTCGATATTGTGTTTTTTATTCAACTAAAGGTTTACGGTTTTTTTTAATAACAATCTTCAACAATAGGGAGCTTTTCTGAAATGAAAAGAGCGTCTTTCTTCATGAAAGGGCCATTTAATTGAACATCACCTTAAAGGAGTTTGGATATTTATGTTAGTGTTTAGTTGAGATTGTGAAAAATTGTACTTAAACTAAAGGGGCAGGTTAGTTTAACAAGAAATATTCTTATTGGATATAAAAGAATTGTATAATTTGTGTATTCAACTTAGGAGGGGGAATCATGCGTCAATTGGAAAAAGAATATCTATCGATTATAATTCAGCAATTTGAACATTTTAAAGACCGTGCGGAATTGGCATTTGACCAACTTACGGAAAAAGAACTGCATTGGAAACCCAACGAAGAATCGAACAGTATCGCAATAATAATAAAGCATATTAGTGGGAATATGCATTCTCGATGGGTAGATTTTTTAACTACTGATGGAGAGAAATCATATAGGGATAGAGATTCAGAATTTGTTGATGATATTGAATCAAAGGAACTGCTTATGGAAATATGGACAAATGGATGGAAATTACTTTTTAATTCCTTAGGAAATCTTAATGAAGAAGATTTGTATAAAACAATAACTTTGAGACAACAACCTTTAAGTGTTCTTCAAGCAATTCAAACTGAAGTCACTCATATCAGTTATCACTTAGGGCAAATTTTATATATTGGAAAACAAATAAGAGATAATGATTGGATAATTTTAAGCATTCCTAAGAACGGTTCAAAAAAGTTTAATGAAATGGCATCTACGAAAAGAAACTGTGAATAAATTGCTAACCCGTTCAGTTTAGTGGTACAAAAAAGAAGAAAACGCTTCAAATAACACGAATTATATAACAAATAGCACTGTTAATCGCGGTGCTTTTTTCGGGTTAAATAACATTGATTTTAACACGATAATGTTACCTTACGATAATTATTGTAAGCCATTCGACTCATCCGATATTTGAAATGCTAAAACGAGCGCTATTCGCCTAGAAAAATTGGTATAAAGGCATTTAAAAGACCACTATTCTATATGTGAATTAGTAATCTATTTGGTCATTTAATTTGCATTTTGCACTATTGTACTGAACAGCGTTACGTTCATGCGAATAGGTTTTTCTTGTGCACTTATTTTTTAAATATTATTAACGGAATGTTGGTTCAGAGTGAGTATGTGGTTTATTATTATTGTGTCGGGAATGAAGGGAGGAGGAAAGTCATGGAACAAGGTATAGAAAATGTAATTAGTAGAAAACTGTTAACCACATTTGTTGCCACAATTACTTTTTCAGGGTTGATGGTGTACGGTATGGTTTTTAATTATGATGGTTTTGAATATAACAAAGGGCATTCTTTTCTAGGGTGGTTATGGGTTTATTGTATCTATGTAGGAGTCGTTATTTTACTGTACGGGAACATTGTGTCGCTAATTTTGGATGCAGTGCAGCGGAAATGGTTCTTGAAAAAGGATTGGTTAACAATACTTATTTTGGGTGTTTTTGGATTGGCAAACGGACTATTTTTTCAAGAAAAAGCGTTAATGTGGCTTGGTATGCTTGTGGCAATACTGTACGGAGTTATTGATAAATGGCTCTACAAAAGACAAAGTAAAGGGAAAAGTTTAAAAATGTTTGTACTAATGCCTATTGCTTTTATTTTTCTGTCGTGGTTATTTTTACAATGGATTTCACCACCTCAACCCCCTTTCACAAAAGAAGATGCGATAACCACTGCATCTGCTGGAATGGAAAATCTTATCTATTATTTCCCGAAAGAAGTTGGGTCTTTAGAAGAAACAATTGATGGGTATAACGTTGTGAGAGAAACTAGCGTTAAAGTAATAGGGAATGAAAAATATATTGTGACCTTCAAAGAAAATTGGCAAATAGGAAATTCGAAAAATACTTGGCTAATATCCTACACCGTTGAACGAAACACATCGACGTTGTATGCGTACGAAGGTGTTGAACCTTCGTATTATAAATATAAATAAAATAAGTACCTATGAGAAAAAATTACCCGTTCAATTGAGTGGTATAAAATTCAAAGTAACAGAACAAATCGCAAGACTTTTATTACTATGGTTTTAACAGAGAGTTCTCAACAAACCTTCTGCATTTTTTCGTTGAATGTTCTGCATATATTTTCATCCTCTGTGATGTAGCGCTGATTTTGCGCTACATGTATGGCTAACGGGTGCTCTACTTCAATTAGGGGTTAAGCACCCTTTTATTATTCAACATAAGGAGCAGTATAGTTGAATAATACATTTCAACTATAATAAATAAATGTTAGTATAAAATTATAATATTAAAACAATTTGAACCTAAGCGGTTGAGGGAGGGCGATTTGTGAAAAATTTATTATTAGCAATCTTAGGGGCAGTTGTGACAGCGGTAGTATTAAGTTTGATAACAAAAGGTTTTGAAATGGATGTATTAATTTCCCTTATCTTAGGTATTGTACTTGGGTATAGCATTGGAAAGAAAGAAAAAGCAGACTCGAATTAGGGAACTATCTAACTGAATAGGGAAGTTATTTTAGTAGTATTACAATATTTTTTATTAAAATAACGGGTTGCTTTAGTTGAACAACAGCAGATCGTCTAATGACGGTCTTTTTATTTATCTAGTTGTCTGTAGGAAGGTTTAATAAAAGCATATCCACTAAATCGTTTCGAAAAAACCGTCCTCTAACGTAACAACCTAAAATCATTATATAATTTTTTATATGAAATACCGTCTATTCCATAACTAGCTAATATATCCTATTGTAAGGGGGTGCCGCATGAATAAAAAAATTTCCATTATATTAATAATAGCTTTATCTTTGTTTTTTACCGAAACAATTTATGCTAATGAACTTACAACACCATCTGGAATTTCAATATCCGATGTAGAACGTTTCGTAGACGATTATGCACATGAATATATTGGTGAAACAACTGCGGGTGCGAGCATTGTTATTTTGAAAGATAATAAAGTTGTTTTATCAAAAGGATATGGTTATGGAGATATTGAAAACCAAATTAAAATAAATCCGAATACTGCTGTTTTTGAATGGGGTTCAGTAAGTAAATTGTTTGTCTGGGTGTCGGTCATGCAATTAGTCGAACAAGGAAAAATCGATTTAGATGAAGATATAAACAGATATTTACCAAAAGGATTTTTAACAAAACTAACATATGATGACCCTATCACTATGTTGGATTTGATGAATCACACTGCAGGATTTGAGGAAAATATTTTTGACACGGGATATGCTAACGAATACCGTGTAAAATCTTTAGAAGAAGGATTGAAAATTGCTGAGCCAAACCAAGTATATCGTCCAGGTAAAGTCGTTGCTTATTCTAATTATTCAACTTCTCTAGCTGCATATATAGTTCAATTAATTTCAGAACAAGACTTTAATGAATATGTTGATGAACATATATTTCAAAAATTAGGTATTCTAGATTCAACTTCATATTTGTCTTTAGGGAGAAATGAGCAGATAACAAAAAACAAAGTAAATGGATATGAGCTTATTGAAGAAGGAGATTTCAAACTATCGACACCGTACTATATGTCCATGTATCCTAGCGGTGAAATAAATGGAACAGCACCAGATTTAGCTAAGTTTGCAATGGCGCTTATGCCACAATCCGAAAATGAAAACGTTTTGTTTGAGGATGAAAATACGCTAGTTACAATGCTTTCGCAAAGTTATGCTATTAATGAAAATGTCCCTGGTATCGCACATGGTTTTTGGGAGTATGATGGAAAGTTTAAAGGATTAACACATGGTGGAAATACAGTTTCCTTTTCAAGTAATTTTCATATCGTCCCTGAAGAAAACTTTGCAGTAATAATATTAACGAATCAAGCTTCAGAGTCTGATATTTCCTATGGACTGACGAAGGAATTGGTTGGAGAAAAAGAGATAGATGAAGTAAAATTGGCGGACTTACCAAACTCACAAATCACAGAAGGAACGTATCTTACTACTCGCAGAATGAAAAGTGGATTTTTAAATTTGTATTACTATTTACTACCACTTACAGTGAAATCACTAAATGCGAACGAAATTGAAGTAAGTTTGGTAGGTATGAAAGCTAATTACGTCCAAACATATCCAAATGTTTATAAAATGACAAAAGGTAGTACTATGTTTATTCCTACAAATGTTCTTTATTTTTCTATAGAGGATGGTGAAGTTAAACAAATTTCTACATCGATTTCAGATTATCTCCCTTTAGATAAAAATATATTTTGGTTAACAATAAGTGCTGTATTATTCATTTATTGTTTAGTATACTTTATTGCTTCCCCATTCGTTTTAATCGTAATCAGTATTTTGAATCGGAGAAGAAAAAAACCTTCTATAAAAATAAGAAAATGGGTTTACCTATTAAATATTGTTGGTACAGCATTTATCGTAAATATTATTTTATTAGTAATTAGGATGTTGAGTAATAGTGATCGAGGATATTTTGAAGTATTCCCACAAATAGTTGCTAATTATGTTTTAACTATTTTAAGTGTTGTTTTTATTATTTTCATTCTAGTTAATTGGAAAAAGGCAACTCTAATGAAATTACAGAGGGCTATTTATCTTCTATCAATCGTTACTATTGTTATATTAATCTTTTTACTTATAACATGGCAGTTTTATTCTTAGTGAAAAAGCTCTGTTTAATTTACGCTGTTGATATTTGATTATTTAGTTCAATGAGAAAACAATGAGGTTTTTGCTGATATTTGTATGATGAGTAACTACAATGAAAGAAAAAATAAGTTACCCTATTCAACATACTTTTATTTTATCATCACTTTTAATTACCTTTTTATCATTTGTATCGCTAATAATATTTCGGTTTTTTTGGAATTAGCTATTTATTCACTTAGAGAACGTTATATACGGTTAAAATTAATGTTTAGAATTAATTATAGCGTCACTTTTTTAACTACATGAAGAATTTCAATTAAACTAACGGGTGGTTAGTGGAACAACTGTAAAGCTTTCCTTCTTGAACTAAAGAAGCAAGTTAGTTGAACAATCAGTCCAGTTTATTGAACAAGGATATTTTCTGTTTTTAGCGAATTAGAATTACAAACAAACTTATCAAGAATACAAGATATTGCAAAATAACAGGAACAAAGGAGGTATGAGATTTGAAAATCCATAGAATAGATCATGTGGGTGTAATCGTAAATGATCTCACTGCCGCTAAAGATTTTTTTCTCGATTTTGGCCTTGAGGTGCAAGGGGAATGGGAAATGGAAGGAGAGTTGATAAATCAGGTATTTGGGCTTAATGACGTTAAAGTAGCATGTGTAGGATTAGGGACACCAGACGGTCAAGTATGGATAGAGCTAATCAAATTTTATAATCCGTCAGATGAAAGAGAAATTCAGCAACCTTTTGCAAATACCCCGGGTATTCGGCATATTGCCTTTGCTGTTGAAGATATTGAAGCTGTTGTTGCCAAGTTGAAAAAGAAAGGTACGAAAATCTTTAGTGAGATACTACACTATGAAGAAAGTTATAAGTTATGCTACTGCAGTGGGCCAGAGGGAATTATTTTAGAGTTGGCGGAGAAAATCAAATAAATTATGGGTAATTACTAGTTATCGGGCCAATAATTGATGGATTTTGACATCCTGCCAGTGAAATATGTAATCACGTCGATAAAGTTGTTCCGCAAGCGGGCGCGATTGTTATGTAAGTGTTTCTGTTCTTATTCAACTAACAGGTAATTTAGTGTATCAATAGTAATATATTTCTTATTCAGCTAACGGGGCGGTGGCAGCAGTTAGTTTAATTAACAAATTATATGAAATGCAGTAAAGAACTTTACTCTTTCATAATGATGGTTCGGCTTGTATAAGGTGAAGTAAGCAAAAACACCTCTCACAAACAATTGTGAGAGGTGCTCTTTTCTGCATAAAGAGGTAGACACCAGTGCTTCTTTAAAATCCGCTTTGATTTCCCCTGTTAAGGGACCTACGCTCAATTAATATGGATTATCACTTTAGTTTATCGTTTAAAATGCCCTCTTCTAGGACGGAAAACTTATCTCCATATACTTTCATAATATGTACGTTCCCCCAAGCGCATAGCGAATCTAATATACTCTCCAAGCTTAAACCGTATTCACTCAATTCATATTCTACTTTCGGTGGAACCTGGTTGTAAGCAATCCGGTTAATTACGCCATCTGCTTCTAGCTCACGTAATTGTTGCGTGAGCATTTTTTGTGTGATATCTGGCATAAGACGTTTCAATTCACTTGTACGTTTTTTACCATGTGTCAGATGGCATAGAATGACACATTTCCATTTTCCACCGATCACTTCTAATGTCGCTTCAACGGATATATTATACTTCTTTTTTGTCATGCTCATCCTCCTTACTAATGGGTACTTTAAAGTACCTATATAACTTTTTGGTACCTATAGTACTTAAAAGTGCGTACTTTTCTTTTTAATCCCTGTGACTCATACTAACATTTGCAGATGAATTGTACGAGGTATTCATTGTGGTCTTTGTAAATTCAATCATACAACAAAGGAAAAGAAAGGATGAAAAAAGTGACTTTAGATAAAAAGAGAAGTATGTTTGCACTTCTTGCATTAGCTGTCAGTGCATTTGCAATCGGAACAACAGAATTTATTAGTGTTGGGCTTTTGCCTCTGATTTCCCAAGACTTAGATATATCGGTGACGACTGCAGGACTAACTGTTTCCCTGTACGCGTTAGGTGTAATGATAGGTGCTCCAATTTTAACATCGCTCACTTCAAGAATGCCACGGAAAACATTGTTATTATGGATTATGATAGTCTTTATCATAGGAAACGGGATTGCGGCGGGTGCAACAAGTGTTACGGTTTTGCTTATGGCCCGTGTCATTTCAGCGTTTGCACATGGTGTGTTTATGTCAATTGGGTCGACAATCGCTGCTGATTTAGTTCCAGAGAATCGCAGAGCAAGTGCGATTTCAATCATGTTTACAGGACTTACGGTTGCTACTATTACAGGAGTTCCATTTGGGACATTTATTGGACAACAGTTTGGTTGGCGCTTTGCCTTTGTGGCAATCGTAGTGATAGGGATTATAGGGTTTATTGCGAATAGTATTCTTGTTCCATCCGATTTACGTCAAAGTACTCCGACAACGATTCGAGATCAAGTTAAACTCATAACAAATAGTCGGATATTGCTAGTATTGACCATTACAGCACTGGGATACGGAGGAACATTTGTTGTATTCACGTACTTATCTCCGTTGCTTCAGACGATAACAGGATTTAAACAAGGAACCATCGTGATCATCTTACTTGTTTACGGAATTGCGATTGCAATTGGTAATATGATTGGTGGGAAGCTGTCAAATAAAAACCCGATTGGCTCGCTGTTCTATATGTTTATTGCGCAAGCGATTGTGCTTTTCATATTAACATTTACGGCACCATTTAAGGTCGTGGGTTTAGTAACAATTCTTTTCATGGGATTGTTTGCATTCATGAACGTTTCAGGACTTCAAGTGTATGTCGTCATGTTAGCTGAACGTTTTGTCCCAAGTGCAGTAGATGTTGCTTCCGCTATGAACATAGCTGCATTTAATGCGGGGATCGCGATGGGGGCCTACGTAGGTGGAGTGGTTACTGATTCGATTGGGCTCATTCATACGGCTTGGATCGGGGGGGCAATGGTACTGATTGCAGCCATACTAACAGGCGTCAGTCGGGCGCTAGAAAGAAAAGATCAGCAAAGGATTAATCTATCCTAAAGGGGGTGATTGGAACCGTATAATCCGCAAGACAACATTAATTAAAAAATAGGAGGACATAAATAATGAAAAACTTACAATCGACAACAATGTTGCATAACGGTGTGAAAATGCCTTGGCTTGGCCTTGGTGTATTTAAAGTGGAAGAGGGTCAAGAATTAATAAATGCGGTGAAAACTGCGATTACACATGGCTATCGCAGTGTCGATACTGCGGCGATTTACGGCAATGAAATTGGCGTAGGACAAGGTATTCGTGAGGCAGTTAAAGAAACAGGTATTGCGCGAGAAGATTTATTTATCACATCAAAAGTTTGGAATTCAGAGTTGGGCTACGCATCAACAATTGCAGCTTATGAAGAGAGCTTAACGAAACTAGGTTTAGACTATTTAGATCTATACCTTATTCATTGGCCAGTGGCAGGAAAATATAAAGAGGCATGGAGAGCGCTAGAAACACTTTATAAAGAAGGACGGGTTAAAGCAATTGGCGTAAGTAATTTCCAAATTCATCATCTTGAGGATTTGATGAAGGATGCAGAAATTAAACCAATGGTGAACCAAGTGGAGTACCATCCACGTTTGACGCAGAAAGAATTGAGTGATTTTTGCCGAAAACAGGATATTCAATTGGAAGCATGGTCTCCACTCATGGCAGGACAATTACTCGACAACACAGATCTTCAGGAAATCGCCGATAAATATGGTAAATCAATTGCCCAAGTTATTTTACGCTGGGATCTACAAAATGGCGTTATTACAATTCCGAAATCCACGAAAGAACATCGTATTGCTGAAAATTCAACAGTTTTTGATTTTGAATTAACAGCGGATGATATGAAACGGATTGATAGTTTGAATCAGAATCACCGAGTGGGTCCAGATCCGGATAACTTTGATTTTTAAATAAACTAAACCCCTATCTTAACCTAGATAGGGGCTTTTCATTTTGTAATATATGGTGTAAGAACCAGAGTCAATTGACACTTACCTATTAGTAAGTTAGTATTTGGTTATGGAAAATAGAAAATCACAAATCATTGAGCTAGCACTTAGAAATATTCGAGAAAAGGGCTATTTGTCTTTTAGTTATGACGACTTGGCTAAGGAACTTGGTGTAACGAAAGCAAGCATTCATTATCACTTCATGAAGAAAGAGGATTTAGGTCTAGCCGTTTGTACAAAGTTAAAAGAAGGTCTGGAAAAATCTTATTTGAACATTGATCAAGCTCAAATAAACAGTGAAGATAAACCGTGGGAGTTTATTTCAAGAAGAGCTAATCAGATTGGTAACAATGAAGTTTGCCCGATATCATCTTTACAAGCAGACTATAACTTTTTACCGATCGCTATGCAAGAGAGTGTACAACAATTGAGTCAAATGGAGATAGACTATTTAAAAAAGCTTCTTGATGTTTTAAAGGAAGAAGGAAAACTAACACATGATACAGGGGCATTAGCCGCTCTTCTAATATCGAGTATTAAAGGTGCGCTACAATATAGACGTGTAGTAGGAGAATATTTGTATTCAATAGTAATTGATCAATTAAAACTGCTTGTAAATGGAAATGATGGAGTTAGGAATATGTGAATACATGACGATTTTATGGGAGGTATTAGTATATGGAACGTCGAGTTGTTGTAACGGGATATGGAGTCGTATCGCCACTAGGAAATGATGTAGATACGTTTTGGAATCATATTAAAGAAGGTAAATCTGGGATTGGAAAAATTGAGGACGATGAATTCAAAGAAATTAACACACAGATTGCTGGGCGTATCAAGGACTTTCCAGCGGAAGAATACTTTGATAAAAAAGAATTGGGGAAATATGATTTGTTTGCGCAGTACGCTTATGCAGCGGCAAAACAAGCGTTAGACCAATCAGCACTCAATTCGGACATCGTTAATAAGGAGCGAATAGGCGTTTACGTTGGATCTGGAATTGGTGGAATTGACACTGTACTCGAAAATCATAAACATTTACTAGAAAGAGGCGTAAGAAAGGTCTCTCCATTTATGGCACCAATGATGATTAGTAATATGGCGGCAGGTATTATAGCTATTAAATATGGTTTTAAAGGTCCGAGCTTTTCGCCAGTTTCTGCCTGTGCAACAGGTAACCACGCAATAGGTGAAGCATACTTGAATATTTTACATGGTTATTCCGATGCTATCGTAGCGGGGGGAGCAGAAGCTTCAATAAATCCATTATCTTTTGCTGGTTTCTCAAGAATGAGAGCCATGTCTACTTTAAATGATTCACCTGAAAAGGCGAGCCGCCCTTTCGATCGTGAGCGTGATGGCTTTGTTATGTCGGAAGGCGCAGGAATTTTAGTACTTGAAGAGTATGAACATGCTAAAAAACGGGGAGCAACCATCCTGGGCGAAATCGTGGGTTACGGTTCAACAACAGACGCCTATCATATTACATCCCCGGATTTTGATGGAGCAGCAAGAGCGATGAAATTAGCTTTAGGAATGGCACGACTTAATCCGACTGATATTGATTACATTAATGCGCATGGAACGAGCACACCAGAGGGCGATAAATCAGAAACGAAAGCCATTAAAGCTACTTTTGGTTCTCATGCCTATCAGTTAAAGGTAAGCTCAACCAAATCGATGACAGGACATCTATTTGGTGCGGCAGGTGGGGTTGAAGCAATCATAACGCTTAAAAGTATACTGGAAGATATTGCACCACCTACTATCAATTACGAAAATCCAGATGAAGAATGCGACTTGAATTATGTTCCAAATGAAGCTGTGAAAATGGAGATAAACTATGCGATTTCAAATGGCTTTGGTTTTGGCGGGCATAATGCAGTACTTGCTTTTAAGAAATTTATCCCGCATTAACGGGCAGTAAGACTCCGACATCGAGTCTTTAAGGACACGAGAAGAATCAGAACCCCCTCTGATTGAAGATTAACTTTATAAAGTAACTAAATACATGTGGAGCTCCGTCCGATTGTCAGACGGAGCTCCATTTATATTGAAGCAGTCTATATATGTTGAATTAAAGAATCCTATTGAATCTGACGTTGCGCTCAAAATAAGAGAGTATTAATTCGGGGTGTGGATTGTAGAACGCTTGGCGCTTTGGGGATGCCTTTGCCGCGCCTGCGCTAGGGTGTTCATGATTGAGAGAAATGTGATTTTGAGATGTATATGCTGTGATTATAATGTGATTACTTTTTGCTACTACTTATATTCAAGAAAGACGTGCCCCGGCTTGCAGATTTCATCGTAGATAATGAAAAGCTCTTTCTCACATAGACCATCCAGCGCAGGCGCGACTTCGTGATAGCCGGAGCGATAAGACTAAGGAGGGATGCAGTTCAATCCCTCCCAAGGGGTCTTCTTTCTGGCTTATCGCGGGAGGCATCCACAAAGCGTCGAAGCGATATTAGTGGGAATTCTAAACCATTCCAAGTACTAATGCTTTTTCAGTGGCCTCCCAAAAGCCCTTGTAAAGCGCATACGCCGTATTCATTTGTTCAACATATATAGTAATATTAAATGACTTTATGGATTAGCGAGGAGTGTATTGTATGAATGGTAAACGTGTCACACCGATTCTCCGTATATTCGATGAGAAGAAAGCAAAAGAATTTTATGTTGACTATTTAGGATTTTTATTAGATTGGGAACATCGATATGAGGATAATTTGCCGTTGTATATGCAGGTTTCAAACGGAAATTGTATCATTCATCTATCAGAGCATTACGGGGATTGTAGTCCGGGGGCTGCCATTCGGATAGAGATTGAAGATATCGAAAGCTTCTATGCAGTGCTTCACTCGAAAGAATATAACTTCGCACGTCCACGCCTTGAAACAACTCCATGGCAAACGAAGGAACTGACAGTTATTGATCCATTTAGCAATCGCATTGTTTTCTTTGAGGATGGAGAATGAAAAAACGGGTTATCTTTCGTTAAAGATAACCCGTTTTCTATTATTTTCGATTGCTATACGATTTTAAGATTTGATCGGATTGTTGCATGATTTGTAAGGCGTTGTCGATGGATTGTTGTGTTTTATTTGTCCGAGATTTCTCTTTCATGGTTTCCAAGTTGTAGAGGATAGCAGGTAATTTAGCGCTTGGTGCGACATACAATGTGTCATCGTTTATAAAGGAGCTGCCTGGCAGGTGGTAACGCATGCCAAGTAAATTGTTTTCGTAATGAAATAAATCGTGACCTATCATCTGTGCATCATGTTCTATTCCGAGTAAATTTAATAATGTAGGCATCAGATCAATTTGACCGCCTAAGTGGCTAATCGTTTCCCCGGAGAAAAGTCCGCCTCCTGTAAAAATGACCGGCACGATAAAACGATCTTGTAGGTTATAAGGATGGTCGAGTAGATCTAAAAGAATAGCCTCATCGTCTTTCGTGACAGGAGCCCCGTGAACACCCGAATGATCCCCGTAGACTAGAATCAACGAATTATCATATAAGCCCGCCTCTTTTAATGTATCAATGAATACTCCGATTTGCTCATCTGTATAGCGGACTGATTGAAGATAATTGCCGACATATGTGTTGTCATAACTATCCGGTAATACTAGATGTTGAAGATCTTCAGGCATTTCAAATGGTGTATGGCTTGTCAGTGTAATGATGTTTGAATATATTTTTTCGTGTTTCTTAAATTGTATGGGCAGTTGTTTAGCAGCAAAATCGAACAGTACTTCATCCGCTGGTCCAAATCCTATTTCTTGTTCTGCTGGAATTTCTTTGTTGGTATAAACGTAGTCAAAACCGAGTGCTGGATATAGTTTTTCACGATTCCAATAGGTAATGTCATCGGCATGATAAGTGGCTGTACCATAGCCATTCCTTTGTAAAGTTCGAGGTAGAGAAGGGACTGGCTTTCCATTAATGACATTGACAGTCGGATCCATACCTTCAGGGTAAATGGACGTGTGCATAAGCCACTCGGCGTCAGAAGTGTTGCCCGCCCCGATTTGTTGGTATACGTTATCGAAATATGTACTATCTTTCAATAAGGCATTTAAATAGGGTGTAATTTCTTGTCCGTTCACTTTTCTATTGATCACAAAGCCTTGTAATGACTCGACCTGAATGACGAATACATGACGATCCTTAGCAATACCGTAGGAATTATGCTTATTTGCGGGAACGTAGTCATTCCCTTTGAGTTTCTCCACGTCTTGTTCTGATAAATTAACATCAGAAGCTAGCGCGATACCGAAGCTCCGCGTGAAAACTTGCACCGCTTGCGATTGTAAATAGCCATTCTCTTTTGCAAAATAAGAAACGTCAATAAGTGGTTGCCTAAAAGCTAGTAGTGTTGTAATAAGACCAATACTTCCAAATAGAATCGCTAATTGTCTAGTTACTTTAGCTGAAGATTTTATTTTTTTGGCATTATAGTAATATGCAATTGGAAGGATAAGTAGTAGGTCCAGGAAAAAGAGGAAATCATAGGGCTTGCTTAGAAGACCGACTGTTCCTCCTACAGAATTCGATTGATAAAGTTGCTGTAAGTCATAATAGGATGGAATTGTTGAAAAGTAACGCGTGTAGTAAATAATGGCGATAAATAATACAGACAATATCGTATTGAATACGAAGATGCCGGTCCATGTCCGTTTCTTTACGAAGAGAACGATGAGTGAAAGTAAGAATGCCCATAGTGGAAATTCAATGAGTGCAATATGGAAGACAGATTTGTTATGAAAAACGACGACACGAAATGCGATCACTTTTAAGAAAAGTAAGGTCAAAATCAGGGTGGTTGGATGTAGTAGAATAGGCTTAACTTTTTTGATGAACAATTTCATATTGAGTACCCCCAAATAGAACTTTCTATTAATATAGTGTAACAAAGATATTTTTTGATGTGAAATAAAAAGAAGGAAATAGATGGAACTTCTTTGTAATTAAAGAAGTAAATGAAAATAGACTTGAAAGGGGATGCCGAAGCCCTAAGTTTAGACAGTGCTAAAGTGGATTTGACGTTTTTCATTTCATTAAATATAGTGAAACCCTTCATCGAAATTGTTTGATAAATTCACTTTAAACGCTGGAATGTATTTCTATCATGTATCTTAATCTCTATTAACAGATCATTTTTAGCTATCTAACATAGAAATACACTCTACTCGTTAAAGGAGAAAATCAACACTAGTAGTTGGAGGAACTTTTCAAAAAAACATGTAACCTTTTCGGTAGCTTAAACGAATAATGGTTGTATGACAAAATGAGAGGGGATATATTTGCTTGATGCAGAAAACTTGGAAGACAGAATCATTGAGATTTGTAAAGGTGGTATTTGATATTCACAGGGATTCCATAGCAAGAAAAGATAGCACCTTCATCGCTAATGGAAAAGAATATGCAAAGGTGGCGTTAATAGTGTCTCGAACAAGCAAGAATTACGATGAAAATGTGGATTTCGCAGAACTACTACACGCTAAAATTGAGCAAAAATACCCTGGAATTTCGAGAGAGGTAATAGTTAAGAAAGGTAAGGCACAAAGTACTTACAATCAGGATCTCATTGGTGAGTCAGTATTAATGAATATAGGCGGGATAGACAATACATTGGAAGAAGAATATAGAGCAGCGGATATTTTAGCGACAATCATTAAAGAAATAATTGAAACGAATTAATCTGTTACTTAAACACGGATGATCTATGATATATATCGAAATCTGCCAAGTTTTAATATGAAAAATTCATCTTGTATACCACGTCTGTTGAATTTCTTTCGTCCCAAAAGCTTTAGTACTTCGTGTACTTGTGCCTTTGGAGGGCGACGGATGAACGACCACCATGCGCATCCTATAGATCAAGATATCTCGGTACTGATATAGGAGTCATTCAATCCAAATCGATCTAAAAGCAACCGTACTCGGGACGCCTAGTGTTTGATTAAGTTGTTTTTTGGTTTACTTTGGTTATCAACACGTGTGCTTGTATACTATTAAAAAACGATCCCCCAATTTTATGCCAGGTGAATCGTTTTGTTTTATCCATTATTTGTTCTCCCATTACCTCTGAGAGGATTAAACCGTAGTTCATGTCTATTAATAAAATAGTTTTTTTTGAAGAATATCTAATGCTTGGTTAATAGCATCTAAATCTTCATTCGAAGCATTTTGTATTCGATCTAGGAAACGAAATTCTACACATGCAAAAGACTCGTTCATCATGGTTTCCCCATCTTCTGAGAGGCGAATATATTGTTTTCGTCGATCTTCGGTATCACTTGATTTTTCGATTAGATTTTTTTCGCTTAATTTTTTCAGTTCACGGCTCGTGTTTGGCATAGATATATGCTGACAATCACTGATTTCACTAGGAGTAACAGGTTGACTAACGGCTATATACTCAAGAATATTATATTGAACTGGTGTGACGGAATCTGATTTGGTATTTTTGGTTAATTCGTGTGTCACGCGATGAACAGAAGTTGTAAATGATACACATTTATAAAAAAGAGCTTTTTTGTCCATAATTCTCACCTCTTACTCACAAGATATCAAAAACATTGTCCTAATACAATTATCATTTGACAACAAAAAGAAGAGAGTGCTATTATTTACTTATCATATGATAAGTAAAAGGGGTGCGTTATGAAAACGCTAGTTATATACACATATCCTAATCACAAAAGTTTAAATTATGCATTTTTACAAAAAATTATCAAAGGAAGTAATGAAAATCCGAACATAAAGGAGTTACAGGTATTAGATTTATATGAAGAAAAATTTGATCCACTCCTAGTGTTTAGTGAACATAAACGAAGACGTGATATGTATCGTGATCCTCGCATTGAAAAATATAGAACACAAATTACTTGGGCTGATAAGATTGTCTTTGTCTATCCAATCTGGTGGGGAAGACCTCCAGCAATGCTTATGGGATACATTGATCAATTATTTTCTGCGAATTTTGCTTACAGGGATAAGAAGGGACTACTACCAGAAGGACTTTTGAAAGGAAAGTCAGTTGTATGTGTATCGACTATGAAGGGCCCTACAAAATATCCACTTCTCTGGTTGAATAATGCACATAAAATATTGATGAAAAAAGCGCTGTTTAGTTTTGTAGGAATCAAAAGAGTGAAGTTTTTTGAATTTGGTAATATGGAAAGTTTAAAAGGAAAACAAACAAAAAAATTAGAGAAAATTTATCTTTATTTTAAAAGAGTAGATCGGTAAGAAAAGTATTTCGATACTTTTAAAATGTAGATACACGATAAGCAAAGCTTACTAATTCAAGTTCAGTAGAATAAAACAGCTCACTCAGATGGATTTACTCCATTGAGTGAGCTGTTTTATTAATATGGATCGGCGTCATGACCTTTCGCCACTGCTTCATCAGGGGCTTTATCGCCATCTCTATTTCCGAGGGGCTTCTGACTCGATCCTTTTGTTGAGGCTTGTGCCAAGCCTTCTCGTAAACGACGTCCGTATTCTTCATCCGCCTCATCCGCAAGAGCTATCATTATAACTTGAATACGTGGGTCACAATTTGAAAGGTCTGACACCAAGTTTGAAATTAAATCTGCTCGTTCCCATTCTTCAAAATTGCGATACGTGTCTCCGGCTTGTTTTGTATTGCTTTGTCGGTCAATGGACTCTCGCACAAGTTTACCTTCAATATAAGGAGTGTATTCTATTCCGTCTTGTTCAGCCTCTTTTAAACCGCCTAAGATCGATGGCTCGTAGTTAATATGAGGATTCTGACCCGGAGCTCTGTCAAGTTTATATTGCATCTGTCCGCCACTCTGATTCGTTGCTACCCGTTTTTTGGGGGAATTGATGGGTAGCTGTAAATAGTTGGCGCCAACGCGATGACGCTGCGTATCGGAATAGGAGAAAGTCCGTCCTTGAAGCATTTTATCATCAGAGAAATCAAGACCATCGACAAGCACACCTGTACCGAATGCTACTTGTTCAACTTCAGTGAAGTAATCTTCAGGGTTTTTGTTTAAGGTCATCTTTCCGACAGGTAACCATGGGAACAGATCTTCAGGCCATAATTTCGTATCATCGAGCGGGTCGAAATCGAGTTCTGGATGTTCGTCGTCACTCATAATTTGGACAAGCAACTCCCATTCAGGATAATCACCTTCTTTGATCGCGTCATGTAAATCTTGTGTCGCATGATTAAAACTTGTCCCTTGGATTTCACTTGCTTGTTGTTGGGTTAAGTTTTTAATACCTTGTTTCGGTTCCCAATGATACTTGACAAGTACTGCAACGCCTTCTTGGTTCACCCATTTATACGTATTGACACCGGAGCCTTGCATCATGCGGTAATTGGCAGGGATGCCCCAGGGCGAATAAACAAATGTCACCATATGGAACGATTCGGGAGAGCTGGCGCAAAAGTCGAAAAAGCGTTCGCCGTCTTGAATATTCGTAATCGGATCTGGTTTAAAAGCATGAATCATATCGGGGAACTTGATTGCATCACGGATAAAGAATATTTTTAAATTATTTCCAACGAGATCCCAGTTACCGTCCTCTGTATAAAATTTCACAGCAAATCCACGAGGGTCACGAAGTGTTTCAGGCGAGTGTCCACCATGAATAACGGATGAAAAGCGGACGAATACAGGCGTCTGTTTGCCTTTTACCTGAAAAAGTTTTGCGCGTGTATACTTGGAAACGGGTTCGTCACCAGCTGTTCCATAGGCTTCGAAATAGCCATGCGCGCCTGCACCACGTGCATGGACAACACGTTCAGGAATACGTTCTCTGTCGAAGTGGCTGATTTTTTCTAGAAAATCATAGTTTTCTAAAACAGCAGGACCTCGATTGCCGACTGTTCTTAGATTCTGGTTGTTTGTAACAGGATGTCCCTGTCTATTCGTCAATGTATCTTCTTGTTCTTCATTCAATTTGTTATTGAATAGATCGTCTGACAATTGATAACCTCCTCTTTAATATGATGAAACGTGTGCATAGTAAATCGTAGGACAATACGTTTTGAACAGGGATCTCATCCACACTCTGCTCAATTAAGAAGGATTTAATTCCTGTTTACGTTTTTTACTATAACGAATTGTCGTAACTGAGTGAAGAAATGCTTGAGACAGGCATATACATCTATAAAGTATTTGAAATAGGTGGGGTCCTGTGTACATTTTACAAAAGGCGCTAACGCTATTTATCGGAAGTTTATTAGTCGCGATCGGTGTAAATTTATTTCTTGTTCCATTTGGGTTGTTGGATGGTGGTGCGATTGGTATCAGTCTAATTATCCATTATGCGATGGGTGTCAAAGTGGGGCTTACATTTCTTATCGTAAGCATCCCAATCTTTATGCTTGCTTGGAAGTATTACCGTTCTTTTTTTTACAACGGAATCCATGGCATGTTGCTTTCATCCCTAATCATGGATTTATTATATCCATTGAATATGATCGGAAGGGAATTGGTAACTAGTCCTCTAATAAGTGCAATATGTGGAGGGATATTTATCGGTGTTGGGGTGGGTATCATGCTTCGCCTTGATATTAGTATTGGGGGAACCGATTTACTAGCACAAATGATTGCAAGGAAACTGTCCATTAATCCAGGTGTTATGATCTTTTGCATTGATATATTGATTGTCACAATGGGAAGCTTATTAATACCTTCTGTTCATCTAGTCTTGTCGTTTACGACAGTGATTATGGTTGGTATTACAACAAGTCTGATTGTATTAAAATCCGCAAATGCATAGAAAAGGGCAATGAAAATACGTATTCTTCATTGTGATTAAAGAGAAGACAGAAACAAGACCAAGTGTACATTTCACTCGGTCTTGTTTCTGTCAGCATTCCTTTAGAAAGTCTTCGGTTTTGTGTAAATTGTTCTCAGTAGTAGGACTGGGGTTTCAATCTTAAGCACGTGTTGTAATAAGAATCCATTTCAAACTCCGTATCACTTTTTATTAATATACTTCTGTTACGTTTCTTCTTTAACTCCGATATTATTGAACGCATTGTGAACATCAATTGAATTTGTCACAATGACCGCTAATACGATGGCAGTCTTACTTAAGTTTATTATTAAAGTGATTTTCTCAGCAGTACTGTCGTAGATTTCCACCATATACGGTACAAATTCAGGAGTGAACAAATTAGGATTAAATACAATAGATAAAAGGAGAGCAATCCATAGAAGATTAACAAAGAAATTTCCGGCCGCGAGCTTGGTAGTCCATTGTGAATCACTGGATTTATAAACTGATAGCGACAA
This sequence comes from Sporosarcina psychrophila, assembly GCF_001590685.1. Lineage (GTDB taxonomy): Bacteria > Bacillota > Bacilli > Bacillales_A > Planococcaceae > Sporosarcina > Sporosarcina psychrophila. The sequence goes on from NZ_CP014616.1 coordinate 1,467,888, forward strand.
TTCAAACGTAACTAAAACTAATAGGAGAGGAAAATAATAAAGTAAAGTATCTCCATTCAAAGCAAACATGAAAGTATTCAATCCCTTCCGCCCTTGTATGTGTATATTAAAGTGTTGCCAAATTGTCGGTGGAAAATAAGTCCGGCGGATATGTTTTTCAAAGCAATCCAGAAATAATCGATATGTATGTGAATGATTTGACCACAGTTTAGAGTTGAATAACGAAAGGGGACATACAAAACAAGACCGGGTTTCCATTCACCCGGTCTTGTTTCTGTCATTTTTCTTTTTCGTAAATCTTTAACTTCGTATAAATCGTTTCCAGTATCGGGGTTGGGACGTCATGTGTATTCGCGTGTTGCAATAATAAACCATGCAGATGATCGGATTCTAGCGGAAGGGATTTTTCTATATCTCGCTGCATCGAGGATTTCATAAGGTATGGCATATCACTAATTTTGGTATACAGTTCTTGCGTGATAGTATCATGTATCGGTGCATTGATTTTCTTCATAATTGCGCCGAGTTCTTCCAACAGTGAAGCAACAGTATTCCGCCCGGTTTCCAACTCCATAATTGGTCCTATGGGTGACTCCATCAGTGATGTAATACCGGATAGTGCAGTGATGAACAAATATTTATGCCACATTTCCTGATTGATTTGCTCACTTAGCACACATGAAGCGTTGGCCCCTTCAAAAGCAGCTTTCAGTTTTTCCATACGAGGTGTGATCTCCCCAGATCTTTCGCCGTAAATAAGCTGATGGATCGGACTTTTTTGTAATATGGTTCCATGTTCGTCAAGTGTCGTTTCGATGAAGCAAAGACCACCGATGACGGCATCTTCTCCGAAAGCTTTGATTAGTTGTTCGAGATGCCCGACGCCATTCAAGAGGGGGAGAATAATCGTGTCCTCTTTTACAAATGGACGTATATCATTGATTGCTTGGGTAAGGTGATAGGACTTTGTAGAAATGAGGATCAAATCGAATTTATCCCCAATATCCTTTGATGTAATCATTCGCGGGGCGAGCTTAGCATTCCCGTTGACACTTTCAATTTTTAAGCCAGATTTTTCAAGCATTTCTTTGCGCTTTGCTCGTACAAGGAAAGTAACGTTCTCTCCTTTTTCCAAGAGCCTACCTCCAAAGTATCCGCCAATTGCTCCTGCTCCGACGATTAATATGTTCATATCATAATCCTCCTTATATCTGTATGATAAATTCTATTCTACAGTAGTCTGGGTTATTAGAATCATTGAATGACGTGTAATGAAAAACGATGGCATGCCGGACAGGATATGCCATCGTATACATTAACCGATGATCGAAATATATTTTTCGCCAAGAACTTCCTTCGTTTTATAATCGGTATTGACCAATTGATCACTTACGAATGCTTTAACATCTTGTTCTTTAATTGCATAAAATTCTTCGATTTCACGTGAGAACAACAGTTTTTCTTGTTGGATAAGTGATTGCAAACTTGATTGTTGTTTTGGTTGCAAAATTTCCCCGGGCAGCATTTGTTGAAGTGCCTCCGTGTATTGTTCAAGTGCTCGTGCACCGACAATCTTGACGCCTTTTTTCTCTTCATTCAACATGACGATAGTTGGGAATCCACGGACGCCTAGTTGACGAACGAGTTGAAAGTCTTCTTGCAATGACGTTTCAGCTTCCGGCAGTTTCGATTGTTTGACGATTTCTACTCCACTAAGGCCAACTTTATTGACAAGATCGATTAATATGTCATCTTGCGCAATGTTTTGATTGAAAGCGAAGAGGGCTTCGCGTGCGCGGCGTAAAAATATATTGGCGATTTCGGGACTTTGCTTATGAATCACTTTAAATACACGAGAAGGAATGAAGGAAGATTCGATCGGATTATCATGCCAAAGAGTCCCGTCAATCGGCATACGAGAATGCTCACCGACTTCTCTCCAATGCTCGGCGACATCGGCAGGACCATTGATGCCATTTGCAGTGTCTGCAAAGCCGTTCCAGTTTTCCAATAATCCACCCATCAATGTATGCATGTTGACGTATTGGCCATATTGCGCCTCAAATTTTCGGAGAACGGGTTCCAGTGCCCAACAATGGGAACAAATTGGATCCGTTACGTAATATAAGTCGACCTTCTTTTTAGGTGTAGAGAGATCGATGAATTGCATTTTTGTTTCTCCACCAGGTCCGCATACGCCGGTTTCTAAATCGCATATCATATTGTTTTTCATTCTAATTCCTCATTTCTTTATTTTGTAATTGTCAGTTCCAAATCGATATTTTCTTGTGCCCACTTATGGACAGGTTGGAGGGCAATTGCTAACTGCTGTCCTTTGTCGGATAGATGATATGAAATGGTGACGGGGGTGCCTTCTGTTACTACTTTCACAACCAAGCCATAATTGGCGAGTTCAGTTAGCTTTAATGATAAGGACCGTGGGGTAATATCATTCAAATCACGTTTCATATCAGAAAAGTGTGCCGTAAAGTTTGGGCAATTCGATAAGTAATGGACGATGAGACCATTCCAACGCCTGCCTAATATTTCAAAGCACGATTCCAAATAAGGACAAACCTTCATAAGTATCACCTCTTCTTTCGATAACTTTATTATATGCAGGTATACTAAGTATATCAAGTATAAAAATTATATTAACTAAAACACGCTCATCAAAGTAAATTTGATGAGCGTGTTTTAGTTAATTAATCCAAGTTGTGAACTCTTTAAAATCGGTCCTTTTAAACGGTTTCGGTTCAATTTCAGGATATCCTAGGTAGATAAATGCAACAATCTCACCTTTAGTAGATAGTCCGAAAAAATCACTTACTTTTGGATGGTAACAGATTGCACCTGTTCGCCAGATTGCACCAAGACCGAGTGCATGTGCGGTTAATAGCATATTTTGGACACTGGTACTGACAGTGGCATACTCTTCTTTCAAAATAACATTTTCTTTTTCACTTGGCTCCACTCCGACCGCGATGATGACAGGTGCACGCAGCGGATTCCGTTCACTTCGTTCAATTTTTACGATACTACTTTCCGAAAGAGGATCTTCCTGTTGAGAAATCGTTATCTCACGAAGCACTTTACCTAATTTCATTCTGCCATCGCCTTGAAGTACATAGAAACGCCAAGGTTCGGTTTTATGATGATTCGGCGCATAAGTTCCCGCCTCAATAATTTGTTCAATAAGATTTGCTGGTACAGCTTGATCACTGACTAGCGGAATAGTTCTCCGTGTCTTAATCGCGTCGTGTATATTCAAAAAGATCGCCTCTTTCTATCCATACTAAATAGCTACTTAATAAGTATATCGACATGAGTAGATAAAAACATTGTTTTCGCTATATTAAACATTCAAGTGTTCGGAAAATGCGATATACTTGGTCTATTAAGTTACTACTGTCAGGGAAAGAGTGTGAGAATCAAATGACCACAGTAAAAGAATCATCTGCATTAGGAAATCCTGTTTATCCAATTATGTTTGCAATTGGTGCTTGCCATTTGTTAAACGATACGCTTCAAGCTGTGATTCCAGCAATGTTTCCTGTTCTTGTAAAAGAGAGGGGGTTTAGCTTTACCCAACTTGGATTCATTTTTTTTGCTTTGAATATGGTGGCATCAGTCTTACAACCGGTCATCGGGTATATAAGTGACCGGAAGCCAAAACCTTATGCGCTTCCATTCGGAATGATGTTTTCGCTAATTGGAATAGGGGGGCTCGCTTTTGCTCCAACCTACTGGTTATTAATCGTTTCCGTCATGTTACTTGGATTTGGTTCCGCCGTTTTTCACCCTGAAGGATCACGAGTCTCTTTTATGGCTGCAGGATCGAAGCGTGGACTTTCCCAATCCATCTATCAAGTGGGTGGAAACTCGGGACAGGCACTTGCACCGTTGATTGGTGCGTTCATATTAGTTCCGTATGGTCAAAAATCAGCAGCGTTATTTTTGCTTGTTGCAGCACTTGGTATTTTTATATTGATGAAAATATCTGCCTGGTATAAAAAGCAGTTGGAACAGGAGAAGTTAAACAATCGTAAGAAAGTCCTTCTCTCATCGATTGGTAACTTAACGAAAAAGAAAATAGGGATAGCACTTGGTTTACTTCTTGTCATCATCTTCGCCCGTTCATTTTACGTTACGAATATTACAAGTTTTTTCATATTTCATTTGATGGATAAATATGAGGTATCAGATAAAGAAGGATTACTCTATATATTCCTGTTTTTGGCACTTGGGGCAGTCGGCACATTTTTTGGCGGACCGATGGCAGACAAGCTTGGAAGAAAAAATGTCATTGTACTTTCGCTCGCAGTGCCGATACCGTTATGCTTAATACTTCCATATGTTCCATTATGGGCTGTGGCAGTGTTACTGATGTTAATTGGTTTTTTCATTATGCTAAGCTTTTCGGTGACAGTTGTTTATGCACAAGAGCTAGTACCAAGCAAAATTGGAACGATGGCAGGGCTGACTGTTGGACTGGCATTTGGTATGGGAGCAATTGGTTCGGTTATCATCGGAATAATGATGGATAGTATTGGTATTCATCCTACGATGATCATTGTTTCATTCCTCCCTATTATTGGACTTGTAGGGTTGGCGCTACCGCGCGATCAAAAATTAACAGCAGAAACTGCGGATTAAGGGGACAAAATGAACAATTATTGTAGATATGCGTTGCATCAAATAAGGGTTGCGATTGATTCCCTTGTTGAACTAGTAGATTGCTTAGAAGAGCATGACTTACAACAAAGACCAACAGCTGCAAAACATTCCGTTGGTGAGTTATTAGAGCATATTGCCACAATATGTAGAGCGGATTTTTATATTGCTGATGGTGCAAACCAAGAAGAAATGGCTACAATTTATTCAACAGTTTCATTGATTTCAAAAGAGGAAATTAAAGAGGCATTATTGAGTAATTATACTTTTTTACAAGAGAGATTTATGGAGTTTAATGAAGAAGAGTTGCACATGGAAATAACTTCTTATTGGGGGGTGACCTATTCCCGGTATGAGTGGCTAGTAGAAACAACAGTCCACCTATACCATCATAGAGGGCAATTGCATTCAATACTTGTTCATTGTTATGGTTTGGACTTAAATGCTCAGCTATTTGAATAATTGTATGGTGAAAATAAATAGTTTTTTGAGTTGGCTTTTACATTCAATCCATATTATAATATGGAGTCGGCTTAAATTTGAAAGTAGGTTGTAAAAATTGTCCAAAGACCAAAGAAAGAAAATGCTAATATTAATGATTAATATGTTTATTGCAGTAGGAAGTTTCGGAATTATAATACCTATATTACCGGCCTATCTTTTGTCAATTGGCCAAGGTGGGACGGCAGCGGGCTTGATGATTGCCATATTTGCGGGAGCACAGCTTGTAATGTCACCAATTGCAGGGAAATGGACGGATCGCTATGGACGTAGAATAATGATTATTTCAGGACTTAGCGGTTTGGCCCTGTCCATGTTCGTTTTTTACTTTTCAGATTCGATAGGTGTGTTATATCTATCCCGTGTTATTGGCGGCGTTGGAGCAGCGTTATTAATCCCAGCGATTTTTGCTTACGTGGCAGATATCACAACAATGGATCAGCGTGCCAAAGGTAACAGTTTCATTTCTGCTTCGATGTCACTTGGGATTGTTATTGGTCCTGGAATCGGAGGATTTTTAGCTGATTTTGGTTTGAAAATGCCACTGCTTATATCTGCGATAGTAGGACTCGCAGCCGTTGCTTTTTCAGCATTCATGTTGGAAGAAAGCATGGATACGAAAATCGAAGTGCCTAATGAAAAACCTGAGCCAATGGTAAAAGAAATTGCACAGTCATTTAACAAACCGTACTTTATCCCTTTAGTTATCACGCTTGTCATGAGCTTTGGGTTAATGGCATATGAATCAGTTCTCGGCCTTTTTGTAGATAATGTGTTCGGAGCCACTCCGAAAGATATTGCTGTATTAGTAACTTCAACAGGTATCATCAGTGTAATCATCCAACTATTTGCTGTTGATTGGATTGTTCGCAAATTTGGTGAAGCAGTCGTGTTGAACATTTTCCTTGCTCTTGCGGCACTTGGATTTTTGCTGTCCATCTTTGTGCCGAGTTATATTATGTTTTTCGGTGTTACGATGATTATTTTCCTCTCGACTTCTATACTGAGGCCTGTACTGACGACACTCATATCTAAGTTGGCGGGGAATGAGCAAGGATTTGCGATGGGAATGAACAATGCATATATGAGCATTGGAAACGTCCTTGGACCACTTCTTGCTGGGCTTCTGTTTGACGTGCATATTTTGTATCCATTTATTTTGGGACTAATCGTTCTTGTAATTACAATATTTGTCTCTATGAAATGGAAAGGTCCACGAAACATCTCAATGTGATAAAACAGGCAATCCCCATAGGAGGGATTGCCTGTTTTATTGAGTTCTGTTTCTTTACAAGTTTCGAATTCCGAAGTATAATATAATAGTTACCTAAGTAAATAAAGGAGTTGAAGATATGAATCCATTATTCCATGAAGTATTTCAAAAGACACGATTATTAAGTAAAGAATTAAATCTAGTGCTTAAAGAATATGATCTGTTCGCATCACAATGGACAGTGCTTTACTGTGTTCATCAACATGAGGAAATGATATTAACAAATATATGGAAGTATTTGAATGTGGAAGCTCCAACGATAACACGAACTGTGAGTCGATTGGAGGAATTAGGATGGCTGAAGACATACGTAGGGAAGGATCGTAGGGAAAAGGTAGTCCGCCTTTCGGAAGAAGCTGTAGCCAAGTTTCCTATGATTGAGGCCTCGATTATTCATTTTGAAAATGAATTTTTAAAAGGTTTGTCAAATGAAGAACAGGTAATACTAAGAGGATTATTGAAAAAGCTCGACAATGAAAGAAGTGAGTAATTTGGAAAAAAAAGAACCTATTTGGACAAAACCATTCGTCAGTTTGTTTTTTACTAATATATCTGTATTTATCGTATTTTATGGCCTTGTAACTACTCTGCCGCTTTATGCAATCGGGGTGTTGAACCGAACAGATGAAGAGGCGGGATTACTGATGACAGTATTTTTACTTTCCGCAATTGTTGTCAGACCGTTTACAGGGAAAATTTTAGATATTGCAGGAAAACGAAAAATGTTATGGATTGGTCTTGCCCTCTATTTGATATGTACAGTCCTTTATTATTTTATCCAACCGTTTGCGGGACTTTTAGTGTTGCGTTTTGTACAGGGGATCTGGTTTAGTATTATTACGACGGCGACACTTTCAATTGCGGCAGATATTGTGCCGATCACGCGAAGAGGAGCAGGCCTAGGCTATTTTTCGATGTCGACAAATTTAGCTGTTGTTCTCGGTCCATTAATTGCGCTGGCTGTCATTCAATCCTATTCATTCGATGTATTGTTTGTCGTGCTGAGTATATTAATGATTGTCGGCGTGTTAACATCTCTATCTGCACCAGCCGGCGTTATTCCAGTGAAAAATGATGTGAAAAGCAAATTGTCATTTGGCGACCTGTTTGAAAAACGGGCAGTGCCAGTGGCATTCCTTGGAAGTTTGATAGCATTGTCTTATGCGAGTGTCTTATCGTACCTATCCATTTATGCACAGGAAAAAGGACTCCTAGCATTGGCGAGTTCCTTCTTCCTCGTGTTTGCGGCAGTTATGCTATTAACTCGCCCGTTTACTGGTAGGCTCTTCGATGAAAAGGGGCCCCAATATGTAATAATACCCGGGTTTATATTTTTTGCCATCGGTCTTGTCCTTTTGGCAAACATGGATTCTGCAATATCCTTTTTAATTGCGGGGGCTTTTGTTGGATTTGGTTACGGTGCACTTGTTCCGAGCTTCCAGACACTTGCAGTACAATCAACAAAACATGAGAGAAGTGGATATGCGACCGCTACATTCTTCACGTTTTTTGATTCGGGCCTTGCGATAGGGTCGTTTGTACTTGGGCTAATTGCTCTCCATTTCGGATATGAATCCGTTTACTTGGTGTCGGGTGCACTTGCGTTTGCTGTCCTTATCCTTTATATGGTTATCCATCGGAAAAAGAAACATGAATCCTTAACATAGGGATTCATGTTTTTTTGTTTGCTGCAAATCGTGATAAACAAGGGAAGGGCACTTATTACTTTTTAAAAAATTTAAGTGTTCATTTGCGATTTAATTGGAAGTAGTTTAGGGTATATAGTTATTAACTAATTTAATAGGGGTCGGTTTTCTTTGGATAGGAAGTTTTGGAGAAATCCGGTATTCTCAATTTCAGCAACAGTTATCTTGTTTCTTGTAGTTGCGGGGGCGGTATTACCGGAAAAGTTTGGAAATGTAGCAGATAAATTATACGACTTTACAACAGTGAATTTTGGCTGGTTCTACTTGCTGGTTGTTTTCATCATAGTGATATTTTTAGCTGGTCTGGCGATCAGTAAGTATGGAGCAATCAGGATTGGCGGCGATGAAGAACGGCCGGATTATCCGTTTTTCACATGGATTGGGATGTTATTTTCGGCTGGTTTCGGAGTAGGGCTCGTTTTTTGGGGTGTAGCGGAACCGATGAGCCACTATTTCATTTCACCGATTGGAGGCATAGAACCGCATTCAGAACAAGCGGCACGGGTTGCAATGGGTTACTCATTTTTCCACTGGGGTATTTCTCAATGGGCTATCTTCGGTATTGTTGGCTTGGTTATCGGGTTTTTACAATTTCGAAAGAAAAAAGATGGTCTCATTTCCACAGCTTTGGAGCCGTTGCTAGGATCGAATAAAAAGTTGAAGATAGGTATTGATTCTTTTGCAGTCATTGCTACAGTCATGGGGATTGCCACTTCGCTTGGGCTCGGTATTTTGCAGATGGCTGGTGGTCTGGAATCTGTATTTAACATTAAAAGTACATTCAGCATACAGTTAATTATTATAATTATCGTTTTTATTTGCTACATGCTGTCGGCAGCTTCAGGGTTGAATAAAGGAATCCGTTATTTAGGGAACTTTAACTTAGGAATGGCAATAGCGATGCTTGTGTTCTTTTTCATCGTGGGTCCAAAGGTATTCATCCTTGAAACCTTTACACTGGCAATCGGTGATTACATAACGAATTTCATTCAATACAGTTTGCGTTTACAGCCTTATCAAGGTGGGACATGGGTCCGGGATTGGACGATATTCTATTGGGCGTGGACAATCGCATGGTCGCCTTTTGTTGGGGCGTTCGTTGCACGTGTATCCAAAGGTAGAACGATTCGAGAATTCATCATCGGGGTAATGGTCATTCCGCCGGTGTTTGCATGCATGTGGATTGCAACATTGGGCGGGACAGCACTTTATAGTGATTTGAACAACGGTACAAAGATAGCGGAAGCTGTTAACGCTGATGTCACTTCTGCAATTTTCGAGACGTTTAGACATATGCCATTCACTGGACTCATGTCCGCTTTGGCAATCTTATTGATTTTTACATTCTTGGTGACATCTGCGGATTCGGCAACGTACATCCTGGCGAGTATGACAACGAAGGGGAGTTTGATGCCACCCTTGATTGTGAAAATGGTTTGGGGAATCCTAATGTCAGCGATAGCGGCAGTGCTGTTATATGCCGGCGGGTTGGATGCATTGCAATCTGCTTCACTTATTGCTGCATTGCCTTTCACGGTTCTTCTCCTTTTACTTGTAATCGGAATGGGCAAATTGTTGAAGAAAGAACCAATTACGGTCAGACCGGCCGACATAAGAAGTTTTGAGAGGATCGAACGTGCAGTGAAGAAGAAAGCTGAGAAGGAAAAATCAATTATGCCTTCATCCAAAAGAAGGAATCAGCAGAAGAAGTGAATTAAAATAACACAAAAATGCCTGCCCTATCATATTTTAGGGTCAGGCATTTTTTGTGATTTTTATCATCTAATTACTTCTCGTAAATTCTTTTGAGTGCATCTTTAAATTGGGGCTTAATATTAATAGCCGGTTTGATTTCTTTCGCTTTCTGTTCGGCTTCATCCACGGAATCCGCTAGTCCCAATTCCAATAATGTAGCAGTGGCAATGGTTCCTGCTCTACCCCGACCAGTATTACAGTGAAAATACACATTTTTCCCAGCCTTATATGCATCGGTTATTTCTTTTACAGCAGCTTGAATGGACGCGTCTTGTTGCTGGGTATCGTCAACAATAGGCTGATGTACACTTTTATTATTTGAAAGTGGAACTTTTACTTCTGCACGTAAATCAAAGATAATATCAATTTTTTCATTCGCAAGAAGATCATCAATTGCATCTACGCCACCTATGAAAATTCGATTTGAGACTAGTTCTTCATACTTTTTGATTGTCATGGAGGATCTCCTTAGTATGTATTTGTAAACAGTATATCATTTAACGTAATGAACTTTTCGTTTCGGTAATTCTAAGCAATTTAATTGCCCGCCGTAGACAGCTCCACCATCGATACCAATAATCCGGTTATCTCCGAAGTAAATAGTATGATTTTCCGCATCCTCATGAAAAATTTTAGTTGGCGTATGACCGAAGACGACTGTCCTGTCTCCATCATAACCTGTGTGGAACTCTTCGCGGATCCACATCAATATATAGGGATCTGTTTCAGCAATTGGTTGTGTAGGGTGAACGCCTGCATGGACGAAAACATAATCGTCACGTTCGATAATGTGATCCAGATTTTGAATGAATTCAAGGTGTTTGTCCAATATTTTGGAATTCAATACAGGTTTAACAAATACCTCTGCATCTTGCATCATAAACTCACTTTCGTTGAGACCGTAACTTTCTAAGGTTTTGCTACCGCCACATCGATTGATCCAATGTTTCCAAGCTCGTTCCTCGTTTGTCGTCAAGGCTTTGATCATCAAGTCTTCATGATTTCCTTTTAGGACAAGGGCTCCTTCTGATTTCAGCTCGATAACCTTATCAAGTACCTTTCTCGAGTTTGGCCCACGGTCTACATAATCACCTAACAGAATGAGTTGATCGTGATTAGAATCGTACTCCACATCGGATAATAAACGTTCAAACATTTCTAATTCGCCATGAATATCACTCATTACAAGTGTACGCTTCATTCTTCTTCATCCTTTCGGAAATGCTTTATATTACTCAAATCTATCAATTTTGTTGATTAACCATATTCTTACATAAGGAACAAGAGTCTACAGTAGACTTGTACATTTCCGGCTCTTTTTGGCCGAAATAATAGCAACACCTTTACCACGGGTTAATTGTAGCTGGAAATGATTTGGAAACTTCCGTCCGCTCCACCGCTTTAGTAACAGTGTGACGCTATATAGAAAGTGTAACTGGCTTACATCAGAAAAGGAAATGCTATAAAGAAGGGGCAGACAAAATTGCTCCTTTATGGAGAGGAAAGTGGTTATTCACTCCTTCCCAAATGGTTTAGAGCTTAGTGTAACTGTCACTTTTAGGAGCGACGGACGGTCGACTACCCTACGCAACAAGAATTCCCTATAACGGTGCAGTAGTCGGTCGAACCAAAGCGATTTAAAAGCATATGTACATAAGGCATCTGTGGTTTAATCATAAAATTAATTAGTCATTATTGGATATCTTGGGTTACTCAACGCATATGCATACTTAAATTGATTATACGGTAATGTAAATGCGACATTATTAATAATAAAGATTCTTGTGTTCTGATTTTATCCCGCATTAACGGGCAGTAAGACCCCCACTTCAAGTATTTAAGGACACGAGAAGAATAAGTGGGGGTTCAACTGCCCGTAAAAGCCCGAATGGTTATACTAACAATCAGTGGGGGATGAAGAGCCCCCCTCTGATTGAAGATTAACTTTATTTTAAAGTAAATGTTTTTATGTATTTAGTGATTTTGGCTGAATGGTTTGATGAAGAACTTTATTTCCGGGGAAATATTTTGTAGTTTCTATAAATAGTAATAATTATCATATATATCATTAGTTCTAGAGTTTATTCATCCGAGAACAATGAGTAAATACTTATTTCTCGGTTAATGAAGGGGAACAAAAAATGATTTTCTATTTGATTTGATTAAAAAGTAAAACTCTATAGCTAATATATGAGAGGGGTATCGGGGGTGGAATGTATTGGGGTTGGTTTTTGACCTGATTAGATAAGTTGTAACTTTGCCACCAGCAAAACGGACTAATAAGAATACGAGGAGGGTTTTTATGAAAAAGAAATTTGGTTTGTTTCCGTTACTATGTTTAGTCCTACTACTTACACTTTTTTTGAAACCTGTACCTGTGGCTGCTTGCTCATGTGTAATGAAGCCTTCAGTAGATAAAGGATATTCACGTTCGCAAGCAGTTTTCAGCGGAGAAGTTATCGGAATAAAGGACAATAACGGGCTGTTAGGCAGGCGTGGGAAAACGGTCCTATTTAATGTGAAAGAAACATGGAAGGGAATTAATGAAACGGAAGTTGCTATTGCGACAGGGAGTAGTGATGGAGATTGCGGCATAGCATTTGTCGTTGGCGAAGAATATTTGGTATATGCTAGGCTATCTGATATGTACGGGGATGAATCGCTTACGAGTATAATTTGCGATCCAACGACAGAGCTTGGAAATGCTGCTGAAGATATTGCTATTTTAGGCCAAGGCCAAGTTCCAACACAAGATGTGAAATCTGTTGATAATGGGAAATCAACCGTCTTAATTGGTGGTGGAGTTGTTTTTATAGCTGGATTGATTGCGATTTTTGGGTGGTACCGGGTTAAGAGAAATAAATAAGAAATAAAACCAATTGCCGAAACAGAATCAAAGTTTCGGCAATTGGCTTTATTTTTGGTTTTCTTATGGATTTATTAAGTGAATGCCATCATCCGGTCAAGTGGACCATCGGGTTTTATTATATCGGCTAGATCTAGAATTGGAATCGGGAAGTAGGGGAAGCCCCAATAGTATGGCGTGATTTCATAAAGCTGGAAATAAATAACGAGAGAAGTGTCAGCGATATAGAAATCCTGGTCACTACGGATTCCTTTGAATGGTTCAAGCAACTCAATATTCCAGTCTTTGATCCGCTGATTTATGATATCCGACAGTTTTTTCTCGTAGTTGCTACCCTTTTTGAATAAATCCTTCAACTCGTATTGTTTACCGGTTTTTGTATCAAAGGTCAGTGATTTAACGATAGTCATCCCGTGTGCACCGCCTGTAAACGAATAGACGATGAGATTCAAACTAAGGATACCGCGTTGATTGTTCTTTAACTCGAAGTTGGCAAGTAATTCCACGAGGTCTTTCTCGTAAAAACTTTGTTCGACTAGTATTTTGTTCAGAGTGGTTATGATGGCATGGTTAATAGTACTTTGCGCATTGGGATTTGGTAATTGGGTAACAACAGGGTAATATACTTTAACATCCTTTGAGGCGTGGGGCAGTCTTTTTGTTGCAATTGATACTGGTAAATCCACTGGATACGTCCTTCCCTTCTCAATAGAGTAGTACATCATATGTTCAATTGAGTTAGGAAAGTCGAAATAATGGCTTGTAAGAATAAAACAAAGCCTTTTTTAATTCGGAAGTCGTACCATACATATATTGAAATAATGAAGTTTATTGAATCCGCTGTGGCGATAGAAGGTCCCTTGAAAGTCGCCTTCGCTGTTTATTCATATATCCAACTTATATAGAAACTACGGGTGGGATCCTGGAGCTATAGAATGACACATAGCGTCGTTACGTGTAGAATTAATGTAATGAGCAGCGATTGAGGAGGTTTCAATATGATGAAAAAACAAAAAGAGTACGAAAATAAATTGAAGAACTTTGATCCGGAGTCCAGTATGCCGGAAACAGAAAACCATTATTCAGACGAAAAGTTTTGGGGAAAAATGATGAAATACGGGAAACTGGCGGGGAAGACAACAGTCTATTATAGCTTGCTTCTTTTCTACGTTGCAAAAAGTCCTGAGGTTCCCAAATCGACAAAGATGATTATTGTCGGTGCACTCAGCTATCTGATTTTCCCGATCGATCTCATTCCAGATTTCATACCAGTAGTCGGACTGGTGGATGATGCCGGGGTCATAGCCGCAGCCGTATTTAAAGTGATTTCTTATATTGATGAAGATATAAAAAATAAAGCAAAAGTGAAAATGAATACACTACTTGGTTTTAAATTCAATGATGAAGAAATAGACAAACGATTATTATAATGGAAAGAGCTAACAAGGAAATGAAAAATTCCGAGTTAGCTCTTTTTGTTTGAATTTCTGCTGTTATTCATACACAATTCTTGGGGCCTTACGAATAATAATTTCCCAGTTTGTTCCGGTACCAATACGATAGGCATCTGCAAAAGATCCTTGATTGATAGCAATGCCGATATTGTCGAGGGAGTTCACATAAACGAGTGGCTCACCAATATGCAAGTCTGCAAACGATCGGCCGAACGTCATGATGTTGTTGTAGATTGTACGGCCATCTGTCGTTATAGAAACTTCTATTGAATCGCCATACTGTTCTACGATTTCCTTGAATTGTTCTCGGCTTATATTGGTCCAGAGATTGCCGAAGGGACGGTCGATAATATCTACTATTCCTGTAATTGTTTCATCCACAATGGTGGACAATTTCAATGGTAGTGCAATAATAGTTGATGGATTAACTGATGCACCAATTTCTTCAAATTGGATAATTCCAGCAGCAAGCCGCGCACCCGTGTAAGCGAATATATCGCGTCCATGGAAGGTATGCGATTCACCTGAATTCGGAAGCCGGTTTTTTGATTCATCGATTTCCCGGATCTCCGTTATTTTGATGAATTGCAACACATGCGTTAATGTCCCGTTATCCGGCGTAATAATATAGTGATTATCCGCAGTCTTCGCAACGATCGCACGACGGTTCGATCCAACTCCTGGGTCGACAATTGATACGAAGACCGTTTCACTTGGCCAATAACCGATCGACTGTAATAACCGATAGGAAGCTTCCCAAATATTGTATTGAGGAATTTGATGTGTGATTTCAAAAATTGGGATTCCGCGTTGAACGGAGTTTGCTACGCCATGCATCGCACTCACTGCACCATCACTTTTGCCGAAATCGGATTGAAAAACCAATAAACCTGTTGTCATTACAAATCCACTCCTCATCCCTATAGTTTATGAAAGTGAGAAACAAAAAAATCCCGCTCAAATCAATCGTTAACCGATTGAAAAGGACGGAATTCATCACTTTACTTTTCTCTTCAATGCTCGTATGTATTATTGAATAATTTACACGATTATGAATCAAAAGTCAACAATGCTACATGATAAGGTTCTATAAAAATGCCTGTCACTACTACGAATCAATAGTGTAGTGTGACTAGTATCTTCCTGTTATTTCCGAAATGTTGTCCGATTTTAAAGAAAATGAACAATCAGAGCAATTAGTAAGGGAAATATAGTTGTTTTGAATTGATTTGAATGACACCATTCTTCGCTTTTTGGGCTGTTTTATGTTAGAATTTAAGTTCATAACAGAAGAGGACGTGACGTTTAATTGATCACAATTACTATACCAAATCCGGATGTAACAATTGTACAACGTAAACAAGAAATGGGTGCCGATGTTGCGCCGATAAAACCAATTTATGGATTTATTGATTTACATGAAATTCCACGTGATAAAGGCGGCATCATTTTGTTTTATAATAACAAAGATGAATTGCTGTTTGCTGGGAAAGCACGTAAACTGCGCCAACGTGTTAAAAAGCATTTTGAAGACACGGTCTCTCCAATCAAAAATCATCGTAACGAAGTGCATGAAATTGCGATTATCGTTGTCGAAGACCCGATGGAACGCGAAATTTATGAAACGTATATCATTAATACACAACGTGCGAAATATAATCTTGATAAAGTATTTTTTGAGTGAACAACAGAGCTGACTGCCATGTGCAATCAGCTTTTATTTTTGACCATTTATGTTGAACAACACGAATGAAGTTCTTTATTTCAATAATACATAGGAAAAGGGTGGGAACATGGACAAGAGACTACAAAAGATTGTCGATGAAGCGCAAGAAAAGTTTGGTTTGGATGCTTACCGAATGGAAAGACATTCGATTTATAAAGAACGAGATACTATGGGGGATGCTTACTATACGTTTACTATGGAGTGGTTTCCTAAAGAGTTAAACGAGCCAATCGAAGAAGGTTATAATCCCGAGGGAACAGCGATTGTTGAATATGCAATTCAAAAGCAACGCTTTAGTAATGTGTCATTCGTACAAGGCGAATCATTTTCTACAAAAACGCACTTTCCGGATAAAGCCGCTGATGAAGTCGCTGCATGGCTTGAAAAGGAAACTGGATTGGTGTACGAACAGGATTTCAAACTAACGCAAGCGAATGCAAATGGGTTTCAATTTACATCAGACATCGATGGTATCTATTTTTCTCCGAGCTGTATACTTGAAGTTGAATTTGATGATGTTGGCAAGCTGACTTCTTATCATTCGTACGGAACGATGCCTTCGCAAAATCTCGTTGAGCAGTCAAAATTCACGTTAACACTTGAAGAAATTGAACCAATCGTCAAAAAACAGCTTCAACTTATAAAGTTTCCATCTGAAACTGAAAAACGTTTTGTTCCCGTCTATGCAATGGAAGAAGTGTACGTAACGGTTGACGGGGCCCGAATCATCCCATTTATGGAACATGAGCGTTCAGAAGTTAAAATTGATGAAGTAATCGAATGGAATAAACCGTTAGAACAAAATATTGATCGTGAAGAAATCACAATTGTTTCCGAAGCAAACGTAGAAGAAGCATTCGGTAACGTCGACGCAGGTAAAAAACTGACGTTGTCGGCTGATCAAATTGAACGTAGTAAAAAAGTTGTTCGGGATGTCCTACGGGCTGAATATCCTGATGAATCAGGGAAGTGGAAGTTGTCCCAACTTCGTTGTCAAGAGAACTTTATCGAAGCGAATTGTGAAATAAATGAAGAAAACCCAATGATTTTTAATCGAAAAGTAGTTGTTTTCATGAATCCGGAAACGATGAAGGTGCTAAATTATCTTGATAACGGCTCGATGTTTGAGATTTTTGAAGCCTTTCTCCCTGCCGCAAACGCGGTCGTAACACCTGAAGAAGCATTTGAGAAAATGATACCCTATATTACGCTTGATCCGACTTATGTATATGACGAGTTCGCAGGTAAGTATATTCTTTGCGGCTTGTTGGATGCGGCGGAATGTGTTGATGCGGTGACAGGGGAAATTGTCGATTTAGGAGATATATAGGTTCAGTTAATTAATTCTATATGTTGAACAAATGAATATGGCGTATGCGCTTTACAAGGGCTTTTGGGAGGTCACTGAAAAAGCCTTAGTACTTGGAATGGTTTAGGATTCCCACTAATACCGCTTCGACGCTTTGTGGATGCCTCCCGCGATAAGCCAGAAAGAAGACCACATGGGAGGGATTGAACTGCATCCCTCCTTAGTCTTATCGCTCCGGCTACCACGAAGACGCGCCTTCGCTAGATGGTCTATGTGAGAAAGAGCTTTTCATTATCTGTGATGCAATTTGCAAGTTGGAGCACGTCTTTCTTGAATATAAGTAGTATCAACTAGTAATCACCTTATAATCTCAGCATATACATCTCGAAATTACATTTCTCTCGATAATGAACACCCTAGTGCACGCGCGGCAAAGGGGTCGCCAAAGCGCCAAGCGCTCTACAATCCACACCCCAAATTAAGAGGAAACTGAAAAAGTTCTTTTTTATAGTAAGAACTAGTTGATTGTAGTGAAGAGCGGTGACTCCAGCGGGAACAGCGCGAGCTGAAGACCCCGCAGGAAGAGCCGTTACGCAGAACGGCTTTTGCGAGCAAAAGCGCTAGCGTTGGGAGCACGGGGCAAGAATGCCTTAATTTCTGCAAAGAACGCAGAAATACGGCAAATAGAACCCTTTGCTGTTCGATTGGCTGAAGCCGTGCCCGCGGAAAGCGTCCGCTCGGAACGGAAATCAACGGGATTGAAGGAAATCGTACTTTTTCAGTGGACTCCGAATTAAAACGCTCTCCTTATTGAGCGCCACGGAAGATTCAATGGGATTCTTTAATTCAACATATATAGTATGTAAATGGGGATTGAATACACGTTTCCCATTTATGTAATAGTAATGATAAGTGATGAAAAATGAAAAGAGTATCCAATTATTGTTTACGCATTCTTGAAGTCGGTATACTTAATGCCTCTCTGAAACAATAGAAATTAGATATGAATAAAGAATTGGAATATTTAAAAGTTTGTGTTATAGTCAAGGGGATATTTCGATAATTGAATATGTGTAAAAATAGGTGCGGATTAATACTGATGTATTGGTCTGCTTAAAAGGGAAGTTCGGTGAGAATCCGACGCTGTCCCGCAACTGTAAATGGGAGCGATTTCGTTTAAACCACTGCTTTTTATAAAAAAGTGGGAAGGTACGAATAGCAATGATCATTAGCCAGGAGACCTGCCTCTTTTTATAACACATGTTGACCTACGAGGATAGGGGGTGTTAAGGACGCGCGGATGAGCTATGCCTATTTTTAGCAGGCAGCTTTCTTTTAGTTGGGATTCTGGCGCTCTTTAACAACTTCTCTTATGAAGTTGTTTTTTTTATGGTCAGAAATAAGGGGAAGCGCTGCGAACAGATACAATAGGATAATTTTTGGTGAAGTGAAAGCGTTTACAAATCTCAGAGTCATAACCATTCAGATTGGGGGAAAATAGTATGACGAATACACTTACATTTTTACCAGGACTTGAAGGCGTGATTGCCACTGAAACATCCATTTCGCTGCTCGATACGGAATTGGGTCAGATTATTATCAAAGGATACGATTTAATCGAGCTTTCAAAAACAAAAGGGTATCTTGATATTGTCCACTTGCTAATGGAAAATACCTTGCCGTCTGATACTGAAAAAGCAGGTGTGGCAGATAAATTGAAAAAAGAGCATGGTGTGCCAGAAGGTGTCACAAAGATTTTGCAAGCATTGCCTAAAGAGACACATCCAATGGACGCATTGCGAACTGGGATATCTGCTTTAGCAGGCTATGATAAGGAAATTGATCAGCACACTCTAGCTATCAATAAAAAAAGAGCTTACGAGTTACTTGGCAAAATTCCGGAAATAATTGCGAACAGCTTTCACATTTTACAGGAAGAGGAACAAATCCTTCCGTTGAAAGAATTGTCATACAGTGCTAATTTCCTTTATATGATTACGGGGAGGAAACCGACAGAGTTGGAAGAATCTATTTTTGACCAGTCGCTACTACTTTATAGCGAGCACGAAATGCCAAATTCCACCTTCACCGCAAGGGTAATTGCCTCGACGTTTTCGGATTTATATGGTGCATTGACTGGAGCGGTTGCTTCTTTAAAGGGCTATTTACATGGAGGAGCGAATGAAGCAGTCATGAATATGCTTTTAGAGGCTGGTTCTGTTGACGCATTTGAATTGTTATTAGAAAAGCGTTTACGTGATAAAGAGAAAATTATGGGGTTTGGTCATCGAGTCTATATGAAAAAGATGGATCCAAGGGCCTTGGTAATGAAGGATGCTTTAAAGGAGTTATGTGCGCTAAAGGGTGACGATCTCCTTTACCGAATGTGTGAGGCGGGAGAAACCATAATGGAGAGAGAGAAAGGACTTTATCCAAATCTAGATTATTACGCGGCACCGGTATATTGGATGCTGGGCATTCCAATCCCATTATACACACCAATCTTTTTTGGTTCGAGAACAGTAGGATTGTGTGCGCATGTTATTGAACAACATGAAAATAATCGTTTATACCGTCCAAGGGTTCATTATATAGGCGAACGACACAGCATTCATTCAACTGGGGAGTTGTAACTGGCCGTTCACGACAACAGCGATACACTAGGCATCACTTAGTACTATTCTAAACAAATTGAAAGCGGAAAGGAAGAGTTAGATGTTGAAATTGAAAGAACAAATGACAATGGATACACTGATAGAGGAAATTACGGACTATGTTTTAAATAAAGAAATTACAAGCGAGGAAGCATATAAGACAGCACATAATGTGTTAATAGATACAATCGGGTGTGGAATATTGGCATTAAGCTATCCGGAGTGTACGAAATTACTAGGACCTGTAGTACCGGGTACTATTGTTCCAAATGGCAGTCGTGTACCTGGTACATCGTATGTACTGGACCCGGTCCAAGGCGCATTTAATATTGGCTGCATGATACGATGGCTCGATTATAATGACACATGGTTAGCTGCTGAATGGGGTCATCCGTCCGATAATTTAGGTGGCATTTTAGCTACAGCGGATTATCTAAGCCGTTTACGTCTCTCGGAAGGAAAAAAACCACTTGTTGTACGTGATGTATTGGAAATGATGATTAAAGCACATGAAATTCAAGGCGTACTGGCATTAGATAATAGTTTGAACCGTGTTGGACTTGACCATGTTCATTTCGTCAAAATTGCTACAACTGCGGTCGTCACCAAAATGCTTGGCGGGGGACGTACAGAAATAAATAATGCGTTGACAAATGCCTGGATTGATGGCGCAAGCCTTAGAACGTATCGTCATGCACCTAATACCGGTTCACGAAAATCGTGGGCAGCAGGAGATGCAACGAGTAGGGGTGTACGACTGGCGATGATGGCAATGACAGGCGAAATGGGTTACCCGACAGCGCTATCCGCTCCGGAGTGGGGATTCCAAGATGTTTTATACAATCAAAAGGAATTAACACTGGCACGTCCTTTAGACTCTTATGTGATGGAGAATATACTGTTTAAAGTATCGTATCCAGCCGAGTTCCATGCGCAAACAGCGGCGGAATGTGCCATTATCCTGCATCAGGAGATAAAGGAGCGACTTGATGATATTGAAAAAATTACAATCACGACACATGAATCTGCTATTCGGATTATCGATAAAGTAGGTCCGCTTAACAACCCCGCTGACCGTGACCATTGCATCCAATACATTACGGCACTTGGTTTACTATATGGCGATGTTGTTGCAGATCATTATGAAGATGACGTGGCAAATGACTCACGAATCGATCAATTAAGAAATAAAATGATTGTCGTAGAGGACGAGCAGTATAGTAAAGATTATCTCGATCCGAGCAAGCGCTCGATCGCCAATGCTGTTCAAGTTACATTTAAAGACGGTTCCACAACAGAGAAAGTTGTAAGTGAGTATCCGCTTGGTCATCGCTTTAGAAGAGAGGAAGCTATTCCTCAAATACGCGAGAAATTTTCGGCTACATTGATGACTCATTACCCTGAAAAGAAGCGAACAGAAATAGAAGTGGCGTGCGAAAGCCAAAGTAAGTTAGAACAGATGAACGTCAA
Organism: Sporosarcina psychrophila; assembly: GCF_001590685.1. Taxonomy (GTDB): domain Bacteria; phylum Bacillota; class Bacilli; order Bacillales_A; family Planococcaceae; genus Sporosarcina; species Sporosarcina psychrophila. The sequence continues at coordinate 1,489,276 of NZ_CP014616.1, forward strand.
AGAATTTGTCGACTTATTTTTGCTTTAAGAGAGGAGGGAAATGACAATGGCGTGGATTGTTGATCAACAATCATCACAAGAGACATTAGCTAAGAAATTCCATTCAATCATGCATGCATCAGGAATCGTTCAAATCCCTGGTGCGCATGATGCGATGGCAGGGCTTATTGCACGAGATGCCGGATTTTCTGCACTCTATTTATCGGGGGCCGCCTATACGGCTAGTCGTGGTTTACCAGACTTAGGGATTGTGACGTCAACTGAAGTTGCGGAGCGAGCAAGGGATATAGTGCGTGCTACCGATTTACCGCTGCTTGTTGATATAGATACAGGTTTTGGTGGTGTATTGAATGTAGCAAGGACAGCCCGTGAAATGGTAGAAGCGAATGTCGCAGCAGTACAATTAGAGGACCAACAGTTACCTAAGAAATGTGGCCATTTGAATGGAAAGAACTTGGTTTCTACTGAAGAAATGGTGCAGAAAATAGTAGTGTTGAAACAGGTTGCACCAACACTTCTTATTGTTGCGAGAACAGATGCGCGCGCAGTGGAAGGTTTAGAGCAAGCGATTGATAGAGCGAAGGCATATGTGGAAGCGGGTGCGGATGCTATTTTCCCGGAAGCTCTTCAATCAGAAGAGGAATTCAGACTGTTTGCCAAAGAGATTTCGGTTCCTTTGCTTGCAAACATGACTGAGTTTGGAAAAACACCCTATTATAGCGCCGATGAATTTGCTGAAATGGGTTTCCAAATGGTAATTTACCCAGTCACATCATTAAGAGTTGCTGCCAAAGCCTATGAACGTGTTTTTGAGAAAATCATCAATGAGGGCTCACAAGAACAAGCACTTTCTGATATGCAAACGAGAAGTGAATTATACGTTACTATTTCTTATGATGAATTTGAAGCATTGGACGAGTCAATAGCGAAGACCGTATTAACAAAAGAGCAGTAATACTGAATAGCGGCGATGATTCGTTCTTTAAGGCATGGAGGTAAGACCTGCTGGAGAATGGATCATCGCCTTTTCACATTATCAAAAGGTGGATGATGAGAAATGGTAAAAGAAGATTATTATAGGGTTAAAGAATGGATGAGCGAATATCCGCAAGTGTTGACAAAGGACCTTGAAATCGGAGAAACATTACGTTTGCTCTCCGAAGGACATTGTTCGGAACTGCCAGTTGTGGATCATGAACGACTAATCGGAGTCGTCACAATAGGGGATTGCCTTGCTACTATTAAGAGTGGAATAGGTTGGAATGAACCGATTAACTCTATTATTAGTGCAGTCTTCCAATCGGTGAATGAAGATTTCTCCGTGAAGCAATTGGATGGATGTCCAACCTATGTCGTATGTGAGAAGACAGGCATGCTCCAAGGAGTAATCACACAAATAGAACTGCTGAAGATTAATCAAGCCCTTTTTCAACGACTTGAAAAATCAAAGGAGACAATCGAGTGGTATACACTATGTTTTGATACGGCTTATGAAGGATTGACGATTGTAGATGAAGCGGGTGTGATTCAATTGTTTAATGAAAACTATAGCCGCTATGTTGGCGTGACTAAGGAGGAGGCTATTGGCCTTCCAGTAGAAAATGTTATTGAGAATACAAGGATACCAATTGTCCTTAGAACGGGTATCCCTGAGCGTAATCAAATCCATTGGCTGCAGGGGCAAAAAATGGTTGTTCACCGAATGCCGATTTGGAAAAATGGTCGTATTATTGGGGCCGTCGGTATGCTTATTTATGAAGGCGTTTCTGAAGTCCAGCAAATTATCACTCAAATAGATTTGTTAGAGCAACGAAAAGGGAGTGAAACGTCGATTGAGGTGAGCAAAGTTGCTGCACAGAAACGGTTCACTTTTGAAGATATTCTCGGAGAGAGTCCCGCCATATCTAATACAAAGAAGCTTGCAAGAAAGGCAGCACAGTCTAAGGCTCCCGTTTTGATCACTGGGGAAAGTGGTGTTGGAAAAGAGCAATTTGCAAGGGCGATACATGATACGGGTAAGATGAGCAGTGGACGTTTTATCAGTGTTAATTGTGCAGCAATTCCCGAGAACTTAATCGAATCAGAGTTATTTGGCTATATGGAAGGTGCGTTTACAGGTGCGAAAAAAGGAGGGAAACCCGGAAAATTTGAGCTTGCTCACATGGGAACAATTTTCTTGGATGAAATTGGTGACATGCCCCTTGCGACACAGGTGAAAATTCTTAGGGTGATTCAGGAAAAAGAGGTGGAACGGATTGGTGGAACTGAACCGATTCAGGTCCAGTTCCGGATTATTACAGCTACAAATAAAAATCTTGAAAAAATGGTGAGGGAAGGCGAGTTTAGAGAAGATTTATATTATCGGCTTCACGTGATCCCCTTGAATATTCCTCCACTTAGGGAGCGGAAAAGCGATATCCCACTGATTATTTCCGCACAGCTACCCACTCTTTGTCAAATGTACGATAGTGAGGGGAAAACGATTGATAAGGAAGTCATGCAACTATTCTTTCGATATCATTGGCCAGGGAATGTACGCGAGTTAATTAATGTATTGGAAAGATTATTTGCATTGACAAGCGAATCCCATATTAAAATGAGTGATTTGCCAAACGAATTTTTTCGAATAGAAAAGAAACAAGAATATATGACTATTTCCTCGTCGTTAAGCGAAAGAAATGAAGTAAGACAACTTGTGCATGAGGAAGAAGAGAAGAATATCATTGAAAAAGTATTAAGAGAAGTAAGCGGGAACAAGTCGGAAGCGGCTAAACGTCTCGGCATTACAAGAGCAACTCTTTATAATAAACTATCTCGTTATCAGTTATAAATGCATACTGCTAAATAGAAGCGTCAATTTGTCTAGTCACTTAGACAGTTGGCGCTTTCCATAGCTTAGAAACATCTGTGTTCCGTCCGAGATTTTATTGGCATGCAACTTGCAATATATAACATTGAATGGAGGGAATGAGAAATGGAGCAGATACAACACTTAATCTCAGATACTAATTTAACAAATAGTAGTATGACTTATTCCTATTTTACACCCGAAGATTTTACAGACGACTATGAAATGATTGCTAAAACAACCAAACAATTTCTGAAACTGGACGTGAAGCCTCAACTTGAAAAAGGTTTGTCGATAGAAAATCAAGATGTTCGTGTACTTTTTGAAAAAGCTGGGGATATTGGTCTTCTTGGTATTGAAGTCCCGGAAGCCTATGGTGGTTTTGAGTTAGGGAAAATGGTTGCAGGTCTCGTTGCAGAGATAATGGGTGCGGCCGGCTCATTTAGCGTTTCGTTTAATATTCATGTTGGTGTTGGTACATTGCCATATGTCTATTTTGGTACAGCAGCCCAAAAGGAAAAGTACTTACCGAAATTGACAAGTGGGGAATGGATTGGTGCTTACGCCTTGACAGAGTCGAATGCAGGGTCGGATGCTTTGAATTCGAAAACAACTGCCGTCTTGAACAAAGGAGGGACGGATTGGATATTGAATGGTGAAAAGCAATGGATAACGAATGCCCATCTCGCTGATTGTTACGTAGTGTTTGGAAAAATAGCCGAAGGTATGACTGCATTTATCGTAGAGCGAACATTTGAAGGAGTGTCAGTTGGACCTGAGGAAAAAAAGATGGGGATTAACGGTTCTTCTACTGCTACTCTTATTTTGGAAGACGTCAAAATACCTGTTGGAAACGTCCTGGGGGAAATTGGGAAAGGGCATCATATTGCTTTGAATATTTTAAATATGGCTCGTTTGAAACTTGCATTTGCCAATATCGGAACGGCAAAGCATGCATTACATCTATCAGTAGCTTATGCGAAAGAGCGAAAGCAATTCAGCAAAGCATTGATTGGCTTCACGATGATCCAAGAAAAGGTAGCCAATATGGCAGTACGAATCTTCGGTGCAGAAAGTGCGGCATACCGAACAGCGGGGGAAATGGATGAAGCGCTTCAATCTGTTGATTCGGAAGAGGAGTTAGTAAGAATTGTCGCTGACTTCATGATTGATTGTGCAATAAATAAAGTGAATAGTTCAGAAGCCCTTGATTATATTGTTGACGAGGCAGTGCAAATCCACGGGGGATATGGTTATATGCAGGAATATGAAGTAGAAAATTTATATCGCGATGCACGAATCAATCGGATTTTCGAAGGGACGAATGAAATTAATCGTCTTGCAATTGCTAAAGGTGTACTGAAAAAAATCGAAAAGGGGCAACTATGGTCTGCAAAAAACGAAGTGGACAATCGGACGCATGCTTTGACGCGGCATTACGGCTACTTAGTAAAGGCAAAACAACTTATCGGAATTGTCGTGAAAGCGCTTGCTGGACCTTTAGGGAAATCAATTGAAGAGGAACAAGAGTATTTAGGATTACTAGCCAGTATGAATGAAAGGCTATTCATCATGGAATCTGCTTTGCTAAGGACTGAGAAGGCACTAATTAAAAATGGGGAATCCGAGGAAAAAAGGAAGATGCTAATGTCCGATGTCATTTGTGAAGAGGGGTATCGAAGTATTCAAACAGCAGCTATTTCGTTTGTATCAAGTGCTCTACCCGATGAGGAAAGTCGTGGGCTTATGCTGATGGAAATTCAAGCAATCTCAGCTCCGCTTTACAGTAATATGTTTATCAAGAAGAGAGAAATTGTTCAAGGAATAATAGAAAGCGCTCGATATAACGTCTAAAATATGGGGGGACTCGATGATGAAAATTGGCATGATCGGCTTAGGGAATATGGGAATGCCCATGGCGAAAAACTTACTGGAATCTGGATTCACTGTTTATGGAAATGACCGAAGTGAATTAGCTGAAACTGTATTTCAGCAAGCGGGCGGAATAATTGGTCTTTCTGCAATACAAATGGCAGGATGTTGCGCTATTATTTTGACGAGTTTACCATCAACAGCCGCGGTGGAATCAGTTTATTTAGGAGAAGCAGGGTTGATTCACCAAAGCGATGAAAATATTCTTTTGATTGATACGAGCACTGTTTCGCCGGAAGTGAATCGCCGCATAAGCGAGGAAGCACAAGCGAAAGGAGTTGCTTATTTAGCCGCACCAGTCAGTGGGGGTGTGATAGGTGCGGAAAATCGGACATTGACATTTATGGTTGGTGGCCGAGCGGTGGACTATGAGCGTTCATTACCAATTATTTCAGTACTAGGCGAAAATTTGTTTCATGTGAATGAGCGAATTGACAGTGGTACAATTGCAAAATTGATAAATAATCTGCTCATCGGTTTCTATACCGCAGGGGTGAGTGAAGCGTTGGCATTAGCAAATGAAAATAACATGGACATGAACAAGCTTTTTGATATGTTAAATGTTAGCTATGGACAGAGTCGAATATATGAACGGAACTTCAAATCATTTATCGAAAATGAGGAGTATGAACCGGGATTTGCGCTGAAGTTATTACGAAAAGATATGGGATTCGCATTGCAATTGGCAGAGAGTAATCAGTTGCATCTCCCAATCAGCCAAGCCCTTTTTGCAGTTTATGAAGAAGCGGAACATGCGGGATTAGCGGAAGAGGATATGTCAGCTTTGTATAAAAGAATTGGACATCAAAAAATAGCATTTACAATAGGGGGATTGAAATAAATGACTACAACAACTATAAAGCAAATGAAAAATTGGATTAACGGTGAATGGGTGGACTCATCTGGTACTGAAACGGAAACAGTTTCTAATCCAGCAACAGGTGAAACAATTGCTTATGTACCACTATCTACAAAGAAAGACGTCGATGCTGCAGTGGAAGTGGCAAAACAAGCTTTTCTATCGTGGGCCGATATACCAGTTCCGAACCGTACGCGTCTTCTGTTTACTTACTTGCAAAAGTTGGAGGAACATAAAGAGGAGTTAGCACAGATTATTACGATGGAAAGCGGAAAAACATTGACAGATGCAAGAGGGGAAGTGCAAAGAGGGATTGAGGTAGTGGAACTTGCTACGTCAGCGCCTAGCATGATGATGGGAGAAGCTCTACCAAATATGGCTACCGGTATTGACGGATCTGTCTGGCGCTACCCGATTGGAGTTGTCGCAGGGATCACTCCATTTAATTTCCCGATGATGGTGCCCCTCTGGATGTTTCCACTCGCAATTGCTTGCGGGAATACATTTGTCCTTAAAGCATCTGAAAGAACGCCCGTTTTAGCGGGACATCTTGTTGAATTATTTCACGAATCCGGTTTCCCGAAAGGTGTCTTAAGTTTGGTGCATGGGGGAAAAGAAGTGGTGAACGGTTTACTGGAGCACCCAGATGTCAAAGCAATTTCTTTCGTTGGATCAGAACCGGTTGCAAAACATGTGTATGAAACGGGTACGAAATACGGTAAACGTGTTCAGGCGCTTGCTGGTGCAAAGAATCATGCGGTCGTCATGGCGGACTGTCATCTCGAAAAAACAGTTCAAGGAGTTATTGGTGCAGCGTTTGGCAGTAGCGGTGAGCGTTGTATGGCTTGTTCGGTCGTTGCAGTTGTTGATGAAGTTGCAGATGATTTTATGGAGCTACTTGTTGCAAAAACGCGTGAATTATCAGTAGGAGATGGACGTTATAAAGAGAACTTTGTTGGCCCCCTTATTCGCAAATCGCATAAAGAACGTGTGCTTAGTTATATAGAGAGTGGTATAGCTGATGGGGCTTCGCTGATTGTCGATGGTCGAGAAATAGATAGTCAACTGGCAGAAGGAAATTATCTCGGAGCGACTATTTTTGATAACGTGAACAACGAAATGAAAATTTGGCAGGAAGAACTCTTTGCTCCAGTGTTAAGCATTGTGCGTGTGAAGGATTTAGAAGAGGGAATTGCGCTGACAAATCAATCGAAGTTTGCCAATGGAGCGGTCATTTATACGGGAAGTGGTAAAAGCGCTCAAACGTTTCGTGAAAAAATTGATGCGGGTATGATTGGAGTAAATGTGAATGTACCTGCACCAATGGCATTCTTCTCTTTTGCCGGGAACAAATCTTCGTTCTACGGAGATCTCGGCACAAATGGGAAAGACGGGGTACAGTTTTATACGCGTAAAAAAGTTGTAACGGAGCGCTGGTTCTAAGAAAAGAATTGAAAAAAGCCGAATTCCTTTTTGGGGGATTCGGCTTTCTATATTTAGTCAGCAATGAAAAAGCCGTTGACCATTTCATTCGAAACAGATGAAATGTGTGGATACTTATAGCAAGGTGCTAAATCTTTATCAATCAAGACAGAGCGAACTCCTTCGAAAAAGTCTTCGTGTTTCATGAAGTTCATTGCAAGAATAAGGTCTGTGGCAAGGCATTCTTCCAATGTTTTTTGTTCGCCGTCAATTAACTGCTTTAGTGTCACTTTTAATGATACAGGTGATTTCGTACGCATTGTTTCTATGGCTTCTTTCGCGAATGAAGTATCATTTTCCCCTAAGGCATCGAAGAGGGATTCTATCGTCGTCTGAGAGAAATGGTCGTCTATGTCTTTTTGCAAAGATACTAGTTTGCCTTCATCCGGTGCGGTTGATGTGTATTTTGCGAGCAATGTGTCAATGGTTGTTTGCTCCCATTTCCTTCCCTCCAATTCATCGATGAAAAGCAGGAGTTTTTCATGAGACATAAAATGATCTGCTCCATTTATATACAGTACATCTGCAGCTTTTAATTGTGTAGCCGTCAATGCTAAATATCTTCCGATGAATCCCGGAGCCTTATTTAAAAAATAGGCGGCACCTACATCTGGGAAAAAACCAATTGTCATTTCTGGCATTGCCCAAACGGTACGCTCGGTAACGATTTTAATAGAAGCACCATAAGTTAAACCTACGCCGCCTCCCATGACAATACCATCTAAACAAGCAATGATTGGTTTAGGGAATTGGGCAATGGATAAATCTGTTTGATATTCTTCTGTGAAAAAGTCGTTTGCTTTTTGGAGACCATTTTCACTATTTTTCGCTTCATATAATGTTTTAATATCTCCGCCGGCACATAAACCTTTTGTTCCTGCACCTTTGATTATGACAGCTTTGACACGTTCGTTTGTCTTCCAATCTGTTAATTTTTCCCTGATTGCTTGAACCATCGCGAAGGACAGTGAGTTTAAAGCTTTCGGCCGATTGAGTAAAATTGTAGCAACTCCATTGTCGCTTATTGAAAAAAGGACTTCTTCTGTCATTGTTCACAACCCCTTTTACGTATGTTTAAATAGCGGTTTTCTTTTTTCAATAAATGCGTGTACACCTTCCTTGGCATCGTCTGTTAAAAACAGTTCAGCAAAATTGTTACGTTCCCGTTCTAGCCCATTTACTAAGGATTCATTTGCTCCCTGTATGATACATTCTACAGCTCGCGTGATGCTGGTCATACTCTTACCGTCTACAAATGCTTTGGCAATCGTTTTAGCAGTTGGCAAAAGATCTTCTGGGGAAACGACTAATTGGATAAGTCCAGCTTCCTTTGCCTCGTCGCCGTTAAGTTGTTTGCTTGTTAAAATTAGTTCCAATGCAGTGGCTGTACTGGTTATCCTGCTCAATCTTTGCGTTCCGCCGAACGTAGGGATAAGCCCAAGTTGAAGCTCGGGTAATCCCAGTTTGGCTGCAGATACGGCAATCCGGTAATGGCAGCTCATAGCCAATTCCAATCCTCCACCAAGACAAGCACCATTAATGGCTGCGATAACGGGTTTTTTCATCGATTCTATTTCGTTGCAAATTGCTTGTCCCGCTGTGGCCATTGCCAATCCTTTCTGGTCGTCACCTAGTGCGTCAATGAATTCTTTAATATCAGCACCGGCAACAAAGAAGCGACCTGCCCCAGTTAAAATAATCGCTTTCAACTTATCATCATTGGCAAGACATTTAAAAACCTCTCTTAGTTCGGCAATGCATGCTGTTGACAATGTATTGGCTGGTGCATGGTCTATTTCCACGATTGCAATGTCATCTTCAATCAGTAGATTTGTGAAATTTCTTGACATGATTTTTCCACTCCTTTATTAACTATATATGTTGACATAAAGAATCCACTCAACAACGCTTGGCCTCCCTATGAGGCGCCTTCGCTGGTGATTATATAGAATCATTAGTTCAATATATATATTAGTTATGCAATTATCATGCCAGTCTAAAGAGTGTGTAGTAGGAATGTTTAATTAATATGGAACTGTAAAACTGTCTAGACAGTTTTACAGTTCTTCGTCAGATGAAAGTTTTCGTAGTCGGGAGATTTTCATCGGTTGAAGCCTGTGAACTGAAATCTAATCAGGGAATCTACGGATGCTGTTGGTATGGCTTTATAGGGGTTATTTTTCAAAAAAATATTTTTTTCTTTACTTTTGGTTTTAGATGTTCTACTATGAAGTTAGTAAAGTTTCCTGAGGGAAACAATAATGTAATTCATTTTTTTGCCTATAAAGTTTCCCTAGGGCAAAAAAAATTTGGATTTAAAGTTTCCCTTGGGAAACTCCGGCATATAAATAGATATATGGAGGTGTGTAAATATGAAAGATGCAATTGTAGTTTCGAATTTGCATGTGTCGTATTTCGGAAAAGAAGTGCTACATGATATAGAGTTCACGATATCAAGTGGGAAATCAGTTGGAATCATTGGACCGAATGGAGCAGGGAAGTCCACTTTGCTTAAAGTGTTACTAAATTTGATTTCAAAAGATAAAGGGGATATTACAATCCTTGGTTCCACGCTGAAAGAGGTCCGTAAACGAATTGCTTACGTTCCGCAGCGTAGTACAATCGATTGGGATTTCCCGATTACAGTCAAAGATACAGTTCTTATTGGTACGTATCCGACAGTTGGATTATTAAAAAGGCCAGGGCGAAAGGAAAGGGCATTGGCTCTGAAGTGCCTTGAAAAGGTTGATATGATCGAGTTTCAGGATCGGCAAATTGGAGAATTATCTGGCGGTCAGCAGCAGCGTGTTTTCCTGGCTAGAGCACTTGCTCAGCAGGCAGATTTGTTTTTACTCGATGAACCATTTGTTGGAATTGACGCAACGAGTGAAGAGATGATTGTGAAGATTTTAAAAGAGTTGCGCGATGAAGGAAAAACAATCATCGTCGTCCATCATGATTTGAACAAGGCGGAAAAATATTTTGATGAACTGTTGTTGTTAAACAAGGAGTTAATTGCGAAGGGCAGTGTGAAAGAAGTGTTTACGCCTCAAATGATTTCAAAAGCATACGGCGGACAATTATCGTTTTTAGATGGGGTGATGGCGAAATGATGCATTTCATCGAGGCAGTTATGCAATATGGTTTTCTGCAAAAAGCGCTTATTACATCGGTGATGGTTGGTATCATTAGTGGCGTCATTGGCTGTTTTATTATTTTAAGAGGAATGGCCCTGATGGGGGATGCGATATCTCATGCCGTATTACCAGGTGTCGCAATTTCTTTCATGCTAGGTATCAATTTCTTTATCGGAGCGGTAATAACGGGTATTTTAACAGCTATCGGTATAGGATTCATCAACCAGAACAGTCGTGTGAAAAATGATTCTGCGATTGGCATCATGTTTACTGCTGCATTTGCCGCTGGGATTATCCTTATCACATTTATGAAGAGTAGTACAGATTTGTATCACATCCTGTTTGGGAATGTGTTGGCGGTCAGACCTTCTGATATGTGGATGACACTAATAGTTGGTATTTTCGTGTTGTTAAGTGTGTTTATATTTTATAAAGAGTTGCTTGTCAGTTCGTTTGACCCGATTATGGCTCAAGCATATGGGCTTCCGACTAAGATGATCCATTACTTTTTAATGGTTCTATTAACACTTGTTACGGTCGCATCGTTACAGACAGTGGGCATCATATTAGTCGTTGCGATGCTTATTACACCCGCTTCGACAGCTTATTTATTAACTGATCGGCTGTCTGTCATGATAGTCATTTCAGCTGCATGTGGAACGATTTCGGCGATAATTGGTTTGTATTTGAGCTTTACGTACAATCTTGCATCTGGCGCAACAATCGTACTCGTCGCAACCGCTTTATTTTTCTTAGCATTTATATTCTCACCGAAACAAGGTTTATTGTGGAGAGCTATTCGAACAAATAAACAAAAATCAGCCGTTTTATAAAAGGTAATTCAAAATAGAAGGGGAAGATTGTGAATGAAAAAAAGTATGCTATTGTTTGCGCTGGTTGTTGTTGGAGTCTTGTTGTCGGCATGTAACCAAGGGGCGACTGCTCCAAAAGAGAAGGGTGAAAAACTGCAAGTCGTTGCGACGTATTCGATTGTCTACGATATTGTGAAAAATGTCGGGGGAGATTTGGTCGATGTTCACAGCCTTGCACCGATTGGATCAGATCCTCACCAATATGATCCACTTCCGGCAGATGTCGCTTTGACGACAGATGCAGATGTTGTTTTTTATAACGGGCTAAATTTAGAAGAAGGAAATGCATGGTTTACTAAATTGATGGAAACCGCTGGAAAAGCGGGGGAGGATGCGCCGGTATTTCGTGTAAGTGAAGGGGTTGAACCGATGCTCCTCAGTTCGAAGGACCATTTAGGGGAAGAAGATCCCCATGCTTGGCTTGACGTGCGCAATGGCATCAAGTATGTAGAAAACGTGCGTAAATCCCTGAAGAAAATTGATCCAGAAAATGCAGACATCTATGATGAAAACGCGGATGCATATATCACTGAACTCAAAGCCCTTCATGAAGAAATCGTGGAGAAAATGAACAAGATCCCAGAAGAACGACGGATACTCGTGACGAGTGAAGGTGCGTTCAAATACTTCTCCAAAGCGTATGATTTTAATGCAGCCTACATTTGGGAAATCAATTCACACCATGAAGGAACACCTGAACAGCTGACAACTATCATTGCAACTATCAACGAGGAAAAGGTTCAAGCATTATTTTTAGAAACAAGTATCGATCCACGTAGCATGGAGATGGTATCAAGGGAAACGAATGTGCCGATTAAAGGGAAAATCTTTACGGACTCTCTAGGGAAACCTGGTGATGATGGCGATACGTATGTGAAAATGCTAAGATGGAACGCAGACATGATTTATAGTGGTTTGAATCAATAACAAAATGATGAAGCAGCCAGGACTTTTTACTTCAAAAGTCCTGGCTGCTTTTTGGTGGAAATAGTTGTGTCGGTGATAACCTAATCCATGGCGGTGATAAGTCCGTTTGAGCCGGTGATAACCCAATCCGTGGCGGTGATAACCTCGTTTGAGTCGGTGATAACACAATCCATAACGGTGATAAACTCAGTATAAGCTTGTTTTTTTGTTAGTCCATATTAATGAAAATCCCATCAAGATTTGCTTCGTTTTTCAATAATCCGGTTTCTGACATCCAATCGGCAGTTGCTTGCCATGCCTGTTCATCCTGCTCACCAAACGTACCAGGTGCTGTCATTTTCGGAAGAAGAATCGAAAGTGACTCTCTTTCAACAACCTCGACGAGTGGGAAATTCGCTTCATCCTGGTATTTTAGCAAGATAGATAGCGCTTCTTCAGGATCTTTCTCCATATCATCAAAGGCTCTTCCGGCAGCGCGCCAAAATGCTTCGATGTTCTTTTGGTCTTTCTTCCACGTATCGTCACTTGTCACAACAATAAGTTCATAAAACGAAGGTATTTCGAAGTCTGTCGGGTCAATATAGCCTGTTGGAAATCCTTCATATTCAAGTAGCGGTACTTCATGATTAATATATGCCCCGATAACAGCGTCTGCTTTTTTTGAAATCAATGCAGAATTTAATTCAAACCCCACATCGACCATGTTTACTTTACCGTAGTCTGCACCATCTGCTTTCATCATTGTTTCTAGTATTGCTTCGTTCAAAGGGATTCCTGAATAGCCTACAGTTTTTCCTTCTAGATCTTTTGGTGACTCGATACCACTTTCTTTTAAAAATGCTACGTGATTCAATGGCGAACGAACGAGAACGCCGACGGATTTAATGCCGATATTCTGTTCAGACTTTGCAATTATAACGTCAGGCTGATAGGTGATGCCCATAGTCACTTTTCCTGCTGCTGCAAGGTTAATAGGATCAGTCGGACTTGCGGGGAACTTGATATCCAGTTCAATGCCTTCATCTTTGAAATAACCTTTTTCCTCCGCAACATAAAGGAAGCTATGTACAGCATTAGGATACCAATCAAGCATGATACTTACCTTTTCTGTTTTTTCATTAGCATTGCACGCGCTGAGCAATAGGATTAGCGCAAGACTTGTAAGTGATAATGTGATTTTCTTCAATTTTTAATCCTCCATTTTAACGTTCGATTTTCAATAATGGTAACGCTGATGAATAGCCCGATTCCGACGGCACTCAGTACAAAGATGGGTGCGAAAACAGCTGCACCATCGAACTGCGTCATCATACGCCTACTGAAGTAACCAAGGCCTGCCTGCGCCCCTAACCATTCTCCGATTGCAGCGCCAATTACACTTAGTGTCACAGCGACTTTCATTCCAGAAAAGAAATGAGGGAGGGCAGTTGGTACGGAATATTTATAGAAAATATCCTTTTTTGAAGCACCCATCGTCAAAAAAAGTTCTTGTATATCTTTTTTTCCTGACGATAAACCATCGAATGTATTCACTGTTATCGGAAAAAATGTGATGAGCACAGTAACAGCAACTTTGCTCCAAATTGTGTAACCAAACCACAGTACAAAAATAGGTGCAAGCGCAATAATAGGAACCATTTGAGATGCAATGAGAATTGGATAGAGCGCTTTTCGTATGCCTGGACGGGAAGACATTAGCACTGCAATTGCTGTTCCTGAAATAATCGAAATGGCTAGGCCGATAATAATCGTCATCAAAGTAACCGGTAGATGTTTCAACAATAATACTTCCCTCAGTTCCCAAAAACGTATAAAAATTTGTATAGGGGAAGGGAGAATGAACGCTTTACCGTAAAGGCGTGCACCCAACTCCCAGATACTTAGAAATCCTGCAATGATTACTAAGGAAGCCGTATTTTTCACAGCGAAACCTCACTTCTGAGCTTGCCGATAAGCAGTTCTTTTAGCTCGAGCATTTCAGCGCGATGTAAATCGTTTCTTATTCGAGGTCTTTCAAGAGGCACTTCGATTTCCACGAATGAAGTGACAGGTTTGTTTTGCAACAGAAAAATACGGTCTGACAGAAACAGTGCTTCCTCTACGTCATGTGTGATGAAAAGGACAGTTGATTTGCGCTTTTCCCACAGATTGATTAGCCACTCTTGCATAGCCAGTCGGGTGATGGCGTCGAGTGCTGAAAACGGTTCATCCAACAATAGTAGGGAATTGCCAGAAAGAACAGCGCGTAAGAAAGCGACGCGCTGCTTCATTCCACCCGAAAGTTCTCCTGGATAGTTATCCTCTGTTCCACCAAGACCGAACTCTTCTAATAATGGTTGTACTTGTTCCTTGGCGGCCTTCTTATCTAATCCGGCTACTTCAAGCGGAAGACATGCATTTTCTAAAATGGTTCGCCAAGGCAGTAACAGATCTTGTTGTGGCATATAGCCAACCTTTCCGAGGCGCTGACTATTTGGATTTCCTTCAAGAGAAATGGTACCCCTTGAGGGTTCATCTAACCCGGTTACAAGACGAAAAATAGTACTTTTCCCGGAACCGCTCACACCAATTATCGAAATAAACTCACCGGGAAGAATGTTGAATGTCAGATTATCGAGTATGCTGTTGCCTGAATGGTACGTGAATGAAACACCGTCAAACGATAGCATTTATCATTTCAACTCCAGGCCACATTTGTTTTGTATTTGCCATATCCCAAAACATATATTCATAACGAGTTGTATTGAGGAAGATCTCCTCGAGCTTTAACAGTTCATGCTCCGGTTTTCCTTCTGCTGATTTGTTCATTAAATCAATACACCAGCCCGCAAGTTCCTTGAATTCATCCGAAGAATACATCTGAATCCAATCGCCATATAACGAGTGATCGGCAGCACCTGGAATAGCATTTAGCTCCTTACCGATTTCCCAGTAACTCCATGCGCAAGGAAGCAGAGCAGCCATCACTTCCGCAACGGTTCCATTTTGACAGACGTGTAACATGTAGTGTGTATAGGCAAGAACAATTGGTGACGGCTTAGCGTTTTCAAGTTCCTGTTCAGAAATGCCGAACCGCAGTGCGTAGCTTCGATGCAGGGCCATTTCCTTGTTCAGCGTCCCATCGAGTAGTGTCGCGAATTTGCCCATCGTTTCCAAGTCGTCGGCTTTTACAGCCCCAATCGCAAACAGTTTTGCATAATCAATCAAATACAAGTAATCCTGTACCATATAAAACCTGAATTTATCCGGATCAAGCGTCCCATCGCCAATTCCTTGTACGAACGGATGGCTATGATTCTGTCTCCAGATTGGTAACGTCTTTTCTAACAAACGGTCAGTGAACTTCATGATTCCAACACTCCCTTTGTATTCTTGAAAACCAAAAAACCCACTCCTTGAAGAAGAAGTGGGTTGTAGACAATCAAAAGTATCCCGGAAAATAGACCGGCAGAATTATTGTGTCAGCACCTCTTCCTTACGCTGGTATTAACCAGTTCAAGTTATAAGGGTCAAGGCACATGCCTCTCTCAGCTCTGTTAGAGCACCCCTAGCGGTGGATCATATGAAATTGGACTCATCCCCATTATAAGCATATTAAAAATAGAAGGTCAACCTTAACTTTGTGAAAAGTTAGAAAGGAATGTATGTTTCCTTTTACGAGAATTATCCTGTAAAGTAGAAAGAAAAAGTATTGAAGGGGGAAATGAATTTGAAATTTTTCCATACAGCGGACTGGCATTTAGGCAAGCTCGTTCAAGGTATATATATGACAGAAGGACAGCGTTATGTGCTTGATCAATTTGTAGAGGCAGTCAAAAAAGAGAAGCCAGATGCGGTCGTTATCGCAGGCGATTTGTATGACCGTGCGGTGCCACCTACAGAAGCGATTGCACTACTTGACGAAGTGCTTGGAAAAATCACTATGGAACTTGGAATACCTGTCCTTGCGATTGGAGGAAACCATGATAGCCCGGGACGCCTCCATTTTGGAAGCGGATTGATGCGAGTAAATGGCTACCATATTGCAGGTCAGATGACGAAAGTAATCGAACCGGTCGTTTTGTCAGATGACTACGGTGAGGTTCATTTCCATCTCGTACCATTTGCGGATCCTTCTGTTGTAAAACATTTGCACGAAGATGAAACGATTGTGAACCATAACGATGCGATGAAGAAAGTGACGGCAACTATCCGTGAACAAATGGCAGAGGGGGTCCGACATGTATTTGTTGGACATGCTTTTGTGACACCTCACGGAGAAAGTGAAAATAACACGAGTGACTCCGAACGACCGTTGGCAATTGGTGGGGCAGAATATGTGTCGGCGCATCTTTTCGAAGGATTTAATTATACTGCACTTGGCCACCTACATCAGGCACATTATGTGTTAAATGAAACAGTGCGATTTGCGGGTTCGCCAATGAAATATTCGATTTCAGAAGAACATCATAATAAAGGGTTTCTAATTATCGAACTTGATGCTGCAGGGCAGGTATCTGTTGAGAAACGGGAGTTGAAGCCAAAGCATGATATGCGGACGGTTGTAGGGACGATGGAAGATATTTTGTTGCACCCAGTAAGTGAGGATTATGTTTTTGTTAAATTGCTAGATGAGACACCGGTTTTATTCCCGATGGAAAAAGTACGGTCAGTCTATCCGAACGCGATGCATGTTGAGCGTAAAGTGCTCATGCTGACCGCAAATGCGGTTGATGAACAACGTATGGAACATGGGAAGCATGATGATTTAGCACTCTTTAAAGCATTTTACGAAGAGATGAAAGGAGAAGCGGCAGACGTAGAAACGGAGACCCTCTTTTCAGAAGTGCTCCATGAAGTTATGCACAAGGAGGGGACACAGCTGTGAGACCAATTCAATTAATGATGACGGCATTTGGACCATATAAAGGGACGGAAACGGTCGATTTCAGGGAATTGAAAGACAATCGACTCTTCGTTATTTCAGGAGCTACTGGTGCGGGGAAAACCACGATATTTGATGGGATTTGTTTTGCGCTATATGGTCAGGCGAGCGGAGAAGATCGAACGGATAATCGTGCGATGCGAAGCGACTTCGCAGACGACGCAGTTCAAACGACCGTTGAATTGACGTTTGACATTCATAATCGAACGTACCGCATCATGCGGCAAATACCGTATGTCAAACAGGGGAACAAGTCCGAAACGTCTGCGCGCTGCGAGTTCTATGAACTGACGGAAGACGGGGAGGTACCACTTGTCGACAGGCAGATTGTATCTGAAATTAACAAGAAGGTAGAAGAACTAATCGGCTTTACACAAGCACAATTCAGTCAGATTGTTATGCTGCCGCAAGGAGAGTTCCGAAAGTTTCTAACGTCTGATACAGAAAATAAAGAAACAATCATGCGGAAAATATTTAAAACAGATAAGTACCGTGAAATAGTGGAGCAGCTAAAAGGGAAGAAAGACAGCGCACAAGCGACTCTGACGAAAGAGATGCAACAGAGCGAGGGGCATATTGGACAAATAGCGACCTTACTGCCCGAGCGTGAGTCATCGGTCTTTACTGTTCTTGCGAATGAACATTACAATGTGAATCAAGTCGTTCAAGGATTAGAAGAAGAATTTGCGTTTTATCAAGACAAGACGGTTGTTGTTAAAAAGAGTTACGATGAAGTTTATGCAAAACATACAAAAATGCAAGAAATGTACCACGCCGCGAAAAGTATGAATGAACGTTTTATTGAACTACGTCAAAAAGAATTATCGTTAAATAAGTTAACGGAACAGTTGCCAATTGTGGAACAAAAAGAGCAACAAATAGCCGACGCAGAGCGAGCTGTTTCAATCGGTGAACTTGAGATGCAATTACTCAAATTGAAAGAAGAAACTGCCACGAAAGCAGGTAATCTTAAGAATGCGAAGGAAGCAGTCCAGATAGCAACAGAAAAAATGGAACTTGCTGGAGAGCATTTTCGAGTGGAAGAAGCAAGAAAAACTGACCGTGAAAAGCTGACGGAAAGTTTGATACGACTAAAAGATTTCCTTCCGGCTGTTTCAAGTTTGGCATCGAAGGAAACTGCTCTTGGTGTGATGAAAAAAGAAAACAATCATTTGGAAAAAGAACTTGGGAAAACCGTTAGAATGACAGATGAAGAAACGAAGAACTTGGAAAAAGTGAAAGTAGAAATCGAGATGTTTGAAGTGGGACAAGTTCAGTACGATGAACGTATCGATCAACTAAATGAAACGATTGAAAAGTGCAAACTACTGGATGAATTCATTGCCATTCGAAATCGGATACACGTATTGGAACAAGGAAAGAATGATCACGAGGCGCGTTATGAGAAAAGTAAATCGGAATACGATGCAGTAGAACAACTTTGGCTAAATAACCAAGCAGCTATGTTGGCTGAGTCTTTAAAAGACGGGGAATCCTGCCCGGTATGTGGGAGTGAACATCATCCCGCTAAATCGCATAAAACAATTGAAGTAACCATTTCAAGGGAAAAGCTGGAAGTGGAGAAAGAACGGCTGAAAGAAGTCGAGGGGCAATTCCGAACCGCGGCTATTACCTACCAAAATACAATCGAGCAGTTAACTGATAAAGAAAATGAAATGAAGCGGTTAGCTATAGAAAAGGATAATAATAATTTACATGAGGTAAAACAGAAGCTAGAAGCGGAAGTGGCTAAGCTTCGCGCAGATCGAAAATTGCTTGTTAATCTGAAAGTGGAATTGAAAAAGAAAGAAGTAATTACAGCGCAAATCGTGGCGCAGAAAACTGAAATGGAACGTGCATTGTTTCAACAAAAATCGTCCTATGATACACAACTAGCCCTGTTTAACATGACATTACAAACGATACCCGAAGATGTACGGGTACTAGCCACGCTTCAGGAGCGGATTGCTGAAACTGAAAAGAAAAAAGAAGAATTAGATTACGCTTGGGAAGTAGTCCAGAAAGTGCGTGAGGAAACGAGCGAGAAGCTGGGGTCGGCGAAAGTAGCAGAAATTCATGCTGGGGAAACCTTGGAAGAAGTTGTAGGGAAGAGGGGGCAGGCGGAAAGTAGATTCAAAAAAGCATTAGAAGAATCGGCATTCCCAACAGAACAGGCTTATCGTGAGGCGAAAATGCAAGAAGTTGACCGCATTTTGTTGAAAGAAAAAGTGGCGGTATTCAAACAACAACTTTATAGTTTACGCGATGCAGTAGGGGAGTTACGGGTACTGCTTGAAGGGAAAGAAGTGGTGGATTTGAGCGATTTGGCAACGAAAGTGGCCAAATTGAAAACTGATTATGAAGCCGCTCTTACTGACTATAATGCTTCTTCAGAATATGAAAAAAACGCATTCAGTTTGAAGGAGAAACTTGTACAGTCATCCGTAACAGTGATTGAACTTGAACGAATATATGGGAAAATCACAGACCTTTACGATATCGTAAGAGGACAGAACGGTTTGAAGTTGTCATTCGAACGCTATATTCAAATCGAATACTTGGAACGTATTATCCAATCGGCGAATGAACGTTTGAAAGAAATGTCGAACGGGCAGTTTGTCTTAATCCGCAGTGACCGTCAGGAAGTACGAGGGAGACAAAGTGGACTGGGTCTCGATGTATATGATGCTTATACAGGGCAAACACGTGACGTGAAGACATTGTCAGGTGGCGAAAAGTTCAATGCCTCTCTCTGTCTAGCACTTGGTATGGCAGATGTCATTCAAAGTTTCCAAGGTTCGGTGTCAATTGATACGATGTTTATTGACGAAGGATTCGGGTCACTTGATGAAGAGTCGTTGAACAAAGCAATTGACACATTAATTGATCTGCAGAAATCAGGTCGTATGATTGGCGTCATTTCTCACGTTGAAGAACTGAAAGCTGCATTCCCTGCGATTCTCGAAGTGAAAAAAGCAAAAGAAGGCCATAGTCACACGAAGTTTATTATTAAATGAGTTAATCTTATGTCCGTTTGCATGTTCGATCATGCAAACGGACAATTATTATATCGAAAATAGTATTATAATTTGTTTATTGATAATATATCAGAAAAATCAATGTTTTATTATTCTTTTTAACATAATAAATTGCCATTATTATATTGCATTTTGTAAAGGAAAAGAGTATTATTAATTCAGCGATATATTGCATACGTGTAATGTTATTTACATCAAGGGGGAACTGAAGTTATGCAAAAGAAGTTATCATTTTCATCGTATCTTGCCATTGGCTTGATGCTATTCGCACTATTTTTTGGAGCAGGAAATCTTATTTTTCCAGCACAGCTTGGGCAATATGCTGGAACGAACATGTGGCTAGCTGTTCTTGGGTTTTTAATTACTGGAGTAGGGCTTCCATTTCTCGGCATCTTAGCGATGGGCTTCTCGGGGAGCCAAAATTTACAGCAACTTGCAAGCCGGATACATCCAGTTTATGCAGTTGTTTTCACATCACTTTTATACTTAACAATTGGTCCATTCTTCGCCGCACCACGTACAGGTGCAGTCGCATTTGATATTGGAATCTCTCCGTTTATTAGCGCGGAATATATGCAGATTGCTACAATTATCTTTACTTTATTGTTCTTTGGTCTTACATTGTGGTTATCATTAAATCCCGCGAAAATCGTTGACCGTGTAGGTAAAATCCTTTCACCAGCACTCATCGTACTTTTGTTCGCTTTGTTGGTTATGGTTATTGTAAAACCAATGGGTGTAATTCAATCACCGCAAGGCGATTATACAAGCGGAGCGTTAATAAAAGGCGTTATGGAAGGTTATAACACAATGGACGCACTCGCTTCATTGGTCTTCGGGATTATCGTCATTAACGCAATCCGCTCGATGGGTGTGACGAATAAACGTGAAATTCTAATGGCGACAGCAAAAGCAGGTGCGATTGCGACTACATTCCTTGCGATTATCTATGTAGGAATTGCTTACTTAGGGGCGACGAGCACAGAGTTATTTGGACTCTTTGATACGGGCGGACCTGTATTAAGCGGTGCATCATCTCATTATTTGGGGACATTTGGATTGGTTATGCTCGCTGTAGTAATCCTACTCGCATGTTTGACTACGAGTATCGGACTGATTACTGCATGTGGTGAATATTTCAATACAATTATGCCGAAAATTAGCTACAAAGTTTTCGTTATTTTCTTCTCAACATTCTGTTTCGTTATCGCGAATTTTGGATTGGCGAATATCATTACGTATTCGATTCCGGTATTGATGTTCTTGTATCCGTTGTCAGTCGTTTTAATGATTCTGACATTCCTGTCACCGCTATTCAACCATGCTCGTGTAGTGTATGTATCAGCAACGGTCGTTGCATTTATGATTAGTATTATTGATGGATTTAAAACACTTTGTAAATCACTTGAGATAGCGTATTTTGATTGGTTAGCCCCAATTATATCCTTTTATGATCGTGTACTTCCTTTCTATGAGGAAGGGCTTGGTTGGCTTTTACCGGTACTCGTTGTCATACTAATAACCGGAATAGCCGCACGCATTCGGAAAAAACCTACAGTAGAAGTATAATAAAAAGCCGGTTCCTCACTGAGGAACCGGCTTTTTATTATACTTTGACGCGTCTGTTGATTAACTATTTATTGTCATAAAATACTGGTGAGTAGGGCTTGGGAAAATCCATTTTCACTGGATCATTTCCGGTTCGCTTTTGGCGAACTATTCATGACATATTTACCGAGAGGCAAGTGTGGCTAGAAATAACATTGTCATTTCTAGCCACACTTTTGGGGAGGAATTGCAGTTCATTCCATCCTAGGTAATTCTGTTACGAATAGTTGCCTGTCGCATACCTACACATCAAGACCTCTCGGTAATCGTATAGAGGTCCTCCGATCCAAAGCAATTCAAACATAACTGTACACAAAGCGTCTAGTGTTTGATCAAGTTATTTACTGTTTTTTGGGTTAATCAATACATGTGTTAATTTGATTTGAGAGAATGAAATTCTTCAATCGCACGTAGCCAGTTTCCACTCATAATTGAGGAAACAGCTATAGGATCCCGTTCTTTCATTGAATTGATAATTTTATCATGCTCATCAATCGATTTTTCAGTTAAGATAATAGAGTTATGGAAGAATAATCTTCTGACATGTGCTTGAAGTGAAGCGACCATAGTTATGATGTATGGATTGTCCGCTGCGTCAACGATAATCTGATGAAACTCTTCGTCGATTTTTAAAGCAGAAAAGTAATCTTCAGTATAGACTGCATGGGCAAATATTCTATTCGTACTTTCAAGTAAGGCGATCGTCTCTTCTGTAAGCTGCGGGATTGCAAGTTCAGCGGATAAGGCTTGCAATGCTGCGAGGGGGGGAAGGAGGTCTGTGATAGATTCTTTATCGACTTCCGTTACTTGCGTTGCCTTCCCAGGATACATTCTCACAAACCCTTGCACTTCAAGCAATTGCAACGATTCACGAATAGGTGTCCTGCTAACCCCGAGCGCCCCGGCAAGTTCTGTATCGTTTAACTTTTCACCTGGATGTAATGTGCCATCTATAATCCATTGCTGGAGTTGGTTAAATGCATTTTCCTTTGCGGAAATTCGAAGTGGCTTCGTATGATCTGTCGGTACCGGCATTTTGAATCACCATCCTGTATTTGTCATTATTGCTCTAGTATACAATAAAGTAAGGTCAGTTGGAAGATATGCAATATATTACGAGTGAATTTTTCTGTTTTTAAAAAGATGGTTTGTCTTCGGAAAGCGTTTTTTCATAACAATGTACACGTAGTAACCAATCATACTACCTAGTGTGTTTAACCATAAATCATCAATATCGCTACTTCTGGCTTGGGACAACTGCGTTATTTCGATAAAAAGAGATATGCTTAACCCAATCAAACAAACTTTCCAAAATCGATTGAATTTGCTCCATAATAAAGGAATCATAAAACCAATGGGCATGAAAATGCATATATTACCTAAAAAATTTATAATAAATGGCTGCCAGAAATTCAATTCCGTAATGGCATAATAATTATCTTGAAAAACCCTGAAAGGAATAAGATTTACATTCGAAAATGAGCGTGTAACGACCGGTCCTGTATAAAGAAACGTCAGGATTGTTTGTGAAAATAACGCCGTCATGAATAATAAAAAGATGACAACACCAATTTCATGGTAGACATGAAGTTTCACGTATCCGCGTATTTTATTGTAAATGATGCGGGTGATGAGGATGATTGGCAAAGCGATGAATAGATAAGGAATCATTTCTGCGATATACCCTAAGATTGTAGTCATTAAATCCACCTTATTTTATGTAATGTCGCGCTTATATTTCAGAGAGATATCTTGATCCTCTTTAGAAGTTCCATATGCAAGTTCTTCATGCTGGAAGATGAATCCGCGAGCCTCATAGAAGGGAATGCCATAATGGTTTCCTTTGGCGACGGAAACCCATTGTTCATTTGCGCCATACGTATATTTCTGTATTTTAGTAAAGAAGTCGAGAAGTCGTGTGCCAATACCCATTCCTCGCATTAAAGGGTCTAAATAAAAGACATATACTTCTCCAGCAGTTTTACTAGTCATTCCGCCGCCGATAGCACCGACGATTTTTCCATTTGACTCAGCAATGAAATAACCGTGCCATTGTTCATTAATAGAGACGATTTCTTGCTCAATACGTTGCACGCTGTAATATTGGTCAATTATTTTAGTAATATAATCCTTGGAATAAAGCTTGTCGTATGTAAACCATTGACTCGTTATAAGTATGTCAGTTATGGCCGCGGCATCGTTCCTTGCCGCTCTACGAATAGTAATCGTCTTCATTGCAGACACCTCTTTGCATGTAATAATACACATACTGATTGTAATGGTAAAGACAGCTTTCTGTAATGTTCCTGTAATAGTCGATTGCTATTATAAGTATAGACTAAATAGCAGGGAGTAGAGTAATTGAGAAAATTATTAATGACCCTCATTCTTACGATTGCATTATTGGTCAGCGGAGCAGATGTAAGCTGGGCAGCATCGCCAAATTACACAGTTAAAAAAGGTGATTCGTTATTCACGATATCTAAGATGCATAACGTATCCATTTCCAAATTAAAATCATGGAACAACTTGAAGTCAAATATAATTCAGCCGAACATGAAGCTGAAAGTCGCTTCTGGGGCAAAAGTAGTTAAAAAAGCAGCAGCACCGAAAAAAGTGGTTAAATCAGTTGCGAAAACACCATCTCGATCCGATTCTGATAATGTTGTCAAAGAATTCACTGTTTCGGCCAGTGCATTTACGGCCAATTGCAATGGATGTTCAGGAGTAACAAAAACAGGTATTAATCTGAAAAGTAACCCGGATGTCAAAGTCATTGCTGTTGACCCAAGTGTCATTAAACTCGGAACTAAGGTATATGTGGAAGGCTACGGATATGCAATCGCCGGTGATACGGGAAGCGCAATCAAAGGAAACAAGATTGATGTATTTTTCCCGACAAAAGAGGCAGCGTATAAATGGGGTCGTAAAAACGTGACGATAAAAATACTGAATTAAATGATAAAGCGCCAACTTTCCGATTGGAGGGTTGGCGCTTTTTATGCGTCGATTTACAGTCAAAGTGTGCACTTAATCTTGCTTGCTCTTTGTAATGAAAAAGACAACTCGTTGTAATGTTATTGTCATACAACTTGGGCAAGCTGTCTCCTGAGAATAAAATACAAGGAGACGAGTAAATGAAAAACATACTTTTGACATTAATCCTGACGATTGTCTTATTAATTAGCGGAGCAAATGAGGGTTTCGCTTCATCAGCAACGTATAAAGTCAAAAAAGGCGATACATTATACAAAATCTCTCAAATGCATAATACAACAGTAGCGAAATTGAAGTCGTGGAATAATTTGAAATCGGATCTCATTTTCCCGAATCAAAAACTTAGTATCGGTTCAAACGCTAAGAAATCTAAGAAAGCAGCTGATAAGCCCGCATCAAAAGCTGTATCACGGTCAACGTCTACGAATGCCGTCAAAGAATTTACCGTCTCGGCAACTGCATATACAGCTTATTGTAATGGTTGTTCCGGTATCACAAAAACGGGCATAAATTTAAGAAAAAACTCAGATCTAAAAGTGATCGCCGTCGATCCGAATGTTATTAAACTTGGAACGAAAGTACACGTAGAAGGGTACGGATACGCGATTGCTGGTGATACTGGAGGAGCGATTAAAGGAAATAAAATTGATGTATTTATACCTACGAAAAGCGAGGCCTATAAGTGGGGGCGAAAAAATGTCAAAATAACAATAGTCGAATAATCACTATCAAAGCTTGCCTGATCGATTAGGCAAGTTTTTTTTATTGTCTAGGAAATCATGAAATCTCGTACTGTGGATAAGTTGTAACGTAGAGATTTTACGTCTAGACTCCAGCGCCTAGCCCCTCGAGTCACTTCTGGCCTGTAGGTAAAGGCAAAGAGCGCTTGTCGGGGATGAACAGGCGCTTACGCTTTTGTTCTTGAAAGGATAAGTTTTTAGATTTGGAACAGTGTCTAGACTTCAGGCGTTAACCGCTCTAGTTATAAGTAATCTAGCTATGTGTCAAAGAACACCACGTCGTGCTTGCAAGGATGCAGGTATGCAGTCGTTGCGACATGATGTCGCGAACTTAGACTGCCTTCTCTTTGTCCGACTTATACCTGTCGCGTCTTAAAGGGAGCCTTTCGCTTTTCTTATTGAAGTAAAGGAGTATGAAACATAAAATGTATAATACATATCGGTACATTGCTATTCATAGCCCTGTCTGCTATATTTCGTATTCACCTATTAATCGAACTTTAAGGAGTTTCAAGCAATGATCTATTTCCAAAAAAGTGACATAAAAAATCCCCATATCAAACCAAATGTAACAGTTAATTTGAAATTGAAAATGATTCT
This sequence comes from Sporosarcina psychrophila, assembly GCF_001590685.1. GTDB lineage: Bacteria > Bacillota > Bacilli > Bacillales_A > Planococcaceae > Sporosarcina > Sporosarcina psychrophila. The sequence goes on from NZ_CP014616.1 coordinate 1,515,240, forward strand.
TCTCATTGGTATATTAATCATCGCAATCGTCTTGGTCATCGGGGTCTTTATGAATTATTTTATATCTGATATGTTAGAAACGCAGATGGGAGATCGGGCGCTCGGCGTTGCTGAAAGCGTTGCACATATCCCCGAACTGGTTAATGCATTTAAGGATGACAATCCTGCGTCAATTATCGGTCCGATTATTGCACCAATTCAAGAGGTGACTGGCGCTGAATTCATCGTCATCGGAAATGCGGAAGAAATAAGGTATGCTCACCCTATAGCCGCTAAAGTCGGAGGGAAAATGATGGGGGAAGACAATGAGCGGGCATTAGTGCGTGGTGAATCGTACCTCTCAAAAGCGATCGGCTCATTAGGCAGCTCATTAAGGGCGAAAGTACCCATTTACCTTGACGGGAACATTGTCGGTGTCGTATCTGTCGGTTTTTTAGCTAATGATATGCAAACTATAATCCATAACTATAATAGTCAGTTATGGATTGTCTTGTTGCTCATTGCAGGAGTTGCAGTTATCGGTGCAATCATCATTGCATCGTATATTAAAAAAGTATTATATGGATTAGAACCAGAGGAAATAACCCATTTGCTGATCCAAAAAGAAACGATTCTTCAGTCGACGCATGAAGGGATTATTGCATTAAATCAAAATGGAATGATCACGATGATAAATTCTGCTGCACAACTTTTATTATTCGATAAACAGATTGCATCAGATTATTACGTTGGTAAAAAAATACAAGAAGTATCTCCAATTGAACATTTATCCGTGTTGTTGAATGACGTAAACGGGCTATCTGATAAGGAAATAGTGATAGGTAATAACAGTGTTTTCATAAACACTGTTCCAATCTACTTTGAACAGCTGTTCATCGGGACGGTATCCACTTTTAGGAACAAGACTGAAATTGAGTCGTTAACGAAGGAGCTGACTCGGGTTAAACAATACGCAAATGCATTAAGGGCCCAAACCCATGAATTCTCAAACAAGCTACATATGATACTCGGCTTACTACAACTGGGAAAGAAAAAGGAAGTTATTGATTATATTCAAAAAGAAAGTAACTTGCAAAAAAACTGGATTCGTATATTGATAAGGAAAGTAGCAGATCCGCTAATAAGTGGAATTTTATTAGGGAAATTAAATCAGGCGAATGAATCAGGTATAGATTTGGTAATTCACCAGGATAGTATATTGGAAAATCAATTATCTGAGAAGAAAAGTGAGGTGTTATTGACAACAATAGGGAACCTAATTGATAACGCAATGGACGCAGTGAAAAAGAATCCTTCCTCAAACCGAAAGATATCGATTTTTTTCACTGATATAGGTGATGATATCATTTTTGAAATAGAGGATTCAGGAGAAGGAATTACTGAGAAGCTAGCTCAAAAGATATTTGAACAAGGATTTACTTCGAAAGAAGGCACGAATCGTGGTTTCGGGCTTGCTTTGACGAAACAGCTAATAGCCGAAGTGAATGGAGCACTCTATTTAGAAGAAGGAGAGCTGGGTGGAGCTTGTTTTGTTGTCTCCATACCGAAAAATCCACGTGAAGGGACAGAAAACAATGCGTGAAACAATTCAAGTATTAATAGTGGAAGACGACTTTAGAATTGCTGAAATAAATCGTCAATTCGTCAATCGGGTAGATGGGTTTACTGTCATGGAAGTTGTTAAAACTGCGGAAGAAGCATTGATTTTATTGCGGAACAAAGCGAAGTTGCCACATCTAATTTTATTAGACGTCTATATACCTGATACCGAAGGATTGAGTCTGTTTTGGCAATTACGAAAAGAGTTCACTGAAATTGACGTCATTATGGTGACTGCAGCTAAGGAGGTAACGACCATTGCTGAAACGTTACGTGGCGGAATCTTTGATTATATTGTGAAACCTGCAGATTTCATCCGTTTTGAACAGACGTTGAAACGTTTCAGTAATCAGCACGTCCTTTTGACTTCAAGGGAAGAGCTTGAACAAGATGAAATCGATTGGTTGACAGGTTTGCAAACATCCCAAAAGATTGAAACTGTTGCGATAGGAAAGTTACCGAAAGGAATTGACCAAATTACATTAGATAAAATAAAAGATGTTATACAGGAAACCGATAATTCTGGCGTTACGGCAATGGACGCTGGCAAAAGAGTGGGGGTAAGTCGATCAACCGCAAGACGTTATTTAGAGTATTTAGTGTCGGTTAAGGAAGCAGAAGCACAATTAAAATATGGAGACATCGGGCGGCCTGAACGAAAATACATACCGTGGACAAAATGAACAAAACACACAGAAAGATCAATAATGTTTTTACTTAATTAAACTTATTTTTCTAACCTCTTTATGATAAGTTTCTGAGTATAGAAAACTTTGAAAAAGAGAGGGATCATTTTGTCTGTCGAAACAAATTTTCAATCGTTGTGAAAATTGATGTATCCGCTTACACTATGTGAACTTCCTTTTCATTAGTAAACAGCCGTTTACTAGAAGGAGGAAATTATGCTTAGTATTATTGGTTTATTTACAATACTCATTGTTGTTGTGCTACTTATAAGTGGCAAAGTCTCTCCAATTGTAGGGCTAGTACTTGTTCCGATAGTGGGGGCGTTCAGTGCAGGATTCAACTTCGAACAAATTGGTGAGTTTTTCACAAGTGGAACGCAATCTGTCTTCAGTGTTGCTGTCATGTTCATTTTTGCGATACTGTTTTTCGGAATCATGCAGGATGTAGGGGTATTCGACCCTCTCATTGATAAGATGATATCACTTACTCGTGGAAATGTTATTGCAGTGGCTGTTGGTACTGTCATCATTGCTGCAATCGCTCATTTGGACGGTTCAGGAGCCTCGACGTTCCTAATTACAATCCCCGCTTTGCTCCCGTTATATAAAAAGTTAAAGATGAGTCCCTATTTGTTGCTCATGTTGGTCGGAACAAGTGCAAGTGTAATGAATATGGTTCCTTGGGCTGGCCCGTTAGGAAGAACCGCGGCAGTGCTTGATATGGATGTCACTGAACTGTGGAGACCACTCATTAAGATTCAAATAATCGGCCTAGTATTATTAGTTGTTTTGGCAGTTTTACTTGGACTTCGTGAAAAACGTCGCATCGCGAAAAACATATTAGCGGATGAAAAATCCATGTCCGTAGATGACTCACTTGAATTGCCGGTAAATGTTAATCAGGGTCAAGATACGGTCGCGGAAAAGTTATTGAGCCGACCAAGGTTTTATTGGGTAAACGTCATATTAGCAATCAGTGTAATCGGTGTTTTGGTCTGGGGCGTAATTCCAGCTGGATTCGCATTTATGATTGGGGTCAGTATTGCTTTACCTATTAACTATCCTAATATACAGGACCAGATGTCGCGCATAAAAGATCATGCACCAGGTGCGATTCTTATGGCGACGATCATTTTGGCCGCAGGTTCGTTTTTAGGTATTCTAAATGGGACGGATATGTTGAATTCGATTGCAAAAGATCTTGTGACTGTTTTGCCAGCATTCATCATTCCATATTTGCACATCATCATAGGAGTGCTCGGTGTTCCATTCGATTTACTGCTAAGTACGGATGCCTATTATTTCGCATTGCTTCCGATTGTCGATCAGGTTGTAACTGGTTTTGGAGTATCTTCACTCTCTGTCGCTTATGCTATGATTATCGGAAATATCATTGGAACGTTTGTCAGTCCTTTATCTCCGGCTCTATGGCTTGCACTAGGATTGGCAGGGCTTGAAATGGGCCGTCATATCCGTTATTCATTTATGATGATGTGGGGTTTCAGTGTTGTTCTATTGGCAATCGCTATTGTGATCGGTGTTATTAAAATCTAAGTTTAAAATTGAAAAACAATTTTCCTTCGGGGAAGTTGTTTTTTTGTTGTTTGAATAGTTTTCGAAACTGACTGGGTGACTGTGATTCAGTCAATTCGGATGATACAATAAAGAAAAAGATGAGTGGGAGTAGAAGTCTCGGAAATAGATTTCGATATATTTGTGCTCATAAAAAATTTGGAGAAAATCGAGCTGTGCTTTCTGAACGAGTCATTAATCGTCGACTGTAACAATGAGGGGAATTGATTCGGGACCAATCTCTCAGAATTAAGGGATGCTATCCAATTCATAGAGTAAGTACAGGAGCCGTTAAAAAAGAGCGATTTCAAAGAATGGTTGAAATACATGCAGGAGGGGTGGAATAAATGAACGTCTATATTATTACAGGTGTGTCAAAAGGGATTGGATTTGAACTTGCAAAGCAGCTAGGTAGTGAGGGGCATTTCGTCATCGGGATTGCACGCACGATAAGTAAACTAGACGGTGTAAAATTCATTAGAGCAGATCTTTCTGAAACGGAGAAACTGGAAGCGGTAATGGATGAGATAATCACTGTTTTCCCACGAGAAGCGGTGTCATTCACACTTATTAATAACGCTGGAATGGTTGACCCTATTGGATTAATGGGTGCTATAAATGCGGAAGATATAACAAAAGCAGTAGCATTAAATTTGACGGCACCAATTATTTTATCCAATACATTTATTGGGGCTTTGAAAAACTTCAAAGGAGTGAAGCGAATCGTCAACATCTCATCTGGAGCAGGCCGCAATGCGTATGAAGGATGGGGAGCATATTGCACAACGAAAGCGGGACTTGATCATTTCTCGCGTGTTGTCGCACTTGAGCAGGGGAGCGCGGAACACCCAGTAGACATCGTTTCTATCGCGCCGGGGATTATAGATACTGGAATGCAGGAAACCATTCGGGGAAGTAAGGAAGAGGCATTCCCTCTCCTTGATCGTTTTATAGACTATAAGGAAAAAGGGTTGTTAAGCAGTGCTGAACAAACTGCTGGCCAATTGATTGCATTTATGGTGAATGAAGACTTCAAAACAGTAGGTGCGATTGCTGATTTACGGGATTTTTGACACTGAAGTTAGAAGCGAGCAAATAGCGTTGCGTCCCGATCATATAACTGGATTGCCGATCAAATAACATTGCGTGTCGATCATATAACTGGATTGCCGATCAAATAACGTTGCGTCCCGATCATATAACTGGATTGCCGATCAAATAACGTTGCGTCCCGATCATATAACTGGATTGCCGATCAAATAGCGTTGCGTGTCGATCATATAACTAGTTTGCCGAACAAATAGCATTGCGTGTCGATCATATAACTAGTTTGCCGATCAAATAGCGTTGCGTGTCGATCATACAGCATTGCGTCCCGATCATATAACTGGATTGCCGATCAAATAGCGTTGCGAACCAATCATATAACTGGTTTGCCGATCAAATAGCATTGCGTCCCGATCATATAACAGGTTTGCCGATCAAATAGCATTGCGTCCCGATCATATAACTGGATTGCCGATCAAATAGCGTTGTGTCCCAAGCATATAAGCTGTTCAATCAATCAGAAACTAAAAAACAACAGAAAAAAGGTTGCCCCTGATTTTATTTCAATCGGGCAACCTTTTTTTGTCATTCAACTAGTTTTACTGTTATAAAATCCTTCATCTTTTCCATCGCTATCAAAAACGGGGGATTATTTCGCTGATTGATCATTTCATAACGAATGACATGGACATCAGCCTGGTGTAAGTTTTTTACATAAGCCAGAAGTGCATCCCGCTCTTCTCCGCCACCTTCATGTCCATCATAGACAGCAACTGCTATGATACCGCCTTTTTTCAGCAACCCAAGCATTGTATGGATTGCTTTGATTGTAGAGTCGGCTTTTGTAACAATTGACAAATCTTCACTATGCGGCAAGTAACCAAGGTTGAACACGGCGCAGCCAATTTGTCCGCTAACATATTTTTCAACGTTTGCATGACTATCCAATATTAGTGACACGCGTTCACTTAAATTACCGAGTCGTTCGGCTGTTGAGTCGAGTGCTGCCTGTTGAATATCGAATGCTAAAACATGTCCATTTTCACCGACGAGATCAGCTAAAAAGAGTGTGTCGTTGCCGTTGCCGGTAGTTGCATCAACAACGGTTTCACCAGCATTGACTGTTTCACTAAATAATTGTCTTGCGAAGGGAAGAATGCGATGTAGCTTCAAATCAATTCTACCGCCCCTGCATAATGTTTCCCTTGCCAGCTGTCACGACGTTCGAGTTCTTTGTCTATGCCATTCAACACTTCCCATTTCGTGACGCTCCACATTGGGCCAATCATTAATTCAATTGGACCATCACCTGTAATGCGGTGGACAATCATTTCTGGTGGAAGAATTTCAAGTTGGTCAGCAACTAGGTCAATGTATTCTTGTTTCTCCAAGAATTCAAGTTGGCCTTTTTCGTATTGTTTCACCATTGGCGTTCCTTTAAGTAGATGAAGAAGATGGATTTTGATGCCTTGAACATCGAGTTTTGCAACTTCACGTGCCGTTTCCATCATCATGTCATAATCCTCAAGCGGTAAGCCGTTGATGATATGTGTGCAGACACGAATACCGTGTTTGCGCAATTTCTCGACACCTTCAACGTAGGATTTGAAATCATGGGCTCTATTGACAAGGTTTGCCGTTTTTTCGTGGACAGTTTGTAGGCCAAGTTCAACCCATAAATAAGTTCGTTCATTCAGCTCAGCTAAATACTCGACAACATCGTCAGGTAAGCAGTCTGGACGAGTTGCGATTGATAATGCAACGACGCCTTCTTGCGCTAATGCCGCTTCGAATTTTTCTTTTAACTTTGGAAGCGGGGCATGCGTATTTGTGTATGCCTGGAAATAGGCCATGTATTTGCCATCTTTCCATTTCTTGTGCATTCTTTCGCTGATTTCTGCAAATTGGACGTCGATTGGATCGACTCGGTCCCCGGCGAAATCTCCAGATCCTGCAACGCTGCAAAATGTACAGCCACCGAAAGCAACAGTGCCGTCCCGGTTCGGGCAATCAAATCCAGCGTCAAGCGCAACTTTCATTACTTTGAATCCGAATTCATCTTTTAAGTGACGTGACCATGTATGATAGCGTTTCCCCTCAGTAGGGAAAGGTAAGTTTAATTTATCCACTTTATTCACTCCTCTAACAGCTAATTGTATCATGTTTTTCCGTACTGGCATCATCTGAATTATGGAACTTATTTTATGGGTCTTGTCTGAATGTAGAAAAAGTCATACACTTTTACTGACTTTATATATGGACGGAGGCGTAGGGTATGCCTAAAAAAGTATGGCTTCTCGTGATTGGAATGTTCATTAATGTCATGGGAAACTCGTTTCTATGGCCACTAAATACGATTTATATGCACGATTATTTAGGGAAATCGCTTTCTGTCGCTGGACTTGTCTTGATGGCTAATGCAGGAGCTGGTGTCGTGGGCAACTTGCTTGGCGGTTATTTATTTGACCGGATAGGTGGATTTAAGTCTATCATGGCTGGAATCATCATTTCAATCATCGGCCTTGTTGGCCTTGTATTTTGGCATGACTGGCAACCATACATCTGGTTTTTGACGCTTCTAGGTTTCAGTGGGGGTCTTATTTTTCCAAGTATGTATGCGATGATGGCGACGCTTTGGCCGGAGGGCGGCAGGAAAGCTTTTAACTCGATTTACCTGGCCCAAAACGTCGGTGTGGCGATTGGGCCAGCCTTAGCAGGACTTGTCGCTTCGGTCAGTATTGACTATATTTTCCCTGCGAATTTGGTGTTTTATGTGGTCTTTTTCTTTATCGCTTTCTTCGGTTACCGCAAACTTGAAATTGCACCTGATCGTCACACAAGTGTCATTAAGGAGAATAAGAAAATTCGTCAAAAAGCACCTTTTTATGCGCTACTTATCATTTCAGGCGGTTATCTGATTATGTGGCTTGTCTATTCCCAGTGGATGACGACAATTTCTACCCACTCATTATCACTTGGTATTTCATTGAAACAATATAGTTTGTTATGGACGATAAATGGATTGCTGATTGTGATTGGACAACCAATCATTAAGCCAGTCATCTCTAGGTTGGAAAATAAAATAAAAACGCAAATAATTATCGGGATTGTTATTTTTAGTATTTCTTATATTGTAGTCAGTTTTGCAGCTTCATTTACAATGTTCATTGTTGCAATGGTGATTGTGACGTTTGGGGAAATGTTTGTCTGGCCGGCTGTGCCGACCATTGCGAGCCAACTTTCTCCTAAAGGAAGGGAAGGCTTTTATCAAGGAATTGTCAATTCCTTTGCGACAATGGGGCGGATGTTTGGGCCATTTATTGGAGGAATTCTTGCAGACCAATATGGTATGCAAGTGATGCTATTCATATTGACAGCATTTATGATCATTCCAATCATCACTAGCTTGCTATACGACCGGCCCATTAAAAAAGCCGGCTATCAACCGGAAAGCCGCTTATAGGCTTTCCGTTTTTTTCTGTGCGCTACTATCATTGCAACATTCGGTAGAGTTTGATTTAATTGAGAAGAAGGATTATTACGTAAGTTTTAAAAGATTCAAAGGGGGATGTAAAATGAAGCCGATTTATTCATCAGCGAAAGAGGCGGTTGCACAGATTGAAGATGGTGCAACATTAATGGTTGGGGGATTTGGACTAGTAGGAATTCCGGAACAACTCATTCTAGCACTTGTTGAAAAAGGTGTGAAAGACTTAACGGTTATTTCAAATAACTGCGGAGTCGACGAGTGGGGACTTGGACTACTATTGAAAAATAAACAGATTAAGAAAATGATAGGCTCATATGTTGGTGAGAATAAAGAATTCGAACGTCAGGTACTATCAGGTGAAATTGAAGTTGAGTTGACGCCGCAGGGAACACTTGCAGAAAAGATTCGTGCTGGTGGCGCTGGTATACCGGCATTCTTCACGCCGGCTGGTGTTGGAACGCTCGTTGCGGAAGGGAAAGAGATCCGTGTCTATGATGGTAAAGAGTATGTTCTTGAAGAGGCGCTTCGTGCGGACTTCTCACTTATTCGTGCAGCAAAAGCCGACAAGTTCGGCAATTTGATTTACAACAAGACCGCACAAAACTTCAATCCAATGATGGCGGCTGCAGGGAAATTCACAATTGCAGAGGTGGAGGAAATCGTGGAAACGGGCGATCTTGATCCAATGACGATTCATACACCTAGCATTTATGTCCAAGGACTTCTACAGGCGCAACAAGAAAAACGAATTGAGCGTCTGACGACTCGCTAAGGAAAGGGGAATTGTGATATGGGAGAAGTGAATGTAAGGGAACGAATCGCAAGACGGGCTGAAAAGGAAATCGAGGACGGCAACTACGTCAATCTTGGAATTGGTATGCCAACGCTCGTTGCTAATTATATATCACCTGAAAAAACAGTCGTACTTCAATCAGAAAATGGATTGTTAGGTATTGGACCTTATCCGGCAGCTGATGAAGTTGATCCGGATCTTATTAACGCGGGAAAAGAAACTGTTACATCTATTCCAGGTTCAGCATATTTTAACAGTGCTGAATCATTCGCGATGATTCGCGGAGGACATGTCGATGTTGCCATACTTGGCGCGATGGAAGTGTCTGAAAAAGGGGACTTGGCTAACTGGATGATTCCTGGCAAGATGATCAAAGGAATGGGCGGTGCGATGGATCTTGTTCATGGCGCGCGAAAAATTATCGTTATTATGGATCACGTTGCGAAAGACGGCTCTGCGAAGATTAAGAAAGAATGTTCACTTCCGTTAACAGGAAAAGCGGTCGTCCATAAAATCATTACAGAACGCGCATTGATTGACGTGACAGCCGATGGACTGGAATTGAAAGAAGTGTTCGAAGGATTCACTATTCAAGAAGTCATTGATTCGACAGAAGCGGTGTTAATTGTGAAGGATGTTATTGAAGGCGTAAAATGATTGTTGTTAAAGTGGCATGATTCGGGTAAACTAATAGCAATAGCTTTGGTGTTGAAGAGGAGTAGTAATCTTTACTGTCGTTTATTAGAGAGCAGGCGGTTGGTGGAAGCCTGTACGATAGAGATGAACTCGCCTTGGAGCCTGCATTGGTGAATTATTTGATTTACTAACCCGTGCCGTTTTCCGCGTTAAGGAGTCAAGTTGGGCGGCTTTGTCGTCAATTTGGGTGGCACCGCGGGAATTATACTACTCTCGTCCCTTATCTTTTTAAGGGACGGGAGTTTTTTGTTTTTAGTGCTTTTCTACTTATCAAGGAGGAATTTTAAATGAGTTATAATCACGGACAAATTGAGAAGAAGTGGCAACAGTACTGGAAAGACAATAAAACATTCAAAATGATGGATGATCCGTCTAAACCGAAATTTTTTGCGCTTGATATGTTTCCATATCCATCAGGTGCTGGACTACACGTCGGGCATCCGCTTGGCTATATCGCGACAGATATTTTGAGCTCATTCAAACGGAAGCAAGGCTTTAATGTCCTGCATCCGATGGGCTGGGATGCATTTGGCCTTCCGGCAGAGCAATACGCGCTTGATACAGGTAATGATCCTGCCGAATTCACCGCGAAAAATATCGCAACGTTCAAGCGTCAAATGAATGATCTTGGTTTTTCTTATGACTGGGACCGTGAAATTAATACGACAGATCCATCTTATTACAAGTGGACGCAATGGATTTTCATCCAACTTTACAATAAAGGCTTAGCTTACGTCGATGAAGTAGCTGTTAACTGGTGTCCAGCACTAGGTACAGTTCTTGCGAATGAAGAAGTAATCGATGGCAAGTCAGAACGTGGCGGCCACCCGGTTGAGCGTCGTCCAATGCGCCAATGGGTATTGCGAATTACAAATTATGCAGACCGTCTTCTTGAGGATCTTGATGAACTTGATTGGCCGGAAAGCTTGAAAGACATGCAACGTAACTGGATTGGTCGTTCAGAAGGGGCACAGCTGACTTTCGAAATTGACGGAACTGATTTGTCATTTGAAGCATTTACAACACGTCCGGATACAATTTTCGGAGCGACGTATGCAGTGCTTGCACCAGAATTAAAACTTGTTGAAAAAGTGACGACTGCAGAACAAAAGGATGCAGTTGAAAAATACCTAAACGAAGTGAAGATGAAGAGTGATCTTGAACGTACAGATCTTGCAAAAGAGAAGACGGGTGTCTTTACGGGAGCTTACGCAATTAACCCTGCAAGCGGCGAGAAGATGCCAATTTGGATTGCAGACTATGTTCTTGCAACATATGGAACAGGCGCGATTATGGCGGTTCCAGCACATGATGAGCGTGACTATGAGTTTGCAAAAGAATTTGATCTGCCAATTATTGAAGTTGTAGCAGGCGGCGACGTTTCTGCTGAAGTATATGTTGGAGATGGAAAACACGTCAATTCAGGTTTCCTTGATGGATTACTCAAAGATGAAGCAATCGAAAAAGCAATCGCATGGTTTGTTGAAAAAGGCAAAGGCGATAAAAAAGTTACATTCCGTCTTCGTGACTGGTTGTTCTCAAGGCAACGTTACTGGGGCGAGCCGATTCCAATTATCCATTGGGAAGATGGCACAATGACACCTGTTGAAGAAGCAGATTTACCGCTCGTATTACCAGTAACGGATAATATTAAACCAAGCGGAACGGGCGAGTCACCACTTGCAAACATCGATGAATGGATAAATGTGACTCATCCAGAAACAGGGATGAAAGGTCGTCGCGAAACGAACACGATGCCACAATGGGCGGGTAGCTGCTGGTATTACTTGCGTTACATCGATCCGGATAACGATGAAATGATTATCGATCCTGAACTTGCGAAACGCTGGTTGCCTGTAGATATCTACGTAGGTGGAGCAGAACACGCAGTTCTACATCTGCTTTACGCACGATTCTGGCATAAAGTGCTTTATGATATCGGAGTAGTTCATACGAAAGAGCCATTCCAAAAGCTGTTCAACCAAGGGATGATACTTGGTGAAGGTAATGAGAAGATGTCGAAATCAAAAGGCAATGTAGTTAATCCAGATGATATCGTTCATTCACACGGAGCTGATTCACTTCGCCTTTATGAAATGTTCATGGGGCCTTTGGAAGGTTCAAAAGCATGGACGACGAATGGTCTTGACGGAGCTCGTCGTTTCCTAGATCGTATCTGGCGCCTGTTCGTCAATGAGGATGGATCACTTAGCACGAAAATCGGTGGAAAAACGGGCGGATCGCTTGAGAAAGTTTACCATCAAACTGTGAAAAAAGTGACGGAAGACTTTGAAGGAATGCGTAATAATACAGCAATTTCTCAGATGATGGTCTTCATTAACGAAGGCTATAAAGTGGATTCGATTCCAAAAGAATATGTTGAAGGCTTTGTTAAAATGGTAGCGCCAGTTATTCCGCATCTTGCAGAAGAGTTATGGGAGAAGTTGGGTCATAGCGATACAATTACGTATGAACAATGGCCGACATTTGACGCATCAAAACTGGTCGATGATACAGTTGAAATGGCTGTTCAAATCAACGGCAAAGTACGTGCGAAAATCGTCGTATCGAAAGACGTTACGAAGGATGATCTAGAGAAGCTTGCACTAGAAGATGAAAATGTGAAAGTACTTCTTGAAGGCAAAGAAGTGAAAAAAGTCATCGCGATTCCAGGAAGACTGATTAATATTGTTGCAGTAGGTTAAAAAAGAAAATCCGCGTAAGAGGGTTGGCCCTCTTACGCGGATTTTTTGTTGTCCAGTATCGGATAGCTGTAGTTTAGTTCGTACAATCTATAATAAAGTTTTTCCATAATCAACGTTTATAGATCAGTCGCATATTCTCCTGCATTCATCCCAGCAATCCTGCCGGTAACAAGTGCGGAAGTGATATTATAACCGCCTGTATAGCCGTGAATATCCAAAATTTCACCGCAGAAGTAAAGACCTTCCTTCTTGCGGGAACCTAATGTCTTCGGAACGATTTCTTTTACGGATACTCCGCCGCCTGTGACGAATGCTTTTTCAAGTGGCTGCGTACCATTGACGTTCATTGGGAATGCTTTCAATAATTTAGCTAATGCCCTAATCTTTTCTACTAGCATCTGAGCTCCAGTTTCAGCCGGATCAATTCCTGCCCGGTCGAATAAAAATAGCATCCAACGTTCAGGCACAATCCCTTTTAATACATTCTTCACTGCTTTTGTTGAATCTTCTTTTAGTGTGGTATTGAGCAGTTGGAATACTTTTTCTTCATTGAGCTCGGGCATTGAGTCAATTCTCATCTCAACGGGCTTGTTGCCGTTTTTCATACGTTCTTTCACAACAAATTGACTGCATCTTAAAATGGCAGGCCCGCTTAAGCCGAAATGGGTGAACAACATGTCCATCTGATGTGTGATAAGATTCTTACCTTTGGCGTTAAGGACGGATACTGCCACGTCACGAAGCGCAAGACCTTGTAGATCCTTTGAAACAATGAAAGGTTCATTTGATAATAAAGGTACTTCTGTCGGATAAAGTTCCGTCACGGTATGTCCGGCTTTTTCTGCCCATGGATAACCGTCTCCTGTTGAACCGGTTTGAGGAACTGCTTTTCCCCCGACCGCTACAACAACAGCGTGTGAACGGATCTCTTTGCCAGAATCGAGTCTGACACCTAGAATTTGCTCTTCATCCATCAAAAGTTTTTTAACGCGCGTTTCTAATCTCACTTCAACATGTAAGCGATCCATTTCTGTCAGCAATGCATTGACTACATCTTTTGCTTTGTTCGACACTGGAAACATTCTGCCATGATCTTCTTCTTTCAACGGAACGCCAAGACCTTCGAAAAAACGAATGATGTCTTCATTATTGAAAACGGAGAAAGGACCATATAAAAATCGCCCGTTCCCTGGAATGTTTTTAACGATTTCTTCTTGTGACAGGCGATTCGTAACGTTACAGCGCCCGCCCCCTGAAATGGCCAATTTAGTGCCAAGTTTTTTTCCTTTTTCTAGAAGGAGAACTTTCCTTCCGTTTTCAGCAGCGGCAATGGAGGCCATCAATCCTGATGGTCCCCCGCCAATGATGATGACGTCTACATCAACATGGTTAGTAGTCATTGTGTTATCAAGCCTTTCGGTAATGGATTATTAAATAACAGTTTAACACAGCATCATTGAAAAATAGTAGGGGCGGTCAAAATGGAAGAAAATATAACGACGGCATGTGGTACAATTAAAAATGGTTTAACAATAAAACTTTCAAGAATAGTGCGAGTAGAAGTGTTTGCAAACTTCTTTCCCAAGACTGGGATAGTGCCTGTGATAAATTGGAATGATGAGGAAGCAGAGTAGAGTTGCTTTGACGAAGAATAGGAAGAGGGTACGGAATGACTAGAGAAGTAAATAGCCAAGTTGAACAGCATATAAGTCAGCCAGAGGGATATCAAGAGCAGTCGTATCCAACGAGCGCGGAGAACGAGAAAATAAGACACGATGCTTTTCAACACAAAGAGTGTCAGCGCATCTATCATAAATTGATTAGCCATGCAGGGGGAATGGATGTAGTCAGAAAAGGTAGGAGATTGATTGCGAAAAAAATTGCTACCACATGCTTCCTAAACTCAACAGAGCCTGACTATGAAGAATTTAAGCAAGGTGTACTGATTGCTAACGAAAACATTAAAATAAAACGAGATGAATCATACTGAGTTTACCTAGTAATTAGAGACACATACAGAACAAAATTAGGCTGCCTTTTCTCCAGAATCCAGTGGAGATGGGTAGCCTGATTTTTCTTTGGCGACTGCCCGCTTTTTTTACTGGTCTGTACGTTTGACTAACTAATTATCATATGATGACGTCATATATAATGGAAACCACACTTTCAGTTTTTCTCTATTCCACACTAATGACGGATATACATTGTGAAAAGCGTCGTCTGGGGGTAAACTGTTAAGTAGATTTAGGGAGAATGGAAGGATCAAACATGTCATCAAATCTTGTAAAAGGGACCTTTATACTGACAATAGGTCTATTTTTATCGAAAGCGCTTGGACTATTATACGTTATTCCATTTTACGCAATCGTTGGGAAAGAAAGTATCGGTCTCTATCAATATGCATACATCCCTTACAATATCGCGTTAGCTATCGCGATATCAGGAGCACCACTTGCGATTTCAAAATTCGTAGCAAAATATAATGCTCGTGGCGATTATGCAACTGGACGGAAATTGTTAAAGTCAGGGATGCTTGTGATGGCAGTCACAGGAATACTTTCCTTTTTAACGCTGTACTTTTTAGCTGAACCGATTGCGAAACTTGTTCGTAAAGATGATGAACAAATCTTCACAATTGAAGAGATTGCAAATGTGATTCGCTGGGTCAGTTATGCACTGCTTGCCGTTCCACTTATGAGTATCGTGCGAGGCTTCCTACAGGGCAATCAAAAAATGATGCCGACTTCGGTTTCTCAGTTAGTAGAACAGGTTGTGCGAATTATTGTCGTTCTGGCAGGAGCGTTTATTGTCGTGAACTTCATGCATGGATCTCCGAAAACTGCAGTGAACTTCGCGGTATTTGCGGCGTTTATCGGGGCGCTTGCGGGTCTCGCTGTCTTGTTCAAGTATTGGAAAAGTTATAAACCAGAATTCGACCATCTTCTTGCGAACAGTACTTCATCAAGTGACGTTTCATTCAAAGACATGTACAAAGAAGTATTTGCTTATATCTTGCCCTTCGTCCTGGTAGGGGTTATTAATCCCCTTTATCAATTCGTTGATATGATTACTTTTAACGAGGCGATGTCTTCAATCGGCTTTGCAAAGGTAACTGACATCTATTTAACGATGCTAAACTTTTTAACGCATAAAGTCGTCATGATACCAGTCATGATTGCGACAGGATTTTCAATGGCTCTTATTCCGGTCATTACAAGTTATTATGCGAAAAATGATCAAAAAGGGATTACAAATTCACTTGATCAGACCTATCAGATTATGCTGTTCTTGACGGTACCAATCGTTATCGGATTAATCGTTTTGTCAAATGAGTTCTACCAATTTCTATATGAAAAAGATGCAATGGGTGCAGAGATACTAGCGAATTATGCCCCGGTCGCGATTTTATTTGGCTTATATACGGTGACAGCAGCCATTTTGCAAGGCATCGACCGACATAAATGGATAGTTTTCACTTCGTTACTCGGACTGTTTTTCAAACTGGTACTGAATATACCGCTCATCAAAATATTTGAAACGAATGGTGCCATTATGGCGACTTCAATTGGCTATACAGTCGCGGTAGGCATTAATATCGCCATCATTACTAAGACCCTTAATTACAGGTCGAAAATGGTGTTTAGAAGACTTATCCTTATCGCTATATTAAATGTCATTATGTTAATAGCTGTCACATTTACACTGAAAGGTCTGACAGCAATCAGTCCTGCCGACGGAAAAATGCAGTCTATCTTGTATATTTTGATATGCGCTACTGTTGGTGCTGCAATTTACGGTTATCTATCGCTTAAAACGGGTCTCGCACAGAAATTATTCGGAGAGCGATTGACTAGATTTACCAATAAATTAGGCTTTTAGGAGGAATAAAATGCGTTTGGATAAATTATTGTCGAACATGGGATTTGGTACGCGAAAAGAAGTAAAGATTTTGATGAAAAAAGGTTCCGTACGGGTTAATGAAGTGGCAGTGAAAGATGCCGCACTGCATGTAGATACAGTGAAGGATGAAGTAACGGTACTGGGTCAAAAAGTCGTCTATAAAGAATTTATGTACCTAATGATGAATAAGCCACAAGGAGTTTTGTCTGCTACTGAAGATAAAAGGGACCAGACAGTTATTGATTTATTAGATGAAGAATATAACATTTTTGAAATGTTTCCTGTTGGAAGGTTAGATAAAGACACAGAAGGTTTTTTGTTGCTGACGAATGACGGAAAACTTGCGCACAACTTATTGTCACCCAAAAAAGGGGTACCGAAAACGTATTATGCTCATATCGAAGGAATTGTTACAGAAGAAGATACCAAGCAGTTTACAGAGGGTGTTACTCTGGATGATGGCTATGAGACGAAGCCTGGTCAGCTGCGCATATTGAAATCAGCGGATATTTCCGAAATCGAGTTGACGATTACGGAAGGGAAATACCATCAAGTCAAGCGAATGTTTGAAGCGGTTGGTAAGCAAGTTGTTTACTTAAAACGCTTATCGATGGGGCCTTTATCTTTGGATGAAACTTTAGCGCTTGGATCATACCGAGAATTGACGGAAGAGGAATTACAGCAACTCATGCAAATTTCTGGAAAATAAAAAGGGCTGAGCCGTTTAAGAATACGGTTCAGCTCTTTATTGTTTGTCTAAAAATAATGAAATCTCGTACTGTGGATAAGTTACCATTTGAAAATTTCACGTCTAGACTCCAGCGCCTAGCCCCACACGACGCGGGTCATGCAGTTTCTGTCTTGCTGATTAAAGGCAAAGAGTGCTTTTATCAGCAAGGCTACCGGGAGGGATTGAACTTGCATCCCTCCTACTTTTTGGGGCTAAACAGGCGTTTCCGCTTTTGTTATATACAGGCTCCAAGCGCCAGCTCCCTTATACCTACGTGAAGCAGGTATGAGAGCTGGCGCTTTTTGCTTTTCTAGGTCATGTGCGGGTCACGAAGATAACTTCACTTTTTTTGCTGTCGTCGTCCATTTACCGCGTACCGGGCTCATAATGAGCTCGTTGTATTCAAGGACATTTAAATCCCTTTGGACCGTACGGTGAGTGATGCCAAATTCTTCGACCAGGTTTTCGGTAGTTACAGTGCCATTATCAAGGATATAAAAATAGATATCCTTTATGCGTGTAAGCATACGATCAGTTGCAGGTTTCAAGTGTGGAATCACCCCTTCATCTTCATTTTCCAAAAAGGTTTGGTCATGAGACTTATGAATGTTGCCTAAAGCACGTTGAAATTATCCCTGACGACGCACATCCTTTCGAAAAAGTTGAAAAGTCAGATTAAATCTTCTGACAATACTAGTATAACGTATTCTCGTGAAGTTTGCATGAATTTTATTGTAAAGAGTCTGTAAAAGATGATTCCTCTTTATTTTCTTGGGCTAACGTGTGAAAATAGACTTATTGTGAAAGAAGGTGCCTTGAATGTCTAATTGGGAAAATGAAGCTTTAAAAAGACAAGAATCTCTGCTAGCTGATTTACAAAGTTTAATCGCTATCCCTTCTGTACTTGATGAAAGTGCGGCAACTAAAGATTTACCATTCGGACCGGAACCAAAACGTGCACTTGACTGGCTGTTAGAAGAAGGTCGAAAAGCGGGAATGCTTGTGAAAAATGTAGATAATATGGCGGGGCATATTGAGATGGGGGGAGGGGACGAACTCATCGGGATCCTTTGCCATGTCGATGTCGTGCCAGCAGGAAGTAATTGGATACATGAGCCGTTTGGCGGTACTATCGAGGACGGAAAGCTGTTTGGTCGTGGTGCCATTGACGATAAAGGACCGACTATAGCCGCTTGGCATGCGATGAAAATAGTCCGGGATTCAGGTATCACGATGAACAAACGAGTGCGGCTCATTATCGGAACAGATGAAGAAAGTGGTTTTCGATGTGTGAAGCGCTATTTTGAAAAAGAAGAAATGCCAACTATTGGATTTGCGCCAGATGCTGATTTCCCCATCATTAACGCCGAAAAAGGAATTGCTTCTATCCTGTTTAAACAAAAGGTAGTAATTTCAGATGGACAACTATTGCTATTCAAGTCAGGAAATAGGACAAATATGGTGCCAGATTATGCAGAGGCACACCTGGCAGAGGAAGTTGTATTTGACAATGAACAGTTTGTTACATTTTTGAATATTCATGACGTAACAGGGGGAGTTTCCACTGATAGTGGTAAGACCATCATCAGTTTGAATGGAAAATCAGCACATGCAATGGAGCCAGATAATGGCGTCAATGCCGCCGTCCTACTTGCTTCTTTCCTGAATCGCATATTGAAAGAAGGTCAATCAAAAGACTTTACACAATTCATGTTTGATGCATTTGCTAATGAATCTCGAGGACTGTTCTTAGGTTTGGCGTTCAATGATGAAATGTCAGGCGATACAACGCTGAATGCGGGTATCGTGACATACAATCCCACAAGTGGTGGGGAAATTAATGTTAGTATGCGTTATTCAGTCAGCTATCTATTTGAAGAGAAAATGACGACATGTATGAAACGGTTAACGGAAACACCTTTTTCGGTCGATATTGGATCGAACTCTGCACCGCATCATGTGGACGCAAACGACCCCCTTATTCGGACGTTGCAAGAAGTGTATACTGATCATACTGGAGAACATGCGGAACTATTGGCAATCGGGGGAGGAACGTACGCACGTGTCCTTGAAAAAGGGGTTGCTTTTGGTATGCTATTTCCTGGCAGGGAAGACGTAGCTCATCAGGCAGATGAATATGTTTATATAGATGATTTAGTGAAAGCAACTGGGATCTATGCAGATGCAATCAGCCGACTCGTATCTGAAAAAACGGAAGGGGAATAAGGATGACAGTATACTTTATTGATGGACAGTTTACAGAACGTGATGGATTGGCTATTTCGATTGATGATCGCGGTTATTATTTTGGTGATGGCGTGTATGAGGTAATTAAAGTATATGGTGGAGAATTATATACTGCGGAAGAACATATTGATCGTTTATTTCAAAGTGCTACGAAGATAAAGATGACAATCCCTTATGCTGAAGTACAATTGATGGAGATTGCCCGTGAATTAGTGGCGAAAAATAATATTTTGGTTGGACACGTTTATATCCAAGTGACACGGGGATCCGCACCAAGGATGCACCAATTCCCTGATCCGACAGTCCCACCAGTTGTGACTGGATATGCAATTAACAACCCAAGACCTATGAGGGGCATAGAAAACGGAGTTGGGGTCAAGTCAGTAGCGGATGTCCGTTGGCTGCGTTGCGATATTAAAAGCCTTAACTTGCTTGGCAATGTTCTCGCTAAGCAAGAAGCGCATGAAGCGGGTTGTATAGAGGCATTGCTTCACCGTGACGGTGTTGTTACCGAAGGTTCTGCATCGAATATGTTTGGGGTAAAGGGTGGAACAGTCTATACTCATCCTGTGACAAATCTTATTTTGAATGGAATTACGCGTCAAGTTGTACTGGGGCTGTGTGAAGAGCAAGGAATTCCTGTCGTCGAGAAATCCTTTACAATAGATGAAGCTTTTGAAATGGATGAATTTTTCTTAACGTCAACGACATCTGAAGTAACGCCAGTCATTTCAATCGACGGACGTCCTGTAGGCTCGGGAATATTGGGACCATTGACAATGAAGTTACAAAAAGCATTCAGCTCGCAAATCCCATCTTTTATAGCAGATGAATAATAATGTATAGTATGTGATTGGAGTGAATGGACATGGCGCAACTTGTTAAACTGCTTGACTATGTCTCCCGTTACGAGCAAGATCTTACGCGTTATCCTTCGCAGTATATCCGTTTGAAAAGGTATCAATGGGAACGTATGAAGACCCAGTGGGAAAGTGGAGCTGATTTATCAGAATGGCAACAGGATATTAAAGAGGTAGTAGAACCGGAAGAGAACAAATGGTTTTCTCCTCTACTTCGGGTCTTCGGCCAACGTAAAGATGTTGAGGCAGAGCAAGATCACGACAATAGCGAAGATGAAAAAGGTGATGAGGAAGAGAATTTTGGATTTAGTCCAAATCTGATTCATAATCCCTCAAGTCTTGAGCACTTAAGAAGACTTTATTTGGATCAACTATTTCATTTTCAAATCAAGTGGGCAAGTTCGACGTTAATGGACAAGTCAAGGGTTGAATCTCGCTTTTTCCGAGATCCACTGTTACGAAGTTTCGCTCAGAATCTTCCGGATAATTATTTGTTGTTCTATTATCCAATCTTACTACTGAAGAAAGCACCTGTTGAACTAGACATTATCCTTGTGACACCTGTTGAATGCATGTGTATTACGGTGCTTGAGAAAGAAGACGTTGCAGCGTTTAGTGGGAGCGGGGACAGATTCTGGTTAAAGAAGCTTGGGGAAAAAGAAACGAAATTTCTAAGCCCGCTTATAGCACTGAACAGAACTGAAAAGATTGTTTCGAGTATATTGAAAGCACAAGGAATCGATTTTCCTGTACGTAAATATTTGATTTCGCGTAACGGGTATATCGATCACCCAGGTTCAGCATTCGATGTTGATATTATCGATAGACGGTCATATGAGGACTGGTTTTCTGCACTTCAGAAATTGCCGGTTCCGATGAAATCTACGCAATTCAAAGCGGGCCAGGCAATACTTGACATGGGGCAAACCACTTCAATAAGCAGATTATTTGGCGATGAAGAACAACCAGAAGATGGCAATAACCTATAAATAGAAAAGAGTGTATATAATGAGGCTTCGTAATAAACCATGGGCAAGAGACTACATGGCAGAACACCCAGATATCCTATTAGCTGAACCAGAAAAAATGATGAATGGATGGCATACCCTGTTTGGTAATGGCAATCCAATACACATTGAAGTTGGATCAGGTATGGGCCAATTTATAATTGGTATGGCTGTTGCCAACCCGGATGTGAATTATATTGGCATTGAGCATTTTGACAACGTTATCGTATCTGCGCTTGAAAAGGCTGTTGAAGCAGAAAAGCCATCAAATTTACGACTATTCCGTGCAAATGGAATGGACCTTGCAAAGATCTTCCACAAAGGGGAGATAGATAGGGTGTATTTAAATTTTTCTGATCCGTGGCCGAAAACGAGAAATGCGAAAAGAAGATTGACGCATGAAACATTTTTAAAACTTTATGAAGAGGTACTAGCAGAAGGTGGAGAAATTCACTTTAAAACAGATAACCGTCTGTTGTTCGAGTACTCACTCGTCTCAATGTCTCAGTACGGTATGAAGTTAGGTTTTGTATCACTTGATTTGCATGCAGAGATGCCGGAAGATAATATTATGACGGAATATGAAGAGAAGTTTTCAGCAAAAGGACACCCGATATACAGACTTGAATCACATTTTACTAATTCTTGATAGAAACAAGTAAGGGAATGGGGGAATGTTTCTGTGGATACTTATACATTTCATGATATGACGTTGACATGGCTGGATGGTAGTGGCAATTTTTTAGACGGCGGAACTATGTTTGGGGTTGTTCCAAAAGCACTGTGGTCAAGACGTTATGAAGCGGATGAACAAAACCGTATTAAAATGAGAAACGATCCGATTCTCATTCAGTATAAAGGAAAAAATATATTGATTGACACAGGGCATGGAAAAGGGAAACTCAGTGAGAAAATGATGAAGAATCTAGGCATAGTTGAAGAGGCAAGGGTTGAGGGGGATCTTGCTGAGCTCAGTTTGTCGCCAGAAGACATCGATATTATTCTCATGACGCACTTGCATAATGATCATGCAGCGGGTTTGACGGAATTACGCGAAGGGGATTTTGTTTCTGTATTCCCAAATGCTGAAATTTACGTTTCACAAATCGAATGGGATGAAGTACGTAATCCGAATATTCGTTCCAGAAATACATATTTAAAAGAGAACTGGGAGCCTGTTGAGCAGCAGGTGAAGACATTCGAAGGAAGCATTACAATCATGCCAGGAATCGAAATGATCCATACAGGCGGTCATAGCGATGGTCATAGTATTATTAAATTGACACAGCATGGTGAGACGATTCTTCATATGGCTGATATTATGCCTACACAAGCACATAGTAATCCGTTGTGGGTTCTGGCTTTTGATGATTACCCAATGACGTCAATCTTTGCTAAAGAGAAATTGATGAAAGAGGCGCTTGCTGGGGGCTATAAGTTTACGTTTTATCATGATGCCTATTATAGACTTGTAAAATGGGATGCTAGCGGAAAAGAAATCATCGAATCCGTTACAGTTTCTAGTTAGGTTGGGTTAAAGAATTCCATTAATTTCGCTCCCGCGCTCGGGATGCTTCCCGCCTTAAGCCTGATCGCTGCACGTCTTTATAAGCTCAACATATATAGCCATTGGTTAATTAAAAAACCGTCACCCTACCAGAGGAGTCTGGGAATGTGACGGTTTTTATTGATATATATAGACTTCGGCGCATTGTTTTAAGCTTTTATGAGTTCAACGACTGTACCCGTTTTTGCATCTGCTGCAAATTCGAATTGTTCCAGTTCGCCTTCTTTAATGCGTGATATGCCGCCGCGGTAAACGTCCATTGTAATGACTTTGTTTGTGAAAGGCTCAGTTTTCATGACGATCCATGAACCATCTATCGGACCTTCATTTTTAAAAGCATCTTTAATTGTGTTTAGAACAGAGTCTGCTGAAACATTTTGGTTAACTCGATCGATTGTTTCGCTGACAACAATACCAGCCGCAACACCCGTTAATACTCCTGCTAGGAAATCTGATACTTTCATTCTTTTTACCCCCTATAGTCGGTATTTCAAACAGTGTACCACAATTTTACTTATCTTTGCCAAGCCAGTCTATTGAAATAGTAATTCGATTTCCGAATTAAACGATGGAAAGTTTCTGAATAATCGACTACACTATATACAGTAGGTACATATATGAAAAGTGGGAGGAACTATTTAATGCAAAAAGATACACTTGAAATGTTTAGGACTTTGACCGAACTTCCGGGTGCCCCTGGGAATGAACATGCAGTTCGTGGTTATATGCGTGGAGAACTTGGGAAGTATTCTGATGAATTGATCCAAGATAATCTGGGGGGTATTTTTGGCGTTAGAAAAGGGCCTGAAGACGGCCCGCGTATAATGGTTGCGGGTCATATGGATGAAGTTGGATTTATGGTTAGTCAGATCACGGATAACGGAATGATTCGTTTCCAACCGCTTGGCGGATGGTGGAACCAAGTACTACTAGCGCAACGCGTTGAAATTATTACGGATAGCGGTCCAGTTATTGGTGTCATTGGTTCGATTCCGCCGCATTTGTTAAGTGATGAAGTACGAAATAGACCAATGGATATAAAAAATATGCTTATCGATATTGGTGCAGACGATAAAGAAGATGCGAAGAAAATCGGCATTCGTCCAGGTCAGCAAATTGTTCCAGTAAGCCCGTTCACTCCGATGGCGAATGACAAGAAAATACTTGCTAAAGCTTGGGATAATCGCTATGGTTGCGGACTCGCAATCGAATTGTTAAAAGAAGTGCACGGTGAAAAATTGCCGAATAACTTGTACTCCGGGGCAAATGTTCTCGAAGAAGTTGGACTTCGTGGTGCTGCGGCAGCCGCAACGATGATCAATCCGGATTTATTCTTTGCGCTAGATGCAAGTCCAGCAAATGATGCCACGGGTGACAAAAATGAATTCGGTCAACTTGGAAAAGGGACATTACTCCGGATTTTTGACCGTTCTATGATAACTCACCGCGGTATGCGCGAATTCATCCTTGATATGGCAGAGACCCATAATATTCCTTATCAGTATTTCCTCTCACAGGGGGGGACGGATGCAGGACGGGTCCATACGTCGAATGAAGGTGTTCCAAGTGCTGTCATTGGTATTTGTTCACGCTACATCCATACATCGGGATCTATCATTCACACCGACGACTACGCAGCAGCAAAAGAGCTTCTTGTGAAACTTGTTAAAGCATGTGATAAGACAACTGTAGCAACGATTAAAAGTAACGTATAATTATAAACTGAAATCCGTCCTTGCGCTATTAAATGGCGTAGAGGACGGTTTTTTACTTGGATGGAGGAGAATATGGATGGAATTTATGATAGGATCTACGAACCCTGCAAAAGTAAAAGCAGTTAAGGAAGTTTTGGCAATTCATTTTCCGCAGGCACTTATTGCTGAGACTGAGGTAGGGTCAGGTGTTTCAGACCAACCTTTTAGTGATGATGAAACTAGGCTTGGTGCAATTAATCGTGCACTACGCGCAGCGGGGAAGGAAGCAAGTGCAATTGGGATCGGGCTGGAAGGAGGTGTCCGGATTCTTGAGGGACAGATGTATCTCTGTAACTGGGGTGCGTTGACACTTCCTGATGGGACGAGGTTTACAGCAGGAGGTGCACAGATTCCATTACCGAAAGAAATTGCGGATGAGTTGATGGCTGGGAAAGAACTGGGTCCGGTTGTCGATACTTATTTCAAGTTGAGCGGAATTCGGATGAAGGAAGGAGCTATCGGTATGCTGACTGCGAACGCGGTAAAACGCGATGAACTATTCGTACATATTTTACAGCTTTTGGTGGGACAATATAAATACCATCTGCAATCCCAGTAAATATCGAAGTGCTTGATTGCAACGTGTTTTGGTTGCAAGTAATCCGTAACAACATTAAAATGATAAATAGTGTTTAAATTAATGATTGGGGGAAATCGAATGTTCCGAAAATGGAAATTCATATTCCTGTTGACGATATCTGTATTAACGCTTGTAGCATGTGGTAAAACGCTTGACGAAAGTGCAACTTCAGGAGTCGAAGCGGCGAGAGAAGCATTTCACTCGAATGATAAAAAACGTACTGAAGAGATTGACGGCATTAAACTATATCTACCTGCCGGATTTAAGATGAATGATAAGTCAGATGCACAAAATATCGTCTTTACGAAAAAAGAAGAAACATTTATCCTTTTTGTCAATCCAAATGAAAAAAATGACAGTAAACTGTTTTATGATTTGCTTCTTGCTGATAAAAGTAAAGAAATTGTCGAGCAGGCAACGTTTACGGATGAAGGCATTTTTGGTTTTGCGGCGGTAATCAAAAGCGGCAATGACGATGTTGAGCTTATGACGAGCGTGGGCGGATCAAAAATGACGACAATGACGAAAAAAGGAAACATCGAAGAAAACCTAGCAAGAATGATGGAAATCGTGCGTTCTATTAATCAAGAATAGATGCAATTTTCCGAGAAAAGGTAAGAGGGTTTAAGTTTTTCGACACGGAACAGTGTCTAGGCTCTAGGAGCCAGCCGCTCGGGTCATAAGCAATCCAGCTATGTGGCAAAGTGCGCCACGTCGCTGGATTGACTTATGCCCGTCGCGTCTAAACGGCGCCTTGCGCTTTTCTAAGTGTCTAGGCTCCAGGCGCCAGCCGCTTGGAGGCCCACAGGAGGTGGGGTCACGTAGCCATTGCCGCAGGACGCGGCGTACTTAGGCTAGGTTCCTTGAAAGCAATCCAGCTATGTGGTAAAGTACGCCACGTCGTGCCTGCAAGGATGCAGGTATGCAGTCGTTGCGACAGGACGTCGCGCTCTTAGACTGCCTTCCCCTGAATCGACTTATGCCTGTCGAGTCTAGAAGGCGCCTTACGCTTTTCATAATGAATGGAGGAAAAAATAGATGAATTCTGCGCAGCTTGTTGAAATTTTAAAAGAGCATCTTCCATCTGAACATTTCAAGTGGCGATTTGACCGGAAAACGGATAAGGTTCGTCTAGAGCATTCGGTTCTAAAAAAAGGGATGGATATTTCACTCCCGGAAATTCTTGTGAAATATGAACAGAAAAAAGAGGCGGCAATAAAAGAAATAGTTTATACAATTGGTGAGACGTTTAAAGCGATGGAAAAAGAACAATCAATAGGATTCTCTGATAGTACGATTATTTATCCTGTGATCAGGTCTTCATCGTTTCCGAAAGAATCTGCTGTAGGACATCGTTTTCTTATGAAGGACCATACGGCTGAAACGTGTATCTATTATGCACTTGACCTTGGAACTACCTACCGGTTAATTGATGAAAGTATGTTGGAGTCTCTTGGTATGTCTGAAACGGAGATAACAGAGTCTGCATTATTCCGTGTAAGAGCATTACCGACCGCGATGAAGAAGGATGAAGTCTCGGGTAACATCTATTACTTTGTCAATAATAACGATGGTTATGATGCTAGTAGAATATTGAACAGCACATTTCTGAAAGAGATGGAAGCGAAAATCGAGGGTCATATGACTGTTTCTGTCCCACACCAAGATGTACTAATTATTGGTGATATCCGGAACGATACGGGGTATGATGTACTTGCGCAAATGGCTATGCATTTCTTTACCACTGGCACTGTACCGGTTACATCTTTATCATTTATCTATGAAGATGGAAAACTTGAACCAATTTTCATTATGGCTAAAAATCGTTTAGCAAGAAGGGAAGGAAAGAAAAAGTGAATATTTTTTATAACATAAATGGTGTTGGAGATGTGTTGCTTGTGCAGCTTGCACTTACACGTCCAGAATCTATTGTAACTAAGTCACAAGGGGATGTTACGTTAATCCATGACGAGGTTACTGGAGAATTAACTGCATTTAACCTATTCAATGCATCATCTTACGTGAAAAATGAAGCAGTCGGGGAAGTTGAGCTGACTGAAGAGGTGGCAGGGCAATTGCAAGACGCACTTCTAAAGAATGGCGTAGAGATTAAACTTGACATAGACTTTACACCAAAGTTTGTTGTAGGACATATTTTGACAAAAGAAAAGCATCCGAACGCCGATAAGTTAAGTGTTTGCACGGTCGATGTTGGCAGTGAAACAGTTCAAATTGTCTGTGGAGCACCGAATGTGGATGCGGGCCAGAAGGTTGTTGTCGCGAAAGTTGGAGCTGTTATGCCATCTGGAATGGTCATTCGTGATGCAGAATTGCGTGGGGTTCCATCGGCTGGAATGATTTGCTCAGCAAAAGAACTAGGTTTGCCTGACGCGCCTGAAGAAAAAGGGATTTTAGTACTAGATTACAATGCTGTTACTGGTGAAATCTTCACAAAATAAGAGCACGAAAAACGTACCGGTTTGGTACGTTTTTTTGTTTTCATAAATTGATTTGATTTTGTCGTGTCAGTACTGTTAAAATAGAGTGATTGACATGAAAAGAGTGATAGTCTTGAGTTGGTTTAAAACAATAGTAGACCGGTTATTTGGACCGGATGAAGACAATAATAAAGTGGAAACAGAATATGAAAAAACTGAAAATGAAATTGACGAATCATTAAATAAAAATGAAACTAGTAACAACACATCATTTCGCTTTCCGATTATCTCAGATGCAGAAATATATGGTTGGGACGATGAATCTGTTACTGAAGTAGATTATCCGAAATACACAACTAAAAATAAAGATGCGGACGATAATTATGAAACGAAACCACTTTCCGAAAATGCTAAATGGCCAAGTGATAACAGAACAGTCAATATCTTTAGGGCTGATTCATTACAAAAATATGGCGTAAAAGAGAAAGAAAAAAGAAGTTCTTTCTCCTCCACAAAAAAGGCTCTTCAGGAGGAACTTCCACCGAAAGTGAATGTGACGGTACAAAAACGTTCCAGTAAGCCATTTACACCGACCGCAGTACCTTCGCCCGTTCATGGATTTATTAATCCAAGGAGAGAAGTAACGACACCTTTAAAAACGGAAGAAGTGAAGTTGCAGCCACCGGAAGAAAAGGTAGTTGTTACAGAATCACAGTTGACAAAGACGGATGAATTTTATTATGAAAATGAAAAAACGAGTAGTATACCAATTTTGAACGAGGACTTTGTGATTGAAAATGACAGCAGAGAACTCACATCTAGTGAGATAGAGCCGCTAAAAGTTGAAGTCTACGAAACTGAAACGACAGTAACTGAGGACGAAGAGACCGTAGTATTGCCAGATGCCATAGAGCTTTCTAAGGATGAATTTGCTACAATCAAATCACTAGTGATTGAAGAGGACTTTAAGGGAATTATTTCGGATGAAGTGGACCATACTAAGGATGCGTTACCTGATGTAGAGGCTGAAGTAAAAGTAGAGCCCTCTCCAGACATTCCAGAATTGGTAGAACAACAAAGTCAAGTAACAAAAAAAGAACGGACTGTTCCATTCAATGTATTGATGTTGAAGTCCGATAAAGAGAAGCTAAAAGTAGTAGAACCTTTAAGTGTGAAAGTTCCAAATGAAAGCAAAAAAGTAACTATCTCTGAGCCGATAAGTACGAAACCTTTGGTCGACATTCGAGAAGAGGTTTTGGTAGAGACGAAAGAAATAGCTGGCGAAACCTTAGAAGAAGAGGAACCTTATTACGCATTCCCGTCACTGGATTATCTGATCCCCCCTGAATCACAAATCGAAGATACAGAGTGGCTGGAATCGCAATCTGAAAAGCTTGAGGAAGCGTTGTCGCACTTTGCGGTTAAAGCGACCGTTATCGAAGCGATGCAAGGTCCGACAGTCACTCGTTTTGAACTGACTGTCGGAGTGGGGACTAAAGTGAGTAAAGTACGTAATTTAACAGATGACCTAAAATTGGCGCTAGCAGCCGAAGATATTCGTATCCAAGCACCGATTCCCGGAAGAAGTTCCATAGGAATTGAAATTCCAAATCGGAAGACAAGACCTGTTCGGATATCCGAAGTTATTGCGACGGAACAGTTCAGAGCTTCCACGTCTCCCCTTGAGGCTGTGCTTGGATTAAGCCTAACTGGAACACCAGTAACCTTAGATCTCCGCAAGATGCCACATGGTATGATTGCTGGGGCTACAGGTTCAGGTAAATCCGTCTGCATTAACTCGATTTTGGTCAGTTTGCTTTACAAAGCTACACCAACAGACTTGAAAATGATGCTGATTGACCCTAAAATGGTAGAACTTGCACCATTCAACGGCATACCACATCTAATTAGTCCCGTGATTACGGACGTCAAAGCTGCAACTGCTGCACTAAAATGGGCAGTGGCGGAAATGGAAAGACGTTACGAGCTGCTTGCTCATGCAGGTGTGAGGGATATCGAGCGTTACAATAAAGCAGTTGTAGAAAGTCGTCGGTTCTCTTTGAAGATGCCTTATCTTTTAATTGTCATTGATGAACTTGCAGATTTAATGATGATGGCGCCGGCAGATGTCGAAGTATCAATTAGTCGAATTGCACAAAAAGCACGTGCATGCGGTATCCACTTGATCATCGCGACACAGCGTCCTTCTGTCGATGTTATTACAGGTACAATCAAAGCGAATATCCCAACACGAATCGCATTTTCAGTTTCATCACAAATCGATTCTAGGACAATAATTGATTCCCCTGGAGCAGAAAGGCTTCTTGGGAAAGGTGACATGCTATACATTGGAAATGGACAATCTTCTGGCGTTCGACTACAAGGTACATTTGTCACGGATGAGGAAATAGAGCGTATAATAGAACACGTTCGGAATGAGGCAACACCAGATTATTTATTTGGCCAAGAAGACCTTCTTGCAAGTAGTATTGAAGAAGAAGGAGCCGATCCACTTTTTGAAGAGGCTTGTCTCTTTATCCATGAAACAGGCAGTGCATCAACGTCTCTGTTACAACGTAATTTTAGTATCGGATACAATCGAGCCGCCAAACTAATGGATCGAATGGAGAAAAGTGGATTCATCTCAGGGCCGCGGGGAAGTAAGGCACGTGATGTCTTTTTGACAGAAAGTGATCTCGATCGACTTACAGATCGTATAGAATAGTAAGGAGCCTTGCAATGCGGGCTGTAAATCAAAATACTTAACTGATAATTGTAGAGGGAATAAACTAATGATATTTAATTAAGGGGAACAGAAATGATCCCGGGAGGTTGCATTATGACGTTGTTCCATTTTACTGGCATTAAGGGCGCTGGAATGAGTTCGCTCGCCCAAATACTTCACGATTCTGAGAATGAAGTACAAGGTTCAGACGTGGAGAAATGGTTCTTCACAGAAGATCCGCTTCATGAAAGAAAAATAACTGTGTTGAAATTTGATGAAAACAATATTAAATCAGGAATGACAGTTATCGCAGGAAATGCATTTCCTGATAGCCATCCAGAACTTATAAGGGCTAAGGAACTTGGCCTCGAAATTATTCGATACCATGACTTTTTAGGAAAGTATATGGAGAAATTCATATCGATCGGAGTTACAGGCTCACATGGTAAAACATCGACTACGGGTTTGCTTGCTCATGTGTTATCTGGACATTCACCTACTTCCTATTTAATTGGAGATGGTACGGGAAGTGGCCCAGCAGACAGCGAGTACTTTGTATTCGAAGCTTGCGAATATAAAAGACATTTCCTGGCATACGAACCTGACTATGCGATTATGACAAATATCGATTTTGATCATCCAGATTATTTTAAGGATCTAGCGGATGTGATGGACGCATTTGGTGAAATGGCACTCCGGGTGAAGAAAGCCCTAATTGCCTGCGGTGATGATAGACACTTGCAAAAAATTCAGGCCAATGTTCCAGTGCTCTATTACGGATTTGAAGAGTCGAATGATTTTGCTGCGAAAAATATCATCAAAACTGTGGAAGGTTCATCCTTTGATGTTTTTGTAAGGAATGAGTTTTATCATACGTTTACAATACCGCTGGCTGGGGATCATGCAATCTTGAATTCGCTAGGTGTAATTGCGCTCTGTCATTATGAAGGAGTAAAAGCGTCCACTATTCAAGAAAAACTGTCTACTTTTCATGGTGTTAAAAGGCGCTTTACGGTAATGGAAATAGCAGATCGAATTATTGTGGATGACTACGCTCATCACCCTACTGAAATCCAGGCGACATTGCAAACTGCGCAACAGAAATATCCTGACCGTGAAATTGTTGCGATATTCCAACCGCATACATTTACGCGGACCGCTGCCCTTTTGAATGAATTTGCGGAAAGTCTTTCAACTGCTGACCACGTCTATTTATGCGATATATTCGGGTCCGCACGTGAAAAGGCAGGTATTTTAACCATTAATGACTTGATTAATATAATTCCGGGTGCAAAGCATCTTGATCTAGATGATAATAAATCACTTGAATCTCATGGAAACGCAGTATACCTCTTTATGGGGGCAGGCGATGTTCAGAAATACATGAGCGCATTCAAGTCTTACCTTGATAAAGAAGAAACGGTTTAACAGGACACTATATAAGTTGAATGTATAGCATAGTTATATAAACAGCGAAGCCATCCCCTTGAGCCGCAACGAATTCGTTGAAATTCTTTATATCAACATATATATGAATTAAAAACAGCTTGACCCTGGACGGGAAAGATTTAACTTGATCCAGGGCTAGCTGTTTTTTCGTTTTGGGAATGAATAAGTTGTCACAAAAAATAAAATGAATTCTAGTTTGATGAAGGAAAATGAAGACTAATGTCGAAGAAGTAATAATGTGTATAACGTTTATTTTACCTTTGACAAGGGTAGACAATGTTATATGAGTATTTGAAGGAGGCAGTACCGTGGAGAATTTACTGTACATAGCGGCAATTGTCGCTGCAATCGCATTTTTGATTTTATGCATTAGTTTAGCGAGGACCCTATCCTCATTGAAGAACACATTACACAGTGTTTCTGGAACAATGGAAGGGTTGACAACTCAACTTGAAGGGGTAACAACGGAAACAACAGAACTTCTTCATAAAACAAATCAACTTGCAGAAGACATTCAGCAGAAAGCCGAAAAACTGAACACTGTTGTCGAAGCTGTGAAAGGCGTAGGCGAGTCTGTCACAGTACTCAATTCCTCCGTTAGAAGGGTTTCCAGCAATATCGCTACAGAGGCAGAACGGAACAGTGACAAGATTGCACAAATCGTTCAATGGAGCAATGTGGTTATCGATATAATGGGTAAAGTAAAGGAACGGAAGACAGGTAAGGCAAGCGCGAAAGGGTGGACTGTTTACAAGCCAGTACCAGGC
The DNA here is from genome assembly GCF_001590685.1 of Sporosarcina psychrophila. GTDB lineage: Bacteria > Bacillota > Bacilli > Bacillales_A > Planococcaceae > Sporosarcina > Sporosarcina psychrophila. The sequence continues at coordinate 1,547,852 of NZ_CP014616.1, forward strand.
CAAAAGAGATTGCCTAGCCCGAATAAAGGCAGATAAATAGAACTTAAATATGAAGTATTTAAGTTGAATATATAAATGCGTGTTTAAATTACGTGAAGGCGCCATAATTGGGGTAACCGAAAGCCCTAAGACTGTGGTGAAAGCTGCCTGGCTTAGGGCGAGAGGCATCTTCTAGCGTCGTAGCGGATACAATAGGATTCATTATTTCAACATATATATATAGACTTAAAAAACAGGAGGAATTGGATATGAGTGAAGAAAACAAAGTGAAATCAAATAATAATGACCCACAATACAACCAGGGTGGTCAAGGTTATGAAAATGCGTATGGCCAACCATCATACCTACCGACAAATTATGATTATAACAAGGACTATACAGATTCTTTCTATGCTGAAAATGAAAGTTCAGGAGCGGGAAGCTTCTTAATGGGTGCACTTGTGGGAGGAGTTATCGGAGCAGCTGCGGCACTATTCTTGGCACCAAAAACGGGTAGTGAAATGCGAGGAAACCTTACAACTCAAGCAACTCAACTGAAAGATAAGAGTATTGAAATCAGTTCTGTTGCGAAGGAAAAAGCTACAGAGCTAACTTCGGTCGCAAAAGAGAAGACTGGTGAATTATCGAAAACAATCCAAGAACAGTCTGGACAACTTGTCGATAAAGTGAAATCGATGAAATCGAAAACATCTATGCCGATGGATGATGGAACAGCATCTTCTGAAGGCGAAGAGTCTATTGATTTCGTTGATACAGCTAAATCCAAAGTTGAAAATACTATTGAGGCTGGAGAAGAAAGTATTACAGCTACTGCAGAAGCTGTAAAAAAAGCAGTCGTGGGAAAAGCTAATAATGCTGAGAAAGCTACAACTGGCAATAGTGATGTCTCTTATGGTAATAGCGAGAACCTTGGTAAAGATAAAATAACTAACCAGAACTATGTGTCAGACATTCTTGAAAAATAAAAAGTAATAGAAAAAAGTCCGTCTACTCAAATATGAGTAGATGGACTTTTTTTAAAGGTAAGCAAGTATAAATGTTCCTACCAAGGCGTTTCCGCTTTTCTTGTTGTCTAGCTCCAGGCGCCAGCCCCTCGAGTCGCTTCGGTCTTGCAGAAAAGGCAAAGTACGCCTTTATCTACAAGACCTCCAGCGCTTGTCGGGTCTAACCGGCGTCTTCCGCTTTTCTTGTTGTCTATCTCCAGGCGCCAGCCCCTCGAGTCGCTTCGGTCTTGCAAAAAAGGCAAAGTACGCCTTTATCTACAAGACCTCCAGCGCTTGTCGGGGCTAACCGGCATCTTCCGCTTTTCTTGTTGTCTAGCTCCAGGCGCCAGCCCCTCGAGTCGCTTCAGTCTTGCAGAAAAGGCAAAGAGCGCCTTTATCTTCAAGACCACCAGCGCTTGTCGGGGCTAACCGGCGTCTTCCGCTTTTCTTAGTGTCTAGACTTCAGCGCCTAGCCCCTCGAGTCGCTTAGGACCTCAAGTTAAAGGCAAAGAGCGCCTTTATCTTAAGGTCCTTCAGCGCTTGTCGGGTCTCCCAAGGCGCTTCCGCTTTTCTTATTGTCTAGACTTCAGACGCCAGCCCCTCGAGTCGCTTCGGTCTTGCAGAAAAGGCAAAGAGCGCCTTTATCTACAAGACCTCCAGCGCTTGTCGGGGCTAACCGGCGTCTTCCGCTTTTCTTACGTAAAACTAATTTCAAGTCTGTCGCCGCCGAAAATAGCATCGTTGAATCCGATTGGTGTGTCGTTTCGAAGCAGTTTATAATTACTTGATGGGTTTTCGGGTAAACTATAATCTGTAAACGCAAAGATGTCGCCAAAAGTAATAGGACTTTCACTTAGTGATACAAAATCAAGATGATCCCCAGGTTTTACAATGGCAGATACTTCAGCACTATGCCCGTTTAAAGTAAAGGTAAGACGTGGTTTTTGAATTGTGACGGGTTCATTGTTGAATAGTACTGTTAGTTTATCGAACGCCTTTTTACCTATCTCAGCTACAACTTCATCTATGGTAGGGAATGGCGGTTTTTGGGTTGTAATTCGGTCTCCATCTTTCAGTACGTGCGATGGCTGCACCGAAGTCCCCATGATGAAGAACTCGTTGTTCTTTTTTTTCAAGGTGACCGTTCTTTTATTGACGGATACTGTGAAAAGATTGTCCTTTAAAAGGTCATTTCGATGTGCTTTTTCAAATACTGCCGCGACTGTCTTGGTGTGTGAAACTGTGATTTTATCACGGTCTTGTATCGATGTATCGATGCTTTTTAGAATTCCATTAATATGAATAAGGGGCTCCAATTGCACGGCAACTCCGTCCAACATTGCACTGATGGCTCTCATATCCTCAACAAGGTCACGCACAGTCGCTATTGCGTTAGTACCATCACTGCCGGGAAGTAAGTTGATTGTATCTCCATTTTTAATGCAGTCTTTTGTACTTGCTTTTACCCCATTTAATAGGATTGTTGAGGGGGTACCATGTTCTCCTGGTATTATTATATCATTGTCATTTACTGTTATCGTCATTCCAAGTCCGGGCATACCGTATAGTTGACGGGCTTTAATGTTTGCTGCAAGGAGTGCATCACTGACGGTCATCTCTTTTAATTCGAAGAGTCGTAGCACCTTGTCATTTACGGACACGGACATATAATGAATCGGCGCTCTTCTTGCTGCGATAGCGATACCGATTGGTGTGACGAGTTCTGGCGATGAAGCTATACCGGGTTCCAATGTAATTCCCGAGAGAGCATCCAACCCACGAATACCTACCCTGTTTTCGGGTAGTCCTAGGCATATACTAATTTCTTTTGTCAGCCCCGGCGTTAAACTACCGCCGCCAACAACCATGACTGCTTTAGGGGAAACTCCATTGTTCAGGCGCTTGATTTCATCCGAAATGGATTTGGCAAGCCGATCTACAGCAGGTTTAATAATAGCGGTTACATCACTTGAAGCAACATTATCTTCAAAGCCGAGAATGTCTGTCATGACAATTGTATCTTCTGTTGTAATACTTCTTTTTGCAGTCTCAGCAAGTTGGAAGTCAAGGAGATAATGGTTGCTGAGTGCTTCTGTAATTTCATCACCTGCAAGTGGCACCATTCCGTAAGCCACAACGGTGTTGTTATCGGTAATAGCTATATCTGATGTCCCTGCACCTATATCGACAAGCGCGACGTTTAGGCGTCTCATGGATGGTGGGATTAGGACGTTGATAGCTGCAATCGGTTCCAGTGTCAGGGCTTCCATTTCGAGTCCTGCACGTTTGAGCGCAGAAAGAAGTGATTCGACGACGACTCGAGGAAGGAATGTCGCGATGACGTCAACAGAAGCAGACCGTCCAGCCTGATCAATCAGGCTACCTATTTCATCACCTTCAAGTTTATAGTAAAGAACGGAATAACCGACACAATAATAATAGTCGTCTTTTGTCACTGTATCGGAGGACAGCAGTTTTTGCTGGGCTTGTTGGACTGCTGCAAGTTCTAAACGATTGACGTCTTCGTCAGCAATGAGGGACCTTTCTGAAATATCGATAGCCATTGACCCTTCCGATGTTTTCAATGCACGACCTGCGGCAGCAACACTGACCCGTTTCAAAGGACCGTGCTTTTCCTCAAGAATTCCTTTGATTTCTAAAATGACGTTTGCAACACTTAAAATGTTATGTATTTGTCCGTCAATCATTGAACGTTCCTTATGTTCAATCGAAACAAGATCAGCAACATGAAAAATACCATTGTCTTCAATCAGGATGATTCCAACGACAGAACGCGTCCCGATGTCGAGTGCAAATAGTGTAGTAGCCAGAATTATTCATCCTTTCTGTCGATAAATGTCCCGTATTTAAAAGAATAAGTAGAAATAACGTGACTTTTCAAATAGTCTTCTTTATACTTAGGTCTATTATCAAAAATGTAACATATATTCTTCTCTACTGAAAGAGAATTATATATACGGGGAGGAGACGGACAGATGAGACAAAATGATTTAGATGAATTGCGCGGCCGTGTAAACGAGCTGAATGGTAAAGTTTTGGATCTTATTAACGAAAGAACAACTGTGGTCCAAGAAATTGGTAAAGTAAAAGAAAAGCAGGGTGTTAATCGGTATGATCCGATTCGCGAACGTGAAATGCTTAACTTCTTAAAAGAATCTAACAACGGTCCGTTACCTAATGGAGTACTTGAACAGATTTTTAAAGGAATATTCATGTCTGCACTTGAGATACAAGAAGACGACCAACGCAATGCTTTGCTTGTTTCCCGTAAGAGAAAAGCCGAAGATACGATTGTCGACATTAATGGCCATAAAATTGGGGACGGAACACCGTCATTCATTTACGGTCCATGTGCAGTCGAATCATATGAGCAGGTTTTAGCTGTTGCATTGTCCATCAAAGCAAAAGGGTTAACGATGATAAGAGGAGGAGCTTACAAACCTCGTACATCGCCATATGATTTCCAAGGTCTCGGCCTTGAAGGTTTGAAAATACTTAAACGAGTTGCTGATGAAACAGGTCTTTCAGTTGTTACGGAAATTATTACGCCGTCACATCTCGAAGAAGCGCTTGAATATATCGATGTAGTTCAGATTGGCGCACGTAACATGCAAAACTTCGAATTGTTGAAAGAAGCTGGAATGATTAATAAACCAGTTCTTCTAAAACGTGGACTTGCAGCGACAATCGATGAATTCATTCATGCAGCTGAATATATACTCTCTAAAGGTAATAGCCAGATCATCCTTTGTGAACGTGGTATCCGTACATATGAACGGGCAACTCGCAACACATTAGATATCTCTGCCGTTCCAATCTTGAAGCAGGAGACGCATCTTCCGGTCTTCGTTGACGTAACACACTCAACAGGTAGAAAAGATTTGTTACTACCTACAGCGAAAGCTGCGATAGCAGTTGGGGCGGATGGCGTAATGGCTGAAGTGCACCCAGATCCAGCTGTTGCATTATCCGATTCTGCACAACAGATGGATCTGCAACAATTTGATGAATTTTATGACGCAATTAACCAATTCATGAACACGCACACAACAATCTCATGAGTAGACGCCGGGCCTATAATGGTTCCGGCGTTTTGATTACATAGGTCACATCTGTTGATTAAACATCTACTTGCATAATACACTGGTAAGAAAGGCTTGAAAATCATCATTTTCACTGGACCATTTCCGGCTCGCTTGCGGCGAAATAATCATGATACCTTTACCGAGGACAGGAGTGGCTAGAAATGACTTCGTCATTCTTAGCCACTCCCTTTGGGAAGGAATTGCAATTCATTCCTCCATGGTCATCTTGTCACGAATATTTCCTTTGCTGAAAAAAGACAAAACAATGGGGAAGGCCTCAGCCGCCAAAATTGTATCTTTGGAGGCTTTTCTCTAGATAAGAAGCGACTTTTTCTTTCGTCCTGAAAAGCTTTAGTGCTTTGTGTACATATGCCTTTGGGGAGCGACGGGTGAACGATAACCATACGATTACCGGAAAAATGTATATGAATGCGACTTTATGGCTTCCATATACATCAAGATATCCCGGTAATCATATAAGAGTCATTAAACCAAAGAAATCCAAACGTAACTGTACACGAGCGCCTAGTATTTGATTGAGTTATTTACTCGTTAAATTTGGTTAATCAACACATGTGACATAAGGTATAATGAATGTATATAGAAGGAGGAATTTTAATGGCTATAACGATTTACGACGTAGCCAGGGAGGCTAATGTTTCAATGGCAACGGTCTCCCGTGTCGTTAACGGCAATCAAAATGTAAAACCTGCAACGAGAAAGAAAGTTCTCGACTGCATTGAACGGCTTGGCTATCGACCGAACGCAGTTGCGAGAGGTCTGGCTAGTAAGAAGACGACAACAATCGGAGTCATCGTTCCTGATATCTCGAAAAGTTTCTACTCGGAGCTTTCCCGTGGAATAGCGGACGTTGCGACGATGTACGAATATAATATGATCCTGTCGAACTCCGATGAGAGCACAGACCGAGAAGTAGAATTAATAGAAGACCATCTCGGTAAACAGGTGGACGGGCTCATCTTTATGAGTGATTCGATTTCTGATGAAGTTCGTGCCGGAATGTCCACAGCGAATGTTCCGATCGTTTTGGCTGGAACGTTGGACGTGGAAAAACAATTAGCAACGGTGAATATTGATTATGAAGAAGCTGCTTATGTGGCGGTCAATAAATTAATTCGAAATGGTCATACGAAAATCGTGTTTGTTTCGGGGCCATTTACAAGAGATATCAACCGTATCAGTAAAAAAGTGGGATACATGAGAGCCCTCCAAGATGCGGATATTCCAGTCGATGAGCAGTTTGTCATTGAAATGGAAGATACGTACGATGGTGCATATGAGGGCTGGAAACAAATCCGTGAATTGCAGGGTCAACCAACTGCCATCATTGCAGGAAGTGATGCGATTGCTGTCGGTTTGTTGAATGGAATTAGGGATGGAGGACTATCTGTACCTGAAGATTACGAACTCATCTGTTTTGAACATTCAATTTTGGCAAGGGTAGTAAGACCGCAACTCACTTCTATTGTCGTTCCGCTCTATGATTTGGGTGCAGTGTCAATGCGTCTGTTGACGAAATTGATGAATGGGGAAGAGGTTGAAGAGCAACAGGTCATTTTACCTTTCCGGCTTGAAGAACGTAAATCTATGAAATGAAAAAAGAGCAATCTTATCAATCGGATATATCCGGCTGAAGGGGATTGCTCTTTTTGAGGAATAATACTGCTATTTGTCACGTCTGTTGAATAACCAAAGTAACCAGCAAGTAACTTGATCACACACTGGCTGCGACGTGTATAGTTGCATTTGGATTGCTTTGGATTGGAATTGACTTCTATTACGATTACCGGATGTCTGGATGCGTAGGGTAGTCCTTCATCCGTCGTTCTTCAACTACATAAGTACACGAAGTGCATTTAGAGCTTTTTAGGACGAAAGAATAGCTGGCTTCTTAACTAGAGAAAAGCCGCCAAAGATGCAATTTTGGTGGCCGAAACTTTCTATAGGGTTTTCTCTTTTTTATTAAAGAAGTGTCACTTCTAGCCATACATGCCTCTCGGTAAAAATGTCACGAATATTTCGCCGAAAGCGAGCCGGAAATGGTCCAGTGAAAATGGGGGATATCAAGCCAGTCTCACCAGACGTGGTTATTTGTCAATTTTTTCGTTGCGGATCATATGTAAGGCTCGGCTAAGCATCTGTGCATTTTTCTCGTTGATTTCATCTTTTCGTGGAATAGGTTCGTATAGTGGTACAGGATCCTCCCAAGTCGGAATAAGTGTAACGGGAGACTGCTCCTGCCACGTTGATAACCAGTCCTCTGGCAGTGGACCAGTAGGTGTAGGGATATTTTTCATCGCCAGCCAAATATGAGCCCAAGCCCTTGGGACAACGCGCCAGATATCATATCCGCCACCACCGACGGCTATCCAGCGGCCTTCGCAATATTGCTCTGCAATTTCGCGTGCAACCCGAGGGATTTCTTTATAAATATCCATTGTTCCATAAAGGTGGGTTAAGGGATCGAAATAATGCGCATCTGCACCATTTTGTGTCAAGATGACATCGGGTTTGAAAAATTCAGTCACTTCTTTTATGGCTGTTTTATAAACAGAAAGGAATGACTCATCCTCTGTAAAAGCGTCAATCGGGAAATTAAAGGAAGTCCCATAGCCAGAACCATTGCCGCGTTCGGTTATACTTCCGGTTCCAGGGAACAGATAACGCCCAGTTTCATGGATGGACAGTGTACAGACTGTAGGGTCATCGTAGAAGCTCCATTGAACGCCATCTCCATGATGAGCGTCTGTATCGATATAAAGAACGCGTGCCCCGTACTTTTTTTGTAAGTACTTTATGGCAACTGAACTGTCATTATATACACAAAAGCCGGAAGCACGTCCATGAAATCCATGATGCAGACCTCCGCCTAGGTTCAATGCATACTTAGAGCGTCCTTGCATCACTTCATCTACCGCAGTCAATGTACCGCCGACCAGCATAGCACTGGCTTCATGCATATTCGGGAAAATTGGCGTATCCTCTGTACCGATACCGTAAATGCTACCAACATCCTCAGTTAGTTCACCTTTACCAGCCTTTTTTACTATTTCAATAAATTTTTTATCATGAGCGAGAAGTAATTCTTCGTCTGTTGCCATGCGAGGGGCGATGATATCGCTATCTTGAATGGCCCCAGATTTCTTTAAAAGGTCGAGAGTCAAGAGAATTCTTTTTTGGTTAAATGGATGTGAATCTGAAAAAGAGTATCCAAGTTGTTCTTCTGAAAAGATGAAAACGGCATCTTTTTTCATACGTCAATGCCCGGGACATTTGGCCAAAGGACCTCAAATCCGCTTACCTTTAATCCCTCAATAATTTTGAGAGGATTCATTGAGTTAATCCGGATGACAAGAATTTTATTTGCTTCGTTCTCTTTATCGGGATAGACGAGCACACTCAAAACGTTTAATTTCTGCTCGTGGAAAACTTTGGATACTTCGAAAAGGATTCCAGGTGTATTAGGAACCCGTACTTCTATTTGTGAGCCAGGTTGATGTGCGCCCGTTAATTCAATATATTTGTAAAGTAAATCCGTTTCAGTGATGATTCCAACTAATTTTTTATTGGACACTATTGGCAGTGAACCGATTTTATTATCATAAAATAGTACCGCTGCTTCTTCAACAAAGTCCATTGGATGTCCGGTAATCGGATTTTTCGTCATCACTTCAGAAAGTAAAGTATCATATGGGCTACTGTCTTTTATTTCGGAAATGGACGAGGGAACAACTTCTTTCAAGTCTCGGTCTGTCACGATGCCGACTACTATGCCATCCATAGATAGGATTGGCAAGTGGCGAATTTTTCTATCCCGCATGGCGTCAAGTGCATCTTTTACCGTATTTTCTGGTGATAGGGTTAGAACATCTTTTATCATTATTTCTTCAATTAGCATCTGATTTATCCTCCCTTCAATACATGAACCGGTTCATGAACCGGAGACTGTCAAATTGCTGGACGGTATCTTGATTAATTCTTTTGCCGATTCGTGCCATTAGGCAATTGGCTGGGTGAGAACTTATTTCAGGATCATCGGTTGCGTAATATTCCAGACCTCCGGCATTCATCATCTTCTCCATTACTTTTCTATACTCCCAAACGTTGAGTTTCGTACCCTTCAAGTCCCAGTGCCAGTAATATTCAGTCGTCAGGATAATATAATCTTCCATTGCATCGTCCATCATGGAAACGCGTAAAAGTGACTTGCCAACCCCGCCGGCCCTGAACTTTGGAATAACTTCAATTGCTCCAAGTTCGATTAAATTTTCTATACTTCCTTGCGACCATCGCTCCAGAGGGTCGGGATACAAATAAGTTACGTAGCCCACAATTTCATTTGAATCGCGAACGATTAAAATACGACCTTCTGGGAGTCCTGCAATTTCAATGAGTGCCTTGTGTTGTTGTGCGGGAGGTCTGAATGCAACAAGATCCTCGTGAAAATCAAGGCTAGCAAGGTAATCGGCAGTAATGGGCCCCTCGATAACGATGTCTCCATTCTTATGTTTTATCTCCATTGCGTTATATGTTTTTATATGTTCCAATATGATCACCTCCGTATTTGATATAAACCTACTACCTAGTATACAACAATATGGATAAATAAAAGCCTGTTGATTACTACAAATTTAAAACTGTTGGAAAAATATAATTAATTAGACAACTAGGTTTGGATTGAGGTAGAATGATAGTTATATTGTATTCTTGAAAGGGTGAAATGAATGGTAATGAAAACATTGCCCGCAGTTCATGGGGATTATCAGTTAGCAGATTATGATCGTACAGCCGCAGAATTTAAATGGACGGATGTAGAAAAAGACTTCAGCTGGTTTGAAAGCGGACTCATGAATATTGCTCATGAAGCGGTAGATCGCCATGCGGATTCTTATCGAAAAAACAAGGTTGCACTTTATTATAAGGACGCTAATCGAAAAGAAAGCTATACGTATAATGAAATGAAAAAGATGTCAAATAAAGCTGCAAACGTATTGCGCAATCAGTCGCCGCTCGAAAAAGGGGACCGGATTTTCATCTTTATGCCTCGCTCACCGGAATTGTATTTCTCATTTTTGGGCGCGTTGAAGCTGGGTGCTATTGTTGGACCGCTTTTCGAAGCATTCATGGAAGGTGCTGTCTATGACAGATTGTCTGATAGTGAGGCAACTGCAATCATCACGACACCTGAACTTCTTGAACGAGTGCCTGTTGACAAATTACCACACCTGAAGACAATCTTTATTGTAGGAGAAAATGTGGTGGAAGAAGGTCTTATTGTCGACTTTAACAAGCATATGGCAGATGCTTCCCAGTACTTCCAAGTTGAATGGATGGATAAAGAAGACCCAACACTTCTACATTACACTTCAGGTTCAACAGGAAAGCCGAAAGGCATCGTACATGTACAGGAAGCGATGGTACAGCAACTGCAGACAACACGGTGGGTACTCGATCTAAAAGATGAGGACATCTTCTGGTGTACAGCGGATCCAGGTTGGGTGACAGGCACAGCTTATGGTATTTTCGGACCAATGCTTGCCGGGGCAACTAGCTTGATTCTTGGCGGCAGATTTTCGGCAGATGCTTGGTATGGAGCGATAGAGGAATATGGTGTCACGGTTTGGTATAGTGCGCCAACCGCATTCCGGATGCTTATGGGAGTTGGGGAAGGGCCACTAAGCAAGTTTGATCTTTCTTCACTGCGCCATATTCTTTCCGTGGGTGAACCACTTAATCCCGAAGTAATCCGTTGGGGATCTGAAGCGTTTAAATTGCGAATTCATGACACATGGTGGATGACAGAAACAGGTGCACAAACAATCTGTAATTTCGGATGTCTGCCAATTAAACCTGGATCAATGGGCAAGCCGGTTCCCGGTATTGAAGCAGCCATCGTTGATGATCAAGGAAACGTATTACCTCCAAATCATATGGGTAACTTAGCTATTAAAAAAGGATGGCCTGCAATGATGCGGCAAGTTTGGAATAATCCTGAAAAATATGCATCTACCTTTATCAATGATGAGTGGTATGTTTCGGGTGATTCAGCATACATCGACGAGGACGGATATTTCTTTTTCCAGGGCCGAGTCGATGATGTGATTATGACGAGTGGAGAGCGCGTAGGACCATTCGAAGTGGAAAGTAAACTGCTTGAGCATCCCGCGATTGTTGAAGCTGGGGTTATAGGTAAACCTGACCCAGTTCGTGGCGAAATTATAAAAGCATTTGTATCGCTTCATGAAGGAATTGAGCCGACAGATGAATTAAAAGAAGAAATTCGACAATTTGTTAAAAAAGGGCTGGCCGCACATGCTGCTCCACGTGAAATTGAATTCAAAGATAAATTACCGAAAACACGAAGTGGAAAAATTATGCGTCGTGTGTTAAAAGCTTGGGAACTGAATTTGCCGACAGGTGATTTGTCGACAATGGAAGACTAACATTGAGTAACTAATAAAAACACAAGGACACAAGGCGCCTGGAGCTAGACACTATTCTAAGTCGAAAAAACTTATACTTTCTTAGCATTCAAAAAAGAGCCTGTCCGCTATTGATAGCGGACAGGCTCTTTTTCCTATTTCATTCCCCAGTTTCATCGTCTCCACTTGTAGGAGGCGGGGTACCACCGTCGTTCCCATCCTCAGTTACAGGAGGTGGTGTAACAGGTGGTACGTTTTCCGTTGGAGGTGTTTCGATAACTTCCTCTTCAGGCTCAGGCGCCGCAATGGTGACTGCATTGGAGCCATTTGAAAGTCTTCCGGTAATGTCGACAGCCTTGACTGAGTATGAGCCAGAACCGACTGTAAATGTATTCGAAGAACCGTCTCTTATTGTTCCGATTTTAACATTATTATCATAAACATAGTACCCAATAACATCGTTGGAAGGTGAATTGCCCCATGTTATTGTCGTTCCATTTAAACTAACATTTACTGGTGCAGGAGCGACATCATCTGCATTAAATATAGCTCCCGACACGACATGAGATGCGAAAGCGGAGTTCGCTGGGAACAATTTTGAAGCATCTCCTCCCCACGGTCCGAGCATTCGGTCGATGAACACTTGGTTAACGCCTGTGCCACCTGATGACACGAATTCGCTTGGTGTTGATGGAAGTGCAAGGTACCTCGTCCCTTTAACAGATACATAAGAAGAAGAGGTAATGCTATCATCCGGTTTTGTTGGTAACATCACTTTTGCGTTGAATAAATCCGTTTTAACGAGCCCTGCAGACGAACATGCAGCAGAGGGAGCAAGCCCAGAAATACCGCAGAACGATTTTTCAACGACACCGTCAGGACGACTGAATTTTGCAGAGGCTCCGACTATTTCTGGTGTGACTTCGTTCGCAGCATTCATAATACGGGCGAAAAGCATACTTGTCCTTGTAGTAGGATGCAATGTTTGCTTTTCGAGTCCGTAATAGAGACTTCGTGTTCGGTCTTTGTATCCGAGCCAAACACCAAGAGACACATTTGGGTTGTATCCAACAAGCCAAGCGTCACCGTAACCTTGTGTTGTTCCCGTTTTGGCAGCAAGATCTGTAGTGAATTTCATGTTTTGCGTTACTTGCGAGCCAGTGCCGCCCGTTTTTACAACATCACGTAACATATCAGTAACAATATAACTCGTTTCAGGGCTGAAAACATCGACAGGTTCAATTTCATGTTGATAGACGATATTGCCATCCATATCTTCGATTTTTTCGACGATGTATGCGTCTATGAACTGCCCACCATTCGCAAATGTTGCAAATGCATTCGTGTTTTCCTCAACACTCATTCCGACCGTCATGCCCCCGTATGAAGTAGAGGGATTGACATAGTCTCCTGGGAGAAGTTTTGAAATACCCATCTTGTCGAGGAATTCGGCAGGCCGTCGATCAAGGATGTCGCGATATAATCTTGCTGTTGCCAAGTTCAATGACTTGGAGAGTGCTTCCCTTGCAGGGATGATTCCATATTCCATCGATTTTGTATAGTTGCTAGGTGTCCACATAGAGCCATTCGCTTGTTTGACACTGAATTTAACATCGACGACGGGACTTCCAGCCCCGATGACGCCATATTCAATAGCAGGTGCATAAACGAGAAGTGGCTTCATGGCAGATCCATTCTGTCTGAATGCTTGTGTAGCATGATTAAGCGCTTGGTGTTCATGTCCACGGCCGCCGATGAAGGATAAGATTTTACCAGTGCTATTTTCGATCATAATAGCCCCGACTTGGACTGGATCCTCCGCGAATTCGACCTCGCCGGAATGAGAATCTTTTACTTCGCGTGTATAGGTAAATCCGTAACTTTCGAAATCATTACCGACTTCATTCATCTTGTCATATAGATCTTTATTAACGGTAGAGTAAATTCTATAGCCATCATTTTTCATTGAACGCGTCGCAAGTATTGAATATTTTTCTCGTAATTTATCTTCTTGTTCAAGACGTTCGGCATCGACTCCGTCTTTTTCCGCAATAATTTCCGCGAGGATATCGACCGTGCGATTCTGAATTTCTTGCGTCAAATAAGGATATCTTTCATTCGCGCGCATGACGGGTTCACGGAAATCCTTTGTAATATCATAGACGATTGCTTCATTGTACTGCTGTTCAGTTATGTAACCAGTTTCCTTCATCCTGAAAAGAACTGTCTTCATCCGATTGATTCCCGGCTGTAAGAATTCTTGTTCTTTCAATCCGCCACCACTTTTAAAAGGGGTATAAGCGAAAGGGGCCTGAGGAAGTCCAGCTATGAAGGCGGCTTGTGGTAAATTCAATTTCGCTGCTTTTAAAGCGAAAATACCACCAGCTGCAGTTTCAATACCTGCAATGTTTTGCCCATTTGAATTACGGCCGTATGGAATAATGTTCAAGTAAGCTTCGAGAATTTCATCTTTTGTCATGAAATGCTCAATTCTCATTGCCAGTAGCATTTCTTTCGCTTTTCGTTCGTATGACACTTCGTTGGTTAAAATTTGGTTCTTAATAAGTTGTTGTGTCAAAGTCGAACCGCCAGTTTGGTTATCGGAGTTCGTTACATCCTGTAATAGTCCGCGGAAAATCGCTTTTGGGACAATGCCCTCATGCTGTGCGAAATACTCATCCTCTGTGGCGAATACTGCATCAATAACGAAAGGGGATACACTTTCGAGTTTCGTCTCTTTCCGTTCTATATCAGAGTTAACTTTACCGATATAGATATTGCCGGCGAGATAAAGTTCGGACGTTTCTTCGTAGGTGAAGATTGCATCCCGCATTTCTTGCTTTGAACGAAGCGGTTCTTTGGCTACCAATGAAGCAAAATAGCCTGCTCCGACTGAACCGGCAAACACTACCAGTGTCAAACCTACTACAATGAATAGAAGAAAAAGGTTCCAGGTGACGCCTGAGGTGATGCGCATCCCTTTAGCCCATTTAGTTTTAGTCATTGTTTCAAGTTTCTCTTCTATTAGATCAATACGATTCTTTTGATGTTTACTCACTTAAATCAACCTCCTGAAATCTTACCTATTATAGCACATTTCCATAAATGCCAATCGATAATATTTGACAACTTTTGAATATCGGTTAGAATTACTGATACATATACTTTCACATGTTGAATGAGTCGAAGTAGTGGTTGGGGAACCGTTTAGAGAGGCAGCGGCTGGTGAAAGCTGTCCGGTAAACCAATCATGAATTACAGCTCTGGAGTGTGACGCGTGCGCAGTGTTATTGCGTTTTGAGTGGAGAATTTTTTCTCAAGCCGGGTGGTACCGCGTTAATACAATAATTAGCGTCCTTGCATGATTTTTTTAAATCGTGTAAGGGCTTTTTTGTTGTCTACTTCCAGGTGCTAAGCGCTTTGAAACTCATTTGACGCGATGCGTTATTACTTAAATTACAGGAGGGGTTAGGATGAAAGAGAAATTGATGGAAGACTTAAAGTGGAGAGGGTTACTCTACCAACAGACGGATGAGGCGGGTCTTGAGGATTTGCTGAATAAGGAGAAAATCTCACTGTATTGCGGCGTCGATCCGACTGCGGATAGCATGCACATCGGACATATCGTGCCATTACTTACGCTACGCCGTTTCCAAATGCATGGACATCGTCCGATTCTACTTGTTGGAGGAGCTACGGGTATGATTGGGGATCCATCAGGCCGCTCGGAAGAAAGACAGCTCCAAACAACTGAACAAATCGATAGAAACGTTGCCGGGATTAAGAAGCAGATGGAACAAATTTTCGATTTCAATTCTGAAAACGGCGCTCAAATGGTGAACAACAATGACTGGGTAGGTTCGATGAGCGTCATCGAATTTTTACGCGATTTCGGTAAGTTGTTAGGCGTTAACTATATGCTTGCGAAAGACAATGTTGCATCACGTCTTGATAGTGGAATTTCTTTCACTGAGTTTTCATATATGCTTATTCAAGGAATTGACTTCAACCATTTATTCAATAATTATGGCTGCAGAGTTCAAATCGGTGGATCGGATCAGTGGGGCAATATTACGACAGGGCTTGAAGTGATTCGTAAAACGCACGAAGAAGAAGTGAAAGCATTCGGTATCACAATTCCACTGGTTACGAAAGCAGATGGTACGAAATTTGGTAAAAGTGCGGGCGGCGCAGTATGGCTTGATGCAGAAAAAACATCACCTTATGAATTCTATCAGTTCTGGATAAATACAGCTGATGCGGATGCTGTTAAATATATGAAAATATTCACATTCATTGAGCGCGAAGAAATCGAAGCGTTTGAAATTACAGTTCAAGAAGAACCACATTTACGGAAAGCGCAACTTAGATTGGCAGAAGAAATGACGCGTCTGATTCACGGTCAGGAAGCACTTGACCAGGCAATCCGTATTTCCAAAGCATTATTCAGTGGTGATTTAAAAACACTAACCGCGAATGAAATGAAAGACGCATTCAAAGATGTCCCTTCGTTTGAAATGGCGAAAGAGGATAAAAACATCGTTGACTTTATCGTCGATTCTGGCGTGTCGCCATCAAGACGACAAGCTCGTGAAGATGTGACAAATGGTGCGATATCATTGAACGGTGAACGAGTGACGGATACGGCATACGAGGTGAGCGCAGCAGATCGTTTGGATGATGCGTTTACGATTGTCCGTCGCGGTAAGAAAAATTACAAAATGGTGAAATTCGTTTAACTGTGGAGATTCATGAAAGCGAAACCCGCAACCCGCAACCCGCAAACTTTTCATTCGGCAGGAAAAAAGAGATGTTTGAGGGCTATGTTAGAAACTCCATAACTGAAGTTAAAACGACTCATTGCAGAATGATTTTATGAGTTTGCCAGTTCGCGGAGGGCATTTGACTTCACAAATCTATTTCCGAGTCTGCACGAAAAATCAGAAATGATTCCTTATGAAATTGACTGAAGAAGAGAATTTAGAGCTGAATTTTCGAACTATGATGGCGACGGCAGGAACTGTCATGGCAATTCGTGAAACTGTGAGGACAACGACGAGAACTGTCATGGCAAGTCATGCAACTGTCGCGGCAACAACTGAAAGTGTCTAGAAATAACATTGCTTATAATGCGAAAGGCTGTTTTCCCTATTAGGAAGGGGAAAACAGCCTTTTTATTTTACGCGTTTCTAACCCACTGCGGTAGTTGTAAATCCGCATAAATTTCCGGGTGAATCATTTTGGCTAATTTCAAAGCGCCTTCAAGGAGCCGCGGGGAAGGGCGACAATACAGTTCTTCTTCCATTACTGAAAGGCGGTCACTTTTCACGGCGTCCAACTCTTTCCAACCGGGCCGTTTCAGAACAACTTCTTTTTTCACTTTATTGATTCGTACTCCGACCCAAGCTAGAAGGATGTAATCAGGTGCTCTATTTAGTACATCCTCCCAGTCAGTCTGAACACTGGCAAATTCGACGTCGCGAAATTCATTCAAAGCTCCGGAAATAGTGCTTATTTCAGTCAGCCAATTAATTTTTCCAGGTGTAAATACAGGCTTTGGCCACCACTCCCAGTATAAAGAAGGGGTAACTTCGACAGTTTCGGCACGTTTTTTCATGTCTTGAATAAATAATAAATACTCTTCTTTAATTTGAAGTGCGTGTTCTTCAATTCCACATGCTTTTCCGACAGTTAACAGATCTTCTGCGATATCATCCAGGCTTTGTGGATCTAATACTAAGTGTGGAATCATTCGCTTCTCGAGTTCTGCGATGTTTTTTTCCATTCCGGGAACACTGAGCGATGCAAGCACTAAGTCAGGTTCATACAATTCCAATTTGTCCATATCAATCGACAAGTCAGGCCCTAATTTGGGTAAAGAATTGATTCCGCTAGGCCAATCAGAAAAATCATCAACTGCAACGAGTTGATCAATGAGGCCAAGGTAGGCAAGTAGTTCCGTATTACTCGGGCAAATCGATACAAGTTTCATATAATCACCTCATAAGTCGTAGTATGTACAGTATATCACGAAAAAAAAGAGCCCTGTGAAGGGCTCTTTTCCAAAGATGCTATTAACGAGAGTAGAATTCAACGATAAGTGATTCGTTAATTTCTGCTGCAAGTTCGCTGCGCTCAGGCATGCGGACGAATTGACCGACTTTAGTGTCTTTGTTGAATGTTACGTATTCAGGAACATAGCTGTTCACTTCAAGCGATTCATTTACAGTATCAAGGTTTTGAGATTTCTCACGGAAAGAAATTTCTTGACCAGGTTTAACGCTGAAAGAAGGGATATCAACGCGTTTACCATCAACCATGATATGGCCGTGGTTTACAAGTTGGCGTGATGCACGACGTGTGCGTGCAAGACCCATGCGGTATACAATGTTATCAAGACGAGTCTCAAGAAGAATCATGAAGTTAACACCGTGTTTACCAGGCATTTTACCTGCTTTGATGAACATCGTTTTGAATTGACGTTCGTTTACGCCAAACATAAAACGAAGTTTTTGTTTTTCTTGTAATTGCTTTCCGTACTCAGAAAGTTTTATGCGTTGGTTAGGACCGTGTTGTCCTGGACCGTAAGGGCGTTTTTCGATTTCTTTTCCTGTGCCTGTAAGTGAAATCCCAAGACGACGGGAAAGTTTCCATGATGGACCTGTATAACGAGCCATGAAAGACTCCTCCTCTATTGTTGGTTTTATTTTGTTGTAAAATAAGAACCAGATGTGTTCAATCCAAATGCCATTCTATCATCTTGCACCCTCGCCTCCGCAGCCAGGAAGTTACTCGATGCACCTTGTAAAAGGAATAGACTGGACAATCTGAAACACACAACTGCTGCAACTATTTTACACAAGTTCCATCATAACAACTATAGAAGTAAGAGTCAAGCGTCATACTTGTAAACTAAAATAAGCCAAATGGTCTATGTAAAGTAATGGTAACTATAGTACCAATGTATTACAATGATAGTAAGACTTATTTGAATTCTATATACAGATTAGGATTGGGGTGATTATGTGACGGATCATCAATTGACGATGTTGAAAATTAAAAGCGATTTGATGGATTTATGGACCAAAGATACTGCTTTGCAATCGTATGAACAATGGTTTAAGGCGTTGAAACCAAAACTAAATCACCATTTTAATATTGCACAAGCGGATTTTTTCATATATGCGAATAATAGTTTTGTGGCACTTAAAGGTCATAAGTCCGTTTCTAAGAGAGAACAAGCCTTGGTATTTGATGCACTTAAAACCGGAAAAGCGTTTAGCCATGATTCTTTAATCTCGCGAGTTAGAGAGACAGGTTTTAGCTATGCCGATGACTTTCTTCTGTTCCGGAATTTGAAATCTGAACCACTCGGATTGCTGGTTCTGAAATCTACTAATAAATGGAACGCATTTGCTACATCGCCATTTTTACATGAACTTGAAAAGGCGGTAAGCGACCTCATTGAGATAGTAAAGAAAATGGTTTTTCTTATAAAAGAGGAAAAAAGCTCCAAGCGTTTGTTCGGAGTCACCGAATTATTCAATTCAACAATGCAAAGTAATGTGATTTTAGATGTCGTAGTCTCTGCGATATCTAAAAATTTCCCGTCATCTGAAGTGGGACTTCTTTTATCACATGATCAAAAAGGGGTGACGAATAACTATAAGTTAATTGATTACATGAACGAAAGACCGTCTGCGATGAATGCGTTTGTATCGGGTGAAACGACAAAGGAAGTAATGCCTGAATTGTCATGCAGGCTGATTAATGCACCAATTAGAGGAAGACAAGGTATCTATGGTGTGTTGCAAATTAAAGCACCAATTGACCTCGTTTTTTCATCGACACAGAAAAAGTTTATCAGTATGGTAGTAAACACAGCAGGAAGTGCACTGGAAAAAGCGATTCTACATGATCAATCCCACCGTGTTATCGAAGATTTACAACTTGTCAATGAAACGTCGAAAAAATTGAATAGCAATATGCATTTTGGAGAAATGACAGCATTTTTGAAACAGCAATTGCTGAAAGCGTTTCGGCCAGCAGAAATTGCATTTGTTTTTAACAATGAACAAGATGGTTATGACCTCTCTCAATTAAGTTCAGATTTTTTTCGTACGGAATCAGGCAAGAATTATATTGAATTCTCATCGAAATACTTGAGGAGTGGCAAAGAAGCTTTATTTGATGCGAATTTTAGCCGCACCATGAACGAATCTATTGGTTACGAGTCAATCATAGCGATTCCGATTGTGAATCAAGAGGTACTTACGGGTTTCGTTGTACTACTGCATATGGATCAATACTTCTTTTCATTCGACAGCTTCAAACTCATGCAATCACTTATTGGCCACTCTTCGCTTGCGCTTGCGAACTCGGTATTACGCGACCAGTTACAGGAACTTGTTGATAAAGATCACTTAACCAAACTTTATACAAGGAGTTACGTAGATAAGATTATTGAAAAGTCGATTGTTGATGATGAAATGGGTGTGTTTGTTCTCGTAGATGTCGATGACTTCAAGAAGATAAACGACACATATGGTCATGTTACTGGTGATGATGTGCTGAAGCAGATCGCTACCATCATACTTGCAGAGGTATCCGGTAGAGGGGTTGCGGGAAGATGGGGTGGAGAGGAAATCGCTATCTTTTTGCCGTTGACAGAATTTCAAGAAGGGGCATTATTTGCGGAACGACTAGTTAAACTTATTCCTGCTGCCACTGAACCCTCAATTACGGTATCGATAGGGATGCATAACTGGACGTCTAAAAGACAGTCGACTTATAAAGAACTGTTTCAGCATACTGACAAAGCACTGTATATAGCGAAAAATAACGGTAAAAACCAAGTGGTAATCCATGAAGAAACCAGTTATACCTTTTCCTAACTGTGATTAAAGAGTAAACTAATAGATGTAGAGTTAGAATATTCTTTAAACATAAGGAGGGCAATGGAAATGGACAAAAAAAACCTTCACAAAGATACGATTGTCATTCATGAGGGATATGATGATAAGGAACATCAGGGGAGTTTAGCGGTGCCACTTTACCAAACATCGACCTTCTCGTTTGAAACAGCATTGCAAGGGGAGAATCGCTTTTCAGGTGTAGAGGGAGGGAACATTTACTCTAGGCTTGGTAATCCGACTGTCCGCGTGTTAGAAGAGCGTATGACAGCTCTTGAGAACGGAAAAGGTGCACTTGCGTTTGGTTCGGGGATGGCAGCAGTCAGTACGATTCTCGTCCACTTGACGAAATCGGGTGATCATATTCTGTGTTCACGTGGAATTTATGGCTGCACATTTGGACTTCTTGGTATGCTGAATGAGAAATACAATATCTCGCATGACCTTATTCAGATGAAGACAGAAGAAGAGATTGAACGGGCTATTACACCGGAAACGGTCTGTATATATATTGAAACGCCTATCAATCCAACAATGGAACTTGTCGATATTCAGGCGGTCGTAAATGTAGCTAAACGTCATGGACTTCGAGTTGTAGTAGACAATACTTTTTCGTCGCCCTATTTGCAAAATCCGCTCGATTTCGGTGCGGACTTCGTTTTGCATAGCGCAACAAAGTATATTAACGGTCACGGAGATGTCATAGCTGGGCTTCTTGTCGGAGCCGACAAAGAAGAGATGGAGTCAATTCGTATGTCTGTGCAGAAAGATTTCGGAGGCATCATATCGCCATTCGATGCTTGGCTTTTAATCCGCGGATTAAAAACGCTATCGGTTCGCATGGAGCGCCATACCTCGAATGCGGAAAAAGTGATAGCTTATTTAAAAGGTCAGAAGCTTGTTGAAGAAATCTATTATCCGTTCGATAAAGACAATCCACAATATGAAATAGCGAAACGTCAAATGAGAGCAGGAGGCGGCCTGATTTCATTTACAGTTAAAGGTGGTAAAGAAGGGGCTCAGCTATTCATGGATAGCCTTTCTCTCATTAAGATTGCAGTCAGCCTAGGAGACGCAGAAACGCTTATCCAGCATCCTGCGACGATGACACATTCTGTTATTCCTGAGGCGGAGCGACTACAGATGGGTATCACTGATTCTTTACTAAGGCTTTCAGTCGGTCTTGAACATGCCGAGGATCTCATAGCTGACTTCAAGGCGGCATTCGCAATCATGGAGACAGTGATTACCGAGCGGGCTTAAAATAAGAAAATCGCAAGGCGCCGGGAAACTAGATACTATTTTAAGCGAAAAAACTTATACTTTTTTATCTATGACCAAATAGGACAGGAACCTCTCTGCTATAATTAACAACAGAGCAGGATTTCATGATTGTTGAGCAATGAAAAAACTGCCTTGGCACCGATTGTCTGGTGGCCAGGGCAGCTTGTTGTTCAAAGATGTTTGACTAGTACCTCGACAAGATGTTCCAGTCCAGCCTGATCTTCTTTTGTGAAGCGATTCAGCTCGGGGCTGTCGATGTCAAGGACACCTAGTAAGACACCATCTTTTAAAATAGGAATGACAACTTCAGACTGGGAAGCTGCATCGCATGCAATATGTCCTGGGAAAGCATTGACGTCCGATACGATAATGGATTTTTTTGTTTCAGCAGCTGTTCCGCAGACGCCTCTTCCAAGGGGAATACGAATGCACGCTGGAAGACCTTGGAAAGGACCAAGCACCAGTTCTCCGTCATCCATTAAGTAAAAACCGACCCAATTGATGCGGTCGAAAAATTGATTGAGTAAAGCAGAAGCGTTGCTCAAGTTTGCGTACATATTTCTCTCACCCGTCAACAATGCGTCCAATTGACTTGAAAGTTGTTCATATTTCACTTTTAAATCAGTGGCATAGTCAATTTCTTGAAACAAATAGAACACCCCTTGTTAAGTATATTTTGTTTAAATAAGTATACATATTAAGACGTTTATAAACAAATTTTGTCGATTATTAGGGTGGAAAACAGGTTTTTCCCTATAAATCATTCATATTCGCAACCAAAAGGGTTTAAACGTGGTACTATATAGGATAATATCATGGTACAGTGACTTGGACAGGGGGACCACGATGAAAATCATCATCATTGCCATACTAGTAGTTATTATATTAACGACAATCGCCTTCTTATTCAGGCGTAAACATATCCAGGAAATTGGTCGGTTGGAGCAGGAGAAACTACAAATTCAACACAAACCTATCTTAGAAGAGATGACAAAAGTGAAACAACTGAACATGACAGGCGAAACCGAAGAGAAATTCGAACGGTGGCGTAGCGAATGGACAGAATTGATGGACGTACATATGCCAAAAATCGATACATTATTATTTGATGTAGAGGATGTAGTAGATCGTTTCCGTTTTAGAAAAGCAACAGGATTAGAGAAAGAAATTCAAGAGAAAGTTCGATTTTGCGATAAAAAAATGAATAATATTTTGCAAGAGCTAAACGAACTCGTTGGCAGTGAAGAAAAAAATCGCATTGAGATGGAAAAATTAAAAGAGCAGCATCGTGCCGCTCGCAAAGCGGTACTCGCTCATCAACATTCGTTTGGGATGACAGCGAATCCACTTGAAAAGGAACTGGAATCATTTAACCCGAAATTCGCAGAATATGACGAGTTGACAGCGAATGGCAATTATTTGTTGGCACGGGAAATTGTCATGGCATTATCAGCAAAGGGAGATCATGTTTTTACGTTAATCCACGAGATCCCATCGTTGCTTTCTGAAATACAAAGCAAAATTCCAGCATCGATTCGTGAACTGCGAAATGGAACGAGAGAGATGGAAGAACAGTCCTATTATTTGCAACACCTAGAACTGACAAAACAACTTAGAACAATTGAGATTGAACTTGAAGAACTATTGTTAAAAATGGCTGATCTTCAAATTGAATCTGTTCAACAGTGTACAAGTGAAATAAATGATCGCATTGATTCATTTTACGATGCGCTTGAAAATGAAGTGAATGCAAAGCATTATGTAGATGAGTACTACAATCAAATTGCTGAGAGGCTTCACGCAATAACGATATTGACAAGAGAAACTTCAGACGAGGCGGCTTTTGTTCAGCAAAGTTATCGAATGGATGAAAAAGAAGCACAAATTCCACAGCTGGCTCTCAAAAAGTTAGGTTCTCTCGACAAACGATTTGGTGTGCTTATTTATAGGCTTGAGGAACAATTATCTGCTTATTCGGGATTACAGGAAGAGTTGCAATCCATTTTTGAAGAACTAGAGCAAATTGCTGTTGAACAGGAAAGTTTCACAAATCGTATGAAAAACTTGCGGATTGATGAAAATAATGTTCGAACTAAACTGGATGAACTGTCGCGTAAATTACAAAATTCAGAACGTATGCTACATAAGGGGAATATCCCAGGTATACCAGATGATATGGAAGCACGTCTTGAAGAAGCAGATGAACAAATTTATATTGTGACACAAAGTTTACAGGAAGTACCGCTTAATATGAGTCTTGTCGATTCTTATTTGGAGAACGCAGGGAAAGCTATAAATGATGTATCTATAAAAGTTGAAGAGATGCTTGAGAATGTATTACTGATTGAGTGGATCATCCAATATGGAAACAGATACCGTGCATCCAATCCGGAAGTTCACGCCCGCTTGTTAGATGCTGAAGAGTCATTCAGACAATTCCGTTATGCAAAAGCATTGGAAGAAGCAGCGACAGCGGTTGAAGAAATGGAACCGGGTGCTATGAAACGAATTGAAGAACTTGTGAAAGAACATGTCTGAGTTAAAAAGTAGACTACAAATAGCCACCGGCATATAATGCAGGTGGCTTTGTCACGCATTGAACTTGATTCAGTAATTTTTTTGTACTGAAAGCGAAGCGTTAGCTAAAGTAGTACCCACTTCTATAAGTGGTGGGATCAATGCTGAAATGCGTATTTAATGTAAAATGAAAGGAAGATTCACATGATTTATTTTGATAATAGCGCTACAACAGCTCCTGATGAGGGTGTGCTTACATCTTTCATAGAAGTGAACAAGCGCTTTTTTGCGAATCCCGCTTCAATACATCTTGCTGGAAAGGAAGCCGAGGCGCTTCTTGAACGATCGAGAGAACAGATCCTATCGATTCTTGGTGCACATGATGGAGAGCTTTTATTCACATCGGGTGGTACGGAAGCCAATAATTTAGCGGTAATCGGTTTTGCACGTGCTTTGCGTGCTAGAGGCAACCATCTCATCACAACAAAAATTGAACATCCATCTGTTCTTCATTCAATGGGATATTTAGAGACGCAAGGGTTTGAAGTGGATTATTTGTCAGTTGATGAGCAAGGAATGATCTCTGTTGAAGAGTTGAAAAGTAAACTTCGGAAAGATACAATACTTGTCAGTATTATGCATGTCAATAATGAAATCGGTACAATACAGCCAATTGCTGAATGTGCACGCCTCATTAAAGAAAATACAAGAGCACTATTTCATTCGGATGCTGTTCAAAGTTTCGGAAAACTACCCGTTTCGTTAACTGGAGATGGTCCGGACGCAATAACGATTTCAGCCCATAAAATTAATGGCTTGAAAGGTTCGGGCATACTAGCATTAAGAAAAGGAATGGCACCAGAAGCAATTAGTTATGGCGGCGGCCAGGAAAGTGGTATTCGCAACGGTACCGTATCCGTAGCGAATGCAGTGACGATGGCAAAGGCGATACGGATGAGTGCGATAGAAATCGAGCAGAAGGATTTCAGGCAATGGAGAAATCGGCTTATAGGCTTTATCGGGCAATTTGAGAACGTTCGTGTACTTGCCCCTGATAAGGCAGCACCGCATATTTTAGCTGTCGCTTTTTATAAAGTAAAAGGGGAAGTTGCAGTTAATTTCTTTCAAGAAAACGGTATTACAATTTCTACATCTAGCGCTTGTTCATCGAAAAGTGGCACTGCGGGGCATGTAATAGAAGCTATAGGTGTTAATGGGAAATTTAAAAACGGAGTAATCCGTATCAGCTTTGGAAAAAATAATATAGAACAGCATGTAGTGGAATTCGAGCAAGTATTTGCACGGTTCATGGAACTGCTTGGAAGGGGAAATAAGTAATGGAATGGAACGAACTATTGATACGCTATGGAGAGATATCATTAAAGGGACGAAACAGGAATGTATTCGTCAAGAAATTAAGAAACAATATTAAAGATGCTTTGAGTGATTTGAAAACGGTAATCATTAAACCTGAACGTGATCGCATGTTTCTTTTTGCGGAAGACAAAAGCGATATGGAAGAAGCGATAGCTCGTTTGCCACATATTTTCGGCATTCAATCTTTCAGTCCAGTTGCAAAATGTGAAGCGACGCTTGAAGCGATTAAAGAAAAAGCCTTAGAAATCATTGGGGCAAACGAAACAGCTGGAAAAACGTTTAAAGTTGAAGTGAGACGTACAGACAAAAGGTTTCCGCTTGTGACAAACGAGTTGCAGCTAGAAATTGGGTCACATGTGTTACGTAGCTTCCCAGACCTCATTGTGCAAATGAAAAAACCTGATATCGTGCTACTCATTGATATTAGAATAGAAGGAGCTTTCTTAACAGCTAAAGTATATGAAGGTGCAGGCGGTATGCCGGTAGGTTCAAATGGACATTCAATTCTAATGCTTTCAGGTGGTATCGATAGCCCAGTTGCAGGCTATCTTATGATGAAGCGCGGTGTGTCGATTGATGCAATTCACTTTGCCAGTCCGCCATTCACAAGTGATTTGGCTAAAAAGAAAGTGATGGACCTTGCAGAGAAGTTAAGTTCATTCGGAGCAGCAGTTAGGCTTCATATAATACCATTCACTGAAATCCAACAAGCGATTGTCAGTCAAGTACCTGATAATGTTTCAATGACGACAACGCGGAGATTAATGCTTCAAATTGCTGATAAAGTGCGTGAAGAAGAAGGTGCGCTCGCAATTGTAACAGGGGAAAGCCTTGGACAAGTTGCTAGTCAAACGCTCGAAAGCTTAACGGCTATTAACGCTGTGACCTCTTCCCCTATTTTGCGCCCGCTCATTGCAACGGACAAACTGGATATTATAGATATTGCCCAAAAGATTGGCACATACGACATTTCAATTAGACCCTATGAAGATTGCTGCACAATCTTCTCGCCTTCAAACCCGAAAACAAAACCAAAGCTTGAAAAAGTAGCTTATTATGAAAGCTTTACTGATTTCGAGCCAATGATTGAAGAAGCGATTGAAAAACGACTAATCGTTGAACTACCACTTCAACAAAAGGACGACTTCGAAGACCTTCTTTAATGTTAGAATAAATTACTGTTTACATCCACTGTATGAAATTCCGTTTGCGATGCATTCTATACGCACATAGAAGTTAGTACCAAAGTTAAAGGCATCAATTTAAGTGGATTAGGGATAATGGGAACTCAATCAAATTGAAGAACTATATATCGAACAAATAAGTATCTGTATAAACTGTGCGAAGGCATCGTCTAGCGCCTGAGCGAATTCAATGAAATTCTTTATTTCAACCAATATAAAAGCTGCATCGGACATTGTCTGATGCAGCTTTTTGGCTTATATAGTGTAAGCAAAAGAATGGTTGCTTAAACTAATCTTAATTATTTGGCGTTATTTACCACTTATTATTCGCGCATGAATTTTATTAACTTGTGCATTCTAACTGCACAAGGAGGTGATAAACATGGCGAACAACAACAGCGGCAACTCGAATCAGCTAGTAGTTCCAGGCGTAAGACAAGCACTTGATCAAATGAAAAATGAAATTGCAGCAGAATTTGGCGTACAAATGGGGCCAGACGCATCATCGCGTGCCAACGGATCCGTCGGCGGAGAAATTACTAAGCGATTAGTGCGTCAGGCGCAACAACAAATGAATGGCAATAAATAAAGATTTATTCAATGAAAAGATGTTTCGGAACAACTTTTCGCTAATATAGTGTAAGCAAAAATGCAGATGTTTAAACTATTTTATGTAATTGGTGGACATTACCATAACAAATAAATGCATAAAGTTTTATAAACGGCACATTCTATGTGCACAGGAGGTGACAAACATGCCAAACAACAACAGTGGTAATTCAAATCAGTTAGTAGTTCCAGGCGTAAGACAAGCACTGGATCAAATGAAAAATGAAATTGCAGCAGAATTTGGTGTACAAATGGGACCAGATGCATCATCACGTGCTAATGGTTCGGTCGGTGGAGAAATTACAAAACGACTAGTGCGTCAAGCGCAACAACAAATGAGCGGGTACCAAAAATAACTCTTTAACTGTGAGGCTGGTTTAGGTATTATCTAAAACAGCTTTCGCTTATACAGTGTTATCAAAAGTACAGTTGCTTAATCAATTCAAAGTGATTTACAAACTTTACCACCTATAATTTTGCATGAATTTCTGCATCTAGCACATTCTAATTATACAAGGAGGTGGCAATCATGGCGAACAACAACAGCAGCAACAACTCGAATCAGCTATTAGTTCCAGGCGTACGACAAGCATTGGATCAAATGAAAAATGAGATCGCAACAGAATTTGGCGTACAAATGGGACCAGATGCATCAGCGCGTGCCAACGGATCCGTCGGCGGAGAAATTACAAAGCGCTTAGTGCGACAGGCTCAAGAACAGATGAAGGGTCACTAAGAATAATTGTTTAATGAAAAGCTGTTCCGGAATTATTCCGGAACAGCTTTTCATAATTTTTACAAGTATTAGCTAGTAAAGAATGAATTACTCTTAGGTTTATTTAGAAAAGTAAATTAGTTTTGAATTATCGGTACTTTATTTGTATACTTAGATGATACATCTAAGGGGGAATTTGCATGAATCGTGAACAACTGATTGCGCCAGAACAATATAACCTTGTCAGTGAATTTGAAAAGTATGCAACAGGTACAGGAAAAAAAGCGCTAATTTATGTTAATGCAGAAGGAAACAAGAAGGAAATTACATATGATGAATTAATCACTTTAGCGAATAAGGCAGCCAATGTCTTCAAATCGAACGGACTTGAAAAGGGTGATGTCGTTCTTGTCATGGTTCCAAGGCTAATCGAAGCATATGTGACGTATATCGGCGCCCTTAAAGCGGGACTTGTCGTAATCCCGAGTTCAGAAATGTTACGGTCTTCCGATATTGAATATCGATTGGCACATAGTGATGCTAAAGCAATCGTTGCGTTCGATGCGTTTACTGATCAATTTAGCGAAGTAAAAAACATAGGGGATGTCAAGGTATTCGTTGTTGGACAGGCTAAGAAAGATCAACTTTCATTAACCGATCTAATGGAAACTGCATCAACGGCGTTTACAGCACCACAAACGAAAAGTTCGGACATGGCATTTCTATCTTACACATCAGGCACGACGGGGAAACCAAAAGGTGTCGTACATACACACGCTTGGGGGTATGCGCACTTACGGACAACAGGAGCAAGCTGGTTGGGTATCAATGAAGGTGACGTAGTCTGGGCTACTGCTGCACCAGGATGGCAAAAGTGGATTTGGACACCTTTCTTATCCGTAATTGGTAGCGGCGCAACGGGACTTGTATATGACGGGAAGTTTGATGTGACGACTTATTTAGAGTTGATTGGTAAATATCAAGTGAATGTATTATGTTGTACGCCAACGGAATACAGGTTTATGGCGAAGGCCGAAAACCTTGGGGATTTTGATCTTTCTTCTATTCGTAGTGCGGTTTCGGCTGGAGAACCGCTTAACCGTGAAGTAATTGATATATTTGATAAGACTTTTTCGCTTTCAGTAAGAGATGGCTATGGGCAGACGGAAAACACATTACTCGTCGGGACGATGCTAGGTATGGAGGCGCGGAAGGGTTCTATGGGAAAACCGACGCCTGGCAATAAGGTCGACATTATCAATGACGAAGGAAATCCAGCGGTTGTTGGGGAAGTTGGGGATATTGCGGTACACGTATCGACACCTGCGTTATTCAAAGAGTATTTAAAAGATCCGGAACGGACAACAATGCAGTTCCGAGGTGATTATTACGTAACGGGTGATCGTGCAAAAATGGATGAGGATGGTTATTTCTGGTTTGAAGGTCGCGGGGATGACATTATTATTAGTTCCGGCTACACAATTGGACCATTTGAAGTAGAGGATGCATTGACGAAGCATCCCGCAGTCCGTGAATGCGCAGTCGTTGCGAGTCCGGATGAAGTCAGGGGGAATATCGTCAAAGCATTCGTGGTGCTACGTGACCCGGAAAGGAAAAATGAAGAGGGTCTTATTAAAGACTTACAGGATCACGTGAAAAGTTTGACAGCGCCTTATAAATATCCACGTAAAATTGAATTCCTGGATACTTTGCCGAAAACTGCTTCAGGAAAAATCATGCGAATTGAATTAAGGAAAAAAGAACAACTGTAAATCATTCCAGAAAACAAACCGCTTAAAAAGCACGGGTTATTCCGTACTTTTTAAGCGGTTTTTGGTGTTTACGAGTAGGTTGTCAGTATTCTAAATAATCTCATCTTTACGTAGTGAATTAATGGGGCTATACTTAGTTTATTATTTCGGTAATCAAAATATATGGGGGCGTCGTGATGCAAACAGAAAAAAGCGGTGTCCTTTGGGCAATCGGTTCGTATCTTATTTGGGGGATTATGCCGATTTATTGGAAAAGCCTTGAGCATGTCGCAAGTGCTGAAATATTAGTGAGTCGCATCGTGTGGGCATTTGTTCTAACGTTAGTAGTAGTTCTTCTTATGAAAAATGGACGTCATCTTAAGGCGGATATAAAAACCTTGTGGATCTCGCAAAAAGACTTTTGGGCTTTGTTCGCTGCTTCAGCACTTGTTTCAACGAACTGGTTTATCTACATATGGGCAGTGAATCATAACTATATTGTCCAAACAAGTCTTGGTTACTATATTAACCCGCTTATATCGGTACTACTTGGAATCTTTTTCTTGAAAGAAAAGTTGTCAAGAGCACAGCAAGTTGCTTTTTTACTGGCGGCAACAGGAGTCACAATTTTGACGATTTCGTACGGTAAGTTTCCATGGTTGGCATTTACACTGGCAATAACGTTTGCAGTTTACGGTCTTATCAAGAAACAAATTAAGCTAGATGCACTTCGTGGGTTGACAATTGAAACGTTCTTCATTGTTCCGTTTGCTGTCATCTATTATGTGTGGCTATTCATGGAAGGCAATGCAGTGTTCTTACATTCTGACATCAAGACGGACATTTTACTTATCCTAACAGGTATAGCAACGGCTTTACCACTTATTATGTATGCAAAAGGCGTACAAAGAATACCGCTATATATGGCTGGATTTCTTCAATACATAGCCCCAACGATGATGCTGTTTCTCGGAGTTGTTGTGTACAAAGAAACGTTCGGAAAAATTGAGGTATTGTCATTCGCTTTCATTTGGGCAGCATTGTTACTCTTTACGGTATCTAAACTAATTGAAGTGATGAAAATGAAGAAGAGCCTCCTTTAAATTAGGAGGCTACTGAAAAAGGCTATCTTTATATGTTGAAGTAAAGAATTACATCAAACCCGTTCTGGTATTTTGGGGATGTCTAGGCTAAATATATTCATCTGTTCATACATTAACTGAAAAAAAGGAGGATAATATTGATTAATAAAATAGATATTATAAATCCGAAACTTGCTAAGGAGGTATTGAGCGTTCAAATTGCTTCGTATAAGGTAGAGGCGGAGTTGATTGATTTCTATGACATTCCGCCATTAAGGGATTCGGTTAGCACATTGCAACAATGTGGCGAAAATTTCTATGGATGCTATTTAGATGGAGAGTTAAGCGGAGTCATTTCTATAAAGGCAGAAGAGAATCTAATAGATATTCATCGGTTGATGGTGCACCCAAAACATTTTAGAAAAGGAATTGCCAAGAGATTATTAGATTTCATTGAAAGCGTCGGAGAAGGGAATGAAAAACTGATCGTATCAACGGGTTCTAAAAATGCACCAGCAATCTCCTTCTATGAAAAAAATGGATTCATAATAACTGGAGAAACAAAAGTAATGGAAGGTTTATCAATAACTTCATTTGAAAAGAAAATAACTCGATATCGCTAACAGCCTTCTTTCCTAGTAGAGCCATATTGTGAAACCCATCTGATAAGTACACATCTACTAGTAGAAAGGGGGGATAATATGAAAGAGTTATCAATGCTATTTATTATACTAGGAACTTTACTAGTAGGGAGTTTTCAAAAGGAACAAATAGAAAAAAAAACGGGGTATTTAGATTTAAAAGAAAAAAGTGGAATAGCTATATTCAGTAAAGCGGTGAGTGATTCGACCAGCGAACTAGGAATTGTTAATATGGTAAATCCGTCGTATAGATTCGACCTTGGTGAAGAATCATATTCCCTTTGGATTTCAGAAGACAATGGAACAATAATGAATACAAAAGACACTCATACTATTTACAGACTTTCAACTAGCTCAGTTCAAGAGGTTAATGGGTTTGTTAATAGAGATTAAACCTTCTTCAACGAACGAAGCAGTTAGTTGAAGAAGGTTAACCAAGCATTCTGCCGATGAATATAATGAAAGTTAATACGATTGAAAAAACTGACATGAAAATTATAGTAAATATACCTCTTGCCATTGCCTTCCATTCCCTTACATCCTTTAACCCGATGACTCCAAGAAAAAATGTTATCACTGTTATGCCTAAGACAATATCTAATGGAAAAAGCCCTATGATTTTTGTGGTAAAACTAAAAAAATCCGCAGACGATATTGCGATTAAAAACAGAGGAATACAAAGTAAAGAAAGTATAAAGGACAATGAATTAATAGTTATTTCCATTCCATTCCACTCCCTTCTAAAAATCCTATTCAATTTTAATAAATCTTCACGTACATATCCTTTACTTTTTTAGAGCTTAGAGCTCATCTATATGATAAAACAGGATTAAAAAATATAGTATATATGTTGAATTAAAGAATCTCATTGAATCTGCTATGGTGCTCAATAATGAGAGAGTTGTAATTCGGTGTGTGGATTGTAGAACGCTTGGCGCTCTGGGGATGCCTCTCGCTGTAAGACTGGATTAGCGCTTCGCATCCAGTCTTACGACTTCAGCGACCCCTTTGCCGCGCCTGCGCTAGGGTGTTCATTATAGAGAGAAATATGATTTTGAGATGTATATGCTGAGATTATAATGTGATTACTTTTTGCTACTCATTCTATTCAAGAAAGACACACTACAGGTTGCATATTTCATCCCTGAAAATGAAATGCGCTATCTCACATAGACCATCTAGCAAAGGCGCGTCTTCGTGGTAGCCGGAGCGATAAGACTGAAAGTGGTCTTCTTTCTGGCTTATCGCGGGAGGCATCCACAAAGCGTCGAAGCGGTATTCGTAGGATTTTTATTTCATTCCAATTATTGTTTTTTTCAGTAGCCTTTCAAAAGCCCTTGTAAAGCGCATACGTTGTATTCATTTGTTCAACATATATAGAGCTAGGGATAAGTGAGTTAATAATGCCGAAATACTTTAAAACATATTTTTTAAATTTTTATGGAGAAATCAGGTTATGGAGATAGGGTAATGCCATAAAATGAAAGAATTAGGAGTAAGTACATACTTAAGACGAAGATAAATCATGATTGTTCCATCGCGCTCCAATTTCATAAGTACACGAAGTGCTAAAGCTTTTTGGGACGAAAGAATAGAGGGGCATAGACCTGGATAAAAGCCGCCAAAGATGTTATTTTGGCGGCTGAAACTGTCTTTAGGGTTTTCTCTTTTTTACTAGTAAAGAAGTGTCAATTTCTATATGGTATCACATGATTACATGCATACTCTTTTGCTAATAGTAAGCAATATAACGTGCAAGAGTGCCAGAAATTGCATCTTCGGACACTTACAATCCCTATAGAAAGTCATCTATTCTTTTCTTTCAAAACAACTGTATTTTTCACTTGAACATTGTAGGAACGCGACAGGCAACTATTCACAACATGATGACCCAAAAAAAGTGTGGCTAGAAGTGACGGAGTCACTTCTAGCCACACATGCCTCACGGTAAAACTGTCGTGATTAGTTCGCCGAAAGCGAACCGGAAATGGTCCAGTGAAAATGGGTTTTTCCAAGCCTTAATACCAGTATTTTATGCAAATAAATGGTTAATCAACAGACGTAATTGTAGATTGAAAGGTTCTTACTAAAGTAGTTGAGCTTTTCAATGTTGAAATCATATGTATTGCTATAAAACGGTAATCGACAGGCGGTGTTGCTTTTCTTTTATAAATAAATTCGCTGCACTTTCTCCCAGAAGGAGTTATTTTTCAGTTTCACAGTTTTCACAGTTTTATCGCTTAATCTAATTTCCACACTTTCAACTTGGCGAATCCCCAGCGCTTCATTGTCAGCAGCAACTAAAGGGAAAACGTTGCCATCCTGATGAACTTTTAGTTGGAATTTACGTTCGCCACTCATTATGAAGGACGAGCCAAGTGTTCTGTATTTATTATTGTTTACGGAAGCAAGCTCAGTCACTTGGAAACACCGAAGTAGTGGATCAACGACCGCTCCATTGACAGACTTATTGTAAGCAGTACTGCCAGTCGGTGTGGAAATTATTAGACCATCACCGAGGAATGTTTCGAATAATTTATCATCTATAATGACATCCAGGACGAATGTCCGAATGATATTCGAGCGAATACTGAATTCATTTAGGCAATAGAATGGTTGGTGATCATCAATCTTTACTTCGATAAGTGGATACTTTCTCACTTCAAGACCTTCTTTACGAATGGTCTGCGTCATTTCGTAAAGATTGTTATAATGAAAATCACAATAAAGTCCGGGTTTACCTGTTAAAGAAATACCTGCATATAAACAATCCTGTCGGAAACCGGTTTTTCGAACCGCTTGTAAAAAAGAACCATCGCTACCGATGCTGATGATAATATTTGCATCTTTATCGTTGTCGGTCATTGTAAAACCCTCATGAATCAACGCATCTGCCACTTTGGATTTTTTATCAAGTGAATCTTCATCATGTTTACTGTAAATAAAAATATTCATTCGATCTGTCATTACACAAAGCCCCCTCTGAATAAGTTATACTGATTTTACCACGTGGTGAAACATTTTGGTGTGTCCGAACGTATAAGTTAATGGAATGAAAAAGGAGGAATTTGAAATGACAATTAAACGATGGATTGCAATCATCGTAGCTGCAGCACTTGTTTTTGTGTCAATAGGCATAAATTCACTATCGTACATATTTACGAGAGATTTCAACGGATTCTTTGAAGACATGATGGCAACTTCATCTTCGGGGTATGAGGAAGCGATTATTGAGGAAGGAACGGGTAAGGATAAAATCGCTGTTCTTTCTCTTGATGGGGTTATTCAGGACTTAGGGGATACGTCATCCCTTTTCCAATCTGCAGGTTATAATCATCAGTATTTCATGAATCAGTTGTCTGAAATTCTTGAAGATACTAATGTAAAAGGCGTTGTGCTTGAAGTGAATTCACCAGGTGGCGGAGTCGTTGAATCAGCGGACATTTATGATGCTCTCCGTATGATTCAAGTAGAAAGAGAGATTCCGCTGTATGTTTCGATGGGCGGAATGGCTGCTTCAGGCGGTTATTATGTATCAGCTCCAGCTGATAAGATATTTGTTAATCGTGAAACGATTACAGGTTCAATCGGTGTCATTATGGAAAGTGTTAACTATGCGAAACTTGCTGAGAAATACGGCATTGATTTTAACACGATTAAAACAGGTCCATATAAAGATATTATGAGTGGATCTCGTGAGATGAAAGATGAAGAACGCGTAATGCTTCAAGAAATGATAAATGATTCCTACGAACGCTTTGTTGATATTATCGAAGAAGGTCGCGGCATGACAGAGGCTGAAGTGAAAAAAGTAGCTGATGGCCGTATCATGAATGGGCGTCAGGCAATCGAAGCTGGGCTTGCAGATGAATTCGGCAAGGCGGGTGATGTTATTGCTGCCATGAAAGAAGATTATAATCTTCAAGATGCCACAGTCTTTGAGTATACGTCCCTTGATAGCTGGACTTCAATACTCGGCGTGAAAGCAGGAAATATGTTTGGCGGTAATATTGAGTCTGAACTAATCGGTAAGTTATTAAACGATTATAATGCACCACGGATGATGTATTTGTATGGTGAAAAATAAGGAGGGCTAGCGAATGTCGGAACACATCGAACAACAACCGGATCTGACGGGGAATTCCACTGCTGCGACGCCTATTCCAGATTACGAGACTATTCAAACTGAACATTATCGGGCGAAGTATGCGGGTTTCTGGACGCGACTATGGGCATATACAATCGATCTTCTTGTTTTATCAGCAATAAGCGGGATTATCATTAAACCGATTTTTCGAGTTGCAGGTTGGGAGATTACAAATCCCTCATTCTTCTTCTTCAGCACCTATAAAGTTACTATCCTTATTTTGATGTTACTTTACTTTGCGCTTATGACGAAGTATTTACAGCAAACAGTAGGGAAGATGATCATGGGCATAAGAGTAGTGGCTAAAGACGAGGGTAAGCTTACGTGGGGGTCTGTCATATTCCGCGAAGTCATCGGAAGATTCATATCCAAAATGTTGGTCATCCCTTATCTGCTGGTCCTATTTATGCCTAGAAAAGAAGCATTGCATGACTTATTCGCCGATACTGTTGTTGAACATGAGCATTCTTATGAAAAAGAGATGGTTGTAGATTACCGTAAACGGATTGAGGGACAACAGTTGCAAGACGGTACTATCATTTAGTAAGATAGACTTAGAAGAGGAGGCGTCTTAATGGCTAACGTTACATTCAAGAACAACCCTGTTACATTGCTTGGAAAAGAAGTTGCAGTAGGTGATACTGCGCAAGATTTTACAGCACTTGCGAACGATTTGAGTCCGGTGACACTTGCCGATTCAAAAGGGAAAATCAGGTTAATCAGTGTGATTCCTTCAATTGATACGGGTGTCTGTTCAACACAGACGCGTAAATTTAACGAAGAGGCTGCTTCTCTTGGGGATGACGTTCAAGTATTGACGATTTCTGCCGATCTTCCTTTTGCACAAGCGAGATGGTGTGCTGCTGAAGGTATTGCAAATCTACAGACATTATCCGATCATCGCGATTTATCATTTGGAGAAGCGTACGGCGTCGTAATGAAAGAACTTCGCTTGCTTGCACGTTCTGTCTTCGTTATCGATAAAGATGATAAAGTGACGTATGTTGAGTATGTCGGCGAAGGTACAGACCATCCTAACTATGAACAAGCAATCTTAGCGGTAAAAGAATTAACGAAGTAACTAAAAAATACTAATGAAAACCCACTCGGAAACGGGTGGGTTTTGTGAGTTGAGGGATAACTAAATGACAACTAATACAGAAAAAATATTTTCATTCATTGATGCATATGCAGAATCTACAGAAGTACTTTACCTGGAAGCAACCATTGATATTTGTCAAAAATGGCTTTCAGGAGAATCGCAACCTGCGGTATCAGAAACAGTAACTAAAGAGGATATCCGTAGAGGTATCCAGCTTGCAGTCCTGAAGGGGATGAAGCAAAATGTACAGCCTAACCACCAGATGACTCCTGATTCAATCGGAATGCTCATTGGACATATTGCTGGAAAATTGGCGATAGGTGAACAAGGTATTACACTTCTTGACCCTGCAGCTGGTACAGGAAATCTTCTCTATACGGTCATGAACACAATTGAGAACGATGTCACTGCGACAGCAATAGAAATTGATGATTTGTTAGTGAGATTGTCCGCTGTTACTGCGGAATTACTTGAGCACCCTGTCACATTCTATGTGCAGGATGCATTGCGACCGTTATTTGTCGATCCAGTCGACATCACCATAAGCGATTTACCTGTCGGATTTTATCCTGATGATGAAAATGCACTCAATTATGAATTGATGCCTGCAGAGGGGCATGCTTATGCACATCATCTGTTCATTGAACAATCAATGAAGCATACGAAACCAGGTGGGCACGGTGTATTCATCATACCTGCAAATTTGTTTGAGTCCGATCAATCGCCTACATTGCATCCCTATTTGAAAAAACAAACGAATATCCGGGCAATTATTCAGTTACCTGATTCGTTATTTAAAAATGTAGCGCATGCAAAAAGTATATTAATCTTACAAAAACCTTTACCAGAAGCAAAAGTGACACATGATGTTCTTCTTGCTAAAGTTCCTAATATGACTGATAAGCATGCCATGGCCCTGTTTCTTCAGAAAATCGATATTTGGGCTACTGAATAAAGCTGGAATCTAGACTTACTCGGTAGCTGTGTGTTTAGAATTGCTTGGTAAAGAAATATGTGTAAAAGGAGCGCTTTATATGCGGAACATTTTAGCGATAAACGCTGGAAGTTCGTCCTTGAAGTTTCAACTTCTCCAGATGCCAGAAGAGCACGTAATAGCAAAGGGACAAATTGACAGAATAGGTCATTCAGAATCGATTTTCAACATGAAGTTCGAACAACGCAGGGTAGAAAAGGGTCAAGATATCCAGAATCATACCGAAGCTGTAGCTATGCTTCTTAAGATGCTGATTAGTGAAGGAGTCGTTCGATCATTCGATGAAATTGATGGGATCGGTCACCGTGTTGTACACGGTGGCGAAGTTTTCAGCGGTTCCGTACTCATCAATGATGAGATACTTGCAACGCTTGAGGGACTATCAAACCTTGCGCCACTCCATAATCCCGCAAACATTGTTGGCATTAAGGAGTTTAGTAAAGCATTGCCTAATGTGCCTGCTGTTGCGGTTTTTGATACGGCGTTTCATCAGACGATGCCGGAAAGTTCTTTTCTTTATCCGTTACCCTACGAGTATTATGAAAAATATGGCATCCGAAAATACGGTTTCCACGGTACAAGCCATAAGTATGTAACGGAACGTGCTGCGGAATTATTAAATCGTCCACTTGAAGATACACGTCTTATTTCCTGCCATTTGGGAAATGGTGCAAGTATAGCTGCTGTTGAAGGTGGGAAATCACTCGATACGTCGATGGGTTTTACCCCTCTTGCGGGGGTGACAATGGGGACGCGTTCAGGAAATATCGATCCGGCACTCATCCCATATATTATGGAGCAGACGGGAAAGACGGTCGAAGAAGTCCTAGACGTTTTGAATAAACAATCGGGAATGCTTGCTATTTCAGGGTTTTCAAGCGATTTACGTGACATTGAAATCGAGGCTTCAAAAGGGAATGCGCGTGCACAGCTGGCTCTAGATGTCTTCGCAGATCGAATTCATAAATACATTGGTTCGTATGCGGCAAGGATGGGCGGAGTGGATGCGATTATCTTTACAGCCGGAATCGGTGAAAATAGTGATGTCATTCGTAAGAAAGTGTTAGAAGGTCTTGAATTTATGGGGGTCTATGTTGATCCGGATTTGAATACTATCAGGGGTAAGGAAGTGCATATCAGCTTTCCGTACTCTCCCGTTAAGGTGTTAGTAATCCCGACGAATGAAGAAGTAATGATTGCACGTGATACGATGCGTGTTGCGAAGTTATAAAACATCCAATTGAGTGTTAGATAATAAAAGAGTTGCCCAGGGAAATAATGGGCAACTCTTTTTTGAAAAGATAAGAAGATATAAGTTTTGACTTAGCACTTTGTCTAGAAGGCGCCTTGCGCTTTTCGTATTATAATGCTTCAGGTGTACGAATGACGAGGACGTCACATTTTGCAGAACGGACGATGTTTTCGGATACACTACCGATTAGGAAACGTTCGACCGCATTCAAGCCAGTTGCACCACAAATGATAAGGTCTGCATTTAGTTTTTTAGAAATATCTTTCGAAATCATTGTTTTTGGTGACCCATATTCTACTATGACATTAACGCGTTGCAAGCCAG
Organism: Sporosarcina psychrophila; assembly: GCF_001590685.1. Classification (GTDB taxonomy): domain Bacteria; phylum Bacillota; class Bacilli; order Bacillales_A; family Planococcaceae; genus Sporosarcina; species Sporosarcina psychrophila. The sequence continues at coordinate 1,587,275 of NZ_CP014616.1, forward strand.
CTTTCTCGGCTTCCAATTTATAGTCGTTTAACAATTCTTCTGCGAACTTTTGTGCTCTTTCGGCAATCGACCGATCATAAGCTTCGACCGCAGCATATGAACGTGTGTCGATGATGTTAATCAAGTTTAATGTAGCCTCGTTTCTATCGGCAATTGCCACCGCTTTTTTGAAAGCCCACTCTGATTCCTTTGATCCGTCGACAGCAACAAGAATTTGTTTGTATACTAATGTCATTTAATTTCACTCCATTCTTTAAATAGGTATACTTACTTACTTCGATAAAAAGGATGAAAAACCTTTTAATAATAAAGAATAAAGTGACGAATAGTTTTAGTTTCGACAAAAATGTCACATTTTCGAATTAAGAGTAAAAAATTTCTCGAATAATAAGACTTTTGAGTAATAGAGTATTCTGCGAATTGATAAAATACAGCATAAATCCTTACTATCTGATAATATTAAAAATAGATTGGCCTGGATGAAAGATTTTCGAATGGTCAACTAACTAAATGTTATCTTTAGGAGGAATCGCAATGATTATTGGTGTCCCAAAAGAAGTGAAAAACAACGAAAACCGTGTCGCTATGACACCTGCAGGGGTTTTTAACTTAAAGTCGGCAGGTCATGAAGTTATCATTGAAAAAGGTGCAGGTCTAGGTTCAAGTTTTACGGACGAGGATTATACTGCAGCAGGCGCTAAAATCGTTGCAACTGCAGAAGAAGCATGGAATGTAAATATGGTTATGAAAGTAAAAGAACCGGTTGCCGCTGAGTATGGTTATTTCAGTGAAGGGCTTATCTTGTTCACTTACTTGCACCTTGCCCCTGAAGTAGAATTAACAAAAGCACTTCTTGACAATAAAGTTGTAGGAATCGCTTACGAAACAGTACAGCTTCCAAATAACTCGTTGCCTCTTCTAGCTCCTATGAGTGAAGTTGCAGGCCGCATGGCTACACAAATTGGTGCACAATACTTACAACAAACAAATGGTGGTAAAGGTATTCTATTGAGTGGCGTACCGGGCGTTTCACGTGGTCACGTAACTGTTATTGGTGGTGGGCAAGCTGGAACAAATGCTGCTCGTATTGCGGTTGGTATGGGTGCGAAAGTAACTGTTCTTGACTTGTCAGTCGATCGTCTGCGTCAATTAGACGAAATCTTCGGCAATGATATTCAGACACTTGTTTCAAATCCATTCAACATTGCTGAATCAGTAAAAAATGCAGACCTTGTTATCGGGGCGGTCTTAATCCCAGGAGCGAGAGCGCCGAAACTTGTTTCAGAGGAAATGGTTAAATCAATGAAACCTGGATCTGTTCTTGTAGACATTGCAATTGACCAAGGTGGTATTTTTGCGACATCGGATCGTGTAACGACTCATGATGAGCCAACCTATGTGAAACATGGTGTTGTTCACTACGCGGTAGCGAATATGCCAGGTGCAGTTCCACAAACTTCAACAACTGCATTAACGAACGTTACAGTTCCTTATGCACTTCAAATTGCGAATAAAGGCTACAAACAAGCTTGTTTAGACAACGTTCCTCTTCAAAAAGGTATCAACACAATGGAAGGGCATGTTACGTATAGAGCTGTAGCAGATGCTCAAGGTGTTGAGTATGTATCCGCTGAAACACTTTTGAATCAATAATGTTTAACTTGATTCAGCAGAAGTCCCTGCTGATATAAAAAGGCTGTCCACACTTGTTAGAGTGTGGACAGCCTTTTCTAATTATGGTTGAATAATCTGTAATTCTTTAGGGAACTTGGTTAATACTTCGACGCCATCAGCTGTAACGACAACATCATCTTCAATCCGTACACCCGTAACTGCTGGATTATAAATACCTGGCTCAATTGTGAAGACCATACCTTCCACAAGGGCAAATTCGTTTGTACCAGTCATGGATGGGAACTCGTGAACTGAAATTCCAAGTCCGTGACCGATACGGTGTGTGAAGTATTCACCGTAACCCGCTTGATCAATCACATCACGCGCAGCTTTATCAATTTCCATAGCCTTGACGCCGGGACGAACCAAATCAACAGCAGCCTGCTCCGCTTTTCTTACCGTTTCATAAATTTCACGCATTGCATCCGTTGGTTCACCGAACGCAACTGTGCGTGTAATATCTGAACAGTAGCCGTTATAAACGACGCCTAGGTCAAAGAGGATGAAGTCGCCTTTTTGGATTTTACGATCTCCAGGTATACCGTGTGGAGATGCTGTTTTCGGGCCAGAAAGAACCATCGTATCGAACGACATTTTCTGAACTCCTTTTTTCTTCATTTCAAACTCAATTGCCATAAGAATCTCAAGTTCAGTTTTTCCTTCAGCGATTTCTCTGCAACCAACTTCAATAGCGTAATCAGCCAGTTCAGCGGCTTTACGTAAATTATTTAGTTCATCTTCGCTTTTGATGTTACGCATGCCGTTTAGCTGTTCGTCAAGGCGAACAAATTTAGCGCCAGTAAACAGTTCATTCATCCGCTCAAGACGCTCCACTGTCAAATGAGATTTCTCAATTGCGATTGAAGCAGGGAGTTCTCCACGTTTACGGACAGCCTCCATTACGATAACCCAAGCATCATCTGTATCTTCGTGACCAACAGCGTCATAGGACCAGCCCGCTGTTTTTACGTCAGGTACTTCCATCAAGGGACAAATTACAAATGGTTCTGCATCTTTAAATACCATTACGCCAAGAAGACGTTCATGCGGGTCACTCTGGAATCCAGATACGTAAAATACGTTATCTGGTGTAGTGATAAATGCCGCGTCCAAGTTTTCTTTCTGTAAAAACTGTTGTATTTCTTTAACTTTACTCAATTCAATGACCTCCTCTAATATACTTCTATCATAACAAAAAAGAGGGTTTTCAGGTTGTATAACGAAAATTGTTTAATAAGATAAGAAATTGGAGGAGATTATTCAATGCAAATATCATACCACGGTCATTCAATTGTGAAAATAAAAACAGGCAACTGCACAATTCTCATTGACCCGTTCATTACAGGAAATAAGCTTACAGATCTTGAAGTTGGAAACGAAAAACCGGATATTATTTTACTGACGCATGGACATAATGATCATGTTGGAGATACGGTGGCAATTGCAAAGGCGAGCGATGCACTAGTTATAGCACCAAATGAACTTGCCGTTTACTTGGGTTGGCAGGGAATAAGAACACATGGCATGAATATTGGAGGTGCCTGTAAATTTGAATTCGGTACAGTAAAATATACGCAAGCATTTCATAGTTCTTCTTACACAACAGAGACCAATGACATCATTTATACAGGTATGCCAGCAGGTATTTTAGTAATGGTGGAAGAGAAAACAATTTATCATGCTGGGGATACGGCAATTTTTAGCGATATGGAGATGATTGGTAAGCGTCATCCAATCGATGTCGCATTTGTTCCAATAGGTGATAATTTTACAATGGGCCCTGAAGATGCTGCATGCGCAGTCAAGTTGCTCAATCCGCAACTAGCTGTACCAATCCATTTCAATACATTTCCGCCGATTGAGCAAGACCCCGAAACATTCAAAGCGCTAGTGGAAGGACATGAAGTGAAAATAATGATAGCGGGAGAAGTTTTTGAATTATAAAAGAGCTATGCGAAAGTTTTTTGAAATAGCTTATCTATTGCGTCCAGGCGCCCGGTTAGCGCTTTTCTTAAGCCTTTTGTGGTAGAATGTCCTTAAGGTCATGATAGAGAAAAGGTGAAGACATGGCGACAAAACATGAATTGATACTCCGCTATATCGAGGGGTTAGCCGTCGGTGAGAAAATTTCGGTCCGCCAAGTAGCGAAGGCGCTGTCTGTCAGCGAAGGGACTGCTTACCGGGCCATCAAAGAGGCGGAAAATCAGAAGCTCGTCAATACGATTGAACGTGTAGGAACAATCCGGATTGAAAAGAAAAAGAAAGAGAATATTGAACGACTCACATTTGCAGAAGTACTTAACATTGTCGACGGGCTAGTAATCGGTGGCCGTGGGGGATTACATAAGACGTTGACGAAATTCGTTATAGGTGCAATGCAATTAGACGACATGATGCGCTACATCGATGCGGGAAGTCTTTTGATTGTCGGAAATAGATTGAAAGCGCATGAAACTGCGCTTCTTGCAGGGGCTGCAGTGCTAGTCACTGGTGGATTTGACGCATCCGATGAAGTGAAGAAGTTAGCGGATGAATTGGAACTACCGGTTATTTCGACGAGTTACGACACATTTACCGTAGCAACGATGTTGAATAGGGCAATCTATGATCAGTTAATTGAAAAAGAAATTTTGCTGGTGGAAGATATTTTGACCCCGCTCGCTGACACAATTACACTTTCAGCAAAAGATCAGGTCACTCATTTTCATGAAGTGAACGATAGGACATCTCATACTGGTTATCCAGTTGTAGAGAAAAAGGGGAAACTTGTGGGTGTAATTACTTCACGTGACGCGATTGGTAAAATGGATGATGAATTGATTGAAAAAGTAATGACACGTCATCCGATAACAGTTACGGGAAAAACATCTGTTGCTTCGGCTGGGCATAGTATGATTTGGGAAGGTATTGATTTGTTACCAGTTGTTTCGGATGCGGGATTGCTTGCTGGAATTATTAGTCGTCAAGATGTCTTGAAGGCGCTTCAAATGACTCAGCGTCAACCTCAGCAGGGTGAAACAATTGATGATATTGTTAAAAATCAGATGAAATCCATTCCTGAACAACCGCATACTGTCGAATTTACAGTTATCCCGCAGATGACGAATCAGTTTGGTTCTTTGTCATACGGAGCTTTGACCACCCTTTTAACTGAGGCAGGCAACAGAGCTATCAAAATGCGGAAACGCGGGGAAAGTGTCCCGGAAAATATGTCACTGTACTTCATTAAGAATGTTGAACTTGGAAGTATAGTTGTCGTTATTCCAAAGATATTACATATGAGCAGAAGGTTTGTAAAAGTCGATTTCGACATACTAACCGAAGGGGACCTAGTTGCAAAGGCCATGATTATGTATCAATTGTTTGAACGATAATTAAAGAACGCGGTCCAAGGACGCAGCATCCTGTCGTAAATTGGTCATATAAGTTGAAGTATTGATAACTGAGCGTAGGCGCCTTTCAAGGGGTAGCCGCAGCGGATTCAATGGAATTCTCTATTTTAACGTATAAAGACAAAAAAACTGATGCACATGTGCGCATCAGTTGTCGTTCAACTTTGTTTCTTCATCTACAAAGCTTCTGTAATGTTTATAGGCCTTGAAATTAAAAATACCTACGTAAGCTCCGAATAGGATAAATAAGGCTGCGATAACATATGTTGTGATACCGTCAAAAAGCATCAGCTGATTGAATCCGAAAAACAACAGCAAACCGCCGAGCGAGGCGCCAGACATACTAGCATACATTTTCTTGCGAATTGGAAATAGTGATCTTGTGCGGAACTGCCGAGTCTTAAAGTAAAAGTAGAAGACCGCAGAAGCGATGATGAAAAATACGAAAATGAAATTTATCGTTAACATGAAAGCCCTCCATTACATACAAACTTCTTACATTGTAGCGGCTTTTGGAGCAGAATGCGAACTGAATATATCGAAGCTTGGGGGAATCGGATATGAAAAGACAAATCATCGACACAATTGAAAAGTACGATAAAATCATTATTCATCGTCATGTGAGACCAGATCCTGATGCATACGGATCACAATCAGGACTGAAGGAATTGATAAAAGCAAACTATCCTAATAAGCAAGTGTTTGCAGTTGGCCAACACGAAGAATCACTTACCTATCTCGCGCAACAAGATCACGTCGAGCGGTCGTTTTATGAAGGAGCTCTTGTGATTGTCACTGATACAGGAAACACGGGTCGAATTGACAGCGAGTTTTATACAGAAGGTGCTGTACTTATGAAAATTGATCATCATCCTGATGCAGACCCATACGGCGATATCAAATGGGTTAACACCTCTGCAAGCTCGACATCTGAAATGATCTACTCGTTGTATGAAGAAGGCAAACAGTTTTATGGGTGGAAAATGACCACTGATGTGGCTAGGTTGCTATTCGCGGGAATTGTCGGGGATACAGGACGTTTTCTGTTTCCAAGTACAACAACAACAACTTTTGAAGCAGTTAGCGAGCTTATCAAATTTGATTTTGATCGTCCGGAATTATTTGCGGGAATGTACGAAGTTAAGCGGGAATTGCTACATTTAAAAGGATATATGTACCAAAACTTTACCATGGATGAAAATGGAGCCGCATTTGTTAAAATAGATAAAGCGACACTTAAACAATTTGGCGTAACTGCATCTGATACATCTCAACTCGTTGGGGCGTTAGGTGACGTGCAAGGGATTTGTGCATGGATCATATTCATAGAAGAAGAGGATCAAATTCGCGTTCGACTACGCTCAAAAGGTCCTGTCATCAATACTTTAGCTGCCCAATACGGTGGCGGTGGACATCCTCTTGCCTCGGGTGCTTCTGTTCATTCATGGGAAGAAGTAGACGAAGTCATCGCGAAGTTAAAACAATTATGTCTATAAAAAACAGGCGGAGGGATTGCATTGACACTTGTCTATCCGCAAGTAGTAACTGGCGCCGATCTTCTGCGTGGAATTAATAAACTAGATTATTTAGCCCCGCTTCTGAAAAGGAGAGGGGCTAAAGCCGTCGCGATCGTTAACTCGAAGTTGTACGGTATTCGGTCATTTTATAAGGTGATGAAAAAATACGGAATTCGTCCGGTTATAGGATTATCTATCTTTTTAGAAATTGAAGAAGGGGTAGTTGCTCTTCTTTACGTTTACGCAAAAGATGATGAAGGTTATCGAAATTTGTTGAAGATGAGCAGTGCCGTTTCCGTAAGAGAGTCTGAAACGCTGCCGCTACAATGGTTGAAAGCATACAGCAAAGGCTGTATCATCGTTTGTCCGTTGACGGATATATCCTGGGGGCCTTCACTATCACATAACGAAGAAGTGTTCCAGCGCGTCATAAAGGATTGCGACAAGTCATCGATATTCATTGGTGTTGCTAGGACAGAAGGCGTCAGACATCCTGATGAAGAATTAATTGAGAAAATTGCAGATGTAACCAATACGCCTATCGTTGCGGTTTATGAAAGTCGGTACACCGACAAGGAGGATGCATTCGCTTATGAAGTTGCGGAAGCAATTCGGACAGGATTCAAGCTGAATGACCCTGCTAGGCCTGAAAACCGTCACAAGGCAGCATATCTACCAGAAGAAGCTGAGCTTGCTGAATGGTTCTCAGACAGAGCAGAGTGGCTTACAAATACGTCAAGTATCCTCTTGGCGTGTGATGCAGAATTGCCTCCGAGTCAATCGCTTATGCCTGTGTTTCCAGTTCCGGCGGGAGAAACGGCGACAAGTTTGTTGGAGCAAAATGGAATGACGGGTTTGCAAAAACGACTAGGCAAAGTGGATGAGGCATATGAAAAACGACTCCGTTATGAAATTAGTGTAATTAGTGAAATGGGCTTTGCCGATTACTTCCTGATTGTCGAAGATTTTATGCGTTACGCTAAAGAAAATGCTATCTTGACGGGTCCAGGGCGGGGGTCTTCGGCCGGATCGCTCGTTGCTTATGCGCTTGGCATCACAGATGTTGATCCGATTAAATATAGGCTCATTTTTGAACGATTTCTAAATCCGGGCCGGGTAACAATGCCGGACATTGATATTGACTTTGCGGATAATCGACGTGCGGAAGTAATTGACTATGTTGCACAGAAATACGGGAAGACAAATGTTGCGCAAATCATTACGTTTGGCACGCTTTCTGCCAGATCGGTTGCTCGAAATGTGGCACGTGTGTTTGACTTTTCAAATGAAGAAATGGCTTATTTATCGAAGGAAATTCCTAATAGACATGGAATTACGCTTGAAGCGGCAGTTGCAGAATCGAAGGCACTGCAAGATTGGATTGCAATTGACCCGCTAAGAAATGATTGGTTGAAAGGAGCAATTCGTCTTGAAGGATTACCTCGTAACGCATCTACACATGCTGCAGGTGTGATTTTATCGCCTGTCCCGCTTGTTGAGGTGGTACCGCTTCAAAGTGGTGCGGATGGAATTTACCTTACCCAATGGCCGATGGGAGATGTTGAAGAACAAGGTTTATTGAAAATGGACTTCTTAGGTCTGCGTAATTTAACTTTATTAGACCGTATCAGATCTATGATTACTTATGACAGAGGAATTCGCTTGGATTTTGAAAAGATTCCCCTAAACGATGAAAAAACCTTTGAGCTTTTTAGGGCGGGAGATATGACAGGGATCTTTCAGTTTGAATCGGATGGAATGAGAGATGCCCTTCGTTTGATTCGACCGAATAAATTTGAAGATATCTTTGCAATTAATGCACTTTATAGACCAGGACCGATGGACAATATTCCATTGTATAGCAGGCGTAAAAATGATAATGAAAAAATAACGTATATTCATCCGCAACTTGAATCTGTTTTGAAAGAAACCTATGGGGTTATCGTCTATCAAGAACAAATCATGGAAATCGCTGTCCGCGTGGCAGGATTTACGATGGGTGAAGCGGATTTGTTAAGGCGTGCTGTAAGTAAGAAAAATCGGGAGAATCTAGAAAATGAACGAACTCATTTCACGCAAAAAGCTCTTGGAAATGGTTTTCCGGAAAATACCGCTGTTGCAATTTACGATCTTATTGTAAAGTTTGCGGACTACGGATTTCCGAAAAGTCATGCTGTTGCCTATTCCCTTATCTCGTACCGGCTTGCTTATTTAAAAGCGAATGAACCCGCTTATTTTTATGCTGCACTCCTTTCATCAATGACTGGAAATAATGACAAGGCAATGGAGTTAATGCGCGAATCTGAGGCGGCGGGCGTTAAGATTTTACCGCCATCTATTAAGCACAGTAAATATATGTATACAGTTGAAAAAGGCTCAATTCGGATTGGACTTGGCGCTATCAAAGGTGTGACGCCTACATTTTACGATGCTATAAAGCGTGCAAGGAAGTCTGGTGGTAATTGGAAGACATTATTTGATATGGCAGCATCAGTCGGTGGGGATGTATTTACTGAGAAGGCGATTAGGCCACTTGTAAAAGCAGGGGCACTCGATGAGTTTGGAGAATCACGGGCTATTTTGATCGCTTCAATTGACGCGGCGATATCTCATGCATTGTTCATCCGCCCTGATGATGGCGATGATTTATTAAGTGAAGTGCTTCGTTCGGTGGCGAGCCCAAAATATTCTCCGGGTGGAACACTGCCCCGCATGACGCTACTCGAATATGAAAGAGAAGTACTTGGCTTCTATCTTTCAGAACATCCTGCAGCAGAAGTGAAAAAAGCGGCAGGTGGTGGATTCCATACCATTATTTCAATTGATGGAATTCCAGACCGCGCATATGTGAAAATGGTGGGTCTGATTACTGAGATAAAACGAATAAGAACGAAAAAAGGGGAATCTATGGCATTTGTTACGATTCAAGATGAGACGGGACAAATTTCTTGTACATTATTCCCGAAACAGTATATGATTTCAGAAAGTCAGCTTACTGAAATGGCGATAATTCATGTAGAAGGAACTGTCGAACGTCGTAGAGGGAAGCCACAAATACTTGTTCAACAAACGAAAGGCAGTTAAGAGGCATGCTGATATAACAGGCATGTCTCTTAATCGTTGCATAAAAGTATGTGTTGTGTATTACGGTTTGATTCGATTTCCATCTTTCACTTTACGTTCAGCATCGTTTTCTGTATGCTAAAGGCAGGAGTGGTCAGACCACTTATCATCATGTCTATTTCCAAAGGGGTCCACGCATGCAAAATCCAAAACCATCGTCGAAAATGTTTCTAGATATTGTCGGTGAACTTAAATCGATAATTAAAGAAGAGGGCATTGAAACCGGTGGAAAGCTACCTTCCGAACGTGAACTGGCAGAACGTCTGCAGGCAGGAAGATCCACGGTTCGTGAAGCGTTACGAAGTTTGGAACTGCTCGGGCTTATCGAAACTCGGCGTGGTGAAGGTACGTTCCTTGTCGATTTCAGGAAGCATCAACTTGTTGAAGTCCTTGCAGCTTTCATCATGCAACAGCCCGATTCCGTCATCGATGTTCAGGAAACACGGAGAATTCACGAAACGGCGGCAATCCTCGCTATATGTAAGGACAGTGCATTACGGGCATTACCAGTATGGGAGAGCTTGCTGAAAAAAATTGATCAGGATGGGGAAATTTTACGAGAGGACCTTGTCCGTGAGATGATTGTTGCAGCGGGAAATCGATTATCGCTTAAAATTTGGTTTTTATTAAAACAATATAGTAAAGTACCATTCAGTGAAATGACAAAAGTTGATGAAAACGATAGTGTGAAAATGTTGCTTCTAAACTTGGGTGATGGCAACGTGATTGCCACGTTGGAAGCCTATTCTGAATGGATTGAACTAGTTGAAAGTGAAAGAGGGGACAATAATAAATGATTCGCGATCTATTTATGAAAAATAGAAAAAAGCATACGACGACAATTCCTTCCGTTGACGCTAAAAATGATGTACCAGAAGGAATTATGACAAAGTGTCCAGAATGTAAAAATATTATTTTAACAAAAGATCTAATCAAACTAATGAAAGTCTGCCCGAAATGTGATCATCATTTGAAGATGACAGCAGCAGAACGTGTAGCTTGTCTATTCGATGAAGAGACATTCAAATCAATTGACGATCATTTGAAGACGGAAAATCCACTTAATTTTCCTGCTTACACTGAAAAAGTTGAGTCAGATTCGAGAAAAACGGGTTTGAATGAGGCAGTTCTTACTGGAACAGGTAAAATCGATGGACTGGAAATTGCTGTAGCTATTATGGATTCACATTTCCGTATGGGCTCGATGGGGTCGGTTGTTGGTGAAAAGATTACCCGCGCAATCGAAAAAGCGACTGAACTTGGCATTCCAATGATTATCTTTTCTGCGAGCGGTGGGGCACGTATGCAGGAAGGCGTGTTATCACTCATGCAAATGGCGAAAACAAGTGTCGCACTTACACGTCATGCCAGTGAAGGTTTGTTATATATATCAGTCATGACATACCCAACGACAGGCGGCGTGTCAGCAAGTTTCGCATCGGTTGGTGATATTAATATCGCGGAGCCAAAAGCTCTCATAGGTTTTGCAGGTAGACGCGTTATCGAACAAACTGTTAGAGAAAAATTGCCAGACGACTTCCAAACAGCAGAATTTCTCCTGGACCACGGCCAACTGGATGCAGTCGTTCATCGTACGGATATGAAAGAAACTATATCTAAGATTGTTCGACTTCACGTGAAAGGGGCTAACTGAAATGGGGAAAACGTTGAAATTCGAGGAACCAATCGTCAAGCTGCGCGAGAAAATCGTAGAACTTGAAGAGTTCACAGCGAACAATTCGGTTGATCTTTCAGATGAAATCGGAACGTTAAAGGTTCGTTTGAAGAACTTGGAAGAAGAAATATATGAGAATATGGAACCGTGGGACCGTGTTCAAGTGGCAAGGCATCCGGAACGTCCAACTACAATTGACTATATCAATATGTTGTTTGAAGATTTTATGCAACTGCACGGGGATCGGGCTTATGGTGATGATGCAGCAATTGTGGGGGGGATCGCTTCATTTGAATCGGTTCCAATAACAGTTATCGGCCATCAGCGTGGGAAAGACACAAAAGAAAACGTCAAACGGAATTTCGGAATGCCGCATCCTGAGGGGTATAGGAAAGCATTGCGCCTTATGAAACAGGCTGAGAAATTCGGCAGACCAATCATTTGCTTCATCGATACGAAAGGTGCTTTTCCTGGCAAGGCGGCTGAAGAGCGGGGACAAAGCGAAGCGATTGCACGTAATCTTGTTGAAATGGCTGGCTTGACTGTTCCAGTTATCTCTATCGTCATCGGAGAAGGCGGGAGTGGCGGAGCGCTGGCACTTGGGGTGGCAAATCATATTCATATGCTTGAGCACTCAACTTACTCTGTTATTTCACCTGAAGGAGCCGCTACCATTCTTTGGAAAGATTCAAGTCTTGCCAAACAAGCTGCCGAAGCTATGAAGATTACAGCTCCACACTTGAAAGAAATGGGTATTATCGATGATATTATTCCAGAAGTTCGAGGTGGTGCGCATCGTGACTCGAAAGCGCAAGCTATTAGTATCGGGAATGCAATTCGAACTTCGATGGATGAATTAGGAACGCTAGATGGTAAAGGCTTAGTTGACCATCGTTATGATAAATTTCGCTGTATAGGCGTTTTTTCTGAATAAAAGAAAGATGCGGGTGACCGCATTTTTTCGTGTTCATAAAAATCTACATAGGAGTGATTTCAATGAAGAAGATTGCTGTGTTGACAAGTGGGGGAGACGCGCCTGGGATGAATGCTGCAGTTCGTGCAGTTGTTCGGAAAGCAATTTATGAAGGACTTGAAGTTGCAGGCGTTTTCAATGGTTATCAAGGATTAATCGAAGGAAAAATCGAACTTCTACAACTGGGTTCCGTGGGTGATATAATTCAACGGGGCGGGACCATATTACGGTCAGCCCGCAGCGCTGAATTCCGGACGCTCGAAGGCCGTCAAAAAGCACTGAAACAATTGAAGTTGAACGGGATTGAGGCTTTAGTCGTCATTGGCGGTGATGGTTCGTTCAGAGGTGCACTTGAATTAACGGCTCTTGGTCTACCATGTGTCTGTGTTCCAGCAACAATAGATAATGATATCAATGGCACTGAACTCACAATCGGTTTTGATACGGCATTGAATACAGTCATAGATGCCATCGATAAGATTCGCGATACTGCTACATCTCATGAACGTACATTCATTATTGAAGTTATGGGACGCGATGCTGGAGACCTTGCCTTATGGGCGGGACTGGCTGGCGGTGCTGAAACGATTCTTGTACCGGAAGAGAAGTATGAATTGCCTACGATCATCGAACGGCTGAAAAGCGGTAAGGGACGAGGTAAAAAGCATAGTATCATTATTGTAGCTGAAGGGGTTATGTCGGCCGCAGAGCTTGCTGAAATATTGAAGCGCGAAGCAGATATCGAAACACGTATATCAGTGCTTGGACATATTCAGCGAGGAGGTTCACCTTCTGCACGTGATCGTGTCATTGCAAGTCAGTACGGAGCAAAAGCTGTAGAAGTATTGAAAGAAGGACGCGGTGGCATTGCGATTGGCATGCGAAATCATGTGGTGGTAGACTATGAGTTGACAGATGTTTTCGAACAATCAAATGGTTTGGATATGGAAATGTACAAGCTGTCCAACGAATTGTCTATTTAACTTTGTGTATCAAAAATTCCCTGCCTTTATACGTGGGAAGACAAACGCGAACGAAGTCAGTAATTCAGAGGGCATCAAAATGTCGGCTGAATCGAGCGAGCACTATTTAAAATCTGGGTGCAATTAATTGGGTTGTTAAAAAAACTAAAAGAGGCGATATTTGATGAGAAAAACGAAAATAGTATGTACGATTGGCCCTGCAAGTGAATCACCGGAATTATTGGAACAACTTATTGAGGCTGGTATGAATGTAGCGAGGCTGAATTTTTCCCATGGTAATCATGCGGAACATAAAGCCCGTATCGATTCCATTAGAAAAGTCGCTCGTGAAAAAGGCAAAGTTGTTGGGATTCTATTAGATACGAAAGGACCTGAAATTCGGACGCATTCCATGATGAATGGAAAGTTGGAACTTGTAACGGGACAAAAAATTGATATTTCCATGACGCAAGTCGAAGGAAACAATGATGTATTTTCAGTAAGTTACGATAAACTTATTGAAGATGTAAACGAGGGTTCTGTCATTCTTTTAGACGATGGTCTAATCCAATTAGAAGTTACTGGTAAAGACGTAGCACGAGGGTTAATTCATACACTAATTATTAATTCGGGGTCATTAAGCAATAATAAGGGCGTTAACATACCGGGTGTTTCAGTACAACTTCCTGGAATGACGGAAAAAGATGCAGAAGATATCCTGTTTGGTATTAGGGAAGGTGTCGACTTCATAGCTGCCTCATTCGTAAGACGGGCTTCCGATGTTATGGAAATCCGTGCCCTTCTTGAGAACAACAACGGCTCGAACCTGCAAATTATTCCGAAGATAGAAAACCAAGAAGGCGTCGACAATATCGATGAAATTTTGAATGTTTCAGATGGTCTTATGGTAGCACGTGGTGATCTGGGTGTAGAAATACCACCAGAAGAAGTACCACTTGTCCAGAAAAATTTGATTGAGAAGTGTAACCAGGCGGGTAAACCGGTTATCACGGCAACACAAATGCTTGATTCGATGCAGCGTAACCCGCGTCCTACACGTGCAGAAGCGAGCGATGTAGCGAATGCGATTTTTGACGGTACCGATGCAATTATGCTGTCAGGAGAGACGGCAGCAGGAATTTATCCAGTCGAATCAGTCCAAACGATGGATCGAATTGCGCTTACTACGGAAGCGGCCATCGATTATCGCTCTGTAGTGTCGACACGTCGACGAGAAAAACATGGTAATATGACTGAAGCGATTGGACAAGCTGCAGCATACACGGCTATCAACTTGAAAGTGAAGGCTGTCCTTGCCCCAACAGAAAGTGGTCACACAGCTAAAATGATTGCCAAATATCGTCCAGGTTGCCCAGTTATTGCGGTAACGTCATCTGAAATGTGTTCAAGAAAACTATCACTTATCTGGGGCGTCTACCCGATAGTTGGAAAAAAAGCTTCTTCGATTGATGAAATCTTGCAAGAGTCTGTAGAAGAGAGTGTTAAACATCAATATGTCGGACATGGTGATGTGGTTATCATTACAGCAGGTGTTCCAGTTGGTGAAGCGGGAACGACGAACTTGATGAAAATACATGTCATAGGTGATTTGCTTGCACGAGGACAAGGAATTGGCAAAGATGTAGCTTATGGTCGAACTGTTGTAGCCAAAAATGCAGCTGAAGCATTGGCGTATGATACAGAAGGAGCTATTCTTGTAACGAACGCATCTGATCGTGATATGATGCCTGCCATCGAGAAATGCGCAGGACTCATTACGGAAGAAGGCGGATTGACGAGTCATGGTGCAATTGTCGGACTCAGTTTAGGTATACCGATAATTGTCGGAGTTGAAAATGCTACCGAGCTTATCCAACATGGCAAGGAAATTACGATGGATGCTGAATCTGGCGTTATCTATAATGGACACGCGAGCGTTCTATAAAGTTAATCTTCAATCAGAGTGGGGGTTCTTCATCCCCCACTGATTGTTTAAAGAACTTAGGCTAAGTGTGCGTCACGTCCTGTGGCAAAACCTAAGTAACCAACAGGGAGGAATGAACTGCAATTCTTCCTCATTGGCCCTACCCATTCGGGATAAATAAGAAAAGGCTGCTTCCGAAATGCTCGGTAAGCAGCCTTTTTTAGGAGATGAATTTTGCATGAAATGGATAGTACTCACATTTATTGCTGTTCCGGCAGTTGAGCTTGCTTTACTAATTTATTCAGGGAAGACGCTAGGTCTATTGCCCACGATAGCTATTATCTTTATCACGGGGATAGGAGGGGCATATCTCGCCAAACGCCAAGGTATGAAGGCTTGGACTGAATTGAAAATGCGTATGACAGCTATGGAGACACCTGGAGATGCACTTATTGATAGTGTTTGTATCCTATTTGGGGGGCTTCTGCTAATCATGCCTGGTTTCATTACCGACTTAGTCGGCTTATTACTCCTTTTCAAAGGACCAAGAAATAGTATCAGACCATTTATTCAGAATTGGATTTATAATAAAATGAAAAAAGGACAAATTGTTATCCGGTAAATAAAGGATGCTGTCTGACTTTCAGTGCGGTAAAAAGTAAGAATGGTGTCAGTAGAATACCGGGTAATCCGAATAAATAGAAGGAAGAAGCCGTTATGAAAAAAGCATGAATTGGCTTTAGGTGGAAAGTGGATGCCCACATGTATGATTCGGCCATTTGTCTAGTTATCATGGTGAATAGATAGAGTAAAATAAGTGAGATACCTATATAAAAATTGTTTGTGTATAGGAAGAAAGCGGCCATGGGCAGTAGGAACAGGCCGATACCGAGGAATGGCAGACTATCTGCCAGCGAGATAAGAAAAGCGTTGCCAATGGGTGACTCGAACCGTAAAAGCAAGAACCCTATTGAGATAATACAGAATGTCAGGAAGAATAAGCGGGCTTCTACTGATACGAAAGTGCCGATAAGTTTACCGGATTTCGTAAACATACCTTTTGCTGGCAGGCGTATGGTGCTAGGGAAATAGACTAGAAACCAGTAGCGGTTTTTTCCGGATTCCCGTAAGGCAAAAAAATAAGCAACGAGGAAAATGAACAAACTGAATAACTGTTGAAAAACGGTACTGATGATTGTTAGGGTGTATTCTAAAAGCGCATGGCCATATTCTACAACTTTATCCTCGAGGAAAGTGAATAGCTTGCTAGGGATGTCGGTATTTTGTGTGAATGGGGCTATATGGCGTTCGACAGTTGGAACGGTGTCAATAAGCCCATGGATTGCGATGAAAGTGAACGCGCTAATTAAAAAAAGCATAAGTGTCATAACGAATAATGTTGCAATTGTAAGCGGAAGCTTGGTCATTGAGCGGACGGATGATAAGATAGGGGCAGTGAAGTAGGCGATAATGATAGCGATTGCCGCCGGGGGGACAGTGAACAGGATAATACCCGCCAAAAAAGCAGGCAACCATTTCATGAAAATTGATTGAAATGCTTGTTGCTTGTTCCGGTTTTCTGGCATTTTCCGTCCCCCTTTTTATAAAACTAAAAACAAAAACAAGCGTATCCATTCACAAAGATGACAATATTGATTATAATGGTCGTTGTAAGCGTTTTTAAGTAGCGAATTAGTATTAGCAGACTAGCTGTTCTTCTGTCTCCTTTTTGTAGATTGGACAGCTGTACTGAAAGAGGGAGCGATTTATATGACGTCAACCAAAGGGTTGGAAGGAGTCGTAGCGACACAGTCAGCAATCAGTTCTATTATTGATGACACACTTACATATGTCGGCTATGATATTGATGATCTTGCAGATAACGCCAGCTTTGAAGAAGTTATTTATCTTCTTTGGCACCAGCGTCTGCCAAAAGAGGACGAGCTTGCAGAGCTGAAAAAACAGCTTGCAGAGAATATGTCTGTTCCTCAAGAAGTACTTAATCATTTCAAAACGTATCCTATTGGGGAAGTACACCCAATGGCTGCACTGCGTACTGCAGTATCTCTACTTGGACTATACGATGAAAAAGCAGAAGATATGTCTGATGAAGCAAATTACGAAAAAGCGATTAAGCTTCAAGCGAAAATCGCTACACTCGTTACTTCATTCTCACGTATCCGTAAAGGCCTTGAGCCGGTTGCTCCAAAAGCTGAACTTGGCTATGCTGAAAACTTCCTATACATGCTTTCAGGAAAACAGCCTGAAGCAATTGCAATTGAAGCATTCGACAAAGCACTTGTCCTACATGCAGACCATGAGCTAAATGCATCTACATTCACAGCACGTGTTTGTGTAGCTACGCTTTCTGATATGTATTCAGGTGTGACAGCAGCGATTGGTGCACTTAAAGGACCACTTCACGGTGGCGCAAACGAACAAGTAATGAAAATGCTGATGGAAATCGGTTCAGAAGACAAAGTAGAAGCATATATCCGTGCAAAATTGGATAACAAAGAAAAAATCATGGGCTTCGGCCACCGTGTCTACCGTAAAGGTGATCCACGTGCGAAACATCTTCGTGAGATGTCTAAGCGTTTGACTGAACTTCGCGGCGAAGAGAAATGGTACAATATGTCCAATAAAATCGAAGAAATTGTTACCGGCGAAAAGAATTTGCCGCCGAACGTCGATTTCTATTCGGCTTCTGTCTATCATTCACTCGACATCGATCATGATTTATTCACGCCAATTTTCGCAGTATCTCGTATTTCGGGATGGATTGCACATATCCGTGAGCAATATGCGAACAATAGATTGATCCGTCCTCGTGCAGATTATACGGGACCGGGCATGCAAAAATACGTTCCAATTAAAGAACGATAAGAACGAAAATACATGGGGCAGCATAGATATATGCCGGCCCTCTGATTTTGAATTTGGGAGGAAATTATTCATGACTAACGGTGGAAAAATTACAGTAACTAATGGTGTTTTAAACGTTCCTGATCACGCAACAATTCCTTTTATTATCGGTGACGGTACTGGTCCGGATATTTGGCATTCGGCATCACGCGTACTTGAAGCAGCTGTTGATAAAGCTTACGACGGCAAGAAAAAGCTTGTGTGGAAAGAAGTTCTTGCAGGGGAAAAAGCATTCAACGAAACTGGCGAATGGCTTCCACAAGCAACACTAGACACAATCGATGAGTATTTGATCGCTATTAAAGGACCACTTACTACGCCAATTGGTGGCGGTTTCCGTTCATTGAACGTTGCGCTTCGCCAAGAATTGGATCTTTACACTTGCCTACGTCCAGTACGTTACTTTGAAGGTGTTCCTTCACCAGTTAAACGTCCTGAAGATTGCGATATGGTTATTTTCCGCGAAAATACGGAAGATATCTATGCAGGTATTGAATACAAAGAAGGTACACCTGAAGCGAAAAAAGTAATCGAATTCCTACAAAACGAAATGGGTGTTAAAAATATCCGCTTCCCAGAAACTTCTGGAATCGGTATCAAACCTATTTCTGAAGAAGGTACAAAACGTCTTGTACGTGCTGCTCTTGCTTATATCATTAAAGAAGGCCGCAAGTCACTGACGCTTGTCCATAAAGGAAATATCATGAAGTTTACAGAAGGCGCATTCAAAAACTGGGGCTATGAAGTTGCTGAACAAGAATTCGGCGATAAAGTCTTCACATGGAACCAGTATGATCAAATCAAAGATGCTGATGGAACTGATGCTGCAAACAAAGCACAAGCTGAAGCTGAAGCAGCAGGCAAAATCATCGTTAAAGATGCAATTGCTGATATCTTCTTGCAACAAATCTTGACACGTCCAAAAGAGTTCGATGTTGTTGCAACAATGAACTTGAACGGCGACTATATTTCTGATGCACTTGCTGCACAAGTTGGTGGAATTGGTATTGCTCCTGGAGCAAATATCAACTACATTACTGGGCATGCAATCTTTGAAGCAACTCATGGTACTGCACCGAAATATGCAGGACTTGACAAAGTTAACCCTTCTTCACTCCTTCTTTCAGGCGTCTTGATGCTTGAGCACCTTGGATGGAACGAAGCGGCAGCTATGATCACTGCTTCAATCGAAAAAACAATTGTTTCTAAAGTTGTAACATACGACTTTGCTCGTCTTATGGACGGTGCAACTGAAGTGAAAGCATCTGAATTCGCAAATGAATTGATCAAAAACCTTTAATTATTACTACTTTAGCGGTGGAGAAGACTTCGGTTTTCTTCACCGCTGAAGGTTTATAGTAGATTAAATGAGGGCTCAACCCCTCATACATATGAATAAAAGGAGAGACAACTCATGACAATGCAACGTAAAAAAGTCTCAGTTATCGGTTCTGGTTTCACGGGTGCGACTACAGCATTTCTTTTAGCTCAAAAAGAGCTTTGTGATGTAGTGATCGTTGATATTCCACAAATGGAAAATCCGACAAAAGGGAAAGCTCTTGATATGATGGAAGCTGGACCTATTCAAGGTTTTGACGCGAGTATTATTGGAACTTCAGATTACGCGGATACAAAAGACTCTGATATCGTCATTATCACAGCTGGTATTGCACGCAAACCAGGTATGAGCCGTGATGACCTTGTTCAGACGAACCAAAAAGTCATGAAAATCGTAACAGGTGAAATCGTAAAACATTCTCCGAATACAACCATCATTGTATTGACAAACCCTGTCGATGCTATGACGTACACAGTATACAAAGAATCAGGATTGCCGAAAGAACGCGTAATCGGACAATCTGGTGTACTTGACACTGCACGTTTCCGTACGTTTGTAGCGCAAGAATTGAACTTGTCTGTTAAAGACGTCACTGGTTTCGTTCTTGGCGGTCATGGCGATGATATGGTTCCACTTGTACGCTACTCATATGCGGGTGGTATTCCACTTGAAACGTTGATCTCTCCTGAGCGTCTTGAAGAAATCGTAGATCGCACACGCAAAGGTGGAGCAGAAATCGTAAACCTTCTTGGTAATGGTTCTGCTTACTATGCACCAGCAGCATCACTTGTTGAAATGGCTGAAGCGATTCTAAAAGATCAGAAACGTGTACTTCCTTCGATAGCATATCTTGAGGGTGAGTACGGCCTTGACGGTATTTACATTGGTGTTCCAACTGTGCTTGGCGCAGGCGGTATCGAAAAAATCATCGAACTTGAATTGACTGAAGACGAAATGGCGGCATTGGCTAATTCTGCTGAATCAGTTAAAGCTGTTATGAAAGTTCTTGTCTAATATCTTTAATAAAAATCGAGTAGCATATGCTACTCGATTTTTATTCTGATTATTGATAAACTTGTATTATCACACTAAAAGGGGGAAATAAGTTGATACTAGGGAAGAAAAGACGTCTAGGTAGAAAGATAGAGGAAATCACTGTTGGAGAAAAGTTGAAATTGACAGAGAAAATTGAAGATAAAGATCTCCTACTCTATCTTGGTCTAACAAATGATAGTAACCCGCTCTATATACAGCATGATTACGCTTCACAGACGGCTTATGGATTGCCTATCGTACCAACTATTATGCTGACAGGGATTGTGACATCCGCCGTTTCAAAGTATTTACCTGGACCTGGTTCACATATCGTGAAACAGCAATTGTCATTCCCAAAAGCTGTGTATCACTATACAACTATCAATTTTTTGCTCGAAGTAATTCATGTTGATAAAGAAAAAAACTCAATAGACATTTCAATAGAAGCGTGTGACGAAAAGGAAGATATCGTTATTTCTGGAATAGTGACAGTCACTCCGCCAAAAGTGGAAGAGCGTCTTACATCACAAGCAATGGATAACTTTTGACGGGGGATTGATGCAAGTTGAGTTCAAGTATAAAGAAAATATTGATTGTCGATGACGAACAGCCGATTCGAACACTATTAGAATACAACTTAAAGCAGGCGCAATACGAAACAATCACCGCTGCTGACGGAGAAGAAGCTGTATTGAAAACAGAAATGGAAAAACCTGATTTAATTTTACTTGACTTAATGCTTCCGAAAATGGATGGGATTGATGTCTGCAAAACGTTAAGACAGCGGGGACTCGATATTCCGATTATCATGCTGACGGCAAAAGGGGACGAGCTCGACAAGGTGCTAGGTCTTGAAATTGGCGCGGATGATTATATGACGAAACCGTTTAGTCCTAGAGAGGTTGTTGCACGCGTTAAGGCTGTATTGAGACGTAGTGGGGAATGGACAGGCCGTGTCGAAGAAACAGGGATTTTGACCACTGGATCTTTAACTGTGCACGCTGAACAATATGAAGCTTATCTTGACAAAGTAGAACTTGAGTTCACACCAAAGGAATTTGAACTTCTTGTTTATTTCATGCAGAACAAGAATCGTGTTCTATCACGGGACCAACTTTTAAGTGCAGTCTGGAATTATGACTTTGCTGGCGATACACGCATCGTCGATGTTCACGTCAGTCATCTACGGGAGAAAATTGAAGAAAACACGAAGAAACCTGTTTTCATCAAGACGGTAAGGGGAATTGGCTATAAATTTGAGGAGCCGAAAATTTGATGAAAGATTTATATTCCCGATTAACTATTGCGTGTGCAATTCTTCTTTCGGTTCTTTTAACTGGCCTCGGTATTGTCCTGGGTCAGTTTTTCCCTTTATTCGCGCGTGATATCACACTTGATCTGCAACGACAATACTGGGTCTATTTAATCGTCACGCTGATAATTGCATTTATTCTCTCTCTCTTTATAGCGATGCGGATGATGATGCAATACGCTCGTCCGGTCGATGAAGTGACAAAAGTGGCCGTTCAAATTGCACAGGGCGATTACCATGCAAGGACTAAAACGGATGAACCAGAATATGATAATGAACTTGCGATTTCTATTAACAAAATAGCGAGTAATCTGCAAGAAATGTCGACACTTCGAATGATGGAAAAAGAACGCTTGAAAACACTTATAGAAAGTATGGGAAGCGGTCTTCTGATGTTTGGTCGTGAAGGATCAGTCAATCTTGTAAATGGGGTATTCGAAAAGACATTTGGATTTTCAAAAGAGGAGCCAATAGGTAAAACGTTCAAAACAATCGGTTTGCCTATTGAAATTGAAGATTTGATTGAAGATGTTTTTATGACAGAACAAGTACGTGAAAAACAGGTTAGGATTGATTCTGGAGGTTTTTATTCCTACATGGGCGTTTATGGTGCGCCTGTTATCGGCCATCATGGGAATTGGCTCGGAATTGTTGTTGTCATGCATGATATTACAAAGCTTGTCCGGCTAGAAGAAGTAAGAAAAGATTTCGTTGCAAATGTATCCCACGAACTTCGTACTCCTATTACTTCAATTAAAGGGTTCACTGAAACATTATTAGATGGTGCGATGAATGAACCTGTCATAATGAAAGAATTTCTTGAAATCATTCAGAAAGAAAGTAACCGCCTACATCTATTAATTGATGACTTGCTCGAATTATCAGCAATGGAAAGAGAAAACTTTTCACTTCAGTTTGGACATGTTGAGCTGTTAGAACTGATGAATGATGCATTGAAAATCGTTTCCGGTAGTTTGGAGCGTAAGAAGATGGCTATCAACTTGGATATTGCAGATGAAATTGCTATCGAAGGCGATGCAAGTCGATTAATTCAAGTAATGGTGAATCTCTTATCAAATGCGATTAACTATTCAAAAGAACAGACAAAAATCACTGTTTCAGTAAAAAAAATAGCGCAAAATGTAATTATTGAAGTACAAGATGAAGGAATCGGTATCGAACAAGTTGAACTGGCACGGCTGTTTGAACGCTTCTACCGTGTTGACCGTGCAAGGAGCCGTGACTCGGGTGGCACAGGGTTAGGACTAGCCATTGTCAAACATCTCGTGGAAGCCCATAGTGGTACAGTCGAAGTGGAGAGCACAATCGGTGTTGGTACATTGATTCGTATCTGTCTACCTTTACGACAAGGTAATTAAGCAATCCCACGTCTGTTGATTAACCAAAGTAACCAGGATCACACACTGGGCGCTACGTGTATAATTGCTTTTGGTTTGCTTGGATTGAATGATTTCTATACTTTTACCGAGATATCTGGATGTGTAGGGATGCGAATTTGTCGCATTCCTACACATTTTTTCGGTAATCGTATGGTGGTCCTTCATCCGCCCTGCTCCAAATGGATAAGTCCACGAAGTGCTCAAGCTTATTGGGACGAAAGAATAGAGGGGCATCTACCTGGATAAAAGCCGCCAAAGATGCAATTTTGGCGGCTGATGCTTACTCTATGGTTTTGCCTTTCTTTATTAAAAGAAGTGTCACTTTCTAGTAGACATCACATAATTAGATGCATAAACTTTACTAAAAGTAAGCAAGGAACACATCGTACAATGTGCAAGGGTGCCCGAAATTGCATCTTCGGGCACTACAATCTCTATAGAAAGTCATCTATTCATTTCTTTCAAACTTAACCGCATTTTTCACTTGAACATTGTAGGTACGCGACAGGCAACTATTCTCAACAGGATTACCGAAAAAGTGTGGCTAGAAGTGACGGAGTCACTTCTTCCACACATATCTCTCGTTAAATGTGTCGTGATTAGTTCGCCGAAAACGAACCGGAAATGATCCAGTGAAAATGGGTTTTCCCAAGCCCTACTCATCCGTATTTTATACGAATAAATGGTTAATCAACAGACGTGTTCATAAGTAAAGAATTACAGAAGCACACTAAACAACGCGTCATTTTCAATTCTATCCGCCCCCGTGGTAAGATGAATGAAGATGACGTTTTTTTGAATGGGAGTGGAATGTACATGACGACAAAGAAAATTGTGTTACTTGACGGAAACAGTCTTGCGTACCGGGCATTTTTTGCATTACCTTTATTAACAAATGATAACGGTATCCATACCAATGCGGTATATGGCTTCACGATGATGCTACAAAACATCCTTGAGGATGAAAAACCGACGCATATTCTCGTGGCATGGGATGCTGGCAAAACAACATTCAGGCATAAAACATACGGAGAATATAAAGGTGGGCGTCAGAAAACGCCACCTGAATTATCCGAGCAATTCCCTTATCTGCGAAAGTTGCTTGAAGCATACAATATCCCCCAGTACGAACTGGATCAGTATGAAGCGGATGATATCATCGGCACGCTTAGCAAAGCGGGAGATGCGGACGGTTCCGAAATCGTCGTCATTTCAGGGGATAAGGATTTAACGCAACTTGCCAGTAGCCATACAACGGTGTTCATCACTCGAAAAGGGATGACGGATATTGAGAAATACACGCCTGAACACGTCATGGAGAAATACGGCATTGAGCCCCATCAAATCATTGATATGAAAGGACTAATGGGCGATGCATCCGATAATATTCCCGGCGTTCCTGGAGTCGGGGAGAAAACTGCGCTCAAATTGTTAATCGAATACGGTTCGATTGAAAATGTTTATAAATCACTTGCTAAAATTACTGCTAAAAAGCTGAATCAGAACCTAACGGAAAATGAAGCGCAAGCGTTTATGAGCAAAGATCTTGCGACAATTGAAGTGAATGCACCGATCACGCTTAACATTAATGATTTAGCGTATGACGGCCCCGATATGGATCAAGTGACGACTATTTACCGGGAGTTGAAATTCAAAACGCTCCTCGAAAAAATTACTCCTCAAGCAGCTGAAGAACCAAAAGAAGCAATTGAAGTCACGATTGTTGCCGAACTCTTGGACAAGGATTTATCAGATGAGATGGCGATTCATGTTGAAATGATGGATGAAAACTATTTGACTGCAGAGATTTTAGGCATTAGTTTAGCGGATGAAAAAAACATTCTATTTATACCGCTTGAAGTTGCAAAAAAATCGACACCATTCAAAAACTGGTTGCAAAATACGGACAAGCTGAAATACTCGTCTGATTCAAAAGCAGCTAGTGCATCACTAGCGCGTCAAGGTCTAGATGCAGAAGGCTTCCAGTTTGACCTATTGCTGGCGACCTACATCGTCAACCCATCGACGACCTATACCGATGTAGCTTCCATTACAGGAGAGTTTGGTTACACAGAAGTCGAGCAGGATGAAGTGATTTATGGAAAAGGTGCTAAGAAAGCGATACCGACCGAAGAAATAATTGCAGACCACGCCGGTCGAAAAGCGCTGGCGATTTGGAAATTGCACGCAGAGATTGAAGAGAAATTACAAGATAATGATCAATATGATTTATACCATGTACTTGAGTTACCGCTTGCGGCGATTCTTGCGAAAATGGAAACGACTGGTGTTAAGACGGACCGAGAGACGCTTCTGACAATCGGAACTGAACTGTCTGCTAAACTGGCCACACTTGAGACAACTATTTATGAAATTGCAGGAGAAAAATTCAACATTAATTCACCTAAACAGCTTGGCGTCATCCTTTTTGAGAAAATCGGACTTACTCCGATTAAAAAGACGAAAACTGGTTATTCAACTGCGGCGGATGTGCTTGAGAAGCTTGAAAGCGAACATGAAATTATCAGCCATATATTGAACTATCGCCAACTCGGTAAATTGAATTCGACATATATCGAAGGACTATTGAAAGAAATTCACGAGGATGGCAAGATTCATACCCGTTTCCAGCAAGCACTCACGACAACAGGTCGACTTAGTTCCATCAATCCCAATTTACAGAACATTCCTGTCCGGCTTGAAGAGGGAAGGAAAATTCGTGCAGCGTTCGTTCCATCTGAACCGGGCTGGTATCTATTTGCCGCGGATTATTCACAAATCGAACTGCGGGTACTCGCACATATGTCGCAAGATGAAAAACTGATTGAGGCTTTCCGTGCAGGTGCAGATATTCACACGAAGACAGCAATGGATGTTTTCGGTGTTGATGAAGATTCAGTGACGTCAGACATGCGACGAGCAGCAAAAGCAGTCAACTTTGGAATTGTCTACGGTATAAGTGATTACGGACTTTCGCAAAACTTGGATATTACGCGCAAAGACGCAGCACAATTCATCGATACTTATCTCAGCAGTTTCCCGGGAGTCAAACAGTATATGAGCGACATTGTTGCAGAGGCGAAAAGGAAAGGCTATGTGACGACGCTTATGAACCGGAGACGCTATTTACCAGAAATCACAAGTTCGAATTTCAACTTAAGAAGTTTTGCGGAACGGACTGCTATGAATACACCGATTCAAGGAAGTGCAGCCGATATTATTAAAAAAGCAATGATTGAAATGGCTAACAGGCTTGAAGTTGAAGGCATGCAGACACGTATGCTCCTGCAAGTACATGATGAATTGATCTTTGAAGCACCACAAGAAGAAATTGAGAAACTAAAAGAAATCGTACCTGAAGTGATGGAATCTGCTCTAGCGCTTGACGTGCCATTGAAAGTAGATTGGGCATTCGGATTATCTTGGTATGAGACGAAGTGAGGGGATAAAGTGCCTGAATTACCGGAAGTAGAAGGGGTTGTCCGTGCACTCGCACCAATTGCGATTGGAAGGACAATCCAGAACGTAACCGTTTCAGATACGGTTATCAAATCAAAACAACTAGGTAAAGAAGCTGTGATAAAAGGAATTACAACCGAAGATTTTATAGTAGATATGGCTGGTATGACGATTGGAAATGTCACACGGCGCAGTAAATACATTTACTTTCATTTAATGAAAGATGGTAACACCTGTCTTCTTGTCAGTCATCTTGGTATGACAGGGGCTTGGTTCACCGTTGACAGCGTTGATGACATTACGGAAATGAAGTTCCGTAACCATGTTCATGTTGTTTTTACGCTGGAAGGCGGGGGACTACTGGTGTATTCGGATATTCGTCGTTTTGGAGAACTACGGCTTCTTGGCTGTGAAGCAGATCATCCGCCACTATTGAAAATGGCTCCTGAACCGTTCGCTACTGGAGCGCGCAAGCATTTCCTTGAGTTTGCAGCTATGCCGAAATATGCCCGAAAACCAATCAAAGAAGTCATTATGGACGGGCATGTACTATCTGGATGTGGGAATATTTATGCGACGGAAGCAATCTATAAGATGAAGATTCATCCCGAAAGGACTACGGAGCGGATTAGTCTAAAAAGAAAAAATGAATTATTTGATGTGATTGTGGCTATTTTACAGGAAAGTATTGATGCGGGAGGCAGCTCCATTTCTGATTACCGGAATATTAATGGGGAAGCGGGCACAATGCAGGATCGTCTTAAAATGTATGGCAGGAAATTTTGCCCTGCTTGCGGCTCTGCCACGGAGAGTATGAAAATCGCAGGTAGGACATCCGTTTATTGTCCGACATGCCAGAAATGATTGTTGAAGGGCTGTGTGAGCTATGATTATCGGTTTAACGGGCAGTATTGCAAGTGGGAAAAGCACCGTATCCAAGATGTTGAAGAAAAAGGGCTTTCCAATTGTAGATGCGGATGAAATTGCACGTCTTGTTGTCGAACCCGGGAGTCCAGTTTTACAAGAGATCAGTCGCGTATTTGGTCAGGGGATTTTACGTTCGGACGGATCGCTTAATCGTGAAAAGCTAGGACAGCAAATATTCGGTAATGTAGAAGAGCGCCAAAAGTTGAATGGTATCATCCATCCTGCAATACGACAAGAGATGTTAAGGCAAAAAGAGCAATTGATTTCAACGGGATCGAATACAGTTATCATGGACATCCCTTTGTTGTTTGAAAGCAAGTTGCAATCGTTCGTGGATAAAATTATTGTCGTGTCTGTCACAGCAGAAATACAAAAGGAACGTCTCATTGCGAGGAATGTGTTATCGGAAGAAGAAGCGGATGCACGAATCCGTTCCCAACTATCAATCGAAGAGAAGGAACTGAGTGCAGACGCGGTTTTATTCAATAACGGTCCAGTGGAAGAGACAGAAAGCCAGTTGACTGAGGTACTTTCTAAATGGAATGCAGAGCCTTGAAGTGATTCTGAAAAATGAAACATTTCAATTGTCCATAGTAAATCTTGGTTTTAGCATAATATGTGTTATACTAATGACGAGTATTAGATAAAAAGTATAACATACATACAGGAGGATCTTTATATGACTACTTCTATTGCGATAAACGGGTTTGGACGAATTGGACGAATGGTATTCCGTCAAATGATTACAGAAGAAGATGTAACAATCGTTGCGATTAACGCAATGTATTCATCAGAAACACTCGCTCATCTTATAAAGTACGATACGAATCACGGTACATTTGATGGCGAAGTCATTGCAGAAGAAAATGCGATTGTCGTCAATGGGAAACGAGTGCAAATCGTCTCTGACCGTGACCCGCTTAACCTTCCTTGGAAAAAGCTTGGTGTCGATATTGTCATTGAAGCGACTGGTAAGTTCAATTCGCGTGACAAAGCGGCACTTCATCTTGAAGCGGGGGCAAAAAAAGTCATTATATCGGCACCTGGTAAAAATGAAGATATCACAATTGTTTTAGGCGTAAACGATGATAAATTAGATATCGAAAAGCATGACATCATTTCGAATGCAAGTTGTACAACAAACTGTCTTGCTCCTGTAGCTAAGGTATTAAATGATGCATTTGGGATTGACAACGGTTTAATGACAACGGTTCATGCGTATACAAATGACCAAAAGAACTTGGATAATCCTCATAAGGACCTTCGACGTGCACGTGCATGCGGACAATCTATCATTCCAACATCTACTGGGGCTGCGAAAGCGTTGGCACTTGTGCTTCCAGAATTGGAAGGGAAGATTCACGGAATGTCACTTCGTATACCTACGCCGAATGTTTCACTTGTCGACCTAGTTGTAGATTTGAAGCAAGACGTGACAGTAGAGATGGTAAACAATGCATTTAAGCAGGCTTCTGAAGGAGCGATGGCAGGTATTCTCCGTTTCTCAACAGAGCCGCTTGTATCTATTGATTACAATACAACAACTGACTCAGCAATCATTGACGGTCTTTCAACAATTGTTATGGCAGATCGCAAAGTGAAAGTACTTGCCTGGTACGATAATGAGTGGGGTTATTCTGCACGCGTCGTCGATTTGACAAAGAAAGTTGCAGTAGCTTTGAAAACAAAAGAACTTGCTTAATTGTGAATAGAGAGCGTCCCTAAAGTCAGTGAACGATGACTTTAGGGACGTTTTTTCTTGGAAGACAAGTATATGTTTTCGACGTGGAACGGTGCCCAGGCTCCAGGCGCCAACCCTTGGGTCATAAGTTGTTTGGGAAGGGATTGAACTACATCTCTCCTGTGTGGGGGTTGAAGTACGCCTCCTCGTACTTGTAAGCAGTCATAGCGACAGGACGTCGCGAACTTCAACTGCCTTCTTTTATCACTTACGCCTGTCGGGGTGGATGGCGTCTTGCGCTTTTCTCATTGTACAATGCTTCTTTCCACTCTATTTCGATTTTTTTTTGTCGTTTTCTGTTATAATTAAGTTATTATCTAAGAAAAAGCGGAGGATACACATTATGAAATGTCCAGCTTGCCAGTTCAATGGCACCCGGGTAGTTGATTCTAGACCGGCCGAGGAGAATAGATCCATCCGGCGTCGCAGAGAATGCGAACAATGCGCATTCCGTTTTACGACATTTGAAAAAGTTGAGGAAATGCCTTTGATTGTCGTGAAGAAAGACGATTCGCGTGAAGAATTTAGTGGAGAAAAAGTGCTCAGAGGTCTTATTCGAGCATGTGAAAAACGCGCTGTTTCCCTTGAGGACCTAAAAAAGATCGTTTATTCTATTGAAAAAGAATTGAGAAGCGCAGGTGTCGTGGAGATTAATTCTGATGATGTTGGGGAAATGGTTATGGAACAGCTATCGGAAGTTGATGAAGTCGCTTATGTCAGATTTGCTTCAGTCTATCGCCAATATAAAGACATCACAGTTTTCATAAAAGAATTGCAAGACCTACAAAAACGAACGAAAAAGTAACGTATCCCATTCAGATAGGAAGTAGAGTTTGATGGCACCCCTTTATAAAGAACTACAGCCAGTTGACGCATACAAAATACGGTTATCGCAGCCCTTTTCAGATTATGATCGTCAACTCCTCACTTTATTTTACCAACCGCTGATTGGCCCAGGTGCGATGAGTTTGTTTATGACATTATGGGCGGACGCAGAGCGTGAAGATGACCGTGAATACAACCATTACCACCTTATGAACATTTTGACGATGCCACTGGGACCTGTCTTCGAAGCCCGTATATCTCTTGAAGCAATCGGCTTATTACGAACATACAAGAAAAAAGATGGAGATGCGAGATTATTTGTTTACGATCTACTTCCTCCACTTGATGCCAAAGCTTTTTTCCTAGATCCACTGTTGTCGACATTCTTATTTAGTAAAATCGGAGAACAGGCATACCGAAATCTACGTAGCCGTTTTGCGCTAGACAGTG
This sequence comes from Sporosarcina psychrophila, assembly GCF_001590685.1. Taxonomy (GTDB): domain Bacteria; phylum Bacillota; class Bacilli; order Bacillales_A; family Planococcaceae; genus Sporosarcina; species Sporosarcina psychrophila. The sequence continues at coordinate 1,617,928 of NZ_CP014616.1, forward strand.
TAAATGAAGTTGGATTTGAAGATGTTTCTCGTACATTTTTAGATGTGTATACGCCTGTTCAGCAGGGCTATAGTATGGATATGGGCGAGGGCCAGCAGTTTATCGGACGGAATGAGCCGGAAGGTGTTCCGTTTTTGCATTCAGACTTTGATTTCAATCTGCTAAGTTCGGGTTTATCTGAACAAATGGTTCCCAAAGCTTCATTATCTTCTGTTTCTAAGGAATTAATTGCGAAAATCGCATTCCTTTATTCGCTCACGCCGCTAGATATGCAAAAAGTCATCATGATGGCTCTCGATGAAGATCTCAAGTTGCCGGAAGACAGATTGCGAAAGTCAGCAGCGGAGTTTTATAAAATGAATGTTTCAAAAGAGGCGCCAGTCTTGCATAAAGTGTATGCGAAAGAATTGCCTAAGCCTGAAACAGGACTATTAACGCGAGATGAAGAATTGGTGCATTACCTTGAAAATACGGCGCCACTTGAAATGTTGCGTGAGATTAACGGGAAAGAGCCGCTTTCTGTAGACGTGAAGCTTGCAGAAAAGTTGGTCAATACACATGGATTGTCCGTCGGTGTCGTCAATGTTCTGCTGCAATACGTTCATTTGCGCAATGACGGGAAAATAACGAATAGTTATGTTGAGCGGATTGCTTCCCATTGGATGAACAAAAAGGTTGATACAGTGAAAACTGCACTTGAAATGTCGAGGAATGAGCATGACCAGTATGTTAAATGGAAAAATGAAGGTCAGAGCACAGGATCGAAATCGGCGCCTAGACGAAAATCCGCGCGTGAAGAGAAAGTGCCGGAGTGGTTTTATAAAAAAGAAGAAAAGAAAACAAAATCAGATAAACCTGTTAAGTCTTCTTCAGAGATTGATGAAGAACGCCGTAAATTACTTGAGGAATTAGGCGTAACGGGGGACGGGACGGTGAAGTGAAATGGAACATATTGGCGATACGTTGAAACGGGTCGTGAAATCACCGGCATTTGCCGCAAGATATGATGAATTGCGCAGAGAAGTGATGGAAAGTCCAGGGGTACAACAATTTTTGACGGATCATTCCACTGAAGTTGATGGTGAAGTTGTCGAGCGGAGTCTTGGCAAACTATACGAATACGCCACCGCTTCCCATAGTTGTGGAAAATGTCCCGACCTCGCAGGATGTGTGAATATCATGAACGGCTTCGAACCGAAATTGGTATTATCCCGTGGGCTTATAGATGTGGAATATACAAAGTGTCCCAACAGATTAGTTGATGATGATCAACGTAATATTAAGAAGATGATAGACAGTATGTATATGCCCAAAGATGTCATGGAAGCGAAATTGCAAAGCATTGATATGTTTTTTGATGATAGTAGGGTGCCGGCGGTACGAGCTGCAAAAGATTTCTTGAACGCTTTCGATGAAACCGGAAAACTTCCAGAGCGAGGTATGTACATTTATGGCCCGTTTGGAATCGGTAAATCATTCGTGCTTGGAGCATTGGCGAACGAATTAGCCAATCGTCGGATACGTACAGTTGCTGTATATGTCCCGGAATTCCTAAGGGAAATGAAACAATCTATTCAAGATCAGACCTTAAATGAGAAAATTGATTTTGTGAAAAACGCACAAGTACTTATGCTTGATGATATTGGTGCAGAAACAATGTCTGCTTGGACGCGTGATGAAGTGCTCGGCACTATTTTACAATACAGGATGGCAGAAAAATTGCCGACTTTTTTCACATCTAACCTTAGTTACGCTGAACTTGAAGATCATTTGACATACACACAGCGTGGTGAAAAAGAAGCTGTAAAAGCGGCAAGAATCATGGAGAGGGTGCAAATGATTAGCATTCCAATACGACTCGATGGTGAAAATAGACGCGATAAATAAAAGGGAAACCTAAAAATGACAGAAGCATTGAGCTTCTGTCATTTTTAATAGTTTATTTATTATCTTTTTTCAAAACGGTTTGTGCGTTGTTCTCTTTGCTTTTGATTCTCATTTTCTTGAGTATTCAACTTATCGATATCGAATGTAGAGCCGAATTCTTCACGCATATCATTTGGTTTTTGGTTTTTGTTACGGTCTTGATTTTGTTTTTGGTCACGGTTTGGATTTCTGTCTTTGTTATTTGGCAAGATTAATCACCTCCATAAACGTATCATGTGTTTAATGCAGCTTTTCATTCCATGGTAATTAATTCTACCTATATATGTTGACATAAAGAATGCTCTCAACAACGCTCGGCACATAGAATCATTAGTTCGACATATATAGCAAGTGCGATTTCTGATTTTTAACTTCATATTTTGACAAGCCTTCGCGTTTCGTAATTGATAACAATAATGCTACAAACTCCCTATTCACTCCTGTACAGAATTTGATATTTTGTTCTTTCCGGCTCAAATTCATCGGAAAAGTGGCCTGAATGATTATAAATTTACCATATCAATATCGGGCGGGTGAATGTCCTCGTTATTCACTTTATCTCCCTTATACCTCACTATTAAATACCGTTGCTACTAGGGCTGGTTTTAGTCGTCAATCCGCTTTTCGCTCATTAAATCACTTACGGTACCTAGTCGAAGCCCTTTCCCTTTAATTTCAATTATCATAGTTTCCAGCCCTTCAAAAACGGCTTTTGTGGGGTGCATTAGAACCATCGCACCGCTACTTACCCCAGAGACAACACGCACAACCATTTCGGAGGTTGCTGGCTTTCTCCAGTCAACTGTATCGACCGTCCATAGAATGGTTTTCATGCCAAGCTCATTGGCGACCAAAATGGTTTCCTGATTAAAGCTTCCACTTGGCGGTGCAAACCATATCGGTTTTATACCAAGAGTTTCCTCAATTACATCATTTGTTTTTTTCAATTCATTCACTGTTTCATTTCGAGAACGCTGTTTAAGGTCGGGGTGACTATAAGCATGGTTGCCGATTTCGTGACCTTCAAGGTTAATCATTGTAGCCAGATCGGGATTATTTTTAACCCAACTACCATCAAAAAAGAATGTTGCCTTTACCTGGTTGTCTGATAATGTTTTCAGGATACCCGGAATGTACTCATTGCCCCAAGCGACATTTATGAGTAGGGCTACCATTGGTTTTTCAGGATTCCCACGATAAATCGGTGAGGGTTCTAAATCGCTCAAATGGATTTCCGGAGAAGTTTCCTTGAAAATGATTTTATTTGTATCAATATCTGTGCTGGGTTTCATGTTCTTATAGCTGGCTTCAATATCTACTTCTAAGCCATTATATCCGGGTATTGCTTTCCAGACTCTGTCGATTTTAGCGTTAATAGGTTCAATTTTATGTTGGTCATTATAAGCTGAAATCATTTTAATAAGTTCATCATTATCAGCCTCTGAGAAAGTAGTGATGGAGCTTTCGGCGTCAGGCTTTGAAGAAATAGCTGTAAATGTCTTAATGAGAATGCTCGGCACTGAGACTAGCACAATAAAAATCATAATCATGTAAATGATCTTTTTCATTCTTTTTCCTCATATGCAATACATTTAACTAATTGAAGATGTTCAGGCCAATCTACGGCAGCTTTATCACTTTGTTCCATGGTAAATCCTCCATTCAATATCTTGATACTAGTAGGCTTCCCGTTCATCTAAGGACTATACTTTTGATTATCTGGCAACACTGCAATCTAAATAAATAGAAAAACAGCTGGAGGAACCTAGAGGATTAGGTTGTTTTATAATTATTAATGCAATGAATTATGGAGATACATGTAGAACGAACTTGCATTTATTACGTAATCGACGTATACTCAGTTTTAATTAATAATCTGAAATGCTTGGAAGAGGACAACAATCTTTTCGTCTACCTAAAGAGAACGGGGCCATTGGCTGGAAGCCCTGAAGGATAGAAGGATGATTTACCACCTTGGAGCAGCATCGGTGAACAGTGCAGTAACCGATGACGGAATCCGGTCCGTTACCCGACGTCAAGCTTCATCTTTTCGGTACGTTTGTCTAGCTTCAGCGGTCTAAACAGGCCACTTACGCTTTTCAAGTGTTCCGGATTGAAGGAAGAAGGGTGGAACCGCGAGCTAAAGCTTCGTCCCTTTCCAGGGATGGGGCTTTTTTTGTTTTCCAATAATAATAAATGAGGAGTGCTTAACAATGACAAATATGATTAATTTGAAATTTCCAGATGGTGCCGTGAAAGAATTTCCACAAGGCACAACTACAGAAGACGTAGCAGGATCAATTAGCCCGGGACTGCGAAAAAGTGCGCTGGCAGGTAAAGTTGGAGACAAGTTAGTAGACTTGAAATCAGCAATAAATGAGGACGGTGATATCGCGATTATCACACCTCAATCACCGGAAGCGCTTGAAATATTACGCCATAGTACAGCACATCTTCTAGCACAAGCTGTAAAACGTAAGTTTCCTAATGCAAAACTAGGTATTGGGCCAGTTATCCAAAGCGGATTTTATTATGATATTGATTCGCCTGAACCGATTACAGCAGAAGACTTACCAGAACTTGAAAAAGAGATGAGAAGAATTATTGCTGAAAACGTGGAAGTAATTCGTCATGATGTATCTCGTGAAGAGGCGAAAAAGCGTTTTGAAGAAATCGATGACGAATACAAACTAGAACTTCTAGAAGCGATTCCTGAGGGCGAGCAAGTGTCTATTTATGAACAAGGCGACTTCATCGACTTGTGCCGTGGTGTTCACGTTCCATCTACAGGGAAGTTAAAGGAATTCAAACTCCTTAGCATCGCAGGCGCTTACTGGCGCGGCGATTCGAATAACAAAATGCTACAACGAATTTACGGTACAGCGTTCTTTAAAAAAGATGAACTAAAAGAACATCTTCGTCTTTTGGAAGAAGCTAAAGAGCGAGATCACCGTAAAATAGGGAAAGAACTTAATCTTTTCATGAACTCTCAAAAAGTGGGTCAGGGCTTGCCGATGTGGTTGCCTAAGGGAGCAACGATTCGCCGAATCATCGAGAGATACATCGTTGATAAGGAACAGAGGCTTGGCTATGATCATGTCTATACACCAGTTCTCGGTAGCGTCGAATTATATAAAACTTCAGGCCACTGGGATCATTATCAGGACGGCATGTTCCCTGTAATGAGTATGGACAACGAAGACCTTGTTTTGCGTCCAATGAACTGCCCTCATCATATGATGATTTATAAAAATGGAATTCATTCATACAGAAACCTGCCGTTACGTATTGCGGAACTTGGTACAATGCACCGTTATGAAATGTCCGGAGCACTATCAGGCTTGCAGCGCGTTCGTGGAATGACGTTGAATGATGCGCATATCTTTGTTCGTCCGGATCAGATTAAAGATGAGTTCAAACGCGTTGTCCAACTTGTTATTGACGTTTATAAAGATTTCAATATCGAGGATTATTCATTCCGTGTTTCTTACCGCGATCCAGCGGATAAAGAGAAATATTTTGATGACGATGCAATGTGGAATCGTGCACAAACAATGCTGAAAGAAGCGATGGATGAACTTGGTCTTGACTATGTTGAAGCAGAAGGGGAAGCTGCATTCTACGGACCTAAACTTGACGTTCAAGTGAAAACAGCAATTGGTATGGAAGAAACATTGTCAACAGTGCAACTCGACTTCTTGCTTCCTGAACGTTTCGATCTAACATACGTTGGCGAAGATGGAAAACAACATCGTCCAGTCGTCATTCACCGCGGCGTTGTTTCAACTATGGAACGTTTTGTTGCATTCCTAATTGAAGAATACAAAGGTGCATTCCCAACTTGGTTGGCACCTGTCCAAGTTGAAGTAATTCCAGTTTCACCAGATGCACATTTTGATTATGCAGATGGCGTTCGTGAAAAATTGGTTGCTGCTGGATTCCGCGTTAATATTGATAGCCGTGATGAAAAAATTGGTTACAAGATACGAGAAGCACAGATGCAAAAAGTACCTTATATGCTCGTTCTTGGAGACAAAGAAGTCGAATCAGGCGAAGTGAACGTTCGTAAATACGGCGAACAGCAATCTGAAAGCTTGCCATTCGACGAATTCCTTGCTAGACTAAAAGAAGAAGTTACAAGTATTTAAATTTATACAGCAGTGGTCAAACACTAACTATATAAATCTTAACGCATGTTTTCAGCGATGAAAGCAATGCGGCAACCGTGAATAAGCCAAGCCGCAGATTAAAACATGTTGACAAGTTTACTATCACATGGTAAAGTAATTAAGGTTAGTAATGACTGAATACAGTTTGTGGTATAAGAAGAGGCTACCCGCTTCTCACCTGTTCGACGCCTAGACGTTGTTGACGGGTTAAAACATGAGTGAAGTGCCGTGCATTTGCACGTACACATACGCGGGTAGACAAATCCAATTTGTCTACCTTTTTTAATTGGATGGACCTGTGGGGCCGACCCGAACCGGACGGTATACCCAAACCATGTATTCGAGAAATATCCGGAGGTGGATTACTATTAGCAAAGACATGTACGTAAATGAGGGCATCCGTGCCCGCGAGCTACGCATTATTGATCACAACGGCGATCAGCTCGGAATCAAAACACGCACTGAGGCACTTGAAATTGCCGCTCTTGCGAATTTGGATCTTGTCCTTGTAGCACCAACAGCGAAACCCCCAGTGGCTCGTATCATGGACCACGGAAAGTTCAAATTTGAACAGCAGAAAAAGGATCGCGAAGTCCGTAAAAATCAGAAAATCATTTTGCTTAAAGAAGTTCGGTTAAGCCCGACAATCGATGAGCATGATTTCCAGACAAAACTACGGAACGCTGTCAAGTTCCTTGAAAAAGGCGATAAAGTTAAAGCTTCAATCCGTTTCCGTGGACGTGCGATTACGCACAAGGAAATCGGACAGCGTGTCCTTGACCGTTTCGCAGAAGCGTGCAAAGATGTATCTACGGTTGAACAACGACCGAAGATGGAAGGCCGCAGCATGTTCCTAGTGCTTGCACCAACTGCTGAAAAAGAGTAACAATGAATGATTTAGGAGGAACAGAACATGCCAAAAATGAAAACTCACCGCGGCTCAGCGAAACGTTTCAAAAAAACCGGTTCTGGTAAATTGAAACGCGGCCGTGCTTACACAAGTCACTTGTTTGCAAACAAACCGACAAAAGCGAAACGTCACCTGCGTAAAGCTTCACTAGTTTCTTCAGGCGATTTCAAACGCATTCGTCAAATGATCACTTACATGAAATAATTTAAAACACAATCGGACAGAAAAGCAGGAGGTAATGAACTATGCCACGCGTAAAAGGTGGAACAGTGACGCGCAAGCGTCGTAATCGAGTATTGAAATTAGCAAAAGGTTACTTTGGTTCAAAACATAGACTTTACAAGGTAGCAAACCAACAGGTAATGAAATCATTCAACTATGCATACCGTGACCGTCGTCAGAAGAAACGTGAATTCCGTAAACTTTGGATTACACGTATCAATGCGGCTGCACGTATCAACGGTCTTTCTTACAGCACTCTTATGCACGGCTTGAAAGTAGCTGGCATTGATGTTAACCGTAAAATGCTTGCTGATCTTGCAGTGACTGACGCGCAAGCGTTCACACAACTTGCAGATGCAGCGAAAAAATCAATCGCAAAATAAGAACGTCAATAAAAGTCGCCAAACGGTCCAGAGTTAATCTGGGTGCGAGGCGACTTTTTTATTTGTTTGTTTACGGCGACGGTAAAGTTTTCGTATTGAGGAATTTAGGGAGAGGGTCTGATAGATCCGTGAATCTGTCGTGCAGCCTTAAAGAATTATATTATTACTCTCTGACTGCTAAACAGTGTAAAATGTAAGTAGAGAAAGAAAAGAGGGGAAACATACTTGCAAACGACACTATTAGGATGGATTGCAATTATGTCCGTTTGGGCATTTATTACGATGGGGTATGATAAGCGTCAGGCAAAGAGAAAAGGACAACGAATACCTGAAAAGAATTTATGGACGCTTGCACTGCTTGGTGGAGGCATTGGTGCATATCTTGGGATGCAAACATTCCGTCATAAGACAAGACGTACATCTTTCCGGATCGGCTTTCTTATTTTAGCAATTGCCTATGGTATTGGCATACTCTATCTTCTAGGTGTTACCCTACCAGGAATGATGGAAGTGTAAAATAGCCCGCTTTTCAACGGGCTTGTTCTATTGTTCCATTAGTCGTTCGATTGGATTTTTCCAACTAATAGCGGCTTTGGGGTAGTTGGATAAGATTGTGGATGAAAGAAAATCAAAATCCGCTTTTGTGAAATCTTGAAGTTTTGTTTCATCTTTCACCCAAACGAAAATGGAGATGACGTCAATGGAATCATCTGTTGTATCTAAGTATTTTTCACCCTCAAACATAGCGCCTTTATACGATAGGAAGAAATTTTTTCGCACATTATTTACTTCATCATAGAAATAATACTTATCCTCCGCGTATGCATCATCAAGCTTTCTTTTGGGGTCCGTCAAATAACGAATCCCGCGGTAGACTAAATAAATGATAAAACCAATAATGATCAAGCGGATCAGTAATCCCATAACGGATCCCCCTTATGAATTTATAGATACTATCTTATACGGATGACAATCTGAAAAGTTTCAATATAGTTAAAAAAATGGAGGTTTTTTTTATGCAACTGTCAAAACTATTTACCATGCAACGTGAACTCGATTTATTTATCCAAAATAACAGAGAGGAAAAAACAGATGTTTTTCTAGAAAAAGGACTTGCACTCTTAATTGAACTCGCGGAACTTGCGAATGAAACGCGTTGTTTCAAATTTTGGAGCACAAAAGGTCCTTCAGATGATGCTGTGATTCTTGAAGAATATGTAGATTCGATTCATTTTCTACTTTCCTTGGGTATAGAAAAGGACTTACATACGCTAACAAATTGGCCGGAAGGTGAAGTTGAAGGAGAATTGACACAATTATTCCTAGAAACTACGGCTGCTATTCACTGTTTCCTGAATGAACTTAGCATGACGGCTTATGAGAAAGTCTGGATTCATTATGGGGCCATTGCTAAAAAACTTGGTTTCACAAATGAAGATATTATTGGTGCGTACTTAGCGAAGAATGAAGAAAATTATAACCGTCAAAAAACAGGTTATTAATTGTTTTATAGAAAAATCAAAAAATAGATTGACAGAAGCCTCCAGATAAAAAATAATAGAGTTGTATATAAACTTTTTAGGGGGCGTAAATGTGAACGATTGGAACAAAGAGGATTTTGGTATAAGGTTAAAGAAATTGCGTGAAGAACGCGGATTATCAATGATGGCATTCGGAGCAGCTATAGGAACGTCAGCAAGTCGTATTAAAGATTGGGAAAAAGGGAAGAATGCTCCATCGGCGGCTTGGGTGGCAAAAATATCTGAACGGTTTAATGTTACAACTGATGAGCTGATTCTAGGGAATTCGAAGACGTCAAAACCGTTTAAAAGCACGGGATCTGCAAATGTAGATATGCTTTACGACAAATTGAGAGAAAATGTTATTAGCGATATAGAAACGCAAGAACAAGAACAAACGAGTCATACAGACGAACTGTATGCAGAACTTGATGCTATACACAAAGAAACGTATAGAAGCGGAAAGGGCAGAAAACGTGCAGAAATCGAAATGCTTGCGATACTGACAGAACTGCCGAAAAAAGAGGTCCTAGAACTTTTAGAACTTGCAAGGTTGAAAAAACGCTGGTTGTAATGAAAACGACTACGAATACAACGAAAAAAAAGATGCCCTTACGGCGTAAATGGTTTTTCATCTTATTCATACTTGTCCTTCTTTGCTTTGTCGTATATAAAGGAAATACAACAGTCGGGGTAACGCATTATGAAATTGCGTCGGACAAGATCCCTGCTAATTACGACAAATATACTATCGTCCAGATTTCTGATTTACATGATGCCGAATTGGGTGAAAACCATTCACATGTTGTTGATAGGGTGAAAATGATCACGCCTCAAGCGATATTCATTACGGGTGATTTTATCGACAGTAACCGCTACGATCTTGAAAAAAGTCTGATTCTTATTGAAGAGCTTCAATTTGTCGCTCCAATCTATTACGTGACAGGAAACCATGAAATCGCTACGCAGGATATGGACCGTATTAAGGGGGCTCTCGAAGACTTGGGGGTTCGTGTCTTATCGAACGAAGCGGATGTAATTACATTGTTTCCCGATAGTTCAATAGCAATAGGAGGAATTGAAGATCCGCTGGCAAGTGAGCTTGAAGATGATGAAGCCGTTAAAATATCGATAGAACAAGCATTTGAAAATATACCTGATGAGATGTTTAAAGTGCTATTGTCACATAGACCTGAGCAATTTGATGTATACGCTGAAGCCGGGATAGATGTGACGTTCAGTGGTCATGCTCATGGCGGACAGTTTCGTATACCAGGGATCGGTGGCCTCGTTTCACCCGGACAAGGTTGGTTTCCCAAATATTCATCAGGCGTCCATGAGAAGAATGGCAGCGACTTGGTAGTCAGTCGCGGCCTGGGCAATAGCATCATTCCAGTGAGGCTGTTCAATCAACCGGAAATAGTAGTTGTCACATTACGCACAATAGAATAGTCCTAGCCTCCTTTCGATTATTGAAGGAGGTTTTTTTGTTGAAAATAATAATAGAATCTACCGTAAAATCCCATTAAATAACTGCTATTCTCATTTGTCGAAATAGGATATGATATGTACTTAACGTGAAAGTATCCGTAGTTAAGGTAAAGGCATTTTTGACATGTGTATAAAAATTACACTGCGAATGTTAAAAATGGAATAGGGAGGAACTAGAAATGATTCAAAGTGCTTTAGAGTGGATTGTAACGACAGGGAATAACCTTTTATGGTCGTATATCCTAATCGGTTTGTTAATTGGTTTAGGTATTTATTTTACGATTCGAACGAAATTTGTACAGTTTCGCCTGTTTGGTGAAATGTTTAAACTTATAGTGGAAAAACCGGAAGTGAAGGGCGGGATATCTTCCTTTCAAGCGTTTACAATTAGTGCTGCATCACGGGTTGGAACAGGGAATATCACTGGGGTTGCCCTTGCAATTGGCATTGGAGGGCCAGGTGCAGTTTTCTGGATGTGGGTCATTGCGATAATCGGAATGGCGACTGCGTTTATCGAAAGTACGCTCGCGCAAGTGTATAAAGTGAAGGACGGCGATACATTCAGGGGAGGGCCTGCTTATTATATGCAAAAGGCTTTGGGGAATCGGAAGCTGGGTATCATATTCGCTATTTTGCTGACACTTTGCTTCGGTTTTATTTTTAATGCTGTACAGTCAAATACAATAAGTTTATCATTCAATAGTGTGTTTCATATTGAAAAATGGGTTATTGGATTAGTTCTTATTTTTATAACGGCTCTTGTTATTTTCGGAGGCGTTAAACGGATTGCCAACGTCACACAAGTTATCGTTCCGATTATGGCTATTCTCTATATTATTGTTGCTTTATATGTCGTTATTATGAATATAAATGAGGTTCCCGCAGTATTTAAACTAATCTTCACGAGCGCATTTGGAATGAACGAAGCGGTCGGTGGGGCAGTCGGGGCAGCGATTATGCAAGGAGTGCGACGTGGACTATTCTCCAATGAGGCAGGTATGGGGAGTGTACCGAACGCTGCTGCGGTTGCAAGTACATCGCATCCGGCAAAACAGGGTCTTGTTCAAAGTCTAGGTGTGTTTTTTGACACAATCATCATCTGTTCTGCAACGGCGTTCATTATTATTCTTGCCGATCTTTATAATACAGGTGAAGTGGATGGAATTCTCTTGACGCAGACATCCCTTGGTGTCCATGTAGGAGAGTGGGCACCTTATTTCTTGGCAATTGCCATTTTGTTTTTTGCTTTCAGTTCAATTATTGGAAACTATTATTATGGCGAGACGAATATTGAATTTATCAACGCGAATAAAATATGGTTAACTCTTTACCGTTTTGGTGTACTCGCGATGGTCATGTTTGGAACGCTTGCAAAAGTGGATCTTGTTTGGAACATGGCGGACCTCTTCATGGGGATGATGGCAGTCATTAATCTAATAGTTATCTTCCTTCTAGGAAAAGTGGCATTCAAAACACTAGATGATTATACAGAACAACGAAAAAGAGGACTCAATCCTATATTCAAGGCTAGTACGATTCCCGGGCTAAAAGGTGCAGAATGTTGGGAAGATGAAAAGATAAGCGACGGCAAATAAAAGATTACTTCAATTGTTAAGAAGGCAAGAAACCTATTTGAACTATAATTGGTTTCTTGCCTTCTTTCATTTCGTTTACTATTTAGAAGAGTGTGAAAAAAGGTAACTATTAAGGTATGATAGAGATAGTATGCACTTAAGAAAGGATGATTAAGATGAAAGCATTTATCCATGAATTAGGGCAGTTGAAAATAGGTGACATGAAAGAACCAGTTGCAGCAAGTGGTGAAGTCGTCGTTGCGATTCAGACGGCAGGTTTGAACCGTCGAGACTTATATATACCTGGACGTAGGGGGGATGAGGCACAAGCATTGACGCTAGGATCTGATGGTGCAGGAATTATTGAGTCAGTAGGTGAAGGAGTAACGGCGTTTGCAGTCGGGGATGAAGTAATGATTAATCCTTCGCTACGTTGGTTTGAAAACAGCGATGCCCCACCGGCAGAATTTGATATTTTAGGAATGCCCGATAATGGGACATTTGCTGAGAAAATTGCTATTTCGGCTGAACAGATTGAAAGGAAACCCACTCACTTGTCCTGGGAAGAGGCAGCGGTACTTTCGTTAGCGGGTTTAACAGGTTATCGTGCACTATTTACTAAAGGGGGATTGAAAGCGGGGGATACAGTTTTCATCCCAGGTGCCGGCAGTGGAGTAGCCACGTATCTTATTTCATTCGCTAAAAACGTTGGAGCACGTGTGATTGTTACTTCCCGCAGTGAAGCTAAGCGAAAACAGGCGCTTGAACTTGGCGCGGACATCGCTCTTGATACGAATGGGGATTGGAACAAGGAGTTAGAAGGAGAGACAATCGACCTCGTTATCGAAAGTGTTGGCCGGGCGACGTTTAATCGTTCGCTTAGTTTATTGAAAAAAGGCGGGCGTATCGTCATTTTTGGAGCAACGACTGATGATACAGTCGACTTGGATTTGCGCGCGTTTTTCTATGGACAGTACCAACTTTTCGGTTCTACGTTAGGTAGTCGAGAAGAGTTACGTGACATGATTGCGCATGTCGAAAAATATGGAACACGTCCAATTGTCGATAAAGTCTTCAATTTGGATGAAGCGGCAGAGGCATTCGATTATATTGAAGAGAGTAAGCAATTTGGAAAAGTGGTACTGCAAGTAACGAAATGATGTAGTACTTCAGTTAATTATAATGTCGTATAAAATTCACTGAGATATCCCGCTATTTGGATATAGCCGGGGTATACTTAAAATAAAAAAGGTGGGACAGACATGACAAAAAAAGTATCGCCATTAACTGATTTACAAATAGCATCACAGGCCACGATGAAATCGATTTGGACTATAGCCAAAGAGGCAGGTATACCCGAAGAAGCGGTCGAAACATACGGCAGATTCAAAGCAAAGATTGATGTAACTAAGTTAGCTGAGAGTAGCAAGGATGGAAAAGTGGTTCTTGTCACAGCCATTAGCCCAACACCGGCGGGGGAAGGAAAGTCGACTGTCACTGTAGGGCTTGCTGATGCTCTTTCAAAGCTCGGAGAAAAGACGATGATTGCATTACGCGAACCATCCCTTGGGCCTGTTATGGGGATGAAGGGTGGTGCTACAGGCGGTGGTTATGCTCAAGTGTTGCCAATGGAAGAAATTAATCTACATTTTAATGGCGATATTCATGCAATTACGACTGCGAATAATGCGCTTAGTGCACTTATAGATAATCATCTTCACCACGGAAATGTGCTTCGGATTGACCCGCGGAGAATTACTTGGAAACGCGTCTTGGATATGAATGATCGCGCATTACGCAACATAACAATTGGACTCGGCGGCCCTACACAAGGAGTTCCAAGAGAAGATGGTTTCGATATTACAGTCGCATCTGAAGTTATGGCGATTTTTTGTTTAGCGACAAGCCTGCAAGACTTGAAAGAAAGACTTGCACGTATCGTTATCGGTTATACGTATGATAAAGAGGCGGTGACGGTACGAGACCTTGGTGTCCAAGGGGCATTGGTACTTCTACTGAAAGAGGCATTCAAACCAAACCTTGTGCAGACAATTGAAGGGACTCCGGCACTTATACATGGTGGACCCTTTGCGAACATTGCGCACGGCTGTAACTCGTTAATTGCAACAAATACGGCACGTAAACTTGCCGATATCGTCGTTACGGAAGCTGGATTCGGTGCCGATTTAGGTGCTGAGAAATTCATGAACATAAAAGCACGTCAAGGTGGATTCTCACCCGATGCAGTTGTCATTGTGGCAACAGTACGTGCACTTAAAATGCATGGTGGAGTTCCGAAAAACCAGCTTGCAGAGGAGAATGTACAGGCTGTCACGGATGGATTAGTCAACTTAGCTAAGCATATTGATACCATTCGTGCATTCGGTGTCCAACCGGTCGTTGCGTTGAACAAGTTCATCACGGATACTGGTGCAGAACTGGAAGTCATTTTTGAGTGGTGTGAGGAAAACGAAATAAGTGTAGCACTCACTGATGTCTGGGAACGCGGTGGAGATGGTGGCATTGCTTTGGCGCAGGAAGTTTTAAAGCTCCTGGATGAACCAACTAATTTCGCTCCACTCTATGATGTAGAACAGCCCGTAAGTGATAAAATTACAGCTATTGTTCAAAAAGTATATGGTGGGTTGGGTGTTGTATTTACAGAACAAGCGTTAAAAGATCTCAAAAATATCGAGAACAATGGCTGGGGAATTTTGCCGATCTGTATGGCCAAAACCCAGTATTCATTTTCAGATGATCCGAAAATACTTGGGCGCCCTGAAGGGTTTACTATTACTGTTAGAAAAATCATTCCGAAACTTGGAGCAGGATTCCTTGTCTGTCTGACGGGGGATATTATGACAATGCCAGGATTGCCGAAAACGCCTGCAGCCCTCCAGATGGATATCGACTTACAAGGCAATGCAGTAGGTTTAATGTGATTTTTGAAATTATGGATAGGTAATAAATTTAATGAGGTTGTCCAAATAATTGGGGACAACCTCATTGTTAATTAAGTAAGTCTCGAATCATGTTTCGCATAGAAGTAAACATATTTAAATCAGTTTATTTAGGCGGCAATTTAGTAAGCGAGTGTATACGTGGTATGATAATTAACTATAAACGATAAAAAACACTGAACAGTAATTCAGTGTTTGCATTTAAAACAACGAAATAATTTCCTCCCTATTGAACTAAAGCACTAATTAGCATAATAAGAGGTGTAGCTATTATTAGAATATACCTATAGACTTCCAGCTAATTCTTTAATTACTTTTTTTGCTTCAGATGCAAATTCTACCGAGGCATCATAATAGTCTTGCCCATCTTTTAGGAGTGAAAAATCACCAATTTCAATTTTTAGTAAAGTACTACCATTTAGGTCTTCTAACTTAAACAGATATGCCACATCACCTTCATTCGGTTTTACTTCCCAATTTGATGAGTATAAGGCAAGTTTTAATTCCTTCAATTCTTCTGCTTTTATAATTGTTGTAACAGTCTGGTCACCGTTAGGATGCTCCCAAACCACTTTACTTCCCTTACTCATATTTTCACTAGGATAATTTTCTGGAAGTTCATCCCACTGTGCAATATATTTTGGGTTAATGAGAACCTCCCATACTTTTGAAGGAGTAGCCTCTATATGAACTTCATCTTTTACAATTAGTATATTGGTCATTATATCTACCTCCTGAAATGTTGGAACTAAGTCAATATTTTCATTGAGAAAAACTGCCGTTAGTTCAATAATAAATAATTTCTATATTCTATTATACCAACAATACTTAGAAATTAAAATTTTCCATCACCTTAGATTATCCCGTCCGAATATAAATTGGGAGGATTATTATTATTACGCCCAAAAGCGAACTTTCGTTGTTCTATATAAATCAAAAAAGCACTGCGAATGGCAGTGCTAATTTATGCTCTAATACAATGTGGTTTTGGCTACGAAATTTAATGTTATTTGCTTGTTTGCACCTCCGAAGAGAAACCGTGAAGCATTTCTGCTTCTACTTTCTTTATTTTAAAGTGCTTTATCGTCAATCGAATCGAGCCATGATTCGATTGTTCCGATAACAGACTCAACACAGCCGTCTTCGAAAGGTGATATTAAATTGGCTTCGGCGACTAGTTTTGTAAATGATTTTGAACCACCGAGTGTGCAAAGATGTAAATAATCTTTCCATGCCGCATCACGGTCTTCAAATGAGCGTTTCCAAAATTGGAACGCACAGATTTGTGCAAGGGTGTAATCGATATAATAGAATGGGCTTTCATAAATATGACCCTGACGCTGCCAAACAGCACCCGATTCCAAGTATTCAATGCCATCGTAATCCCGCATAGGTAGGTAGATATTCTCGATCTTTTTCCAAGCTGCTTTTCGTTCTGCAGCTGTCATTTCAGGGTTTTCATAGATGACATGCTGGAATTCATCGACTGCGACGCCATATGGTAAAAAGAGCAATGCACTGCTAAGGTGTGCGAATTTATATTTATCCGTTTGTTCTTTGAAGAAGAGTTCCATCCAAGGCCATGTGAAGAACTCCATACTCATTGAGTGAATTTCTGCACCTTCAGATGTAGGCCACATATATTCTGGTATACCAATATTCTGGCTAGAGAACACTTGGAATGCGTGCCCAGCTTCATGCGTTAGCACATCGATATCTCCAGAAGTTCCATTGAAATTAGAGAAGATGAAAGGCGAATCGTAATTATCGATAAATGTACAATAACCGCCCGCTTCTTTCCCTGTCTTCGCTTCGACGTCCAGTAAGTTCTTGTCCGTCATGAATTTGAAAAATGCATCTGTTTCAGGAGAAAGTTCAGCATACATCTTTTTACCATTTTCAATGATCCAGTCAGGAGATCCCTGGGGTGTTGCATTGCCTGTAAGGAAGTCTAAGGACTGATCGTAAAACTTCAATTCGTCAACGCCTATACGTTCAGCTTGGCGCGCATAAAGGCGGCTTGCGAGCGGAACGATATGGTCGCGTACTTGATCACGGAATTTCTTCACCATATTTGCATCATAGTCGATACGGTCCATTCTTAGGTAACCAAGCTCGACAAAGTTTTTGTAACCAAGTGTCGTCGCGATTTCATGACGGAGTTTAACAAGTTGATCATAAATTACGTCGAACTTTTCACCGTTGTCAGCATAGAATTTGTAGGAAGCTTCCATAGCTGACTTACGAACGGAGCGGTCCGTAGATTCTGCATAGGGTCCCATTTGAGCAAGTGTAAGTGTTTTACCATCGAATTCGATTTGTGAAGATGCGACCAGTTTCGAGTAATCGGAAGTTAGTTTGTTTTCTTTTTGTAACAAGCCAACAATTTCTGGAGAAAACGATTTTATGGCATTATCAGCTAAAGCGAATAGTTGAGTGCCCCATTTTTCTTCGAGTTGTGCTCTGAAAGGAGTGGAAACCAGTTCTTTGTAGTAAGCGGTTTCAAGTTCTTGGTACTCAGGTCCGATTTCGTCGAAATAATCGCGTTCTTTCTGATAGAACTCATCGTTTGTAT
Organism: Sporosarcina psychrophila; assembly: GCF_001590685.1. Taxonomy (GTDB): domain Bacteria; phylum Bacillota; class Bacilli; order Bacillales_A; family Planococcaceae; genus Sporosarcina; species Sporosarcina psychrophila. Next base: position 1,635,658 of record NZ_CP014616.1, read on the forward strand.
CGATGGATGCGCGGATATAGACAAGGTTGGCCATTGTTGAGTAGTCTTTACCGATCGTGTTGATCTTCTCAATGACTTCATTTTGCTGGTCATAAGAACTTGCGGAACGGAATTCCTGTAGCAACTCGTCAAAGTCTTGTTTTACTTCTGCCATATTGAGCTTTGAGTATTGATAGTCTTCAAATTTAATCAAAATGATTCCCCCTGCTAGTTTACTAGTGAATGACTTCACTCTTTATATTGTTCACGAAGTTCCGGAATATTGCAAAAGAAATTTACGATTTTCATGTATTTTGTCAAATTAGCTTGTTAAAGAAGTATCATGACTAAAGCATAGTAATAGAAGAAGTATGAAAATAGTCGTCTACATTGGCACGTCTTTTTATTAACCGTTTTCTTTCACAAAGAGCAGGTAAGAAAGGCTTGAAAAACTCTATTTTCACTGGATCATTTCCGGTCCGCTTTCGGCGAGCTATTCATGATAACTTTACTGAGGGGCAAGTGTGGCTAGGAATTACAGTTCATTCCTCCTCAGTAATCCTGTTACGAATAGTTGCCTGTCGCGTTCCTACAACGTTCAAGTGAAAAATACAGCTACTTTAGAAAAAAAGAATAGATGACTCTTTATAAAGGTTGTAAGTGCCCGAAGATACAATTTCGGGCACTCTAGTACTTTCTACAATGTGTTCCTTGCTTACTTTTAGTAAAGAGTATGCATCTTATCATGAAATGGACTATAAGAAAGTGACTCTTTCTTAACTAAAAAAGACAAGACTATGGAGAAGGCTTCAGTCGCCAAAATTGTATCTTTGGCGACTATTATCCAGATAAGAAGCCCGCTATTCTTTCGTCCCGAAAATCTTTAGTACTTTGTGTACGAATGAATTTGGATAGCGACGGATGAATAAGCACCATGCGATTACTTCACATCAAGACACCTCGTTAATCGTATAGAGGTCGTTCAATCCAAGCAATCCAAAAGTAATTGTACAAGAAGTGCCTAGTGTTGGATTCAGTCATTTACTGGTTGCTTTTGGTAAATCAACATATGTGATAGATTGGATATTTAAGAGGTATATGGAGGGAACAATAAAATGCAAAATGGAACTGAACAATTGATGGATACGGATGTGGAATTTGGATTAAGTGAAGAGGAAGTGAATAAAAGGCTGGATGAATACGGGGCGAATAAACTTACGGGTAGTAAAAGCCGTACGCTGATACAACGGATTTTTGCGCAAATCAATAATGTGTTAATTTATGTATTAATCGTTGCTGCTGTTATTTCCGGAATACTTGGGGAAGTGGCAGACTCAATTATTATTGGATTGGTCGTTATCATCAATGCAGTTGTGGGGGTCGTCCAGGAATCGAAAGCGGAGGAAGCGCTTCAAGCGTTGAAAAATATGGCAGTACCTAAAGCACTTGTAAGAAGGGAGGGTGTCAAGCAAGAGATACCTTCGGAAGAGGTAGTTCCAGGTGATGTCATTCTCCTTGATGCAGGCAGGTATGTTCCGTGTGATATCAGACTAATTGAATCAGTAAATTTGAAAATTGAAGAGGCGGCACTGACAGGCGAATCTGTGCCCGTTGAAAAGGATGCACATTTTACTGGAGAGCCCTCAATGCCAATCGGAGATCGAAAAGACATGGCCTTTATGTCGACATTGACTACATATGGGCGTGCAACAGGAATTGCTATTGCAACAGGCATGAAGACTGAAATAGGGAAAGTTGCTACCATGCTTGACCAGGAAGTGGACGACGAGACGCCTCTTCAGAAAAGCCTTGCCCAATTAGGTAAATATCTTGGCATTGCTGCTGTTGCCATCTGTGTCATCATATTTACGATTGGCGTACTTCAAGGGCGTGGCTATTTGGAAATGTTCATGTTAGCGGTCAGTCTTGCAGTTGCAGCAATACCTGAGGGGATGCCTGCGATCGTTTCAATCGTCCTTGCAATCGGCGTTCAAAGGATGATTAAGCAAAACGTTATCATTCGAAAACTCCCTGCTGTGGAAGCGCTAGGCTCTGTGGATGTTATCTGCTCTGATAAAACCGGGACGTTGACTCAAAATAGGATGACGGTTACAACGTTTTTTGCAGATGGGTCTTTAAATGAGTTAAGTAAAGCCAATCTGAAAAAACCGGTACAAAAATTGTTGTTTGAGAATATCGCATTGTGTAATGATGCGACGTATTCTAAAACAGGAGAAACAGGAGATCCAACAGAGATTGCGCTTGTCGTAGCGGCGACAGAATCCGGACTGGAAAAAGAACTGTTGGATAATAACTATCCTAGAATCACGGAGTTACCATTCGATTCAAATCGGAAACGAATGACTACGGTACATCGATCTGCAGATGCAATTTATTCACATACAAAAGGTGCTATTGACGGCATCCTACAGAAGTGTACACATATTGAAGTAGCTGATGGGGCAAGGATACTTGATGAAACCGACCGACAATCAATTCTGGAAGCGGCCATGACGATGTCTTCTAAAGCGTTACGTGTATTAGGCTCCGCCTATAAGATTGTAGAAGAAGCCAAAGCCATGGAACTAGACCAAGCTGAAGAAGGATTGACATTCCTAGGCCTTATCGGAATGATTGACCCGCCGCGTGAAGAAGTGAAAGACGCGATTAAAGTGACGAAAGAAGCTGGGATTCGAACAGTGATGATTACTGGTGATCATCAGGACACGGCATTTGCAATAGCGAAAGAACTAGGAATTGCGACTCAGAAATCTGAAGTAATTGAAGGGAAAACAATTGATTCGATAACGGGGGATCAATTGGTAGAAAAAACCGGAGAGATTAATGTCTATGCACGTGTTTCGCCAGAACATAAAGTGAAGATTGTACAAGCACTTAAAGTGAAAGGTCATACAGTGTCGATGACAGGGGATGGCGTCAACGATGCACCATCATTAAAAGCGGCAGATATTGGCGTGGCAATGGGGATTACGGGAACTGATGTTGCAAAAGGTGCAGCAGACATGATTTTGACAGATGATAATTTTTCGTCAATCGTGAAAGCTGTCGAAGAGGGACGTGTGATTTACCGCAATATTAAGAAGTCCGTCATATTTCTATTGTCATGTAATCTTGGTGAAATTATAGCGCTTTTTGCTGCCATTTTACTAGGATGGCCGCTACTATTGCGTCCGATTCATATACTGTGGATAAATCTTGTGACAGATACATTTCCAGCGCTATCACTCGGCGTGGATCCTGAAGAGCCTGGAGTAATGAAAGAAAAACCACGACACCGGCATGAGAGTATATTCAGAGGATCTATTCCATTTTTGATTTTAAACGGAATTTTGATTGGGGCGATTACGCTCGTCGCTTTCATGGTTGGAGTATACATGTCAGGTGAGCATGAAGGTAGTTTCCTAGCCCTGTTTTCATCCGGAATTCCAGAAAGTGCACTAGTTCACGGACAGACAATGGCTTTCATTGCACTAAGTTTCTCCCAACTTGTTCACTCCCTTAACTTCAGGTCGATGGATAAGTCTGTATTTACCGCAGGAATTTTCAAAAACAAATTCTTGATTTACTCAATTTTGCTTGGAATCATTTTGCAAGTGGTTATCGTGTCAGTTGGTCCAATCGCGAAAGTCTTTAGTGTGCATTCACTAGGGCCTATGGAATGGCTAGTTATTGCCGCTTTAAGTCTGCTGCCTCTCTTGATAAACGAAATGATTAAATTCATTAAAAAATAAGGTATGTGCCAAAGTTAACCCTTTTGGTGTTGAATGATGTATTATGGAGTGTAGTGGCTTTGTAGCCGGGGAATCTAAAATTGTAAGTGAGAGGTTGGTACTACTATGGAAATTACTGAGTATATCATCAAAAAAATTAACGATCCTACTGGGATCATTGCTGGAGAACGTTATGAATACCGATTATACATTAATCTTGATGAAGAAGACGAGCTTTATTCTGAAGGTGGAACGGGCCTTCGAGTAATCTTTGCAATTGACGAGGATGAAGGTCGAATTGCTTCATATCACTTCTTTGAGCGTTCAAGTGAGAAAGTTCTTGATTTCGAATTGGAAGATGACGAGAAAGAAACTGTTCTTGCATATTGCAGAGCGCATCGCGAATAGGAAGAAATAAAAGGCCTGTACACATTTGATGGAGGGCACTGAAAAACTTACGTTATTAATTTCATAACTATCTTTTCAACAAAAATAGGCAACTTCCTGTTCGATTTTGAACAGGAAGTTGCCTATTTCTTGGTGTTTTTATTCTTTTTCTTTTAACAGTGTGATAATCCGCTTGAGATTGACCGCAAATATTGCTGTGGCCCCTTGTATTTCCATGCCAAATAGACCCGTAGATGATGCTGTATCATACCCGTGTCCATTTTTCAGCTCACTATTTTTCGCTTCAATTTTATAACGTGATTTTGCGATTTCTTTGAATTCTTCTGTATTTTGAAATGTCACTTGTTCTTTATGTTCAGTCGACTTAATTGTGACGCCATATGATTTACTTTTCGCACCTTCTTTATAACACCCTTCTTTTAAAGGACAGGTTTTGCATTTTTTAATGTCAAAATAATACGTATACTTTTGATTGGCACCTTGATTTTTCTTTCCTTCACGAGCTTTTCGAATCGCTAAATGCCCGGCTGGACAAACGTACATACCGGCATCCTTATTGAAATCGAACTCATCTTCCTTTTTTCGGTGACCTTCTGAAATATTTGGATTCAATTTCGAAACGAGTTGAATATCATTCGCCTTCGTAAATTGGAGATTATCTTTTTCAGAGTAAGCTGTATCCCCAATTACAGTCGCAATTGTCATCCCTGTTTGTGCGCTTTTTTCAATTAATTCTTGAAGGTATTTTCCATCGCTTTTTTCTCCTGTTGTCACAATCGCGGCGGTAATGATTCGTTCATCACTCATGGCAATATGTGTTTTGTAGCCGAAGAAAGAAGAGTCTGCTGTTTTATGACCGACACGGGCTTCAGCATCGGTCGAATAGTGGAACTGTTCGTGATAATCTTCTACGACCTCATTTAACACATTTAATTTTTCTGTAATCGCTGGGATATGGGCAATTTTCGGTTCATTTTCGATGACCGCGATTACTTCTTCACAGTAAGCTAATTCATCTTTAACTTCGTTAGAAGTGGTTTTCGGTGGGAATTTTTCTTTCATCGTTTCATCAAATTGATAAACCGTTTTTCGTACTTTTTTTGATTTCTCCTGTAAAAATTCTTTCGGTGATTTTTGATTATAACGTGCTTTTGTATGAGTGGCATCTACGATAATGGTTTTACTTTTGATGATTTTCTTTTCCAGTGCGATTTCAACCGTTTTCCCAATAAGCATGTCTAATAAGCTTACGTCTTTGAGACGAAGCCTACGGAATTTCGTGAGCGAACTTGAATCGATAACTAGATCTTCTGGTGCCATATCTAGAAAGAATTTAAATGACATATCATATTTTGAACGTTCAACAATGTCTACATCTGATACATCAAAAATAGCCTTTAACAATAAATACTTAAACATACGAATCGGAGGAATCGCATTACGCCCGTTGTCTAAACAATACTTGGTCTTCAATTCTTCTAAAATAAATGTAAAATCCACAAGTTCATTAATTTGACGAAGCATATTATCTTTAGGCACGACGATATCGTAAATCGCCATGAACGGACTTAAGTTGAGTGTTTCCTGGTTTGAAATCATCTAGAGCACCACCTGTATTTAATAACTCTATTATAAATGAAAAAGCGAGGTATTCGACAATTCAATCGTCGAGTACCTCGCTAAGTAGATTATATGGACTTTTTCAGTGCCCTCCATTTGATGTGTACAGGCCTTTTATTGCGTACCTTTAATTCGAAAATCAGATTATGTGTATTTTATTGTATTTTGTTAGATAATGTGTAGAGTGGATAGAGAAGAAGAAAACTTTTATCCGAGACTAATCTAATTGGAGTGTTTAACTATGAATAACGAAATCGTTGATATTACAATTATCGGGGGAGGACCGACAGGACTCTTCGCTTCTTTCTATGCTGGAATGCGTGAAATGTCGGTAAAAATCATCGATAGCTTGCCACAACTTGGCGGTCAGCTGATCGAACTGTATCCTGATAAAGATATATATGATGTGGGCGGATTCCCAAAAATTCTTGCGAAAGATTTCGTAGCGAATCTAGTAACGCAAGCTCATTATTCGAAACCAGAAATCCTTCTCGGTGAAACGGCTATGTCAGCAACGCGTGATGGAGATCATTTCATTCTTAAAACAGATAAAGGCGTTCATTTGACACGTACCATTCTTTTGACTGCTGGAATCGGTGCATTCCAACCACGTAAGATTGGTCTTCCTGAAGAAGTACTTTTTGAAGGAAATACACTTCATTACAGCATTAAGGATCTGACGATTTTTAAAGATAAAAATGTACTCGTTTGTGGCGGTGGGGACTCCGCGGTTGACTGGTCACTTATGTTGGAGGATATCGCTTCAACTGTGACACTGGTTCACCGTCGTGAACGCTTTACAGCACATGAGACGAGCGTTAATCAACTGATGGAATCGAAAGTTGATGTGAAAACTTCCCGTGCTGTGAAAGTGATTGAAGGGGAAGATGGCAAGGTTAGTGGCATTGTCTTAGCAGAAAAAGACGGAACTGAGGAACGTCTTGACGTCGATCATTTAATTGTTAACTACGGTAATATATCTTCTCTTGGGCCCTTGAAAGATTGGGGTCTAGAAATGGATCGTAACTCGATTATGGTTAACACACGTATGGAGACAAACATCGAAGGTATCTATGCAGCTGGAGATGTTACAAATTATGAAGGCAAGGTGAAGCTAATCGCAGTCGGACTTGGCGAAGCGCCGATTGCGGTGAATCATGCGAAAGCTTATGTCGATCCAAAAGCAAGATTGCAACCACTTCATAGTACAAGTATCTTTAGTTAAATATAGTTTATGGTAAATTGAAAAACCGCCTTGCGCGGTTTTTTTTTGCGTGGAATTCGGGAAAATATTTATAAGTAGTGATTCGCTTGAAACTACCTTGCGATATAGAACGTAATAGTAGTAGTACATGAAGAGGGAATTCTAACAGTGAAAAATGTTCGTGATAGTGGTTTTATTTACTGGAAGTTGAATTATAGAAAAAAGTTTATCATATATGTTGAATTAAAGAATCCCACTAAATTTACTATGGTGATCAATAAGGAGAGAGTATTAATTCGGGGTGCGGATTGTAGAACGCTTAGCGCTTTGGGGATGCCTTACGCAGTAAGCCTGGATTAGCGCTTCGCATCCAGTCTTACAGCTTCGGCGACCCCTTTGCCGCGCCTGCGCTAGGGTGTTCGTAATCGAGAGAAATGTGATTTCGAGATGTATATGGCGAGATTGTAAGGTATTACTATTTGATACTATAAAAATTGAAATAAAGAATTCCGTTGAATCGCTACGGCGCTAGGGGATGCCTCCCGCCATAAGCCAAGCAGCTTCGCCGCCAGTCTTATGGCTTCGGCGACCCCTGTTAAGGCGCCTTCGCTCAGTATATATACCGGATTCAACATATATAATTATAGTCAAGAAATCCGCACTCTAGGTTACAGATTTCATCCCAAATTATGAAATGCGCTTTCTCACATAGACCATCCAGCGAAGGCGCGTCTTCGTGGTAGCCGGAGTGATAAGACTGAAAGTAGTCTCCTTTCTGGCTTATCGCGGGAGGCATCCACAAAGCGTCGAAGCGGTATTAGTGGGAAGCCTAATTCATTCCAAATACTAAGGCTTTTTCAGTGGCCTCCCAAAAGTCCTTGTAAAGCGCATACGCCGTATTTATTTGTTCAACATATATAGAACTTTATGGCATATTCCGAATTGTATTGTCGTAATCATAGTACTGCTAATTTCAGCAATACCTGAACTAGAGAAAAAATTGGATTAAGGCTTTATTAATTACTTTACACTTATTTAAAATGAAAAAATGAATATCAACAGTAAAAATCATTTAGTGGTGCGCTATTTTGGTCAATCATTTCAAGCGGATGGGCTAGCTGTTAAGTGGTTTTTCACTAATGAGGGCTTTAGTAGAATGAGCAACAGAAAACCCACCTTGGCCAAGGTGGGTTTTCTGTTGCTCTAAAATAATACTCTGCATGGTTTGTAGCTCAGCTTATATACAGCTGTAGTGTATACGTTAACCTCTGAAACATACTGCTTTTAAAACTATAAAAAGAAAGTGATAGCCAGGATGAGTAGCAATGGAGCAAATAGGATGATGTATCCAATCGGGTTGGCGAAGTTGATGGTCCAACCGACACCGAATCTTTTCTCAACAAAAATGGAGGAATCGTCTTTATTCACATAAAAGATCCCAGCTTTCCAATACTTATCGTCATCGACGTCAGTAATACCAGCAATAGAATCATCTTCAATGTCAACATTGATCCGTGAGCCACTCTGACCGACTTTGAAAGCATAGATAGCTGTCGTTATAAGGACGATTAGTGAGAAACCCAACGGTAATGCAAGCATAAGTACTGCACTACCAAGTCCTTCATGGATTGTCGTAAGCTGTAGGAATCCTAAAAGAACAGTCATGAGTACGCTTATCATAAATAATAACCAACTCGTGTATTTACGGAACGATAATTGTTGAATTTGAGATGTTTTTCGTTTTGCGGCATTCAATTTAATGCCGGATTTTTTTGTGAATGCATTGATCCCAAGCATCATCCCTTGCATAACCAACAGAATGAGTAGAAGGGCAATTACGGAGAAAGGTGTTTTCGGACTAAAGGCATCTGCTTGGCCACTTGGTCCCCAATGTGTTGGAATCATACTAGGCATACTACTGTATTGGGTTGCAGTATAGGCAATTAAGCCAATAGTTATAATCATTGGTAAAGCATAAAGAAATGAAGGAAGCATTTCGTCTTTTGTTCGGATAGCTAAATCAGCGATTCGGACCTGTTTCAAATGTAAGCCCCATTCATTGAGTTGTTTAAGACGTGTTGTTTTTGCATGAAAGTAAAAATAGAGCCCCATACTCAAAAAGATGATACCGAACTGAATCGCTAATCCGGTTAAGATAATTTTGTCTTCCGTTAGGCTACTAGTGTTGGCCCAGGTAAAATAAGCAATCAGTGAAATGAGACCGGTAATGAAAATAGTTGCGGCATATATTTTCTTGAAAGAAGCAATTGTAGGGTCGTCTGTATGTCCTTCTGGAATCGTTACGCCGAACGCAATTGTCCGTCTCAATAAAAATGGGGTGGCGGATAGCAGTACAAAGAGAAAACCGATTATGACTAAAAATAGTGTAAGTTCCATTCCTTTACTCCTCCTTAATAGATAAAATGATAGATGAAATTAATTTATTAATAGCTTCAGGTTTCATCCCGAGCACGATTGCTTCTGCGATGATTGGTTTTATTTCTGTGGAAATTCTTTCAAGATGATCCCCACGAATGTCATCTTGTGAAAGAGGATTGACGATAGCTCCTGACTTTGGAACAATCCGAATGATTTCTTTTCTTTCAAGTTCATGGTAAGCCTTATTGACGGTATGCATATTCATGCCAAGGTCTGCTGCTAATGATCGAACAGATGGTAGCGCATCCCCGCCTACCAGTATTCCGCGAGCAATCGCTTCGATTAGTTGGGAGGCTAATTGTGCGTAAATTGGTATATCCGATTCCGGTTCGATTTGGATGAACATTTGATTACCTCCTAACTGTTCTAATTCTATTATAACAAATGTGTTCTATTATGTATAGAGCAAGTGTTGGTTTACATTAATCAATTACGCCTTGGCCTAGTTGCGCTTGCGCAATTAGCACCTTTCAAAATTTGTGACATCCGTTGGAGGCTTAACTTGAAACAGCAGAGTCTTCTACTGACTCAAGTTAAACTAAAAACCCCTGAACATCCAGTCCAGGGGGAGTAAAGTGACTACTTATTGTAACTCTGAAACTTTGACGAATGTATAACCTTCACTTTGCAAGTAAGCTAGAACTGCATCGAGACCATCCGCTGTCGATTGGTGAATATCGTGCATAAGAATAATGCTGCCATCTTTTGTCGCACCTTTTACATGTGCAAGAAGTTTGTCTGGATCACGGTGTTTCCAGTCAAGCGTATCTACATCCCATAGAACAACAGGTAAGTTTGTTTGGCTACGAACAGTTTTGTTAACTGCGCCATAAGGGGGCCTGAATGCAGTTACTTTCTGACCGGCGACATTTTCAATAATGGAAGACGTCTCGTTGATTTCACTGCGCACCTTTTCGACGTTTGCCTTTGTTAAATCAGGGTGGTTCCAGGTATGATTCCCAAGCTCGTGACCTGCTTCTTGTACTTTTTTTGCGATCTCCGGATAGTATTCAACCCGACTACCAAGCATGAAAAATGTTGCTTTTGCATCGTATTTATTTAACGTCTCAAGAATTTGAATGGTCACTTTAGGATCGGGCCCATCATCGAATGTAAGGGCAATTTGTTTAATGCCATCATCGACTTCTTCTGTGGATCCTTCCGTTTCATCTTCAGTAGTATCACTATCGTTGTTGCCTTGATTTGTAGAGGATTCTGTATCGTTAGGAGGCGTAGCTGGATTTTCCTCCTTCACCGGATCTTTGGTAATCGTATTCTCATCAGTATCTTCAACTACTAATTGGAACTTTTCGGAAAGTAAGCTGTTTATATCACTCACTGGAATTACGATAATCGGCGGACCGGCTGCTCCCGCTGCTAGTTCGTATTCATCGAAATAAAGAATAAGAGATTCATCCGTGATTGCGAAATTATCGAAGTTTGCCCAAATTGGTTCAGTCTGGAGATGCACTTCTTCCGGGAAAACGTGATCTGCAAGTAAAGGATCGTTGTAAATTGCTTCGCGTGCTAAAGTAGAAAGTTGTTCGAGATTTTTTGGATCACGTCCAAAGAGGTCCGCAATTGTAAATGTTTCTCCTGTTTCAGGATTCAAATGGAATGATCGAATATCGGTTGTACCGTTTGCCCCGCCGGTTGAACTACTGTTAACAAGAACAAACGAATAGTTTCCTGAATAATGGGAAAGGGTTTCAAAAGAAATGTTGAGCTCACCTGTGAATTTACTACCGTTTTTTTTGTTTTCTGCCATTGTAGTTAAATAGTTTTGTTTAGCTGTTGTTATGTATTTGGAAATAGCTTCATTGAATGGACTATGTAAACTTTGCGGATATTGAATGGCAAATGGAATATATGTATCATTAGAAGTTTCCGTAATAATTTTAATACCTGGATAATGGGAGTCAATCGTATCGATTACGACCGAAGTTGAAGCCTTGTTCTTTTCAGGAAGCGAAGAAGCCTCGTTCTTAGTAGTTTGTGAAATTAAATAGATGGCCGATACAGTTAATGCGATGATAGCTATTGAAAATGTAATGTCAATCCAGGATGAACGACGTTTTCGGTGCATATTTTTCATGTTGTAGGCTCCTTTACTGTTTATAAAAAGTTAGACGGATGAGTCTCGTTAATAGTTTCAAAAAGTTATATATATATGTCGAAATCTATCATTAAACATACTTTTATAGTATACATGAAAAAAAGAAATGTACCAAGTATTGACATAAAATACGGGAAAACTAATTAACCTTACTTAATAGAAGGGTAATTTGGGTATATATTGACTCGGAATAATTCTTGACCAACGTAGTTAAAGAAGCTTGCTACGTCCAGACTTCAGCGCCTAGAGGCTCGGGTCATGAGTCGCTCCTGCTGTGCGGTAAAAAATCGGCTTCGCCAGCTCGTCTTATGCCTGTCGCCTCTGAACAGGCGCTTGCGCTTTTGTCTATTTGTGATATAATATCAGCGTCCCGGATCTTGCAAATACGGGTTTGCTTTTGTATATTTACAATTATTTGTGAATAATCCGAGCCGGTTGTTGCTATAACATGCAATTATAAAAACAAGGTGGTTGGAAAAAATGGAAAAAAACGCATACCAGGTTCTTCTCTATTACAAATATGTAACGATTGAAGATCCTGAAACGTTAGCTGTTGAACATTTGGCGGCATGTAATGAAATAGGTTTAAAAGGTCGTATTATTTTAGGTACTGAAGGAATTAACGGTACATGTTCGGGAACCGTTGAACAGACGGAAGCGTACATGGACATGATGAAAAGCGATGATCGTTTCAAAGATATCGTTTACAAAATCGACGAAGCAGATGGACATACATTCAAAAAAATGCATGTGCGCGCTCGTGAAGAAATCGTTAACTTGAGCTTACCTGATGATATAAACCCAAATGAATTAACGGGTAATTACTTAAGCCCTGAAGAGTTCTTCAAGCAGATGCAAGATGAAGATACAGTTGTCATTGATGCACGTAATGATTACGAATTCGATCTTGGACATTTCCGTGGAGCAGTTCGTCCAGAAATTGAAAACTTCCGCGACCTGCCTGAGTGGATTCGCGACAACAAAGAACAGTTCGAAGGGAAGAAAATCCTGACGTATTGCACTGGTGGAATACGTTGTGAAAAATTCTCCGGTTGGCTTGTACGTGAAGGTTTTGAAGATGTTGGTCAATTGCACGGAGGAATCGTCACGTACGGAAAAGATCCTGTTGCCAAAGGTCAGCTTTGGGACGGACAATGTTACGTATTTGACGAGCGAATTGCGGTTCCAATCAATCAAGTGGAACATGTAATCGTCGGCCGTGATCATTTTGATGATACGCCGTGTGAACGCTACGTGAACTGTGCAAATCCGATATGTAACGCAAAAATCATTTGTTCTGAAGAAAATGAGCACTTGTATATGCGCAGTTGTACGGACGAATGTCGTACACACCCGCGGAACCGTTACTTCGTTGAGCATAACTTGACAGTAGAACAATATGACGAGCGTCTCGAAGCAATTGAACGTCGTAAAAATGAAATGCAAGCTATTTAAATGAAAAACGCCTAAACAGATTTATCTGTTTAGGCGTTTTTTGTTGGAAGTATAGAAAATATTTCGTCAGATTTTTATCGTAAATAATGGTGGCGATAAGAAATGTAATAAGCGATCAAAGCGGCAATCGGGATGGAAGAAGCAATCAATAAAGACAACATAAGCCGGAATTCTCCCTCGAAGATCAGGGCCAAAGCCATTGCCGCTAGGGCGATAGGAGTGAAAAGAAGTATGGCTGAAAGCGCATCTTTTACCGCTCTTCCAGTTATTACTGCTTCCCGCTCATCATTCGAATAAAATTCAGGCGAAATCATTTCCTTCATAATAAACCGACCGTCAGGACTGTTCTTTCTATGCTTATACTGCTGAAAACAAATGAGCCCTAATACAATCCAAAAGGAAAGCGTGAAATAAGGACTTGGACTATTGTGTGATGTATATATGTTGAATTAAAGAATCCCATTGAATCTGCTGTGCTTCTCGATAATGAGAGAGTTGTAATTCGGGGTGTGGATTGTAGAACACTTGGCGCTTCGGCGACCCCTTTGCCGCGCCTGCGATAGGGTGTTCATTATTGAGAGAAATGTAATCTTGAGATGTATATGCCGAGATTGTAAGGTGATTATTACTTGATACTACCTATAGTCAAGAATGACGCACTCCAGGTTGCAGATTTCATCACAGATAATGAAGTGTGCTATCTCAAATAGACCATCCAGCGAAGACGCGACTTCGTGGTAGCCGGAGCGATAAGACTGAAAGCGGCCTCCTTTCTGGCTTATCGCGGGAGGCATCCACAAAGCGTCGAAGCGGTATTAGCAGGAACTCCAATTCACTCCAAGTATTAGGGCTTTTCAGTGGTCTCCCAAAAGACCTTGTAAAGCGCATACGCCGTATTCATTTGTTCAACATATATAGTTGAATCATAATAAAGGGTGCCCGATACATGAAGACTAAATGTAATAATCATCAAAACTCTAAGAGATTAGGCTATCGTTAAGCTTCTCATCTATAATCCCCACCATTCATTACTTATGTTGCAGTACTTTAAATGAAATTAAATACGTCAGCAATCCAACTATAGGAATGGAGACTGTTGTAAAGAGTGGATACCAAATATAATCAACAAAATAATTTGGAATGAACATATAAGATCCAACAATAAAAAATGAGTAAACTAAAATAAAGACGAATGCATTACTGACTGCTTTATGTGTAATTTGAACAGCTCGTTCGTCTGAAACATCGTATTCTACGGCTAAGAATGCATTCAAAATAGAGTGTTTGTTTTTACGGACGAGAATAAATTGTATGGTATTTATGATGACAAATAAAATGACAATAATTATAAAAATAAACCCTGGCCATCGAGTGATAAAGACTTCAAACCCATCAATATAGCCTCGGTCCATTTGAATAAATAGCTGCTCTACCCTTAAATAATCAAAAACCATTACCGCTAGAGATAACAGTAGCATAATCCTTAAAAACACTGTAATGTACATACTCATTTATTTTTCTCCTCTTTTGAAAAAATTCTCTCAATCGGCATTTCAAACACTTCTGCGATATTCATAGCTAATAGTAGGGAAGGGGTGTAGCTACCCTTTTCGAGCGAGACGATTGTCTGTCTTGTTACCCCAACCTTGTCGGCGAGATCACCTTGTGTCAAATTGAAACGCGCTCTTAATTCCTTCACGCGGTTTGTAAGCAAATGGATTCCTCCTTGCTGAATGTTAAGTTGATTGTATAGTATGATATTCCTTTTGTAAAGTTAACCATACAAAAAGGATACTTTGCTTTACATATAGTAGGCTTAAATTGTCACTTACCCTCTTACTTATAAGCACGTCAAAGTGTTATACTAAGAACAGTCAATTGATATTGGAGGAACTATAGTTATGCAGTGGAGAAATTTATATCGTGGATTCTTTATGGGGATTAGCGATCTTATTCCTGGTGTGAGCGGAGGAAGAATTGCGTTCATTTTGGGTATTTATGATGAATTACTAGCATCGATTAACGGGTTTTTCAGCCGTAATTGGAAAAAACATATTGGGTTTTTATTGCCATTAAGTATTGGAATCGGTACTACACTTTTACTCTTCAGCAGGGTAATCGAATACTTACTTAAAAATCAGCCTGCGCCAACTCAGTATTTCTTTATGGGGCTTGTCGTCGGCGTACTACCTTTTATTACAAAGCAAGCAGGTGTGAAAAGAAATTTTACATGGCAACATTTCATAGTCATTCTATTAGTTGGAGGAGCACTCGCTTCACTGGCATTCATTAAACCACAAGATACAGCGGTCATTACATCTCTGACTGCCTCCAATACGATTGGACTCTTTTTCGCTGGATGGGCGGGAAGTATCGCCATGTTATTGCCGGGTATTAGCGGTTCATTCATTTTGCTGGTTTTGGGCGTTTACTCGACGGCAATTGGTGCATTATCAAACTTTAATTTATCAATTATCGCTGTTATCGGTGCAGGAATCATTGTGGGGTTCATCGTCAGCAACAAAGCAATCAGTTATTTGCTGAAGCATTTTAAGTACATCATGTTTGCTGTGATTATCGGACTTATTGTAGGTTCGTTATTCGTCATCTATCCCGGGATTCCTGAAAGTGGAACACCGTTTGTCATGAGTGTCATTGCGTTCTTTACAGGTCTCGTCGTCGCGAATATGTTCAGTTCACAGAACAAAACATCAATCGTTAATAAGTAGTGAAAAGTGCCACATCTGAAACGGATTGAACCGTTTCTGGATGTGGCACTTTTCATATTGACCGTCATTATAACTTCCCTCCTCGCATACTATGGATAAAACATGCCCTGACTGGAGGGAAATTGATGGATATATTAAACAAAGTAAGAAATTTCCGAGAAGAAGAAAACAGACTTAAGTGGGAAGGCACGTTTGCTGAGTACCTAGCCATAGTGAAGGACAGAAAAGAAGTCGCACAAACAGCACATTCACGTGTTTATAATATGATTAAAAGCTCTGGATTAGTGGAGAAAGATGGTAACAGGCTCTATCAATTTTTTGGAGAAGAGATTTTTGGACTTGAAGAGTCAATTGAAAGGCTTGTGGAAGAATACTTTCATCCCGCAGCTAAAAGACTAGAGGTTCGTAAACGGATTTTGTTGTTGATGGGACCAGTGAGTGGTGGTAAATCTACAATCGTGACTTTATTGAAACGCGGACTTGAGAACTATTCTAAAACAGACGAGGGTGCGGTTTACGCCATCAAAGGCTGTCCAATGCATGAAGATCCGTTACATTTAATCCCGCAGCATTTACGCAAAGATTTTTTAGAGGGGTATGGTATTCGTATTGAAGGAAGCCTGTCGCCGTTAAATTCTATGCGACTTGAACAAGAATACGATGGTGAAATTGAAAATGTACTGGTAGAACGAATCTTTTTCTCGGAAGACAAACGTGTCGGTATTGGAACATTTACACCTTCCGATCCAAAATCACAGGATATTGCGGATTTAACGGGAAGTATCGACTTTTCTACAATTGCCGAATTTGGTTCCGAATCGGATCCGCGTGCTTATCGCTTTGACGGTGAATTGAATAAAGCAAACAGAGGCATGATGGAATTTCAGGAAATGCTGAAGCTGGATGAGAAGTTTCTATGGCATTTATTATCGCTGACCCAGGAAGGTAACTTTAAGGCGGGCAGGTTCGCGTTGATTAGCGCAGATGAACTAATTGTCGCGCATACCAACGAAACAGAGTACCGATCTTTTATTGCCAATAAAAAAAATGAGGCTCTTCACTCAAGAATTATTGTAATGCCGATTCCTTATAATCTAAAAGTTAGCCAAGAAGAGTGTATTTACGAAAAAATGATTAAAGAAAGTGATATGACGCATGTTCATATTGCTCCACATGCATTTAAGGTAGCTGCGATATTTTCAGTGTTGACACGTCTGGAAGATTCTAAGAAACAAGGAATCGATGTTGTAAAGAAAATGCGTCTTTACGACGGGGAAAGTGTTGAAGGATTTAATCAAATGGATGTAGAGGAATTGAAGAAGGAGTTTCCGAATGAAGGAATGAACGGCATTGATCCACGTTATGTCATCAACCGAATTTCATCGGCTATCATTCGAAAAGAAGTTTCTTCAATTAATGCACTAGATGTCTTACGTTCTTTGAAAGATGGGCTAGACCAGCATGCTTCCATTTCACAAGCAGACCGTGAAAAGTATATGAACTATATTGCAATCGCAAGAAAAGAATTTGATGAAATTGCAAAGAAAGAAGTACAAAAAGCATTCGTTTATTCATATGAAGAGTCCGCGGTATCGATGATGGATAACTACCTCGATAATGTTGAAGCCTATTGCAATAAAAACAAATTGCGAGATTTTTTAACAGGAGAAGAAATGAATCCGGACGAAAAATTGATGCGTTCCATTGAAGAACAAATTGGTATTTCGGAAAATGCTAAAAAAGCTTTTCGAGAGGAAATTCTCATTCGACTTTCCGCTTATGCAAGGAAAGGAAAGCGTTTTGACTATAATTCCCATGAGCGTTTGCGAGAAGCCATTCAAAAGAAACTGTTTTCAGATTTAAAAGATGTTGTCAAAATTACGACTTCATCCAAAACTCCAGACGAATCGCATCTTAAAAAGGTGAATGAAGTCATCGCACGACTTATCGATGAGTATGGTTATAATTCAATTTCGGCAAATGAATTGTTGCGCTATGTTGGAAGTCTACTAAATCGATAAATGCTGGAAGATAAAAGAACAAGACTGATGAAGTATTGGTCTTGTTTTTTTCTAAAAATCACAAGCATACATTGGCTAAAAGATGGGTGTGGATGAAGATGAGTGAAAAAGACAATGAACATTTTGCTATCTCACAAGAAAACTGGTCTCTTCACCGAAAGGGCCATCAAGATCAGCAACGTCACTTAGATAAAGTGAAAGAAGCTATTCAAAATAACTTGCCTGATTTAATCAGTGAGGAAAGTATTATTTTGTCAAAAGGTAAGGACGTTATTAAAATCCCCATACGTTCGCTAGATGAATATAAAATTCGATACAATCATGACAAATCAAAGCATGTAGGGCAAGGAAATGGAGATAGCCAAGTAGGTGATGTGGTTGCGAAAGATGGATCGCAGGGGAAAAGTGGGCCAGGGACAGGGAAACAAGCCGGGGATCAAGCGGGGGAAGACTATTATGAAGCAGAAGTCTCGATTGCTGAATTAGAGGATGCCTTGTTTAAAGAAATGGAATTACCGGATTTGGAACAAAAAGAGCAGGCCGAAAACACGGCTGAAAAAATTGAGTTTAATGATATCCGAAAAAAAGGACTTATCGGAAATATTGATAAAAAACGCACGATTTTAACTGCTATTAAAAGGAATGCCATCAAAGGGAAAGCTGAAATCGCACCCTTTCACAATGATGATTTACGATTTAAAACATGGGATGATGTGAAAAAACCTGAATCTAAAGCAGTAGTTCTTGCCATGATGGATACGAGTGCATCAATGGGTAATTTCGAAAAAATGATGGCGAGAAGTTTTTTCTTTTGGATGGCTAATTTTTTGCGCACGAAATATGAAACAGTTGAATTTGAATTTATTGCGCATCATACAGAAGCAAAAGTGGTAACTGAAGAGGACTTTTTCTCGAAAGGGGAAAGTGGGGGTACTATTTGTTCATCTGCGTATATAAAAGCACTTGAGTTGATTGAAAATAAATACAATCCTGTACGCTATAATATCTATCCGTTTCACTTTTCTGACGGAGAAAATATGTCATCTGATAATGAAAAATGTATAAAGCTTGTTCAAGAACTTATGGCTGTTTCCAATATGTTTGGTTACGGTGAGGTAAATGCCTATAATCGTTTTTCAACAATGATGTCCTCATTTAAAAAAATCGATGATCCGAAATTCCGTCATTATATATTGAAAGAAAAACGAGATGTTTACTTTGCGCTTAAAAGCTTCTTCCATAAAAACTTGGAGGGATTCGATTGACGGAAATAAAAGCGCTTCACCGTGCGATTGATGAAATCACAGAAATCGCAACTGGATTTGGTCTCGACTATTATCCCATGCGGTATGAAATTTGCCCTGCCGATATAATTTACACATTTGGTGCGTATGGGATGCCAACCCGTTTTACTCATTGGAGTTTTGGAAAACAATTTCATAAAATGAAGTTGCAATATGATCTTGGTTTGAGTCAAATCTATGAGTTAGTCATTAATTCAAATCCTTGTTATGCGTTTTTGCTGGATACGAACAGCCTTATTCAAAACAAACTTATTGTTGCCCATGTTCTTGCCCATTGTGATTTTTTCAAAAATAATGTTCGATTCTCTAACACAAGAAAAGATATGGTAGAGAGTATGACTGCAACGGCTGAGCGCATTGCGAATTATGAAATGATCCATGGTAAAGATGAGGTAGAACGTTTTTTAGATGCTGTATTAGCCATTCAGGAACATATTGATCCTTCTATACTAAGGCCTCAACGGCCAGCTGATGATTTGGATGAGGAAAGTGTTGAAGAAGAAATTATACGGAAAACGCCTTACGATGATTTATGGAATTTGGATAGAAAAGCGGCAGAGAAGAAAGTAACAACACCAAAGGGAAAGAAAGTACCTCAAAATCAGGAAAAAGATCTTTTGCTATTCATTTTGGAGTATAGTCGTGAACTGGAAGAATGGCAACGTGATATATTAACGATGATGCGAGAGGAAATGCTCTACTTTTGGCCACAGCTTGAAACGAAAATTATGAATGAGGGCTGGGCATCATTTTGGCATCAACGTATTTTGAGGGAAATGGATTTAACCTCAGATGAAACAATCGAATTTGCTACATTGAATGCGAATGTTATCCAGCCTTCGAAAACCTCGATTAATCCCTATTATCTAGGATTGAAAATTTACGAGGATATTGAAAAGAGATACAATAATCCGACGGAGAAATTGAGAAGGTTAGGGGTCCAGCCTAACACGGGTATAGAAAAAATCTTTGAAGTGAGAGAAATTGAATCGGATATATCCTTTATCCGCAACTATGTCACCAAAGAGTTAGTTCAACAGGAAGATTTATATCTCTTTGAAAAAAAGGGCGGCAACTATCAAATTACTACTAAAGATTATGAAAATGTAAGAAATCAACTAGTATCCATGCGTGTAAACGGTGGTTTTCCATATATCGTAGTTGAAAATGGGGATTACTTGCGCAACGGAGAACTGTATTTGGTGCATAAATACGAGGGGACCGAGCTGGATCTTAAGTATTTAGAAAGTGTGCTTCCTTATATTTATCAATTATGGGGACGGATTGTACATCTAGAAACGTATGTAGAGAATTTGCAAGTCGTCTATTCATATGATCGGAACAAGGTATATCGACGGTATGTTTAAGTGATAACCAGTAGTTAGAAGTAGTATTATCCCGCGATCGGATTTTCGATTGTGGGGTTTTTTCTCGTCTAAATTCCAACGGGGTAAAGGTTCACGGACTGGGAAATACATTAGTTAATGGTGCTTACATGGAAATCGAAGTGGCAAAAGGTAAAACATCAATGAAAACGAAATTCATATAATGGCGAACGGACTTTCATTTCAATACGCCGCATAATCTGTTATTCTTAAAGCAAAGCTCTAAACGGAAGGATGATTGAAATGGCTGGACCAGCACTTAAGCAACTACACTCCCACCGCGCAATTCATGAAGGCGGACTTTCAGGGGCAGTTAGTAAGACAGAGGGTATGATGGAATTTCTTCAACAGGGTGATCTTGCGTTGGCGAACCAGGCGGCTGATGATTTAATTGAATACTGGAAGACACGTGTTATCAGTCACGCGGATGCCGAAGAACAAGGGTTTTACGGAGAAGTTGCCGAACGGAATCCTGATCTGAAGGAAACTGTTGTTCAATTGACACGAGACCATGATTTGCTACGGATTATCGTGAAGGATATTGAACAACTGCGTGAGGACGAAAATCTGAGTCCTGCTGTACTTCATAGGTTTCATGCATTAATCGTCGTCAATGAAATACATAGCCGCGATGAAGAACGCATGCTTTTTGAAAACTAATACTACTTTAAGCGCCATTAACCGGTGCTTTTTTCTTTGATATATAGTTAGGAGATGGTCCAAATCGAAAAAGCTTTATCGATATTGACAACATATTTTGGGTATCCTTCTTTTAGGACAGGTCAGGAGCAAGTTATCCGGGGCGTTATGAGCTATCAGGATACACTTTGCGTTATGCCGACGGGGGGCGGGAAGTCTGTCTGTTACCAAGTGCCCGCACTCGTGATGGATGGCACCGTTCTTGTTATTTCACCACTTATTTCACTGATGAAAGACCAAGTCGATGCACTCCACCAAGTAGGGATTCCCGCAGCGTATATCAATAGTTCACTTTCATCAGAGGAATACTTTGAAACAATGGAGAGAGCCGTGTTGGGCGAGTATCAGCTTCTTTACGTCGCCCCTGAACGTCTTGACTCACCGTCTTTCAAAAATCAGTTGCGGCGGATGACAATTCCGATGGTCGCTATTGACGAAGCACATTGTATTTCGCAATGGGGTCACGATTTTCGTCCAAGTTACCGCAATATAAGCAGTATTGTTTCTCTATTTGATAAAAAGCCGGTTCTCCTTGCACTAACAGCTACTGCCACACCAGCTGTCCGGGAAGATATTTGCCGTCAGCTTGGAATTAGTGAAAATAATACGGTTATGACAGGATTTGAGCGGGCAAACCTCACTTTTTCGGTCGTCAAAGGGCAAGACCGTGAAAAATTTGTAAAAGAATACGTCCGTAAAAATGAAGGAGAAGCGGGCATTATTTACGCTGCTACACGAAAAGCGGTTGATCATGTGCACGACATTCTTCAAAAAAGTGGAGTGTCTGTTGCGAAATATCATGCTGGACTTGGAGATATTGAACGTCAGTCTGGACAAGACCGTTTTTTGAATGATGAGGCGTCAGTCATGGTTGCGACAAATGCATTCGGCATGGGAATTGATAAATCCAATATCCGCTATGTTATTCATTACCAGATGCCGAAAAATATGGAGAGCTATTATCAGGAGGCAGGGCGTGCAGGACGTGATGGGCTTGACAGTGCTTGTACTGTGCTATTTTCATCACAGGATGTACAAACCCAGCGTTTCTTGATTGATCAATCACAAGACCCAAGCAGAATTCCGGCAGAGCTTGAAAAATTGCAGTCAATGATTGACTATTGCCATACAGAAACATGCCTTCAGAAATTCATTATTTTGTATTTCGGAGAGACAGATGTGAAGGACTGCGGTCGCTGTGCAAATTGTACCGACACACGTGAAAGTACGGATGTGACTGAAGACGTTCAAAAAGTATTGTCATGTGTCATTCGAATGGGACAACGGTTTGGCAAGGCGATGATTGCACAAGTATTAACAGGATCTCGGAACAAGAAGGTGATTGAATTCGGTTTCGATAAATTAACGACATACGGTTTAATGAAAGGGCGTAGCGCAAAAGATATATCTGATTTCATCGAGTTCATCATTTCAGAAAGTTATCTTGGCGTGGAGAATGGGCAGTTTCCAACCATTTACGTCAGTGAACAAGGGAAAGATGTGCTGACAGGTAAAGTGACAGTCAATCGAAAAGTGACTGTTATTACAATGCAAGTTGCGAATGATGATCCACTATTCGACCAGCTTCGTGCACTACGTATGAAACTGGCTCAAGAAGCGGGTGTACCGCCGTTCGTCGTCTTTTCAGATAAAACGTTGCGTGATATGGCGGCAAGAATGCCTGTTACAAATGATGATTTCCTCGAAGTAAATGGTGTTGGTCTTGCGAAATTGGAAAGATACGGGGAAGCATTCATGGAAGAAATCAAGACTTTTCAAATGCAAAACGCATAAAAACCATCCGGACAATGAACAGTCCGGATGGTTTTTTGTTATCAAATTATCTATTATCAACTTTTTCCGGATACATATCGTGATTCATCATCCGGTGTTCCGCCATTTGTACATATTTTGTTTCGGGTTTGCCATAGTTGCAATAAGGATCGATTGACAAGCCGCCACGCGGCGTAAATTTCCCCCATACTTCGATATAACGCGGTTCAATTAGTTTGATTATGTCATTCATAATAATATTGACGCAGTCTTCATGAAAGTCGCCATGATTTCGGAAACTGAATAGATATAATTTGAGTGCTTTACTCTCCACAAGTTTTTTATCCGGCACAAAACTGATATACATCGTCGCGAAATCGGGTTGCCCTGTCATCGGACAAAGTGATGTAAACTCCGGACAGTTGAATTTAACAAAGTAATCGCGATCCACATGCATATTGTCGACAGCCTCTAAAACATCGGGGTTGTACTCGTACACGTATTTCGTGTTTTGATTGCCGAGCAAAGTTAAGTCGGTCAATGTTGCTTCATCTCTTCCAGCCAATTAAAAAAACCTCCCGTATATTTTGTCAGGGAGGTCCATAGGCGCCGGGAAAACGGCCATATCGAATGCACATGGCGTAAATTCCGTCATCCATAGTTTTTTATAGAGGGTCGCTATGAACCTCTCCCGAACAGGGTATTCATTTCGTATCTGACATTATAGGACGTGCGATGATTTGTCAATAGATCCTTTTTTCTTCAAGCCAATCAAGGCATATAAAGCGACAGCGAGGAGGATGAATCCTGTCAGCATGAAAGCGCCTCGGTACTCCAAGTCCAAGAATCCAATCAAGCTTGAACCTGCAACGACACCAATCGAGAAGAACGCGTAAAAGTAACCATATGCTTTCCCGCGAAATTCAGGAGATGAAGAATCGATTAGCAGCGAGTTGATGGATGGGAAGAGGAAAGCGAATCCAGCCCCATAAATACACATTGCAATATATAAGTAATTCAATTCCTCAACTTGACTCAGGAACAGCATACTTAATCCCATAAGTGTTATTCCGAATGCAAGTGTCACAACTGGCCGTACACGGTCAAAAACTCGATTGATGGGCAATAAGAAGATGAGAATAGCGACGACGCCAAATGTGCTTAGTAACAACCCCGTTGTTTTGGTATCAAATCCAAGTGATTCAACTTTTAGCGGCAACACAAGGGCAAGTACACCTTGTGAGAACATTAAGAAGAATGCTCCCGCGAATGCTCTGACCATCCCCGGATGTTGGAAAAGATATCTGACACGGAAACTGTCAGCTCCTTTTGAAGGCTGTTTTCGTACATATGTAAACGATCGGAGAACAAAGAATGCAAGTATTGCCAGTAGCATCATGATGCCGCCGTTGACCGCCATAATGAAAGGTGTACTTGTTTTAGCTGCCACAATACCACCATAAGCTGGACCGATAATCGCTGCCAATCCAACGAATGCACCTGAAATTGCAACACTTTTACCTCGTTTAGATTCTTCTGCACGATTTGCCAGGAAAGTGAACGCAGCTGGTACAATTAGCCCTTCCATAAAACCATGGACAAAGCGGACACCGAGCAATGACATTGGTCCATCAACAAACGCGTAGAGGAAGAGAGAGAGTGCCGAAGCAAATAGTCCAAGTACGAGTATGAAAAAAGGTCCTCTTTTGTCAGTCATGAAACCGGAAATGACATTCCCGATAGTATTTGAAAATGAATACATACCAACTGCAAGTCCAACTAAAAATGGTGTAGCACCAAGAGATAATGCAAATGGGCTCATGACAGGCAGTTGCGAAAATAAATCAAAAAACGAGAAGAAAACGATGAGGTAAACAAAACCACGCATAATGAAGCCTCTTTTCAATTAATAGATAACATCCTACCCTATACTTTAGCATTATTTGGACCTAAGGGGAAAAGGAGAGATTGTGAACAAAACATATTCTTTAGCAATTAATGAAAGATAACGATAAGATTAATGAAATATATGAATGGGTAAAGGGGGAAACGGTGAGTGGGCTTTTTTACAAACTTATTTAAAAAACAAGATGATAGCGAAATTGTAAATGAAATTGAAAAGCGATATATTTTCGTTCAACTAGACTTGGAACATTATTCCGAACCATTTTTTGCGAGGGATTTAGTAAACATGCCCTCTCCCGATTTGAAACAACTTGAATATAGGGGCTTTCACAAATCAATTGCTGCAGGAGTGTCATTAATCCCGCATCTTAAAGCAGATACTTCTATCGAATTGTTCATTCTAACGGATTATTTCGATGTGGAGGAAATCATCAAAGCGGGTATTGCTGTGAAACATGTGCAATCTTCTGTTGATAGGATAATGATGGAAGCAATTATTTGGAAGGGTAACGGTCAGGTGGAAACAATTCCATTTTTGCTGAATCTCCGTCTTGAAGACGAGAGCTCCCGATTGGCTGCAGCATTAATCAGTGTTCAAAAAGAGATACCATTCTATTTTGGGCAGATTGTGAATGAAGTGTTCACAATAGAAAAGCAACTGCTTGTGAACATGCCCGAAGCGGTCCAAGAAGATATGCAAAACACTTTCGCAGAGCTGTATAGTGATGAACCCAGCAAATTCGGACCTTTTGTCGGCCTAGAAAGCGTATCAGATCGAGAAATGACGACTGGAGGATGGGTCATGCATTTTGATAATGAGAAGCTAAAGGAAGAGGAATCAGACTTGTCTTTGATGAAAATTAAAATTCTAAGCTCAGCTTTTGATAAAATTAGTCGTCTAGGTGTCAAAGGTCGGTTTACAGGATGGATTGCAGAAAATGTGGCAGATTCAATCGGAACGGGTTCATACGGTGAGACGACGACGCTTATTTTTACATCATCGGAACCGATGCATGGTAATGAAAAATTGCATAGTGAAATTATGAAATATATGAAGTCGTTAAAAGGGTTTATTCGCGAGGAAGGCGGCTATCCCTTAAAATACGAGGGTCTTCCTGTGCTAAGACAAAATGGCGGTGGCTATGGGTTTGTTGCCATTGATGAAGTTTTTTTTACGAAAGCGGACGAGTTATATAGAAAAATGACCAATAAAGAGATAAACTTATATTATAAATTGCTGAAATTGAATGCAACAGATTGAAAGGGGAAATACGACGATGACAATTAGAGTCGGAATTGCAGGTTACGGAAATTTGGGACGCGGTGTTGAGTCTGCAATCAATCAGAATAAAGATATGGAACTGGTTGGTGTGTTTACAAGGAGAAATCCGGAAGATGTGAAATTACTGAATGGCAATGTATCCGTACATATGATGGATGACATCCATAAATTTACTGATGCAATCGATGTACTCATCCTTTGCGGCGGATCGAAAAATGATTTACCAGAGCAAGGCCCGGCACTATCAGCTTTATTCAACACGGTGGATAGCTTTGATACACATGCGAAAATTCCGGGTTATTTTGAAGCTGTAGATGCATCGGCTAAACCTAACGGTAAGATTGCCATCATTTCAGTCGGCTGGGATCCAGGTTTGTTCTCCATCAATCGTTTGTACGGCGAAGCAGTTTTATCGGAAGGTGCTACTTACACGTTCTGGGGCAAAGGATTGAGCCAAGGACATTCCGATGCGCTTAGAAGAATTGAAGGCGTAAAAGGTGCTGTCCAATATACAATTCCTGTTCCGGACGCAGTTGACAAAGTGCGTAGCGGTTCGTTACCAGAATTGACTACGCGTGAGAAGCATACCCGCGAATGTTATGTAGTCTTAGCAGATGGCGTTGACGGCAACAAAGTGAAAGAAACGATTGTCACGATGCCTGACTACTTTACAGATTACGATACGACAGTGACTTTTATTACTGAAGAAGAATTGAAACAGGATCACTCTGCGATGCCACACGGCGGTTTCGTGATTCGCAGCGGTAAGACAGGGGAAGACAGCGCACAAGTGATGGAGTATTCCTTGAAACTCGACAGCAACCCTGAATTCACATCAAGCGTGCTTGTTGCGTACGCACGCGCAGCTTATAGGTTGCATCAAAACGGTGAGACGGGTGCGAAAACAGTCTTCGACATTGCGCCTGGATTGCTTTCTCCAAAAAGTGCTGCAGATTTACGGAAAGAATTGCTGTAATTGTAGTTGGAAATAGAATTGCATATTGCTTTTTGAATAAACAACGGCAGCGTTACCTCTATAGTTGAGGTAACGCTGTTTTTATGGAGATGTTTTGTTTATTACTATATATTCGGCACTACTTATTTGTAGTTAACAAGGTGGTATATCTTGCAGGGTATAACGAACAAATCTAGCGACTAAGTTTTTTTGGAAGAACATTCCACTTGTTGAGTGCCGACTATATAGTGATTTCAATCAACTCTCTACTTTATTTGATTCTCAATCCTAAATGTTTTGATAATAGTGCACTTTTCGCATATACTACTCATGTACGATTTATTTAGGAGGTCGAAGGAATTGACGAAATTAGATGAAACGTTAGTAATGCTGAAAGAACTTACAGACGCAAAAGGGATTCCTGGTAACGAACGTGAACCCCGTGAAGTTATGAGAAAGTACATAGAGCCATTTGTAGATAATATTGAACAGGATGGTCTCGGTTCATTAATCGCGAAGAAAACTGGCGATGAGAATGGACCCAAAATCATGCTAGCGGGACATCTTGATGAAGTTGGATTCATGATTTCTAAAATTGACGATAAAGGTTTTCTATCATTTCAAACAGTAGGCGGCTGGTGGTCACAAGTAATGCTTGCACAGCGCGTGACAATCGTTACACGCAAAGGAGATACAGTGACGGGTGTTATTGGATCGAAACCACCGCACATCTTATCGCCGGAAGCGCGTAAAAAACCGGTCGATATTAAAGATATGTTCATTGACGTTGGTGCAACTTCGAAAGAAGAAGCAATGAAGTGGGGCATTCTACCTGGAGATATGGTTGTACCGTATTTCGAATTCACAGTGATGAATAATGAAAAATACCTTCTTGCAAAAGCGTGGGACAACCGTATCGGCTGTGCAATTGCGATTGACGTAATGAAAGCGCTTAAAGATGAAAAACATCCAAATATCGTTTTCGGAGTGGGGGCTGCACAAGAAGAAATAGGTCTTCGTGGTGCGCGCACAGCGGCAACGAAAATTCAGCCGGACATCGGATTTGCAGTTGATGTAGGAATCGCTGGCGACACGCCAGGTGTTACGTCCAAAGAAGCTACTGGTAAAATGGGCGATGGTCCACAAATTCTATTATTCGATGCTTCAATGGTATCGCATAAAGGGTTGCGTGAACTTGTTGTTGACACAGCTGAAGAGAATAGCATTCCTTATCAGTTTGAAACGATTCCAGGCGGAGGAACAGATGCAGGTTCAATTCATCTGTCAGGCAATGGTGTACCATCACTTGCAATCTGTATTCCAACACGTTATATTCACTCGCATGCAGGTATCCTGCACCGCGACGATTATGAAAATACAGTGAAACTGATTGTCGCAGTCATTAAGAAATTAGACCGTGACACGGTGAATAAGATTACATTTGAATAATTGAACGATTATTCTGCTCAGGCCAATTAAATGGTCTGGGCAGTTTTTTTATTTGAATAAATCTATAAAAATACACTTGACTTTATAATTATGCATACATATAATCAGAGATACCAATTGAAATAAACGATAGGGGATGAGGGAATGGTGAAGATTGAAATGGATAATGCGAAAATAGTAGAAGGATTGAAAGGGAGAGATTTACTTACCCTGCTTGATTATACACATGAAGAGGTATCGTATTTATTGCATAAAGCAGATGCGATGAAAAAAGATATGGCGGCTGGCAAGATGCCGAATTTATTGGCCGGAAAAACACTAGGGATGATTTTTGAAAAGCATTCAACGCGTACACGTATTTCATTCGAAGTGGGTATGATCCAACTTGGGGGGCATGCAATGTTCATGAATGCACGTGACTTGCAAATCGGCCGTGGGGAGTCCGTTTATGACACAGGTCATGTATTGTCTGAGTACTTGGACGGCGTCATGATCCGTGCGAATTCACATGAAATGGTGAAGGAACTAGCACAACACACTTCGGTTCCAATTATCAATGGTTTGACGGATATTTTCCATCCGTGTCAGGCGCTAGCAGACTTGCTGACAGTTTTGGAAGTGAAAGGTTCATTAGCGGGGCTGAAGTTAGCATATGTAGGAGACGGTAATAATGTAGCGCATTCACTTGTAATTGCTGCGGCACATATGGGTATGCACGTAGCTGTCGCGACGCCAAAAGGGTTCGAATACAATCCGAACCTCTTAGTGAAAGCGAAAGCCATTGCTGTTAAAAATGGCGGAAGTGTCTTTGAAACAACGAATCCAATAGAGGCTGTCGCTGGAGCTGACGTCGTTTATACAGATGTCTGGACGAGTATGGGCCAAGAAGAGGAAGCGGCTGCACGCCTAGAAGCATTCAAAGAGTTTCAAATTAACGACGGATTGGTCGCACATGCGAAAAAAGATTATATGTTCTTGCATTGCTTACCTGCACACCGTGAAGAAGAAGTTGCGACGTCTGTTATTGATGGACCGAATTCTTATGTATTTCAGCAAGCGGGCAATCGACTGCATGCGCAAAAAGCGGTTCTTGCTTCATTGTTGTAATAAAATAAATTAACAAGTCCAGGTTTTGATGTGAGTAGCACGTGGCGGTCATAAGTACACCCGTGGTGAGCATAACTAGCCCCATGCCGGTCATAACGTAATCGACAGTCCTGACTACATCAAAAAATGACTTGTAACTAATTGGCAAGTACTCACATCCAACTTCCATAGATTAACAAGTCCAGGTTTTGATGCCTGGGCTTTTTTTGTATATTAAATCTAACTTAATGTTAATAATACTGTACACAATGTTAAGTTTAGTATACATTATGAATAGGAGGTGTCACGATGTTAAAGAATCGGCTGAAAGAATTGCGAGCACGACATGATTTCACACAAATTGAACTGGCAAAACGTGTTGGCGTGACACGACAAACAATTGGCTTCATTGAAAAAGGAGAATTTTCTCCGTCAGTGACACTGTCATTGAGAATGGCACGTGCATTGGAATCTGACATTAACGAATTATTTTGGTTAGAAGGGGAGGAATGACAATGAAGAATGATATGAGAATTACGTATCCTCTATGGCAAATGGGTGTCATCGTTATAGCAATGCTCCTCACTTGGCTGGTTGGTTTATCTTCTGTTTTCACAGTGGGAGATAGGAGCTTCGAGGTTAATGTACAAGGGGAATGGGGAGTGATTTGGGGAGTTGCGCTGCTTGTTTTCGTTTTCTATTTATCGTTATTTACTTGGAATGTTGTCAAGCACAATAAACGGATGCCGAATTATAAAATTAATGTTTTCTCATGGAAGCCGCAAGAATATATGGAGGATGACGAACTATTTCAAGAGGTTACGAAACGGGCGACAAAGAAAGTCTATACCTATTTTGTTTGGTCCATCCCAATTTTTGCTGGTTTGTCTTTAGGACTCCAAGTTGGAACGATTGGTGTGGTAATGGTTCTTTTACTTCTTTCAATGGGGCAATATTTAATTTATTACACAGAAGTCAGGAAATATACGGGGGTAGATGAATGATGTTTGAATATTTTTTAGTGTTTCTAGGTGCTGCCATTCCCTGGTTAGAAATCGCACTTGTCATCCCGCTAGGCATCATTAGAGGGTTGTCCCCGATTTGGGTCATGATCCTTGCATTCGTTGGTAATATGCTTACGGTGCTGATTCTCATTATTGCATTCCAAAAAGTGAAGGAATGGATGGAGTCAAGGAAAAAGAAGGATGGAAAAGAAGAATCGAAGCGGACTGAGCGTGGGAAACGAATCTGGAATAAATATGGTATGCCTGGACTCGCGTTGCTTGGTCCGGTTTTAATCGGAACACATATTGCGGCGTTTATCGGATTGTTATTTGGGGCAAGTAAAGTGAACACGACAATTTGGATGACGATTAGCGTTGCGTTATGGACGCTTGTATTCGGCATTGCGACAGCGATGGGCTTCGATTTCTTCGTGGAAAACCTTTGAATCTAATAATACAGAAACAAACACGAAAGTTTAAACTTTCGTGTTTGTTTAGTTTTTTAAAAAAATGTTGGATCGACCACGGCCACTTCAACAATTAAATGGTGAAGGAACTAGCAAAACACACTTTGCTTCCAATCATCAATGACTTACGGACAGTTTCTATGACTTTGAACTTCTACCCAAAGGTTCTGCTGAAAGGTTTGAATCATTAGAATTGATAGTAATGATGTCTATGAAGCTGAATATATTGCTTACAATAGTGAAGGTGTAGTGATTTATACTGGTAAACCTGGCGAGTAATAAGAAAAGTGGGTGAAAAGTATATGAAGTTGAAATTTTTATATTTAGCAATAACAGCATTTTTGATTGTTGGTTGTTCAAATAACCAAGAAGTAGGGAATATCACTGATACAGATAGTTATGAAAATGTCAGAGAAGTTGCTTGGGCGTTTATCGAAGAAAAAGGTTGGAATGACAATGCTAAAAAAGACTGGAAAAGTGCGAAAGTGAAGAAAATGATTGCGAATAATAGCTATGAATTGTTGGATAAAACTTATGAAGGAAAAGAGATATTAATCGTTTCTTTTGAAGACAAAGAGAATGTTGTGGTTGGTACCCCTTTAATACTTATTGACCCCAATCTCAATGAAGTAATTGGCTATATGCCAGGTGAATAAATCCCTTGTTTAAGCAAAGATGGCTTTAATTGAAAAAGATAAGTACGCTAAAATGAAAATCGCTCGGATTGATATGAAGCCAATGAAAAAGTCATATTTCCTTCAATCCCGTTGATTTTCGTTCCGAGCGGATGCTTTCCGCAGGCACGGCTTTAGCCAATCGAAAAGCAAAGGGTTCGATTTGCCGTATTTCTGTGTTCTTTGCAGAAATTAGGTCATTCTTGACCCTTGCTCGCAAAAGCCGCTTTTCACTACAATCAACTAGTTCTTACTATGAAAAAGAACTTTTTCAGTGGCCGCATTGATATCCAAGCGATTTTTTGTGCTAAGTTTAATGTTATTTAACTTGTTGAACAATATGTTATTTGTTGTCTTCCAACCTTATATCCACATTACCGGAGCTACTTAGGTTTCTTGGGCATGTTTTATCTTATCGAATTCCCTTGAAAATTAAAAAACTATAATTGGTTGGAAATTTCTGCGAATTCAATGTATACTTTGAGTATCAAAAAAAAGGGAGATTAGCCTATGTTATCGAGCATTGCAGTAGAAGTTTTAAAAGAATTAAGTGAACAAAAAAACTTCGCAAGGGCACAGTAGAATATCGCAAACCCTTACTGCTGACCCCTGCAATTTAATTGGGGGACATTAAATTGATTAAGCATTATAGTGAGAGTTTTTTATCAGGAAATAAAATTGCTTTACGTAAAATTACAAAAGAGGATTATGCGAATTTCTTTGCAATTGAAGATATAATGGAAAGTCGTTTATTAATGAATGATGGTATTCCATTTCCACCTACTGAGGCGGACCACGAGAAATTTCTTAGTGAGATTAGTTCTGAGAAAGATGACTACATGTTTGCAATCGAACTTAAAGACGAAAAACTATTCATTGGAACTATCGCTGTTTACTTAGTGAACTGGAAAAGTAGTACTTGTCACGTTGGTGTTTCAATAGGACCTGAAAACCAAGGAAAAGGCTATGGAACCGATTCAATGAAAGTATTGGTAGATTTTATTTTTAATTATATGAATTTAAATAAAGTGAAACTTCAAGTATTTGGCTATAACAAAAGGGCGATTTGTTCTTATGAAAAATGTGGTTTTCTTTTGGAAGGTACTCTAAAAGAAGAACTCTTTAGATTTGGTAAGTATCATGATATTTATATTATGGGTTTACTTAGAAAAGATTGGGATTGTAAGACATAATTAACCTTTGAATAGGCAGACCAGTTAAATGGTCTGTTTTTATATCTCTTTTTCAGCGAACGAGCGCATTAGCATAAGTAATGGAGCTTAAGCAGCTCCTTTTTATAATTTCAATTATGATTGTGTAATTCTCTTTTAAACGTTAATTGTATACTATTGTCTTTATTGTTTTTTCACTTTTTTGTTACTGGATTATTTTTGCATCTAATTTATTTCACTACCGAATGCTTTAGTTTAAGAATCGGCTTCCTTACGGGGGAGCTTTTTCTTATTGAGTGAGAGGTAAATACTTCCGTGAACGTAAAAATATGTGAATTTTCTATTATGAATGATATAATTCAAAATAAGTAACGGAGGGAGGGGCGTAATGAAAAAACAGATACGCAAGGCGGATCAGGCTAAAATACGCCAACGAAAACAGATCGTATTGCGAATGAACTTCCTATTCTTTTCAATCTTTGTCCTATTTTCATTGCTCATTTTCCGCCTTGGTTATTTACAAATCGTTAAAGGTGAAGAGTATTCCCGTGAGTTGGAAAAAAAGGAAGAAATACCCGTCAACACAAGTGTGCCAAGGGGAAGAATATTTGACCGTATGGGGTTTGTTCTAGTTGATAATGATCCGAAGAACGCCATTACATATACGAAAATGACGTCGACGACTTCAGCCGAGATGCTTAAAGTTGCTGAGCAACTTGCGGTCTTGATTGAACAAGAGACGAAAAGGATTACCCCTGGAGATAAGAGAGACTTTTGGATTTTAAAGAATTCAAAAGCAGCAACGGAAAAAGTTTCTATAAAGGAACAAGAGAGACTTGAAAAGGATAGTAAGCTTTCACGGACGGAATTGCAGAAGAAGATTAATAGGCTTACACGAAAACGAATTACGGACGAAGAAATTGATTCTTTTACGGAAGAGGAGCTAGAAGTACTTGCGATTTACAGAGAAATGATGTCGGGCTATGCATACTCACCGCAAATAGTGAAAAGTGGAAATGTGACGGACGAGGAATTCGCAACTGTATCTGAACGTCTAGGAGAGTTACCGGGCGTGGATACAACGACAGATTGGGAACGTGTGAGAAGATCAGACAATACGATTCTAGGGACAACCACGAGCCCCATTGAAGGTATTCCTAAATCCCGTGAGAATTATTTCTTGGCACGGGATTATTCAGGAAATGACCGTGTTGGAAAAAGTTATATTGAGCAATATTATGAGGATTTGTTAAAAGGGCAAAAAACAATTGTGAAGAATATTAAAGATCGTAGTGGGCGTGTCGTCGAAACGAAAACAATCCGACAAGGCGAACCTGGTAAGGATCTTATTCTGACGATTGATAGTGAACTGAATCAGACAATTGAAAGTATTGTATCGGATAAACTGTTGGAATTGAAAAGAGGGCCAAATACCGGAGAATTGGACAGGGCTTTTGTAGTTATGATGAATCCAAATAACGGTGAAGTTCTTTCGCTTGTAGGTAAGCAAGTTGTTACGAATCCAGAAACAGGAAAACTCGAAATATGGGACTATGCATATGGTACATTTACTGCGAACCATGAAGCGGGATCAACAGTGAAGATGGCGACGCTTCTTACGGGGTATCAGGAAAATGTGGTACGTATCGGCGAAACGAAGATAGATGAACCGATTAGAATCGGTGGAATTACAAAAAGATCGCTGTTTAATCAAGACTCTAGGGTTGCTGTAACTGATATTGAAGCAATCGGCAAGTCTTCGAACGTTTATATGTTCCGTATCGCAATGGCTATGGCGGATTCTAACAACAGCACTGAAGGAGCGAAACGCATTAGGGAAAATGCATTTGATACGTTCCGACAATCTTTCGCGTCTTTTGGACTTGGAACAAAAACTGGCATTGACTTACCGGGGGAGTCACCCGGTCTGATTGGCGAAAGTAATTCAATCGGTATTTTAATGGATTTATCCATCGGGCAGTTCGATACCTATACAACACTTCAATTGGCTCAATACGTCTCAACAATTGCAAATGGCGGTTATCGGATAGCTCCAAAAGTATTAAAAGAAATACGCGAACCATCTGAGGATGGTGAAATTCTTGGTTCTCTCATTCAAGAAACAGAGGTCAATATTTTAAATAGGATTCATAGTACTGATGCGGAAATTGATCAAGTGAAGCGTGGTATGCATTACGTGTATTATGCACCTAAAGGAACGGCCTCGAATCATTTTGCTGGAAAAGACTATGATGGAGCAGGGAAGACGGGAACCGCACAAGCATTCAGTTCAGGGAAATCGACAATCAATCTATCTCATGTGGGGTTTGCACCTTACGAAAATCCGGAAATTGCTTATGCGGTTCTTATCCCAAACATTACTACAAAGCCAGGAGATCACACGGCTGGTGCTCAAAATAAGATTATCCAACAAGCAGTAGACGAATATTTTAAACTAAAAGTAAAAAGAGCTAAAGAAGAAATTTCTACAGCAGCCGAGCAACCAATTATACAGGCACCTAAAAAAGAATCTGAAAAATAAAAGTAGGGAAACCAGAAGAATGGTTTCCCTACTTTTTCAATAGATAAAAGCCTAAGCCGCTATTTATGATGAAAATGAAATTAAGCTCTTCGAAAAGAGAATCCGCTCCTATAAAATACGTACAGTCTTCTTGTCAATTAATTTTAAAAGAATATTCATGGATATTCCTCCGCCTATCGCTAAGAAAAAACTCCTAGAATTCTAAAATAACCCCTTCAAATAAGGCGTGTTCTTTGTCATCTGAAATTCGAAAAAACTGAAAACTATAATTCTGGGTAAAATTTTGTTATACTTACAAACAGACCAGTTGGTATGCGGAAGGAGATACATCAAATATGGATATAAAATCGCAATTAATTGATACTGCTACGACCCTTTTTCAACAAAAAGGATATAAAAATGTTGGACTTAACGAGATTTTAAA
The DNA here is from genome assembly GCF_001590685.1 of Sporosarcina psychrophila. GTDB lineage: Bacteria > Bacillota > Bacilli > Bacillales_A > Planococcaceae > Sporosarcina > Sporosarcina psychrophila. The sequence continues at coordinate 1,671,481 of NZ_CP014616.1, forward strand.
AGCTTGTAATGTTACAAAAGGAGCGCTCTATCATCATTTTCCAAACGGAAAAGAAGAATTATTGATTATTTGTTTACAAGGTTTAAATGAGGCCATTACCACAGATATCAAAGCTATTTTCAGCAGGCATCTATCAGCTAAGGACGCCATACTCTCAATGATTGATAAGTTAATTCGGGATTTTGAAAAAAGTGGCACCATTATCGGCTATACATTTAGTAGCATTGTCAGTGAAATGGCAACGATGAGTGAACCAGTCCGTACTGCTTGTAGTGCTCTATATGAAAACATTCAACACCTTTACTATGAGAAACTTATAACGGAAGGCTATTCGAGTGAATCAGCTTCCGCTATCGCATTGTTGATGACAGCTTCGATTGAGGGTGCAATGATGCTTTGTTTGACGCAAAAATCCGCAACACCTTTGAAAACAATTGCCACATTATTGCCGGGTATATTAAAAGTGAACAAGTAAATTCGACAGAACCCGTTAATATTGTGTTTGTTAAACTGAGTGCATCTTTAGTGTAAATTACATTTACTGCGGTTTTATTGATATATCTTACGATTATTCACTCCATAGCGTGATTTGTTATTGGCATATTCATCGATGTATTTAACGTAGGTCTCAAATATGAATTTTGAAAGGAAGAAAAACAAACTATGCATCAAGAAAACAGACTACCGAAAAACAGTAAAGAGGGCGCGTTATTTGGCGCAATTATCGTAACATTATCAGTATTAACAATGGGACCAATCAATATGATCCTTGCTGCTGGAGGCTTCAACAAAGATGTTGCAATGAACATGCTAATCGTGTTACCTATTATTTGGGTTTTCGTCATGATAATTGAACCGGTAGCAATCGGTCGTTTTGCAGAATTTTTATCATCTAAATTCATTTCGCCAACAGATGGTTTTGCTGCTCGTATTATGTTCCGTACAATTTTCACAGTATTAGGTATGTCATTTACAATGACATTTGTTGGGGTTATCATTGGGGATGGTTTTACAACTGATATCTTTGCACACTTTATCCAAATCTGGCCCCGTAACTTCTTACTCGCCCTATTTTTAGAGAGCGTAGTTATCCAACCATTTGCACGTTTAGTAATGGTTAAAATGCACGCAGCGCAAGATAGAAAAGCCGCAGTTCAAACGAATACACAAAATATCTGAAAAAATCGCTCAGACTTTTCAAAAAGTCTGAGCGATTTTTTTATTATTCATTCAGCAGGCGTACGGACGACTAAAACATCGCATTTAGCTGAACGTACGATTGCTTCAGATACAGAACCAATTAAGTAGCGCTCTACTGGCGTATGCCCCGTAGCGCCGCAAATAATTAAGTCTGCCTTCACCAATTTAGCAATCTCTTTTGTAATCACCGTTTTAGGTGAACCATATTCAATAATGATAGTTACATTTTCAACGCGAGCAGCTGCGCGTGCTTTATAGCGTTCTAAAATTTGTTGAGATTGTTCTTTGACTTGCCCAGCAATTTCTTTATCAAGAGGTCCCAAGTAGCGCGTATCAATAATGTTAACGAGGTTTAATTGTGATCCTTTATTTCGATATGCAATCTCAAGTGATTTACGAAATGCATAATCGGCCTCTTTTGAACCGTCTACAGCTACTACAATACTTTTATAACCAGTTGCCATTAGTCATAATCTCCTTTTTAAATTATGTAATAAATCAGTTGTAGTTATTTTGAATTCACATTTTTTGATTTTTTCATGAACAAATACAATATAACATTAATCACTGCAAATACTAAAACGACTATAAAGTTTTTCAGATTATCCAATATACTTTTCTTCGAGTTTTTCTTTCTATTTTCACTTCTTTTTAAAAAGTGGATAGATGGGGTTGTGGAAAAAGGAAGATGGAAAAGGGGATTCGAAGTGGACCGAATGGGACAAATGAATTTGAAGTAAATAAAGCATACATGGATTGGTACGCATACCGCGGCGCTCATCGGGTTATTGTTTGGAGCAAGCAAAGTGAACACAACCATATGGATGACCATCCGTATTGCATTATGGATACTTGTGTTTGGCTTTGTAACGGCGATGGGCTTTGATTTCTTTTTGGAAAATAGCTAGTTCTTAAAATACAAAAGCCGCTCAATTAATGAGCGGCTTTACGTTTATCCAAACGCCGTGATAGAAGATTGCGCCGGTGATAGTGCTCCGTGCAATCTTTGAATAATTTAACTTGCCGCAAATACTTGTGCTAGCTCTCCGGCCATCTTTGTTTTTTCTTGTTCTCCTGCATGATTCCACAGCTTTTCGAAAAACACCCCTAGTCCAGGTAACAGGTGCTCTTCACCTCGTTTAATGGCATCTTCCACAACGTTACGGATATCATCCGCTGTATTATTCGTCATGTTTGCTGAAATGGCATCTCTTATTTGAAAATCCATTTTATCAACCTCCCACTTTCATTTTGGACACAAAAATCGCCAACTATACCGTCATTTGATACACTGAAAAGAAAAAGGCGGTAACGTACATATGAAACGAATTGAATCATCACAAAACGCACTCGTGAAACATTGGAAAAAGCTTGTCACAACACGAAAAGAACGCGATCTGTCGAAAGAATTCCTTGTCGAAGGTTTTCATCTCGTTGAAGAAGCATTAAAAAGTAATGGGGCAATTCTCGCGTTAATCACCCGTGACGGAGTTGAAATACCTCAAGGATGGTCTATCGAAGGTGTAAAGCTTGTTGAGATAACAGAGGCAATTGCGAAAGAAATTTCGGAAACGGAGCAGTCGCAGGGTATTTATGCACATTGCCGTCAGCCGGAGCATGCCGAAGAGGATTATTCAGCATGGAAAAAACTTTTATTAATTGACGCAGTCCAGGATCCTGGTAATGTCGGAACGATGATTCGGACGGCAGATGCTGCTGGAATGGATGCAGTTATTCTTGGAATGGGGACCGCTGATTCGTATAACCCGAAAACAGTACGTTCTGCGCAAGGGTCACATTTCAATATCCCGATCGTCAAAGGTGATCTTATTGAATGGACGGCTAAGGCGAAAGAAGCGGGCATCCAAGTTTTAGGGACAGGATTGAAAAATGCTGTAAATCATTCTGATATCTGGCCACAAGACGAATTTGCATTGATTGTTGGAAATGAAGGCAGTGGCGTCAATCCGGATTTGCTTGAGATGGCGGATAATACGGTCAAGATTCCAATGTACGGCAAAGCAGAATCGTTAAACGTCGCAGTGGCAACGGGCATCCTGCTATATACGTATTCTAAAGTGTGAAAACTAGCATGTTGTTGATGATCAAATCATAATCGGGTATACTATTGGTTATGAACAGAAATGAAAAGCAATGATCGGGAAAAGTAAACAATGCATGAGCCGAAAGGGAGTCCGCGCCTTGACTGAAAGCGCAGATGGGTAAATGATTGTCGAAGTTCACCCCGTGAGCTGCCGCCAGGACCAGCGTAAGCTGTAAAGGTGTGCCGGTGCCGGACCGTTATTCCGATTTGAGTGATCATATCTTCGGGTATGATAATCAGGGTGGTACCGCGAAATCGTCCTCGTCCCTTTTTTAAGGGGCGGGGTTTTTATTTCGTCTAATTTCGGGCGCCAGACGCCCTACACTTTTTTTATTTTGAAAGGAGAATTGACATGGAAGCACAATTAGAACTGTTGAAAGTAGAGGCGCTTGCAAAAATTGAAGCAGCTTCAGATGTAAAATCATTGAATGAAGTTCGTGTAGCCTACTTAGGGAAAAAAGGGCCAATTACTGATTTGTTGAAAGGCATGGGAAAACTTCCTGCTGAAGAACGTCCGAAAATGGGGGCGCTTGTCAATGTTATTCGTGAGGCAGTGACAGAAGTGCTCGAAGACCGTATGGCGAAACTTGAAGAATTAGCCATCAACGAACAGCTTGAAAAAGAATCGATTGATGTAACATTGCCTGGACGTCCTGCACGTACTGGAAATCACCATCCGTTAACACGTGTTGTTGAGGAAATCGAAGACTTCTTCATTAGCATGGGCTATGAAATTGCTGAGGGTCCTGAAGTTGAGAAAGATTATTACAACTTTGAAGCGCTGAACTTGCCAAAAGGCCATCCAGCACGTGATATGCAAGATTCGTTCTACATATCCGAAGATATTCTTCTTCGTACACATACGTCACCAGTTCAAGCACGGACGATGGAAGCGAAAGGCGGCGCGCCGATTAAGATTATATGCCCAGGTAAAGTGTACCGTCGTGATAGTGACGATGCGACGCATTCTCATCAATTCACGCAAATTGAAGGGCTTGTTATTGGTGAAGATATCCGCATGAGCGACTTGAAAGGGACACTTTCTTTATTCGCTAAAAAAATGTTTGGCGATGAGCGTGAAATCCGTCTGCGTCCGAGTTTCTTCCCATTCACGGAACCGTCTGTTGAAATGGACATTTCATGTTTCAAATGTGGCGGAGACGGCTGTAACGTTTGTAAGAAAACAGGCTGGATCGAAATTTTAGGTGCCGGTATGGTACACCCGAATGTACTGGAAATGGCTGGTTATGACCCCGCTGTTGTATCAGGTTTCGCTTTCGGTATGGGCCCTGAACGTATTGCAATGTTGAAATATGGTGTGGAAGATATCCGTCATTTCTATACAAATGACGTGCGGTTTGTATCGCAATTCCACCGGACGGAAGCTTGAGGAGGAGACGAATATGTTAGTATCTACAAAATGGTTAAGTGAATATGTAAATATAGAGGGAATTTCTACGGCAGACCTTGCGGAGAAAATTACACGTTCGGGCATTGAAGTTGATTCCATCATCGACCGTTCGCATGGTATGACGAACATAGTTGTGGGTTATGTGTTGGAATGTGTGAAACATCCTGAAGCGGATAAGTTGAATATTTGTCAAGTGGATGTTGGGGAAGAAACTACACAAATTATTTGTGGTGCTCCCAACGTTGCAGAAGGGCAAAAAGTCATTGTTGCACGTCCAGGTGCAGTACTACCAGGCGGCATGAAGATTAAAAAAGCAAAACTGCGTGGTGAGGAATCGAACGGAATGATCTGTTCACTTCAAGAGCTTGCAATTGAAGGCAAGCTTGTACCAAAAGCATATGCAGAAGGAATCTATGTGCTTCCTGAATCAGCTGTACCAGGTGAATCCGCACTCCCGCTGCTTGGTCTTGATGATCAAGTGCTTGAATTCGATTTAACGCCAAACCGTTCAGACGCACTCAGCATGATAGGCGTTGCGTATGAAGTTGGAGCGATTTTATCACAAGGTATACAACTCCCTGAAATTAACTACACGGCTTCAAATGAAAAAGCCGAAGATATGCTGAAACTGCGTATCGATGCAAAAGAAGAAAATCCGATGTACGTAGCGAAAGTCGTTAAAAACGTTAAAGTAGAAGCATCGCCGTTATGGCTTCAAAACCGTTTAATGGCTGCTGGAGTACGTCCACATAATAACGTTGTCGATATTACAAACTTTGTGTTGATGGAATACGGTCAGCCGCTTCATGCATTTGACTATGACCGTCTTGGAACAGGTGAAATCGCTGTCCGTCTTGCGGAACAAGGTGAAAAAATCACGACATTGGATGATACTGAACGGACACTGGAAGCGCATCAACTTGTTATTACGAATGGTAAAGAACCTGTAGCGATTGCTGGCGTAATGGGCGGATTAAATACGGAAGTACATGATGGAACGACGACGGTTGTCATCGAATCTGCTTACTTCTCATCAGGATCTGTCCGCCGTACATCGAGAGAGCTTGGACTTCGTAGTGATGCGAGTACACGTTTTGAAAAAGGAGTCGATCCTAATCGAGTCGAAGCAGCAGCAGAACGTGCCGCACAGCTTATGGCTGAAATTGCGGGGGGCGTTGTGCTTGCTGGATCTGTCATTGTTGATGAACTCGATAAAACGCCTGTACGCATTACTGTTTCACCGGATTATATTAACAATCGCCTTGGTATGAAGATCCCTCTAGAAGAAATGCTAGCTATTTTAGACGGATTACAAATCCCTACAGAAGCGGTGAACGGAAAATTGATCATTGACGCACCGACACGCAGGCAGGATCTTCGAATCCAAGAAGATATTATCGAAGAGATTGCACGGATGTACGGCTATGACTTGATTCCAATGACACTTCCAATAACGGAATCGACGCCGGGTGGGTTGTCGCCGTATCAAGCGAAACGTCGTACAGTTAGAGCGTTCCTTGAAGGCGCAGGACTCTTCCAGGCACTGACGTATTCATTAACATCTAAGGAACAGGCACAAAGCTACGCGCTTGAAACAGCACCTGTTACAGAACTTCTGATGCCGATGAGTGAAGACCGCAGTATCCTTCGGCAAAGTCTTATCCCGCATCTCCTTGAGGCTGCAACATACAACGTTGCACGCCGTATGGATTCGGTAGCACTTTATGAAACTGGATCGGTATTCCTTGGTGAAGAGGAAGATGGACTGCCACAAGAAGTTGAACATGTTGCAGCTGTTATTACTGGGAAATGGGTTGACCATGCATGGCAAGCTGAAACAAAATCGGTCGACTTCTTCGTTCTAAAAGGAATTGTCGAAGGCATGATGGGTAGCCTAGGTCTTTCTGAGGGTCTGTCATTCGAACAAACTGTTCTTGACGGGATGCATCCTGGACGTACAGCAAACATTTTCTATAATGCCGAACGGATTGGTTTGATTGGACAAATTCACCCGACAGAACAGAAAAAACGTGATTTGAAAAACACATATGTAATGGAAATGAACCTTGCTAAAATTTTGGCAGTTGAAACGGAAGAACTTTTATATACCCAGGTTCCACGTTTCCCATCGAGTTCAAGGGACATCGCGCTTGTCGTTTCGAGCGATACATCAGCAGGTATGCTTGAAAACGTTATTCGAAGCGCTGGTGGTAAATTGTTGAAAGACATCAGATTGTTTGATTTGTACGAAGGCGACAATGTTGAGGATGGCAAGAAATCACTTGCGTTCTCACTGACATATTCAGATTCTGAGCGCACATTGACAGACGAAGAAGTTGTCAAAGCGCATGACAAAGTATTGAACGCATTAACAACAGAAGCAGGAGCTTTGCTTCGCGGATAACTAAAATCAAGAGGCACACAGAATTCTATTCTGTGTGCCTCTTTTTGGGGAAATGCAATTAGAAAAGAAAAGTTGCAACTACGTTTGAAAAATTGAAATTAGAATCTTAGAGTTGCCATTAAAAACGTAAAGTTGCAATTACAGTAATTACCTTGGCATTTGTTGCTTAGATTTTCGCGAAAACGAAGAGTTGTGATTAGAATATCGAAGTTGAGATTAGAATTCAAAAGTTGGTATTAGAATTCGAAAGTTGTGATTACACGTCAAAAACTCACCGTCTTTTCCTAGCCGCAAGATTCTTAGCTTTCCCTGCATTCGCAAAATGCCACTTCGTCAGTGATTTCAACGTATCTTTACCGCTTTTCAATAAAATCTTGGCGGCCACCTCATCCACTCTCGGTCCCGCGCCTTTCGGCAGTGTCATTCCTGCAATACCACTCAACCGGTCCATCTCTTCTAAAAACGCAACACGTGCAATAATTGACGCAGCTGCAACCGACATATGAAGACCTTCCGCTTTTGTCGAAAACAGCACATTCTCTCGCACAATTTCAGCCTCCGCTTTGATGTGATTATAATAAATTCCGCGCTCCGCAAATTGGTCAATCAAAATATAATCGGGTTTCTCTCCGTCCATTTTCCGGAGTACATGCTTAAGTGCCTGATTATGAAGGAGGGCTTTAATCTTTCCCTGAGACCAGCCGCTCGCTTGTACATCATTGTATTTCTCGTTTTCAAGCGTCAGCACACTATAAATGAGCGCCTCCTGTAAATCAGGTGCGATTTTTCGCATGAGGTCATCTGTTAGCATTTTTGAATCTTTTACACCAAGTTCGCGAACAAGCTCTATTTGATCGGCACGGACGAAACAAGCTGCAACAGTAACAGGCCCGAAGAAATCACCCGTTCCTGTTTCATCTGACCCGAGAACGGATAACTGTGCTAAGCGGTCTGGCAGCACATCACCTTTTGTTTTCAATGCGGCCGACCCCGCTTTAACTTCTGCTGTGCCCCAACGCGCGGCTTCTCGTTCAGATCCTGCGCCCTGGAATAGTACTTTTCCGGACTTGTAGGCTGTGATTGAGGTATCAGGTAGTTTCGCTGCAAAGACGACGCCAGGAGCATTGCGTACGACTTTTGAAGACGTGTAATGATTTATCACTTTTTTCATATCTTGACTGTTTACAATAATAACTTGATTACTCAATTTATAACTTCCTCTCGTCGACTTAATTCACAACTAAAACCATTTCGTGGTATGATTAATAACAGAGTTTTTTATGTGGGAGGTCGTATCATTGGCAGACGAACAGAAGACACGCATAGCAGTTGACATATACGGACAGACCTATAAAATGGTCGGTACCGAAACAAGCACTCATATGCGGCTGGTCGCCTCGATGGTCGATGAAAGGATGAGGGAAATCAGTGCCCATAACCCTTATCTCGACAGTACAAAAATCGCTGTGCTAACCGCCGTTAATAGTGTACATGATAATCTTAAATTAAAAATGCAAATTGAACAATTAGAAGTAGAATTGAATAAGCTGAAGGGTTGACGGTATTACATGCTTGATTTATTAATTATTATCCTCCTATTTGGGGGACTCGTAACTGGATTCAGACGGGGACTCATTGTCCAAATTATACATATGACAGGTTTCATCATCGCACTTGTCGTCGCTTATACGTACTATAAACAACTTGCGGAAGCATTTGTTCTTTGGGTTCCTTATCCAGGTGTGACTGCCGGTTCAAAATTATCCATGACAGTTGAACAACTTGATCTAGATGGAACGTTCTATCAATTACTGGCATTTGTTTTGATATTTCTTGTTGTCAAATTTGGATTGCAGCTCATTGCATCTATGTTTGATTTCCTGAAGTATTTGCCCGTCCTCGGTTTCGTTGCACGTATTGCGGGAGCTTTGTTCGGATTTATCGAATTCTATATACTTATGTTCCTTGTTCTCTATCTGCTGGCTATGCTACCGATAGAGTTTATCCAAGAAAGGATAAGCAATTCATTGCTTGCTAAGTCGATGTTTGAACATACGCCGGTGCTATCTGAAACTGTGAAAAAATGGTGGTACATTTATACAAACTGACGGCTTCCCCCTTTTTGGAGGGAAGCTTTTTTCTAGAATTGTCTATCCGCAGCGGCCGAATGCAAAAGGACGCTTCCGTATATCAGAACAGGAGGGCTTATAGTGAATAAAAAAACAATCATTCGCACGTTTGAAAAAATCGCTTTATATATGGAGTTGCTTGGGGAAAACCATTTCAAAGTAGCAGCATTTAGAAAAGCGGCCAACGTGCTTGAACTAGATCCACGCAGTTTATCCGAAATGGATGATATTTTAAAGTTGAAAGGGATTGGCAAAGGCACGGGTGCTGTCATTACCGATTTGCTAGAAAAAGAAGAGTCTGATCTGCTGAAAGAACTGGAAGAAGCTGTGCCAAAAGGGCTTATTCCATTGTTGAAAATACCAGGCCTAGGTGGCAAGAAAATCGCCAAACTACGGGAAGCGATTGGCATCGATTCGGTTGAATCGCTCCATGCGGCATGCATGGCAGGGGAAGTAAGTAAAGTAGCTGGTTTCGGCAAGAAGACAGAAGAGAATATGTTGAGCGAAATTGAAATCTTAGGAACTCGTCAAGGGAAATTTCCGCATTGGCAAATGGAGAAGGTTGTTACATTTGTTGAGCAGGAACTTCGTTTGATACCAGAGATTAAACATTTTTCTGTCGCTGGAAGTTACCGTCGAACGGAAGAGGAAAGTAGTGACGTCGATTTCATCATTGTGACGGACGAGCCCGCAACTGTACGGGAAAAGCTACTTGCCACATTACCTCTGGTTGCGACGATTGCGGCAGGGGATGCGAAACTGTCTGTAACACTCGACTTGGAAGAGGCGATTGACGCCGATTTCCGCTTCGTGAAAGCAGAACAATTCGCAAGTGCTATTCATCATTTCACTGGCTCGAAAGACCATAACGTCAAAATGCGCCAACTTGCGAAATCTAGAGGAATGAAAATAAGTGAATACGGAGTGGAGAATGAAGATGGTTCCATCGAGACATTCGATTCAGAAGAACAATTTTTCGCTCACTTCGGTTTGCCGTTCATCCCGCCTGCAGTGCGCAGAAATGGCAGTGAAATCGATCGTGTCGATGAACTAGCCGGCTTGGTAGCGATCGAGGACATCCGTTCGGACCTTCATATGCATACAACATGGTCGGACGGAGCGTACTCAATCCGTGAAATGGTTGAGGCCTGCCGTGCTAAGGGCTATTCTTATATGGTTATCACAGACCATACGCAGTATCTCAAAGTTGCGAACGGACTAACACCTGAACGAATACGTGAACAAATCGTGGAGATCCGTTCGTTGAATAAAGAATATGATGATATCGAAATTTTTTGCGGAACGGAAATGGACATCCTTCCTGACGCTACACTGGATTTTGATGATGAACTGCTAAGTGAGTTAGATTTTGTCATTGCTTCTATTCACTCTAATTTCAGTCAATCACAGGAATTGATTATGGAACGGCTCCATACGGCTATGAAAAATCCGCACGTCGATATGATTGCACACCCGACCGGTCGAATCGTTGGTCAACGGGAAGGTTATAATCCTGATGTACCCCAACTTATTCAGTGGGCGAAGGAGTATGGTAAAATACTTGAGTTGAATGCGAACCCATATCGGCTCGACCTTGCGACTGATCATCTGATTATGGCGCAGGAAGCTGGAGTTACTATTGCCATTAATACAGATGCACATGCAATTGAACAACTAAATTATATGACTACTGGCGTAAACTACGGTAAAAAAGCATGGTTGAAAAAAGAGACGGTCGTTAATACGTGGCCGCTCGATAAATTTATCCGCGAAATTGTGCGGAAGTGAGAGGAAGTGTAAGACATTGGAAAACCGTGTCTTAAAAACACTTGAGTTCGATAAAATCCGGGATATGGCAGCAACTCATTGCACATCATTCGCCGGTCGATCTTATATGGAGAAATTAGTACCCGTTAGTGATTTTGATGAAGTTGTAAAACTGCTAGAGGAAACAGACGAAGGGTTATCGATACTTCGCGTTCGTGGCAATGTGCCAATGGGCGGAATTAGCGATATTAGACCCCATGCCAAACGTGCACAAATGGGCGGCATGCTGAGTGCTTATGAATTGATGGAAACAGCCAACACAATCCGTGCAAGCCGGAACCTGCGTCAATTCATTGAAGCGATAGTGGCAGATGAAGATATTGAAATTCCGCATTTCATTGCGAAAAAAGATGCCATTCCGATTTTGACAGGCTTGGAACACGAAATCAATGCATGCATTGATGACAATGCGCATGTTGTCGACAGCGCTTCAGGATCGCTACGTACAATTCGGCAAGGTTTGCGAATGCAGGAAGGCCGCGTACGTGAAAAGCTGGAAAGTTATACACGTGGGAAAAATGCTGCAACGATGTTATCCGACGCCATTGTCACTATCCGGAATGACCGTTATGTGATTCCAGTAAAGTCGGAGTATCGTTCGCATTACCGTGGTGTTATTCACGATATGTCGTCGTCTGGTCAAACGCTTTTCATCGAGCCTGATGCAGTCGTACAGGCAAATAATGAAATTAGAAGATTAAAACTGCAGGAACAGGAAGAAATCGAGAAAATCCTTATTGATCTGTCCGCGAAAGTGCAGGAAGTCGCACATGATTTATTCACCCTTGTTGCGATACTGTCTGAAATCGACGTTATCCTTGCGAAAGCAAAATTTGGCAAAGCGCATAAATGCACGAAGCCCGAAGTGAACAATAAAGGCTATATTCGTCTAACGAAAGCGCGACATCCCTTGTTGTCGATGGAAGAAGCAGTTGCGAATACAATTGAATTCGGTAAAGATATCACAACCATCGTTATTACCGGACCTAATACGGGCGGGAAAACGGTCACATTAAAAACGGTAGGATTATGTACGCTAATGGCACAGGCAGGACTTCCTATACCGGCACTCGACGGCTCTGAAGTTGCAGTGTTCGATTCGATCTATGCTGATATTGGAGACGAGCAATCGATTGAGCAAAGCCTTAGTACATTCTCCTCACATATGGTGAACATCGTCGATATTTTAGAGAAATACGATGACCGTTCCCTTATTATATTCGATGAGCTCGGTTCGGGTACGGATCCGCAGGAAGGGGCGGCACTTGCCATCTCGATTCTGGATGAAGTGCATGGACGTGGTGCAAGAGTAATGGCAACAACTCATTATCCAGAGTTGAAAGCATATGGCTATAACCGTCCAGGCGTTGCCAATGCAAGTGTTGAATTTGATGTTGACACGCTTAGTCCTACGTACCGTTTGTTAATAGGCGTTCCAGGACGCAGTAATGCGTTTGAAATTTCAAAGCGACTAGGATTGCAGGACAGGGTTATTGATCGGGCGAAAAAATTCACGGGTACAGATCGCGGTGAAGTCGATTCAATGATCCTTTCGCTTGAGACAAGCCGTGTGCAATCAGAAAAAGATGCAGAAGAGACGCATGACATCTTACTAGAAACGGATCGTTTGAAACGTGAATTGGAAGAAAAACTAGCGGAGTTCGATAACAAGAAAGAACGAATGGAAGAAAAAGCAAAAGAGAAAGCCAAAAAAATCATCGAAGATGCGAAGCGTGAATCGGAAGCAATCATTTCAGATTTACGTGCAATGCGCCTGAATGTGGGGGCAAACGTAAAAGAACACGAATTGATTGAAGCTCGAAAACGTCTTGAAGGCGCTGCTCCTGCTGAAGCGAAGAAGAAGGCAGTGAAAGCGAAGGCAGCGCCAAGGGCCCTTCAAACAGGTGACGAAGTGAAAGTGCTCAGTTATGGTCAAAAAGGGACGCTCATTGATAAAGTTTCAGATCATGAATGGATTGTCCAAATTGGTATTTTGAAGATGAAGCTTGATCAATCAGGACTGGAATTTGTTAAACCTGAAAAAGAGAAAAAACAGTATGTATCAACTTCAGTAGCGGGACGAGATACACATGTTAAAATGGAACTCGACCTGCGGGGAGAACGCTATGAAGATGCAATTTTCCGCACAGAGAAGTATTTGGACGATGCGCTCCTATCAAATTATCACCAAGTGTCGATTATTCATGGCAAAGGGACAGGGGCGTTAAGGCAAGGTATCCAGCAATTCTTGAAAAATCACAGCCGCGTGAAAACGTACCGATTTGGCGAAGCCAGTGAAGGCGGACACGGCGTTACTGTTGTTGAATTGAAATAATTCCACTGTTTAAGTTAACCAATGTATACCTGTATAAACCAAGCAAAGGCGCCTTACAAGGGGGAGTCACTGAAAAAGTTCTTTTTTATAGTAAGAACTAGTTGATTGTAGTGAAGAGCGGCTTTTGCTAGCGTTGGGAGCACGGGGCAAGAATGCCTTAATTTCTGCAAAGAACACAGAAATACGGCAAATCGAACCCTTCGTAGTTCGATTGACTGAAGCCGTGCCCGCGGAAAGCGTCCGCTCGGAACGGAAATCAACGGGATTGAAGGAAATCGTACTTTTTCAGTGCTCTCGCTAAGGGCGGAAGGCATCCCCGAGCGCCGCAGCGACTTGAAAGGAATCTCTATATCCACCTACGCAGTGGATAAGATTCTCTCAAAGTTTCATGCGCTAATGAAAAAGTATATTCCCGTTTTTGAAACCTTTTACGTGCTTATCCGTATAGGAAGGAATGACCGAACGTAAAAGGAGTCTAAAACTATGAATAAAACCGAATTTTGGAATCATCCATTAGTAGAATCAGCAGGCTATTTCAGTGTAGTAGTCCTATGCCTTATCGTTTCAATGGTGCTTTTTGAGCTCGTCACGAAATATAAGAATTGGGAAGAAATTAGAAAAGGAAACGTTGCAGTGGCACTTGCGACAGGTGGTAAAATATTTGGGGTAGCAAACATATTTCGATACTCAATCGAACAGCATAATTCATTACCTCAAATGATTGGCTGGGGCTTGTTTGGATTTACCCTGCTTATTTTCGCCTATTTGTTGTTTGAATTCCTGACACCTAAATTCAATATTGATAAGGAAATCGAAGCAGATAATCGTGCAGTCGGTTTCATATCCTTGACGATATCAGTTGGACTATCATTCGTTATAGGAGCAAGTATTTCATAAGGGTTGTGAAGTTATGGAGAAATTAGCCAAAATATTACTCGTTGTCTGCGTATTATTTATCGCAGTAGGTATTTATTGGATGACGGCAAATACACCTTGACCAGTTTATTCTGGTCAAGGCTTTTTTTATTGACATAAAATATTCTATTTGAAACCTGACTCAATTACTACTATAATTAGATTAGGAATATTCAAAGAATTGAAGAAGAGGAAAAAGGAGGCTTTTATTTGACAATGAAACCTTGGCTGGACTTATATCCCGCTGAAATCTCAAAGACGCTTGACTATGAACATATTCCTATTCAGGAATTCTTGACAAGATCCAGCGAGAAATATCCTAACAAGACGGCTATGCATTTCCTTGGTAAAGACATCTCATTTAAAGAGTTTCATGAATCAGCTTTGAAGTTCGCGAACTATTTGACAACTATCGGAATTGTCAAAGGGGACCGGGTTGCAATCATGCTTCCAAACTGTCCACAAGGGGCAATTGCCTACTATGGGATATTGTATGTGGGTGCAATCGTCGTTCAGACGAATCCTCTTTATACGGAGCGTGAAGTGGCTTATCAAATGGTTGATTCTGGAGCGAAAGCAATCATTTCACTCGACATTCTATTTCCGCGAATTTCGAAAATCGTTAAAGACACAAAACTTGAGCATGTAATAATAACGGGAATAAAAGACTACCTACCGTTTCCTAAGAATCTCATCTATCCATTCATTCAGAAAAAAGAACACGGGATTACAGTGAAAGTTGAGCACCGTGGAATGAACCATCTATTCACGGAAATTATGAAAGTCGCAAAATCAGATCCGGTTAGTTATGACTTTGATTACGATGAAGATATTGCGTTGCTGCAATATACGGGTGGCACAACGGGTCCTCCAAAAGGAGTCATGTTGACACACGCTAATCTAATTTCTAACGTTAAAATGTGTGGCGAATGGTTGTATAAGTGTAAAGAAGGCGAAGAAACGGTCATGGGTATTTTGCCATTCTTCCACGTATATGGAATGACAACCGTATTAATTCTTTCTGTCATGCAAGGGAATAGAATGGTACTTATCCCTAAATTTGATTTTGAAACGGCTTTGAAAGCAATCGATAAACAGAAGCCAACCTTATTTCCTGGCGCACCTACGATCTATATTGGACTATTAAACCATCCTAATCTTAAAAAATATGATCTGTCTTCAATTAAAGCATGTATTAGTGGTTCTGCTGCATTACCGGTCGAAGTGCAGGAAAAATTCGAGAAAATCACCGGTGGAAAACTAGTTGAAGGATATGGCCTTACGGAAACATCTCCTGTTACCCATTCAAATTTCGTCTGGGCAGACAAACGAGCTAAAGGATCAATTGGTGTTCCATGGCCAGATACAGATTCTTGCATACTTGGTCCTGAGTCATCAGAACCGCTGGCGAATGGAGAAATTGGTGAAATTGCGGTAAAAGGCCCTCAAGTGATGAAAGGCTATTGGAATAGACCGGAAGATACGGAACAAACTTTCCACGATGGCTGGTTTTTAACTGGGGATCTTGGATATATGGATGACGAGGGTTATTTCTATGTTGTTGATCGTAAAAAAGATATAATCATTGCAAGCGGTTTCAATATTTATCCACGGGAGATTGAAGAGGTTCTTTATGAACATGAAGCGATACAGGAATGTGTTATCGCGGGTATCCCAGATCCGTACAGGGGCGAAACTGTCAAAGCCTATATTGTCTTGAAACAAGGAGCTACTGTAACGGAGGAAGAGCTTGATAAGTATTGCCGAGAGAATTTAGCATCGTTTAAAGTGCCGCGACTTTATGAATTCCGTACAGAATTGCCGAAAACAGCTGTCGGGAAAATTTTACGCCGTGCTTTGATTGATGAAGAAAAAGAGAAAGCTGAAAAGGAATTGCTTCCACTGTGATGTAATGCTTGACATAGTAGCCGTTAACAACTAATATGAAAATATGAATGAATCATCATTCATATTTTCTTTTTGGTGGTGATATATAGATATGAAACGAGATAGACCAAAATATAAGCAAATAGTAGATGCGGCAGTCATTGTCATTGCTGAGAATGGATACCACCAAGCCCAAGTTTCGAAGATAGCAAAAGAAGCGGGGGTTGCTGACGGGACAATCTATCTTTACTTCAAAAATAAAGAAGATATCCTGATATCTGTTTTTAGAGAAAAAATGGCGATTTTCGTAAATAACGTCGAAGTTATATTGAAACAGGATATTGATACATCTGAAAAGCTATTCAGACTGATTGACAGTCATTTTCGCATTCTGCATGAAGACCGTCACTTGGCAATTGTTACGCAATTAGAACTTCGTCAATCGAATAAAGAATTACGTCTTCGTATTAACGAAGTCCTAAAAGAATATTTAACGCTCCTAGATGCAATTTTGAAAGAGGGAATCGTGAATGGGGCGCTAGACGAAGGCCTTGATATCCGACTTGCTAGACAAATGGTATTTGGTACAATTGACGAAACAATCACTTCATGGGTGATGAATGATCAAAAATATGATTTAATGAAACTATCACCCGAAGTACATAGGCTGATTATGAATGGAATGAAAGCGTAACTTGAATCAAGTTAAGTAGCCTCTGGCGGATGTCGCAAATTTTGAAGTGGGTTCGGGAAGGCAACCAAAGTTCGCCGCGTCCTGCGGCAAAGGTTGCATACCTGCATCCAGCAGGCACAATTCAAAATTTGGACGCAATTACGCCGAGGCGTAATTGATGGAAAGTGGGGATGAAATGGAGTTTCTAACAGTAGCAATTGATGATGGGGTAGCTGTTGCGACAATTAACAGGCCACCCGCGAATGCGCTTTCACGCGCACTCATACTGGAAGTGAATGCATTACTTGATCAAGTGGAGAACGACGATTCTGTACGAGTCATTGTCTTTCACGGAGAAGGCAAGTTTTTCTCGGCTGGAGCAGATATTAAAGAATTTACATCTGTCACTTCAGGCGAAGAATTTTCAAAACTTTCCGCAAGCGGACAAGAAGTTTTTGAACGGCTTGAACGTTTCTCTAAACCGGTTATTGCCGCTATTCATGGCGCGGCACTGGGTGGTGGGCTTGAACTAGCGATGGCCTGTCACATGCGGATTGTAACTGAAAATGCGAAACTGGGCTTGCCGGAATTGCAATTGGGTCTAATCCCCGGTTTTGCTGGGTCACAGCGTCTTCCGCGTTACGTCGGCATGCCGAAAGCAGCGGAGATGTTATTAACGAGTGATCCAATCAGTGGGATAGAAGCAGCCCGTCTAGGACTTGCCAATCATGCTTATACAGATGAAGAACTCCTGCCTAAAACAATGGAGCTTGCTAAGAAGATTGCTAAGAAGGGTCCTGTCGCAGTGAAAGCTGCACTAGAGATGCTGCAATTTACGAAGCATCCTTCTTATTATGAAGGTGTGAAGGCAGAAGCTGATTCATTCGGTGAAGTTTTCGTCTCTGAGGATGCAAAAGAAGGAATCCAAGCATTCCTTGAAAAACGTGTACCTGTATTTAAAGGGAAATAATTAAAAAGTTAGGGAGGCCTGCAATATGAATATTTATGTACTAGTAAAACGGACATTTGATACAGAGGAAAAGATCACGGTTTCTAACGGTAAAATTTCTGAGGATGGTGCGGAGTTCATCATCAATCCTTATGATGAATATGCAATTGAAGAAGCTATCCAGGTACGCGACGCAAATGACGGCGAAGTAACTGTCATTACAATCGGTGGAGAAGACGCGGAAAAACAACTTCGAACAGCGCTTGCAATGGGTGCAGACAAAGCGGTTCTAATCGATACTGAAGATGACCTTGATGAAATGGATGAATTCACATCTGCTAAAATTATTGCTGAGTATTTGAAAGATAAAGAAGTAGATTTGATTCTTGCAGGAAACGTTGCAATTGATGGCGGTTCTGGACAAGTTGGTCCACGTGTGGCTGAACTTCTAGGCATTAACTACGTAACGACAATTACGAACCTTGAAATCAACGGTACATCCGTCAAAATCATTCGTGATGTTGAAGGGGATTCTGAAACAATTGAAACGTCACTGCCATTACTAGTGACTGCTCAGCAAGGTCTTAACGAACCACGCTACCCGTCACTTCCAGGTATTATGAAAGCGAAGAAAAAGCCGCTTGAAAAGCTTGAACTAGATGATCTTGACCTAGAAGAAGATGACGTAGAAGCGAAAACACAAACAATCGAAATTTACCTTCCGCCGCAAAAAGCTGCTGGACGTATTCTTGAAGGCGATATTTCTGATCAAGTGAATGAACTGGTAAATCTGCTTAAAAATGAAGCTAAAGTAATCTAATCTAATATAATCAGACTTTTAATTGTAATGGAGGGACTATAAATGTCTAAAAAAGTAGTAGTACTTGGGGAAGCACGAGAAGGAGCTTTGCGTAACGTTTCATTCGAAGCGATTGCAGCTGCTAAAAAGATTTCGGGAGGCGGAGAGGTTGTCGGGGTATTGCTCGGCGATGCTGTTCAGTCACTTGCAGAAGAAATGATTCATTACGGAGCAGACCGTGTCGTTACTGTGGAACATCCACATTTGAAACTATATACTTCTGACGCATTCAGCCAAGCGTTTATGGCGGTTTACGAACAAGAGAAACCGGAAGCTATTGTGTTCGGTCACACAGCTTTAGGGAAAGATTTGTCACCTAAGATTGCTAGTAAACTAGCATCAGGTTTAATCTCTGATGTAACTACTATTGAAGGCGAGGGCGATGCTGCGGTATTCATCCGTCCAATCTTCTCTGGTAAAGCATTTGAAAAAGTGAAGAACAAAGACGGACTTCTATTCATCACAGTACGTCCGAATAACATTGCGCCTTTAGAGCACGACGCAGGCAGAACTGGCGACGTAGCTGCACTATCTGTTGATGTTACCAATCTTCGTACAATCATTTCAGAAGTTATTCGTAAATCGACAGAGGGTGTCGATCTTTCAGAAGCGAAAGTTGTTGTTGCAGGGGGCCGTGGCGTGAAAAGTGCGGAAGGCTTCGAACCATTGCAAGAACTTGCGACACTTTTAGGTGGAGCAATCGGTGCATCTCGTGGAGCGTGTGACGCGGATTACTGTGACTATTCTCTACAAATCGGGCAAACTGGTAAAGTTGTTACACCGGACTTGTACATTGCTGCAGGAATTTCGGGGGCAATCCAACATATGGCAGGAATGTCTAACTCGAAAGTAATCGTGGCAATCAATAAAGATTCAGAAGCGAATATTTTCAAAGTAGCAGACTATGGAATTGTTGGTGACCTTTTCGAGGTTATTCCGATGATGATTGAAGAAATTAAAAAAATTATGACAAACTAATTTAAAGTGAAGCTCCCTCAATAGTGGGGAGCTTCTTTTAATAACTAAGCATATATTTAGCCCGTCATATAGCTGCATGCTATAATACAGACATAGGTTATCTATTAAGAGGAGGAAAATTTATTATGGCTATTATTCACGCGACTGATCAGAATTTTGACGAAAATATTAAAGAAGGACTTGTCCTTGTTGACTTTTGGGCACCTTGGTGTGGACCTTGTAAAATGATCGCTCCAGTTCTTGAAGAATTAAACGGCGAAATCGAAGGTAAAGCGAACATTGTTAAAGTTGACGTTGATGACAACCAAGAAACAGCTGGTAAATATGGTATCATGTCAATCCCTACTTTGGTTCTTTTCAAAGATGGAGAAATTGTTGACAAAGTTGTCGGCTTTAAACCAAAAGAAGCACTTGCTGAATTGATTGCAAAACACGCTTAATTAGTAACTTAATTTAGCAGAAGTTCAAAATCTGGGCGAAATATTTTTTGCGATGAAAGCGAAGCGGCAGTCGCAAATAGCCGAGATGTATTTGATAGAATAACCGGGTCCTTCATTGGCACCCGGTTTTTTGGTAGGTGAATTAGATGAATGAGTTAATCGCAGAAAAGTTGGCCATATTACCGGAGTTGCCAGGCTGTTATTTGATGAAAGATAGGCAAGGGACAATCATTTATGTGGGAAAAGCGAAAGTGTTGAAAAATCGGGTTCGTAGTTATTTTACGGGTAGCCATGATGCTAAAACACAGCGACTTGTTGGAGAAATCATAGACTTTGAATATATTGTCACTTCAACCAACCTGGAAGCGCTTGTCCTCGAGTTGAACCTTATCAAACAGTATGATCCGAAATATAATATCATGTTAAAAGATGATAAGACCTATCCATACTTAAAATTAACGGCAGAGCGTCATCCGAAACTAATCATTACGAGACAAGTGAAAAAAGACAAAGGGAAATACTTCGGTCCGTATCCTCATGCTTTTGCCGCCGGTGAAACGAAAAAGTTGCTTGACCGGCTCTATCCTTATCGAAAATGTCATACGATGCCTGATCGGGTCTGTTTGTATTACCATCTTGGCCAGTGCCTCGCCCCTTGTGTCAATGAAGTGGAATTGGAAACGTACAAGGAAATGGTTGATGATATTACCCGCTTTTTGAATGGCGGCTATAAAAGTGTGAAAAAAGAATTGACGGAAAAAATGGCTGCAGCTGCGGAGAATTTGGAGTTTGAGCGCGCGAAAGAATACCGCGATCAGATTGTTAATATTGAAGCGATTATGGAAAAACAGGCGATGACGATGAGTGATTTCACTGATCGTGATGTCTTCGGATTTGCTGTGGACAATGGATGGATGTGTGTTCAAGTCTTTTTCGTCCGTCAGGGAAAGCTAATTGAACGGGATGTATCGCTATTCCCGGTTTATCAAGAACCGGAAGAAGAACTGCTAACGTTCATCGGGCAGTTTTACGGTAAGTCCCAACATTTAATCCCGAAAGAAATCCTGTTGCCTCAGGGAATGGATAGTGAAATCGTCCGTCAACTTCTAGATGTCAACGTCTTCATTCCGCAGCGCGGTAAAAAGAAAGATCTCGTCCATCTAGCCATCAAGAATGCTGAGATATCATTGAAAGAAAAGTTCCAACTTATTGAACGACAAGAACTTCGTACAATTGGCGCATGTGAAGAACTTGGCAAGGCGATGAATATCACCATACCGTACCGTATTGAAGCATTTGATAATTCACATATGTACGGTTCAGATGCCGTCTCTGCGATGGTGTCATTCCTTGATGGGAAACCGAACCGTAAAGACTACCGAAAGTATAAGACGAAAACTGCGGCAGCACACGATGACTATGCGGCGATGCGTGAAGTTGTAAGGCGGCGTTATATCCGTGTGCTAAAGGATGATTTGCCATTACCTGACCTTATCGTTATAGATGGTGGTAAAGGTCATATGGAAGCGGCCAGGGAAATCATTGAAGATGAGTTGAACTTGTCGATTCCAATTGCTGGACTTGCGAAGGACGATAAACACCAGACGGCGCAACTTCTCTATGGCAATCCGATTGAAATGATCCCGCTAAAGAGAACGAGTGAAGCGTTTTACTTGTTACAGCGAATTCAAGACGAGGTGCACAGGTTTGCAATTACTTTCCACAGGCAACGGCGCGAAACTAATTCATTGACATCAGCGCTCGATGGATTACCAGGCGTCGGACCGAAACGGAAAACATTATTACTTAAACACTTTGAATCTATGAAAAAGATTCGTGAAGCATCCGTTGAAGAGCTGCAACAAGCGGGCTTGCCGAAGGTGGTTGCGGAATCAGTGGAAACGTATTTCCGTGAAGAGGCATTGCGAGAAAAGAAGTAATGTGATAGAGTGAACGCACTGAGTTTTTTCACTAAAAAATTGCATATGTAGTGAAGATAGAGGTGCGGATACCAATAGTAAATCTCCGGAAGGCGGCAGCCTGATGAACGGGATTGAAAGGAGTATTCGCCGAAGCGGACCAATCGGCTGTCACGATTGTCCTGCTGGATTTCCATTGAATAAATGGAAGTCTGTCAGGTATAAAAATACCTGGAGAGCTATCTGAACGGGGCGGCTCTTCGGCGAGCGCTCCAATCGGACCGGCTCTCATACTTATGAGGGCCGTTTTTGCGTTCAGGGGGAAATTGGAGGGAATAATTATGGAACGAATTGTAATGAAATTTGGTGGCACATCAGTTGCGAACCCCGAGAGGATTGCACGCGCTGCAAAGCTTGTACAAGGTGAAGTAAGTCGGGGGAATCAAGTTGCGGTTATCGTCTCTGCAATGGGGAAAACAACGGATGATCTTCTAAAGCTCGCCGTGGAAGTTAATCCGAAAGCGGGCCGCCGCGAACTTGATATGCTACTTGCGACAGGTGAGCAAGTAACAGCATCCCTTTTAGCGATGGCAATTGCGGCACAAGGTTTGGAGGCTCGCTCATATACAGGGTGGCAAGCGGGTGTAACGACAGAGTCAGTTCACGGCAATGCGCGAATCGAGCAAGTCCATGCAGATAAGGTTGTATCGACGCTTGAATCGGGTGCTGTTGCAGTGATAACCGGCTTTCAAGGTGCTGACAGCTCGGGTGAGTTGACAACACTTGGTCGCGGGGGATCTGATACAAGTGCTGTGGCGATTGCGATTGCAATAGATGCAGCTATCTGTGATATTTACACAGACGTTGAAGGGGTATTTACGACAGATCCAAGATTAATTGGACAAGCGAAGAAACTTGAGGAAATATCATATGATGAAATGCTTGAAATCGCGAATTTAGGCGCAGGAGTACTTCACCCAAGAGCGGTGGAGTTTGCCAAGAACCATCAAATGCCGCTTCGGGTCAGACCTGCACATATGGAAGGTGAAGGAACGATTATCAAGGAGGAAATTGATTTGGAAAACAATTTAATTGTTCGGGGCATCGCCTTTGAAAGAGATATTATTCGGATTACAGTTATGTATGACGTTCCATACAATGGCTCGCTTGCGAATATATTCACTGCACTTGCGGATCACCATGTTAACGTCGATATTATCGTCCAGACAATTATGGAAGGCGTACAGCCGTCTGTGTCATTTTCCATTAAGAAAGAGGATTTTGCAGAAGCTATTAATGTTTTGGAGACAGAAAAAGAAGCCCTTGGTTACAACAGAGCCGACTTTGAAGTGGGTCTTGCGAAAGTTTCAATCGTTGGAAGTGGAATGGTATCCAACCCAGGAGTCGCTGCACAAATGTTTGAGATACTCCGTAGTGCATCAGTTCCTGTGAAAATGGTTAGTACGTCTGAAATCAAGGTATCCGTAGTTATTCCAGAATCGGATATGGAAATAGCGGTAGCGGCGCTTCATAAACAATTCGGGTTAGACAACGACTGAAATAATTTGTTATGTCTATTGTTAACCATTTTATTGCAAGTGCCTGAAGACAAAGGGCGCTCTATCACTTTTAATAAAGCCTTCCTTGTAAATTTTAGTTAAGACTATACAAGTTACAGTGCAATTCCATATAGAAAGTGACACTTCCTTAAAATCAAAAAGGAAATGCTATATAGATGGATTCAGCAGCCAAAATTCCATCTTTGGCTGCTCTATTATGGATTGGAAAGTGCTTATTCATTCGTTCCCAAAAACCCCTCATGCGATTAACGAGAAAACTGCGAGAGGTGCAACCCAACGGAAACTGTACATAGGGTGTTTCATCATGAAAATAAGCAGTAATTTACTGGTTATTTTTAGTTATATATGTTGACATAAAGAAACCTCTGAACAACGCACGGCGCATAGAGATGCCTTCGCTGGAGATCATATAGAATCAATAGTTCAACATATATATATTAGTTGTATGAAAAAGAAGATGCGCCCGATTTAAAGGATGCATCTTCTTTTTCATGCCTCAACTTTCGTTTTTAAGTCCCATTTGACTTGGAAATGGATGAGACCATCCTTTGCGTTAAATTCTCCGTAGCACTCAGTGAGCAATCCACTAAATTTCTGGTACTGTTGTGCAATGAAACCGGCTTCAAGTTGGCAAGATCTGTTTTGGGCATTTGTAGCGAAATCATTTTTTAAAGAATAAAAAGCCTCGTCTTTCAACGTCTTTTCGAGATGAAGGGGCCCCCATCCGGCTTCTTGAAAGAACTCAGGAAGTTCATCAACACCAAAAATCGGGAATTTTCGAGCTACTTCTTTTCCGGCCCAATAGAGGATTTCATCTTCATGTTTCCCGAGGATACTTGGCAACACGTGATCTCGTAAAACTTCATAGCCAAAACGGGTTGGTGAATCATATGTAGTATTTTCCAATCGAATATGCAACCCTTTCGGTTAAATGATAGCGTTAGTGAATCCAAGAGAATAATAATATATTAAATTCGGGCGTGTCGAAAAGCCCACATCGTCTTGACCTCTTCAAAACTGAGGAGTACAATGGTTATGTCATAATATTGTACCACGAAGAGGTACGTCGTCAACGGTCGCTTCATGTCGAAATGATGACAGAGGCGCACTGAAGGACTCAGTTAATAAAGGAGGGTAAAAGACTTGTCGAGAGAATCAGATTTTTATTTGCGTCGTCTTCATTCACTGCTCGGAATCATTCCAGTGGGGCTTTTTGTTGCCCAACACTTAGTGATTAACCATTTTGCCACACGCGGCCCAGAGGCATTCAACACTGCATCCAATTTCATGGGTAACTTACCGTTCGTATTGTTTCTTGAATGGTTCATCATCTACATCCCACTTATGTTCCATGCGTTCTATGGTGTGTACATAGCTTTCACAGCGAAAAATAACGTAAAGCGTTACGGGACTTTCCGGAACTGGATGTTTATGCTACAACGTATTACGGGAGTATTCCTAGTCGTGTTCATCGCATGGCACATCTTCCAAACAAGAGTTCAAAAAGCATTGGGAGATGAAGTTGATTACGATATGATGGCTGACATCTTATCGAGTCCATTCATGCTTGCGTTCTACATTGCAGGTGTCCTTGCAGCTACATTCCACTTGGCGAACGGCGTTTGGTCATTCCTAGTAAGCTGGGGAATTACACAATCTCCACGTTCACAAACCATCGTTACGTATATCTCGATGGCAATATTCCTAGTGCTTTCTGTAATCGGTATACAAGCACTACTTGCATTTGTTTAATTTGAATCAGCAGAAATCCCTGCTGATTCAAATTTGGACGCAATTACGCCGAGGCGTAATTGAATAACAATTTAACTAAATGACTACGAGATCACCTATAATTTGAGGAGTGAAACAATAATGGCAAAAAGCAGATTGATTGTCGTCGGCGGTGGACTAGCCGGCCTGATGGCAACTATCAAAGCCGCTGAAGAAGGTACGCCGGTTGACTTGTTCTCCATTGTTCCGGTTAAACGTTCCCACTCTGTATGTGCACAAGGCGGCATTAATGGTGCAGTAAATACAAAAGGGGAAGGCGACTCACCTGACATTCATTTCGATGACTCTGTATACGGCGGAGACTTCCTTGCGAATCAACCACCAGTTAAGGCAATGACGGATGCAGCACCAGGAATCATCAGTCTATTGGACCGGATGGGCGTTATGTTCAACCGTACGCCAGAAGGATTGTTGGATTTCCGACGTTTCGGAGGTACAATGCATCACCGTACTGCTTTCGCTGGTGCGACGACAGGACAGCAGCTCCTTTACGCATTAGACGAGCAAGTTCGAAGTCATGAAGTTGCTGGACTTGTGACGAAATACGAACACTGGGAATTCCTTGGTGTTATTCTTGATGAAGAAGGCGTTTGTCGCGGTATTAAAGCGCAAAACATGAAAACGATGGAGATTCAAGCCTTTAAAGGTGATGCAGTCATTATGGCAACAGGTGGACCTGGAATCATTTTCGGGAAAACGACAAACTCTGTCATCAATACAGGTTCTGCAGCTTCTATCGTTTATCAGCAAGGTGCACACTACGCGAATGGTGAATTTATCCAAATTCACCCAACAGCAATTCCAGGAGACGATAAACTGCGTCTTATGAGTGAATCGGCACGTGGTGAAGGTGGACGTGTCTGGACTTATAAAGACGGCAAGCCTTGGTACTTCCTTGAAGAAAAGTATCCGGATTACGGTAATCTAGTACCGCGTGATATCGCAACACGTGAAATATTTGACGTTTGTGTTAACCAAAAACTTGGTATCAACGGTGAAAACATGGTGTATCTGGACCTTTCCCATAAGGATCCAAAAGAGCTTGATATTAAGCTTGGTGGAATCATCGAAATCTATGAGAAATTCACAGGCGACGATCCACGTAAATTACCGATGAAAATCTTCCCGGCTGTCCACTATTCAATGGGCGGACTATGGGTTGACTATAATCAGCAAACAAGTATTCCAGGTCTATTCGCGGCGGGTGAATGTGATTATTCACAGCACGGTGCAAACCGTCTTGGCGCAAACTCACTCCTTTCAGCAATTTACGGCGGTATGGTCGCAGGACCGAACGCTATTCATTACATGAAAGGTTTGAAACGTTCTGTAGTGGACCTTCCTTCTACAATCTTCGACGCAGCAGTGAAAGAAGAGCAGCAGAAGTGGGATGATACGCTTAAAATGAACGGTACTGAAAACGCTTATGTTCTTCATAAAGAACTTGGCGAATGGATGACTGATAACGTAACAGTAGTTCGTTACAATGACAGACTACAAGCGACAGACGATAAAATCGTTGAGCTTCTTGAGCGTTATGAAAACATCAACATTACGGATACACAACTATGGTCTAACCAAGGTGCAACATTTACGCGTCAACTGAAAAACATGCTATACTTGGCTCGTGTTATTACTCTTGGTGCACTTAACCGTAATGAAAGCCGTGGAGCCCATTACAAACCGGACTTCCCGAATCGTGATGATGAGAACTTCTTGAAAACGACAATGGCGAAATTCGATGGACATTCTGCACCAATCTTCCATTATGAAGAAGTAGATGTTTCCTTGATTCCACCACGTACACGCGATTACTCCGCGAAGAAAGGAGATTGACCTAAATGAGCGAGAACAATACGGCAGTACAAGAACGTGAACAGCAGACGTCACAGAAAACGGTTCTTTTTGAAATTCGACGTCAGGATACTGCTGAATCACAACCTTATTGGGAAAGTTTTGAATTAGAATATAGACCGAATATGAACGTCATTTCTGCTTTAATGGAAATTCGTCGTAACCCGGTCAACGCAGAAGGTAAGCAAACAACACCAGTTAACTGGGAAATGAGCTGTTTGGAAGAGGTTTGTGGGGCATGTTCAATGGTTATCAACGGACGTCCACGCCAATCTTGTACGGCACTTGTAGATCAGTTTACACAACCGATTAAACTTGAACCAATGAAGACATTCCCAGTCGTTCGCGACTTGATTGTTGACAGAGAATTCATGTTTGATTCGTTGAAAAAAATTAAGGCATGGGTTCCGATTGACGGCACATATGACCTTGGTGAAGGACCTCGTATGCCTGAGCGTAAACGCCAATGGGCATATGAACTTTCAAAATGTATGACGTGTGGTGTATGTCTTGAGGCATGCCCGAACGTTAACGACAATACGAACTTCATGGGACCTGCATTGCTATCACAAGTACGGCTGTTCAACTCGCATCCAACTGGTGCAATGAACAAAGACGAACGTCTGGCTACGATTATGACAGACGGTGGAATTGGTGAATGTGGTAACTCACAAAACTGTGTAGTTGCATGTCCAAAAGGAATTCCTTTGACTACTTCGATTGCAGCAATGAACCGTGCAACGAACGTACAAATGTTCAAAAACTTCTTCGGAAGTGACCATATGGTGGACTGATTTCAGTCCCTAGCCTCGCTACGGCATTATGCCTTGGCGGGGCTTTTTTCTATTTTTGTTTAGCACCTTCATTTATTAGGGAGTATTTGATAGAATAGATGAATGGGTATTCATTTTAGAAGAGGAGATGTTTGGTGAGTGAAAGCAGTGTACATAAAAGAGTTGTCGACATGGGAATCGGAATTCAAGTTTTCTGTACCTATATCCGTTCGTTTTTCTGAGACGGACATGTATGGTCATTTGAACAACACGGTCCCATTTATTTATTTTGAGCATGCGAGGATTGAGTTCTTAAAAGAGATTAGGCTTATGAATAATTGGCTTGATCCAAAGGGTGAAAATTTTCCGGTCGTTGCTGATTTGCAATGTGATTTTTTGAAGCAAGTCTTTTTTGATGAAAAGTTGGAAATATTCGTTAAAGCTGCCGCAGTTGGTAACAGTTCTGTTGATATTCACTATATGGCGAAGAACAGTAAAGATGATATCGTCTTCACAGGACGAGGTACGATGGTTCAGATTGGCAGACAGACGGGCAAAGGTGTTGCGTGGTCTGAAGAGGAGAAAATACTTTTTGTTAACTAAATCACCATGTAGCCGGCACAGCTCGCCGCCTCTTCACATATTTTAAAGTGAAAGTGGATAGGAGGGCGCGTCTTGATAGAGGACTCTAAAAACCGTTCTTTGCTTACGGCAAGAGAGCGAGAAATTTTTAATCTGCTCGTTGAAGATCAAACGACAAAAGATATTGCGGGGCGGCTCGGAATCAGCGAAAAGACTGTTCGCAACCATATTTCGAACACAATTCAAAAGCTAGGTGTTTCCGGCAGAGCACAAGCGGTAATCGAATTGTTACGGTTGGGAGAGTTACAATTGCGTTGAAGCAGGTGTTAATGATGAAGGGTGATCATAGCCGAGTGTAGGTGATTGATGCCTTGTAACAGTAGCTGTTTGATCTGCATTATGCAGCTCTCAAACAGCTTTTTTTTAACGTTTTTTACCATCAATTTATTAGGTATTGCCATAAGCGCAAAAAAGGGGGACAATAGGTAGACAGTATTTGTTTTCAGGGAGCTGGTTCAGTTGATGGAAAATAACCCACCAAAAATTCAATATACAGATGAAGTTGCACATATGGAGAAAGAATTACGGTATGTTGCAGCAATCATCAAACAACAAGGCCGTAGAATTCTTAGTAATTATACAATCACTCCACCTCAATTCGTTGCTTTACAGTGGCTATTTGAACATGGAGATATGACGATTGGGGATTTGTCGAACAAGATGTTCCTTGCATTCAGTACTACGACTGATTTGGTCGATCGGATGGAAAAGAACTCGCTTGTGAAGCGTGTCCGCAATGATCAAGATCGCCGTGTTGTCCGAATTCATCTTCTTAGCGAAGGTGAACGGGTAATCGAAGAAGTAATTGATAAACGCCGTCATTATTTGAATTCGGTGTTAGTAGACTTCGATGAACAACAAGTGAAGGACTTCTCAGATTTGCTGAGTAAACTACATCAAGAGATGAAAAAGGATTGAGGGATTTTAGTGGAAGCACCAATTGGAGTAATTGATTCGGGCGTCGGCGGGCTAACCGTGGTTAAAGAGATGCTCAATCGACTACCACATGAACCCATTGTCTATATAGGGGATGATGCTCGTTGTCCATATGGGCCCCGGCCGATTGACGAAGTCCGGGAGTTTACAATGGAGATGGCATCAGCACTTTCCGAAATGGGTATAAAAATGCTTGTCATTGCTTGCAATACGGCTACGGCTGTTGCACTCGATGATATCCGAGCACGATTTTCATTTCCTGTCATCGGCGTTATCGTGCCAGGTGCACGGGCTGCAGTTAATGCGTCCGTGGCGGGAAAAATTGCTGTGCTTGGGACTGCTGGAACGATTAAAAGTGGCGCTTATAATGATGCAATCCATGTTCTTTCACCGAATGCGATGGTTTACTCACTTGCGTGTCCTGAATTTGTTCCAATTGTCGAAAGTGGTCAGTATAAGTCAGATAATGCAGGTATCATTGTTGACCGTACACTCCGTGAACTTGAGGGGAAAGATTTTGATGCGGCGATATTGGGGTGTACACATTATCCATTATTGCAGCAACATATTACAACCTCCCTTCCGAATAATGTGAAAATTATTTCATCCGCGGTAGAAACAGTGTGTGATGTTGAACGTATTCTACTTTCTAAAGGCATTGAGCGCATTGCTGACAGCGTAGTGGCACCTGTTTTTTATACAACAGGGGAGTCAGAAACTTTTCAAGGCATTGTTGAAGACTGGTTGTCGATTGAAAAGCCTAATGTAAGCTATATTGAATTGTAAGAAACCCGGAATGTCCAGATTTGGACATCCGGGTTTTTGCGTATATGAAATGAGTTATGATAAGATGAATGCGCAATCTGAATGATGGAGGGTACACGATATGAGACATGATGGAAGAATGGCCGACATGATTAGGCCGGTAACAATTGAAACAGATTATTTAATTCACCCCGAAGGCTCAGTTCTTATTACGGTCGGAAATACGAAGGTGATTTGTACAGCTTCTATAGAAGAACGGGTTCCACATTTTTTACGTAATAGCGGAAAAGGCTGGATAACAGCGGAATATTCTATGTTGCCACGCGCTACTGGACAAAGAACGCAACGTGAAGCTTCAAAAGGTAAGGTTAGCGGACGTACGATGGAAATACAGCGCTTGATAGGCCGTGCACTGCGCGCTGTCATCGATTTGGAGACGCTTGGTGAACGAACTATCTGGGTGGACTGTGACGTTATCCAGGCAGATGGTGGTACGCGTACAGCGTCGATTACGGGTGCGTTCGTCGCAACAGCAATGGCAATCTCGAAACTACACATCGAAAAAGGATTAGCTAAATTCCCGATAACTGATTTCCTTGCTGCAACGAGTGTAGGGAAGACGGTTGAGGGTGAACTCATTCTGGATCTGGATTACATCGAGGATTCGTCGGCTGCTGTCGATATGAATGTTGTTATGACTGGTGCCGGCGCTTTCGTCGAACTTCAGGGGACAGGCGAAGAATCGACATTTACGCGCGTAGAGATGAACGGTCTTGTGGAGCTTGCAGAAGTAGGAATTAACCAACTAGTTGAAGTGCAAAAAGAAGCACTTGGACTTGTTGCGCAGTTGATCAAACCGAAAGAACAAGGTGAATCATGAAGGAAGTATTGATAGCCACGAATAATGTGGGCAAGGCAAAAGACTTTGAAGCGTTGTTTAAGCCACTGGGAGTAAAAGTTCTTACGTTAAATGATATCGAAGGAGATATCGATGTAGAAGAAACGGGCGACACATTTGAGGCGAATGCGATTCTGAAAGCAGAGACGGTCGCACGCTTGCTTGGCAAAATCGTTATTGCAGATGATAGTGGACTTGAAATCGATGCGCTTGGCGGCGCGCCAGGCGTCTACTCCGCGCGTTATGCGGGTCTCGAGAAGAATGATGATGCAAATATCGACAAAGTACTACAGGAGCTAGAAACGACGCCTGTGGATGGTCGTACCGCTCGATTCCGCTGCGTGCTAGCAGTGGCTGGTCCTGGTTTGGTTACAGAAACGTTTTCGGGTAGCTGTGAAGGTCTGATTCACCATGAACGTCAAGGAAAGAACGGCTTCGGCTATGATCCAGTCTTCTTCGTGCCTGAAAAGAATCGAATGATGGCGGAATTGTCACCTGAAGAGAAAAATGAGATTTCACACAGGGGAGCAGCTTTAGCTCAGTTGAAATTCAAATTACCTCAATATATGACGGTGGCAGGTGATTCAGAATGAAGATTGTTGTTATGAGTGATTCGCATGGAGATAAGGAAACGGTGAAAGCCGTTTCTGCACTTTCTGCGGACGCGACTTTCCATTGCGGTGATAGTGAGCTGTCATTCGATGATTCAGTTTTACAGACAATGCATAAAGTCCGTGGAAACTGTGACAGGGATGCTAGGTTTCCCGCATCTGTTGCGGTCAAGGTAGAGGGGAAGACAGTTTTAGCTGTACATGGTCATGAGCATGATGTGAAACAATCGTTGATGGGGCTTTATTATTATGCAAAAGAATCTGGAGCAGATATCGTTCTATTTGGCCATTCGCATTTGTATGGTGCTGAGATGAAAGACGGAATACTGTTCTTGAATCCAGGCAGCACAATGCAGCCGCGGGGCGGGAAAGATGCGACTTATGCTGTTGTAGAATGGGATGAAACAGTGCGCGTTACATTCAAGAATATGGCATCGGAAATAGTAGATTTTATAGAAATAAAAAAGATTTAAAAAAGCGTTGACTTTATTCCTAATGCAATATATACTAAGTATTGTCCTTAGGGAATGAATGAAAGTTTGAAACGCACGTCTCAGTAGCTCAGCTGGATAGAGCAACGCCCTTCTAAGGCGTCGGTCGGGGGTTCGAATCCCTCCTGGGACATTAAAAAAGCGCAGTTCAAGCCTTGATGTGATAGGGTTTGAGACAGATTAGGGATTCGGTCAGGGCTTCGGTCACTGGTGCAGAATCCTTTTTTTGTACCCTAGTATTTTACGTGTAATAAGACACGAAATTATCTTCCGAAAATAAAGTATATTATATTTGTTGAATAGATTCTCTTTAAAAACAAGAAAAGTAGGTGAACAAAGTGGGGAAATATCAATTGGACACCAAAGGTCAGGCAGCTGTGACAAAGTATCATGAAAAAAACATACCTGCCAAATTTGATAAAAAGCAGCAACTTGAAAAAATACGTGCGGAGTATTTGAAAAAGAAGCAAGAACAAACAGATAAATAAAAGGAAGATATATCTTCAAAATTATCAAAAATAGACCAATGGCAAAAGGCTATTTTAGAATTAGTGACGGTATAACACTTGTTTAAGTATTTAATATATTACAATTTGATTATGTAAAGAGGATTAAAGTAAAATCATTCTTTTACATGAGCAGGTAGAACATTGATATTGGGCAAATGCGAGGTCAGAGAATAGATTTATGAGCGCTCCTACGAAGGCAAATGTATATATATGTATGTTGCTCAGGTGAGTTTAAAAGAGCGTATAGAACAAGTTCAGGCGGTTGAGAAGCAAGAGAATGCGAGGTAACCAAGTGTTTATCTCGTTTTTTATTTGTATTGCCAAAACAGATAATACCATCTGAGAATATCCTGTGAGCGTTCCTATGCTTTGATGTTGACTTGCTTTCATTGTTTTCTCCTTATAAGCGAAAAAAGAGCTTATTGTGGAAATAGAGGGGCATAGTTTCCGATATATAGGAAGGGTAACTTTCTATATATAAGTGACCTCATACACCCATGTGAATTGAAGTTGCTAACGAACTGAGCTTTGCGATAGGTTTGTATAAGGTTATCATTGGTTCAAAGGTAGTTACGGTCTGAAAACGTCTCAAATTGTTGGTATGACTGTGTTGTCTTAGTAGCTCAGCTGGATTGAACAACGGCCTTCTAAGGCATCGGTCGGGGGTTCGAATCCCTCCTGGGACATAATTAAGACCTTGAGAAACTCAATCAGTTCAACGGTTTGACGAAGTAAGGTATTTCTAAAGGTATTCTAACTTTTAAAAATTAACCTTAAAAATCGTCAGCCAAAATCAACTTCCCGAATTATATTTGGGAGGTTTTTTTATTGTCTAAAAGAAGTGGCATATTTGATGTTTCAATCAAAACGGATTTGTTGCAAACAGAAAAATCAGCGCCAAAAGGAATGTCTGTGGAGAAAGCATTGTTCACGATATTTCAACAAATGAAATTGAACGGTTATCGTGAACGAACTTTAAATGATTATGAATTAATTTTTAACAAGTTCGCTGAAATTACAGGTGTTCAATATCTCGAAGAAATCACTGTTGATACAATCTATAAATGGCTTGGGAGTATGAAAGTATCACAGTCTACTAAAAGCACTCGTTTAAAGTGTCTGAAAGCCGTTTTAGGCAAGTGTTATCACAATGGCTGGTATGACTCCCAATTTTGGTTTACTGTCCAAATAAAGCTCGATAAGAAAGTGAAAAAGGGAGCCAAACAAAATGACTTGAATATTTTGCTCTCACTATTGGACACATCGACATTTATTGGTTTACGAGATGCTGTAGCTATATTAACGCTTTTTAAAACTGGAGTGCGTATCAAGACATTGGGGCAAATTAAAGAGAGTAATATTGATTTTGAAAATAAAATGTTAAATCTTGAAACTTCCTTTAGATGACCAACTCATTGAATTGTACGAAGTGTTGATTGAGCAAAACGAAAAAATTCGTTCTTATTACAAGGAAGACAATGAATTCTTGATTATCACAAAAAAAGGAACGACCATTAATGGCAAGTCGACCAATAATGCCATTTCAAAACAGCTAAATAAATACTCTAAGCGGTATGATCTCACGAATATTAATGCTCATGCAATACGGAGGGCATATGCAAAAAGTTTATACGACAAAGGAGCCAACATTGCATTAATCAGCAAAGCTTTGGGACATGCGGATTTAGCTATTACCACCCAATACTTGGATATTGATGTTGATGAAGTAGCAGATTCGTTAAGAGACTTTATGTGATATTGGAACAGACGACTGCTAGGCTATCACAGCTTGCGGTCTTTTTACATTTATGAGTATTTGTATGTAAATAAAAAGAAAACACCAGCTCGATTGAACTGGTGCGTTTGGTGATTATTATTCAAGAACAATGTTAAGCCATTCTTCGTCATTTTCATAAATTTTTAATGATAAATGAGCACCATTAAATTCTACATTATATTCAGCCATCATCATTTCATCTAAAACAAATGGCATGAAACGGATTTCAATGTGTTCATTGACTTTTGCTACAAAGCCATGCTCATCTTGTTCATAATCACTTTTTAACAGCTCTCGGAATCCGAAAAACATAATGTTTTCCATACCAGAATGTAAAACACGGTGAACTTCTTCCAACTCACTGAGTATGTCGTTAATATTTTCTTCAACGTAATTCAACATTGAAATATGGCTTACAATATCCTCTGCTGAAAAACGACCGTTTTTATTTTTTAACACATAATCCAATGTTTCTTTATAAGCTTTTTCCCACTGCATTTCCCAACTCGGATATTGCTGTTCCATAAGTTGTGATTGCAAATCTTTCATAAATGCTAATGCCATATTCATAACATTATCATTTACTTTTGACTTGCTAGAATAAAATTCAATAAATACATTCATGTAATATACAGCGGATTTTGGTGTATATACATCATTCAAGAAATTAAGAAGTGCTTGTATTTCTTCTTGAGTTGGCTCATTCGGATTTTTGCAAAACTCTTCAATTAATTTTGTCATTTCCATAGTTGTTGTAGCTGTTGTCATATCAATCATCCACCTTTTTTGTTTTGTTTTTGTTTTCTGGAGCTATTGTAGTGTGGATTTTGAAACGGTAAAGGTGATTTTTAAAGTAAAGTTATTCTGAATAGTTTATCTTACATCGCTACAAGTTCTGAAATCATTCGGAATAGAGAAATGTAGGGGAGTTGTTACTGTCGAAAGCTGACGTAGCAGTGGTCTTTAGTGATGTATTCTCATAATGAAAATGAAATGTAATAATATGCTTAAATATAGATTGTTATCCAATACTTGGTGCATTACAATCAATCAGAGGTGAGTTAAGTGAAATATAAAAAAACTATATTAATAACATCGGGGATTGTTGCACTGAGCTTAAGTGCGTACCTTGTTTTCAATCAGTGGAATAAGGGCAGTGTAACAATCGAGGAGAAACCTAGTGGACCAAAAGCGGGAGTTGTAATACCAGTAATTGAGATTGACGAAAAAAGAACAATACCAGTTGAAGAAGAATTTCCAACTTCAATGGAAGAGTATGGGATACAAGAAGCACTTCATGGTATGTCTCACCAAAAAGTAGCAGCTGAAGATAAATGGGGTTTCCTTCCTATGACTCAAGATCGTGTGCAACGTTTGATTGAGGTTGTCGAAGCAAATAAATATATCAGCGTTCCAGTGTATTTGGACATTCTTAATCGCTGGGCAAACAATGATTTCTCAAGGGCAGATAAAGACCATAATGCCATTTGGGATTTGCAAGAAGGGAATGTTGGAAAGGCTAGTGGGTTGTTATCTATTGAAGAGGAGAGAGCATTTATTAAAAAATATTTCAAAATTGAAAATGAGTAACGTCAGCTAAAACTGGCGTTACTTTTTTATTTAGATGGACGTAAAACTGCGCTCATCTATTATTATGATAAAATATAGAAAAGGAGGGGTTAGTGCAATGAATTGGCAAGCATTAGTTGATATTGTAAGCGATATTTTTAGTAACAGCTTGGTAGCATCTCTGCTAGGGGTAATTGTAGGTGGATTCATTACATACTACGTTCAAAAGCATAGTATAGAAAAACAACAACAATTTGAACGTGAAAAAATAAAAGATGACGAAAATAAAAAGAATCAAGAAATTAAAATAAGAGCTTACAGCAAGATTCTTCATTTGAACAGCACTTATATAGTAAGTGAATGGGACCATCATACAGGTAAAACTGAATTATATGGTGTTAAGTTTATTGAGCATATCCAACCAATTTTGTATGAGATTTATCATTTACTCGATGATGAAATTTCTAAAGAATTTGATTACATAGAAGCATCATATGAAAGAATATATGTAATGGGAGAAGATGATGATGATATATGGGTGCTAGGGGAATCTTATTCGAGAATATTAGCTAAAATTAGAAAAGAGTTTGAGGATATAAGGAATAGCCGTTCATCTACATGATGAGCGGTTTTATTTGTTTGTATAGGATTTATTAAAAACTAAAAGAAAAACACCACAGCAAAAAGCTAACGGTGTCTAGCGATGTAATAAAATTGTGACCAATTTGATTTTCTAATTGATGTTATTTCCTCGTTTTGTTAAGCTCCAGAATCAGGGAAAATAGCTCCTATTAACATTTTTCCGTGACTCAATAAAGTTTGGATAGTGTCTAAATCCTCGTTGGCTTGAGTTGCTTTATTTAATACTCGCCGAAGAATAGACTCTCCTTCTTCTCGAGTTGGTGCCGTCATAATTGTTTGTATTTCTTGGAGTAAAGCAAATGCTTCTTGATTAATTTCATTGCCTTGACGAACCAAAGTTACTAACTCTTGAATGCCTTCAGTGTTGTCGGCAATTCGTAATAAAGCTTCGTGTTGTTCAGATTCTCTTATACGTTTTAAAGAGTTGAGGTCAGATATCAGTTTCATATCTCGGTTTAATGAAGCATTCATATTTCGAACAGCAGAATTAAAGTCAAAATTATTATCAGACATCAATATCACCTCCCAACATACATATTTCGACACTAGCAATCAATTATCCTTTCAGTAATAGGAATGTTCATGAACATAAAAACAACCCGCTAGGAACGAACCTAGCGAGTCGTAGTGATGATTTGATTATACCAATGAAAAAATCACAATATTAATAGATAATATTCGACTTCTTCAAGAGTTTCTACATTGAAGTCTAGTTTGTTGTTGTTTCCGAGATCCAAGTTGCATTGCCTGCATACCATAATCAAGTTGTTTTCATCATAAGCCAACTCAGGAAAGTCCCTGTAGCTCTTAATATGGTGACATTCAAGGTCAGCAGTGATGAGTAAGTCATGCTTTATTCTACAGCGTTGACAATGACCTTTCTCTCTGAGCACGATTTTCTTCCTTAAAGTTTGGAACTTTCGGTGTCCACTAATGTGGTCAGAGGCGGCGGTGTTTCTTTTTTTGCAAGGGCATTTAGTTCCTGTAGCTACTAACTTGCCACAAGAACAGATTCTGTTAGAGTTCAAAGACAAAATTCCTTTCTGTTTCGTATGCTTGATTTGGATTAGCTTTTGCCCAATCGGAGCCGACATAGAAGACGACTCCGTTGAGCGAATGAGTGTGAATGTAATAGTTATTCATCATGTTCAAAAGTCGGGCATGGCATTTTCCCCAAGAAATGGCCCATAAATCGAAGTCCCTTTTTTCACTCTTGATTTGTAGCGACCACGTTTTAAAGATACACGATAATCGAAATTGCATGTTTCATCGTCATGTTTGAGCATTACTCCCATGAGCTTGCCTGGTTTGACATTTTCTTTTTCCAGAGTGTCTAAAATATATGCCGTTTCAATGATTTCATACGCTTTTTCAATTTTCATAGCTTCACGGTAAACAATAGGTTTTTTTGAATAAGCTAATTTCCAATACTGTGCAATAAAGTCTTCAGATACTGTGTGATTGTGCAAAGCTTTAAGAGCGGTCAATTCTTCGTTGCCTTGCTCAATGATTGTTTTAATTTTTTCTAATGCATCTTTGCTTTCTTTACTAGCTGCTAAACGCACAGACGGTGTCCAATATACATCATTTTTCTTCGAGAAAGAGCGCAATTTTGCAATCATTTCTTTTATTTCAAAGTTGAACCTAACTGATTTTGATTTGCCTAACAATGGAACGTAACGAACAATGTCATTGTGTGCAGCTACCAAGCCAAGAGAATTGTCGTTAAGCTCCGAGTCCATTAATTTTTGATACGATTCAATTCTTTCTTGTTGAGCCAGTTCGATTTCGTTCGCCGTAGTTGCTGTTTGTTGTGTTGTCATAATAGGTTTCTCCTTTTTGTTTAACGTCTCATGGACAATTTTTTTGTTTGTTTACCTGCTATACCGTGTATTATATTGTGTCAGTCCATTTTGTAAGGACTCCTTTTAAAAAGAATTCCTTTATTAATGACTACCTTTCATAAAAGGTAAAAGCTCTTTGTTCGCCCATTCCTCAAATTCTTCTGCAAACGGCATTCTAGATTTAATGATGATTCGTTGCACAT
Source organism: Sporosarcina psychrophila (assembly GCF_001590685.1). Classification (GTDB taxonomy): domain Bacteria; phylum Bacillota; class Bacilli; order Bacillales_A; family Planococcaceae; genus Sporosarcina; species Sporosarcina psychrophila. The sequence goes on from NZ_CP014616.1 coordinate 1,710,396, forward strand.
CATTTGCTGAAACAACATTCATCATTTGACTTCCGCCATTTGTAGGTACAGGGTATTTGACAATACTTTTACAATTACTACTCGAAATCACACTCTTTTTATTACCCAATGCTTTTGCAATATCACTTAATACCGCATGATATACACCACCAACATTTACGAGTCTGATCTCTCCGAACAGCGAGCTATTTCGTATAACTAATTTCTTCATTTCGTTGCCTCCTGTTGTTTGATTTGATTCATGACGTTATTATATTTGAATGAATTTAAATGCAAGGATGGCTACAGAGATTCATTTGGAAGTCATGTTCCTTCATTAAAGAAAAATACATTGAAACATAAAGAAACACCTAAATCGATGGCTAGGCGTTCTGCGGTCATTATGTAATTAAGTGATATGGAAATGGTCAGTGACGAAAGCTGACGCACTCAGCAACGCCTAATTTGATACAATGATGGAAGGGGAGGTCGTTTTATGAATATAAAGAATATGTTAGGAGATTCAGATATAACTATTTTAGTTAAATTTGTAGAACCTCAATTTGTTGAAACTACTATGGATGGAAACATTTATTTTGCTAGAAATAAACATTTTATTGAACTCGAAGAACAAGAGAAAAATAAAGGAATAGCAGATAAACATGAAGGTAGTTGGAGCAGAGTATTGGATGATAGCCACCGAGTGTTTTTGGAAGTGGATGGTGAAATGCTGCCATTGCATACTAAAACAGCTGTGTTACGTAACAGATATGATGGACTATCACTGTTGCCAATATGTTGCTTTGTATTTTTATCTTTGAAGAATGATTTTGAAATAATACCAAATGAAAATAAAATAAAATTGAAATCAGAAGTTGATATAGAACTAAGAAAACAGTTTAATGGAAGGCATATGATTTTATTTAGTGATATTACAAAGGTATTTGAACGATTCGATAAATCAATTGAATCAATGAAGTATCCTTTAGCAAAAGGTTTGGTCACATATTATGACGATAAGATAAATTCACATCCACTTTCTGAAGAAGAGTACGAGAAAAATCCGGCTCGTGCTTTGTTATACAAAGTGAAATTCTTTGAACATCAAAAAGAATATCGTTTTATTATTAACAAACCCTTAGATGAAGATGTCATTGTAGAATTAGGAGATATTAAAGATATCGCAAATGATTTAGGTGTGGTGGGAATTGATAAACAACTACCATTTGAAATAATATTCAAAGAAGCAGAATGAATGGCTGGAAATTCGAAAAAGTAATAATAAATAAAAACGGCAATCAAAATCAAATGATACCCGTAAGATCATTCAAACTTCTGTATTCAGTAGAAGTGTGTATGTAAAAGAATTTGCAAGAGGGGCAGCAAAAGGCATCTGTCAGCTATATGACAATGAAGCTCCATTCTTGGACAAGCAAGGGAACCCATTTTTAGAAGTACATCATGTTCATTACTTATCCAAAGGTGGGAGTGATACGATGGACAATGTGGTGGCTTTATGTCCGAACTGTCATAGGAAAATTCGTCAATTGGAATTAGAAGAAGATGTGAATAAGATTACAGAAAAAGCATTGGGAAATCTGAATACATAACCATATCGGGGTGAAATTTTTGAGTTTAAATAATTTTAAAGAAATCCAAATAGCTTATAGCAAAACATTTTACAATGGCTGTGTGCTGTTGGAAGAATCGCAGTTGTTATATGACAATAATAAGTATGCTAGAGCGTATTTACTGGCTCATATTGCTATTGAAGAATGGGCCCGCTGCTTTATGTTGGCTTCCGCAATAATGAAATTCAAAATAAGAGCATTGGATGTGAAGAAACTCCTACGTAGACAGACAAGTCATCAAGACAAAATTGAATTGGCTTACTCATTTGTGAAGATGTTAAAAAAACATGGAAATCCTTTAGGTAAGGAAAACAAAAAAGAAGCGATGAATGAAATAATGAGAAATCTCAATGCTGAGTTTATGATAGGTAAAGATGAAATACGAAAACTTAATGACTTTAAAAATTCGTCTTTTTATGTGGACCATTATGAAAATGTAACTAAATCCCCAAGTGAAATGATTTCCGAAGAAAAAGCGAGTGAATTAATCGCATCTGCAATGCTATTAAAAGAATTGTTAGAGTTAGCAAAATGGCATGAAGATGAAGTACTAATTGATCTAGCTAAAAAAATGGAGCCTGAAACAATGTTTTTAATAAAAGAATTATTCTCTCCAAATGCAAATAAATATTGAGTCCTTAAAAGGTACATATAAAGCATATGTACCTTTTTCTTAAACAAATAAAAAAGCATCCCGAAGGACGCTCTTAGCTATTTTTCTTTGTGTTTTGTTGTTTATTAATTTCATCCATCGCTTTTATTGCTTCCTTTTTAATATAGCCATTTTTTAATAATTCATCTGTCTTTTTTTGCACTTCATCTTTGATAATATTTGGTAAAATTTCTTGGATTTTTTGGTCCATTATTTGTTTCAATTTTTCCGAAGCTACTTTTTCTTGTTTCAATCCTAAAATAACAAATACAATACCTATACTCAAAAGTGTTGCAAATTCACTTATTTTAACAATTACAACGTCTGACCAACCGAAGGATAATTCAGGGATTACCATAAATGAAAGTACAGCTAAAAAAAATAAACCCCATTTTATTTTAGTGAATTTAAAAGAGTCATTTTCTTCTTCAGCTTTAAATTCAAGAAACTCAATTAATGAAAAGGAAGCTGCTGCCATTGAAAAACCCATTACATAAATTGGGGATAAATCCACGACATTAAAAATATTCAAACAAGCTAGTATTATTATTGAAAAACCAATAAGTTTTGTAATGTTATTATACAAATAAAAACCTCCTCTCTATTATTTCGACAAAATAGGACAATTCTCCTGCAAATGAATTAAAAGTCGGTATCATCAATCGTGATACAAGGTCAAAAAGCTGATACGCAAAACTTGCATATCCGAAAATTAAAAAGGGAGTATACAATGTAGACGCCCCTGAGCAAGTGAAAAAGGCATGTAACTCAGCGTTACACACCTCACTCAAGACTCCGATACAATTCAGCTCGTACTTTCGCACGTTCCATATTATCCTTCGCAATAGCATCTTGCATATCATCTTTAGGAAATGCAGCCACAACAACCATTGCAATCACACCGAACATCATTGAGAAACAAGCAAGAGCCAATCCTATTGTTTGCAACCTATCTTTCATTCAACGGCTCGTTCATCTGGAACATATTCTTTCCCTGTAAGGAAAGCAATGTCCATATCGAGTTTTTTTGTGTGTGGAAAGAAAAATACTTGATACTTAGAATTTTTTCGATTCCTTGAGCTGTATTCTAGGTCGTTTCCGAGCTTCACTAAATCCACCATAAGATTTTTTTTGTAAATCAACTTCATGTTCATATGTAAAACCTCCTTATGTGATTGATGAAGGAAAGGGGATTATCACCCTCTCCTTGAGATTCCAGTTATGCATGGCATGCATGTCCAAATTTCAAAGTCGTCCTGAGCGACTTAAGATTGCATGTCCCCAAAATTGGGGACATCTCCAGAGAAAACTGGACATCTACTTTTGGCAACGCAAAATTGCGTCACCAATTGATTTCAACGAATACACTTCTGTATTGGTTAAGACTCCAAATGAGCTAGATCTTCACGAATCATGATTTCCAACACTTGCGCCATATGAAAATCCTTCTTAGCCACTTCCTCAATTAAATGAGCCATTTCATTTTCTCTTAATACATCTGCAAGCGTTTGTAAGTACGGTAGCAATTCTTTTTGCACAGTTCAACATCTCCTCATTTATCTGATAATTTGATTCTATCACACCAAATAATGCCAGCAACTTTTTCGTAAATACTTTTGAAATCGTCCTTGCAGCTCAGATATGTTCAATATAATGGTAGTGTCGAATCATTTAATAAAAGTGATTCACTATCACTTACTTTGAATGAAGTTGTGTACATAAGTTATATAAGCAACTTACAGGAGGAATTGAAATGCTGAAAATTAAAGAAAACAAAACAAAACAGAAAAGCTACAAGGTTACATCGAACCAGCTGTATACGAAGCTTTTTTACGCTACAAAGAAAACAATGAACGAAGTGAATCACAAGCTACGGGAATTCTTGTCAAAGAAGCATTAACCGCTCGAGGATATTTGAAATAATTAGCACTCAAAGGAGCTCAGTCAAATGAACAAATACAAAGAAATTTTCACGAAATGGTTAGCAATGGAATTAATGCAAGCAGGTCACGATCTATTTAAAGTCGTTCCAAATAAAAAAAATCCACAATATAACGTATATGTATTCGTTAATACAAACGAATTAGACATGGATATACCATTGATGACTAAAGCAAAACATGACTTACAAAAACTCACAGTTTAGCGCTGAGCCAACTCACCAAGCTATAGTAATACTAGTAAGATGGCGAGTTGACTCAGCGCCACCAAATCCATGAGACAAAGGAAGTAATCCAATATGAAAAAAGAATATTTGGTCGCAGAGTTATGCGAACAAGAGCTAAATGGGATTGATGAAAAAACGTTTAGAAGAAACAAAGATAATTATTTAAAGCAGCTCGGAGAAAGCAATCACGTTACACAAGGCAAACGTGGAAGATTTACTACCATTATTCTTGAGCCTAAAGAACAGTCATCGGAACAAAAGGAAGACGCTGAATTTCTTGAAATCATAGGCTGCGATATTGGTAAACATGATATTGAATTATTGAAGTTCTGGTTGAAATCAATCCTTGAGAAAGAAATCGTTCCAACTCAAGAAGAGCTTGCAAATATAGCTTGTCAGAACAATCTCATTCCAACATTTTCAAGGGGAACAATCAAAGGATATTTTGATTTTCTTAAAAAGCATCACATCATCGTTAAGCCTACGGAAATACCAACTTGGATTCGTTATGATGGAGTGGTTCCTGAGTATGACAAAGAAACTGGAGAAATATTACCAACTTATTATAAAAAAGTCGTGAATTATATTTATTACGATTATGCAAAAGATGGTCGAATTGCTTTTCGTAAGAGACTGATGAAAGTAATGCAAGAGATCGCACATCAAGCATACGGAACAATTTACGGTGAAGAATATAAGCTGAAAATCATTCCTTTGATAAAAAGCAATGCGTCTAAATCGTACATAGCCGAGGAATCGAGCAAATTGCAGATGAAAGTCCTTCAAGAATTAGGTGAAGCATACGGAATCAATGCTTTACGAAGGATGCCAGAGCCAATCATCAACATCAATATTGCTGGACGATTGAAAGATTACTTCGGATTAAGAACACAAGGGCGCAACAAGGAGCTTAATATTGACGTTAGCAAAGTTGAATTGGTTGAAATTGACCGACCAATAGGATCTAAAACAACGGAACTTGAAGCAATCATGGAATATCGTCAATTGTTAAATTCGCATGTCCAATTGTACACAGAAGGACAATATGCAATGCCAATACATTTATATGAGAAGTGGCATGGGGCTAAAAAGTTTGAGGCACGATTGAACGGAAATACAAATAAAGTTCTTGAATCAGATGAAGACATACTCAGTTTCGATGAAATGAAAGAGTTATTGGCTTGGTTGAAGAAATACAAAAAGGTCAATGTTGAAACGTTATCAAAAGGCGATGTAACTGAAACGATTGATAATCAGTTGCTTCAAGAAGAAATGAATTTCAAAAAGCAGTTGTCAGCATTCAAATTCAAACCACCATCTGAAGTAACGAATGATGATGCAACAGACTTAATGAAGAGCATGTTCGCAAATAAACAGAAAGGAGTAGTTTGATATGAGTAACTTAACTGAAAAGATGATTGTAGCTGTAACGGAGATAGTCGAAACGAAAGCTGAAATATGGGATGTATTCAACATATGTACTAAACATGAGCTCAGTCCATTCGAAGAAACATATGTGATAACGATGTATGAACAGGCAAGAGAAGGAATGCTCAAACTGTTGGAACAACAAACAACAGGAGCAACTGAAGAAGAAACCACTACATCAAGTGAAAAAATATTGACGTTGAAGACGGGTTTTGGTGTGTGAAAAGGTACAGTCATCATTAATTTGGTGGCTGTTTTCTTTTGCATTGTGCTACTTAGATTCTCATGAGTAACGGATATATATGTAGAAGCGATCGAAAGCAATAACAATCAATAAGAAGATAAAAGGAGCAAACAGAAGATGACTGAATATAAACAAATTCATTTCAAAGTGCCACAATCGGTATTTGAAGTATATGAGGCTGAAGCAGATGAGAATGGATTTCCAAGTGTTACGGCACAAATCAAAGCTGAAATTATTAAACAGGCCAAGATCAAAAGAATGATATTACAAATTGAAAAACCTAAGACGCATAAACAGCCAAATTTTTTGGATGTATTTGAAGGAATCGAGTAATTGAATATGTATATTGAAGACTGAATAATCAATCAAATTAGATGGGAACAAAATCATGTCTAAAATTACATGGGAAATTATAGTGCCTGAGCCACATGAGCCAAAGTATAAGAAGACAGTTGCTCGAGTGTTTGATGGTACGACTACTCGGGAGCATTTGTTTAGTCGTGATATGTTAGAAGTGGCTGTTGAAGATCAATTGCTATGGTTGTATATGAAAAAGAAACATGAGGGATTAGGCAACTACAGACAAGATGAGCCACGCATCATTCAACGACTTGACAACATCAAGCACACAGCCGAAACACGTCCTCGAGTAGTTAAGAACGGAATCGAATTGGTCACCATTATTGATAAAGATGGCTGCATAATTTCTGTTAGTGAAGATGCTTTACTCAGTGGTAGGCATTCAAGAGCAACCATCGTAAATAGGAAACGAAAGCTGATGATGAAACTTATAGAAGGAAATTTGTTATAAAAGCGAGGACGATTAACATGGTTGATATAGCCGATGATAAGCCACTCATTGATGATGATAGTGAAGCACTTGAATCGTCCATTCATATGTGGAAGTGGTACCAATACAACGGACATGAACCTGATTGGCTATGTTACAGCACTGGCTACACACGGACTAATGAAGTCGGTAAGTATGATTACAACACTGGACTGCTCGTTGAAGCTGAACCATTGTCACATGAAGCTCTATTGATATGGGATGAGATAGATAAGCAACTGACTGAATCAAAGGTACATTAGACCCTCCCCCTAGGTAGGCGTTTTTATCCTGAGTAGGGTACGGAAGGACAACGGGTGGTCAGCGCCAGGAAAAAGTTTTTCCTATAACTAAGAATTTTTGACAATGCCGTAAATCACAATGGCTAAATATTAAATAAATCGACATCAGTAATGGCTATTTTGCCTGCTGGTGTTTTTTATTGGAAAGGAAGTAATCAACATGGCTCGACCAACTAAATCTGTTAATCAAATGACGATGAATATGACTAAAGATGAACGTGAAACACGATTAGAAGCTGAAGCAATAGTACAAGCAATGGCACCAAAAAAACCAAAGCCTTTTTCATCACTATCAAAAGATGAAAAGAAAATATTTAATAAACTTGTCAAGCTGAATGACACATTCAACGAAGCAGATTCTGCCTCCTTATCAATACTTGCTAGAAGTCAATTCCGCTACAACGCACTAAGTGACGCACTGAACGATTTAAACCCGTTAGATGAACGAACTGTATCACTTGAGCGGAGAATACACGCTTACGACAAAGCCATCGTTCAGCACATGAGCCTGTTATGTATTCCATTGAGTCACCGATTGCGGTTAGCAAACGACATGGCAAAAGTAGAAATCGAACGAAAAAAAATGAAGCAAATGAACGGACAATCTATAAAAGCGGTCAATCCATTATTAGCATTGTTAAATGATGATGATGACGATGAATAAATCAGCAGAAAACTAAAACTCAATATAGGTACAAGCAATACTCATGCTCGATCTTTGGAATTCACTTTCCGAGGTCGGGCTTTTTTAATGCGAAAAAACAAAAAAAACAATCGAAAAGGCGGAATTTATTATGGCAGATACAAAAAATACAGGTGTAATAATTGAAACACTACCAATTAAAGACGTAATTATTCAAGGTTTTACAGGCACTTCAAAATCTAATTTCATTAATAAATTGAATATTATTGACGGAAACCAAAGTAAAATTATACCAGTAGGAAGTTATGTCGACAAAGGAGCTTCCAGCATTATTCCCGAAAAAGGAAATGCCAATGTGCGGAGATTGAAATTTGATGGCGTCACTGTAAAACCAAAACGATTCGCTGAAGCGATTGAATTATCCGTAGACTTTGAAGATGAAAGTGCAGTTGATGTTATTGAATTTGTTAAAAAAATGGCATTCAACCGTATTTTACATGGATTAGAATCTCAAATGATGGTTTACGGATATCAAAATTCTGATACACAAGCAGTAAAAGATGTTAGTTTTGAACGACTTTTTCCAAGCGCAAACCAGCCAATATCAACAAAGTCTGGAGAGCCCCTGAGCTACAAAGATGTGTTATTTGCATATCGACAAATGAGTCTAATGGGGAAAACAAAAGATGCTTTTTGGTTAATCGGAGGAGAAGCAGGATTTAGTGTTTTAGATGCTCAAAGCAATGAAAGACTAAGCTTCGATAACATTCCCGAAGGTGCAGATGCTACATTGCTTGGATTACCTGTGTATTTGATAAGTTCATTTATGTACAATGACGGCACTCACGCTGCTTTCGCAATAGCACATCCAGACGCTTATGCTTTGTCATTGAGCGATGTTAAAGTCATTAAACCAAGACTTGACACTGAACAAGCAATGAAAGCAAAACAAGTTTACATTGTTGAATTATGGGCTGATGGCAAAGTAACCGATTTACAATCTAAACGTGCCTATAGCTTTGCACCAAATTGATCTTAATCACATTGTCGGAGTGCCTTAATCGGTGCTCCGTTTTTTTTCGTTTATATACATAGTCAATAAAATGAGAATTTTATTCACTGATAATTGTCCGACATTATTTTTCCAGTGATATAATCAAATCAATATACTAGGTTTTCATTAAATAGATCAATGGAGGGAGATATTATGTCGTTTCTTTTAGGGACAATACCAACAGCTGTTACAACGTACCTATCTAATCAGTGGGATACCTTTATCTCAAATTTTGCTTTGTTTGCTGCATTAGGTGTTGCATTTTACTTTATTTTTCAAAAAGCCGTTGAACATCGATTCCAGAGCCGATTAACTAAACTTAAGGGAGAGGTAGATGAGGATTTAATCTCCTTAAAGGGGGACGTTGACCATGACGTACAATCTAAAATAGAAGATTTAAGAAGTACTCAACAAAATAAATTGGAGTCTTTAAAACTTGAACATCAAAAGATGTTATTAAACTTTGAGACATTCAATAGTAAACAAAATGAACGATACCCACAACTGTATTTCTTAACCGAGCAAGCATTAGGATATATTACATATTTAAGAGGATTTCAAAGTTTTCCCACTTTTGAAAACGCAGCTATAGAAGACGTAAAAACCTATTGTGAAGTAATGGAAATGAATACAGGAGACAAAAATAGAATTGTTTCTTTATGGGAACAAGAAAAAGATAAAGCAATTTCAGAAATACACAGACTTAAAAAAGTCATTGACTACAATAGAGCTGAAGTTAAATGGTATGACGCTAGCGATTATCTAATTTATAATGAGTTATATTTTTCTGATGAGGTCACCGATCATTCAAGAAAATTGTTAGACCTAATGTACGAATATTGGTTAAATTTAAATCCAGTTTATCATATGCCAATTTTCGCGACTGACAGAGAAATTAGAAACGACAACTCCGATACAAAACAACAAATAAATGAACAAAGAAAAGTATGGAAAGCCATTATGAAAAAGGAAGTTTCTGTATCACCGACAGCATAAGCTTTAGATGCCGTAAAGCCCTACTTGGTCCTTTTTTTATAATAAAATATTGATTTTAGTTGCTTTTACAATTTCAAACTTCACAATATATTAAGGGTGAGGTGAATCGGAATGAGAAAGAAAGACCATCCATTATATTCAACATGGAAAAACATTAAAGCAAGATGTTACGTCAAAAGCAGCTCAAAATATAAATATTATAGTGTCCAATAAAAACAATGCTATGCTGAAAAACACGGTCATTATATGATGATTGATTATCGTGAACATGACTGGCATATGTCAGTTGAACGGTTCAAAGATCAATTCGATGAATTTCTCGATAAAGTAAAAAAGGTGAGATTGAAGTAGCTTAATCGCTACTTCTTTTTTTGTGGCAACTTACAGATGGTAAAATTTAAGTTTTATGTCTAATCTACATACTTTCTGCCTCGCAAGACCTCCAGCTAAATTCCTTCTATATATATAGATTTGATATATTTTACATATATCAAATACATAGAAACTCCTGTTCGTTGAATATTAATATTCAAGATTAAGGATTTTGAATAATATTAATAAACTTTCTTCTTGTTTCGCCATGACATCTGAAAAAAATTCAATACAATGGCACTGAGGTGAGTCGGAATGGAAATTGAGATTTGGAAAGAAATTGAGGGATTTGCTGATTATGAAGTTAGCAATTTAGGAAGAGTAAAAAGCTATAAACTTGGAAAACAGGGTGCAATATTAATACCTCGTAGGCATAAAAAAAGGAATCAATATTGGTTAGTTTATCTGTTAGGCAATGATGGAAAATATCGCTTTATGAAAGTGCATCGTTTAGTTGCGTTGGCTTTTTGTCCTCAGCTCATTGACTGTAATATTGTGAATCACATTGACGGAGATAAACTAAACAACGTAGCAACGAATTTAGAATGGACTACAAAAGGTGGCAACAATCGTCATGCTTATGAAAGTGGTTTGCGTAAAGGACCTGTAATAAAGTATAGGAAAGTAGCTAAAATATTGAGTGATAAAACTGAAATAATTTATCCTTCTGTAAAACAAGCTTCAAGAGAAAATAACATTAGCGATACTTCTATTAGACGTGCTTGTAATGGAGTTATGAAAACAGCTGCAGGATCTGAATGGAAATTTGTTGATTAATTGCTAAGTCGTCTCTTATAATGACGAAGGAAGTTGATTTCGAACTAAGAAGGCTCAATGTTAGAATCCCATAATCGCTACAAACGTTGGTACTGTTGGCGTGCAGACGACTTATCTATTTACAAAAGTTTACATGGTCGGGGGTTCGAATCCCTTCTGGGACATAATGTAATAAAAATAGTTTGAATAAAAACACCTGAAACATTGTTAATTCAATGTTTCAGGTGTTTTTTATTTGCTGAGAGCCTGGTTGAATTTGATTGTTTTGAACAGTAACTACGCGGATTTCTCACACGACAATTGATTAGCGCGTTTCGACACTATGCTTTTGAAAGAAATATCGATTGATATGTTGTTTATAAAGTTGGAATTTAGAAGTCAGATTTCGTTCATCTTTTTTTTACACAAAAGGAATAGTGACATCAGTTGCCGACAAAAACGAAATTGATGTGTCTGTGTTTATTGTCCACAAACCGTTGAATACTATTAGTTTGACCCTAAACGATTTGATAAGTCATAAGCTTGTGAGTAGAGGCACCGAAGAATAATCAGGCCCACAACGTAAAGTTTGCAAATGATTATCATGAGGTTCCTAGTGTTTAGCTAAGCCGTCGGTCGGGTGACGAATCCCTCCTTGGGCATTAAAAAAAGATGTATGAATGACATCAAATCAGTCTTTTTAGTAAGTAGGGTAAAAGAACAGGATACCAACTGTACTGTATTTATCTCCATTTGCAAACGATTTGCCGGAAGAGGGTCGTGCAGTTGCTGTAGCTTGGAGAGATAAATTCTTAGAACTTGTAGATAGAGAATAAAATCTGATCATAAATAAAAAGTGGACGCAAGTTTTTTATAACTTGCGTCCACTGCTATTTAATAAGCAATAAAACATCAACAGTTGTAATATAGATATTTCCATCTATTTCAACTGTTTTCACTATATTTCTCTTCAAGAAAATTATGCCGCGCTCCTCAACTACTGTTTATTCTTTTTTAAAATGAATTGACCACTCTAAAAAGAATGTGTTACTGTGTATATGAGTATAAACAGTATAACAGTTAAGGAAGGGTGTTTATATATGAATGAATGGAAAGAAGCATACAGGCTCGCAGCTTTTGAAATAAAGGCTTCAATAAAAAGCTTTCTACTGATCTTGATTTTCTATATTGTGATGAGCCTGATTTTCATGCTGTCGTTCGATGTTTACCTGGAAGGCGAATTCAAATTCTTTGATTTTATGTTCATGCTGATTTTCTTCATGTTTCCGGCCTGGATGAAAGGTAAGGAATTCCAGATGCAGAAGATGGATGGGGATTTATGGACAGCGCCCTCAATTATCATGTTGCAGCAGCTGCCGATCTCCAAAAACATCATCGTCAAAAGCCGCTTCATCATTCATGCATTCTGTTCATTTCCGTTCCAGTTGGTTCTGTTCATCGCGATGCCGCTGATGTCGGAGAATTTCCGGGACATGATGACGCCTATCGCTTACATCGCATTCCTGCTGATTTGGCTGGGTTTATCGATTTCAGTCGGCTTTATCATGGCGGCGAGCGAAGCGGGAGGAAATTTCAATACGAGTACCATCGTAAAATCGTTTATTTACTTGGTGATTGGCGCCGTTGCACTTTATTTCATGTTCCCGCTTTTATCAGAGAACGGCTTTATCCACTGGACGATGTCGCTTGCAACTGAATGGACACTGCTGTCAGTCATCGTGGCTATTGTCTTGAGCATTGCGGGCTGTAAATACTGGCAAGCGGATATGAGAAAAACCATTAAGAAAACGGAATATCTGTGAGAGGGGGGCTGGACTTTGCTGCCGATACGCTTATCCAAAGATTCTCGTGAACCGATTTATCACCAGATTGAAAAGCAGCTGAAAGCACTGATTGCAGGAGGCCATTTACCTGCAGGAACGCCGCTTCCATCAATCAGGGTGCTGTCGAAAGACCTGGAGATTAGCGTCATCACGATACGTCGCGCCTATCAGGACCTGGAGTCACAGGGCTTCATCGAAACAGTCCATGGCAAAGGGACTTTTGTCGCGGAAATACAGAACTCCATGAAACAGGAAACGATGACGGCTTCCGTCCAAACGGAATTCGAACGGGCCATCCGCAACGCGATGGATTACGACTATACTGTCGATGAAATCAAAACGGTTTTTGAAGAGACTTTAGAAAAACTCGCGAAAGGGGAATGACAATGCAGCCATGGATTGAAATAAAAGACGCGAATAAAAAGATTGATGATTTTCAGCTCGGGCCTGTCAGTCTAGCGATTGAGCCGGGGACCATCACGGCGCTGGTCGGCAATAACGGCTCTGGCAAAAGCACCTTGCTGAAGCTGATCATGAATCTGGCGAATCTGGACGGAGGAGGGATCAGGGTCTTTGGTAAATCGGTCGACGGGAAAGACGAAAGCTGGAAAAGGCATGTCACGTACCAACCGCAAAACGCTGTTGGCTGGAACGCCTATACAGGAGAGGACCTGAAAAGGCTGATTGCCCCTTTATATACGAAATGGGATGAGAAGCTTTTTGAACGCATGATCCAGCTACTCAACATCCCGCTCGATAAGCGTTTCGGCAAATTATCGCCAGGTCTCCAGCAGAAGCTGAGCCTGTCGCTCGCATTGCCGCGGAATACTGATATCCTGATTCTCGATGAACCTACCGTGTCACTCGACATCCCATCAAAAAAACAATTCATGGATTTGCTTGTCGAGTGGATGGAAAAGGAGGACCGTGCTGTCATCCTGACAACTCATCAGCCGGAGGATCTTCAGAAACTGGCGGATTACTTGTTTCTGATGAAGGACGGGCAGGCGGTCGGCCGGTATGAGAAAGACATGCTCGCTGCCGGATTCCGCCGCTATTGGCTCAAAGAAATGCCGGCGGTGCGAGTACCGGGTGAGCTTTCCCGTTCCGGAAACGAGCTGATATCAGATAATCCTGACACAACGGAACAGTATTTCACGCAACACGAACACAGTGTCATTGACGTCAAAGCCTTGGAACTGGAAGAAATCATCAGCCTTCTGCTGAAGTAGAGAACTAAGAGAGGATGAGAGAAATGGAAACAATGCTTACTGTAGAAGGTTTAGGAAAATCCTTCAAGGATAAGAAGATTGTCTCAAATATTTCCTTCGAAGTGAAAAAGGGAGAGATTATGGCGTTGCTCGGACCGAACGGGGCGGGGAAATCGACGACAATCCGCAACATCATGGGCATCTTGTATCCCGATGAAGGTACGATCGCTTTCCGGAACCGCTCTACGAAAGATATCCCGCGTGATAAAATTGGCTATCTGCCGGAAGAGCGGGGGCTCTACAAAAACGTCAAGGTCATGGACATTCTGCTGTATCTTGCGGACCTGAAGGATTATCCGCTGGACCTAGCTAAAGAACGCGCGCTCGAGTACTTGAAAAAGTTCGGCCTAGAGGGCAAGGATAAAGTATCGGTCGAGGAGTTGTCGAAAGGGATGGGTCAGAAAGTCCAGTTTATCGCCTCCATTCTTCATGAACCGGAACTGCTGATTCTGGATGAGCCGTTCTCAGGTCTTGATCCGGTCAGCCAGGAGCTGTTCAAAGAAGAAATCCGTTCATTGGCCAAAAAAGGCACGGCGATTCTATTGTCTTCGCATCAGATGAACCTTGTCGAAGAGATGGCGGACCGGCTGTTCCTGATTCACCGCGGCACGAAAGTGATCTACGGGACCCTGAGTGATGTCAAAAAGGAATATGCTAATTTCAAATGCACGATCAACGGCAGCAACAGCCGCAGCCTGCTTGAAAACCTGCCAGAAGTCGAGCGGGTCGAACAGAACGGGGCAACGGCTGTGCTTTATCTCACAAAACATGTGCAACCCGCTGTCTGGCTGAAAAATCTTCCAGATGAACTCGACATTCAGGAACTATCGATCGACCGGATTTCGCTCCATGAAATCTTCATAGATATCGCCACGGACAAGAATCTTTTGAAGGAAGTGGGTGAGTTGCATGCGTAACACGATGAAAGTCGCCAAATGGGAAATCAAACGCAATATGAAAAGCAAGTCGTTCATCATCGGCCTATTCCTGACACCAATCATCTTCCTAGCATTTTTCCTGCTGCCGGACCTGTTCAGTTCGGATGATGAAGCAGCGACAACGACAGTCTACGTCAATGACCAGCTCGGGGTCTACGGACAATTGGAAGCAGCGGTAGCAAATACCGAATGGCAGATGGAACAGACAGACACCACAGAACAGGAAGCCACCTCAGCGCTTGAAGGCAAAGAAGACGCTGCGTATATCTTCATCGACGAACAGGCAATTGAAACCGGGAAAGTTGCAGTTTACACGCATGAAGATACGAGTTCAGCCTTCATGGATGAAGTCCAGATCCTCGGTGGTCCGCTACAGATGCTGCAGATCGAACAGCTCGGCCTGACACAGGAAGAAGCGGCAGTTGTCGCGCAGGGAGTCGTCTTTGAAGATGCTTCAGAAAAACCGGAAGAAGGCGGCCTGTTCAGTGAAAACATGCTGGAACGTGTGATTCCAGGAGCATTTGCCGCTGTCGTCATGCTGTCAATTGTCTTCACCGGAATGGCAATCTTCCAAAGCGCGTCCCAGGAGAAGAAAGACAAAATTGCTGAGATTATTCTGTCGTCTTTAACGCCTGCAGAACTGATGCAAGGCAAGATCATCGGCTATTTTGTCCTCGGTATCATCCAGGTCGTTGTCTATATTGTCATCGCGCTGCCGGTCCTCATCTGGAAAATCGATTTTCCGATTATTGAGTATCTGTTAGTGCCCGAAATTCTAGTGCTAATATTCATTTCTATCCTCGGATACCTGCTCTATGCGGCGCTATTCGTCGGAATCGGTGCCACAATGGCTGATATCTCGACAGCGGGGAATTTCCAGGGCATGGTCATGATGTTACCATTCAGCCCATTCCTTTTCATTGGACCAGTCTTCAGCGATCCAAGCGGATTCTGGGCGCAGCTTGGAAGCTATATCCCGTTTACATCACCTGGCGTTCTCATTATGCGCCTGTCACTTCTTGAAGAATGGCCGTGGGTGCAAATCATTATCGCTATCGGAATTCTTGTCGTTAGCGTCTGGGTCTTCATGAAACTTGCGGGCAAAGTCTTCAAGATTGGCATCCTGATGTATGGCAAGAACGCTACACCGGGCGAAATTTGGAAATGGATTCGGGCGTAAAAAAATAGAGCTTGCTAATCAACAATATCTATTAACCTTATAAATTATAGAATAGAAAACTTTCTTGCACATGTGTTCATTAACTAAAAATAACCAATAAATAACTTAATTGACTACTAGGCGCTCGGTGTACAGTTGCTTCTGGCTCGCATTGAATTGAACAACTTCTTTATATAACTGAGCTATTTTGATGTATAGGAATGCGACTTCGCCGCATTCCTATACATCTTCTTCAGTAATCGTCTGGTGGTCGTTCATCCGTCGCGCCCCAAAGGCAAAGGTACACGAAGTGCTAATGCTTTTGGGAACGAGGGAATGGAGGGTTCCTAACTGGGTAAAAGCCGCCAAAGATGCAATTTTGGCGGCTGAAGCTTTCTCTATGGTCTTTTCTTATTTTAGGAAGTGTCACTTTCTATAGGAGCTTACCTGATGTGGAGTTTAAGCCTTATTAAAGAACACATTGTGCAATGTACCAGAGTGCCCGAAATTGCATCTTCGGGCACCGATACCTTGTGAAAAAGGTTGCTCTTCTTTACTTCTAAAGCAACAGCATTTTTCACTTGAATAGTGTGCCGAAAGCGAACCGGAAATGATCCAGTGAAAATGGGTTTTCAAGCTTATGCATATCTGTTATTTATGCAAGAAAATGGTTAATCAACAGACGTGACTTTCTTATTAAGTAAGGTGGAGAGATTTGACCCTTTGCAATCTTAACTGTAGATTGCCGAGGCACTGTGCTAATTCCAAAAGTATTCACGTAAAGTCGTCAAACCCTTTTGATAAGGTTTTGACGTTTTTTTGTCCGGATAAACGCTGTTTCAAATACAAGATTTTAGGCAAAGAACGAAATGTATTGTGTGAAAATGAAGACGGCTGTATTTCTTAAGGGAACAGATGTCGAATTCTGGTAAAAGAATTGGGGAGATTTTGAAAAAAGCGGGGTCTTAAACTAATTCTCATGGGGGTTGACCTGAAGGGGGCGAAAGAAATTCTCCGCTGTCGAGAACAATAAATACAGTCCGATTAAAGTTTTTTATTTACCGTAAATTCTGGATGGGGTAAAAACCATCCAGAATATTTATGAGTAATGAAAAACATGTAAAACATGAAACTCACAATTTTGTCTCCTATTATTAATAATTTTTTAGCCAATATTACAGGGGTTTTACTGGTACTGACCAAGTATAGAGAAGAAGCGGGTGACGAATTGATGGAATACCTTTTCGGATGGCGAAAGCTCTCGAGTTGCGGGGCTAATGATTCCAACGGTTCTTCGAATGATTGGTGTTTCTATTGGTATTTTAACTGTAAATCGTGGTGTAGAATCGTAAAAAGAGCTTTCGGGTAAAATAGTTACACCGATACCTGCTGCTACTAACCCTTTGATGGCATCCATATCTTCTCCTTCTGATGAAGTTTTCGGTGTGAAGCCAACGCTATTACATGCTTCTACTGCGATTTTTTTTAGTACATATCCTTCTGGAAATAATATGAAATCATCGTTTCTTAAATCAATAAGTTGTAGCTTCTCACGTTTTGCAAAGGGGTGATTCGAAGGTAAAAGTACAGAGAAATTTTCAGTAAATAAAATAGATGTGTTGATCGAGTCATCTTTTGGAGGAAGCGGTCCTAAAAAGGCAAGATTTAGTTCCCTTTTATTCACAGCATCGATCAAATAATTATATGATCCTTGACGTAAATGAAACGCTACATTGGGATATTCTTTTTTAAACGCTGAAATGACAGTAGGTAATAGGTGACCAGCTAAACTAGTAGGAAATCCAATTTTGATAGTCCCTTTATCTGGATCTAAATATTCGTCTATTTGTTTTTTCGCATAATCAATCGCTTGCAAAGCAGAAATGCTATGTTCTGAAAAAATCTTGCCAATTTGTGTTAACTTCACATTTCTACCAACACGTTCAAATAATTCTACTCCAAGTTCATCTTCTAAATTTGCAATTTGTCTACTTACAGCTGATTGGGCTACATGCAAATGAATAGCTGCTTCTGAAATATGTTCACGTTCTGCTACTTCGATAAAGTACCTCAACTGGCGTATTTCCATACTTCCCTCCTAATCTATCTCAAAAACAGATCATTTATATCCAAATTATATATTGTTTGTATTAGTTTGAAAACATATAATATTAGTAAGTTACTTTTTATGGAAAATGGAGGGGTTCAAATGACATTTCATCAATTACCGAAAGCACAGGGCATGTATGATCCAACGTTTGAACATGACGCATGCGGGATAGGTTTATATGCACATATAAAAGGAAATGCAACACATGATATCGTAGAAAAAGGATTAGAAATGTTATGTCGACTTGATCACCGTGCGGGACGTGGAAGCGATGGTCAAACGGGTGATGGTGCAGGACTGATGGTACAGATACCAGATGTTTATTTTCGTGTTGTGTGTAATGAATGGGATTTGCCGGAAAAAGGAGCTTATGGCGTAGGAATGCTATTTTTTACAGACAATAATGAAGAACGTGCGGGCATTGAACAAAAAATTAACGACATGATTATTGCGCAAGGGCAAGAACTCATCGGGTGGAGAACAGTTCCAATTAACGCTAGTGTTCTAAGTGAAAAAGCAAAAGAAACAGTACCAGTCGTTCGTCAAGTATTCATCAAAGCAATAAACGCAACTGATTCACTTGCATTTGAACGTAAATTATATATCATTCGAAAACAAGTGGAGCACTGGGCACTACAACAGGATAAAAAATTCTATTGTGCAAGTCTATCAAGTCAGACAATCGTCTATAAAGGATTACTTACTCCCAAAGAGGTGAATCTTTTTTACGTGGATCTTCAAGATGAGCTATTTACATCTGCCTTTTCATTAGTACATTCTCGCTATAGTACCAATACTTTTCCAAGTTGGGAAAGAGCACATCCAAACAGATATATTGTTCATAACGGTGAAATAAATACATTACGTGGAAATATTAACTGGATGAAAGCACGGGAACAGCAATTTGTATCAGAAGCATTTGGGGAGGATCTTCCAAAACTATTGCCAATCATTGATACAAATGGGAGCGACTCTTCCATGTTAGATAATGCATTTGAATTTTTTGTACTTGCTGGTAGAAAACCAGCTCACGCTGCCATGATGTTAATACCAGAACCTTGGACAGAAAACCCTCATATAACTGAGGAGAAAAAGGCTTTCTATTCTTATCACAGCAGTTTAATGGAGCCATGGGATGGACCAACAGCTATTTCATTTACAGATGGGAAACAAATTGGAGCAATTTTAGATCGCAATGGTTTACGACCAGCTCGGTACTATGTGACAAAAGATGATTATATTATTTTCTCTTCTGAAGTAGGGGTAGTAGATGTAGAGGAAGAAAATATTTTATACAAAGAACGTTTAACCCCTGGAAGAATGCTACTTGTTGATTTAGAACAAGGTCGTATTATTTCAGACGAAGAAATTAAATCAGATATGGCAAATGCATTACCTTACCAACAATGGTTAGACGAAAATTTAGTAACTTTTACATCTGAAATGGAAGAACCAGAGCAAATAGATGATTTATTGTTCAAACAAAAAGCATTTGGCTACACATATGAAGATATTCAAAAATACATGATTCCGATTGCGTTAGATGGCAAAGACCCAATTGGATCAATGGGGAATGATACACCACTAGCCGTTTTATCAGATCGACCACAATCGTTATTTAATTATTTTAAACAGCTCTTTGCACAAGTAACAAATCCACCAATAGATTCAATTCGTGAGCATATTGTGACATCTACAATGACGCTACTTGGAGCAGAAGGAGATTTACTGCATCCAAATCGATCTAATAGCGAACGAATCTTTTTAGACACACCTATTTTAACAAATAGCCAGTTTAGCCAATTAAACGATATGAAATCAAACAAATTCCGAAGTGCAACTATAGATTTAACTATGTCTGCAAATTTAGAAATCGATTTATGCCATGTTTCTAAACAAGCGGATGAATATATAGCACAAGGAATAGCCTTGCTCATACTTTCCGACCGACTGTTGGATGTAAAGCAATTTACAATTCCAGTCCTACTAGCTGCAAGTAGCCTCCATCAACATTTACTTCGCACAGGAAATCGAACGAAGGTAAGTATTATTGTGGAATCCGGTGAAACAAGAGAAGTACATCAATTTGCTGCTCTGATTGGATTTGGGGTAGATGCGATTAATCCATATCTTGCTTATGCAACGATTGCAGAAGCAATAGAAGAAGGGCATATTGATAGTAGTTATGCAGTAGCGGTTGCGAAATATAGTCAAGGTATTACAGATGGTGTAGTGAAAGTAATGTCGAAAATGGGTATTTCAACTGTTCAAAGTTATCGCGGAGCTCAAATTTTTGAAGCAGTAGGGATTAGTAAAAAAGTGATTGAACGTTATTTTTCAGGAACTGTTTCTCAATTAGGAGGTATTAATCTAGAAACAATCGTGGAAGAAGCGCATAAAAGACATCAAGCAGCTATAGATTCCACTGGGGCTTCTTTAGATTCAGGTAGCGATTTCCAGTGGAGAAGTACTGGTGAACATCATGCATTTAATCCGAAAACAATCCACACACTTCAGTGGGCTACTCGAAAAGCGGATTACGGTTTATATAGACAATATGCAGAAATGGCAAATGAAGAGCGTATTGGATTTTTGCGTAATTTATTGACATTTAAAAAAGATGTTAAATGTATTCCACTGGAAGAAGTCGAGTCTGTAGATTCCATTGTCAAACGATTTAAAACGGGAGCGATGTCGTTTGGTTCATTAAGCAAAGAAGCCCATGAAACACTTGCTATTGCGATGAATCGCCTAGGTGGTAAAAGTAATAGTGGGGAAGGTGGAGAACATCCTAGCCGTTATGAACTAGATGCCAATGGAGATAACCGAAGAAGTGCCATTAAACAAATAGCGTCTGGTCGATTTGGAGTGAAAAGTCATTATTTAGTGCAAGCAGATGAACTGCAAATTAAAATGGCGCAAGGTGCGAAACCGGGCGAAGGTGGTCAGTTACCAGGTAATAAAGTATACCCGTGGGTAGCCGATGTTCGTGGATCGACAACTGGAGTTGGATTAATATCTCCACCTCCACATCATGATATTTATTCGATTGAAGATATGGCGCAATTAATTCATGACTTAAAAAATGCGAATAGAACTGCTCGTATTAGTGTGAAACTAGTGGCGAAATCGGGTGTTGGAACGATTGCTGCTGGGGTGGCAAAAGGTGCAGCAGATGTGATTGTCATTAGTGGATATGACGGTGGAACAGGTGCATCTCCTAAAACGAGCATTAAACATACGGGACTACCTTGGGAGCTAGGACTCGCAGAAGCGCATCAAACATTAATATTAAACGGTTTACGTGATAGAGTGAGACTGGAAACAGATGGGAAATTGATGACTGGTAAAGACGTTGTAATGGCTGCCTTACTTGGAGCTGAGGAGTATGGATTTGCAACAGCTCCATTAATCGTTTTAGGCTGTATTATGATGCGTGCGTGTCATCTAGACACTTGTCCAGTTGGAATTGCGACTCAAAATCCGGAACTTCGCAATAAATTCACAGGAAGTGCTGATTATGTTGTGAATTTTATGAAATTCGTAGCGGAAGAAGTTCGTGAGTATATGGCGTTACTTGGATTCAGAACAGTAGAAGAAATGGTAGGACGTGCGGATGTGCTAGAAGTTAGTGATCGTGCAAAAGAACATTGGAAAGCAAAACAATTGGATTTAACGGCATTGCTTTATCAGCCAGAGGGAGCACGTACGTTTAAAATTCCACAAAATCATAAAATAGAACAATCATTTGACTTACGTGAATTATTACCAAAAGTAGAACATGCTATTCTAAGTGAATCCAAAGTGGAATTGAATTATCCAATTGCAAACACGGACCGTGTAGTAGGCACGATTATTGGAAGCGAAATATCCAAACTATATGGTGCTAGAGGATTAGCCCACGATTCGATCACACTTCGATTTACCGGAGCAGCCGGGCAAAGTTTTGGTGCGTTTATACCAAAAGGGATGTCTATGTATGTAACAGGGGATGTAAATGATTATTTTGGCAAAGGATTATCTGGTGGAAAACTGATTGTCACTGCACCTATTCAAGGTGTTGCTGAAGAAAATGTTATTGCTGGAAATGTTGCGCTATACGGTGCAACAAGTGGAACTGCATTTATAAATGGACGTGCTGGAGAGCGCTTTGCAGTTCGAAATAGTGGAGTAGATGTTGTCGTAGAAGGCATTGGGGATCATGGCTGTGAATATATGACAGGTGGTCGTGCTGTCATATTAGGGGATGTTGGGAAAAATTTCGGTGCAGGAATGTCTGGCGGAATTGCGTATGTACTTGTTGATGACTTGGACGGATTCAAACAAAAATGTAACACAGAAATGATTGGATTTGAACGAATTGAATTATCAGAAGAAAAACATGCGATTCGCCAATTAATTATGGATCATTATTATTACACGAAAAGCACGAAAGCTATGAACATACTAGATAAATGGGATGAAAATGTTCAAAGATTTGTAAAGGTCGTGCCAAATGATTATAAGAAAATGCTCGAAAAAATCGCTGACTTTAAAAGGGATGGTTTAACGGATGATGCAGCTGCAATGCAAGCATTTTTAGCAACTTCCGTGAACGGAGAAATAAAGCGACTCGCGCTTGTGAAAAAATAAGAGAGGGGGAATAGTAAATGGGTAAACCTACTGGATTTATGGATTATAAACGAGAAAAAGGAAAGGAAGAAGCCCCTCTCAGACGTATTAAAAATTGGGGAGAGTATGCCTCGAAGTTAACAGATGAAGCACTTCAAACACAAGGTGCAAGATGTATGGATTGTGGGACTCCTTTTTGCCATATGGGGATTGAAATACAAGGTGCGACTGCCGGTTGTCCTATTAATAACTTAATCCCTGAGTGGAATGATTTAGTGTATAAAGGAAAGTGGCAGGAAGCACTAGAAAGATTATCGATGACCAATAATTTTCCGGAATTTACTGGTCGTGTTTGTCCAGCTCCTTGCGAAGGATCTTGTACACTTGCCATTTCAGATCCAGCAGTATCGATTAAGAATATTGAGCGTACTATTATCGATAAAGGATTTGAAAATGGCTGGATAGTACCTAGAATTCCAGTAGAGCGCACAGGGAAAAAAATTGCTATAGTCGGCTCTGGACCTGCTGGACTTGCAAGCGCAGATGAGTTAAATCAAGCGGGTCATTCTGTAACTGTATTTGAACGTGCGGACCGTGTTGGTGGACTACTCATGTATGGCATTCCAAATATGAAACTAGAAAAAGATGTAGTTGAACGTCGAATTCAGTTACTCCAGCAAGAAGGAATCGATTTTGTGTTAAATACGGAAATTGGTAAAGATATTTCAACAAATCAATTAAAAGATGAATTTGATGCGATTATTTTATGTATCGGCGCACAGAAACAACGTGAACTTCGCATGGAAGGTAGCGATTCAAATGGAGTTCATCTTGCAATGGATTACTTAACTTTTACTACCAAAAGTTTGCTGGATTCTAATTTTGCTGACGGGCAATATATCAATACAAAAGGGAAAGATGTCATCATAATTGGTGGAGGAGATACGGGGGCAGACTGTGTGGCAACTGCAATTCGTCAAAACTGTAAATCAGTTGTCCAGTTCGGAAAACATCCACAGCTACCAAATACAAGAGCGGAAGACAATTTGTGGCCAACCGATTCGAATATTTACAAATTGGAATATGCTTATGAGGAAGCGGAAGCTAAATATGGCAAAGATCCTCGTGAATACTTAATCCAAACAACGAGAATGGTCGCAGATGAGAAAGGAAATTTAAAAGAGCTCCATACAATTCATATGGAAAAAATACTAGGGGAAGATGGGGTTCATTTCTTTAAAGCAATACCTGGTACAGAAAAAATTTGGCCTGTACAATTTGTGTTTGTTGCAATTGGATTTGAAGGAGCAGAGCTTTCATTACCAAATCAATTGGGCGTGAACATTGTAAACAAAAAAATTGCCGCAACAACAAAAGATTATGCAACAAATGTAGATGGCGTATTTACTGCAGGAGATGCGAGAAAAGGTCAAAGTCTTATCGTTTGGGCCATTAAAGAAGGGCAAGATGTAGCGAAAAAAGTCAATGAGTATGTAAGTAAGCAGTCAGTCATTTGCTAATACGGCAGCGTTGGAGGAAGCTGAACGGATGGGTTTAATACTTCATCTGCAGACAGCCGATCACTTGCTCGTTATCTTATGTTGAGCCTGCAAGGAATACATGTCATAGCACGAGCGCAGACGATTAATAAACAATTATTAGATATTAATTCTTTGTGTTTAGCTAAGCCATCGGTCGAAGGTTGGAATCCCTCCTTGGACAAAAAATATATGAATGATATCAAACTAGTTTTTTTAAGTAAGTAGGGTAAAAGAACAGTCATCATCAGAACGCGACATTTACTGATGCTGGTAAAGAGTACTTAAAACAGAAAATGAGTGCCAAAAGAAAGTTAGGATAGTCAAAGTAAAATAGGCCACGTATCCTTTAAAAGTCGAATTACCCAAAACGGGGTAGTCGGCTTTTTTGATATCACAAATAGAAAGGAGAATTCACTATGATCTTTTCCTTTTCAAGATTAAGTATCTACACAATGCGAAGAAGCGGCAAGGTTCATCAATTCCTTTTAATGTTCAATAAATATGCAACTAAAGTAGGTCAATTTCTTAACGATGAGTTTCTAGATAAACCAAGTTTGAATCCTTTTCGGGACGTCCATCCAATTATCAACAAAACGTTCAAGTGAGAGTTCGGTTTCTTTATAATTACCACCAACATGCATGACACAGCGATGAGTCGGGTCAATCCCCATCGCCTTTAGTAATAAGTAATGTAGCTTTAAGGTACTAATTTAATTTTTTAAGATATGCTTCTCTTTAGAATTAATCAGAACAAAGTGATCTGGATGAAAATCAACTCTAATCTTATGTTTTTTTGCGAAATCTCCAATCTCACGAAGCGGTTCTATTAATGGCTTTATATAATTCCATTTAAGAAGCTCCTCGTGGTTTGCTAAAGGAATAAGGCGAGAGGTTAGCCGATAAAAATGAATATCAGACGCTACATTATGTTTTAACAGTCTTAGTGTATTATGTAAATTCGAAAGTGCAATACGTTCTAATTTACGGATGGCAGCTTCCCGATCATCAATTTTTTTGAATTGGGTAAAAGTCATTGTTTGCGAAGGGGATGCATTATCAAGTTCCATACTCATTGCGACATAACCAAGACGTACAATCGTCATTTATTCCACCTCATCTGTATTATCATTATTCAGCAAATGTTTTTGTGCTGAAAGCGAAGCGTCAGCTACAGAAGACTCTCACCTCCATAGGTGGGAGATGAATGCGTTTTTTTTACCTGTTAAGCGGGTGTCAAAATATCCGCTGACCAAAGAAAGAACGGCAATCTAAGTTCGCCGCGTCCTGCGGCAACGGTTGCATGACCTACATCCTGTAGGCCTCAAGCTCGATTCAAAATCTGGACTCAATAATTGAATAACTCTATTCTTCGCGGTTACCATTCCACAGATGACCCTGAAATACGTTTGACTCCTCGAATTGCAGCTATTTCATCTACAAGTTTCAGCATGGCAAGGTTTTTTTGTTTTGCTTCTATCATTATGTCAAAGTCCTTATTAAGCTCCTTTGCCATCTTTAAGAAGGGGAGGACAAAGTCTAAAGAAACAAAGTCAGCATGAGAACGATAGGCTTGATCTGATTTCGGTGAAGAAATGTGAACTTTTGGGACAATATTAAAGTTATTCCAAGTCTTAAATATGCGGTCTAAGTAAAGAGGGAGGTCACTCTCCACGTTATTCGCCATATAGTGATGATAATCGAGTACCATTGGAATGTTTTCCTTTTCACAAGTAATGAGTGTTTCCCGAACATCATACGTTTTATCATCATTTTCTAGCGTCATCTGCTTCTTAATTTCCTTTGGCAATTTTTTGAGATTTTGATGGAAACGGTTTAATGACGCAGTTTTATCCCCATAGGCTCCGCCAATATGAATATTAATTAATCCCGTATCAAGAATGTTCATAGCTTTGAGCATCCTAAAATGATATTCCATACTTCTTACTGCATTCGTTGTGACTTCTTCTCTTTGGCTTGTGAAAAGTGTAAATTGATTTGGGTGAAAGCTTACTCTAAGCTTGAAATTTCGGACTAAATTCCCGATTTCTTCCCATTCGTTTTTGAATGGAGTTAAGAAATCCCACATCACTTCCGGATGGGTTGCTAAAGGGACAAGTGAGCTTGAAAACCGGTATAATTCTATTTCATGCGCGATATTATAATACAAAATTCTTTTTGTGTGCTGTAAATTTTGTGCTGTTATCGATTTCAATTTTTCCATTCTCTCGGTTATAGGGAGCGTTGAATACCGTGTAAAAGTTAGAGTTTTTGATGGACTCGCATCCCATAAGCCTAGTGCATTACCTACATATCCGAACCGGATTTTCATCTACTTTTCCCCTTTATTCAATACTTTGAGGTTGAAATCTAATCTGACACATAATTTCTAAGAGCATTTTAAACAGTGAGGGGAAATTTATACATAAATATTATCTGCATAAATCCATTTATGTATACACAAAATGAGAATGGTTAACCCGCTTCGTTAATTGAGTAGGCTTTATATAAGCTAACGGTCCATGAGATACAATTGGTTCAACCTTCCTTTTACTTGTTCATATAATGTATTGAGAGGAGGTTAAACTAAATGGATCGATTTATTCTTTTGATGTTGGCTAGTATTTTAGCTGGATTTGCATTATTAAAGGTTCCCTTATCAGATACTTTTTTAGCGGGTTTAGAGCCGATAACTAACTTAATAGGTATTTTGGCAATTGTGATTTTCTCCCTTGTCCTAATGTATAAAGGTTTAATGGCGCTACTGGGGAGAAAATGATAAGAAGTTTAGACTCAGAAGTTATTCTGAGTCTTTTTAAGTTACTACTCACAAATATATTATTATCTAAAAGGTTGCAAACATACAATGGCATTGTAAAAAATATGGTATTTCACTCTTATGGGTAACACTTATTCAACTAACGAGTACGTTACTGAAAGAGGGAATAGAAATATGAGAAATGAAGATAAGATATGCTATCTAGATTGTACAGGCTAGAATAGTTTGAGTTTTTTTGATACTTTCACTTGAATCCCCTATTATAGAAGGAACAAGTCTAGTCTGAAGTGGTGGCGATTTTGACGAAGATAATACCATACAGAACTAGGCAGCAATTATAAATAGAAAAGGCGGTTAAAGTATGCACGTGTGGAAGCCCGCTTGGGATGGGAAGAAGCAAATTGGCACAATGTAGTAGATAGAGAAACGAAGTATGAGGGGGGCAATTTATTGATAAAGTATGAGTGGCGAAAAAAGGATAAAAAAATCTATTTACCAAAACAGATACCTACTATTTACAATGATACCGAAAAGTCGTATATCAAATTGCAAGGTGCAGGACATCCAGATAGCGATTCATTCCGGATAAATGTGGAAATTTTATACGCATTGTCTTATAGTATTCGAATGATGCCAAAGGGTGGCTACACACCAAAAGACTACTATGAATATACAGTATTTCCGCTTGAAGGAATTTGGGATTTAGATGAAGAGGGAAGAAAATTAGATTACCTGGATAAAAATCATTTTGTCTATCAATTAATGATCAGACAGCCTGACTTTGTGACGAGGGAACTTTTTCAAAGGGCTGTTGAAAGTGTACGAGCAAAAAAGAAACATTTACTAGTTGATACAGCAACACTCGAATCTTTTTCTGATGGATTATGTGTTCAGATGATGCACCATGGTAGCTACGATAAAGAACCAGAAACGTTTTCTAAGATGGAAAAGTATTGTGAGGAACAAGGTTTGATACGAATTGAAAAAAGCCATAGAGAAATCTATATTACAGATGCAAGAAGAACAGCTCCAGAAAAATTAAAGACTGTGCTAAGATTTAAAGTTTCTAAATAAAAAAATGTTCGTTTCGCGCTTTATTTATAACGAATCGTATTCTCGAATACCCCAAGCTGTATTTTGTATATTCCCATTCAATTAGTAATGCTATTCTATGCCAGACGAATGAATTCGAAAAAGAGTATTTGAAGTTGCAAAATACATAAGTGGTCAGTGTATATAGTTAAAGAGAATATTGGGTAGCGTTAACTCGAAAAAGTAAGTCTTTATAACAAATAACGTCATGAAAAGCCTTACACATATTATAGAAATTGAATAGAAGAAACCTAGGTATATCAGGAATTAAACGCTCTAAAAACGTCCTCGTGGGACATTATGTAACGAAAATTGATTCAATAAAAAACACCTAAAACATTGTTGATTTCAATGTTTTAGGTGTTTTTTTATGGTAAGAATTTGGTTGGAATTGATTGTTTATAAAAAGTGAAAAAAACGTCTCTTTCAAATTGAACAGCAGTGTGCTCAGTGATCAGGCTCTTTAATAAGGGGGAACGAAAAAAGCCCAATATCTTAATATTAATACTAAGGAATTAGGCTTTTTAATATTGGAATTTCTTAATGTTTTAAATCCGTATTTTCCTGATGCTACACTAAATAATTGGATATCATTTTTCATCTTCGAATTCGCAACAATTATGATTGCATAAATTCATTGAAAAAAATGAGAAACTGTGGTAAATTTATATAGTTATACGCTATTTAAGCGGATTATGTATAGGTTACCCTATTTTAATTATACATCATAAAGCCCTTTTTAGTCAATATTTTTTTGAGAAAAGAAGTGTTTGATATGAATATGGAACTTCGCCAGGAGCAAGATCGAGTGGACAGCGTAATTGGTTGATCAGATGAACAACTTTTGTCATATGATTCGTCTGGTATTGAGCGATAAATGGGAGGGAAAGAAATGAAACCATATGTACTAGAGTTACGGGAAATCGATAAAATGAGTCAAATGGTGGTTGGTGGCAAAGGGATGAATTTGGGTGAGTGTTCGAGGATTGAAGGAACACTTGTACCAGAAGGTTTTTGTGTTACCACTGAGGCATATAAAAGAGTCATTGGGGAAAATGAGGAGCTTCAACAATTACTAGATCAACTAGCAGTTCAAAAAGTAGACGAACGAAAAAGAATTAGTGAGATTAGCAGGAAGATTCGTGAGCTGATTGAGGGGATTGAAATCGAGAAGGGGATCGAACAAGATATCGATCGATGTCTCTTAACATTTGGCCTAGAGCATGCATATGCTGTTCGTTCAAGTGCAACAGCCGAGGATCTTCCATTTGCCTCCTTTGCTGGTCAACATGACACTTATTTAAATATCATCGGAAGAGATAAAGTATTGCGACACATCAGTAAATGTTGGGCTTCCCTATTTACTGATCGCGCAGTAATTTACCGAATCCAAAATGGATTTGATCACAGCCAAGTTTTCCTATCCGTTATCATTCAACGCATGATTTTTCCACAGGCTTCAGGAATTTTATTTACTGCTGATCCGCTTACTTCTAATCGAAAGCTACTATCGATCGATGCTAGCTTTGGACTAGGGGAGGCCCTTGTTTCCGGCTTGGTATCGGCGGATTGCTATAAGGTGCAAGAAGATGAAATCGTCGATAAGATGATAGCACCCAAAAAACTGGCTATCTATGGGCTAAAAGAAGGCGGAACAGAGACGCAGCAGATCAATCCTGATCTGCAAAAGTCTCAAACACTTACTGACCAACAAATTTTACAACTAGCACGCAAAGGAAGACAGATTGAAGCTTATTTTGGTTGCCCACAAGATATCGAATGGTGTTTGGTTGAAGATACATTTTATATTGTCCAGAGTCGCCCAATCACTACTTTATTCCCTGTCCCTGAAGCGAATGATCAAGAAAATCACGTTTACGTTTCTGTCGGTCATCAACAAATGATGACCGACCCCATGAAACCATTAGGATTGGCTTTTTACCTGTTAACGACTCCTGCACCCATGCGTAAAGCTGGTGGAAGGCTGTTTGTTGATATCACACATAGTCTGGCTTCACCTGTTAGCAGAGAAATTTTAGTAGATACGCTGGGACAATCCGATCCGCTCATAAAAGACGCACTAATGACCATAATCGAGCGGGATTTCATTAAATTGTTACCAACTGGTGACAAAGAGCTGAGTCCAAGTAGTAGTAATAAAAGTATGTCTTCTGCGGGTTTTCAAACACAATTCAAAAACAATCCTACAATCGTTTCTGATTTGATAAAGAGTAGTGAAACATCGATAAACGAGTTAAAACAAACCATCCAAACGAAATCAGGATCAGATTTATTTGATTTTATACTAGAAGATCTGCAGCAATTAAAGAAGATTCTATTTGACCCACAAAGTTTGGGTGTGATTATGACTGCTATGGATGCTTCATCATGGATCAATGAAAAAATGAATATGTGGTTGGGTGAAAAAAACGTAGCAGACACGCTTTCCCAATCTGTACCAAACAATATTACTTCGGAAATGGGTCTGGCGCTATTGGATGTCGCAGATGTGATTCGTCCATATCCAGAAGTAATTCATTATTTACAGCATGTAAAAGATGATAACTTTTTGGAGGGAATCGTTACGTTTGAAGGAGGACAGGAAAGCCAAGATGCAATAATAGCTTATCTCAACAAATACGGAATGCGATGTGCTGGAGAAATCGATATGACTAAAACTCGTTGGAGTGAAAAACCAACTACACTTGTCCCTATGATTCTCAGTAACATCAAAGAACTTGAGCCTAATTCGGGCAAACGGAAATTTGAGCAAGGGCGGCAGGCAGCTTTGAAAAAAGAACAAGAGTTAGTAGATCGATTGATGCAATTACCGGATGGTAAACGAAAAGCCGAAGAGACAAAACGAGTGATTAGCCTAATCCGGAATTTCATCGGTTATCGTGAATATCCCAAATACGGCATGATTAGTCGCTACTTCGTTTATAAGCAGGCGTTACTGAAAGAAGCCGAACAACTCGTACAAGCCAACGTTATTCATAAAAAAGAAGATATATACTATCTCACATTTGAAGAACTTCGTGAAGTCGTACGAACAAAAAAACTGGATTTCGAGATTATCAGCAAACGTAAGAACGACTACAAATTGTATGGAAAACTAACGCCCCCGCGTGTACTCACGTCTGATGGTGAAATCATTGCAGGTAAGTACAAACGAGAAAATCTCCCAGCCGGAGCGATTGTAGGACTACCTGTTTCTTCTGGAGTTATTGAGGGACGAGCACGTGTCATCTTAAACATGGAAGAAGCTGTTTTAAAAGAAGGAGATATATTAGTCACCTCCTTTACTGATCCCGGCTGGACACCATTATTTGTCTCCATAAAAGGTCTTGTTACCGAAGTTGGTGGACTGATGACCCATGGAGCAGTTATCGCACGTGAATACGGCTTACCAGCAGTTGTCGGAGTGGAGAATGCTACCAAGCTGATAAAAGATGGACAACGTATTCGAGTAAATGGAACAGAAGGGTATATAGAAATACTATAATTCAATACATTTAAATCTTAAAAGAAGAGCATTCGATTTAGGAGAATCATTGACATCATGGTGCTTTGCGGTCTATGTTTAGAACCCTGTGACAAGGATATATGAGCAGTCATTTTCTAACTAGGGAGATCCGAATTTTTTTATAAATAATAATGAAACCCAGCTATCTTCTCATTTGAAGGTAGCTGGATTTTTAAAGTTGGATGTGCAAAATAACAATTTAAATAAGCGCAAATTATTGGGGAAAGTGAAAATCATGATGGTTCGGGCTAAGGTTACTTCTTGAGTTTATGAAGTGAACTTTGGTAGTTGGAAAAAGGATTGTATGCATCCGGTTCGATTGACAAGCAACTACACGGTTGCTTATACTTAATGTATGAAGGACAAAGACGCTATATTCAAAGCACTTGGCGACTCGACTCGGCGGCTGATATTAGACGAACTATCCGAACGCAACGAGCTAACGTTGTATGAACTTACGGTACGTCTCATTACGAAGCACAACCTTACCATTTCGCGACAAGGGATAGCTAAACATCTTACTGTATTGGAAGATGCAGGGCTTGTAAAATCAAAACGAAAGGGAAAATATCGAGTACTTATGTTCAACACCGAACCACTTAAAAACTTGCTGAATGGATGGATAAAGTGATTTTGTGGAAAAACAAGAAAAAGATATTCCAAAGACGTAAGTAAGGGGATAAAAGGCGGATGAAGTCACTGAGTGTGTTTTGAATGGTATATTAAAAAGGGTATTGTAGGAACAGGATTTCGAACGAACGTGCGTTTTTTACTTGCAACCAGATTGTTAGCACAGCACGATACATCGCAAATATCGAAGGAGGCAAAAAACAGTATGAAAATTATTGTTACTAGTATATTCGTAGAAGATCAAGACAAGGCACTAGAGTTTTATTCAGAAACGTTGGGCTTTGTAAAAAAGCATGACGTTCCTACCGGAGAATTTAGATGGATTGCACTTGTTTCTCCCGAGGAGCAAGAAGGTACTGAGATTTTGCTTGAACCAAATAATCATCCAGCAGCCAAGGAGTATCAAAAGAAACTATTTGAAGAAGGCATACCTGTAACAATGTTTGGTGTTGAAGATGTTCGCAAAGAGTACGATAGGTTATTGAAACACGGCGTGAACTTTTCTATAGAGCCAACAGAAATGGGCGAAGTTACAATAGCTGTCTTCGACGATACATGTGGAAACCATATTCAGATAATCCAGCAGTAACTTTATGCGGATAACAGAATAGAGTTAAGCTAAGCAACCTATTAACGCGTGGCACCAAAGCGTTTGGTATAGGAATGAACTGAGTATCTGCGTATGTAGGGAGTTTTTATTTAAACTAGCTAGTGATTCACTGAGCGGTTAATCAGCATTGCTTCAGAATTAAGGTTATTCCATCAAAGGGCACTTTTCCGGAGTAACGAAAAAAGTCCAATTTCTCAATTATTATACTGAGAAATTGGACTTTTTTATATTTACTTATAGTGTTATGCAACTTAGAGAATAAAAAAGCTTGTTGCCTTTCAAAATCCTCTACTGTATTGGTGTCGAATCAAAGCAGTGGAGGTCGAAAGGAATACTGGCAATGCTGAAGTGAATGTGCACATAAGCATAAGGGCAATGATGAATGCTTAAATAAAATCGTGTAGTTTGATTCACTGTTTGGGTCATTTAAGGAGTACATTCATTATTAACATGATAACGTCCTTTTGGTATGGCAAAAGGAGAGCCTGAAACAGGGTCTTTTATCACCATACAATCGAGGCCGAATATGTCTTTAACTAATGTGCTTGTAATAACCTTTGATGGCTCACCCTCAACTATAAGCTTTCCTTTACGAAGTGCAAAAATATAGTCTGCATAGCGCGCGGACAAGTTTATATCATGAAGAACCATTACAATCGTAGTTCCGTGCTTTCGGTTAAGGTCTGTGAGTAGGTCAAGAATTTCGACTTGATATGTGATATCTAAAAAGGTTGTTGGTTCATCAAGAAATAAAATATCTGTTTGTTGAGCCAGAGCCATTGCGATCCAGACGCGCTGTCTTTGACCGCCAGAAAGCTCGTCAATATCATTATTTGCAAGCTCAGTTATATCCATAATACTCATAGCTTCGGCGACTGCATCATAATCCTTTTTTGTCCAACCGCTGAGCAATGATTGGTGCGGAAATCTTCCGCGTCCAACCAAATCAGCGACAGAAATTCCTTCTGGAACAATGGGGGATTGCGGTAGCAGTCCTAAAACACGAGCTAATTGTTTTGATGGGATTTTGCTGATGGGTCTTCCGTCAAGGGTGATTTTTCCAGACGTAGGCTTTATAAGCCTTGATAGTGTTTTAAGAAGCGTAGACTTTCCGCAGGCATTTGCTCCAATAATAACACTTATTTTATTACTTGGGATAATAAGGCTGACTCCATGGATAATCGTTTTATTATCATAGCCCGCTACTATCTCTTCGGCTTGAAAAACATGTGTCGGTTTCATTATAATTCTCCCCTTCGATTCATTCGGATTAGCAGGAAGATCAGATACGGCGCTCCGAGTATTCCAGTAATGACGCCCACGGGGTATCTGGCCACAAAAGCAAATTGTCCGATTAGATCTGCCGCCAAAACTAAATTAACGCCAACAAGACCTGCGGGAATTGCGCTTGAGAAGCCAACTCCGACTAGTCTTTTTGCAATCGGTCCGGAGAGGAAGGAGACAAATGCTATTGGGCCCGTGGTAGCAGTAGCAAGAGAAATCATGCAGACGGAACTAAAAATAAGCACAATTCTTGTCTTGTCCGTGTTCACTCCGAGAGAAGTGGCCGACTGTTCTCCAAGTTCCAATATACTTAGGTGTTTTCCTAGCACTATAATAATAGGCGTAAAGATGAAAACTGATAGTATCAAAGGCGGAAGTTCGTGCATTTGTGAGCCATTGAGGCTACCGCTGAGCCATCTGAACGCTGCGGGGAGATCTTGTTCTGCACCGATCAGCAAAAGATAGGATATCAAAGCGCCAAGCATGGCTTGTATGCCTATTCCGATAAGAATTAATCTCCCGATTGAAAATGACTTTCCCCTAGATAATATGTAAATTAGTATTACAGTAGCAAGGCCAGCAATCACGGAAGCAATGGAAACAACAGCTCCGCTAGTATGAAGTATGACTATACAAAAAACAGCCGCTGCGCTCGAGCCGCTAGTAATACCGATTACATTCGGGTTAGCTAGGGGATTGCGCAACATAGTCTGAAAGGTGTTTCCGGCAATGCCGAAAGCGAATCCAGCGAAAAGACCTGCCAGCATTCTTGGTAGACGTATGGTATTAATGGCAAAAGAAGCACCTTGGAGTTCTTCTCCAGAAAGTACTCGGATTACATCTATTACGGGATAGATGGTGTTCCCCAGTAAAAGCATCGCACAGCAAAGAATGAATGCAAGTGCTGCCAGGGAGCCGGTAACAAGTATCCATCGACGGTGTCTTTGACGTCTGCCCGCCATAATAAACTTAACAGATTCATTTTTCATAATGACCGCACTTTCGATTTCATAGCTAATAGTATTAGTATCGGTGCTCCTATAAATGCTGTAACTACACCGACTTCAAGCTCTCCAGGGCTACCGATGAGCCTGCCGCTTACATCTGATACAGTCAAAATGATGGCTCCTGAAATAGCAGACATCGGTATAACAAAACGCAGGTCAGGGCCAAGAATAAGGCGCATGACGTGGGTTGATAAAAGCCCAACAAAGCCAATTGGACCTGCCAGGGCAGTAGCTGAGCCGCACAAAAGAACGGCCCCTAGAGCTGCAACAAGCCTCAGTATTCCTGTTTTAACGCCGAGTCCGGTTGCAACATCGTCTCCCAGGGCAAGTGCATTTAGTGCTGGTGCAGAAATAATAGCTATCAGTATTCCAATTATCAAAAAAGGGGTAAAAGTCGTAATAGCGCTCCAGTTTGCTGAGCCAACACTTCCTACCTGCCAAAACCTGAATTGATCCATGACATGAGAACGTGGGATCATTATTGCGATGACTAGGGAAGAAAGGGCGGCACTTGTAGCGGCTCCCGCCAAAACAAGCTTAATGGGCGTAGCTCCACTACGCCCCATAGAGCCAATACCAAATACGAAAATCGCAGTAAGCGCAGCACCAGCTAAAGCTAGCCATATATATTGATTGGCGCTGCTTATGTTAAAGAATGCAATTCCGCAAACGACAAACAATGATGCACCTGTATTAACTCCCAGTATACTCGGGTCTGCAATCGGGTTGCGAGTGACCGCTTGCATAAGCGCTCCTGAAACTCCGAGTGCTGCACCGCAAAGTAAACTGAAAACTGTTCGTGAAATCCTTTTGCGAACCACATTTGCTTCGTAGGAGTTTACGTCAGGGTGAAATAAACCGTCCATCACTTCATTTAATCCCACCATACGAGAACCTAAAGCCAGGGATGCAAACATGCACAAGCCGAGCAAGACAAAACAAATCACTAGAACCGTTATAAAATTCTTCGGAATATGTAAGCTTGACTTTTTTATTTTGGAAGCCGATATACTATTCATTTAATTTCTTAATGGCTCCTCCTATTAATTCAAGATATTCATCAATCGTATAAGATATCGCAAGTGGATTTGGATTTCCAGAAGCGGCCATAGGAGTATCGTTACCAATGAACACAACAGAACCTCTTTGAATCGCTGGAATTTTGCCTAACAGGGGATCAGCTTTAACTGCTTCATATAGGCTTTCATCACCATATCCAATTATGATATCAACGTCGTTAAGAATGTCAGCATTCTCAGCGCTTAATGACAATGAATAGCTAGTAGGATCAGTAATCTGATTCGTGATACTTTCAGGATATTCCATACCTAGCTCAATTAGAAAAGCACCTCGAGGATCTTTAGGTGTATAAAGATGGAGTTTAGACATATCTTTAGCCGAGAAGTTGACCCAGGCAACCTTTTTGCCTTCCATCTCAGGATATTTACTTGATTCCTCCTCAATTAGTTTCTCAGTGTCCTTAATAAGTTGTTCGCCTTCTGCTTTCATTCCCATACCTGTTGAATTTAATATAACTTGGTCACGCCATTCGGTTGCCCAAGGAGCGTCCTGATAGGCTACGACTGGAGCGATTTTACTAAGAACATCATAGTCTTCCTGTGTTATACCCGAGTAAGCTGCAAGAATTACATCAGGATTTGCATCTGAAATAGCCTCAAAATCAAGACCATCGGTATCCTGGAAGATATTAGGTTCATCTGCGCCGAGTTCCTCGAGTTTTTTAGCTGTCCAAGGCAAAAGTCCGCTGTCATCCTGAACCCCGTAATTAGCGGCTGAGAAGCCTACAGGTATAACTCCAAGAGCGAGAACAACATCATGATTAGCCCATTGAACTGTAACAACTCGTTCAGGCTTGCTAGCAATTTCAGTTTCGCCAAATGCATGCTTTATTACGATCGGAAATTCAGTATTTTCATCTTGAGAAGCAGGTTTTTCTGTTTTAGATGTTTCGGTACTTTCCGATGATGAATCAGGTGTTGAACTTGATTTCTCACCTGAACAACCAACTAGTAGTATCATAGCCATTGCCGAAATTAGTAATGCTTTTAATGAGATTTTTAGCTTCGTATTCATTTTCATAACCTTCCTTATCGTAAAATGTATTTTTAGTGGTTGGTGACTAACTTTACGGAATAAACTCACATGAATTATTATTTTGTAAAGTTTTTGATAAAAGATGTTTTTACTTTCTGCACCGAAGATGATCAGAGATTCAGTAAGGGAATGAAAATTTCCTTTTTTGGTCTCCTTTTTATAATTGATAATGATAATCATTCTCTATTTAATGTATATTCTCTTTGATGGGTTGTCAATGAAAATTTATAAGAGCTACTTGTGATGTACGATGGGGGATGGGTACCCGAATCTCCGGTGATTATCGCGAATCATTGGTGCTTAATTGCGCACTCTAACCGCTCTAACATCCCTTCTGGAATTGGTACTCGAATTTTCGCCTTTTACTCCCATGAAAAAAATTTATAATTGATAATAATGCATAACAAAAAAACTCAGAAAAAATAAGGCTGAGCCTTGAGTTGGGTTCTCTGCAATCTTTGGAATCAAGAAAACTTACAGCTTGTAGTTTCTGATGCCGTGGTTAATGCCGAAACGTATAATAATCAGCATAAGTTGATAAAACTAAATTGGATGAAACACTCCATAACATTGCTGTATAAGTAACACTTGGAAGCTAAGTATGTATATATGATTACTTAGATCTGGCCATAGTTGTGCATATTTCAAGTTGCGATGCATATAATAAAGTTGACCATTTGCCTTGAATAGGATTTTATTCAAAGGAAATGCTAATGGTCATCGGGATGTCTTTTATGGGATCCTGGGGTTAGAGATCTGGTGATGATTAGGCACCGTGAAAACTTGATACACTTCCCGGACTTCGGGTGCCGGAGGTTGGCAAGCAACATAAAAACCTAATCATTATATTCAAGAAGAAGGGAGGAAGTAGTCATACTTTCCTCTCTTCTTTTTGATTGAAAATAGGTGACTCATTATGATGAATGATAAAAGGACAATTGAAATGTTATGCAAGGGTTTTCGGCATTTGAAGAAGTAGTGAGTAAAGAAATTCATTAACGTATAGGTATATCGAATTCATCCCATCAATGTACACTCTGTCTCACTCCTTCCAAAGGCAGCGTATGTGACCTTAAGAGAATCATTTAGCGCTTTGTCTTTAAATTGCTAGTATGAAAAATATTGATTTGGACCCAAAATCTGAATTTAATCTGGAGACTCCCTTTTTAAAAATTTCAAAACAGATAAATTACCAAATATATCAAAAATACTACTTTGACTTATTGTTACAACGATGAGGATAGGCACATGCCCTGTTAAATATCGCCCAATAGCAGGTCCGTGAAGTCTAGAAGACGGTAATTGAAAGAAGTCTCTTTATTTTTTGGGAAGGAGGAACTACAGAAGAATTGAACTATATATTAACAATAAATAGCAAAAATTCATCGATAATTGGTGAAATGCGACCGGGGTGATACATTCTTATAACCATAATCACCATTATAAGTACAATATTAAAAAGTCATCTTAAATGATGGCTTTTTTCATGCTGATTTTTAGGTGTTTTGGCTGTTCAGGATAACATTTTTAAAATTAAAATTTGACAAAATAAAATAAACTATGTATGGTTGATTAGTCGACTAATCAACTGAACTTCCGCTGAAAAGGAGAAATACAATGAAAGTTAAATTAAATGATCAATCACCTATTTTTATTCAAATAGCGGACATGGTAAAGGATGCCCTTGTTGAAGGTGTGATCAAAGAAGGCGAGAAGATTCCTTCTACTACAGAGTTATCAAATT
The DNA here is from genome assembly GCF_001590685.1 of Sporosarcina psychrophila. Lineage (GTDB taxonomy): Bacteria > Bacillota > Bacilli > Bacillales_A > Planococcaceae > Sporosarcina > Sporosarcina psychrophila. Next base: position 1,749,707 of record NZ_CP014616.1, read on the forward strand.
TTTATCAGATTAATAGAGCAACTGCTCAAAAAGGTGTCGGGATTTTAGTTGATGAGGGAATTGTTGAAAAAAGACGTGGGATTGGTGTATTCGTTGTCCCGCATGCTCGCGATAAATTAATTAATGAAAGAGCGCAAGGCTTCTCTGAAACGTATATTAAATTATTAGTTGAAGAAGCGAAACGATTAGAAATGTCTAAAGAAGAAGTAATGAAAAAGGTGAGTGAATACTATGACAATCATTGACGTACGAAACGCTAATTTTAAGTATAAAGATGAGTTGATTCTAGAAAACATAACATTCAATGAAGATAGTCCTGTTATAACAGGACTATGGGGCAGAAATGGTGCAGGAAAGACAACGTTAATGAAATTATTATCCGGCCAAGAACGTGAGGTTTCAGGCAAAGTATTGGTACTGGGTACACATCCGTATAATAATAGTGCAGTTTCAAAAAAGATTAGCTATTTAAGGGAGGATCATTATTTCGGGAAAAGTTGGACTGTGAAAGATGCATTGCATTTTGCTGCCCTTTTCAACGAAAATTGGAATCAGGAAGAAGCGGATGCACTGATTGAACAATTCAAGTTACCAAGAAAAAAGAAAATTACTTCCTTCTCTAAAGGGATGCATACGATGATTCAGCTTGTCATTGGTTTAGCAAGTCATTCGAAAGTGACAATTTTTGATGAGCCAACAAACGGTTTAGATGCTCATGCACGTAAACAGTTCTTTCAGGCTTTAAAGGATTCTTACGATAATGATCCGCGTTTTATTTTGATTTCTTCACACCACATTAATGAAATTGAACCACTTTGTGAAAAGCTAATGATTATATCAGACCACAGCATTAAATTTCATCAACCAATTGAATATTTTCAAACACAGGGTGTCAGTATGATGGGGAAAATCGAGGATATACAAAGAGTCGTTAAGCCTGAAGAAATTTTGGAAACAACGCATATAATGGGACAATCCAAAGTGATGGCTGATATTGCTTTAACAAAGGAACTACAAGTATCCTGTGAACAGAATAATATTCAATTAGAAAAAGCATTGATGCAAGATTATCTCGTTAATATAACGGCTTAGGAGTGATATACATGAACGATTTAAAAGGCCCAACTACAATCATATTAAAAGATTTAAAAATACAGTTTTATATATTTACTGCTATTACCCTATTGTTAGTAATCATCTATAATATGGTCGGCTATTATGTAAGCCCGGATAATTTTTATCCCTTTATATCTGGACCGATCTATGGCATCTTGTTGTTCTTACCGTTTTTTATGTTTGGCGATGCATTTAAATCTACGATTGGACTTGGGGGTACCCGCACCAATTATTTAACCAGTCTTATTATCAGTTACTCGTTATTTATAGTTTCATTGATGATTGTTCATAATATTTTATTCCAACTTTCTGAATTAATAACAGGTAAGACGGAGAGTACAACGCATATTTTCCACTTTGCTAGTTTATTCGGGGCATCAAACATACTATCCTATTTCTGGGTGGATGTACTTATTGGTATCTTTTTCGTTGGAACAGGTACCATTGTTTCAGCTGCTTTATATCGATTTGGTTATATATGGATGTTAGGGGTAGCATTAGGCATAAGTGTTTTTGGATTTCTTTGGTTTACACTAGGAGATATGAGCGGGATATTGAAATGGACATTGGAAAATATGTATTTGTCACTTCATTTATTAGGCGGGTTAGGTATTATATGTATAGTACTCACATATCCGCTCATTAAACAGGTCACATTAAAGCTTTAATTCAATGTGGATTTGGACTTGGACTTCTGATTCATAAGGTAAATTGAGCTAGTAATATATAGTGGTGGAAGTTTACGTGAATGTAATTAGTATATAAAATAAGCGGTAAAACAACCATGAAATAGCGACATTTTCATGGTTGTTTTACCTAGACTGCTATTATTTATCACAAAGCATATGAATTTGTTGATGTTATGAAGTGATAAACAGTCTGTCATTTTAGCTTCGAAGTTTTAGTTGAAAAATCTTACTATCCAAAGTATGATTTTTAATACCAAGTATCTTTTCCATTAACGGATAATCGAATAAAATCGTGTCTTCCAGAATCGGGCCAGATTGCTTAACAACAGAGAACTAAAGAGGGGCAACAAGAGGTTGCATCTTGATGCACTTTTTATTGTTTTAGCCCTTGTAGCGGGGAGCCCAATACTGTAGACACTTAAAATCGCAGCCATCATTTCTTCGCTATCTTCATCCTCATAACCCTTTCCGCATGTTTCCATTACTCTTTTAGTGTTTTAAGTTAAAAATACAAGCATCTATATTCTTAAGATACTTTGACTACTACAGATCAAGACATCTCAGTAACCGTATAGAGGTAGTTCAATCTAAAGCAAACCAAACCAAACCAAACATACTGTACACGAAGCGCCTAGTGTTTTATTCAGTTAGTTACTGGTTGTTTTTGGTCAATCAACACTTGTGATGTATAACATTTGTTGATTGGACCAAACTTTGCATTTTAGCTTTATTATCAATAGTTTCAATGCCTTTAATCCATAAAAGACTAGACCAATAATGGTAATTGGTATCACACTTCTTACTAAATTATTAGTATCCATAAAAAATGTTGAAGGGAACTTTTGTACGAGCCTAGTGACTAACCCAAACACAAATATTAACAGTGGAATTCGTAATTTCCACTACACACTATCTACGGCTTCCCCTTAGTATGATTGAAAGCATAACATTACTTAACAAATATTATGATTTTAATAGAATTTATCAAATAGAGCTCTTCTTTATATCTATTGTAGCTTTAATTTAAAACCCTCACCTTAGATAAATTAATCCACATATAGATTCTCTTGCAAAAATTTGTCTGCGAGTTTAACGTTTTCCTTTAGGTATACAGGTAAGTCTGTATGAGCAAGAATTTCTGAAGTAGTCATCCAGATTACTTTATCAACTTCTTCATTACTTTTAGCGTAAGGCTCTCCAGATTTATGATGACATAGAAAAACAATATCTACTACATTGATCCCCGATTCAGTAACAAAAGAAGAACTATTTACGTATCTTAAATCAGTAACTTCGCAGCCTACTTCTTCAAGGATTTCCCGTTTCAATGTTCTTTCTAGAATATTAGATGAGTCGCCTTCTATTTCGCACTTTCCACCAACTAGTGAAAGAGAACCCCCAGCGTGTTCTTCATTTGCGCTCCTTAAAATTAGTAACCATTTACCATTGCGGTGTATAGCGCCTTCTACATTCACTACAAACATAATCTAGCCCTCCTAAAGCTTTATTGTTATCTGCTTTAACCTTACCACTTGGAAAACTTAAAACCTATCATTTATGGTATGCTTGGTCATGGTTTCCCTTATAGTTTGGGATTTGGACAGAATTACCCATGTCTATATTTATAAGGTTTTTTTATTAGATTGATAGTTGAGTATTCCGCATTACCCATAGAGTGAGCAGTGCACTTTGCTTGATCATTTGAATTCATTTTCATGAAACACTAGTAATATAATTTAAACATTCTGTACGGAGGTGGATGCCATCTCTCAAGAAGGTTTTTACTATGCGAAACAGGTACGATTGACTATTGTATTGAGGACTAAATTAAACTTGCATTTGACTTTATTCGGACTTCAAATTTTGTAAATGATAGTATCAAGATGGAGATATAGGCGGTGGGAAAAAGGTAGGTATTACTATATTATGCCAACGACAGACCCTCTTCAGGAGTTGATATCATACTATGATTGTGGAAGATCATCTTTTACTTTGGAACCATGCATCGCTGAAAGTAATTGAGGTGAAGCGCATTGAGCTACCGATTGGCGAGCAGCTGCACACATCTCAACTTTCTGCGAGTACTCTAATTTACACAATTCAAGGTCGTGGTAGGTTGCTATTGGACGGGGAGGAACAGCATCTAGAGAACGGATATGTTTGCCACGCTGGCAAGGGCGCTGTTCTTACTATCACTGATATCGCCGATCATCTGAGCTATTATATGATTCAGTATAAGGCCACTCTGCCGCTGCCGTGTTGCCAGGATCTGCTTCAATTAATGGATCACACGGAACCGTTTGAAATCCAATATGGTTTTGCAGCCCTTCATGCTGCATCGCTGCTCATTATCTTAGCTCGTATGGAGCAGGAATGGAGCCAGCCGGAAGCGATGGCAAAGCTGCAGGTGAAATCATTATTTTATCAGTTCGTTTGCGAGCTGATGAGGGAACTGCAGCACGGGCGTTTGAACCATGCTTCACCGGATACGGTCCTACAGGCTACCAGATATATGGATGAGAACTATGCGGAACCAATCACTGTAGACACACTTGCAGCTCTATTGAATTGTAGCTCTCGAGCGATGCAGCGGATGTTCAAAAAGCGTCTGTCGCTTGGGCCGATTGACTATCTGTTGCAAGTGCGCATGGACAAGGCAAGGGAATTGCTCTGCCGCACAAATATAGGGCTCAAGGATATTTCCCTAGCAATCGGTTATGTGGATAGCTACTATTTCAGCCGCTTGTTTAAACGCCACACAGGTGTTTCTCCAAGTACATATCGAGAATTGATGCTACATTCCAGAGGTGATAAACCAGAGGCGGTTACTGCGAGCTCACTACAGGCGGGGACAGATTCACTGGATACCGCAATCCGCCGCTCACGGCGGTTGGTTATCCATCTAAAAGGCGAACTACAGTTGGAACGGCAGCCTGAGAAAATTGCCGTACTAGATCCCCAGTTTATGGACCATATGCTGGCCCTAGGAGGACAGCCGGCCGGAAGCGTCATAGTGAGCGGAGATCTAAATAGCTTTCCTGAGTATCTGACTAGCAAGCTGGGCGTGGTCGAGAACTTGGGCACTAAGGATGAACCTGATCTAGAAGTACTGCGTGCTATGTTGCCTGATCTGATAATCTGTACCGAGTTCCAGAAGAGCATTTACGGAAGCCTCGCGCAGATAGCACCAACCATCATGCTTGAGCGGAACCGCGACTGGAGAGAAACATTACGAATCATCGGGCGTATTATGGGTAAGGAACTGGAGGCAGAGCAGGTCCTACAACAATATAAACAAAAAATCGGTAGGCTGAAGTCGGACTTGGCGGTAAAGATGGAAGGGCAGTCGGTATCAGTCATTCGACCGCGGGATAACAACATAAGATTGCATACAAGCGTTCATCGTACAGCGGCGATTCTATACAACGATCTGGGGCTGCATCCACCGAAGCAAGCGGTTGACCGCAAACGGACTAGCTCGATGATTTCTTTGGAGGGGTTGCCGGAGCTGGATGCCGACCATTATTTTGTATTGACCGACAATAATTTTCAACTATGGTCGGATGAGATCCAGAACACGACTACCTGGAAAAGTCTGCGTGCTGTGCAGCAAGATCATGTTTACCAAGCCAAAGTGAGCATGTGGATTGCTTATTATGGTCCGATAGCGATGAATCGGGTGGTGGATCAGGTGGCAAAAGTGTTCTTGGATGCGAAATAGCCATATTTGTTGTAAAGAGTAAGGAATAACTGACGCTATAGCAATCTATATCTTATAAAAACACTGTTGTTAGGATTCGATGATCCTAACAACAGTGTTTTTCATGTCGCAATAATCCATTGTATTTGTCGCAAACATCCATTGCCGAGAATGGCTTGAGTCGTTATAGTGAGGTAGATGGTGATGATAATCATTCTCAATTATATAAGTGGAGGGGTTACATATATGTTTTCAAAAATCAGTTCGGTATGGGTCTTTAGTTTAGTTTTAGCTCTGGTTATGTTGCTGGGGGCATGCTCAAACAGTTCAAATCAAGATAGTACTAGCACGGGGGATCAAGAGCCAGCTACTACTGACGGAGTGGATCCGGTACAGGAATCACCGGTCACAATCCAGCATCTCAAGGGTGAGATGACATTTGAGAAAGTACCTAAGAAAATTGTCGTGCTAGACGTCCAGTATGCGGATCAAATGCTGGCACTGGGCAAGCAGCCAATCGGTAGCGTAATAGCCGAAACCGACAACGCGCTCCCGGAATATTTGGGCGATAAGATGGACAATGTCTCGTTACTCGGAACATATGTAGAACCGAGTTTGGAAGGAATCCTTGCACTAGAACCGGATCTCATTATCGCTACGGAGTTCCATGATGCGATCTACGAGGATTTACTCAAAATTGCACCGACACTTACGCTAGAGCGCAATGAGGATTGGCAGACAGTCATGTTGAAGTTTGGGCAAATTTTGAATCAGACGGAAGAAGCGCAGCAGTTGGTTGATGATTACAAACTGAAAGTGAGCGATCTAAAAACGACATTGGCAGACAAAATGAAGGGCCAAACCGTAGCTCTGATTCGACCTAGGGATAAAATGATTCGTCTCCAGACGACATCTCATCGTACCTCACAAATTTTGTATGACGATCTGGGCTTGACTCCACCCGAAATGGCAGTCAACAGCACGGATTCAAGTACGATGATTTCAATTGAAGTCTTACCGGAGCTGGGGGCAGATCATATGTTTCTGCTGCAAGACGATACGAATATGGAACTGACATCTGAATTTCAAAACACCTCAATTTGGAAAAATATGAGCGCGGTTACGACCGAACAAGTGTATATAGAGGACACAGCGCAGTGGATTGGTTATTATGGACCAATTGCCATCAATTTGGTTGTCGATCAAATCGCTGATGCACTTAACTAAATCTTTGTGGACTGAGAATCCAAGGAGGGGTGCGGATGAATAAGCATTCCAGGCTCGTACAAAATGAATGGGATTACTTGAACCAACATTTTGGCTTATGTGAACAAGCCGCAATCAGTCGTATTTATTCGGTTAGCACGTTGGACTTGCTCGACCCGGAAACGTGCGCTGATAATCTGGACAGGCTAACCGTGCTTCTCCAGTCTCCCTCGAGGATGATCACAGCTTCGCAATTTTTGAAAAGGTATGCTTTCCTAACCTCTGTTCCGCTGCTATACGCCATGACAGTTTATAATAAGGGGTTAGATTTATCGGTCGAAAATTGCTCGCTTGAGTCATCACCGGGTCACTCCTGGCTGGAGCGTGTCAGTCTTGTTGACGTCGATGCCACTATGCCTGAAACTAACGAGAGGCATGTTTGGCGCGATACAGTTATTAAAGCGTGTTTTGCCGAAAATCTAGGCAAACTCATACAAGTGATGTCTAGAGTTGCCAACGTGCCAAAACCTATTCTATGGGAAAACGTAGCAGTTCGTGTGTTTTCGCTTTACGAGAAACGAATTGGTGTAACAGAGGATCAGCAGGAGCAAGCGTGGGGCAAGGCAGACTTTCAGTACCTGATTCATGAGGCTCCTGGTGCGCTATTCGGGGAAAAGCAAAACCCACTAAGCCGCTTTTATGGCGAACATACATCTTCATACGTCTCTAATCCGCCTATGCGAGTTCGCAAAACCTGCTGCTTCTACTACGAGGTCTCCTGTGTTAAAGAATACTGCTCTAACTGTCCGAAAGTTAGAGGTTGAGGGATACAGGTATTGTAAATTCAATAACAGCATACGAATTGAAAAGCACCCCAAATTATTAGCTAAAACTAATAATTTGGGGTGCAGTTTTTTATATCCACGGTTCCTTATTCTCTATATCTTATAGCTAATCCTTTTAAGAAATTCCTTGCGTATCTGTCAAGGCACTCTTTATAATTCTTGTGTCCTTCTTTTCTTAATACAGCACCTAATTCACCTTTTGTTATAACGACTCCTGCTTCTTCTAATATTTCAAGCATATCATCGCTTGTTAATGATAGTGCTATTTTCACTTTTTTTAGAAGGATATTATTAACGCTTTCATAATTTTTTATAGCCAGTGCCGGTTTTTCAGCTTGTCCTGGTTTTGGATCTTGTTGCCCTCTTTTGAAAATAATAAAGCCATTTAAAAATGAATCTAACATACTATTACTACACTTTAAAGTCCCTTCATTTTCAGCTGCATCATGGTAATTGTCATCTGATTTTATGAGCAACATGGACACTTCTTCTTGTGTTACTTCAACGCCGCCAAGTTTAAATATCTCTACCATAACCGAGTCTTTTATATCTAGAGCATATCGTAATCTAATTAATATATCATTATTATTCATTTATAAACCTCCAGTAAAATTGTTATATATACACAATAGTTTTATCATTTTTAACGTAGAAAAAGGCAATCAAAGTTAACCTAATAATAGCACATAAAAATAGTTTAACCTTTTTTTTGTTATATCAGACTTTAAAAAAGATGAATTCCCGTCTGCATTAAAAATTTAGAATAAGATGAGTGTGAAATCGTAGCTTTCCTCATCAATAAAATCCCTATATAATATAGTAGGAACGTCAATGCTTGTTCAGGTTGTGGACTGCATTAAATTATGAGGAATTATACTTAGTGAAGGAACAGGTGTAAAACATATGAGTTTATTGACTGTAGCAAATTTAAGTCACGGCTTCGGGGATCGCGCGATTTTCGAAGACGTCTCTTTTCGGTTATTGCAAGGAGAGCACATCGGCTTAATCGGCGCCAATGGCGAAGGTAAATCAACGTTCATGAACATTATTACGCGCAAGTTAGAACCTGACGCGGGAACGGTAAGTTGGGCGAAGCGGGTGCGGGTCGGGTATTTGGATCAACACGTTGCATTGAAACAAGGGATGAGCATTCGCGATGTGCTGCGGACCGCTTTTCAATATCTTTATGACCAGGAGACAGAAATGAATGCGCTCTTTGCCAAGATGGCTGAGGTAGATGCAGATGAACTGGAGGTCCTTCTTGAGGAGACGGGTCAGATGCAGGAAGAATTGACGAACAATGATTTTTATATCGTCGATTCCAAAGTCGATGAAGTAGCGAACGGACTAGGATTAAATGAATTTGGTCTAGATCGGGACGTTCATGATTTGAGTGGGGGGCAGCGGACAAAAGTGTTGCTTGGTAAGTTATTATTGGAAAAACCGGACATTCTTCTTCTTGACGAGCCGACGAACTATTTGGATGTTGAGCATATTGATTGGCTACGCAATTATTTGCAGAACTATGCGAATGCTTTCATATTGATTTCCCATGATATACCATTCTTGAATAGCGTTATTCAGCTTATCTACCACATGGAAAATCAGCAGATCACTCGATATTCTGGGGATTACGATGAATTTTTGCGCGTGCATGAAATGAAGAAGCAACAGGTGGAAGCCGCCTATAAAAAGCAACAGAAGGAAATTTCAAACCTTAAAGACTTCGTAGCACGTAACAAAGCGAATGCAGCGACGAGTAAAATGGCTATGTCCAGGCAGAAGAAGCTAGATAAGATGGATGTCATCGAATTAGATGCCGAAAAGCCGAAGCCACAATTCTCCTTTAAACAGGCAAGGACCCCGGGGAAATATCTGTTCGAAACAAAGGAACTTGTGATTGGCTATGATGAACCGTTGTCAAATGCCTTGGAACTGACGATGGAACGTGGGCAGAAAATCGCTTTGTCTGGTGCGAATGGTATTGGGAAAACAACTCTCTTAAAGAGCATTCTAGGAGAAATCCCTGCACTTGCCGGTTCTGTTACTCGTGGTGACCATCTGGAAATCGGGTACTTCGAACAGGAAGCCAAATCGGAAAACAACAATACTTGCCTTGAAGAAGTATGGGAGGCTTTTCCGCATTTTACGCAATACGAAGTGCGTGCTGCCCTTGCGAGATGCGGGTTAACGACCAAACATATTGAGAGTAAGGTGAAGGTGCTAAGTGGTGGAGAAAAGGCGAAAGTGCGTCTTTGTAAACTGCTTAACCGCGAAACAAATTTGCTCGTCCTTGACGAACCGACAAATCACCTTGATAGAGACGCGAAAGAGGAATTGAAACGTGCCTTAAAGGAATACAAAGGCAGCGTGCTACTTATTTCTCATGAACCTGATTTTTATGAAGGCCTTGTAACTGATGTTTGGAACGGCGAAAATTGGACGACCAAGATGTTTTGAGTGGCTTGAACTTAGGTAGTTGAAATTAATTCGAATAGAATAATGAACCAAACAAAAGTCTCTCACAATTTGCGAATTGGTGGGAGATTTTTGTTTGGTTATTTTTGATAGCCCTCCATTTGCACATATAAAATAGTACTGGTCGAATGCTAATCTCATTTTGCATAAACGATTTTATTCCGCCCCTTTTACTAGCTGAAAAACTCCTCTTTCATCGAAAAGCTAAAAAAGTATAGTAAATGTTGAAAAAATGCTATTGATAGCGCTTTCATATTGAATTTTCAGAGTTTATGATTAAGTAGTAAATACTTTTTATTCGAAAAGAGAGGGGTAAAAAAATGATTAAGAAATTTAAGGGGTTAACATTTTTGGCAATCTTGATGGTGTTCGCACTCGTCGCAGCTGGATGTAACAATGACGGAGGTAGTTCGGTTGACGTAGGTATCGTATTACCGACGAAGGATGAACCTCGATGGGTACAGGATGAGCAACGTTTCAAGGATGCATTAGCAGATTCAGATTATTCAACGGAAATTCTATTTAGTCAAGGATCTTCAGCGAAAGAGAAAGAAAATGTAGAGGCATTATTAAATAAAGGCATCAAGGTATTAATTATCACTCCTCATGATGGTGCGGCAGCTGCATCTGCAGTAGAAGCAGCGAAAAAAGAGGGTGTAACTGTTATTGCGTATGACCGTTTAATTACAGATACGGATGCAGTAGATTATTATGTAACATTCGATAGTTTAGCAGTAGGTGCTGCACAAGCACAGTATTTAGTGGACAATGCACAGGGGTCTGACGTTCCTCTTTACCTTTATGCAGGTGCGGCTTCAGATAACAACGCATTTTTATTCTTCGAAGGGGCCTGGAAAGTGCTTCAACCGAAAATTGCAGATGGTACCTTTAAAATTGCTAACTCAAGTGAAGCAGAGGGGTTAAAAGATTCAGCCGAACTTTCGCGCGACCAACTGGGAAAAATTATTGGTCAAGTTACAACGAACTGGGATGCAAATGATGCGAAAAACAAAGCGCAAACACACTTAACAGCTGCGGGTGACGACTTAAAAGGTGATGTTGCAGTTCTAGCTCCGAATGATGGAACAGCTCGGTCAATCGCAGACGTATTTGCTTCTGATAGTGTAATTTCAAGTTACTTTGTGACTGGGCAAGATGCAGAGAAAGCATCTATCCAATATATAATCGACGGAAAACAGTCGATGACGGTATTCAAAGACGTTCGTGCACTGGTGAAAGATGCGATGGGTATGGCAGTTGAAATCTTAGATGGCAATACACCAGAAACAACAGGTTCTTATGATAATGGTTCAGTTGAAGTTAAAGCGAAACAAACGGACGTAATCGTGGTGAATGAAGATAATGTGAAATCTGAGCTAATCGATTCTGAATACTACGAGGCAAGCGAATTCACAGGTTTAGAGTAAAAGTATCACATTGGAAAATGGAAAATAGTGATAGTGTAATCTATCACTATTTCTCCATTTCTATTTTGTTTGGGTTAGGGAGGCGATAGAATGAGCGAATATATTTTAGAGATGAATGACATATCTAAAGAGTTCCCGGGAGTCAAGGCCCTATCGAACGTGAATTTCAAAGTGAGAAAAGGAGAAATTCATTGTTTGGTTGGTGAGAATGGTGCAGGAAAATCGACGCTGATGAAAGTGTTGAGTGGAGTCTATCCATATGGCACATACGACGGAGATATCGTATTTGAAGATCAAGTTCAACAGTTCAATGAAATTAGCGATAGTGTGAAGGCTGGTATTGGCATCATTTATCAAGAGTTGGCACTTTTTCCGGATTTGTCCGTCTATGAAAATATATTTGCAGGCAATGAAGTGAAAAAGGGTCCGTTCGTTGATTGGAATCAAACAATCGTTCAAGCTACGCAGATACTGAAAAAAGTAAAGCTAAAAGTGACGCCGGAAACACTGATTAGGGAATTAAGTGTAGGAAAACAACAGCTCGTAGAAATTGCCAAAGCATTAAGTAAAGATGTAAATCTTCTGATTTTAGATGAGCCGACGGCAGCACTGAATGAAGATGACAGTGAAAATCTGTTAAAACTCCTAAAGGAATTAAAAAGCCAAGGAATTAGCTGCATTATGATTTCTCATAAGCTGAAGGAAGTTATCGAGATAGCGGATAAAGTAACGATTTTGCGGGACGGCAAGACGATTTGTACGCTAGATGCAAGTAAAGGGGAAGTAGCGGAAAGTGTCATTATCAAAAATATGGTAGGACGTGAAATCGAAGACATTTACCCGAAACATCCTGATAAGAAAATCGGGGATACTGTCCTCAAATTGGATAACTGGTCAGCGTATGACACGCAACTAGGAAGAAATGTTGTGAAAAACATCAATCTTCACGTGAAAAAAGGCGAGATTATTGGGATCGCTGGTCTGATGGGGTCCGGTCGTACAGAACTTGCTCTTAGCATTTTTGGGAATCCGAAAAACTATAAGTTACAAGGGGATTTGGAAATTCAAGGGGCGCCAAAAGTACTGAAGCATACAAGTGATGCGATTAAGGCTGGTATTGCGTATGTGACGGAGGATCGAAAAGGAGACGGATTATTTTTATTACAGGATATTAAGAGTAATGTCTCGGCGGCACATCTGAAAGGTATTTCGACGAAGGGGATTCTCAACTTAAATGAAGAAGTGAAGGTTGGTAAAGAGTACAAAGACTCGTTGTATATTAAAGCGAGTTCACTAGAGCAAATAGTTGGCAAATTGAGTGGTGGAAACCAACAAAAAGTATCGCTTGGGAAATGGTTGTTTACTGGACCTAAGATCTTGATCTTAGATGAACCGACAAGGGGAATCGATGTTGGGGCGAAATTCGAAATTTATACGATTATGAATCAGTTGATTGACGAAGGTATGAGTATTATTATGATCTCCTCTGAACTTGGTGAGGTGCTAGGGATGAGTGATCGTATCTATGTTATGGCAAATGGCTCGATCAAAGGAGAACTGGCCATGAAGGAAGCGACACAAGAAGCGATTATGGAACTTGCGACGCAATAGGAGGGATAACGATGGGATTTTATAAAGAAACTAAAGCGCTCGTCAAAGCCAATATTCGAGATTACGGGATGTATATTGCTTTAATCGTTATTTTGTTAACATTTACGATTATGACGAACGGCTTGTTTATGTCTTCTCGAAACATAAGTAACTTACTGGATTCCGCTGGTTATATTGCGGTTTTGGCGGTTGGGATGACCCTTGTTATCGTCATTCGTCATATTGATTTATCGGTGGGCTTTTTAGCAGGATTTCTAGGTGCGATTACAGCCATTTTCTTGACGCAAATGGGCTTGTCAGTATGGATTACTATTCCGCTGATTTTAATTTTAGGTGCTATCATTGGATTATTTAACGGGGTATTAGTTGCTAAAATTGGAATTCCATCATTCGTTGCTACGCTGGCGGGGATGTTGATTTTCCGTGGTGCACTCCTTCAGGTTACAGAAAAAACGGGAACGATTATTGTTAGGGATGAACAATTCAATGCGATTGGGAATGGATTTATTCCATCGATTATGCAAATTAATGGCTTGCATCTACTGACGTTATTAGTAGGGTTTGTCGGAGTACTTTTATATATATACAATGAAATCGCCAATCGTCGTAACAAATTGACGTATGGCTTTGATGTAATGTCTAAGGGGATATTTAGTGTAAAGCTTGTTTTGATATCAGCGATTATTGCTTACATTACTTGGATTTTAGCTGGCTATAACGGATTTTCTTGGACGGTTGTCATTATAATAATCGTTGTCATAGTTTATCACTTCTTAACGACTAAAACAGTACTCGGTCGTCACATTTATGCAGTCGGTAGTAATCCTGAGGCCGCGCATTTGAGTGGGATCAATGTACAAAAGATTACATATATCGTCTTCGGTTCCATGGGGATGCTCGCGGCGTTATCAGGAATTCTTTTTACATCTCGGCTTCAATCGGCAACGACCACAGCTGGAACTCTCTTTGAGCTTGACGCGATTGCAGCGGCATATGTTGGTGGAGTATCTTCTGCAGGTGGTGTCGGTAAAGTAACAGGTGCTATTATCGGAGCCATCGTGATGGCCTCGTTATCGAGTGGGATGAACTTACTAGGTGTAGGAATTTCCTATCAATATATGATTCGCGGTGGTGTTTTAGCTGGAGCGGTAATCTTTGACGTCATGACACGGAAGCAACGGGGTTAAAAGAGAATAGTAGAATAACTGGGCACCCTATTTGTAGGGTGCCTGATGTCGTTTTGTAAGACATTGTTAATTCCTAGACAGGTTGATAAGATGAAAGAAACAAGCTTTAGGAAAGGGGAAGGGATATGCGGAAAAAAGTTGTTTTAATACTTGTCGCACTCATTATGATTTTTAGCTATTTGACTATTGTATCCGCAACTAAAGCGTATCGTTTAACTAGTGATAGGCCAGCTAACCTCCCCATTTCCCCGGAATCTATTCGTCTCGTGCTCATTACCCAAGAGCTTGATACTCCATTTTGGAATAAGGTTGGCCAAGGGGCATTGAAGCAGGCACAAGAAGAAAATGTTCAGCTTGAAGTGTGGGGAAGCTATGGAAATAACCAAGATGATTTTTTGAAGACAATGGAGATTGCGATTCATTCTAAGGTGAATGGTATTATCGTTCAGGGGCTAGATAATGAAGAATTTAAAGAACTGACAAAGGTTAAGGCGGCTTTTTATGGGATTCCTATCATTACCATCGCTAATGATGTACCAGTGGAAGAGAGCTTGCGAAAAACATATGTTGGTTCAGATCAATTTGGGGCAGGACAAATGGTTGCTCGTCAATTGATAAAAGAAATGGGCACCACAGGAGAAGTGATTATACTTGGTGATCAAGAGCAAGCATATTATCAAAAAGAACGTTTAGCTGGTATCCAGAATGTATTGGGTGGCTATCCAGACATCGAAATGATTGTTAAAGGAACGGCAGATGCAAAGGAACAAGTAATGACAACGACGCAACAGCTGATGAATGAAGTACCGCGAGTCACTGCATTTATAGCCATCAATGCAAATTATACAGGTCCAATGATTCAAGAGATCGGAAGACGTACTCAAGTAGAGCCGTATTATATTTATACCTTCGATGACGGCGTTGGATTAACTGCCCTCTTAGAGCAAGGCAAGATCGATGGAATTTTGGAGCAAAAGCCAGAAGCGATGGGCAGCGAGAGTGTTGAGCGGTTGATGGAGTGGATTTCTGGCGAGACCGTCCCGCTCGATTCAAATGGTTACCTCACTGAAACGCGCATGGTTGACGCGGAAGGTGAAGAACTATGATGACGATTCAAAAAAAGATTTGGATACTCGTTTCCGTTGTGTTGCTGATAATGGGAATTATTTGGTTGACGCTTACATCTTATAATCAGAAAACTCAGGAAAAATCCAATGATATTTTACAACGCTATTTGCGGATGAATGAAGTAACAACAGCAAGTCAGCAAATAATTACCAACTTAAATAACTATTTACTTGACCCAACAGCTAATCATAAGCAACAGATAGAGAAAAGCGTAGCCGTTATTGAGGAGGTACAACAGGATGTAGCGGAGTTGCGGAATGTGGAAAATGCATTTTCAATAACCAACTATATTCATTTAATCGATAGTCTTATTGAGACGACGAATCGCTCCATTATGTTTTCAGAGGAGCAAGAAATGGAAGGGTCGACGAACGAATTTAATGAAGCAAACCGTATTTCTATGTACATATCTGAAATGACCTTAACGATTTTAGACCGAGAGCTGAAGACCTCTAATCGGTTTTATCGAGGTATTATCAAGCAATCGGAGGAGTTGAAAAAGCTAGGAATCTGGCTGTTGCTATTGATTACTGCTGTGTTACTTTTGGCTATCTACTGGTTTTCACTTAGTATTACGCGGCCGATTCATCAGCTCACGAAGGCCGCTAACGCATTGTCTCAAGGTAGTTTTAATGAACAGATTGAAGTGAAGTCTAATGATGAGATAGCCTTTTTAGCAAAGACCTTTGATGAGATGCGTGTAAACATTAATGATTTAATAGTAGAAATTCAACAAAAGGCACAGCTCGAGCATGAGCTTCAGCAAAGTAAGTTGTTATTGAAGGAGAGTCAATTTAGAAGCTTGCAGAACCAGATAAATCCACATTTTTTATTCAACACATTAAACACATTGTCGAAAAAGGCGTATTTAGATGGTGCGGAGGAGACGAGCGATCTTATAGTCAGTGTAGCCGGCTTGCTACGTTATAATTTGAAGCGGATTGACCGCTCTGTGACGGTGTATGAAGAAGTAGTCGTTTTGAATCAGTATATGGAAATCCAAAAGGCTCGTTTTACGGATCGCTTACAATTTAAATCTGACATCAACGAATCTTGCTTAGATGTAAAAATTCCGGGACTAACCCTTCAACCCATCATTGAAAATGCGGTAATTCATGCTATTGAGCCGGAGCAGGATGGAGGCGTTATTTGGTTTAGGATTAAGAATGACGGTCCATGGGTCATCATTGAAATCGAGGATAGTGGGCAAGGGATGTCCCCAAAGAAAGTGGAGCAGTTGCTGAAGGGGCACATTATACCAATCGAAGGACATTCTACAGGAATAGGCTTTCAAAATGTGGTGAAAAGATTGCATTTATTCTATGGAATAGAGGATTTGGTCACGATTGAAAGTAGAGAAGGTCGGGGGACAAAGGTGGTCATACAAATTCCAAGGGCCAGGGAAGAGGGAAATGATGATGAAGCTTCTAATCGTTGATGATGAACCGATTGAGCGAGAAGGGATGCAGGCAATCTTACAAAAAGCGTTCCCTGAACTTTCCATTTACCAAGCAAGAAATGGGGAAGTAGCAATAGAATTAGCAGATACAATTCAACCAGATTTGGTCTTAATGGATATTAAGATGCCTGGTATGACAGGACTTGAAGCCTTAGAAAAGATTCAAGATAAGCATTCTACTATCAAATTTGTTATGGTGACGGCCTTTGATATGTTCGATTATGCGAGACAAGCGCTCAAGCTCGGTGTGAAGGATTACTTACTGAAACCCAGTAGAGCAAGTGAGATTGTTGCAACGGTAGGGAGAGTATTAGAGGAATGCAGGCTAGAACGTATTGCAGAGGCTACGAGCCAAATGCAGCATGAAAAGTGGCAAAAGGCGTTGACATTAGTGGAAACAGATATCGTGACACAGCTATTATTTGATCATGTTCATGAAGTTCATATCGATATGCTCGTCGAGATGCTAGATATTCGCTCTACTCATGAAAAGTTTGTAGTAGTAGTGTTGTTGCCAGAGGGAGCAGAACACTATTATGTGAGGATTAAGGAAAAGGTGCGTGAAGCGGGAAATGCTTGGGTAGGTGCGTTATATGGACGGCAGCTGCCGATCATTGTGTTTCGTGATCCAGTGAAATCCTTTCGTTCGCAAGCAATGACATTAGCCAAAGCGATTTTATCGTTGGCTAAGGAACAAATGAGCTTAGACTGGTTTATTGGGATTGGTCAGGTTTGCGAACCATTAGACGAGATTCGTCAGTCGTACCAAGAAGCGCTTATTGCGACTATGGATACAACGCTAGCGGTCAAGAGTCGGTTTTATGCTGACGCTCCAGTGCTCAGTTTAGAGACAGATAATCAGGTTATCAAGCAGCAGCAGAAAGACTTTTTTGACCAAATTCGTTTAGGGGACTGGGTGTCCATTCGCTCCGGGATATTGGATTTGATACAACAGCATGAGAATGAGGGGAATTCCCTAATTTACACGCAACAGCGAATGCTTGAGTTGCTTTGGATTGCGAACAGAGTGATGGATGAAATGGGAATGGAAGCGAATGCCCCATTTTTTTCGTTTCAAGCACAGGACTACCGACAATTGCGTACGGAGACGCTCCTGCTACTCGAACGGATGAATGCTGCCTATGAGGCACATTACGAACGAGTAGAGGCTGATAAGATACATCAAATTAAACAATTTATCAGTGAGCATTCACATAAAGATATTTCACTGAACATTCTCGCGCAAAAAGTCGATTTAAGCCCGATTTATATTAGTAAAATGTTCAAAGAGAAGTTGGGCATTAACTACATCGATTTTCTGACGGAGTGCCGAATTGAAAAAGCAAAGAAGCTATTGAATGATCCAGAGCGAAGCCTAAAAGAAATTACGTTTGAGGTCGGTTATCATGAGCCGAATTATTTCAGTAAGGTGTTCAAGAAAATGTGTGGAGTGTCCCCGAAGGAGTACCGGAAAACGTTAATGAGTAAAAAAGTCGAAGTCTGATAGGGGGCAAGTAGATGAAACGAAAGGCTATAATCGTATGGCTTTTGGGAATGATTTTGATACTAGTTACTTGTATAGCTATACCAAAGCAGACATTGGAGACCGTTGAGTTAGAAGAAACGATACCTTTTAGTGCAATCGACAGTCCAATCCGTATTGGATTTTCGATGGACACACTACTTGAAGAACGATGGCTGAGAGACCGTGATTTGTTTAAAGAAGCCGTTGAAGCATTAGGAGCAGAAATCGAGATTGTCGCTGCGAATGGAGATGATGCGCTTCAAATTTCACAGGCAGAGGCGCTCATTCAAAGCGGGATCGACCTTTTGGTAATTGTCCCACATAATGCTGAGGCAACAGCCGCGATTGTTCACAAGGCGCATCTTGCAGATATCCAAGTAATTGCCTATGATAGACTCGTCAAAAATGCGGATCTCGATCTATACGTTTCTTTTGATAATGAACAAGTGGGCGAAATGCAGGCGAAAGCCATCACTGCTCTCGTACCGAAGGGGAATTACGTCTTTATTGGTGGTGCGATTACCGATAACAATGCACATTTATTGAAAAAAGGTGTGTTCAATGTGCTGCGTCCCTATATTGAACGAGGTGATATTAAGATTGTCTATGATCAGTGGACGAAGGATTGGACTCCAGTGAATGCACAAGCCAATATGGAAGAAGCTCTTCGGACAACGAACAAGCAGATTGATGCGGTAATTGCTGCGAATGATGCCACGGCAGGTGGTGTTATTCAAGCACTTTCGGCTGTTGGACTAGCAGGTCAAGTACCAGTTGCCGGACAGGATGCGGATTTGGCAGGAGTGCAGCGAATTGTTACTGGAACACAAACGATGACAGTCTATAAACCAATCAAGATGCTTACACAGGAAATGGCGAAATTAGCGGTTGCGATGGCAAAAGGTGAGAAAGTATCTGCTGAACAAAAAGTTAATAATGGGAAAATCGAAGTTCCTTCCGTACTACTAACACCAATCGCTGTAAATGAACACAACCTAGATAGTACGGTGATTTTCGATGGATTTCATTCATTTAAAGATGTGTATCAAGTAACATCGAAGTAAATCGGGTGTCCAACACTTAGCGAGAGACCATTTTTGGTAACTCTTGCTAAGTGTTTATTTTTCATTGCAATACGAACGTGTATTCTATATGATGACTGAAAGAGGAGGGAACGAGTGTGCGTGTCGAGTTGGTTAAGTCAATGGAATGGAATCACGTCTCAGATATGATATCCGCGGTGAAAGACGATGCGATAGGCAAGCGAAGCATTAAAATACTACAAGTAGGTGATGTCTCATTTAGGGCCAATTGCTATTCACGAAAATCCGATTGTACATTTAAAATCGACACTATCCTTGCACTCGTTCCCGTTACTCCAAGAGAGCGGATTGTTGTATGATTGACTACGGTAAGTTTCCAAATCGGCACATCGCCTGTATTGATATGGTGAGTTTTTATGCTAGTTGTATGGCTTCGTGGTATAGCTTAGATGTACAAAAGGTGCCGATTGCGGTCGTTGGGAATCTTGAAAGAAAAGGGTCTGTTGTGCTCGCGGCATCGCCTCCAATGAAAAAAAGATTTCGTGTTAAAACAGGTTCTCGTTTGTACGAAATTCCACAACATCCTGACATTAGGCTATTCAATCCAAAAATGAGTTATTTTCTAGAAATGTCGATGGCTATTACATGCCTACTTCATAAATACGTTCCGGCTGAAGCGATTCATGTCTACAGTGTAGATGAAAGCTTTATTGATCTAACTGGAACCGAAAAGTTGTGGGGCGACCCAGTGCAAACTGTTAAAGTTATTCAACAGGAAATAGTTGCGACGCTAGGCTTACCTTCAACTGTCGGCATGGGACCGAATATGTTAATGGCAAAGCTTGCACTAGATCTAGAGGCAAAGGATACAGGCTTTGCGAAATGGACCTTTGAGGATGTAGCGGGGAAATTATGGCCAATTTCTCCATTAAGTGAAATGTGGGGGATTGGTCGTCAAACGGAAAAAAATTTAAACAATATGGGGATATTTTCAGTTGGTGATTTGGCCAATGCCGATTTACAAAGGCTTGAAAAAAAGTTTGGAGTAATGGGCAATCAGTTATTCCATCATGCGTGGGGAATAGACCTCTCCAAGATGGGTGCACCAATTCTTGAAGGCCAGGTTAGCTATGGGAAGAGTCAAATACTTATGCGAGATTATAATTTGCGGGAAGAAGTAAACGTGGTCTTGTTAGAGATGTGCGAGGATATCGCCAGAAGAGTAAGGGAAGAATACAAGGCCGGACGCACTATATCGCTCGGTATCGGATATAGTAAAAATGCTTTTGGAGGTGGATTTCGTCGTTCTCGTACTATTGTGGAAGCCACAAACGACACAATGAAAATTTATAACGTTTGCAAAGAATTGTTGAATGAAAATCATGGCAATCAAGCCGTGCGGCAAGTCACCGTTTCGATTACGAAGTTAGAAGATGAGCGTTCAATGCAATTAAGTTTATTTGATACGAAAAAATGGCAAGTACGGAAGCTAGGTACAACAATGGATACTATTCGTACTCGTTATGGGGATAACGCTATATTAAGGGCGGTATCACTCACAAATGCAGGGACATCTATTAAGAGATCTACATTAGTTGGCGGTCATCAGGGATAGGAGTTGTACTATGATTAGGGACCGAGGAAATATTAAATGGACAGCGATGATGCTGTCGGAGCATGTAAGGGAGTTACGAAAATGGATGGATCAGGATAATTACACTGAAAGACCGGAACTAAACGAGTGGGATCTTCAATCGATTCAAGAAGAGCTTGAATTAGCGTATAAGAGGCAATGTGAAACGCTAATTAAAACCTGGGATAGTGGACGAATTATTCAACATCACGGGATAGTTGAAGACATCGATTTGAGGGAGCTGTGCATTGAATTAAAGAATCCGCTCGGTACAGAAATAATACGGGTAGCTGCTATTACAAATGTGCAAAGCATGGAGTAGAGAGACAATAACGCCAATTTAAAACTGATAATAGTATCCCTATGTTAAGGGATACTATTTATTTTGGAGGTTAATTAATGGGGTATAATGGTTTTTTGAGAGTTGAAATGGTTAACTTTATCGACCAATAAACAGTAAGAGGCATTCCGGACTAATTCAAACAAGAAAGTCCGTCCTTTTCAGTGGTCGGTATCGTGTCGTATCTGGATGGTGTTAATCGCAGGAAAAGAAAATAGCGGACATTAATCGTGAAAACATGTTAAGAGTATGTAAAGCTTCTTGATTACATCTTGAATGTATTATTTGAAATGGTATATTTATCTTGTTGCAAAACAATATCGATATTAAGGGAATAGTGGCATAGAAGATAAAGTATTAAGAGGAGTCAATATGAAAAAAGCTAAATCAAATAGGGGATTAAAATCACTTTTGGAACTATTTTTAGTTTCAACACGACTTGGATTGACCTCCTTTGGTGGGCCAACAGCTCATTTGGGGTATTTTCATGAAGAATATGTACGAAGAAGAAAATGGATGGATGAAAAAAGCTATGCAGATTTAGTTGCTTTAGCTCAGTTCTTACCTGGCCCAGCTAGTAGTCAAGTAGGTATTGGTATAGGTGTTATGCGGGCGGGCGTTTTGGGTGGAATTATATCCTTCATTGGGTTCACAATGCCTTCAGTTATTGCACTTATTTTATTTGCCTTGTTGCTCACAGGGGGTGACGTCGGAAATGCTGGATGGATACATGGCTTGAAAATTGTAGCAGTGGCGGTAGTTGCGCATGCTATTATCGGAATGGCTAAAAATTTGACACCGGATTTAACAAGGAAATCCATTGCTCTATTCGCACTAATAGGTACTCTTTTTTTGCAAACAGCTTTTGCTCAAGTAGGCGTCATTGTAATCGCTGCATTTTTGGGGTTCATTCTGTTCAAGCAACACAAAGAAAATGATGAAGTGAGTTCGCAATTTCCAATCGCTAAGAGTGTTTCAGTGATCTGTTTACTGCTATTTTTCGGGTTACTCTTTTTGTTACCCGTAATCAGGGAAGTAACTGGATCCTACTGGGTAGCTATGTTCGATAGTTTTTATCGGTCAGGTGCTTTAGTTTTTGGTGGCGGTCATGTCGTCTTACCTTTACTAGAACAGGAATTTGTACCAACTGGATGGATAAGCGAAGAATCATTCTTAGCTGGTTATGGTGCTACACAAGCAGTACCAGGCCCTTTATTTACATTTGCAGCTTATTTAGGAACGGTAATGAAGGGCTGGCAAGGTGGTTTAGTAGCTACGTTTGCAGTATTCCTACCTGCATTCCTGCTTATTCTCGGTGCACTCCCTTTTTGGGATAGTTTACGAAGCAATCCTAAAATTAAAGGAGCCATCATGGGCGTAAATGCAGCAGTTATAGGGATATTAATAGCCGCTTTTTATTTTCCTATTTGGACGAGTTCCATTTTAGCGCCTATTGATTTTGCTTTAGCTGCCCTATTGTTTAGTATGCTTGCCTTTTGGAAGCTTCCACCTTGGATTATTGTAGTTACAGGAGCTATCGGTGGTTCATTACTGACACTATTATGAAATAAATAACGTCACGCATGGGGTTTTTCCTCAGGTGTGACGTTTATTTTATTTCTACTATTATTGTCATTTTATCATTTCAATCTAACTCGATAGACATTCATCACACAGATGGTGTACAATAAAACCAAGAAAACTAAAATGGGTTTTTTAGTTTTCTTGATAGTTGAAGTTGAAAACAAGAAATTTAAATGCATTTAAAGAAGGAATCGAGCATATTAAAAATTAGGGAAGAAGATTTATCTCCTACATTTGCATCAGTTATGAATTTAGAGTGTGAAAAAGGTTGGTATATATGTTGAACACATGAATACCTAAATAAACTGAATGAAGGCGCCACCTCGAGTTCAATGGAATTTTTATTTCGACGAAAGCTATATTGCTAAGATAATGAATGTGAGCATTAGAAGAGATCGAATCGTTAATAATGCTGTGACAGGCAATACAGAATACTATATACGTTGAATTAAAGAATCCCATTGAATCTACTATGGCGCTCAATAAGGAGAGAGTTGTAATTCGGGGGGCACTGAAAAAGTACGATATCCTTCAATCCCGTTGATTTCCGTTCCGAGCGGACGCTTTCCGCGGGCACGGCTTCAGCCTCCTCGTCACTGCGTTCCTGCGGGGTCTTCAGCTCGCGCTGTTCCCGCTGGAGTCGCCGCTCTTCACTACAATCAACTAGTTCTTACTATATAAAAGAACTTTTTCAGTTTCCTCTTAATTCGGGGTGTGGATAGTAGAACGCTTGGCGCTTTGGGGATGCCTTTGCCACGCCTGCGCTAGGTTGTTCATTATCGAGAGAAATGTGATTTTGAGATGTATATGCCGAGATTGTAAGGTGATTATTTTTGCTACTAATTCTATTCAAGAAAGACACACTTCAGGTTGCAGATTTCATCGCAGATAATGAAATGCTCTTTCTCACATAGACCATCCAGCGAAGGCGCGACTTCGTGGTAGCCGGAGCGATAAGACTGAAAGCGGTCTTCTTTCTGGCTTATCGCGGGAGGCATCCACAAAGCGTCCAAGCGGTATTGGGGGAATTCTAATTAGTTCTAAGTATTGGGACTTTTTCAGTGGCCTTCCAAATGCCCATGTAAAGCGTATACGCCGTATTCATTTGTTCAACATATATAGATGTTAAAGTGTTAGACGGCCATTATTAGTTGTATATTCTTATATAAATCTAGTCTTTAAATATGAAAGGAAAAATGATGACAGTAATTATAAATGAAGTTACAAAAGACAATATAAACGATATTCTAAAACTGCGTATTAATGAAGAACAACAGTCTTTTATTGAAACGCCGCAACAATGTTTAGATGAGGCAAAGGTATGCAGCAACTTTCAACCAGTAGGGCTTTATTGGGAAAAGAATTTAGTTGGTTTTGCTATGTATGGATTTTTTCCTGATGAAGGAATAAATGGACGAGTGTGGCTGGATCGGTTTTTAATCGATTCTAAATATCAAGGTCTTGGATTAGGAAGCATTATGTTAAGCGCATTAATTCAACGGTTAGAACAAGAATATAGTTGCAATGAAATCTATTTAAGCATCATTGCCGATAATCAAGGAGCACTTCACTTGTATCAGAAATTTGGCTTTAAGTTCAATGGTGAAGTGGATAGTAATAATGAAAAGCTAATGGTGAAAAGTTTATAATGTTTTTTGGTTTATCGTTTAGAACTTGACCTACTTAACTCTGTAGACATTCATCTCACAGAGGTTGTATAATGAAACTGGTAAAACTACAAACGGATTATTAGTTTCTGGGGAGGTCGAAAATTGAAAACAAGAATCAGAAATGCATTTATTGAAGAAACGCGAAATAATGGCATTAAGTTCACGATGGATGATTTGGCAAAGCGTCTTGGAATTAGCAAGCGGACGTTATATGAAAATTTTTCATCTAAGGTAGATATCCTTGACTCAATTATAGATATGACGCTCGTTGAGTTCGATGAACAAACACGGCGTATAATTGACAATCCAGAACTTACGCTGTTAGAAAAAATCCGTAAGGCGATTGTCGTCATGCCAAAATACAATGAGTTTTACGATCTCCGGATTCTGAACCAATTAAAACGGACTTACCCTGTACAGTGGGAACGGGTGAACCGTGAGTTGCATCAGTGGGATGATTTAAAGGGTCTTCTTGAAGAAGGGATCCGAACAGGTATTATTGTGGATCGAAATATCGATCTGCTGATGAAATTGATTATTGAAGCTTCGAATGCAACGCTCGACCGACAATTTTTTTTAGAACATAGTATTTCTGTTACGGAAGCGTACGGGGCGATTGTGGATGTGTTATTGACAGGTATGGTGAAGGAAAAATAAGGTGAGCTTACTGGCATTTTAACTGCCAGTCTATTTTTTTGACTGACGAAACTATAAAAACTAAAATCGTTTCCGTGTTTTATGGAACGACAAAAGATAAGGAATTGAATTGGTAATGAAAAAGGAACAAGTAGTAAATCGCTTAGATACGGAATCTGTTGGGAAATCTTTTTTAAGGTATTTAATCCCGTCGATGATTGGGATGCTACTGATGGCTGTCAATATTGTGATCGACGGAATTATGGTAGGCAATCGCTTAGGTCCAGTCGCCCTTGCCGGGGTAGGGATTGCAGCGCCAGTTTATACGGTTTTTGTCGCGATGTCACTGTGGATTGGAATTGGTGCAGCGACCCGTTATTCCGCAATGATGGGAGCTAAACGACCTGATAAGGCGCGTGTTATTTTTTCACATGCCATTGTCTCTATATTTATTTTAACGCTGATTGTCGGGCTTACTGCCTTTGTTTTTAGGACGGAACTTGCGTATTTATTGGGCGCGAATGCCGACACATTTCAGTACACTGCAGGTTATATGAAGGTCATGTTGCTATTTGGATTCATCTTCACTGTTGAAAATGCATTCAGTATTTTGGTGCGAAATGACGGTGGACCGAACTTATCAATGATTGCACTTGTTGCTACGGCAGTCGTCAATATCGGATTGAATTATGTGTTTTTATTCATACTTGATTATGGTGTAGAGGGTGCTGCAGCGGCAACGGTCATTGGTGCATTTGTGGGGCTTGTCATATTGAGCACGCATTTTTTCAGAAAGAAAAGTAATTTGCGTTTTGTTCGCTTTAAGTTCAATCGAAAGCTTTTTCTATTAATATTAGTGATTGGATTTCCGAGTTTTCTTGCGGAAGTTGGATTTTCGGTCTTTACAATCTCGCATAATATTACGTTTGAATACCTCGCTGGAACCGCAGGCGTGTCTGCATTTACGATATTGAATTATGTTCACAGTGTTATGTTGCTGTTATTTTTAGGTATGGGTGCGGCGATTCAACCGCTGATTAGCTATTACCGTGGGGCAGGTAGCGAAATCAAGATGAAAAAGACTGTTCGTATGGCTATTGGGACAGCACTCGGGGCCGGCATCTTCTTTCTGCTTGTCGGCCAATTTGCAGCCGCTCCAATTGCAAGTTTGTTCGGCGATTTTCCAGAAGAAGTAATGAAAATTGCGGTTCCGGGTATTAAACTGTTCTTTATCGCCTATCTTTTTATGGGCACAAACTTTGTCATGATGACGTATTATCAATCCATCGGACAGATCCGAATGGCAACGTGGATTACTGCAGCAAGGGAAATTGTTGTTTTGCTAATCTTGCTCGCCATCATGCCACGACTATTTGGATTAACAGGTGTCTGGCTCGCTATACCAATATCGGAATTCATCGTTCTGATGACAATTTATTATTACCACAAAAAATGGAACAATTGAGATGTGACTTTATAAGGAATGTTGTAAGAGAAATAACCTATATATGTTGAATTAAAGAATCCTATTGAATCTGCCGTGGCGCTCAATAATAAGAGAGGTGTAATTCGGGGTGTGGATTGTAGAACGCTTAGCGCTTCGGCGACCCCTTTGCCGCGCCTGCGCTAGGATATTCATTATCGAGAGAAATATGATTTTGAGATGTATATGCCAAGATTATAATGTGTTTATTTTTTGCTACTAATTCTATTCAAGAAAGACACATTCCAGATTGCAGTTTTCATCACAGCTAATGAAATGCTCTTTCTCACATAGACCATCCAGCGCAGGCGCATCTTCGTGGTAGCCGAAGCGATAAGACTAAGGAGGGATGCAGTTCAATCCCTCCCAAGTGGTTTCCTTTCTGGCTTATCGCGGGAGGCATCCACAAAGCGTCGAAGCGGTATTAGTGGTAATACTAATTCATTCCAATTACTAGGGATTTTTCAGTGGCCTCCTAAAATCCCTTGTAAAGCGCATACGCCGTATTCATTTGTTTAACATATCTAGAAGGTATTGGGGGATAAATATGAAAAAAGTAGTGCAGACTAAGTGATTGGTCTGTACTACTTTTTTGTTGTAAGAAGAACAATTTCTTTAGGGATATTTTTTCTAGTGAGTACATATAATTTATTTTATTAGATTATAAACTGGTATAGACAACTATACCGATTGAGTGTATAGTGAAAATTAAGAATACTAGACATGTTGAACAAATAATACCTATATAAACCAGCGAAGGCGCTGTAAGCGGCGGATTTGAATGGAATTTATTTCTATTTTTACAGGATATTCAAAAGGGATGAGGAATTTGATGAAGACATTGTTGATTTCAAATATTACAATTGCCAATGCAACAAAGGATGGTATATCGGGAGACATTTATATAGAAAATGGCGAAATTATAGAAATCGCTACTTCTATAAATAAAGTTGCAGATATACGAATCGATGCGGCGGGTAAGGATTGGATTGTTGTGCCTGGTTTTATTGACATTCACATTCACGGTTCTTCAGGTTTTGATGTAATGGATGCGACGCCGGAAGCATTAAATGGTTTGGCGAGCGCGCTTCCCCGTGAAGGGACGACGAGTTTTTTAGCAACAACAATGACGCAGTCGGATGAAGCGATAGCAGGGGCGTTACGCAATGCGGGTTTATTCAATGCGGATGAAAGGCAAGCTGAAATGTTGGGGGTTCATTTGGAAGGGCCTTTTATTTCAGCTATACGAGCGGGTGCACAACCGGTTGAGCATATTACAACACCGTCTTTTGCCCTTTTTGAACAATGGCAAGAGCTGAGTGGTAACCGCATTAAAATTGTAACTGTTGCTCCTGAGGTGGAAAACGGTCTTGCTTTCATTGAAAAGGTAACGACGAGTGGTGTGATTGCATCTATTGGACATACGGATGCAACATCGGATATCGTTCGTAATGCGGTTGAGGAGGGTGCTACTCATGTGACTCATTTATATAACCAAATGAGCCCGTTTCATCATAGGGAACCAGGGGTTGTTGGAGCTGCTTTTTTAGAGGATTCACTTCTCGTTGAAATTATCGTCGATTGCATTCATAGTCATCCGAAATCGGTTGAACTCGCTTATCGTCAAAAGACTTCCAATCGAATTATTCTTATTACGGATGCAATGCGTGCGAAAGGGCTTCCACCTGGCATTTATGATTTAGGAGGCCAAGATGTAGAAGTATCACACAAAGATGCGCGGCTTCGCGATGGAACGCTTGCAGGAAGCATATTAACGATGGAACAAGCGGCGCAGAATATGAAGGCTATTACAAATTGTTCATTAGCTGAATTAGTTGCAATGACCTCAACAAATGCTGCCGAACAACTTGGCCTATCCAATAAAGGCAGGATTGAGCCTGGAAAAGATGCGGATCTTACCATCATCGATGGGGAGTGGAATGTCCAGATGACTATTTGTAGGGGGGAAATTGCTTATACTAAGGAGGTAATGGGATGAAGGTAGTCATATGTGCTAATTATGATGAAGTAAGCGTAAAGGCCGCACAATTGGTAGAAGCACAAATTCTTGGAAATGATCACTCGGTGCTTGGACTTGCAACAGGATCAACGCCACTAGGGCTTTATGAACGATTAGTTGAAGGTGTTAAATTACGTGGGATATCGTATAAAAATGTGTGCACGATTAATCTAGATGAATACCTAGGTCTAGATAAAGGGCATCCGGAAAGTTACCGCACATTTATGACTGAAAACTTATTTGATAAGATTGACATTGTAATTGGAAATACGTATATTCCGGATGGGACATCTGATTCAGCAGAAGAATGTCTGCGTTATGAACAAGTAATTGATAGCGTAGGGCCGATTGATCTGCAGGTATTGGGGATAGGAAGAAATGGGCATATCGGCTTTAACGAACCGGGAACGGATTCAAACAGTCTGACACATGTCGTTGAACTTGTTGCATCTACCCGAGAAAGTAACGCACGCTTCTTTACTTCCATTGATGAAGTTCCAACACATGCGATTACAACGGGTATCAAATCGATATTAAAAAGTAAGGAAATTATTTTACTGGCATCCGGAAAAGATAAAGCAGAAGCTGTGAGAACATTATTAAATAAAGATGTGACTGAAAGTTTTCCAGCATCAATTTTATGGAATCACGATAATGTTACACTTATTGTTGATAGGGATGCATATGAACTGGTTAAATCATAAGGGAAGTGAGTATTATGTTAGATAAACAGTCACCGATACCCATGTACGTCCAGATCGAGGACTATTTGAAAAATCAAATTCTGCAAGGGGATTTTGTAATTGGAGAGGCAATCCCTTCCGAACGTGAACTGACGGATACGTTTGACGTAAGTCGCATGACTGTCCGCCAATCCATAACGAATCTAGTAAATGAGGGGCTCCTTTATCGTGAAAAGGGGCGCGGAACATATGTGGCGACACCCAAGATTGAACAGCCTCTTAGTGGTCTTACAAGCTTTACGGAAGATATGCTGTCACGTGGGATGAAACCTAGTAACAAACTTATTAGTTTTGAGAAAATGATACCTGAAATAGATATTATGCATGAGTTACAGTTGGCTAAAGATGAAGAAGTATTCGTCGTTAAGCGAATTAGGTATGCGGACGACAAACCGATGGCGATCGAAAGGTCATATCTTCCTGTTAAGCTCGTCCCAAATCTTGAATTGAATGACATAGAAGGATCACTGTATTCGTTTATAGAGAAGGATAAACGGCTAATAATTAGCCATGCCTCGCAACGCATGGAAGCTGTGTTAGTGAAAAAGGAAGATGCAGAGTTCCTTCAAATTTTTATGCCTTCAGCAGTTTTGTTGATAGAACGAATCAGTTATTTAACGAACGATGTTCCGATTGAAATTGTTCGAAGTACATATCGGGCAGATCGTTATAAATTTATCAGCGAGATTCGGAGATGATTGAATGAATGCGTATTTCAAGGAAATCGAATCATTGATGAAAAAAGTTATTCGAGAAGAACAGCGATCTGTTGAAAAGATTGCAGCAGAGATAATGAAACGCCTTTCGCGTGGTGGTATTGTTCAGTTATTCGGCTCAGGTCATTCTCACTTAATAGCGGAGGAGCCGTTTTTCCGTGCGGGCGGTTTAGTACCAGTACGACCAATTATTGTCGAGACTTTGATGCTTCATAATGGGGCTTCACAGGCATCTACGAATGAAAAAGACCCTGAATTTACCCAAACATTTGCGGGTCAGCTAGACATTCGTTCTGAAGATGTAGTCATTATTATTTCAACTTCTGGACGAAATGTGGTACCAATAGATGTGGCGTATATTGCAAAAGAGTCCGGGGCTTATGTTGTTTCTCTCCAGTCTCTTTACTACAATGCGTCTGAACAGCCATCTAAACACCATTCAGGAAATAGACTTGAAGATGTTGCGGAAGCAGTTTTGAATACGCATGTAACGGTTGGGGATGGGCTTCTGCTATCGGAGGGAACACCTTATGCACCGGCTTCTGGCGTCATTGGGAATATGCTTCTTCATGCGACATTCAGTCGTGTGATTGGTATGATGATTGAAAGTGGGATAGAACCTCCAATATTTAAAAGCGCAAATTTGGATGGAAGCTCAGCACATAATGAGCAAATGATTGCTACTTATGGCAAGCGAATTAAGTTTTAACTTGATTCGACTAATCTATTAAAAGGGAGAGTTTAAAATGATTAAGAAAAATTACAAAGTTACTAGCAACGAGGGCCTTCACGCCCGTCCATCATCCGTATTAGTTTCAGCGGTGACACCATTTACGTCAGATGTGAAACTTGCATACATGGAAAAGACAGTGAACTTGAAATCGATTATGGGTGTTATGTCACTGGGAATTTCAGCTGGAGCCGACATTAAAATCATCGCTGATGGTGAGGATGAAGAAGCATTAATGGCTAAAGTGGATGAAGTAATAAAATCAGAAGGAATCGGTGAGTGATTTCAACGATTTAAGGCATTTCACTTTTGCATGCTTTTAGCGTTTTGAATGCATCTATATATTGAACTACTAAAAACTATATAAACTAAGCGAAGGCGCCTGACAAGGGGTAGCCGAAGCCCTAAGACTGATGGCGAAGCTGTCTGGCTTAGGGCGGGAGGCATCCCAAGCGCCGAAGCGAAGTCAATGGGATTATTTATTTCATCAAATATAAAACAAAGATGTTTCAAGTCCTTGTGAAAGCGTCACCGAGCTCTAGTCGGGTGACGCTTTACTGTTTTACGGGATAGCTCATCGACTTTTTTTACCTAATTGACCAATTATCAATGTTAAAACAGAAATCGCTGTGATATAGTGGGAAATGATGAAAGAAGGTGTGCGTATTGAGAAAGAAATACGGAAGACTCAGGAAAAAAGAAAATGTTATCGTCTTTCCAGGAACATTTGAAAAGCTTGTTGAAAATGGCCATGTAGCCGTCGAACAGGAGAACTATGAGTTAGCGGTGGAAGCATTTGACCAAGCTATTGTATATGAACCTGACAATCCGGAATTTCTGGGACCATACGCGGTTGCCCTTTATGAGACAAAAGACTTTCAACGTGCAAAAGAAATTGCAGCAAGGCTCCTTCATAGCGGAACCGCCGATTACGTCGATGCAATGGAGCTGTATTTGACAATTAGCATTCAACTGCAGGAGTACGATGAAGTTGAAATGACAATTGATGCGCTAATTGATGAAGGAATCGTTCCGCCTGATATGCTGAACAAATTCAATTATCTGCGGGAATTGAATGGTCGTTTGTCTGACCGCTATGCACAGGACGAGCCCAGCTATCGGATGGAATTATTCACACTAGACGAATTCATGAAGATGGATGCTTTGGCACAACAGTATGCACTGGCTTCACTTGAAGGTAGTGATTTAACTGATTTAGTCCCTTTACTTGCGATAATTGTAGCGCGGGACGATGTGGCACCATTAGCAATTACGTTCGCATTAACGCTACTGCATCAGACAGGGCACTCTGATGAACTTACAGTGCGGAAATTCGGCTGGGAGAAGCGTATTGTTCCAGCAGCTATGACATTACCTGGGCAAGATGATTTAACGAAACAAGTTCTTGAAGAAGTGGATCGTCGGTTACTGCAGGATCCATCTAGATTAGAAATGGCTCAAGGTCTCATTGAGAAATTTGCAATTACTGCTTTCCCTTTCGGCTGGGGGACTCATCAAGCAGAAGAAGTCGCAACAGCCTATGTAAACTACATAGAAAGTCTGTTTTCAGGTGAGCAGTTACCCGAGACAGCACTGAACTTACTTATTCAACAGATTGACAACGATTCGGACCTTTAACAAAGTGTGAAATCTGTTGAAAGATGAAGAGACTATGATATACTGAAATGGTTGTCAATGGAGTATATACGGAACAAAAGATATTGGCCAAAACGATTCGGAGGTATTTAATTATGTCAGTTAAATGGGAAAAGCAAGAAGGAAACACAGGGATTCTAACAGTAGAAGTACCTGCAGAAGCAGTAACGGTAGGTCTTGATAAAGCATTCAAGAAAGTTGTGAAAACAATACAAGCACCAGGATTCCGTAAAGGGAAAATGCCACGTCAAATGTTTGAAAAAATGTATGGCGTAGAATCACTTTACAATGAAGCACTTGATTTCATCCTTCCAGAAGCATATTCAAATGCTCTTGACGAAGCAGGCGTTGAACCAATCGATCGTCCTGAAATTGACATCGAGCAAATGGAAAAAGGAAAAGACCTTATTTTCAAAGCGGTTGTTACATTGAAACCAGAAGTGAAACTTGGCGATTATAAAGGCCTTGAAGTAACACGTCAGGAAACAACAGTTACTGACGAAGAAATCGAAGAGCAACTGAAAGATCGTCAACAAAAATTCGCTGAATTAGCTATTAAAGAAGATGGCGCAGTTGAAAATGGCGACACAGTGAAAATCGATTTCGAAGGTTCTGTTGATGGAGAAGTTTTCGACGGCGGAAAATCTGAAGGGTACGACCTTGAAATCGGTTCAGGTTCATTTATCCCTGGATTCGAAGAACAATTGGTTGGCATGAAACAAGACGAAGAAAAAGACGTCGAAGTGAATTTCCCTGAAGAATACCATGCAGCAGAACTTGCTGGTAAACCAGCGATTTTCAAAGTGAAAATTCATGAAATCAAGTCAAAAGAAGTTCCAGCACTTGATGACGAACTTGCAAAAGAAATTGATGAAGAAGTAGAAAGTCTTGAAGCATTACGTACGAAGCTGAAAGAAACTACTTTGGAAGAGAAGAAATCGGCATCTGAAGTAGCACTTCGCGACGATCTTGTCGAAGCGGCTGCGAGAAATATGGAAGTCGAAATTCCTGAAGTAATGATCAATTCTGAAATTGAACGTATGATGGAAGAGTTCGGACAACGTCTTCAATCACAAGGTATGAACCTTGAGCTTTACTTCCAGTTCTCTGGACAAGATGAAGAAGCACTTCGTTCACAAATGAAAGACGATGCACAAAACCGTGTTCGCGTTTCACTTGTACTTGAAGCGATTGGTAAAGCTGAAAACATCGTAGTTGAAGAAGCTGATATTAACGCAGAACTTGAAAAAATGTCCGCGCAATTCGGTATGGATGTTGAGCAAATTAAAACAACACTTGGTGGAACTTCTGTTCTTGAAAATGACCTTCGTTTCAATAAAACAGTTGAATTCCTTGTTGAAAATGCAAAGATTACTGAATAATAAAGTGAAATAAGGACAAGGTACGGAAGACCGTACCTTGTTTTTCATAGAAAGACATAGAATTACCTTCTTGAATAGGGAAGAATTCTAATTAGTTGATAAAAACGGGGGAATCTTGTAAGATTGTCACTTGAATAGGGGTGAGCATAATGTTCAAATTTAACGATGAAAAAGATAACTTGAACTGTTCTTTTTGCGGGAAATCCCAGGAACAGGTTCGTAAGTTAGTCGCTGGTCAAGGCGTCTATATTTGTGATGAATGTGTTGAACTTTGTGCTGAAATCGTTGAAGAGGAAGTCGGACTTGAAGAAGGTTTCGAGCTTAAAGACGTTCCGAAGCCGAAAGAAATACAAAGTATACTCGATGAATACCTTATTGGACAGGACCGTGCAAAGAAATCACTTTCAGTTGCTGTCTATAATCACTATAAACGTGTTAATTCGAACAGTAAGATTGATGATGTCGAGCTATCGAAATCCAATATCGTCTTAATCGGACCAACAGGGAGCGGTAAAACATTACTTGCTCAAACGCTTGCTAGAATCCTCGATGTACCTTTCGCGATTGCAGATGCTACATCTTTGACGGAAGCGGGATATGTTGGTGAAGACGTAGAAAATATTCTATTGAAACTGATTCAGGCTGCAGATTATGATGTAGATCGTGCGGAAAAAGGGATCATCTATATTGATGAAATCGATAAAGTCGCGCGTAAATCCGAAAATGCGTCCATTACACGTGACGTGTCAGGGGAAGGTGTCCAACAGGCACTTCTTAAAATTCTTGAAGGGACAGTTGCGAGCGTGCCACCACAAGGCGGACGTAAACATCCACATCAAGAATTTATCCAAATCGACACGACGAATATTCTCTTTATTGTTGGGGGAGCATTCGACGGAATTGAAGAAATCATTAAACGCCGCATCGGACAAAAAGTAATTGGTTTCGGTGCTGAGCCGAACTTGGTTATTGAAGAGGAGTCTTACCTTGCTAAACTGATTCCGGAAGATCTTCAACGTTTTGGTCTGATACCAGAGTTCGTAGGTCGTTTACCTGTTCTTGCAAGTTTGGAGCAGTTGAGCGAAGATACGCTGTATCAGATTTTGACGCTTCCGAAAAATGCGATTGTAAAACAATACCAAAAAATGTTTGGGCTGGACAATGTTGAACTGCGATTCGAAGATGATGCCTTGCTTGAAATTGCAAAAGAGGCAATCACACGAAAAACAGGTGCTCGTGGTCTGCGTTCAATCATTGAGAATATCATGCTCGACGTAATGTATGAACTGCCTTCACTTGAAGAAGTGACTGAGTGTGTCATTACTAAAGACTCCGTCTTGGGGCAATCAAATCCAATTCTTTTAACAGCGGACGGTACCCGAGTTCATCTGGATAATGAGAAAGACTCGGCGTAACGCCTGAAGGATGAAGCTGACTCCGATGACGCGCGTGAAAATGCGCTCTTCGGATGTCAGCTTTTTTTAAATATTTGATTGAACTAAAAGTTGGATATACATAATTAATGGAGGTGACTTCCGCATGTTAACTAATGAATTGAACAATATACCATTGTTGCCGCTGCGTGGGCTGCTCGTATACCCTACGATGATTTTACATATTGATGTTGGAAGAGAGCGCTCCGTATTTGCCATTGAACACGCAATCGCACAGGATAACCTTATTTTTCTTGCTACGCAGAAAGATATAAGTATAGAAAATCCGGAACCGGAGGATCTGTATAAAGTAGGGACATTGGCGTTTGTTAAATCGATGACACAACTACCAAACGGGACGTATCGTATACTTATTGAAGGAATTGAACGTGCAGAATGGTCGGATTATGAGGAAGCGGATCTTTATCCCGTGGTTAAAGTAATTGGTTATCCAGATGATGAGGAAATTGATGCTGAATCAGAAGCGCTAATGAGAACGCTACTTACATATTTCAAAAAGTACTCAAAAATCTCGAAAAAAGTGACAGAAGAAACATATGATTCTGTCGCTTCAATTATAGAACCGGGAAGACTGGCAGATACGGTCGCTTCTCATTTACCGCTGAAATTGGTTGCAAAGCAAGAAGTACTTGAAATAAAAAATGTCAATGAACGCCTTGAATGGCTTATGAGTAGACTTTATAATGAGCAAGAAGTGCTGAACCTTGAAAAGAAAATTAATGAACGTGTCAGGGAAGCCATGGAGCGAACGCAAAAAGAGTTTTATTTGCGTGAGCAGATGAAGGCGATTCAGACTGAACTCGGTGATAAAGACGGTAAAGGTCTAGAAGTAATAGACTTGACTGAAAAAATTGAGAGTTCCGGTATGCCGGCAGGTGTTAGAGAAGCCGCGTTGCGTGAACTCGACAGATATGAAAAACTACCATCTGCTGCAGCTGAAAGCGGAATCATCCGTAATTATATCGAGTGGCTCGTTACGTTGCCATGGTCCGATGCATCAACAGATCAGCTTGACATTAATCGCTCGGAAGAAATCTTAAATCGCGACCACGATGGACTAGAAGCTGTTAAAGAACGTATACTTGAATATTTGGCAGTTCGTCAATTAACGAATTCATTACGGGGACCAATCCTTTGTCTTGCGGGTCCACCAGGTGTCGGAAAAACGTCTTTAGCTAGGTCTATTGCAGAATCTCTAGGTAGGAAGTTTGTTCGAATCTCACTTGGCGGAGTGCGTGACGAGTCGGAAATTCGTGGTCATAGACGGACATATGTGGGCGCAATGCCTGGGCGAATTATTCAAGGTATGAAAAAAGCTGGCAAGATTAACCCCGTGTTCTTACTGGATGAAATCGATAAGATGTCGAATGACTTCCGTGGGGATCCATCGTCCGCGATGCTTGAGGTGCTTGACCCAGAACAAAACAATAAATTTAGTGATCATTACATCGAAGAGCCTTATAACTTATCGAATGTTTTGTTCATTGCGACTGCCAATGATTTAAGTGCAATTCCGGGACCACTTCGTGACCGGATGGAAATCATTTCAATTGCCGGTTACACAGAAATTGAGAAGCACGCTATTGCGAAAAATCACTTGATCCCGAAACAGTTGAAAGAGCACGGACTGACAAAATCGCAGGTTCGTATCAATGATCCTGCGATTCAGGACATTGTAAGGTATTATACACGCGAGGCAGGTGTACGTGGCCTAGAACGACAAATTGCTGGTATTTGCCGTAAAGCTGCGAAACTGATTGTCACGGGAGAGAAGAAAAGTATAACGGTTAGTTCTAAAACACTTGAATCTCTTATTGGTAAAAAGAAATACAGGTATGGACAGGCGGAGACAGTGAATCAAATAGGCGTCGCGACAGGACTTGCTTATACGCAAGTTGGTGGAGATACATTGCAGATTGAGGTTTCTTTATCGCCAGGAAAAGGTAAACTTATACTGACGGGTAAACTTGGAGATGTTATGAAAGAGTCTGCCCAAACTGCATTGTCCTACGTGCGTTCGAAAACGGTGGAATTCGGTATTGATCCAGATTTCCATGAAAAGTGTGATATTCATATCCATGTACCTGAAGGTGCGATCCCTAAAGATGGTCCTTCAGCCGGTGTGACGATTGCTACATCACTGGTCTCTGCATTGACTTCACGGCCAGTACGCCGTGAGGTCGGGATGACTGGTGAAATTACACTGCGCGGTAGAGTTTTACCGATTGGTGGCGTGAAAGAAAAAACATTAAGTGCCCATCGAGCTGGCTTGACGACGATTATCTTGCCAAAAGAAAATGAGCGCGACATCGAAGATATTCCAGAAAGCGTCCGAGAGGAACTGACATTTAAACTCGTTTCTGACGCAGAAGAGGTCCTCGAAATTGCATTGGAGGAGACTTCCAAATGAAAGTCCATAACGTAGAAATGATAATGAGTGCTGTACGCCCCGAACAATATCCGGCGGAAGGGTATCCGGAATTTGCGTTAGCAGGCCGGTCGAACGTCGGTAAATCATCTTTCATAAACAAGATGATTGGTAGAAAAAGCCTTGCTCGAACTTCTTCGAAGCCAGGTAAGACACAAACATTAAACTTTTATAAAATTGAAGAGCAATTATTTTTCGTCGATGTACCGGGATACGGGTATGCAAAAGTATCCAAGTCTTCTCGTGAAACATGGGGGAAATTCATTCAACAATATATGACTGAACGGGAGCCACTTCGAGCTGTCATTCAAATTGTAGATTTACGCCACGCTCCAAGTGCTGATGATTGTGCAATGTACGATTTCCTTGTAGAGAATAATATGCCTGCAATCATCATTGCGACGAAAGCGGACAAGATTCCAAAAGGGAAATGGGAAAAGCATAAAAAAGTCGTTCGTGAAACGCTTGCAATGCGACCATACGATGCATTAATTGTCTTTTCATCTGAAAAGGGAATCGGAATGGACGAAGCATGGAAAGAGATTGAAAGCAGAATGTAATTGTAGAATTGGAAAATCCGGAAGACGAGATATACATCGTTTTCCGTTTTTTTATAGTGTGCTGGCGCACAGTTTAGTAATTCAGTCGTATACTATAATAATTTGTTCTTCAGTTTTCTTATCCAGTCGTATAGTTTAGTCAATCTGTCGTATAGTATTAGTAATCGGTAATGCAGTTCCAATAAATTTGATTTAGGATTGCACATTAATTGCATGTGAAATCGAAGGCTGTTAGGATTAGATTATAATCATTATAAATAGTTACGTTTAACCGTTCGTAGTCATAGGTTGTTCACAATTTCCAACAAGAAAAGTGATAACTATATGGTATAATGGGAAGCGTGAAATAGAACGTGAGAGGTGTGAACACCTGATGCATACAATCGTAATCGGTGTCAATCACCGGACAGCACCTGTTGAAATAAGAGAGAAATTATCCTTTATTGAATCAGAACTGCCGCAGGCGATGCAAACATTGCAACAGCAAAAAAGTATATTAGAAAATATTATTATATCAACTTGTAATCGAACTGAAATTTATGCAGTTGTTGATCAGTTGCATACGGGTCGTTATTACGTGAAGAATTTCTTGGCTGAGTGGTTCGATTTGCCACTTGAGTCTTTCTCTTCTCATTTAATTATCATGGAAAATGATGGTGCGATTGAGCATCTGATGCGCGTATCGGCAGGTATCGATTCTATGGTACTTGGTGAGACACAGATTTTAGGTCAAGTGAGGGACAGTTTCCTTGAAGGCCAAACAATTGGTACAACAGGTACTGTTTTCAATGAGCTATTTAAACAAGCCGTAACGCTTGCGAAAAAAGCCCACACTGAAACTGCAATTGGCGATAACGCTGTCTCAGTTTCCTATGCTGCTGTAGAACTCGGTAAAAAGATCTTTGGTACATTGGACCAAAAGCATGTGGCCATTCTTGGAGCAGGCGAAATGGGTGAACTTGCCGTTAAGAACTTGCACGGAAGCGGTGCAAGCAAAGTGACAGTTGTTAACAGGACACTGTCGAAAGCGGAAGTCCTTGCCGATAAATTCGGAGGTGTTGCGAAGTCAATGCAAGAACTGCAATGTACACTTCTTGAAGCAGATGTACTGATTAGTTCAACAGGTGCAAACGACTTCGTTATCGATTTTGAACTTATGCAGTTAGTAGGTCGGTTGCGTAAAGGAAGACCAATATTTATGGTAGATATCGCAGTACCGCGGGATTTGGATCCACGTATCGGCGATCTACCAAATGTTTTCCTTTACGATATCGATGATTTACAAGGAATTGTGGAAGCGAATCTCGCGGAAAGAAAGCGAGCAGCCGAAGAAATTGGCCTTATGATTGAGCAGGAACTTGTCGTATTTAAAGAATGGGTTGCTACACTTGGAGTGGTTCCGATTATATCGGCACTTCGTCAAAAAGCGAATCGCATCCAATCGGAGACAATGGCGAGTATTGAAAACAAAATGCCAAATTTAACTGAACGTGAAAAGAAAGTATTAAGCAAGCATACGAAATCTATCGTTAATCAATTATTGAAAGATCCTATTCTACAGGCGAAAGAGCTGTCAATGGATCCGAAAGCATCCGAAAAGTTGGAATTGTTCCAGCAAATATTCGGTATTGATGAAGATGTAGTAAATGAGAAAGAAACGCTTGCAAAACAGGCGAAACAACGGTTAAAAGTCAGAGCTGAAAGACATGCGACGGCACAACCGGATTTGACATTTTGAACGTTTGTCAAAGGGGCGTTTCCGCATCAGTGTGATACACTATAGATGCAGAAACGCCCCTATTAGTTCGGAAAGGCAGAGAGGTTATCATGGCTGAAATGATGATGGCGAGACTGCATGAAGTAATGGTCGTACTCTATGCAGTAAGCCTTGTTTTTTATTTTATAGATTACTTGAATAAGGATACGTTTGCACACCGAAGCGCTTTTTGGATTTTAACCGTCGTCTACTTTCTACAAACATTCTTTCTTGTGATGTATATAATCGAATGGCAAAGGTTCCCTGTACTCACTCTTTTTGAGGGGATTTACTTTTACGCTTGGTTGTTGATTACTTTATCAATTGTCATGCATCTGTTTTACAAAGTTGGTCACGCCGTCTTTTTCTTAAATGTGATTGGATTCATATTTATGACAATTCATACATTTGGACCTGAACAAATTGAACAGTCGCCGATAGGGGAAGCGCTTATTTCAGAGCTGCTATTCATCCATATTACATTCGCGATTTTGTCTTATGCAGCGTTTGCGATGTCATTCGTTTTTTCGATACTCTATCTTCTTGTTTATAAAGTTTTAAAGAAGAAGAAATGGTCAAAACAATTTAATAGGCTTCCTTCTCTTCATCAAACAGAGATAGGCATGAAGGCGTCTCTTTATACAGGTATTCCGTTTCTGCTCGTCAGTTTAATTCTCGGCATGCAGTGGGCGATAGTTGCACTCGATGTATGGTCCTTTTTTGATATGAAGATTATTGGTTCATTTATCCTTCTTGCCATTTACGGTTCTGTATTATTCTTGAAGCGAAGTGGCAAGCTAACAGGAAACGACTTTGCATGGGCGAACGTATTTGCATTCCTTTTTGTTATCATCAATTTTTTTCTTGGAAGTAAGTTATCCGGGTTCCATTTTTGGTTATAACTTAATACAGCTTGGTTTCAAACCCCGGCTGTATTAAGTTAAAGCCTCTGGCGGATGCTACAGATTTTTTGGGGATTTATTATCAAGCAAACTCGAAAAAATCTGAACACAAATACGCCAAGGTGTATTCGATTAAGAAAGGTTGGATTAATTAATATGAGAAAAATAATCGTAGGTTCAAGAAGAAGTAAACTTGCATTGACACAAACAAACTGGTTTATAGACCAGATGAAAGCTGCCGGTGCTCCATTTGAATTCGAAGTGAAAGAAATCGTTACAAAAGGAGATCAAATCCTAGATGTAATGCTATCGAAAGTTGGCGGTAAAGGGCTTTTCGTGAAAGAAATTGAGCAGGCATTATTTGATAAAGAAATCGATTTCGCAGTACATAGCATGAAAGACATGCCAGCTGTTCTTCCAGAAGGACTTGTTATCGGTTGTATTCCTCCGCGTGAAGATGCGCGCGATGCATTCATTTCGAATGGTCATGTGAAATTCATGGACTTACCAGTAGGTGCTAAAGTTGGAACGTCTAGTTTACGTCGTAGTTCACAATTACTGCTTCTGCGTCCCGATCTTGA
The DNA here is from genome assembly GCF_001590685.1 of Sporosarcina psychrophila. Classification (GTDB taxonomy): domain Bacteria; phylum Bacillota; class Bacilli; order Bacillales_A; family Planococcaceae; genus Sporosarcina; species Sporosarcina psychrophila. The sequence goes on from NZ_CP014616.1 coordinate 1,791,395, forward strand.
CATCCAATGGATTCGTGGCAATATCGATACACGTCTGAAAAAAATGGTTGACGGTGAATACGATGCGATTCTTCTTGCGGCTGCCGGCATGAAGCGAATGGGCTGGAGCGCGGATGTGACTACGGAATATATGTCCGTTGAAGATTGTATTCCAGCAGTAGGACAAGGGGCACTAGCAATTGAATGCCGTTTTGATGATAAAGAGTTACTTGCAGAACTTGCGAAATTAACGGATGAAAAAACATGGAAAGAAGTTGAAGCAGAGCGTACTTTCCTAACTGAAATGGATGGTTCGTGCCAAGTTCCGATTGCCGGATTTGCGCAATATAACGGTAGCGAAGTCGAATTGACGGGCTATATTGCTTCTCCAGACGCAACACAAGTGTTTAAAAAGACTTTCTCAAGCACGGATCCCGTTGAAGCGGGTATGGAAGTTGCAAAAATATTGCGTGCCGAAGGGGCTTCAGAAGTGATTGAGAAAGTGAAGGCGGATATGGATGCGTGATCGTCAACCGCTGTTAGCTGAAACGGTCATCTTTACAGGGACTCCGAAGTCTAAAGATGTCTTTGAATTGGTAAAGCGCTACGGAGGGACGCCTGTTTCATTGCCGCTTATCCAAGTGGCGGAGTTAGTGGAACAGACAGATGAACTTCGTTTGACCGCTTGTCCGATGTATGATTGGTTAATATTCACAAGTCAAAGTGCGGTTGCGGCGTTTGGTGCAAAACTCAATCGTCATGGTGTTTCTTCGGAATCAATTCCAGCGAAAATAGCAGCCGTAGGCACTCGAACTGCAGAAGCGCTTGAAAAAATTGGTTTTACAGTCGATTTCATCCCAACCGTGTTCAGTGCAGATACATTCGTAAAGGAATTTAATCCTGCTGAAACAGATATTCGACGTATTCTTTTTCTACGCGGATCAATTGCAGGCGTCACCATCAAAGAGGAAATTCCTTTTGAAGTGGATGAATGGACAGTTTATGCGACAGAGCGTGCAAATGATTCCATCGATTCACTAGTAGATTTATTGCAACAACAACAGCATTTGAGCGTTTTATTCGCAAGTCCTTCGGCGGTTGAAGTTTTTGCTGAAGAAGTGGCTCCGCGGACAGGTTGGAACGGCTTTACAATCGGGGCTATCGGACATGTGACGGAAAAAGCATTGCTAGAAGTTGGTGCGGTCGTTCATGTTAGACCCGATACATACACACTTATGGATCTCGTCGAGAAATTGGCGGGGCGAAAGGAAGGGTAATTTTGGATACTTTACAATTCAGACGCAACAGACGTTTGCGCACATCAACTACATTGCGTTCTATGGTGAGAGAAACTGTTCTGAGGAAAGAGGACTTCATCTATCCGATTTTTGTTATAGATGGGGAAGACATCAATAATCCAATCGCTTCTATGCCGGGTGTGTTCCAGAAATCACTCGACCATTTTACAATTGAACTCGATGAAGTTGTGTCACTTGGAATTCCATCAATTATTTTATTTGGTCTTCCGGCAACTAAGGACGAATTGGGGTCGGAAGCTTATTCTGATCAAGGGATTGTCCAAAAAGCCACTCGTTTAGCGAAAGAACGTTATCCTGAACTTGTCGTCATTGCGGATACTTGCCTGTGCCAATATACAGATCACGGACATTGCGGTGTTCTAGAAGACGGTAACGTATTAAACGACCCATCATTGGAACTGTTGACGCGTACTGCAGTAAGCCAGGCGAAGGCAGGCGCGGACATCATTGCGCCGTCGAATATGATGGACGGTTTTGTAGCAGCTATTCGCCAAGGGTTAGACGCAACTGGTTTTGAGCATATCCCGATTATGTCATATGCAGTGAAATATGCATCCGCTTATTACGGACCATTCCGTGACGCTGCGGAATCTACTCCTCAATCAGGCGATCGCAAAACGTATCAGATGGATCCAGCAAACCGCATAGAAGCAATGCGTGAAGCGGAATCAGATGTTGCAGAAGGTGCTGACTTCCTAATCGTTAAACCGGCGCTTTCGTATCTCGATATCATGCGTGATGTCAAAGACAATTTTACATTGCCAGTAGTTGCATACAATGTGAGCGGCGAGTATGCAATGGTTAAAGCAGCAGCGCAAAATGGTTGGATTGATGAAAAAGCAATCGTTCTTGAAACGTTGACAAGTATGAAGCGTGCGGGTGCGGATCTCGTTATGACGTACCATGCGAAAGATGCGGCACGCTGGCTGGAGGAGAAATAATTGGGTAGAAATTATGAAAAGTCGAAACAAGCATTTGCTGAAGCGGTAAATCTTATGCCAGGAGGAGTTAACTCTCCTGTTCGTGCATTCAAATCTGTCAATATGGACCCGATTTTCATGAAGAGCGGAAAAGGCGCTATTCTTACAGACATCGATGGCAATGAATATATCGATTATGTACTATCTTGGGGTCCGCTTATTCTCGGTCATTCTGATCAAGACGTAGTTGAAGGCATTAAGCGCGTTGCAGAAACTGGAGCAAGCTTTGGTGCACCAACGTTAGCGGAAAATGAACTTGCGAAACTTGTTATTGAACGCGTTCCTTCAATTGAAATGATTCGTATGGTGTCATCCGGTACGGAAGCAACGATGAGCGCACTACGTTTGGCGCGCGGATATACTGGTCGCAATAAGATTTTGAAATTTGAAGGCTGTTACCACGGTCACGCTGACTCACTGCTCATTAAAGCGGGTTCTGGCGTTGCGACACTTGGCCTACCAGATAGCCCAGGTGTGCCTGAATCGGTTGCGAAAAACACAATCACTGTTCCTTATAACGATTTAGAAAGCATTAAAGTCGCAATTCAAGAATTTGGTGACGACTTAGCGGCAATTATTGTTGAGCCTGTCGCGGGTAATATGGGTGTTGTCCCACCTGAACCAGGTTTCCTTGAAGGATTGCGTGAGTTGACAGAGAAAAACGGCACGCTTCTTATTTTTGATGAAGTAATGACGGGCTTCCGTGTTGGCTATAATTGCGCACAAGGTTATTACGGTGTGACGCCGGATATTACATGTCTCGGAAAAGTAATTGGCGGCGGCCTTCCAGTTGGTGCATATGGAGGGAAACGTGAAATTATGGAAAACATGGCTCCTGCAGGAACGATTTATCAGGCAGGAACTTTATCAGGTAATCCACTGGCGATGACTGCAGGTATTGAAACGTTGAAAAAACTAACGCCTGCATCTTATGAACACTTCATTAAACTTGGTGATCAGCTAGAAGCCGGTTTCCGTTCGGCGGCTGAAAAGTTTGATATCCCGCACACGGTAAACCGTGCAGGCTCGATGATCGGCTTTTTCTTCACCAACGAAAAAGTGTCGAATTACGACAAAGCGAAAACGGCTGACCTTGAATTATTTGCTGATTACTATCGCTTAATGGCTGAAGAGGGTATCTTCCTTCCACCATCTCAGTTTGAAGGCATGTTCCTATCAACTGCGCATACAGAAGCGCATATTGAGAAGACAATTGAAGCGTTCCATACGGTGTTTGCTAAACTTCGTGCGTAAAAAAAGCTTAGTCAATTCAAATACGAATTCGATAGTTGTGTTTGTTTTCACATGTGTTGATTAACCAAAAACAACCAGTAAATAACTGAATCAAACACTATGCCCTTCGTGTACAGTTACCTCTGGATTGCTTTAGATTGAACGACCTCTATACGATTACCGAAATGTCTTGATGTGTAGGAATTCGACTCCGTCGCATTCCTGCACATTTTTTCCGATAATCGTATGGTGCTTATTCATCTATCGCTATCCAAATGCATAAGTACACGAAGTGCTAAAACTTTTCGGGACGAAAGAATAGCGGGGCTTCTTATCTGGATAGTAGCCGCCAAAAATACAATTTTGGCGACTGAAGCCTTCTCCATAGACTTGTCTTTTTTAGTTAAGGAAGAGTCACTTTCTTATAGTCCATCGCATGATAAGGTACATACTCTTTACTAATAGTAAGCAAGGAACACATTGTACAAAGTGCTAGAGTGCCCGAAATTGTATCTTCGGGCACTTATAACCTATATAAAAAGTCATCTATTCTTTTTTCTAAAGTAGCTGTATTTTTCACTTGAACGTTGTAGGAACGCGACAGGCAACTATTCGTAACAGGATTACTGAAAAGGGTGTGGCTAGGAATGACGAAGTCATTTCTAGCCACACTTGCTCCTCGGTAAAGTTGTCATGAATAGTTCGTCAAAAGCGGACCGGAAATGATTCAGTGAAAATGGGGTTTTTCAAGCCTTTCTTACCTGTTCTTTATGCAAGAAAATGGTTAATCAACAGAAGTGGTTTTTTTTAATAATAAAGACAATATCCTCCGACTAGTTTACTGGTCGGAGGATATTTGCGTTCGATCTATTTAATCTTCTATTGTAACCATGCCGCGCATACAATTGTTTGTGAAGGAATAGAAGGAGGGAACAGGTATGGAGAAAAAACAGTGGTCAATGGAGGAAAGTTTCTATTTCCCAGAACATGCTGGTGTACCGACTGGTGTACAGTCAGTCACAGTGACGCCAAGGTATACTGAAGAGCGTACAGAAGACTCAGTCCGGTTGACAGGCATTTATCATATTGCGGCGAATGTCGAATTCGGTGAAGGGCTAAGGGCGGAGGAATGGGACGATTCATTTATCCTCATTGATGATGTCGAAGTGGATGGCAAAGACGGTTATTTTGAATACGCGGTACCGCTTAATATTGACTTGCCTTCAGTAGCAGAGAGCCCATTGGAGATTGTAACAACGCAAGCAACAGGTAAATCAGACGGACAAGGTACTTATGGAGTTGTCTGGAATGTAGAATGTACGTACACAGAAGCGGTTGCAATAGTGGAAGAGCCTGAGGAAGCGCAAGTAGCGGTCGCGGTTGCAGCGCCGATTGTAGCAGCAATTGACAGCACTCCGTTAGACGAGATGGACGAAGTGCTGTCGTTCATTGCGGAGCTTACGGATGGCATATCGACGACAGCCTACCGTTCAAATGATGTTTTTGTAAAGAACGAAAGCTAAACCACACAGGAAACAGAACAATAGAAAGTCGCCTGTCGTCGGTATGATCAATAATCGTACCAACTGAAAAAGGCAAATAGGGATAATGATTCCTTTACAGTAAAATCGACATCTTCGAAGCCAAGGAGGAAGTAGGTAAGGGTTATATCCTCTACGCATAACACAATCCTTTCGTTATATACTTGACGAGCAACCGGTTATTCCGTTACAATTATTGCAATTGCATATGGATGCGATGATTGGGATAGTACGTGAATGGATTAGACTAAAGAGAGGGTTCGAGTGCTGAAAGGACCTGTCGATTATTTACCGAATGTAACCCATGAGCAGTTTCCGTGAAAGTGTGTTCAAAAAGAAAAACATTTTTGAGCGTAGTAGCGGAAGCCGGTTTGAAGCCGTTATCGAAGTTTGAGGTGCACAGCTCTTTTGTGTGCACGAATAAAGGTGGTACCGCGAACAGCTCCTTCGTCCTTTAAGGCGATAGGAGTTTTTTTGTACCCAAAAATAAAGGAGGAAATAACATGTCAACTGAAAACAACACGTCGATGCCGACGAAATATGATCCACAGACAATTGAAGCAGGTCGTTACGAATGGTGGCTGAAAGGGAAGTACTTTGAAGCGCAACCAGAAAGCGATAAAACGCCCTATACAATTGTTATTCCACCGCCGAACGTCACAGGTAAACTTCACCTAGGCCATGCATGGGATACAACCTTACAAGACATCATGACGCGTATGAAACGTATGCAAGGCTATGATGCACTATGGCTTCCAGGAATGGATCATGCGGGAATCGCGACACAGGCTCGTGTTGAAGCAAAACTTCGTGAAGAAGGAACGACACGTTATGATTTAGGCCGCGAAAAATTCGTTGAAGAAACATGGAAATGGAAAGACGAGTACGCAGGACATATTCGTGCGCAATGGGCGAAACTTGGTTTGGGTCTTGATTATACACGTGAACGATTTACCCTGGATGAAGGACTTTCGAAAGCAGTACAGGAAGTTTTCGTTAAACTCTACAACAAAGGGCTTATCTACCGTGGCGAATATATTATCAACTGGGATCCGGCAACGAAAACAGCTATATCCGATATCGAAGTTATCCATAAAGACATACAGGGTGCTTTCTATCATATGCGTTACCCACTAGCAGACGGAACGGGCAGTATCGAAATTGCGACAACTCGACCTGAAACAATGCTTGGGGACACTGCGGTTGCAGTCCATCCTGAAGATGAGCGCTACAAGCATTTAATCGGCAAAACGGTTAAATTACCGATTGTCGGCCGTGAAATCCCGATTATTGCAGACGATTATGTCGACATGGAATTTGGAAGTGGTGCCGTGAAAATTACACCTGCACATGACCCGAATGACTTTGAAATCGGTAACCGTCACAATCTTCCACGTGTTCTTGTGATGAATGAAGACGGTTCAATGAATAAGCTTGCTGGTAAATACGAAGGAATGGATCGCTTCGAATGCCGTAAAGAAATCGTTAAAGACTTGCAGGAGATGGCTGTTCTATTCAACATTGAAGAACATAATCATTCTGTCGGTCACTCTGAACGCAGTGGTGCTGTCGTTGAACCGTATTTATCAACACAATGGTTCGTTAAAATGCAGCCCCTTGCTAATGAAGCGATTAAATTACAAGAAGCAGAAGACAAAGTAAACTTTGTCCCGGACCGTTTCGAAAAAACGTATTTAACATGGATGGAAAATGTCCATGACTGGTGTATCTCGCGTCAACTTTGGTGGGGCCACCGCATCCCAGCTTGGTACCACAACGAAACGGGCGAAATACATGTCGGTCATGAAGCGCCTGCTGACAGTGAAAACTGGAGCCAGGACAATGACGTTCTTGATACATGGTTCTCATCTGCGCTTTGGCCGTTCTCAACAATGGGCTGGCCGGATCTCGACAATGAAGAATTTAAACGTTATTACCCAACAGATGCACTCGTAACGGGCTATGACATCATTTTCTTCTGGGTATCACGGATGATCTTCCAAGGCATCGAATTTACAGAACAGCGTCCATTTAAAGACGTCTTAATTCACGGACTCGTACGTGCAGAAGATGGTCGTAAAATGTCTAAATCACTTGGTAACGGCGTCGACCCAATGGATGTTATTGAAAAATACGGAGCGGATGCACTTCGCTACTTCTTGTCAACCGGTTCATCGCCAGGGCAGGACCTTCGCTACTCAACTGAAAAAGTTGAAGCCATCTGGAACTTTGCCAATAAAATCTGGAATGCATCCCGTTTCGCACTTATGAACATGGATGGCATGACTTACGAAGAAATAGATTTGACTGGTGAAAAATCCGTTGCAGATGCATGGATTCTGACAAGGTTGAATGAAACAATCGACCAAGTGACGAAACTTGCAGATCGTTATGAGTTCGGTGAAGTCGGCCGTGCACTTTATAACTTCATCTGGGATGATTTCTGTGACTGGTACATCGAAATGGCGAAACTGCCATTATACGGTGAAGATGAAACAGCGAAGAAAATGACACGCTCAGTACTGGCATACGTACTCGATAATACAATGCGTCTATTACACCCATTCATGCCGTTTATTACAGAAGAAATCTGGCAGAACCTACCGCATGAAGGCGAGTCAATCACAATCGCTGCATGGCCGGTTGCAGATCCTGATCTTACTGATAAAACGCGTGCAACAGATATGAAACTGCTGATGGATATCATCCGCGCAGTACGTAATATCCGTGCAGAAGTAAATACACCATTAAGCAAAAAAGTACCACTCTATATTTCAGCTAAAGACGATGCAACTGTAGCCGTGTTGGAAGCAAATCGCAGCTACATCGAACGATTCTGTAACCCTGAGACATTAACGCTAGGCAACAACATCACAGCACCAGGCAAATCGATGTCAGCTGTCGTTACAGGAGCAGAACTGTTTTTACCACTTGAAGGTCTTTTGAACATTGACGAAGAGCTCGCACGTCTGACAAAAGAACTTGCGAAATGGCAAGGTGAAGTAAAACGCGTTCAAGGCAAACTTTCCAACGAACGCTTCATGTCAAAAGCTCCTGAAGCAGTAGTTGCTGAAGAGCGAGCTAAAGAAAGTGACTATCTAGAAAAATACGCGGCAGTAGAGCGTCGTATGCAGGAATTGAAGGAAATCTGATTTTAAAACAAACCCCGTCGTGATTTTTGCGACGGGGTTTGTTTTTTGTGATTATTACTATGAAGCAGTTTCCAATACCGCTTCGTCGCTTGGTGATGGCCTCCCGTAATGAGCCCGCCAGAAAGATCACTGTCGGTCTCATTACTTCGGCTCACACTTGTCGCTCCTTCGCTAGATTCTTTCGTCTTACAAGGAGATTATTACAGTCGCTCTTGAATTCTAAATTTATAGTGCCGAATACAATGATTTGAGTACTTTCCTACCAAGTTGAAGCAGCAGTTGCGAAGTAAATCATGACTCTGTATGATAATAGTAGGAGATTAGTAGAGGGGAAGTGAAGAATTCTTGAAAAGAACTCACAAAAAACTAAATGAAGCTGGAATGACACTAGTAGAAATATTAGCAGCCCTGGTCATTTTAGGTATTGTTTTCATTGGTTTCATGACTATATTTCCCCAAATGACATCTTTTAATGAAAAGACGGAAACGAAGTTGGAAACAATGAATCTTGCGCGGATTGAATTGAATTCAGTTCGAAATAAGTCACTTCCAACGGGTTTCTTAGATGAAATTAAGAAAACACCAAAAAATGAAATTTGGACGGATAAGTATACTAGCGATAAATATAAAGTGGAGGTTGACTACTACACTAAACCTGATCTAAAACCTAATGATCAGAAAGAAAATGATGGTCAAGCCATTCTGTATAGAGTGGATATTAGAGTATTTAAAGATAGTAAGAAAATAAGCGAAACGTTTGGGTATGTTAAAGTTGTAAATTAGTAATATGGGAGGGCTGTGCGGAAATGGATAATAAACAATCAGGTTTGACACTTGTTGAAGTGTTAGTTACTCTCGTCCTCTCAACACTAGTAGTCGCATTAATTTGGACAACTGTGTCCATTAGCATGAAGTATAATATTACAGAATCCAAAAAGCTTTTGTTACAGCAAGAAGCGAACTATATTATTACGAAGCTTCAACAGGAGCATCGGCATAGAGATTGCTATAAAATTAACATTGAAAAAGAACAAGTTAGCATTGGTAACTGTGAAAATGAGCCATCTTTTCAAGAAGTTGTTAGCACCGGATTTTATTATTTACCAGTCGTAAAAAAAGATATTAATACGAAAAAAGAAGATTTGAGTTTAATATCTTTCACAATCATTAATTCGGAAAATGAAAAACTAAAAGTAAAAGTAAAAGTACCAATACTTATTACTAGATATAGGAGTGAATAGTAAAGAAAGGATGAGGAGTTATGTGGAATAAAAAGAACGAACAAGGATATGCGCTATTGATCGTCCTCTTTTTGGTGGTCTTCATCATGATTGTAACTGTTGTTTTTATGCGTGGATCAATTAGTAATGCAAAACAGGAACAAAAAGTTGACCAAAATCATTTATCCTATACAGCTGCGGAAATGGGTGTGGATTATTACAACGCCTTATTTACAAATCAATTTTTGGGAGTCAGACAACAGATCTGGAACGATAATCTGATAAAGTTTAAAAATGAAATAGAGGCTAAAGGTTTTACAGGCAATATAAAAGACTTAGCCGTAACCTTTCAAGGTGAAATAGCCAATGAAATCATAGGTGAACTACAAAGGGTTAATACATCCGTAGTCCCTTCAGACGTGTATTACCATAAAGAAAAGGAGAATTTCCAAATCTCATTTTCCTCAAGCAAAGAGATTCAGATAGTTGGTAACATTGTCGGAGATTACCATAATGGCAAAGACGCGAACTTATATATGAAATTAGCATTCCCGATTCCATCCTTGTTGTTGGAAGAAGAGGGAGATGGATCTTCTAATGGCGGGGGAGGCTCGTTTGAATTTCCGAACTTGCGGTTAAGTGATTTACAAATTGGAACAGTTGATACGGTGAATAAAGTCCAAGTGTCAGATGAAAAGATGTATGCCAGTAAAAAAATTTATGGAATGACTAATGTTCTAGTCAGAAAAAAAGATGACTTGCACCTAAGTGAGATTGAATCAAATATAAGTTCAGTGGACATATGGGCAACCGGGAATATGCAATCAACGAAACTATATGGAAATGAAAATGTATCCATCCAAGTAAACGGTAAATTTCAAACAGGGAATATACAGGATAATAAAGTAAAACTGAAGATTATTTCTTTCGATGATTGGACATCATCAAGTAATATATATGGAAATAAAGATGTGACCATTTTAACTAACGGTAAATTTGAATCAGGGGGACAAGTGGATAGTAATACAGGACCGTTATTCATAGATGCTACGAAAAGTTATAGTTCTGGTAGCCTATCGAAAAATAAAGATGTCTCCGTATTAACTAATGGCCAGTTTTCTACAGGGTTGATTGAATTGAATACGGGGAAGTTAACGATTAAATCTGATGGGAAGTTTCAGTCTGGGAATCTTCAATACAATGATAATGTGATAATTGAAACCAGGGGGGGGGTCCAAGCGAAATTAATCGAGGGGAATAAACAAAGAATCTCTATTAAAACCACTGGTGACTTTCAATCTGAGAAACTTCAGTTTAATGATAATGTGAACATCGAAGCAAAAGGGAATTTCCAATCTGATTTAATCATCGGGAATAAAGGCAGCCTCGTGATTAAAGCTATAGGAGATTTCCAATCTAAGAAAATACAAAATAATAAAAATGGTTATATTCAAACCAATGGAAAATTTCAAGCCAATGGGGTCTATGGTAATGAGAACATGGAAATTTACAGTAAATATGATTTTGAATCCAATGACATGATTCAGGATAATACGAATCTAACCATTTGGACAAATGATGAATTTCAAACAAATGGTGTTATCTATGGGAATAAAGGTGTAACCATCTTCAGTAAAAATGATTTTCAATCAGGAAAGATACAAAACAATGAGAACTTAAAAATTGTTACTTTAAATGGCTTTAAAGCTGATAGTATATATTTGAAGGAAAACTCAACGATTTGTGTCGGGGAAAAGTTTGATGTAAGTGGCCAGATTGATATTCCTTCAACAAGTCATATTTACTTACTTCAAAAAACAAATAAAAGTAATAGCCGTATTGAGGTATTAGGGAAAGCGGATTGGGAAAGTAAATGCGGAGTTTCGCTAAGCGGTGGAACTGGTGTCAATGAGAATACTCATTGGGAGCCTCCTGTAATTGCTGTGAAATATTAATATCCCTACCTTTAAATTTAGGGTACCTGGTTATGAAACAACTTCAATTTGTTTCGTAACCCGATACCTTTTTTATATGCAAACGGTTATTCACCGGAAAGTTCCCCTTTAATATACCTCATCAATTCCCCCGCCACCGAAAAATCATGCGTCACATACAACGACCGCGCCCCGACAGGATCCTCAATCTCATTCAACAGCCATCTTCCTTCAGGCAACAACAAAAAGTCAATCCCCACATAATCGCTTTTTATTGCTCGGGAAATAGTATGCGCATCTTTTTCCTGCCAGCTAGAAAGTATGTATTTTTCGACGGAGCCACCAAGTGTGTAGTTTGATTTGAATGTCCCATGACCAGTGCGTTTTACGGCTCCGACAACTTCATTGCCAATCATAAATACGCGTATATCTCGGGCACCGGATTCGATGAAGGGTTGGACAATTAGTTTTCGGTCGTGGAATTTGGTGAAAAACAACTTCGCGTCCGCAGTTGATGTACAAAGAAAAACTTCATTCCCACCATGGCCATCGACCGTTTTCAACACGCAAGGATACGAATTAATTTCTTCGATAGAACGAATTCTTCGCGTAGGCACAGCTGGAACGCCGAGCAGGTTAGCAAGTTCAAATGTCCGCAATTTATCGTTTGCAATTCGGTTCACTTCTGCTCGGTTGAATACTCGAAAACCTTTTAGTTCAAATGTAGCAGCGCGTTCAGGATTGCGATCTCTGAAAAGAATGAAATCTGCATCTGAATTTGGTTTTTCATCTTCAACTAGCAATTGCAGTTCAATTCCAATTTTCTCGGATTCGATTATCAAATCATCAATAAACGCATGATTTCTAACTGATTCAGCCTTTGAATAATAAACATAGCCCTTCAACCTAACTTCCTCAAAATATAGGCGATCATCGCATCTGCAACATTGATCCCAGTCACATTGTAAATATTACGAATGTGGGCGGCCGCATTGACCTCACAGACGAGGGGTTCTTCGTTGTCACCGAACAATAAGTCGACACCGGCAAACTCTGCACCGACTGCGTGGGCAGCTTGTATCGCTAACGCTTTCTGTTGGTCTGTTAGTTCGATTACTGTTGCCACACCGCCATTCGTTATATTCGCCCGGAAATCAGTTTCAGAGTGACGGTGCATTGCTGCTACAATCTCGTCCCCGACGATGTTCACCCGAATATCACGACCTCTGCTTGTTGCGATGAATTTCTGAAATACATAGTCGATACCGCGCAATTCATCCGTCTTTTCATAAAATTGCTCTTCTGTTTCAATCAAATACACTTTCATGCCGAATGAACCATGACCTTCTTTAATGACCATTGGCAGTCCTAGACGTTCCAACACTTGTTCATAGTAACCTGAATCTTTGATTGTGAAATTCGGATACACTTTCGGTGCAATAATTGTTTCGGGCATCGCAATGCCCTGCTTCGAAAGTTCGAGATATTGTATGGCTTTATTATCACATGTTTCAATGACATCGGGATCGTTGAAAACAGGGATTCCTGAGTTTTTCAAGAAATTAGCGAGTAGAATATCTTTATCTAGAAAGATAACAAAATCGGGACGATTCTCTAAAACCGTATCCAAATTCATCATCACTTCATAGTTCTTCTTGAGTTCAGTGCAAACACCCGCGCGTTCCGCAGCTTCTTTCATCAGTTCAGCTTGATCCTTAAATTTATCGCTTGTTAAACTTCCATTATAAATAACCCAACAACTTTGCATTAGGAACCCTCCGGGAATGATATACTTTTTCTAACTAGATTCTAACATACGGAGGGATAGTTTTGATTCCAAAAATGAATGTATATAAAAAACGATGGGGAATTGATAGTGATGACTCTATTAAGCCTGGTCTTGAGGCAGTGCAGGAAGCGCTTGTAAAAATGGGTAGTCCCGAAAAACAATTGCAAGTTATCCATGTAACAGGGACGAATGGGAAAGGTTCTACGATTGCATTTATGGAAGCAATTTTGAAAGAGCATGGATTGTCGACAGGTGTTTTTTCGTCGCCAGCAATTATCGACATACATGATCAAATACGTATTAATGGGGAAGTGATAACGGAAGAGGAATTAGATAAATCATTTCAGGCGATGAAGGAAGCAGGATTGAGCGGGTTCCTGACGGATTTTGAATTGCTAACTGTAGCAGCATTTACAACGTTTAGACGACTTGCGCCCGATTATGTTTTACTAGAAACAGGAATGGGTGGACTGCTAGACAGTACGAATGTCGTGACACCACTTGTTTCAGTTATTACTTCAATAGCACTTGATCATACTGCGTTTCTAGGGACGACTGTTGCGGAAGTGGCAAGGCATAAGGGAGGCATTATAAAAAAGGGAATTCCTGTTGTAACAGGGCTGTTACTTGAAGAGGAAGCACTCAAAGTTGTCCGTACTATTTCAAGTCAGCAAGGTAGCGCCCTTTTTATGTACGGTGAGCGTTTTGATATGAAGGATGATTTGTTTAACGGAACTGAAACGTTCCAGTTGGCTGGACGAAAAATGAAAGGGCTGCACCAAGGTGTAAATGCCGCGGTTGCGATTCAATCACTTCTAGTGGCTGGCATTCAGCTTGCTGAAGAAGCGGTCTCTTGGGCAGTTGCTATCACGCAACTCGCACATCGTTTCCAGGAAATATCACCAGGGGTCTTCGTGGATGGGGCACATAATCCTGCAGCTGCAAAGGCGTTAGCAGCCACAATTCGTTCGGAGTTCCCGGGGGAGAAAGTGGACTTCATTATTGGGATGCTAAAAGGGAAAGACATTGAGAAAACGCTGAATGAGCTCATCCAAGTTGCGGCATCATTCACATTCCTGACGTTTCCACATCCTCAAGCGGCCACCGGCGAGCAATTAATGAAATATTGCCACCATGAAGTAAAAAAGGTGACAACTGCCGAAAGTAATACTATAATACTATCTAATGTAAGAAAAAAGAAGAAAATAGTAACAGGTTCACTATACCTACTGAGTAGTCTAATGGACTATCGAAAGAATTGATTACTCGAAAAACTTTTTTGGGTAATAGTGACAAATGTATTATGGTCTGATAAACTTTTGAAGACTTCTACCTTTTCTGACTTATTTATTTGGGAGTGGATAATGTAATGAAGGTTGCAAATAGGTCCACTATGCATTATTTTATTTTGTGGTTATTGACCGTTCCAACTGGATTGATTTATGTTTTTTTGAATTATCCTCCAGTGCAAGTAAACTGGATGTACGTGGCGGTTTTTATAGTATTCGGATTTCTCACTACCTATTTCCCGATATTATGGAACGGTATACCGATATTCCTAGTACTTTGGGTGACTGTGCCCGCTTTTTTAATGTATGGACTGTTTATTGAAATGATAGTCATGCAAATTTCAATCCTTGCAATCCTTTTGTCATTACCGAGTAAGTTACCATTGATACAACGTTTTTTTATTAACTCGATGCTTTTTACTTTTTTATCGATTATTGCCGCGATCTTTTTTGATATAGTGGGTGGGGAAATCGGCTCAATCGAATTTTGGCCAGTTATCGTTGCGGTGTTCTGCTATCAATTCATTCATACAGCATTTAACAACATAGTGCTGAGATTATATGTAATGTACAAAAAAGTTAACTCGCCTTTCTTTTCGAAAGATCTATTGGTCGACTATGCGATGATCCTGGTTGTTCTACCCTTATCACTCACGTTCTATTATTTATTGCAACTAGTTGGGGGAGGTTCCTTTTTTTTAATGGGAATTCCTTTTTTCTTTATCTCATTAATTGTCCGTCTTTATAATAATTCGGAAAAAATTAATAGTGATTTGCGGCAAGCGGGGGATATTGGTAACGGCCTTTCGGAATTATTAACGGAAAAGGCTGTAATTGACCAATTCGTCATGGAAGTGTCGGACATGTTTGATGCAGAGTATACGTATCTTTTTGACCATCAGGATGGTTGGCTAGAGCTCCTCCGTTCCTATGAACATGATAAATTCATTGATATCGATTTTGCCCTTTTATCTGCGGGACAAGGAATTGCGGGATCAGTTCTTGAACAAAACAAGCCAATCATCTATTCGGAAAGGAAAGAGTGGGAATCGATTTCAAAAGATTATTCGCCTAATGGAATGCAAAGTATACTTTGTGTCCCAATTTCACGGAACCAGAAAATCGAGGCAGTTTTGTTTTTGGCCTCAGAAAAGAAGGCATTCTTTGATGGCTATCAATTGAAAATCTTAGACTTACTATGTTCCTATTTCACTGTTTCGGTGGAAAAAGCACGCTATATGCAAGAAGCAGTTACAAAAAATGAGCGCTGTGCGTTAACTGGACTTTATAACTATAGGTATCTGGAGGAACGGTTAACGTATGAGATGGACAGGCTTAAAAACAACGCAATAAAAAATCTTTCAGTCGTTATGCTTGATATTGATCATTTTAAACAAGTGAATGATACGTATGGGCATCAAAGTGGGAACGATATTTTAGGTATGCTTGCAAAGAGACTTGAAGCTGAACTCCCTATTGGTGGGACAGTTGGCCGCTATGGAGGAGAGGAATTCGTTTACATTTTGCCTGGTATTGCAAAAAAGGAAGCTGTGGAATTCGCTGAAAGTCTACGCGCTGAAATTGGTGAACATGATTTTACGATCGTTCCAGATCTAGTTGAGGATAAGCATCCGCTAGGCGTCCGTATTACATCGAGTATCGGTGTTTCATCGGCTCCAATTGATACGGATGAAGTGCTGACGCTTTTGCGCAATGCGGATCGTGCACTTTATTTAGGAGCCAAACAGGCAGGGCGAAATAGGGTTGCTGAATATGTGAAATGAATTAATGAAAGGTAGTGCCAGGGGAAATGGAGATATCTAAAAGGTTTCAGATTAGCACTTTAATAGCGTGGATTGTTATCGTTCCTCCTGGCATCTTTCTTGCATTCACTTTATTTCCTGCAATAAAAATAGAATGGTTAAATTTGAGCATTTTGTTTGCACTGCTATTCGTAACGATGACAATGCCTTTACAACTGAAAAATATAACAGTTTCCTTTGAACGCTGGATTACCTTCACCATTTTTTTTCAATACGGAGTATTCGCGGAGTTGGTTTTTACACAGATTGCAATGCTTATCCTAGTATTTAGCCAAAAGTCAGATTTACCCCATATGCATCGTTTTTTTGTTAATTCCCTAATTTTCACACTCATCTCACTAGCGAGCGGAACTCTATTTCATTATGCAGGTGGAGAAGTTGGTTCGACGGATTTCTTGAACATCTGCTTATTTGGCCTTATTTATGCGATTAGTTATTCGCTGATTAATAGCGTTTTGATGCAAGTCTATTTATATTTCGAACTTGGCATTTATTCTTTTAAAGAAAAATTTGTAGTATGGGATTTTGCTTCTACAATGTTGTTGTTTCCGTTCAGCATATCCCTGTATTTTCTAAATAAACAATTTGGTAATAATGCAATACTTTTGATTGGCATCCCATTCCTTCTCGTATTATTAATCGCAAGGTTGTATCATCGGTCTGATAATTTAAATGACAAACTGTCTTCTGCGGGTATTATCGGGCGTGAACTTGCTGAGCGACTGGGCTTTGAAGATGTGATTCGGACATTCATCGGAAAGCTAAAAGATGTGGTTCCTTATGACAATGCTTATGTTCTAGATCTTCGAAATGGGGAGCATTTAATCACGTTGATGGCTTCTGAAAATGGGATGATTACAAAAGATATGACTGGACTTTCATTTCATCTAGAAAAAACTGTAGACGATGGATTGGATATGGACAATCCGAAAATCTTTGCGACCCAAAAAGAAGCAATGGCGCTAAATAACTTCAAATTCAACCAACCAGTGGAAAGTGTCATGACCGCTCCAATCAAGCGAAATCAGAAAACAGAAGGATTTCTAATCCTAACTTCCAAGCGGAAAAATGTATTTCGAGCGATGGAAATGAAAATCGTTGACGTTTTGACCGGATACTTTGCAATTTCATTAGTAAAGGCGCGCTATTATGAAAAGACTGTTGAGCAAAGTGTACGATGTGGTTTGACTAGCTTGCATAACTACCGCTACCTCGATACAAAGCTTGACGAAGAAATCCAACGATTCCATATTGGGACTATCAATTCACTTGCGGTTTTAATGCTAGATATCGATCATTTCAAATCGATTAATGATACACATGGACACCAGAGTGGAAATGATCTTCTTAAGGCACTTGCTAGACTGCTTGAATCATTTGTTCCGATTGACGCAACACTTTCACGATACGGAGGGGAAGAATTCGTCATCGTCTTGCCGAATTATGGGGAAAATGAAACGGGTGAACTCGCAGAAAAAATTCGTGAAGAAGTGGAATCATCTATATTTCGTATCATTCCAGATCTTTCTAAAGACCGCGAGCCTGTCGATGTCTGTATGACTGTTAGCATTGGCGTTGCTAATGTAACTAAAGACGCAAAAGATGCAAAAGAGCTTTTGCGTAATGCCGACCGAGCATTGTATATAGGTGGCAAGCAAGCAGGAAGAAATAAAGTAGGGGTTTATGGAAGGGAATACGTTGAAACATTATGATGCTAAATCGTAGATTGTCCTAATTTTATAAAATTAATTTATAAAAAAAGACCGGGAAACCGGTCTTTTTTATATATCTTTATTCCCGTTTGACAATCTTTACAGTGACAAACTGTGGAAAGTCTATGATAATAGTAATAGGTAAATCAATAAGTAAACATAATAACTATCCACAATTATATTGTTCTAATTAAAAAGAAACTATCAATTATTAAACGAGTAAGAGGAGACCACATATGGAATATATCATTCTACTAGTAGCTGCGATTCTAGCCCTTCCTATAGTAATCTATTTAGTTCGTCGGAAAAGAATAAGTAATCGGGTTTTATTGGGAACGATGGCTGGATTATTTATAGCTGTTATTGGTCTACTGATGCAAGGCGCATTTGATCCGCTCTATGTCCTAGTAGCGATGTTCGGACTTGCATTCGCTGTTTCAGTTTTGTTGGATAAGCGATCTGAACCGGAGGCAGTAACCGTTTCTGAGCGCCCCGTAGTAAAAGATATCCCTCGTGAAATTATCAACACTAACCGTATCAATGCGAATGAAGAAATAGCTGCGTCAGTTAACAAGGAAGTTGGTTTTGCGATGGAACCGATTGAGGATGATTTGAATCAATGGATGAGCGCAAATCGAGAAGAAATTGAAAGTGGGCAGAGTGAATTCAACGATAGAGAGGAGCGTTCTGATGGGAAGTAAAGGATTCTTAAATACGTTTATCATAGTCTTGACGTCGACGCTCGTTTTTTACGGGTTTTCTTCTGTTGGTGCCCTTGCATTTACTAATGTGTCATCAAAGGACTTTGGGGATCAAACCTTTGTCGGTCCTTTCGATATCTCAAGACAAAAAGAACAAGCGGTGAAAGAAAAACTCGCAGCAGATTTCATAACACTTCAAACAGATTTTGCAGTCGATTTAACTTATCAGGATATCACAGTTGCTTTGCCTGCCGAAGTAGTTACTTTCGACGTTGAAAAAACGGTTGAACAATCGAATTCTGGTAAAGAAAATCCCATTGTCTCAACAGTTTCAGTCGATGGACTTCGAACGATTCTGACACAACAGTTTTCTTCAATCCTGTTTAGTGAAGATAGTCTTCAATCGATTGCAACTGGTATCGAACGGGAGTTAGGAACAGGTATTATGCCACTGACTATTCATATTACGGATTACTCTGATTTCACGGAAATAGAAATCGCAACATCATCGATTGCAGTAACAGAGCCCTCGACTTCGTTGACGAATTTAATCAATGCTTTAAATGGTACGGAAATCACATCTTTTGCAACGTTTTCTTTATTTGATTTCATTAAAAATAATGAGATTGGTGTCGTGTCTGATGAGGAGCTAACAGTTCTTGCATCTGTTCTCTATGCGACAATTTTGCAGACGAATTTTGTTATCGATGAACGCAATATAGGAAATATGCTAGCACCATTCGCAGAACCAGGGTTCGAAGCAGCGGTCAATGAGCGGCTTGGACTAAATTTCATCTTCACCAATCCAAATAAGACGGCTTTCCAGTTGCATGTTCAATCTGCCAATGGAACAATTGTTTCGTCAATTACCGGTATGCCTTTACTCTATTCCTACTCACCGTTTGTCGGGCAACTAGAATCATTCGAGCCAAAAACAGTGCAGCAATTTAGCGCATTTATACCAAATGGACAAGTAAGTGTAGCTGATGAAGGCAGAAAAGGAATGGAAGTGGAAGTCCACCGAACGATTTCATACGAAGGCTCGGTAGTAGTGGATGAAATGATTTCATCTGACTTTTATGCTCCGATGCCTAAAATCGAACTCCATCCATTGAAAAAAGAGTCGCAACAAATTCCCGGAAATAGCAATGATGGAACAGTCAATTCTCAGGACAATCAAAACTCTGCCGATTCCCAAAATGGTTTGGAGTCTAACGTTGATAAAGACCCTTCACAATTACAAGGCGAAGATGAGATAGAAGTTCAATATGATAAAGGTGGAAATATAATTGAGTAAACGTGAGAACGGAGTGGGGGAATAGCATGTCGACTACACGTAAAAGACTAGGTGACCTGCTCGTTGAGTCTGGTCTCATTACAAATGAACAATTGCAAGCAGCATTGAGCGAAAAACCGCGCGATCAGAAACTTGGCGACTCGCTCCTTCAATACGGTTTTATCACCGAACAGCAACTAATTGAGGTATTGGAATTCCAACTGGGTATTCCGCACGTCAATCTGTTTAGATACCCTTTTGATCCGAAACTGTTTAATGTTGTACCGAAAGAATTTGCTAAACGCAATTTGCTTGTCCCGTTGAAAGCTGAGGGGGACAGGCTTTTTGTCGCAATGTCTGACCCGATGGATTATATTACAGTCGACAATTTGCGGTTGTCTACTGGGTTCCATATTGAAACTGCGATTGCATCAAAAGATGATATAATGCGGACTATTTCAAAGTATTACGATGAGGAGTCATTCGATGAGCTTTTCATCGAACAGACAACTGAACAGATAGAACAACAAGATGAGTTGACGGATTTGGATTCCCCGATTGTCCGGCTTGTCAATCAACTCATGTCTTCAGCTATCACTCAAAAGGCTAGTGATATTCATTTCGACCCCCAAGAGCATCAAGTCGCTATACGCTTCCGGATTGACGGTTTGTTGAAATCGGAACGATTTTTACCGAAGCATATGCAGGCGATGATTAGTGCACGTATAAAAATTATGGCAAATTTAGATATTACAGAACACCGGATACCACAAGATGGCCGCATCAAGACGAATGTAGATTTTCGACCGATTGACCTTCGTGTCTCCACGTTACCGACAGTTTACGGTGAGAAAATTGTCATGCGTATTCTAGATCTCAGCAGTTCTTTGAACGACCTGACGAAACTTGGTTTCAATAAGTTGAATCTGGACCGGTTCCTTGAACAAATAGAAAAACCTAATGGAATTGTCCTTATTTCAGGGCCTACGGGATCGGGTAAATCGTCAACGCTTTATGCAGCGCTTAATAAATTGAATAAAGAAGAAGTGAATATAATTACAGTAGAAGACCCGGTTGAGTATCAGCTAGAAGGGGTAAACCAAATACAAGTGAACCCGAATGTCGGATTGACATTCGCGGCAGGTCTAAGGTCTATATTGAGACAAGATCCAGATATCGTTATGGTCGGGGAAATACGTGACCGTGAAACAGTTGAAATTGCCATTAGGGCATCATTAACTGGTCATTTAGTTCTTAGTACAATCCATACGAATGATTCGATTGCTACGATTACAAGGATGTTAGATATGGGTGTCGAACCGTTTCTCGTAACTTCATCGCTAAATGCTGTTATCGCCCAACGGCTCATCCGCCGTGTTTGTCGAGATTGTGGACGAGAAATGGCTGCATCTAGTCGCGAAGTGGAGATTTTTGCGAAGCGGGGTATTACGATTGAAAAAGTGATAAGAGGTTCCGGCTGTGCGGTATGCAATATGACTGGGTATCGCGGGCGGATTGCCATTCACGAAGTGCTCGTTTTGAACGACGAAATGCGAGACGTTATTAATAGAGGCGGAACGACCGCAGATTTGAGAGAAATTGCAATTCGCAATAAGACAATGTTTTTGATGGATGATGGTTTATTGAAAGTAAAACAAGGGATTACGACGACAGAAGAAGTATTGCGCGTCGCATTGATTGAATAGGGGTTTTGTACATGAACAGGAAGATTGATGAGCTGCTAAAGACGGCGTTTAAGTTAAATGCTTCAGACATTCATTTAACGGTAGGGGTGCCTCCGATATTCAGGGTTCACGGGGATTTAAAACGCTATGGCGATGTGTTGATTGATAAAGAATTTACTGAATCAGTCGCACAATTGACAATTCCGGATAAGATGTATCCAGACTTTGTGGAGCATGGCCAAATCGATTATTCCTATGAAGTCCTGGGAGCGGCTCGTTTTCGTGTCAATGCATTTCAGCAACGCGGTTCTATATCACTTGCTTTTCGGACGATACCAACGATAATACCGACAATCGATGACTTGCAATTGCCAGAAACGTTAAAGATGTTGGCGCAGACGCATCAAGGACTCATCCTTGTGACAGGGCCGACGGGGTCGGGTAAATCGACGACACTTGCAGCGATGATCAAATATATGAATGAAACAATGCACAAACACATCATTACGTTGGAAGATCCGATTGAGTATATGCATGCGCATGGTACATCGATTATTGATCAGCGGGAAATAGGATTTGACACTGCTTCATTTACATCGGGGTTACGTGCTGCGTTGCGGCAGGATCCGGATGTCATCCTTGTTGGGGAAATGCGAGATTTGGAAACAATATCGACAGCGATCACTGCGGCCGAAACGGGTCACCTTGTTCTGGCTACGCTCCATACATGGAGTGCTGCATCGACTATTGACCGGATTATTGACGTATTCCCGCATGGTCAGCAGTCGCAAATTCGTGTCCAGCTTGCTGGCGTTTTGACATCTGTTATTTCACAGCGGTTACTCCAGACAGCTGACCGCAAAGGACGACGTGCTGCGACGGAAGTAATGATTAATAATCCTGCTATTGCTAACTTGATACGGACAGAGAAAGTCCATCAGATTCCAACTATCATTCAAACAAACCGTGCGGCAGGTATGCATATGATGGCCTCTTCTGTCCGCACCTTCCTCGATCAAGGGATTATTTCGTATGAAACAGCCACGCCGTATTTAGAAGGTGATGAGTAACGATGGCTCGTTTCAAGTATGAAGGACGCGATGCAAAAGCAATCCGGACAGGTGTCATCGTAGCAGTGGACAAGCGGGAAGCTGCGATAAAACTAAAAAGTCAAGGAATACGTGTGACGAACTTAACTGTCCAAGCAGAAACTGCGCTGACAAAAGAAATCGTCATCGGAAAACCGGTGAAACGAGAACATTTAATCATGTTCCTCCGTCAATTTTCAACGCTTCTCAGGGCGGGTGTTACAATCATTGATGCTATACGAATACTGGCATTGCAAGTCGAATCGAAACCGTTCCAAAAGATACTCATTACGGTGAACGATGATTTGCGTGGAGGCGGTTCTTTATCGGGAGCATTCACAAAACACTCGAAAGCGTTCGAACCAATCGTTGTTAATATGATTCGGGCCGGCGAAATGTCCGGTACGATTGATGATTCACTTGATCGTCTTGCTGATCATTTTGAAAAATCACATCAGTTAAAGCAAAAGGTTGTGTCTGCGATGTCCTATCCATTAGTCGTCGCAGTTTTAGCAATCGGAGTTGTTATCTTTTTGTTGACGACAATCGTTCCTATGTTTGTCGAAATGTTTGCCAGTTTCGGAGGAGAGTTACCTTGGATTACGCGCTTCGTTATGAACGCGAGTACCTTTGTAACCACTTACTGGTTCTTGTTGGTTTTATTCGCAGTGATTGTTGTAGGTGGGATTTGGATGATGAAGCGCAATAAAGAAGGGAAGCTTTTGTTAGATACATTTCTTTTAAGGCTCCCCATATTTGGTGACATCATGAAGAAATCCGTTCTTGCAACCATGACGCGGACGTTAAGTTCGTTGTTTGCTAGTTCTGTCCCAATTCTACAAGCGATGTCCATGACAGAAAAGATAGTAGAAAATGAAGTAATTTCTAGAGTGATTGCAAAGTCAAGAGAGTCATTAGAACGGGGCGGGTCGTTGACGGAGCCAATGAACGGGCACTGGGCGTTTCCACCGCTGATTCCCCATATGATTGCAATTGGTGAGCAAACAGGGTCTTTAGACGCGATGTTGGCGAAAGTTGCCGATTTCTACGAGAAAGAAGTGGAAGCTGCGACGGATCGGTTGAAAGCCTTGATTGAACCATTGATGATTGTGCTATTAGCAGGATTAGTCGGGACTATAGTCCTCGCGATTATGATGCCGATGTTCGAAATGTTTAATAACATAGACGGAATGTAAGGGGTAATTTCAATAATTAGTAAAAAAGACGTATAAATTATTGATATAGTAGTTTCATATTTTGTAGAATTAGGTATAATTAAGATGTAAGTAGAATAAGAAGATGAAAAAAGGGAGGAAATACAAATGAAGAAACTTTTACAAAAACGATTGAACAATGAAAAAGGATTAACGCTAGTCGAGCTATTGGCTGTTATTGTTATTTTGGGGATTATTGCAGCGATTGCGGTGCCTTCGATTGGGAATATTATTCAGAGTTCTAGAGAAAAAGCAGTTATTGCTGATGCGCAAAATGTTCTGGCGGCGGCAAATTTGTACTTTATTGATAACCCTGACGCTACAACAGCATCTATTTCAGGTAACGATAATTTGATTCCCGAGTTTCTAGATGACAAAGGTACTTTGGAAACAGCAACGGTAACAAAAACTTTGGCAGAAGGCGGAAATACGATTGATTTTTCAGGCAAAGCAGGAAAGAAAACTATATCTGGAAACCTTACGAAAGCTGGTCTTAAGAACTTCGACTTTGATAAAGTTGTAGCTCCCTAAAGCTAGGTATAAACAAAATTGAACAGAATATTAATTTGTATTTTATTTAGTTAGGAGCTGGTCCAATGCCCATGTCCATATTCACTCGCCGCAAGCGCACAGAATCCATGACAATTGAAGAAGATGCAGTCCGGTTTGTTCGGCTGAAATCGGTTGATCCGCTCGTTATCGATGTTGCGGAGGAAGTTTCCCTTCCTCCGAACGTCGTTGTCGAGGGGAAGATTGTCGATTCCGAAACGCTTGCGACGATATTGGACGGGGCGATTGAACAGTGGGGAATCTCCAAACGATCCGTCCAATTCCTCGCCCCGGATCAATATGTTATTATCCGCAAAGTCCCATACCCCGACGATGTCATGACGGACGAATTGAAAGGTCATTTCTTCATTGAGATTGGTTCGACACTCTATCTCCCGTTCGATGACCCTGTCTTTGATGTCGTCCCATACCTACCCAATACCGAAATGAATGAAGCGATTATTATTGCGTCAAAAGAAAGTGTACTAAGCCGTTATGAAGAGGTTTTGAAAGACGTGAAATTAAATCCTGTAACGGCTGATATCACGCCACTTGCCTTATATCGTCTTGCCTATAGACAGCACTCATTCATGGGTAAAGAACATGTTCTGTTAGCTGATCTGAAAGATGGTAAACTGACGGTTTCTATTTTCCATGAGCATTTCCCACTCTTTATGCGACCAGTTGATTTGGAAAATTCGACGGATTTATCCGTTGTGACAGATATGACTGGTAAAGTGGGCAATGTTACGCCATTGACCATTGTGATGGAGCTAGAAAAACTCATTAATTTTTACCGCTATAATATGTGGAACGGTGCCGCTTCCATCACGCATCTTCTCGTGAATGGGGAGTACTCCCAAATGGATGCACTCCTTTCCGGAATCAGAGAACGGCTGAACGTCAAAGCAGATGTATTGGTTAAGGAGCCTTTACAACTTGCGACCGGGGAAGAGCTGCCAGCGCGCTTCAACCGAACAATCGGGTTGGCATTGAAAGAGGTGTAGTCATGTTAGTCGATATTAATCTATTACCTGAAAAAGAGAAGGAGCGGTCGACGCTCCTCATCGCTGCACTGGCTATTCTAGGTGCAGCTGTTCTTTTATGGTTGGCTTTATTCATGCTTTCTACTAGTTTAGCAAAAGAGACGGAAACGCTTGAGCAGCAGCTGATAGTCCTACAGCAAAGTCAGGAAGAAATCCGTTCTGAGCTCCAGCAAACTGATTCAGGTGACGAGAAAAAGTTGCTCGCATCGACTGTAGATTGGGCAGAGAACTATCAGTTTGATACAGTTCCTCTTTTACATGAACTTATAAATTTATTGCCAGAACGTGGATTCTTCCAAACGTTTGATTTTACAGGTCCCAATTTGGCGACGGTTATAGTTCAATTCGACACAAAACCAGACAGTGCATATTATTACACGCGATTAAAATCATCACAGGTCATATCAGAGATTCATCTTGATTCTGTGAAAGTTGAAAATGTATCGACTGAAGAAACTAGTCCAGCAACTGATGTTCTACCGCGTTATATGGCTACCTATTCAATCTTATTTACTGATCAACGGATTGCGGTCGAGGGGACAGCTGGAGTTGACGAGGCACAAAGTTCGGATGAGGGAGATGATACGAGTGACTAATTTGACGAAACGCCAAAAAGAAATAGCCCTAGTCGTCCTCTCCGTTTTGTTATTCATTTCACTTGCAGCCTATTCTTATTTCAAAGTGTATGTACCTGTTAAAGATACGAATGAGCAGATGAAGCTCACGACTTCCAATGAGCGGGACGTGTTGTTTGCTCTTCGCAAGCAGTCCGCGGCTAAGGGGCAAACTGATACGACCAGTTCGCAGCCATTGCAGCGTAAAGTACCGTCAATGCCATTAGAAGATGCCGTACTTCTCCAAATTGGCAAAGCGGAAATCAAATCGGGCATCCTAGTACAAGACATAACATTTGCGCAAGGCGAATTTATCATAGAAAATCCTGTTGAAAATGTTGAGAATGTTAACCAGTTGTTGACTGAAGTAGTTCTTCAATCCGATTCGTACACGGGGATCGAAAAATTCGTCGATGAAATTGAGAAGATGGAGCGTATTTTTATCATTGATTCAATCAGTATCAATGTACCTGTTGAAATTCGTGACCAGCAGCTGGACGAGGGACTGATAGAGATGACGGTGGCGTTTTCCGCTTTTTATCGTCCTGATTTAGTAGGTTTACAGCACGAGGTCCCGAAAATAGATGCACCTCCGCCTAGTGAGAAAACCGATCCGACACCTTTCAATGATGGCGTGGAAGCAGGGGATACCAAGTGACGATTGTAATCACAAGTCTATTTTTCGTTTCCTTCTTCAACGTTGTTGGCCACGAGTTCCTAAAAAAAGAATCAATTGTGTCACCGCCTTCCCCTTGCACGACATTTGACCGTAACCTGGAGCCTCTGGACTTTGTGCCAAACTTTTCTTTGCAACTCTATTCTGAATAGCAGTATAATTTTAACCTGTTGGTGCGTAGCACTGCGAGGTTCCACAACAGTCTGGGGGAAATCAAAACGATTTCTCCTTTTAGGTTCTATAAGCAGAAAGAGGTGGAACAATTGCCTACTCAACAACTTGTAATCTATCTATTAGTATATATGGTTCCTGCCTTGATAATTTTTGGAATAGGCTGTATGGTGTTGGCGCAAAGCCCTCGACGTTTGGAACATAAGTTAATGGTGGCATTTAGTTTTACGTATTGTCTG
Organism: Sporosarcina psychrophila; assembly: GCF_001590685.1. Classification (GTDB taxonomy): domain Bacteria; phylum Bacillota; class Bacilli; order Bacillales_A; family Planococcaceae; genus Sporosarcina; species Sporosarcina psychrophila. Next base: position 1,818,625 of record NZ_CP014616.1, read on the forward strand.
CTGTATCTTGAAGAATTTATTCGACATTTATTACCATTGTCTTCTAGTGTGTGGATGATTGGTGTATTTTTTTACCAAATCAGGTTATTAACGACCACCATTTTATTCCACTTTCTTATACATATGACGAAAATTCACAAGCATTATCGCATTCCCTTCTATCCATATCTGATTTACGTTCCTATCGCAATCGTTGTCATTTTAACGATGATGAATGTCAATGTCGTGGATGAAATTGAATTTATTCAAACGGGCATTTGGTACTCACCGATTTTTAATAAAACCTATTATATGAAACTGATCCTTTCAACTGTAATAATTGTTCTTATGATAGTCACTTTAAGGAATGGGATGAACCGCGCGACTTCGTTGAGAAAACGTAAATCCATTCAGTTTTTACTGGTTGGAATGATAAGTATGCTCATTTTGACAGTCATTTTAGGTTATCCGAATTATGGTAGGTTCTTACCCCCGCATCCTTATCTACTATCTGGTATTGTGTTTTCCGCTTTCCTATCTATTTCCGTTTTGCGTTTTCAGTTACTACCTTCCGTCTCGAGAAGATATAAAGAATTGTTCAACTTAAGTCCGGTATCCATCATCATTACGAATGATCAGTGGGAAGTATTGGAGTTCAATGACAATGCGGCTATAGAGCTTGGATCTCAAATTAAAGAAGGTTTCATTTTAATCGATTATTTTAGAGTGACAGAGAATAAACAGCAACTTCTTCGACTCAGTGAGCGGTTGAAAAAAGAAGTAACAATCAGAGATTACCTCATAAAAATTATGAACCCAGCCAAGGATGAAACCCTGTATTTTTCGCTGGATGCCTCGATAGTGAGAGTGGATGAGGATGTCTTTTATTATTTGATTTGGCGTAATGTGACCGATGAATTGGAAAGTAAGCAGCTAGTAGAGCGCTTAGCCTATCATGATGCACTCACTAATATTTCCAACCGAGCGTATTTCGTTACTGAAGTAAAGGACAGATTAAAATCCTTGCCTGTTCAGTCAACGAATGGGACGGCGGTTGTGCTTATTGACTTAAATCGATTCAAAGTGATCAATGATACATATGGACATGCTGTCGGTGATCAAGTGCTGAAGCATACAGCATCCATTTTGATGAAAATAACACGGGGAAGTGACATTGTCGCCCGTTTTGGCGGTGATGAGTTCGTCATTTTCCTGGAGGAATACCCAACGGCTCAAGCGGTGGATGACTGGGTGGATGTTTTACGAGAGGAATTCGCAACCAATCCGTTTGTTGGAAATGCCTTAGTGTTGGAAATTGAGCCAAGTATCGGGGTTGCTTTTTATTCAATTGAGGCAAGCCAATTCGACGAGCTATTTCAATTGGCCGATGTGAGAATGTATGAAGATAAGGAAAAGTCTAGAAGGACGCGAAGGGCGCTCCAAATAGACCCAGTAGATAAACAGTAGAAGGAGAATTGCATGGGAATTGTTATTGGTGTTTTCTTTTTCCTATACGGTATTGTATTAGGATCATTTTTCAATGTTGTCGGATTGCGTGTGCCGAAAAAGGAGTCGATTGTTTCGCCTCCTTCACATTGCACCGTCTGTAATCGGAAATTAGGCGTTCTAGATCTTATTCCAGTCTTTTCTTATCTGTTTTTAAAAGGGAAATGTAGGGGATGTGGTACGAGAATTAGCCCGATTTATCCAATCATGGAGCTGGTGACGGGGATTTTATTTGTGTTAAGTTACGCAATGCTCGGATTCAGTGGCGAATTAATCATCGCAATTTTATTCATGTCGCTTCTTGTCATCATTACAGTATCGGACATCGCGTATATGCTTATCCCTAATAAGGTATTGCTACCGTTCGCTATAGTGCTTATCGGACTGCGGTTAGCCATTCCCCTTGAACCTTGGTGGGATAGCTTCCTTGGGGCTATAGTGGGCTTTGGAGTACTCTATCTCATCGCTGTTGTGTCGAAAGGTGGCATGGGTGGCGGGGACATCAAGTTGTTTTTCGTTATCGGTCTTGTGTTGGGTACGACGAATACACTTGTGACACTGTTTTTAGCGGCGTTCATCGGGTCTATTGTTGGGCTTATCGTGTTAAAACGGACAGGGCAAGGACGAAAAACACCAATCCCATTTGGTCCCTCGATTGCAGTGGCTGCTGTTATCTCTTATTTCTGGGGAGCTGATTTTGTCGGTTGGTATGGCAATCTATTCTATTAAGTCGATAAATTTATTGGAACAAGGCGACATACGTCTTGTTCTTTTTCATGTCCACTCTGATACGGTTAACTATAAAAGTACCTTGGTTAGGGCAGACTTATGCCCCAAGCAACTAGGCGCTAGATAAACTTAAAACGGGGTGGTCAGCAATGAAATTCGGAAAACGTTACTCGAAAGGGACAGTTTTCATGGCGATGCTTCACGGTGTCCTCATAGGTGTCGCAGCTGTTGCAGTGATTGGTCTACTACTTGCTGGGACTAAAGGGAAAGACGATGTAAAGACCAGCGGCAAAGAATTAGCCGCATCGGGTCCAGCACCTGTTGAAAATTCAGCAAAGCCTGATGAAGAGCCGTTACAATTATTTGCAAAACAGCATGGAGCATTCTCGTCCTCGGAATCTGCAACTCTATTTATTGCAGAAGATCCAACTCTATCGAAAGCGGCCGTTATAAAGGCGGCCGATAAATACTTAGTTTGGACCGCTGTTGGATTGACGGAAAATGAGATTGATTCTAGTGAGTCTGAAGGTACTTATCGGAAAACATTCAGGGCAGATACCTCATCCTGCGGGGCAATCGGTGCAGGGAAATTGCGTGAGGTCCTCATGCAAACAGAAATAGCCAAAATTAATAATTTGGACGAAACTACAAAGGAGGGGAAAGATGATGATAAGACAAAAGGTTTTTACAAGAATATTACCACCATTACAACATTTACGAAGGATTTACGTGTCGTTAGATTGCTTCTTCTTTCCCAGTATTCACATACAGAAAACTGCGTTAAAATCACTTTTTGAGGCTTGAAAAGGGGACGGATTTGAGTTGTGAGGATTTTGAGACAATTTTCACAAATCCTTTTATCCAGTATGATTGGCTAAAGGGGGAATTACTAATGAAATTTACAGTTGTTAAACCAGTTATTCTAGCTTCAGCATCTCCGCGCAGGAAAGAAATTCTAAGTTTGCTTGGCTTCCCGTTTACAGTCGTGCCAAGCAATGTGGCTGAGGATTTAGCTGTAGAAAATGACGATTTTGAAGGCTATGCACGGCAACTTGCCGCGATGAAAACGCAGGCAGTAGCGAATGAAGAACAGGGTTCTATCGTAATCGGAGCGGATACGATTGTTGTGTATAAAGGGAAATTATATTCGAAACCAGAAAGTAAAGAACAAGCGCGAGCATTTTTAGAAGAGCTTTCAGGGAAAACGCATTCAGTTATAACAGGCGTTGGGGTATTTACGGATGATAAGATATGTACATTTTCCGTCCAGACAAAAGTTACTTTTCGTGAACTTGACGATATGTTGATTAATGCATATGTGGAATCCGGTGATCCAATGGACAAGGCTGGCGGATACGGTATTCAGACGGCTGGCGCATTATTGGTGGATAAAATTGATGGTGATTACTACAATGTTATGGGATTGCCAATTGCGAAGTTAACTGAGTATATGCGGAAGCTGGGCTTTATGGAATTGAATGGTGGTGTATCATTCATTGACAATTGATCTTCAGCCCAAAATGATGATTCGCGATGTACATATTGCGGACAGGCCACGTGAACGACTCATTAGACAAGGTGCGGAAAGTTTGTCCAATCAAGAGCTGATTGCGATATTGTTGCGCACAGGTACAAAACAGGAATCTGTTCTTGTTCTTGCTAACCGAATCTTATCCTCATTCGATAAAATCCAAGACTTGAAAGACGCTACTATTGAAGAATTGATGCTGGTAAAAGGAGTCGGTAAGGCGAAGGCGGTCCAAATCCTTGCTGCCGCAGAGATTGGCAAGCGGATGTATCGTAAGCATTCAGAGGGGCGATACACGATAAGGTCTCCGGAAGATGCAGCTGCCTATTTAATGACGGATATGGCCTCACTCAATCAAGAGCATTTCGTAGTGCTCTTTTTGAATGTTAAAAATGAAGTCCTTCATAAACAGACTATTTTTATCGGTAGCCTCAACTCCAGCATAGTTCATCCGCGTGAAATTTTTCGCGAAGCAGTAAAGCGGTCTGCCGCGTCAATAGTAGTTGCGCATAATCATCCGAGTGGAAACCCCTCACCATCTCCAGAAGATATCGAAGTAACGAAAAGATTAATTGAAGCGGGTTCGATTATGGGCATCGAAGTTCTCGACCACGTTATCATTGGAGATCACCAGTTTTTAAGCCTGAAAGAGAAGGGTTATATGTAAATTTATTCTGAAATAATGCTTCGAATGGCACGAAAAATGAATAAGGGTACATGTGACGCTGTGAATTTGCTCTTCTATCCGTTATACTATGGTGTATGATTTCATGAATGCCGTAATTAACGGTTTAGCAGAAAGGAAGAACACAATTGTTTGGATTTGGATCTAGAGATGTCGGGATTGACCTCGGCACAGCAAATACATTAGTTTTCATTAAAGGAAAAGGCATTGTCCTCAGAGAGCCTTCAGTAGTAGCGAAAAATACACATACTGGTGAAATTGTAGCAGTCGGTAGCGCTGCGAGAAATATGATTGGTCGTACACCTGGATCTATCGTGGCAACGCGCCCGATGAAAGACGGCGTTATTGCTGATTTTGAAATTACGACAGCAATGATTGAGCATTACATGAAAGAGGCAACGAAAACGTCGGGCGGAGCATGGAAAAAGCCAAACGTCCTAATTTGTGTGCCTTACGGAATTACTTCCGTTGAACAGCGTGCGGTTATCGATGCTTCACGTCAAGCCGGTGCAAAAGAAGCGTTCACAATTGAAGAACCGTTTGCGGCTGCAATCGGCGCAAATCTACCTGTTTGGGAACCTACTGGTAGTATGGTCGTCGATATAGGTGGCGGTACAACAGAAGTTGCGGTCATTTCACTTGGCGGCATTGTAACAAGCGAGTCAATCCGTGTCGGTGGCGACACAATGGATGGCGCGATTATTAGCTATATCCGCAAAATGTATAATTTGACTATCGGTGAACGGACTGCAGAAGCTATTAAAATTGAAATTGGTTCTGCAAAAGTAATCGGCGATACACAGAAGATGGAAATTCGTGGACGTGATCTTTTGACTGGTCTGCCGAAAACAATCGAAATTTCTTCTGATGAAATCGCAGAAGCATTGCGTGAGTCAATTGCACAAATCATTGATGGTGTGAAGAAGACGCTTGAAACAACACCTCCGGAATTATCTTCGGATGTTATGGAACGCGGAATTGTACTAACAGGTGGTGGTGCATTGCTCCAGAATCTTGATAAAGTCATTTCTGATGAAACACAAATGCCTGTTTTCATAGCTGAAGATCCACTTGATTGTGTTGCAATCGGTACAGGTAAAGCACTTGATAATTTTGAATTGATCAAAAAAATGCAAGGTAGATAAGTAAGGGAGGACATGGGCAATGCCGCGATTTTTTTCAAATAAACGTTTGATATTACTGCTCGTGGGCGTCATTATCCTTGTGGCATTAATTTCATTCTCCCTCAAAGACCGGCAGAATGCCTCCCTTCCAGAACAAGTTGTGAAAGATGTCGTCGGCTTCGGGCAGTCACTATTCTCGAAGCCGGCGCTTTACATAACAAACGTTATTGGGAATATTGATGGGATTTTGAATACATATGAAGAAAACAAACATTTAAAAGTAAGATTAAGCGAATACGCCTCTGGACAAGCCGAGCTGGCGGATGTGAAAGCAGAAAATGAACGCCTGCTCGAAATTGTCGGCAAAAAAGATGAATTGCGTGTTTATGATCCGGTCCAGGCGACGGTCATTTCGCGGAACCCTGACCAGTGGGAAGAGAAAATCATCATAGACAAGGGCGAAAATCAAGGTATTGAAAAGAATATGGCGGTCATTACAGCGGATGGCCTAGTTGGAAAAGTTGTACTTGTTACAAAGTTTACGTCCACAGTTGAGCTATTGTCGACTGAGAATCGTAATTTCCGTGTTGCTGCAGTTGTTGCAGGTGAAAAGACTTACGGACTTATCGAGGGGTACGACATTAAACGCAGTGAGCTTATTATGAAACGTATTGACTCTAGTTTCGAAGTCAAAGTCGGTCAGAAAGTCATAACATCTGGTCTTGGTGGTATTTTTCCGAAAGGGCTTTTAATTGGAGAAGTAACAGAAGTATCGACAGATGATTATGGACTGACGAAGTTGGCGTATATCCGGCCGGCAGCGGACTTTTCGTTGTTGGACCATGTTATCATTGCTAAGCGCTCATCCATTGTTCAGGGGACAGACGGGGACAGCTCTGCGGATACTGAGGGGGAGGATGGATCATGATCCGATCCGTCATCCCTCTTATTGCCGTATTGTTGTTTTTCCTAGAGCCTGTATTCAGTCTGTTTTCACCGGTGAACATTGGTAGTGATAGCTATACGCTTGTTCCGCGGTTTGTTATCGTGTACCTTATTTTTATAGCTGTCTATTACAGTAGAAAACATGCAATCATTTACGGAATTGTGCTTGGACTCTTGTATGATATGTACCATATTGATATTATTGGATTATATGCATTTCTCTATCCTTTGATCTGCTTTATTGCAACACTAATTATTCGCCAAATCCACCGCCATATTGTTACGGTGATGTTCTTGGCCTTACTTCTGATTATCGTGCTCGAAGTACTATCATACTTTTTTGCTAGTCTCGTTTCATTGACATCTATTGGATTGGATGAATTCATTACAGGGAGACTTATTCCAACGATAATTGCCAACTCAATATTCGTTGGTATGTTCGGTTGGTTTTTCAAAACACTTATTTATAAAAGAGTAGTAGAGCGACAGGGCGAAACTTTGTAAAAGAAAATGCGGGGTGACGCAAATGACGAAACAGCAATATGTAACAATAAAAGGGACAAAAGACGGTCTTGTTCTTCGGCTTGACGACAAATGCGCTTATTCGGACATGATTGCCGAGCTCCGCAGAAAAGTGGAGGAAGACGGCTTGGAAGGACTTGCGGAAGTGCAGGTTCATACGGGTAGTCGCTACTGCAATGAAGAAGAATTGCGAGAGATAATGAACGCGATTCATGATTCTCCAAATTTACGTGTATCAAAAATCCAAAGTGATGTTATCACGATGGAAGAATGCAATAGAAAAGTACTTGAAAATCAATCTGAAACCTACATCGGCATCGTGCGATCGGGTCAAGTTGTGCAGGCAGAAGGGGATCTCGTTGTCATTGGTGACGTGAATCCCAATGGCCGCGTCGTCGCTGCGGGCAGCATTTATGTACTTGGTAGACTGAAGGGGATCGCTCATGCAGGATCGAGCGGCAATACGAAGGCTGTGATCGCGGCTTCTTGGCTTGAAGCAACACATCTTATAATCGCGGACAAAATGGAAACGATGACGGATGAGTTAACGATTTTGTCGGAACAACCGGAAATGGAATGTGCTTATTTGCATCCGAACGGCTTCATTGCCATCGACCGTCTGCAGGAACTCCGGATTCTTCGGCCTGGTCTGTCATCATTCAAAGGAGGAAGCTAGTTTGGGAGAAGCAATCGTAATAACATCTGGTAAAGGTGGTGTCGGCAAGACGACGACATCCGCAAATCTTGGAACTGCACTGGCTCTCCAAGGTAAAAAAGTGTGTCTGATTGACACTGATATCGGCCTCCGTAATCTTGACGTCATTCTCGGCCTTGAAAACCGTATCATCTATGATTTAGTGGATGTTATTGAAGGACGCTGCAAAGTTCAACAGGCACTCGTGAAGGATAAACGTTTCGAGGACGGTCTCTTTTTATTGCCGGCTGCTCAGACTACTGATAAAAACGCAATCAATCCTGAACAGATGAAAAACTTGGTTACTGAACTGAAACGGGATTATGATTATATATTGATTGACTGTCCGGCTGGAATCGAACAAGGTTTCAAAAATGCCATTGCTGGTGCTGACCGTGCCATTGTCGTTACGACTCCTGAAATTTCGGCCGTTCGTGACGCCGATCGAATCATTGGTTTGCTTGAACAGGAAGACATAGAACCCCCGAAACTGATCATCAACCGCATCAGACGGCATCTCATGAATAGCGGAGATGCACTTGATGTCAACGACATTACGACACACTTGTCTATCGACTTGCTCGGCATCATCCTAGACGATGAGAACGTCATCACCTCCTCAAACAAAGGGGAGCCCGTCGTCATGGATCCAGCGAATCCTGCAGCAATTGGCTATCGTAACATTGCGCGCCGTATCCTCGGCGAATCAGTTCCGCTTATGTCTCTTACCACGGGAAAACCTGGATTCTTCGGTAAACTTAAATCGATATTTGTGAAATAACCCTAAAACCCCTTGCACATATTTTTTGTGTTGGGGGTTTTTTGTGAATTTTAGGTGGTGAAAATGGAAGAGTTGAAATTACAATTCGAAAGTTCCAATTAAACGTGGATTGTAGCAATTAGGTTTCAAGAGTTGAAGTTAAGCATTGAGAGTTGCAATTAGCGATAGTAAACGAATTGGGTTCCGCGATTGAAGTTAGAAATCGATACTTTTTCAATGAGAAATTCAAAATAGGAGGAGATTTTGATTGATAATTAAAAAACGAGGTATTCCAGGGGCTTTTGCAGGGCTAGCATCGCTTGTTTCACGTATATCGGAATCCGATGAAATGTATAAAAGAATTAAGTCTGATTATAAAAATAGTCGAGGGGGATTTGCGGGTGAATTGAAAGTTGATAATTATTTGAAAGAGCTTGAACTAAAGATGCCCTATTACGTTTTGCAGAATCTGAATATCAAGGTTGGAAAAAAGGAAGTTCAAATTGATACATTACTTATACATCCTAATTTCATTTTGGTAATAGAAATAAAAAATATGCGGGGGGAATTTTATTTTGATCCCGTTAATAAACATTTTTATAGGCTGAACGACGAAGGGAAAAAGGAAGGAATGAGGAACCCGGAAGCGCAGCTAAGTCGGTCGACAACTATTATCAATTCATTTCTTCGTAATATAGGGGTCGAGATGTCCGCCAATGGACTTATCGTATTCGTTAGCCGTGCGGGGATCGTTATGCAAGCATCGGAAAACTGGAAAACGATTCCGATTGATTCACTGGTGGAATATATCGAATTTTTAGAGAGTCGTACTAAACGTGTGATCGCGAATGAAATATGCAAGCGTTTGGCATTTGAGCTTTTGACCGAAGATAGACTAGAAAAACCATTTAGTATCGTTGACTATTATATTTCGGTTGATAAAGTGAAGAAAGGGGTCAGATGTCCAAAGTGTGATTACATTCCAATGCTAAGAAAGCATTCGCGATGGTGTTGTGGGAAATGCGGAAAGGAATCACGTGATGCTCATCTCAATACCCTACAGGAATATCGTTTATTATTTGGACCGGAAATTACGAGTAGAAGTGCGATTGAATTCATGCAGCATGACTCCATTTACTTTGCGATACGTGTTCTTAATAATAATGCTGAAATAAAAAAAGCGAAGACAAGGTATAGATTATTTCAAATTAGAGATGAAAAACATCTATTATCGGAATTTATTCGGGAAGAGTTGAAAAAATAGTTGTTGAAATAGGAGGTTTGAAATTAGGTTTGACTAGTTGTAATTAGAATTCGAAAGTTGCAATTGAAATCCCGAAGTTGCAGTTAAAACTCGCTAGTTGCAATTAGAACCAAAAAGTTGCAACCAAAGAGAGATAACGGGTATTTGCTGCCCAACTTTTCTCGCAGAAATAGAACTATACGAACTCCACTTTCGATAAATTCCGTTCAACCGCCCATAATATTCCCCCCACCTACGTCATATACTAAAAAAAACGGGTGGTGTGACCGGTTGAAATGGAGAACGAAGTGGATGATGGCAATTGTGTTGACGCTCGGGGTGATTGGTGTGGCGAAGTTGGAGGATGCGGGTGTGATACGGGAACCTGTTACGCAGTATGTCACGTCTGGCAAGGACTTTATAGCGATGAAAAAATGGGTGGCAACAATAATTAAAGATCCGGCTGCTGACCAAATCGCGGTCATGGCAGATCCCCATCAGGAAGACCCTTTTTCCGCGTATGAATCAATGCAGCCATATAAAGAGGGTGTGATTGTATCCTATACACAACCGTTAACGATTGATGCGCAAGAGAACGGGCTTGTCATTTTTACAGGTTTCACCCGCGAATCGGGGAAAACCGTTACGGTGTTATATGATAGTGGGGATGAAGTGACGTATGGTTACGTTGGAAAAGTTGTCAAACTGCCGTATACAGCTGTGAAAAAAGGGGACACGCTGGCGCTAATGGATGAGGGGGCGATTTATCTGAAGGTAAAGCGTGATGGTGTGAAAATGGATGCGTCGCTTTTGCCGACATATCTTTCGGGCGGGGAACAATGAAATTTAAGCTTCATCCTGTTCTTTTGCCTTTTTTTCTATTTTTAATCATGACCGGCAGCATTTCGATTTATGCCATTATCTTTATTTCGCTTCTGATTCATGAAGCTGGGCACCTCCTTGCTGCCTATCTTACTGGAATGCGCATACGATCTTGTACAATCATGCCTTACGGTGGCGAAATCGTTATTTGGAATAAACATATGGCACCAAGAAGAGATCGTCTCCTCGTCGCGCTCAGCGGTCCTTTAGCAACGTTGCTCCTATTATTAATGGCGATTTGGATTCCATTTCCGGGTGACGACCAAGTTATCCGGATTCAAGTTGCATTGCTAGTGCTTAACTTACTTCCCATTCTACCGCTTGATGGTGGACAGGCAATATGTGCGCTGCTCGAAACAGAAGGTTCCGTTTATCGCACACGCTCGCTCGTTTTGCTGCATTCAATTCTACTTCTTTGCGCTAGTATTATCCTATTATCAATTGATATACCTAAGACATTGCCCTACATTCTCCTGGCAACGTTCCTCTTGCTTCAAAACATTTCCGCTTTTCGGTTCCGAAAATATGAAAAAGCATTTGCAGAAATAAAATTAAATAGGTTGACGTAATTAAATATACGTGGTAATATTCAAATGTTATTGTTTGTAGCACCCGTGCTACAACCGCGCTGATAAGGTACAAGTATCCGTACGGATCACCTTGGAAGGCGAGTCTGTAATTATAGAGGAGGTGCAAGTATGTACGCAATTATTGAAACTGGTGGAAAACAGATCAAAGTTGAAAAAGGCCAGGAAATCTACATTGAAAAAGTAGCTGGTGAAGCTGACGAAGTTGTCACTTTCAACAGAGTTCTATTCGTAGGTGGAGAAGACGTGAAAGTAGGCGTTCCATTCGTGGAAGGCGCTACAGTTACAGGAACTGTTGTTAAACAGGGCCGTGCTAAAAAAATCACTGTTTTCAAATACAAGCCGAAAAAGAACTATCACAAAAAACAAGGTCATCGTCAGCCATACACTAAAATCGTCATTGACGGTATTAACCTGTAAGCCGGCATGATCAAGATCATCATCAAGAAACAATCATCCGGTCGTATCAACTCTTTTGAGATGACAGGCCACGCTAATTTTGCAGAATACGGAAAAGACCTTGTCTGTGCAGCTGCATCTGCAGTATCATTTGGTGCTGTCAATGCAATTATTGCACTTACAGGCAAAACCCCTGAGATTCAACAAGGATCTGACGGTGGCTATTTGAAAGTCAGTTTTCCTGAAACTGAAGAAAACGATCACGATACACAGTTGATTGTAAAGGCGATGATTGTTTCATTGCAGACGATTGAAAATGACTATGGGCAACATATAAAAATTATTCTTAAATAGTAGGAGGTGGCATACATGCTACGTTTAGATCTCCAGTTTTTCGCATCGAAAAAAGGGGTAGGTTCTACTCGGAACGGTCGTGACTCTCACTCGAAACGTCTTGGCGCAAAACGCGCGGACGGACAGTTTGTTACTGGCGGCTCAATCCTTTATCGTCAGCGCGGAACGAAAATTCATCCAGGTGAAAACGTCGGTCTCGGTGGTGACGATACTCTTTTCGCAAAAGTTGACGGCGTCGTTCGTTTCGAACGTTTTGGTCGTGACAAAAAGAAAGTTAGCGTATACCCTGAAGTTCAGGAAGCTTAATATACGTACGACAGAAAGGACTGCATACGAATATGCAGTCCTTTTTCTTTTTTTCCGAGAGAAGAAAATGTGCTTTTTCTACTTATATTGTTGTCTAGGCGCCAGACGCTCGTATCGCTTCAGTGGAAAGGGATTAGAACTGCATCCCTCTTACTTGATGAAAAAGCAAAGAGTGCCTTTATGTTCAAGCCTTCCAGCGATTTTAGCGTCTAAACGGCGTCTTGCGCATTTCTAGGCAACAGATGCTATACTATATACATGAAAATTGTTGGCGGTGAATGGGAATGGGGAACAGTAAACTTACCACGGCGGAAGCGCTGAAATTTGCAAGACATGATTTTTTAAATGAACTTCAATTAGTCTTGCTCTATATCGATCTTGATAAACTACCGGAAGCAAAACAAAAGATCTTGGAAGCAACCAATCGAATGCGTGAAGTGGCATTATTAGAAAGGCTCGGACTTCCAGCCGTTGAGATATGGCTTACTACGTTCGACTGGCTATATGGTGCTTTTACAAAAACGATGACGTGTACAATAGCATCCGGAATCCGGGAAGCTGATGATGCGGCAGTTGTAACTTATTTAGAACGAATGTTTAGTGAAGCTGAAAAAACATTGGACCCGACTTCTGAGTACGAAACGCAGATCGATGTGCAGGCAACAGCCGAAAGTTGGTCAATTACGATTACTGTGCATGCCCACATGAAAAAAAATCTGTTAGAACCGGTGGCACTCGGAAACATTACAGTTGAAGAGACACTTTCGCAAAATCAATGGACGTTCACAATTAGTGGACAATAGGAGGAAAATAAATGTTTGTCGATCACGTAAAGATTTATGTAAAAGGCGGCGACGGTGGTGATGGAATGGTTGCTTTCCGTCGAGAAAAGTATATCGCATATGGTGGTCCAGCCGGTGGTGATGGAGGACAAGGTGCTAACGTTGTTTTCATCGTGGATGAAGGATTGCGTACACTGATGGATTTCCGTTACCAGCGTCATTTCAAGGCGCCACGCGGTGAGCATGGTGGCAGTAAAAATATGCACGGGAAGAACGCAACTGATGTAGTTGTCAAAGTTCCACCTGGTACGATTGTGACAGATGCAGAAGATGGTTCAATCATCGCTGACCTCGTTGAACACGGTCAGACAGCAATCATTGCTAAAGGTGGCCGTGGAGGACGCGGGAATAGCCGATTCGCGACACCGTCAAACCCTGCACCTGAACTATCTGAAAAAGGTGAGCCGGGCGCTAATAAAGAAATTAACCTAGAATTGAAAGTGCTAGCGGATGCAGGACTAGTCGGCTTCCCAAGCGTAGGGAAATCGACGTTATTATCTGTCGTTTCCGCTGCAAAACCGAAAATTGCAGATTATCATTTTACGACACTTGTTCCAAATTTAGGAATGGTTGAAACGGATGATCACCGTGGCTTCGTGCTTGCTGACCTTCCAGGATTGATTGAAGGAGCGCACCAAGGTATTGGTCTCGGTCATCAGTTCTTACGCCATATCGAACGGACACGCGTCATCATCCATGTTGTTGATATGTCCGGCCTTGAAGGACGTGAACCATTCGAGGACTTCTTGACAATTAATGAGGAGTTAGAACAATACAACTTACGTTTAACAGAACGTCCGCAAATCATTGTTGCAAATAAAATGGACATGCCTGAAGCGGAAGAGAATCTAAAAGTCTTCAAGGAAAAACTGAATGACAGCAATGCACTCATCTTCCCAATTTCAGCACTCACAAGAACTGGACTTGACGGATTGCTACATGCGGTTGCAAATCTCCTTGAAACGACACCGGAATTCCCGATGCATGAAATTGAGGACGAAGACAAAGAGAACTCAGTTCTGTACAAATATGATGGAGAAGCAGAGTTGTTTAAAGTGGCGCGTGATGATGATGGCGCATTCGTATTGTCGGGCTATACAATTGAGCGTCTGTTCAAAATGACCGACTTCAACTTTGACCAATCCGTACGTAAATTCGCGAGACAATTGCGTGCTATGGGTGTAGATGATGAACTCCGTAAACGTGGCGCGAAAGATGGAGATACTGTGCGACTTCTTGACTTCGAATTTGACTTCGTAGATTAATCAGGTGGAATGAATGACTAAAAAATGACAAAAGCTACGCACGAAGGGGGATATCCTATGAAGCAGTTGGGGGAAGGTCAGTTTTATCTTGTAAGGGAAGACGTACTGACAGAATCGATGCTGAAAATGTTAGAAGCGAAAAGGCTTTTGGCAAGCGGAGAGGAATCGACGATACAAGATGCCACGAAGAGGGTAGGATTATCCCGTAGTGCATTTTATAAATACCGTGACACTGTTTATCCGTTCGAATCAATTGCACGTGAGCGTATCCTAACGATTTTCATTCAGCTGGAAGACCGGAAAGGATCGCTTGCGACATTGTTGCAGATTGTCTCTGAGTCAAAATGTAATGTCTTGACAATTCATCAGACCATTCCTGTTCAAGCACGGGCTAATATTACTTTGTCACTCGATGTAACAGAAATGATCATAAAAATGGAAGAGTTCCTGCAACGGTTGAAAGCACCTGACTTTGTCGATTCAGTTGTCTTAATCAGTTCAGGTGCACTCTGATGGGAGGATACTAGTATGGGAAATGAAAGATATACGCCGACTGTCGCTTATTTAGGGCCGGAAGCATCATTCACGCACGTTGCGGCAAGCACTCTTTTTGGAAATTCGGGATTGATACCTCAACCTACGATACCGGATTGTATAGAGGCTGTGGCGGAAGGGCGTGTCGCCTATGCGATTGTCCCGCTTGAAAATGCGTTGGAAGGATCCGTTCCGATGACCATCGATTACTTGTTCCATGGAGCAGATTTGTTCATCAATGCTGAAATATCGATACCAATCGAACAGCATCTTATGGTCAATAAAAAGCAAGTTCCTTTTATCACTGAAATCGAATCCATCAATTCCCATCCCCATGCCCTTGCGCAATGCCATAAATATTTGCAATACCATTACCGTCGTGTCCCGCTTATCCAGACGACCTCCACGGCGGCAGCTGCCAAATATATTTCCGAAAACCCGGAAGTGAAGGTTGCGGCAATCGGAAATAAGTTGGCGGCTGAAAAATATGGTCTACATATCGCAGAGGAGAATATTCACGATTTTCATTTTAACCATACGCGATTCGTCGTATTATCCCTGCGAAAAGAAAGTTTGGAAACAAATGGCCATTCTGCAAATCTAAAAACGACATTAATGGTAAAATTACCAGAAGATGACCGTTCAGGTGTGCTGCACCAGGTTTTATCCGTTTTTGCATGGCGCAGACTCAATTTAAGTAAAATTGAATCAAGGCCATTAAAAACAGGACTTGGCAATTACTTCTTCATTATCGATGTAATGGAATCCGAAGACCACCCGATGATGAAAGGTGCGATGGAAGAACTCAGCGCACTGAATTGTACTGCTCGTTCATTCGGTTCATATTTCATATACGACCAACTACCGTCACGTCATTCAATATGACCGTGGTGGTTTTTTTATTGGGAAATAAAGTATACGCTTTTCTTAGTGTCTAGACTCCAGCGCCTAGCGCCTCGAGTCGCTTCAGTCCTTAAGTTAAAGGCAAAAAGCGCCTTTCACTTAAGGCCCTCCAGCGCTTTTCGGGTCTACCAAGGTGCCTTCCGCTTTTCTTAGTGTCTAGACTTGAGCGCCAGCCCCTCGAGTCGTTTCAGTCTTACAGAAAAGGCATAGTACGCCTTTATCTTCAAGAACTACAGCAGGGAGGGATTGAACTCCATCCCTCCTACTTGTCGGGGCTAAACGGCGTCTTCCGCTTTTCTTTAGAATAAATAACCCACTTCCGCATATACATGGCAAGAGAGGATATCTCGTTAAAGATGAGCGTCACACAGACGGGCGTCCGTTCATACGATGGATTGACGGAAGGGGGAAATTTTTAAGTGGAAGTCCATATTGTTGTAAAAGGGGATACGCTATGGAAGATTGCGCGTCAATACGGTATCCCGTTTGAAGATTTAAAGCGGGTGAATGCGCATCTTGCTAATCCAGATTATATTGTTCCTGGAATGAAAATTTTCTTGCCAAAAAGACAGCATAATGCTGAACATCCTGAAAAAGGGAAAGGGCCGGTGACGCCGCATCCTCCAAAGGGTACAAAACCGTCGCCGCCAATACCGGTGCCAAAACCACCAACATCAAAACCACCGACACCAAAGCCGCTACCAGTCCCAATACCGCCAACACCGAGACCACCAGCACCAACGCCAAGACCGCCAACACCAGTACCACCATCCAAACCAACACCACCAAAACCAGCACCACCAGCAGTACAACCAACAGTGCCAGCTCCCATACCGTTACCAACGCCAACACCAACACCAACACCAACACCAACACCAACACCAATGCCGATGCCAATGCCAATGCATCCGCCACAAACATTTGCTCATCCGATGATAGGTATTCCGTGTGGGTGGATGCCGATTTTTGACGCAGATTGTTTCCCGTTCATGCATTCGGGGCAAATCCAGGCGATGCCAAGGCAAGAACAACCGATGCACCACGCTCCTTTACCATCGACTCAATTTCCGATGTATGAACAAGAATCACCGATTTTCTCTGGCCAAGGCCCTGCAACATCTCCTTTAGAAATACCTATGGTAGAAGGGTGGCAGTTGCTCGAATCGCCTGATTTTATGTTTGAAGAGACGGCTGAAATGGTTATGCAACCAGCCGCTGAGTATTCACCAGAGTATATGTATGAAGAATCACCTGAAATTGACCTGCAACCATCTGCTCCGTGTCCACCTGGGCCGGGCTACGTACCGCAGGCTATATCACCAGCTGTACAAGGTCAATGGAATCCCGGACAATTCGGTTATCCTGCAATGCCGCAACCAGGTTATCATCAAGGGTGTGGCTGCGAGGGTCAGCACCAACAACATCGTCAGCAAATGATGGTTCCGATCTTTTATGGTCATCCATGCAATTGCCCTTCATGCATGCAACAGGCAACTCCTTATTCTGGAATGCCTCCTAATCAAGGTTCCAACTGGTTCGGAGCGTATTGACCGGCATATGGCGCTGGATGGGAAATTAGAAAAAATAAAAGATAATGTGTGGAAGTTAGAGAGTGATGGCAAGCGCTTTTCGGTGAAGCGATATCAGTCCAACTCCACCGCGATGAAAGTACAACGTGTACATGAAGCTCTTCATTCTGTTTCTTTCCCGCATATTGTAGATGTAGTGTCCCAAGAGAATCAACTGACGTTTGTTCAGCCATGGTTGGATGGTGCGAAGGCAGTCAACTTCAAGAAAAGGGCAGATCGGACGGATTCGCTTGCTGCTCTTCATGCACTTCATGAAACAAAAGCACAACTCGACTGGCACGCCTCACCCTATCTGCATCCGTACCCCCTTATCGCGAAGTGGGAAGACCGGATCAGCCGTTTCCGTGAAATTGGTGGAGAGTGTGAGGCGTATATTGGAAAAGGCCTTGTCGATGAAATCTTATTTTATGCATTGAACGCGATTAGCGCAGTGAAGAAAACTTATAAAGACAATCTGAATGGTACATTGCTTCACGGTGATGTCGTCCATCATAATATATTGCGTGATAGAGATGGCGTCATCCGTTTCATCGATTTCGATCTAGCGAGTACGGGGCCAGCCGGTACTGAAATTGCGCTCTGGATTCATCGAGTGTTGCCACAAATAGGATACGACATTGATTTTCTGTTTGATGAACAGCCGTCGCTTCGAAGACTGAATTATGCTTCCAAGACACTGCTTCTATTTCCAAATGAAATTCTTCGGGAATGGCTTCATTTCTTCACATTGTCACCGTCTGGAAGAGAAAGACAGGCGAAGCAACTGGTCCCCTTTACTGAGTCCGCACTCTCACATTGGCCAAAATTATGGTATGATGTAGAACGGATTAACACATAGGGGGTAAGGTTATGGCAGGGCATTCTAAATGGAAAAATATCCAAAACCGTAAAGGCGCACAAGATGCAAAACGCGGTAAGGTTTTCCAAAAGATGTCGAAAGAAATTTTTGTAGCCGCAAAAGCAGGCGGACCTGATGCAGAATCGAACGCATCTCTTCGTTTGGCTATTGAAAAAGCAAAAGGCGTTAATGTTCCAAACGACGTGATTAAACGTGCAGTCGATAAAGCGACGGGTGCTGGCGCGGATGAAAACTATGAGGAAGTAATCTATGAAGGATATGGTCCTGGAGGAGTGGCAGTACTTGTTTACTGCTTAACAGAAAACCGTAATCGAACTGCGCCGAATATGCGTGTCGCCTTCAGCAAAAACGGCGGTAATCTCGGTGAAAGTGGTTCGGTAGGCTATATGTTTGACCGAAAGGGACGTCTTTTCATCGAACGGACGGACAGTACTGATGAAGATGCAGTTATGATGGCGGCGCTTGAAGCAGGTGCAGATGATATTGAGTCGACAGTAGATGGCTTTGAAATTATTACGCAACCAACGGACTTTTTAACAGTGAAAGAGACCCTTGAAGCGGAAGGAATCGAATTCATTTCGGCGGACATCGAGATGATTCCTTCTATGTACACGGTCCTTAGCGAAGATGCTGAAGAGCAATTTGAAAAGATGCTCGAAGTACTCGAAAATGATGAGGACGTTCAGGATATCTACCATAATGCAGAAGACCAAGATTAATCCCTTTAAATAGGATTCATTCTAATATCCATCCACCGTTTAAGAATGGTGGATGGATATTTATTGTGATAGATGAACAGTGAAAATAATATACATATCAATCAGTAAACTAGTGTACAATCTAATTGTGTCTGTGCATCTAAAAAAAAGTAATTACGTAATAGGAGTCGTGGGAAGGTGATTTCTTTTGATTGAAACATTATTATTGAACTTTTTGTTTTTACTCTTTCCGATTCTGATTGCTGTAATTTTCATTGAAAATGGGTTAACTAATTTTAATAAATATCTGCTTATGTTACTGTCCTCTGTGACGCTCGTTTTTTGTATGGCATTCCCAATTAAATTGGAGTTAGGATATATCGTTGATTTAAGATATGTTCCGTTTATTATTGTCGCCCTTTTTGGCGGATACAAAATGGCCTTTCCACTTTATATAATTCTAAATGCGTATCGGTTCTTTATCGGTGGAGATGGGATTTTTCAGTCGCTTGCTCTCTCGACGGCGGTCCTTATTTTGGTACCGTTATTAAGTGCGAAATTTAAGCAACAAAACTCGCGATGGCGAATTTTTATTGCGATCTGCGTCACTTTTCTTACTATGACGTATTACTTTTTCACATTGAGCTTTAAATTTCCGAAACTGACAAGCGAATTTTGGTACTTGGTATTTTATACGCTTAGCACTTATCTAATGGCGACCTTTATACTAATGGCTTTAATTGAAAAAATTATTTCTAACATCAAAAGGCGCGAAATATATGTGCAAGCAGAAAGAATGAGAGACGTTAGTCATTTTTCGGCAAGTATTGCTCATGAAATCAGAAATCCACTTACTGTAACACGCGGGTTTCTCCAACTGTTAAATGAGTCCAAAACGATTAATGCCGATGAAAAAATATATATTGAATTTTCGTTGAAAGAATTAGGACGAGCAGAAACTATTGTCAGTGACTTTTTAACGTTTTCGAAACCACAATGTGAAAATATGGTTTTCTCTGATTTTGCAAAAGATATAAAGTATGTTGAGAATATTATGCAACCGTATGCGAAGAGGAATAGAGTTGAAATCCTTGTTCGTTCAACAAATACGCTGAAAGCAACATATGATGAAAATCAGATGCAGCAATGTCTCATTAATCTAGTTAAAAATGGTATCGAATCAATGCAGGATCACGGTGGCGTGCTTTATGTCGATGTGTCGGAACACAAGAAAAAAATCTTGATAAAGATTCAAGACAGTGGGAGCGGCATGACAAGAGAAGGGATTTCACAAATGGGAAAACCTTATTATTCTACAAAAACAGAAGGAACAGGCCTTGGAATGTTCATGGTTTATAGCACCATCAGGAATGTTAAAGGGGAAATTAAAGTGAAAAGTACGGTAGGGAAGGGAACAACTTTTCTGTTATACATACCTGTATAACTGTATTGATAAATAGTGTGGTAATTGCTATGATAAGTGTAATCTAGATTAATGTGAGTGAATGACCGATGACCGCCGATAAAGCGGTCATCTTTTCTTTTGCATACCAACAACCAATTAACTACGCCTGGTCATAATTATGATCACTTTTTGAATTGGGCTAGCCACTGGATACGGTGTTTTCAGTCTGAGTTCCACTAATCAGCAGGAACTTCTGAAGATTCAAGTTAAAGGTAGAAAGTGCGTTCGTATGGTATAATCGGTTCTATATATAGGGGGAGAGTAGCGTGTACGACTACATAAAAGGGCAGGTCACACGTGTGACGCCTGAACATATCACACTCGAACAGGGTGGGATTGGCTGGCTCATCATGACGCCCAATCCGTATGCTTTTCATAAAACAGAAGAAATCCAACAAGTATTTACTTATCTGCATGTACGTGAAGATATCCAGTTGCTTCTTGGATTCAAATCCTTGGAACAGCGGGAGTTGTTCAAAAAATTGATCACGGTATCCGGTATTGGTCCAAAAGGTGCCTTGGCAATACTTGCTAGCGGCGTCCCTTCACAAGTAATTGGTGCAATCGAACGGGAGGATGAAACGTTCCTTGTTCAATTTCCGGGAGTTGGGAAAAAAACGGCACGACAGATGATCCTCGATTTGAAAGGGAAGTTGTATGATCTATTTAATGCGATGGACATACCAGATGAGGATATCACACTTCTGACAATGGCGGAAAATGGTGCACTTGATGAAGCAATACTTGCACTAGAAGCACTCGGTTACTCACAGCGCGAGCTGACAAAAGTGAAACCTAAATTAGAAAAAGAAGAACTTGATACAGAAGGCTACATGAAAATGGCACTTCGGTTATTATTAAAACAGAACTAATTGTATGGATAAATTGAAGTAATGAATCCCGTGTTTAAACTAAGCGAAGTCGCCTTACAAGTGGTAGCCGTAGCGAATTCAATGGAATTCTTTATCTCAACATATATAGCAACGGCAGAAAGGGGGGCGGACAATGGAGGAACGTGTTATTTCCGGAGAAGCATCGGATTTCGATGAACGTTTTGAACAATCGCTTAGACCGCAATTTCTTAGTCAGTATATAGGACAGGAAAAAGTGAAGGAAAACCTCGGTATTTTCATCGAAGCAGCAAAAGGCCGTAGCGAAAGTTTGGATCATGTCCTATTGTATGGACCACCAGGTCTCGGTAAGACGACGCTTGCAACGGTCATTGCCAATGAGATGGACGTCAATATCCGCATGACCAGTGGCCCTGCAATTGAACGCCCTGGCGATCTCGCAGCGGTCGTTTCATCTCTCGAACCAGGGGATGTATTATTCATCGATGAAATCCATAGGCTGAACCGTACAATCGAAGAAGTGCTGTATCCTGCCATGGAAGATTTCTGTTTGGATATCGTTGTCGGAAAAGGGCCCTCTGCGCGTTCTATCCGACTTGATTTGCCGCCATTCACACTGATTGGTGCGACAACCCGTGCAGGAGCATTATCGGCGCCGCTACGTGATCGTTTCGGTGTTCCACTGCGCCTCGAGTATTACGAAGTTGCGCCGCTCAAGGAAATTGTCATTCGTAGCTCAGGCCTTTTTGAAGTAGCAATTGATGAACAGGCTGCAATAGAAATAGCACGCCGTTCTCGCGGCACCCCGCGTATTGCAAACCGACTGTTGCGCCGTGTGCGTGACTATGCACAAGTAAGAGGCAACGGGAGCATTACAATGGAAATGGCAAATGAAGCACTAGAAATGCTGCAAGTCGATTCACGTGGTCTTGATCATATTGACCATAAGTTGATTACGGGAATGATTGAGCGCTTTCGTGGCGGGCCTGTTGGAATTGATACGATATCTGCAAGTATTGGCGAGGAATCGGTAACGATTGAAGATGTCTACGAACCGTATCTCCTTCAAATCGGTTTTATCCAACGGACACCGCGTGGGCGGATTGCGACTCGTCTTGCATATGAACATTTTGGCTATCCAATTCCCGAGCACAACGATTTCTAATTCAATTATAAAGGGAGAATTTATAGACGATGGATGTAAATGATTTTGATTTCGATTTACCAGATAATCTAATAGCACAAACACCGTTACTAGACCGCACAGCAAGCCGTCTTATGGTGCTTGACCCAAAAACAGGGGAAGTAGAGCACCGTCATTTTCGTGATCTTCTCGAAGAGCTAGAGTCGGGAGATATGCTCGTACTCAATGATACGCGGGTGCTGCCTGCTCGATTAATGGGTGTGAAAGAAGATACTGGAGCCATGATTGAAGTGTTACTATTGAAGCAAACGGCAGATGACGAGTGGGAGACGCTAGCAAAACCTGCGAAACGTGTGAAACTTGGTACGATTGTCACTTTTGGTGACGGACGTCTGAAAGCAGAGTGCACGGGGATTTTGGAACAAGGTGGACGTACATTCAAATTTATCTATGACGGTATTTTTTATGAAATCCTAGATGAACTTGGGCAGATGCCACTACCACCATATATTACTGAAACGCTGGATGATCAAGCACGCTATCAGACAGTGTTCGCCAAAGAACGAGGTTCGGCAGCAGCACCAACTGCAGGACTTCATTTCACCGATGAAATCCTAGAAAGTATCCAGAATAAAGGCGTCAATATCGCATTCATTACACTGCATGTCGGTCTTGGCACATTCCGTCCAGTCAGTGCAGATACAATTGAGGATCACACGATGCATTCAGAATATTATCATGTCACTGAACAAACAGCGGATGCAATAAATGAAGCCAAAGCACAAGGTGGACGCGTCATAGGGGTCGGTACGACGTCTGCGAGAACACTAGAGACAATCGCTTCGGAAAATGCCGGTAAAATTGTGGCTTCAAGCGGCTGGACGTCGATTTTCATCTATCCAGGTTATACATTCAGTATTTTGGATGGACTATTAACCAATTTTCATTTACCTAAATCGACGTTGATCATGCTGATTTCAGCGCTAACAACTCGAGAACATATTTTAGCAGCATATAACAGGGCGGTTGAGGAAAAATATCGCTTCTTCAGCTTTGGAGATGCAATGTTCATAAAACCGTCACAAAGGAAGGAATCATAAAATGACAGCAGTTACATACGAACACATCAAAACTTGTAAACAAACCGGAGCACGTCTTGGAATCGTCCATACACCACACGGTTCATTTGAAACACCAGCATTTATGCCGGTTGGTACACAGGCAACTGTCAAAACATTATCACCTGAAGAGCTGAAAGAAGTCGGAGCAGGCATTATTTTAAGTAATACCTATCATCTGTGGCTTCGTCCGGGTCAGGATATCATTGAAGAGGCAGGCGGACTACATAAGTTCATGAACTGGGATAGACCGATTCTGACCGATTCAGGCGGTTTTCAAGTGTTTTCACTAAGCGAATTCCGTAAAATCGAAGAGGAAGGTGTCCATTTCAGACATCATTTGAACGGTAGTAAATTGTTCCTTAGCCCCGAGAAAGCGATGGAAATTCAGAATTCACTAGGCGCAGATATTATGATGGCTTTCGATGAATGTCCGCCGTTCCCTGCAACGCGTGAATATATGAAAGCTAGCGTTGAACGGACATCTAGATGGGCTGAAAGATGCCTAGGAGCACATGCACGTCCGGCAGATCAAGCACTATTCGGCATTATACAAGGTGGCGAGTTTGAGGATTTACGTGCTCAAAGTGCAAAAGATCTTGTGTCACTTGATTTCCCAGGTTATGCAATCGGCGGCTTGTCTGTTGGCGAGCCGAAAGATATTATGAACCGTATCCTTGAACACACAACACCGCTTCTACCACAGGACAAGCCGCGTTACTTGATGGGTGTAGGTTCGCCTGACTCACTTATTGACGGTGCTATCCGCGGTATAGACATGTTTGACTGTGTCCTACCGACTCGTATTGCTCGAAACGGTACGCTTATGACGAGTGAAGGACGTTTGAATATCCGCAATGCGAAATTCGAGCGTGATTTCCGTCCTCTTGATGAAAAATGTAGCTGCCATGTCTGTAAAACGTACAGCAGGGCTTATATTCGCCATCTTATCAGAGCGGATGAAACTTTCGGAATCAGGCTGACTTCTTATCATAATCTCCACTTCCTACTTAATTTAATGGAGCAAGTAAGGGATGCAATTCGCCATGATCGACTGGGAGATTTCCGTGAAGAATTTTTTGAGAGCTACGGATTTAATAAACCGAATGCAAAAAACTTTTAAATCTAGTATAATGAATCTTGATTGAAGGGGGGATATATATATGGGTTCATTAACACAACTATTGCCATTCGTTGCGATGTTCGCAGTGATGTGGTTCTTGCTAATCAGACCGGCGCAAAAGAAACAGAAAGCGACGAAGCAGATGCAAGGAGATTTGAAACGTGGAGATAAGGTCATCACAATTGGTGGCATTCACGGCACGATTGACGCTGTAGATGATTCATCGGTTTTTCTTAAAGTTTCTGAAGGCACGACACTTCAGTTCGATAGACAAGCTGTTGGCCGTGTAACAGAATCAATTTAAGTATTGTAAGAATTTGAAGAGGCGATTGGCTGAATGGGAAATTTCCCATTCAGGCAATCGCCTCTTTTTCCGTACTTAACGTGTATATAAGCAGAAGTGTAAAGGGCATCCTTTCGTAAAAGGGGTAGATCTTTATGAACGATTTATTAATTATCGGTTTTAGGACGGTATTTCTTTATGTGCTCATCTTGATCATCTTACGGATTATGGGTAAACGAGAAGTCGGCGAGCTGGGTGTAATCGATGTTGTGGTCTTCGTCTTTATGGCAGAGGTTGCTGCATTTGCACTCGATTCCCCCGACAAAGATCTGATTCAATCCGTCATACCGATGCTTATTTTACTCGTCATTCAAGTCGTTTCTTCTTATTTTTCAATGAGAAGTAAGAGGTTTAGAGATATTGTCGATGGTGAACCAACACTTATTATTAGGCACGGTAAAATAATTGAGCATGAAATGCGGAAACAACGTTATAATCTTGACGATTTATTTCAGCAACTTCGTGAACAACAGATTGGCTCTGTTCATGAAGTCTCATTCGCTTATTTGGAACCATCAGGAAATTTGTCCGTCTTTAAACACGACAGTATCCAACCTGTACTTTCGCTTATTTCCGATGGTGTTATCCAAGGTAAACATCTTGAACTTATCGATAAAACCGAAGAGTGGCTTTTAGAAGAACTACTGAACCTCGGAATAAATGATGTTGAACAGATTTTCTATTGTTCATTTGAAAATGATGGACTGAAGTTTCAGTTGAAAGAGAGTTATCAATGACTTTTCAGTAGTCTCCTGAACAGAAACAGATCACTTTTTTTAACTTGACCCGTCAAAATAAGTATCACAAGAAGGAAAACACTTGTGATTGCACATTCTGTGAATAAACCAAAATCTCCAATTGGGATGAAGATTGGTCGCATAATACAGGTCATGATAAATGAAGCATAAGGCAGAGCAAATATGGTGAAGCCGGAAGCGGTCGATTTGTTTTTCCGAAGTGTTGCTATATGAAGGAATGATGTAATAAGCACGCCAAAGCCGATCGCAAGGACTGCCCCTGTCACCTGTAAACCAGGCTGGGAAGCGAGGATGAACATGACCGCCAGTTTAGCAATACCACCATATACGGAGTTCATCATCCCTGCCTTGGCATCGCCCGTTGCTTGTAAAATTGAATAGAGCGGGCCTTGGATATAATAAAAGAAAAAAACTGGAGCAAGTAACGCCATATAGGAAGCACCCTGGGTGACATGGAATAACTTTACTGCCAAATCCTCACCGTGAATGAAAAACACAGTTGCTGCAAACGTACCTGTTAATGCGGACAGGCGGAGCGAAAGATGAATTCGTTCTTTCAGTTTTCTCGTATTATTTGATGCGACTGCTCCGCTTACGGCGGGCACTAGGACAACAGACAAGGCATATGGGATGAACGCCGGAAATAGGAGCAACGGGACAAGGACACCGGATACAATGCCGTACAACGTTGTGGCAGCTACAGCTGAAACACCTGAAAATGCGAGTGCTCGGAGGAAGATAATCGGCTCAAGGAACCAAGTGAACGTACCGAATAGGCGGCTACCAGACGATGGCAAAGCGATGGCTAGCAAAGGTTCCATTGGATAGCGCTTGAGTTTCTCCTGCTGTTTTGGTATTCGCTTCTTTTGTTGCCTATATTTGAACAATAAATAAAGGACGGATAGCATTTCCGCAAGAAGCGTAACGCCCATCGCATAAGCGGCACTCAGTGCAGTATTATCAGCTACGAGGAGATGCGGTAAAAGCCATGTGATTAGCGTGATACGGCATATTTGTTCTATGATTTGTGACCATGCGGTTTCTTCGATTCGTGCGATACCTTGGAAATATCCGCGGATCAAGCCCCCAACAGCAGCGATAGGTACGATTGCGATTCCGACATATAGTGTGGTGGATGAAGCAGAATTACCGAGAAGTGTTTCAGCTAGGTAGGGAACGAACAAAATAGAAGCTGGAATGAATACTACTGCCGTCAAGATAGTGATGAAGGAAGCTGTCTTCATAAGAGAAGGGATTTTTACGGATTGCCCTTTCGCTTCGAGTTCGGCAATCACTTTGGCTATGGCAATCGGTACACCAAGCTGAACAAGTGACAGGAAAAAGATAAAAGCGGGATAAGCGGTCATGTAGATGCCGACCGCCTCTTCGCCTGCAATCCGCATGAATTGAATCCGGAAGACGAATCCTAAAAGCTTGGTTAGGAAGACGGCAACCATCAGTACGACAGTTCCGCGGATGAATGAAGACAATTTAAACAACTCCTTCTCAATTCCGGTCATTTCGTATACACTAAACCTATGCAGAAATATCCATACTTACGACTGTCCAGGAAAGGGATGGAAAAGATGCCAAGACGATTCGGACAACTGTTCACACATATGCTGCCTGCAATTGAAAGCAAAAAGACTGAATTTCATCTGTACGGCTATACAACAGTAACCGAAGAGGACATTTGGACATTTTGCGTCCAGAAGAAATGGCGTAAAAAAAATATCGAGGACATGGGGATGCATGAAATTGCAAATGGAATCCTCAAAATCTCACCAGCAGAATATATGACGTTTACACAGATTGAAGAACAACGTGGTGCAAACTGGTTTACCGACTTGAACAGTGAAGAACTTCAAATCTTACTGACACCACATAAATCGAAAAGTGAGTTATGATAGAGTCAAACGTGACAATTTGACACATGAATGACTGTGTTTCATAATAGACATATTGTGTTTTTATAATTGTGTAGTATTCAGCGCCTAGTTGTTGCGGGGCGCTGTCGCTATTCTCGGAGTATGTACATAGATAAATGTCGTACAGTTGCACTCCATATTTAGAGGGGGAAATTGGATTATGAAAAGAAGAGGACGGATCGTAGCGTTTCTATTATTAATCGTCGTGTTTGGCTTGACGATTGGAACGACTGCGAAACCGGTAGTGAACGATGTAAAACTGGGTCTAGATTTACAGGGCGGCTTTGAAGTCCTTTATCAAGTTGAACCTTTGAAAGACGGCGCCCCAGATATAACAGAAGAAATGGTTAAAGATACAGCGAATGCACTAAGAAATCGGGTTGACGTACTTGGGGTAAGTGAACCAAGTATCCAAATCGAGTCGGGTAACCGGATTCGCGTGCAACTTGCGGGAGTCGAGGACCAAGAATCAGCTAGGGAGCTACTTTCGACTCAGGCAAATTTGACGTTCAGGGATGCCGATGACAATCTCCTTCTAGACGGAAACGACTTGAAAGAGGGGAAGGCCAAGGCTAACTTTGGCGAAAATGGTAACCCGGTTGTTACGCTTGAAATGAAATCACCGACTAAATTCGGTGAAGTGACAACATCAATCTCACAAAAAAAACCAGAGAACGTAATGGTCATCTGGTTAGACTTCATAGAAGGTGAAGATTCATTTAGAGCGGAAGTAACGAAAGAAAAACCTAAATTCGTTTCCGCACCCTATGTGGCAAACCCGATTAACTCATCAGACGTTGAAATATCGGGATCATTCTCTTTAGAAGAGACGAAAAATCTTGCTGGAATATTAAACGCAGGTGCATTACCTGTTAATCTTAAGGAAGTCTACTCGACATCAGTCGGCGCGCAGTTCGGTGAACAAGCGCTTAACAAGACAATTTTTGCGGGAGTAATCGGTATCTCGCTTATCTTCCTATTCATGCTTGTGTATTACCGCCTGCCAGGTTTTGTGGCAGTTATTACATTGTCGGTTTATATTTTCATCATTTTGCTCGTCTTCACGCTGATTAATGGTGTGCTTACGCTGCCTGGTATTGCGGCACTCATGCTCGGAGTTGGAATGGCAGTCGATGCGAATATCTTGATGTATGAACGGATACGAGAAGAATTACGTGTTGGTAAATCTATCAAGACATCGTTTATGGCTGGAGCGAAAAATTCTTTCACCGCCATTCTAGATGCTAATATCACGACGCTTCTTGCAGCAGTTGTCCTGTTTATATTCGGGACAAGCTCAGTGAAAGGCTTCGCAACAATCCTTATCATCAGTATTCTGGCCAGCTTCTTGACGGCTGTATGGGGCTCTCGTATACTCTTGGGTCTTCTCGTCGATAGTGGTGTGTTTGATGGGAAAACAGCATGGTTCGGCATTCCGAAAAGTAGGGTTCATGCACCCGAAGAAAATATTGAAACATTGGAACTGACAACGAAATTTGATCGTTTCGATTTCGTAGCTTCGCGCAAAAAATTCTATGCCATTTCAGCAGTATTGCTAATTAGTGGTGTCATTGCGCTTGGAATCTTCAAGCTGAACCTCGGTATTGATTTCTCGAGTGGTACACGTGTTGAAGTGCTTGCAGACCATCCAGTGACGAAAGATGAAATATCTACTTATCTAGATGAAATCGGGCACCCTTCAACTGATATCGTTATTTCTGGCGATACGGGGAATATGGCTGTCATGCGTTACGTAGATGAGTTTAAACAAGAAGAAGTCAACAAATTTAAAGCTGATCTTGCAAAAGAGTATGGCGAAGATCCAAATATATCAACTGTTTCACCAACAGTTGGTAAGGAACTTGCGAAAAACGCCATTAAAGCATTGCTTATTGCCATGCTTGGTATCGTTATTTACGTTGCACTTCGTTTCGAATGGCGTATGGGGGTCGCGACCATCGTCGGACTTCTCCACGATGTGTTCTTTATGGTAGCAGCAATTAGTCTTTTGCGTCTAGAAGTCGACATCACCTTCATCGCCGCCGTGTTGACGATTGTTGGTTATTCCATCAATGACACGATTGTGACATTTGACCGGATACGGGAAAATATCAACCATCGAGGTCGTATCGATGATGTAGCAGAACTGGCGGATATCGTTAACAAATCATTGCGTCAGACACTTGGACGTTCTGTAAATACGGTACTCACTGTTATCATTGTCGTAGTAGCGCTTATGCTATTCGGTGCAGAATCAATCCGGACATTCTCAATCGCACTTCTAATTGGATTGTTTGCGGGAACTTATTCATCGATTTTCATCTCAGCTCAAATCTGGTTTGATCTGAAGAAACGTGAAATCAATGAAAAAGGTGCCATTAAAGTCGAAGACAAGAAGAAACAATGGGGTTCAGACGAACCTATCGTTTAACACCTATTATGATAAGTTTCGGTTATTCATGGAACAGGGTATACTTTATGTATACTCTGTTCTATTTTTTTCTTAATGAAAGGGGAAAACTATATGAAGTTTCAATGGAATTTGTTGCTAGGTCTATTATTCGCCATTATTATCGCCATCTTTGCTGTCTTTAATGTTGACGCGGTACAAGTCAATTATGTGTTTGGCAAAGCACAGTGGCCACTCGTTCTTGTTATTTTAGGTGCAGCTCTTCTTGGTGCTGTAGTCAGCGGGTTTGTCGCGATGTTCCTGTCATTTCAATCAAGCCGCCGCATAAAAGAACTTATGAAAGAAATGACTACCAAAGAGCTTACAATTGCAGCACAACAGAATGAAATTGCGGAACTGCAAAAGTACACAGCCTTACCATCCAATGATGAAGTAATTATCGAAAATAAAAATGTATAAGCAAAGAGCGTCTTCCAGCTATTAATACAGGGAAGATGCTCTTTTTTGTTAACGAATTTAGTGTAGACTTCTACTTCAGGGAATTTTAGCAGTCTTTTCTTTTAGAGTCGGAGCCCATCCGTTATAATGAATGTAAGGATGTGAAGGAATTTGATCGAATCAATGAAAAGATGGAAAGTGGAACGGCCGGATGAAGAAATTGTAGCAATGTTGATAAAGGATCTCGGTATTTCATCTGTCCAGGCAAAAATACTTACTTCAAGGGGAATAATAGATTCCGGAGTGGCAAAAGATTTTTTACATATGGATGCATCTAGCATGCATGACCCTTTTTTACTATATGATATGGACAAAGCGGTGTCGCTCATAACAACAGCAATCGCTTCAGATAAAAAGATTGCTGTTTATGGCGATTATGACGGTGATGGTGTGACGAGTGTGACGGTCCTTACAACGGCTTTGGAGCGAATGGGTGCAGATGTGTTCTATGCGATACCCAATCGGTTCCAGCACGGCTATGGACCGAATAAAGACCTTTTTTTGGAGCTATACGAAAAAGGGGCCTCGCTTATTATTACTGTCGACAATGGCATTTCGGGTGTTGATGAAATTGCATATGCGAAATCACTCGGAATGGACATCATCATTACAGACCACCATGAAATCGGAGAAGTGTTACCAGCAGCAGATGCCATCATCCATCCTCGACATCCAGAAGGGGAGTATCCGTTCGGAGAGCTTGCTGGGGTTGGTGTAGCATTCAAACTTGCGTGCGCATTACTTGAAGATGTTCCGGAAGACTTATTTGAACTTGTTGCTATCGGGACAGTTGCAGATTTAGTTCCGCTTCGCGATGAAAACAGATATTTCGTCAAAGAGGGCATCAGGCAGATGCGTGTTTCAAAACGTCCTGCAATCCAGGCGCTCGCACGCATCGCTAGCACTGAACAAGCAACACTTTCAGAGGAGTCAATCGGATTTATGATTGGGCCTCGTCTGAACGCAGCTGGGCGTCTAGGCGATGCTACCCCGGCAGTTCAACTATTGAAGACAGAAGACGCAACGCTTGCGACAACATTGGCAAAAGAACTTGATACGCTGAATAAAGAACGACAAGCGATTGTAGCTGAAATAGCTAAAGAAGCGGAAGACATGATATTGAAAATGTATGGTGATACAGTTCCGCTCGTCTTCGTTATCGGAGGAGAAGGTTGGAATTCAGGTGTGGTGGGAATTGTAGCATCAAGATTAACTGAGAAATATTACCGTCCGTCAATTGTCTTGTCGATTGACAGGGAAACAGGAATTGCGAAAGGGTCTGCAAGAAGTATTGCTGGTTTTGATATGTTTGCCGAGCTATCCAAAAATGCGCAGCTTCTACCTCACTTTGGAGGTCATCAGATGGCGGCGGGAATGTCTCTTGCAGTGACAGACGTTGTTACGCTACGTGAAAACCTGAATAAACAGGCAGTTGAGGTGTTGACTGAAGAAATGTTGACGCCTGAAGTTCGTATCGATGTTCCACTGTCAATTAGTGAAATTGATGTTAGCGTTTTGGAATCGCTAGAACTGCTGCGTCCATTTGGAATGGCTTTTGAAAAGCCTGTTTATATGATCGAAGATATTACAGCCACGACTGTGCGGAAAATTGGTGCGGCAAAGAATCATATGAAGCTGGAATTAGCGGATGAGGGCGTTTCACTTGATGCCATTGGATTCGGACTGGGTCCTATTGCGGACCAACTGACACCAGGTGTAAAGTTGTCGGTTACGGGCGATTTGCAGGTGAATGAATGGAATGGTAATAAGAAGCCACAGTTATTAATCAGCGATATCCGTTCAGATGATTGGCAACTGTTCGATTTGCGTGGCGTACGCGAAGCAACAAGATGGCTGCCAACCATTCCGTTAGACGATACTGTGTTTGTTGCTTTCCATGAACAAACGGTGACACATTTTCAATCATCCATGAAGGGGATTGTTATTACTCTATTTGGACAAGAAGCAATAACTAAGGCTGAAAATCTCGTCCTTCTGGATATACCGGATGAAGTTATCCAACTTGAAGAACTTGTAGGTACTGTCCATCCAGACCGCGTCTATGCACATTTCCATGCATCCGAATCAAGGTATTTTGATGGGATTCCTGATCGTGAGCAGTTTGGCTGGTATTACAGTTTCTTGAAAAAACGTGAGAAATTTGACTTCGTTACGAACGGAGCTCAGCTCACAAAACATAAAGCGTGGAAAAAAGATACGGTTTATTTCATGTCAAAGGTGTTTTCTGAGCTTGGATTTGTTAAGATTGAAGATGGTTTTGTTTCCGTTCAGGAAACAGCCGGTAAACGCGATTTGACGGAAGCACCAGCTTATAAAGAGCGCGAACGTCAAATTGAGCTTGAGAAAAGACTGCTATATGCGCCTTATATGGAATTGAAACAATGGTTCGATACTGTGCGAAATGGAATTGTCGACAGGGAGGAACACTAATGGATTTGAAAGAATATGTGACGATTGTACCGGATTATCCGAAAAAGGGAATCAGCTTTAAGGATATTTCAACAATCATGGATAATGGTCAAGCTTATAAATTTGCAACAGATGAAATTGTTAAGTTTGCGAAAGAGGTTAATACTGATATAATTGTTGGCCCTGAAGCGCGTGGATTTATCATTGGTTGCCCAGTTGCCTATGCACTGGAAGTAGGATTTGCTCCTGTCCGTAAACCCGGAAAGTTGCCAAGAGAAACAATTGAAGTCGAATATGATCTTGAATATGGAAAAGATACATTAACAATTCACAAAGATGCCATAAAGCCTGGTCAACGTGTATTGATTGTCGATGATCTTCTTGCGACAGGCGGTACGGTGGGAGCGACAGTCGAGCTAGTTGAAAAACTAGGCGGAGTTGTTGCGGGCTGTGCGTTTATCATAGAGTTATCGTATTTAAGCGGTCGTGAAAAATTGCAAGGTTATGACATGCGTTCACTGATCACATATTGAAAAAGGTCCTCCGCGATAATAAGCGGGGGATCTTTTCATATGTTCAGAATGAAGGTGCGAACCACTTTTCCATATACTAACCCTTTACACGAGCATGTATTTATACATACAATAGGTAATACAATCATTTTTGCGGATAAAGTCGGAAGGGGTAATCGTATGGCGAAAAATCGTGACATGACGGCGGAAGAAATATTCACACTTGTTGCCTCTTATATGAATGAAGAACATGTTGAGTTCGTCAAAAAAGCATATGAGGCAGCGAAAACTGCACACGAAGGACAGCATAGAAGTTCAGGTGAGGTATATATTATTCACCCTGTCCAAGTAGCGGGTATTCTTGCCGAATTGGAAATGGACCCTTCGACAGTTGCAGCTGGGTTTCTACACGACGTTGTGGAAGATACAGACATCAGCAGGGACGACATCATCCGAGATTTTGGAGAAGAAGTGGCAATGCTTGTCGATGGTGTGACGAAACTCGAAAAATTACAATATAAATCCAAAGAAGAGAAACAGGCAGAAAATCATCGTAAAATGTTCGTAGCAATGGCTCAGGATATCCGTGTCATACTTATTAAATTAGCGGACCGGCTCCATAATATGCGAACGTTAAAACATGTCCCGGAAGAAAAACAGCGCCGGGTTGCAGCTGAAACGCTGGAAATCTTCGCACCACTTGCCCATCGTTTAGGTATATCGGCTATTAAATGGGAATTGGAAGATACAGCATTACGTTATTTGAACCCACAGCAATATTATCGAATTGTCAATATGATGAAGCGCAAACGCGTCGAACGAGAAAACTATTTAGTAAACGTTATGGAGCAAATCAAGACGGAAATTGGAGAGATGGAAATTGACGCTGATCTTTCAGGACGTCCAAAACATCTATATTCGATTTACCGCAAGATGGTTATCCAAAAGAAAGAATTCAATGAGATTTATGACCTTCTGGCTGTCAGAATTCTCGTTTCAAGTATTAAAGATTGCTATGCGGTTCTTGGTATCATTCACACATTATGGAAGCCGATGCCTGGCAGATTCAAAGATTATATTGCGATGCCAAAACAGAATCTGTATCAGTCGTTGCATACGACCGTAGTAGGGCCGGCTGGCGATCCGCTTGAGGTACAAATTCGGACCGAAGAGATGCACAAAATTGCTGAATTCGGAGTTGCAGCACACTGGGCCTATAAAGAAGGAAAAACGGTAGCCGAAACCCCAAGTAATATTGATTCGAAATTGACTTGGTTCAGAGAGATACTCGAATTTCAAAACGAATCATCTAACGCTGAAGAATTTATGGAATCACTTAAATTCGATTTATTCTCGGACATGGTCTATGTCTTTACGCCGGACGGAGACGTTATTGAACTGCCGGCAAGTTCAGTCCCCATCGATTTTGCCTACCGTGTCCACTCAGAAATTGGGAATCGGACAATAGGTGCAAAAGTGAATGGAAAAATGGTCCCGCTTGATACTGAATTGTTTACGGGAGATATTATTGAAATTTTGACATCGAAGCAATCGCTTGGACCAAGCCGTGATTGGTTAAAACTTGCCAATACATCGCAGGCGAAAAATAAAATCCGGCAGTTTTTCAAGAAACAACTCCGGGAAGAAAACATCCTAAAAGGCCGAGAAATGATTGAAAAAGAAATAAAATCACAAGAGTTTGATGTGAAAGAAGTACTAACACAGGAAAATATTAAACGCACAATCGAAAAATTCAGCTTCACTTCCGAAGATGATATGTATGGAGCTGTTGGGTTCAATGGTATAACCGCTCAGCAGGTAGTTAATCGTCTTGCTGAAAAGTTACGGAAAGTACGTGAACAGCAAGATACAATTGACAAAATCGTTTCAGACATGAAATCCCCTCAACCGGAAAAAATGACTGAATCAGGTGTCATTGTTAAAGGAATCGACAATTTGCTAATTAGGTTATCGAAGTGTTGTAATCCAGTCCCAGGTGATGAGATTGTAGGATTCATCACAAAAGGTCGCGGTGTTTCCGTCCATCGTACCGACTGCCCTAATATTGTGGTCGAAGATGATGAGCATGATCGAATTATCGACGTCGAATGGGCGATAGGGCCTTCTAGTTCAAGGAAAGAGTTCCTGGTCGATATAGAAGTGTCAGCTTTTGATCGACAAGGGTTGTTGAATGAAGTGATGATGGTTGTCGCCGATACGAAAACACCGATGGTTGCGGTCAGTGGCAAAGCGGACCGAGACAAAATCGCCCGCATTCATATGACGATTAAAATTATGGATATTGCACATTTGCAAAGAATTGTTGATCGGATTAAACAAATCCGTGATATCTATTCTGTAGAACGTGTCATTAATTGATTGGAAGGTGTAACAGATGAAAGTTGTGTTGCAACGATCGGGTCCAGCTGCTGTCCGTGTCGATGGGGAGACAACGGGTTCAATTGATAAGGGCTACGTGCTCCTTGTTGGTGTAACTCACTCGGATAGCGAAGAAGACGCTGCTTATCTTGCGAAGAAAATTGCAGGCCTTCGTTTATGGGAAGATACGGAGGGGAAGATGAACCATTCAATCCTTGAGGTAGGTGGGGATATTCTTTCAGTATCCCAGTTTACTTTGTTCGGAGACGTGAAAAAGGGACGTCGCCCAAGCTTCATTGAAGCGGCAAGACCCGAACAGGCAAAACCGCTTTGGGAATTCTTCAACCAAAAATTAGAAGAAGAAGGCTTGAAAGTTCAAACCGGTGTTTTTGGCGCAATGATGGATGTCGAGCTTGTTAACGATGGGCCAGTAACGATTATTTTAGACTCGAAATGACATGGAAAAGGACCTTCCTCAATACCTGGGAAGGTCCTTTATGTTTTTGGAGAGTGTTTGGTATGTCCTTTTCTATTCAGTGCGTGGTGGCAGTAACTGGCACCACGCATTTTTCTTCATACTACTAGTGATTGTATTCTATACAAACTAAGTGAAGGCGCCTTCCAAGGGGTAGCCGAAGCCCTAAGACCGGCGGCGAAGCTGCTTGGCTTGGCTTGGCTTGGCTTAGAGCGAGAGGCATCCCCGAGCGCCGTAACGAATTCAATGGGATTCTTTATCTCAACATTTCTAGTTAATTAGCATTGAAATAGTCGAGAAGCCCTTGATATATACCATGCGTCGCACGTTCACGGAACATGTCGCTTGTGACCGTTCGTTCCTCAGCAGAATTCGATAGGAAACCTAGTTCAATCAGAATAGCATTTTGCCTATTCTCACGAAGAACTAGGAAATCGCCAGGCTGTGATCCTCGGTTACGCAAATTCACTGATGAGGCAAGCCCGTCATTAACCGAAGAAGCAAGTGCTTGTTGATGTGCGTGTGAGTAATACGTCGTAAAGCCCGCTACGCTAGAATCGGGATTGGCATCATAATGGAGACTGATGAATGCATCCGCAGCATGCTGATTACTGATAGCGACTCGTTTTCTCAACGATACATAAGTGTCTGTTTCACGAGTTGTGATCACATTCGCGCCAGCAGCTTTTAATTTAGCTGCTAATAATTCAGAAGTAAGAATTGTAATGTCCTTTTCGTCTGTTCCACGGGCTCCTGTTGTGCCGCGGTCATTACCGCCGTGTCCAGGATCAATCACGATAGTAAGCCCCTTTAAAGTGCCGGCAACCCGTGGGATTGATTCTTTCATAACGGGTTCTGTCAATAGTGCCTCGTCGCCCGTAGAGACTACCCATGTAGCAATAAATGCAGAAGCCCCTGTCGGTAAAGAAATTTCATACCAGTCGCCATCTTGTTTAACAATTGGAAACTTTTCTCCTGCATCTGCTCGAGCGGCAATCTGTGAAGAAGTCGTAGCGGCTTCACGGATATTCGTCCCATTTGATAGGATGGTAACCGTTCCTAAATTTGAGCTTTCGGAAGTCTGATTGCCATTGGATGTCAGCGTGCCGTGGAATGAGTAGACCCAACCCAATTCGTTATCATCTAATGAAATTTGTACCCAATTGCCATTGACTACCTTAACGTCATACGATTCACCTTGACGGATGAGTCCTACTCGTTTGGAGGTAAGGTCTGCATTTTTTCTGACGTTGAGTGCTTCAACTGAAACGGTAAATGACTCGGGTGTTGCGGCTTGATTGGTTGTCAGTGGTTCAGTTTGATCTGCCACCGGTGTAATATAATCTGTATGTACCCAACCGCTTGTGCCGTTAAATGTAATGGAAGTCCATTCACCATCATTTCCAGTGGCAATTGCTTCGTCCCCAGCGGCCATCCGACCAAGTACTGCTGAATTGGTGGAAGGACTGGATCTCACATTTAACTGACTGACGCGTGAAACGACTGCGGTACTTGTCCCAGTAGCTTGATCTGCGGAAGCAGTTAGCCAAGATGCAATCCATCCAGAACCGTTGCCATGCTGGATTTGGTACCAGTCTCCAGAAACAGCAATAACGTCTACCCGATCACCCTGTTTTAGCGAGCCGATTACAGCAGAAGTAAGCCCGGCACCGGACCGGATGTGTACGGATTTTGCATCAACGACGACTGAATTCGTATTAGCGTAAGTCGTTGGAATGTCGTGGAATACGCTGAATAAAAGTATGAATGCGATCATCCATTTGCTCATTTTTGACAAAATATCATACCCCCTACAGTCCATTGTAGAAGTTTTCACTACAAAAAACTACAATTAATCGAAAAAGGTTGACACTATGACGCAGAATCATTAAGATGATGATTAATTAACAATTTAACTCACACGGATAGTACGTGTTATATTTATGCCAACGACATGGAAAGTAATTGTATAATTGACTGACAAGAGAGGGACGGACGTGGCTGAAATCCATCCTACAGTGATTTACAATGAATAACACCATCGAGGCTCTGTGCTGAACGATTTCTAATTCAGTAAGTACAGACGGAACCGGCCGTTATCCGGTTTTAGAGTGGGCGCAAACTTTTGCGTCAATTTGGGTGGAACCGCGGAAGCTATAAAGGCTCTCGTCCCTTGCATAGGCAAGGGATGGGGGGCTTTTTTTGTGTACCGACTAAGCGTGTCTAGGCTTCGGCGTGCCTACAGGAAGTAGGTTATGCAGTGGATAGGGATTGAACTTCATCCCTCTTAGTTGCTACAGGTCGTGGTGTACTTAGACTGCAATTCTTATTTAGGAAGGGGAATTTATATGATTTTCAAAGTGCCAAGAGGAACTCAGGATATTTTGCCGTCTGAAACATGGAAATGGCAGCAAGCAGAAAAAATCATTAACGAAGTATGCGATATCTACCGTTATAAAGAAATCCGTACACCGATATTTGAACAAACGGAATTATTTCAACGTCTCGTAGGTGAGACAACTGATGTCGTTCAAAAAGAGATGTATACCTTTACGGATAAAGGCGATCGTTCAATGACGCTACGACCTGAAGGAACTGCAGCTGTCGTACGCTCTTTCGTGGAGAATAAAATGTTTGGTTACCCGGATCAGCCTGTAAAGCTTTTTTACACAGGTCCAATGTTTCGTTATGAGCGTCAGCAAGCAGGACGTTACCGTCAATTCGTTCAATTTGGAGCAGAAGCAATTGGCAGTGCAGATCCTGCGATTGACGCAGAAGTGATTGCGTTGGCACTGGATGTTTATAAGCGTGTGGGATTGACAAAGTTGAAACTTGTTATTAACTCGCTAGGGGATACAGAGTGCAGAATAGCGCACCGCGAAGCGCTTATTGCGCACTTCAATCCGCATATAGGGGAATTCTGTTCTGATTGTCAATCTAGATTGGAAAAAAATCCACTACGCATATTAGATTGTAAAGTCGATAAAGGCAATCCGCTCATTGCTTCAGCACCATCCTTAGCTGACTATTTGAATGAAACGTCTGCTCAATACTTTGCAGATGTAAAAGGTTATCTCGACGATGCAGGGATTTCTTATGAGGTCGATGCAAATCTTGTGCGTGGCCTTGATTATTATAATCACACGGCATTTGAAATTATGAGCACTTCGGAAGGATTCGGAGCGATTACGACTTTGTGCGGCGGTGGTAGATACAATGGTCTCGCTGAGGAAATCGGTGGACCTTCTGCACCAGGTATCGGTTTTGCGATGAGTATTGAGCGTTTACTTCTTGCGATGGCTGCTGAAGGGAAATCGTTTGAAGCTGAGCCAGTACTTGACGTTTATATCGTTACTCTTGGGGAAACAGCACGTCGTCCAGGCTTTAAATTGCTTGGTGCACTTCGAGAAGCTGGTATTCGGTCGGATATGGATTATATGGACCGGAAAATGAAAGCGCAAATGAAATCGGCAGATAGATTGAATGCACGGACAGTCGTACTAATCGGTGAAGATGAAGTAGCGGAAGGCGTTGCTTTATTGAAAAATATGGCTGACGGGGCGCAAGTAAAAGTTCCTGTTGCTGAACTGGTTCAAAAACTTAAAGAAACATTGATTGGCTAAAGAGAGGCGGATGAAGGCAATGAAACGTACACATTATAGTGGTGAATTGACAGAAGAGGTAATCGGACAACCGGTTACATTACAAGGATGGGTTCAAAAAAGAAGGGATCTTGGGGGACTAATTTTCGTCGACGTACGGGACCGTTCAGGAATCGTTCAGGCAGTATTTAACCCGAGTTTTTCAAGCGAAGCAATCGTGACGGCAGACAAACTGCGCAATGAGTTCGTAATCGAGCTAACAGGTTTAGTTGTTGAGCGCGCAGAAGGCCAGAAAAATCCGCTATTGAAAACCGGTTCGATTGAAATTCAAGTTACTGAATTGAACATCGTGAATGAGGCGAAAAACCCGCCGTTCATGATTGAAGATGAAACAGACGTGAATGAAGAAATTAGACTGAAATATAGATACCTTGATTTACGCCGTCCAAAACTTGCGAATACGTTCAAAATGCGTTCAGACATCACTAAAACAGTCCGTAACTTCCTTGACGATGAAGGATTTTTCGAAGTAGAAACGCCGATTCTAACGAAATCTACACCTGAAGGCGCACGCGACTATCTAGTACCTAGCCGAGTTCACGAAGGCGAATTTTACGCGCTGCCACAGTCACCACAACTATTCAAACAAATGCTGATGGTAGCCGGATTCGACCGTTATTATCAAATTGCACGTTGTTTCCGCGATGAAGACCTTCGCGCTGATCGCCAGCCGGAGTTCACTCAGATCGATATGGAAATGAGTTTCATGTCAATTGAAGATATTATTGAATTGAATGAACGAATGATGCAAAAGGTAATGAAAGATGTAAAAGGAATCGATGTTCAAATTCCATTTAAACGTCTTCCTTATGACGAAGCAATGGCGCGTTTCGGTTCAGATAAACCGGATACGCGATTTGCATTGGAACTGACAGATGTCTCTGACGTCGTTAAAGATTCTTCATTCAAAGTATTTACGGCAGCAATCGAGTCAGGTGGGCAAGTTAAACTCATCAATGTAAAAGGAGTAGCGGATAGCTATTCTCGTAAGGACATCGACGCACTTGGCCAGTTTGCAGCAGTCTACGGCGCAAAAGGCCTTGCATGGTTGAAAGTCGATGCCGAAGGTCTGAAAGGACCTATCGCGAAGTTCTTCGAAGGAGAAGAGGGCGAAGGACTAAAAGCTGCAGCGAATGCTGAAGTAGGAGATCTATTGTTATTTGTAGCAGACAAAAAGAAAGTTGTCGCAGATACATTAGGAGCACTACGTACTAAGCTTGCCAAAGATCATGACTTAATTGACGAATCGAAGTTCAACTTCCTTTGGGTAACTGAATGGCCTCTGTTCGAATATAACGAAGAAGCCCGTCGCTACCAGGCAGCACATCATCCATTTACAATGCCAGCAGATGTGGAAGAACTAGTAGCAAGCCCTGAGACAGTTAAAGCACAAGCCTATGACCTTGTTTTAAATGGGTATGAACTTGGTGGTGGGTCACTACGGATTTACAAACGTGATGTTCAGGAAAAAATGTTCGAAGCACTTGGATTCAGTAAGGAACAGGCGAACGAACAATTCGGATTCCTTCTTGAAGCATTTGACTATGGAACACCTCCGCATGGCGGAATTGCATTCGGTCTCGACCGTATTGTAATGTTGTTATCTGGTTCGACGAACTTGCGCGACACTATTGCATTTCCGAAAACAGCGAGTGCAAGCTGCCTGTTAACGTCAGCGCCTGATCACGTTGACGATACTCAACTAGCTGAACTTGGAATTCGAGTGATGGCAAAGAGTAAACGGTAATCAGTTAAGTTAGAAAAATGTAAAAACTATTTCCGTGAAATCGTTGAACTGACTAAAGATGTATGTTATTATACATGTAATACGAATCCTGAAGTGTTCGTTATTTGCCAATCAGTTTTGACCGAACATTTTTTCGTCGGGAGTCCGCATTTCGAGTCGGATGACATGCCTTTAGTCGGGACCTCAAAAGAATCGGATAGGACACCCACCTGCTGAGAGCGGGTTCAAAGCGATACTACAAAGACGGCACATTTGGGATTCGTTACTTACATGATCATACACCCCTCTGACTTACGTGCGGAGGGGTTTTTTATTGGGGAAAAATTTAAATTTATAATGGATGGAAAGGCGGAATTTCAATTGTTACATCAATTTTCAAGAAATGAATTAGCCATAGGTACAGAAGGTGTAAATCGTATGCGGGACATGACTGTCGCGATACTTGGTGTTGGAGGAGTCGGTTCATTTGCGGCAGAAGCATGTGCGCGGAGCGGAATTGGAAGGATTATCCTTGTCGATAAGGACGATATTGACATAACGAATATTAATAGACAGCTAATCGCTAATTTGTCGACAGTCGGCCGTTCTAAAGCAGAAGTGATGAAAGAGCGCATTGCTGATATTAATAAAGAGTGTGAAGTGATTTCGCTCCATATGTTTTATACGGAAGAGACAGCTGAAGAGTTTTTCAGTTACAAACCTGATTATGTCATCGATGCATCTGATACAATCATCTTTAAAATTCATTTGATTAAAGAATGTGTCGCACGTAACGTGAAAATTATATCGAGTATGGGCGCTGCTAATAAGATGGATCCGACCCGTTTTCAAATTGCGGATATTTCAAAGACGCATACAGATCCGGTAGCGAAAGTAATTCGTCGCAAACTTAAAAAAGAAGGTATTTATCAAGGAGTGTCAGTGGTCTTTTCTGATGAAAGCCCCATTGTCGTGAGACCGGAAGTTGTTGACACAGTTGGTAAACCTGATGCCTTCATTCGAAAAGCGAAAATGCCGCCTGCATCGAACGCATTCGTCCCATCAGTTGCCGGTCTTGTTTGCGCCAGCTGGGTAATGAATGATATCGTTGCCGATATTCCTATCCGGCGAGTGAAAGATAAAGTATAATGGATAGCACCGCGGGCCTACAGGATGTAGGTCACGCAGCCGTTGCCACACGATGTGGCGAACTTAGGCTGTGTTCATTTTCATGCGGTACCTTTTTGGTTGTCACCAAAATATGGGTAGAGGTATAATAGAGTGATTGCTTATGAAAATGAACTTGAATTGCTAGAAAGGGTGTTTATGTGTGAATAAAGTGTTTAAGGTATTTGTTTTTGGGTTAGTTGCCCTTTTATTAACAGCATGTGGCAATGTGGAAGCGAAACAGGGGATGACGGCACAAGACGTTTTCGAAAAAGCGAAAGATGCCTCTGCTAAATTGAAAAATGTGCGTACACATATCTCTTATGATGATTTTTGGAAAACGACAGCACCTGATGAAAGATATAGCGTGAAATATGAAATGACTTCAGATGCTGCGTTACAACCAGAAATAGTTAAGCAGGACGTAAAAGTGCGACCGCAACCGATAAATGGGGATCCATGGGATGCGGAAGTATATAAAGTAAATGACCGTGTTTTCATTAAGGATACGAAAATGAAGGAATGGGAAGAGTTGCAGTCCGGTTCGATTGCTGAATTATTCGGTTCGATGATTGAAAATGTTCAGCCAACACTGGATCTCGCGTTTTTTAACGACTTTGAAAACGATTTTGTGTTAGAACCGATTGACTATGGTTATAATTTAAGGCTGTCATTATCGAGAGAACAATATAAAGAATTTAAAAAAACACTGTACCTGTCGAACAACGGTAGCGATATGGATGTAGATGTAGTGGACAGTGAGTTTCCTCTTATTAATAAATTCGACATTGTGATTGGAATTGATAGCAAATCATTCTATGTAACTGATTTCAAAATGACACTCGATACAACAACTTACTCAATGGTACAAGTTGATGGTAATTCCCATCGAGTTAAACAAACGATCAATGCAGTTTATAGTCACTACGACAACGTGGATGATGTAAAGGTTCCGGCAGAACTATTAGAAGCTGCAGCTAACTAAAAAATACTCAGTAAAAACCCTCCCGAAAGTTTAACTTTTAGGAGGGTTTTGCATATGCTATTTTGAATATCGAGTAATTGTCCCGCAGGAGCTTATATTGAAAGTGTGGCGGGCATAACAAACTTTATGCTAATTGGGCTGAATAACCATCAACATACTATGAAAGAACTTTCATTTAATTACATATTAATATGGTTGATAACTGGGATTTCAATCATGAGGGATTACTCCACTGCTTATTTCGAAGTTTCTTATGATAGATTTAGACTATCAATATTTAACTGGAATAAAATTTAACAAAACAACTAGGAGTGTAATAGCATGCCACTAACTTTTGCTCACCCAGCAGCCATACTTCCGTTCTCAAGAAAAAGTAAATATATTAACTTTTCTGCAATGGTATTCGGTAGTATGGCTCCTGATTTTGAATACTTTTTGAGAGGCCAACCAATGGGGGACATTGGACATACTTTTACTGGGCTCGTTTTGTTTAATTTACCCTTGGTGACAATCGTTTATGTAATTTACCATATATTTGTACACCAAATTCTATTCAATCATTTACCAACTATTCTACAAGATACATATGTGAAAAGAGTAGA
This sequence comes from Sporosarcina psychrophila, assembly GCF_001590685.1. Classification (GTDB taxonomy): domain Bacteria; phylum Bacillota; class Bacilli; order Bacillales_A; family Planococcaceae; genus Sporosarcina; species Sporosarcina psychrophila. Next base: position 1,863,134 of record NZ_CP014616.1, read on the forward strand.
TTCGACTATTATATTAAAGGTAGTTGTATTTTGTTATTCTGCACTGTTCGGTATGTTAACTCACGTTGTATGGGATTCTTTCACTCATATAAACGGATATATGGTGTTAAAATTTCCGGCTTTATTCACTCACAGCTATAACATCTATGGTTTTGCTATACCTTTGTATAAATTTTTACAACATGGGAGTACATTATTTGGAATAACAATGATTTTAGTTTACATGTATTATAGAGCATTGACCCAGAGAAAACATAAGCATATTACTGTTTATCCTAAGAAAAAACTTATTTTTTGGTTTTCTTTATTCATATTAACAGTATTATTTGTATCGCTGTGGTGTCTTATTGACCCTGTTTCGATAACCAGTTATGGGATATTGGTCGTTAGAATTATAGACTCTTCTTTACTAAGTTTATTCCTAATTTCTTTGTTGATAAAATATATTCGAATGTAATTAATATTTCATGTATTTTAGGAACATAAAGATAAGTACAGATTGGGGTGGCTTCTGTGGAAAAACGTATTTCATTTGATTATCAAATCCTAAATAAAACCAAGTAAAGCATATAATAAGCGCCCCAGAAAAAGGGGTACTTATTATATTCTTACTCATAATCTAATTTAATGTTACCCACTGAAAGAACACTCCACCTATTTAATTTAAGTATTTATTCGCATCAACCACCGTACATACTCCGGATTCCTCCAAAAACTGTTTAATAAGATGAACGTGGCCGCCGCCGATTAATAGCAAAACTCGATCCTGTGGAGTTGATATCAACCTTCTCACATTTGTATAGAGTATTAAATTTCGTTTGTACCACCAAGTTAACCAATCCATTGCAAAATAATCTTTCTCTTTTCCAATCATCGCAAATTCCATGTAAAATTGGTGCATATTTTTAACAGTTTCTGCTGCATTCACACGTTTATAGCCTTCTAAAATCGGGAGTTTGGACCATTCTTCTGCCTCACGTTGCATGGGTTCCATGTACGTTGTCATTATTTTCTTATAGCGTTCGGGTTCATACTCTTTTGCATACTGAAAAATATCGCCTATTGTTGCTATTTCATTATCGTCCCCCCTCCAATCGATACAAGAAACTTCGCTTATGCCCGATTCCTTCGCTAAAGGGAAACCAATCGTTTCTATTTCATTTTTCATTGGGGTCGGATCATTCAATAGATACTTTCGATAACTTTCATTTAACTTCGATTGTACTTCCGGATCAGCTTCGACAGCTAACTTTGTCGGATTAAACCGACTTAGTGCGTCAACAACTTCCTTTGCTTCTAGCTCTAAATCAATATCGTTTTTGCGTTCAACATTGATTAAATCCGATGTGTCTCCTAAATGATACACCCCGACGATCATCACTTCTGGAATCATGTTAACCCTCCACTGTAAAGATATTGTAGTTGAAGATTGTTATTACTCTTTCAATTAATTGTATATTATCCAAAATGTAGCTTTTAACCAGAAAAAGTAATAAGGTGAATACTTTTTTGTAGATAGTTAATTAAGCTATTCCAAGAATCAAAAACGGTCATATAAGATTTCAGTGTTTTTGTTTTTAAACATACTGTTATCTCTCTTTTTTCGTAATTTCCCGCTTAAAATTTATAGCTAGAGTTAGATAGCGATTAATCTTTTGGTACTAACAGTATAGAGTAAATGGACTTAATTATCGGTCTTAGAGTAATTAATATCAAATTTTTGTAACGTTAAATGAAAGATGATTTTTATTTATTGAAACTATTCAGTCACAATGAACGTACTAGTAGTAGAGAGATTTCTAATTTAAGTAATGTGTAGATCGATTGTACAAGGGACCTGTCAATTATCCGACAGAAAAAAATACAGCTAATGCTTACTACATGACATATGGTGGTGCCGCTGGAGGTGTCAATCTATGGATAGAAATCACTTATAATGATGTGGATGATAAAATTGAGACAGTTTATTATAGTGATGCAAAAAGTTATTTTTCTATGGAGTGGAAGGATGAAAACACTTTATATATTATAAATGAAGAAATTAAGTATCCAAATTCAAATAGAAGTATTGAGTTGGAAATCGGCAAAGAAATTTATCACGAAAGTGGGTTAGTATGTCAAAGCTGATTAATGAAAGATCAGTATGAGACTTGCTATCAAAACTAACGACTCTTGTTTCGTGTAGGGGCAGGACTGTTGAACAAGAATGAAGAAACGAAAAATATAAAGGGGGGATTAGATATGATTGTTTTGCTTAATCTTGGCAGCTTAGTGCTTGGGCTAATTGCTTGGATACTTCCTGTTGTTAATCTGATGCGATATGAAAAGCAGAACCAAAAGAATTGGGTCCCTCTTACTATTATGAGCATCAGTGCTTGTGCTATTTCGCTATGTTTCCAGATTTTCTATAACTATCACTTGGTAAAGATTGAGGATTGGTCTGCTCTTATGGACACAACGGGTGCTGTGGCGTTCGTTGCGGCAGTTCTTCTCATCGTTACCATCCTATTAAATGTAATTACGCTGATTGTATATCGTGACCGAGCAGCGAAGTAGGATGTCAAATTCCAGTTTATAAGGTTGAAATAATTAATTCACACTTCTCTTATTAGGTATTTGGGATTGTGAAAAGGGGAGGGAATGTAATGCATTGGGTGATGTGGGTTTTCTGGGGTTCCATTGTAACTTTGCTTGTAGGTGTCTATCTTGTAGATTTTTTGACTGGGCGAAAATATGATTTTAAAGACCAGGAAAAGTCAGTGAATCAGAACTCAGCGGTAGCCGGTTCTCTACGAGAAGTGGGGCGGCATGACCAGCAAAATGGACCGTTTTAATAAGAGGAAAGTTGAAGGGGGGAGTCTTAAATTAAAAGATTTTTATTTTATTTCGTTTCCGTAGTAGTTATGGGATTTATTTTTTATCTAGGAATGGATTATAAAGTGCGATTAAGAGAAGAGTCGGCAACAACATTTAATATAATGCCTTATTTAATTTTTATAACTATTTTTCCTGTTTTTATTGGATTTTTTTTACGATTCCCTAAATTAATTATAGAGATTAAAGAAAAAAAGCAATGGTCGTTTGATTGGATTAAGGTTGTTGCAATTGGAATTCCGTCTCTTTATATAGCAATGATACCTATTCTGTCTATTTATTTCGGGTTGAATTTGTTATTCGCAAAAGAGTTTCTGCTATTAGGAGATACTACATTTACGTCAACAGCTGGGATTGTATTTGGTTATGTTTTGTTAGACAGCTTAAAAAAATAACAATTCCTCAACTAAAAATTCGGCACTACTCATTTGGAGTAAACTAGGTGGTATACCTCACTCGTATAACGAACAAATCTAGCGAAGGAGCGACAAACGAGAGGCCATCACCAAAAGAAAAAGCGGCGTTGGAAGAACATCCCATTAGTTAAGTGCAGACTATATAACTGGGTGCGTTTCTACAAAAAAGTAGAGGCGCATTTTTTGTAACTGGCAATTTAGATGGGAATAAGGGGGAAAATTACACTTTCGACTGTTTCCCTTCTGTGTAAGAAGAATACAGAAGGGAGCATGAAGACTGTATTATGGAAATCATATTCAAGAAAAATAGGCAGTCTATTCTCTATTAGATTGTAGCGAATAGACTGCCTAACTGGGGTTTTATATGCGTCTTATATCGCTTGGGAAATTCATTTAGGATGGGGTTTTAGATATTCCAGTCACTTCTTTTTCCGAAATTCTTTCAACCTATCATAAATTGCAGCCATCTTTTTTTCTTCTCCTGCTATAACCGGTTTGTAAAACTCCGTGTTTTTTAATTTATCGGGTAAATACTGCTGGTTAGTCCAGCCTCCGAAGGAACCGAGTGGTGTGTCATGCGGGTATTTGTAGCCGACGTGACCGAGCTTCGCTGCACCGGCATAATGTGCGTCCCGTAAATGCAATGGAATATCTCCGGTTTTACCCTCGTTAATCGCTTTTACAGCCGCATCGAATGCTTTATAAGCTGAATTCGATTTAGAGGCCAGGCACATTTCGATAACAGCATTTGCGAGTGGGATACGCGCTTCCGGCATGCCGAGCTTCACCGCTGCGTCTGTCGCCGCTAATACGTGTGGTCCAACCTCTGGTGAAGCTAATCCGACATCTTCGTAGGCCATCACAAGCAAGCGTCTATTGACGGCTACTAAATCGCCAGTCTCGAGAAGATTTGCAAGATAATAAATAGCGGCATTAACGTCACTACCACGGACTGATTTTTGAAGTGCTGACAATAAATTATAAAAGTGTGAACCTTTTTTATCCCCAAATAACCCGATACGTCCAAGCAGATTTTCAAGTAGCCAGTCTTCGATGATTATTTTTTCATCGACTTCATCGCTTGCGGAAACGGCAGACTCAAGAACAGTTAACGCTTTTCGTGCATCACCGTTAACACCTTCCGCAATCAATGTAAGCTGCTCATCAGTTATGGTAATCGGCATTTTTCCAAGCCCGCGTTCTTCATCTGCCATCGCCTTTTGAAGCACTTCCATTAGGTCTATTGGCTCTAATCTGGATAATTGTCGGATTTCACCACATCTGGAACGTATGGCGGGATTGACGTCGTGGTATGGATTTTCAGTTGTTGCTCCTATTAAGACGATTGCTCCACTTTCGACGTGTGGCAGTAATGTATCTTGCTGTAATTTATTGAAACGATGAATTTCATCTAAGAATAGTAGAACTTTCCCTGTAATGCGTGATTCTGCTACAACGTCTTCGACATCTTTCTTCCCTGAAACTGTTGCATTCATGGCGATGAAAGGCAGATTGCTAGTACCTGCAATTGCATGGGCGAGTGACGTTTTACCGATTCCGGGTTCCCCGTACAACAACATAGATGGAACATGACCGTTTTTTATCATCCGGTAAAGTGCCGTCTTTTCACCAATAATATCCTTTTGTCCAGCAATTTCATCTATAGTTCTTGGGCGCATGCGAAACGCCAATGGCTCATTTTGCAACTTATTCACTCCTTACCTAGTACATCCGTTCCTCTATTATACACGTTAGACAACCGTAAATCATTTTAAGGAAGCTTGAGGGTCAGTTATGCTATAATATTTTGAAGCAATCGTAAAAGGACGGGATAGATATGAAGATTTCTACAAAAGGTAGATATGGATTAACAATAGTTGTTGAACTTGGCTCTAAATTCGGGGAAGGTCCAGTACCGCTACGGAAAATTGCGGAAGAACAGAAGTTGTCTGAAGCATATCTGGAGCAACTTATTCCCCCACTTCGTAACAGTGGAATTGTGAAAAGTGTTCGCGGCGCTTATGGCGGATATATGCTGGCTAAGCCACCGACGGAAATTACTGCGGGAGATGTTATCCGAATTCTTGAAGGACCCATCCAAGTTGTAGAGGGACTAGAGGGATCTGATATTCCGCAACAAGAACTTTGGAAACGGATTGGCGAGGCGGTACGCAGTGTCCTCGATACAACAACGATTGAAGACTTGATGAAGTCGGGTGAAAAAGATGAGCGCGATAGTTATATGTTTTACATTTAAAGGAGTCTTATTATGACTAAAATTTATCTTGACCATGCGGCGACGACACCGGTTCATCCGGCAGTAAGCGCTACTTATATAGAAACACTTGAATCTGTTTTCGGTAACCCTTCCAGTATCCATAGTTTTGGAAGAGAAGCACGGAAATGGCTAGATGACGCACGGAAAACGCTAGCACAGTCAATCCACGCAGAACCGTCGGAAATCATTTTCACTTCGGGCGGTACGGAAGCGGACAACACCGCGGTTTTTGGGACTGTTATGGCGATGAAGGTTAAAGGGAACCATATTATCACGACGAATATTGAGCATCACGCTGTATTAAATCCATGTAAACAACTAGAACTGCTAGGTTTCGAAGTAACTTACTTAGAAGTCGATGACAATGGACAAATAACTGTGGAACAAGTGCAAAAAGCACTGACAGACAAAACGGTTCTTATCTCGATTATGTATGGCAATAATGAAGTGGGTACCATTCAGCCGATTCGTGAAATTGGGGCATTGCTGAAGGAACACCAAGCCGTTTTCCATACGGACGCTGTTCAAGCTTATGGAATCGTTCCACTTCATGTGGATGAACTCGGCGTTGATTTGTTATCAGTTTCAGCTCATAAATTGAATGGTCCAAAAGGAATCGGTTTCCTTTATCAGCGTAAAGGACTTGATACAACACCAGTTCTTTTCGGGGGCGAACAGGAACGCAAACGACGCGCAGGAACCGAAAATATTCCAGCGATTGTTGCTTTTTCTGAAGCAGTATTAATTGCACAACAGGCGATGGAACAAAATACTGTGAATTATTCTAACTACGCAACCATTATGACTGACGTATTTAACCAACAAGATGTCACTTACGAAATGAATGTAAAAAGTGCGGAAAAACTGCCGCATATAATGAATGTCAGCTTCCCTGGGACAGATATTGAATCGCTCCTAGTGAATCTCGATATGGCGGGGATTGCCGTGTCTAGCGGATCTGCATGCACTGCGGGTTCACTTGATCCGTCGCATGTCTTGACTGCTATGTTTGGTAAAGGGTCTTCCAAATTACGAAATTCGGTCCGATTTAGTTTTGGTCTCGGTCTTACTGAGGAAACGATTAAGGAAGCAGCGCAACTAACGGCTGAAATCGTCAAACGGTCTGTGAAATGAAAATATAAAGGATGAAAAATAGAATGAAAACAACTAAATCACCAGCAGAAACACGCGTTGTTGTCGGTATGTCGGGCGGCGTAGATTCGTCTGTTGCAGCACTATTGCTGAAAGAGCAAGGCTATGAAGTTATCGGTATTTTCATGAAAAACTGGGACGACACAGACGAATTCGGTGTCTGTACTGCAACGGAAGACTATGAAGATGTTATCAGTGTTTGTAATGATATCGGAATACCCTATTACGCGGTCAATTTCGAAAAACAATATTGGGATAAAGTATTTACGTATTTCCTTGAAGAATATAAAGCGGGTCGTACACCGAACCCCGATGTCATGTGTAATAAAGAAATCAAGTTCAAAGCGTTTCTTGAGCATGCAATGAGTCTAGGTGCAGACTATTTAGCAACGGGTCATTATGCACAAGTCGTAGAAGTAGAAGGCGGCGTATCAATGTTGCGCGGGAAAGATGCAAATAAAGATCAAACGTATTTCTTGAATCAATTGACACAAGATCAACTACAAAAAGTGATGTTCCCAATTGGCAATATGGAAAAAAGCGCTGTGCGTGAAAAAGCGGTTGAAGCTGGGCTTTCGACAGCGGCGAAAAAGGATTCCACGGGCATTTGTTTCATCGGAGAGCGGAATTTCAAGGAATTCCTTGGTCAATATCTTCCTGCTCAACCAGGAGATATGACGACGATGGAAGGCGAAACTGTAGGCCGTCATGATGGGCTTATGTACTATACGATTGGTCAACGTCACGGTCTTGGTATTGGCGGAGCTGGAGAACCATGGTTCGTTATTGGCAAAGACTTGAAGAAAAATATCCTTCTCGTTGGTCAAAACTTTGATAACGATGCACTTTATTCCGATAGTTTGACAGCAATTGACGTCAGTTTTTCGACTGTACGTGAACTTCCGAAAAAATTCAGTTGTACAGCGAAATTCCGCTACCGTCAACCGGATACCAACGTCACAGTTGAACTAACTGAAGACGGAAGTGCAATCGTCCACTTTGCACAACCAGTGCGTGCAATCACACCTGGACAGGCCGTCGTTTTCTATGATGGAGACGAATGTCTCGGCGGGGGAACAATCGATACAGTTATCAAAAACGGTAAACAACTTGATTATGTTGGATAAGGGGAAGTTAACTATGGAATACAATGAAATTGGAATCGCCGCACTACAAAATGGCGAATATGAAAAAGCAGTCGAATCATTTATGCAAGGGGTCGAAAAGGACCCGGAAAATGCAGTCGGTTATATCAATTTAGGGAATGTTTTCGCTTCACTTGGAGATGCTGAAAGAGCAGAACCATTTTTCCAAAAAGCGATTACACTTGATGCTGAAGCAGGCACAGCGTTTTATGGTCTTGCCAATCTTTATTACAATAAAGATCGTTTTGAAGAAGCAGCAAAATTATATGAAAAGGCAGTCCGCAAAGGTGTCGAAGAGGCGGACGCTTATTTCATGCTCGGGAAAAGTCTCGAACGTTCGAGTAATGAGAAATTAGCGTTGCCTTATTTACAGCGAGCGACAGAACTGGCACCTGAGGATCTTGAAATTCGGTTATCTTATGGGATTGTTCTTGCCAATTTGGAGCTATTTAAAGAAGCCGGGAATGAATTCCGTTTTATCATCGAACAGGACGAAGCAAGTGCCGATGCTCATTATAACCTCGGTTTCTTATATGCAGTGTCAACAGAAGAGAAACAAGATGCGCTTAATCATCTTGAAAAAGCATTCACAATCGATCCAGAACATGTTCAAGCACGCTATATATATGACATGATCAAGTTGGGTGAAGAAGGAAAATAAGAAGGGGTGGCGGTGATGGAAGGGAACAACATGGCGGGAAATACGGATGAAGTTTTTTTGATTGGACGACCAGTCGTGACAATCTTCCATAACCCCGACAGCCTTTTTACGATCGCGAAATTAAAAGTTCGTGAAACGAATAGTGGGAATGAAGATAAAGAAATCATCGTTAAAGGCAGTTTTCCACAACTGAATCCTGAAGATGACTATAAATTTACAGGTAAGCTTGTTAATCATCCGACATACGGTGCGCAGTTTGATGTGCATACCTTTGCGAAAGAGATGCCGGCAACAGAAACGGGACTGGTCCATTATCTGTCAGGTGATTTGTTTCCGGGCATCGGGATGAAGACAGCACAAACAATTGTTAAAAAGTTAGGCAAGGATGCTATAAAAAAGATACTTGACGATCCGTCTGTTCTTGGTACTATTCCGAAACTAGCGGATGATAAAAAAGAGACATTGATTTCCGTTTTGGAGCAGAATATGGGACTTGAGCGGACAATTATCCAATTGAATGAATGGGGATTCGGACCGCAAATCGCTATGCGCATTTATCAGAAGTATCGTGAAGAATCGGTTTCATTGCTGTCTGAAAATCCATATCGACTTATTGAAGAAATTGAAGGGGTAGGTTTTCAGCGTGCGGACGAACTCGGCAAAAACCTAGGCATTACAGGAAACCACCCTTCAAGAATCAAGGCGGCCATCCTTCATTCGATGAACCAAGCAGTGCAATCAGCGGGGCATGTATACGTTGAAGCGGAAGCCATTTTGCCAGACGTCAAACGCCTGCTTGAAATGAGTCAGCGCATTGATATTCCATTTTCAGATATTTCCCAGGCAATTATTGTGCTTGTTGAGGAAGGCAAGCTATCTGCTGAAGAACGTAGATTATACATACCGTCCCTCTACTTTTCAGAAATCGGTATCGCTGCGAAGCTTGAGCGCATTATGGAAAATGACACAGCGGATCAATTTCCTGTGTCAGAAATAAGAAAAGCGGTCGGGGAAGTTGAAGAGCGGCTAGGTGTTAATTATGCAGAAACACAAGTTGCAGCGATTGAAACAGCCCTTCATTCGCCATTAATGATATTAACGGGCGGTCCTGGAACCGGGAAAACGACTGTTATTCGTGGTTTTGTCGAAGTGTATGCAGAACTTCACGGATTGTCGCTCGACCCGAAAGAGTATGCCAAAAAGAAAGAACCATTTCCGATTGTATTAGCGGCGCCAACTGGGCGTGCAGCTAAGCGTATGTCGGAATCGACTGGATTACCTGCGATGACAATTCACCGTTTGCTTGGATTCAACGGGCAGGAAAAGGATGAAGAGACTGAGCGGGAAGTTGAAGGGCGTCTCATTATCATTGATGAAATGTCGATGGTCGATACATGGCTTGCCCATCAGTTACTAAAGGCACTTGCCAATGATGTGCAACTGTTATTCGTTGGTGACCAAGACCAGCTGCCGCCTGTAGGACCCGGTCAAGTACTTCGGGATATGTTAGATTCTGGTAAAGTCCCTATCATTGAGCTGACTGAAGTATTTCGGCAAAGTGAAGGTTCGTCGATTATCGAAATGGCTCATATGATTAAACGGTCAGAATGGACAGATGACATAACGAAGAAAACATCGGATCGTTCATTTATCAAAGCGGGTAGCGATCGAATTCTCGAAGTCGTCGAACAAGTCGTGAAAAATGCCATTACCAAAGGTCACCGCATTAAAGACATCCAAGTTCTTGCGCCGATGTATAGAGGACCGGCGGGTATTGATGGTTTAAACAAAATGATTCAGGAAATGGTCAATCCACCAGGACCAAAACGCAAAGAAGTGGTTTTTGGCGAAGCGATTTACCGAATTGGTGATAAAGTGCTTCAGCTTGTCAACCAACCCGAGAGTAATGTTTTTAACGGAGATATGGGTGAAGTCATTGCGATTATCAAAGCGAAAGAAACAATTGATAAAAAAGAACTACTAGTTGTTTCGTACGATGGAATTGAAGTTACCTATGAACGCAATGATCTTAACCAGCTGACACTTGCTTATTGCTGTTCAATCCATAAATCCCAGGGCAGCGAATTCCCAATCGTCATTATGCCAATCGTCCGCGGTCATCGTAAAATGTTGCGTCGTAATTTACTGTATACCGGCATCACTCGTGCAAAAAACTTCCTTATCCTCTGTGGCGAGCCTGAAGAGTTCAGGGCAGGTATAGCACGAACTGACGAATTGGAGAGGCAGACGACATTAAAAGAGCGGTTAAACGGCGATGTCGTTGAATTGGTAGCTATGGAGTCTCCTGATCCTGAGCGTGCAAAGGTTTCTAATGAGGCGCATGTGAGTTCAGATGATTCCCAACCTGTCATTTTTGCACTTACGATGGAAACTTTCCTATCAATCGATCCGCTGATTGGCATGAAAGGGGTAACGCCTTATGAATTTCTTGAAGTTTCAGATTGACAACAAGGCGGAACTTTTCTATAATCCAGTTAGAAATGTTATTCATATGTAATACGTTGACGGAGAAAGTAGACAAGTTTACTCGTCCAGAAAGGAGCCCCTTGGCTGAAAGGGCTCTCGAGCGAAAATGTTGAAAAGCTACTCCCGAGTGCAGCTCATCACTGCCGTCCGCCGCGTTAAGGCAACCAGAGATGCCGGATTCAATTCTTCCGGTAATTAGGGTGGTACCGCGAGACTAACATCTTCGTCCCTTGCATTAGGGGCGGGGATTTTTTTGTGCCCGCAGGACGCGGGAATGCAGCCTTTGTAACAGGACGTCGCGCACTTAGGCTGCATTCCTTCAGCGGTTTGCAATTATATCCCGACGTCGCGCTTGGAAATCAGGAGTTGCCGTTACGTTTCGAAAGTTGCCATTAGAAATCAAAAGTTGTGATTAGAATTTCGGAGTTGCCATTAGAGCCTCAAAGTTGACATTACGATTCGAAAGTTGAAATAAGAGGCCCACACCCGATATCCACATGTTTTCAATTTAAAAGGAGGATTCATTCATGAAAAAACTAACAACGTCACAAATACGTAACATGTTTTTGGACTACTTCAAGGAACAGGGGCATAGTGTTGAACCATCTGCACCGCTTGTACCAATCGATGATGCATCACTTCTTTGGATTAACAGCGGCGTTGCAACAATGAAAAAGTATTTCGATGGTCGTGTTGTTCCAACTAATCCGCGTATCGTCAATGCACAAAAGTCAATCCGTACAAACGATATTGAAAATGTCGGGAAAACAGCTCGCCATCATACATTTTTTGAAATGCTTGGGAACTTCTCAATAGGTGATTATTTCAAGGAAGGAGCAATTGTTCAGGCATGGGAATTTTTAACGGATGAAAAATGGATCGGTTTTGACCCTGAGCTGCTATCCATCACAATCCATCCAGAAGACGAAGAGGCATATGGAATCTGGCGTGACAAAGTAGGGATTGCAGAAGATCGTATCATCCGTCTTGAAGGAAACTTCTGGGACATCGGGGAAGGCCCGAGTGGTCCGAACTCAGAAATCTTCTACGATCGCGGACCGGCATACGGCGACGATTTCTCTGATCCTGAATTATATCCAGGCGGAGAAAATGAACGTTATCTAGAAATTTGGAACCTTGTATTCTCGGAATTTAACCATAATCCGGATAATACATACACCCCACTTCCGAAAAAGAACATTGATACAGGAATGGGACTCGAACGGATGGCATCAGTTATCCAAAACGTTCCGACAAACTTTGATACAGATCTATTCATGCCTATCATGAAAGCTATTGAAAACTTTACCGAAGAGAGATACGGTACAGATGAACAAAAAGATACTGCATTTAAAGTGATTGCAGACCATATACGTACAGTGGCTTTTGCAATCGGTGATGGAGCACTTCCGTCCAATGAAGGTCGCGGTTATGTGCTTAGAAGATTGCTACGCAGAGCTGTTCGTTTTGCGAAACAGCTGGGCATCAACAAGCCGTTTATGTTTGAACTTGTACCAGTTGTAGGAGAAATCATGCAAGACTTCTATCCTGAAGTGACTGACAAGAAAGAGTTCATCATGAAAGTTATTAAAAATGAAGAGGAACGCTTCCATGAAACATTAACGGATGGAATGACAATCCTTTCTGGCGTGATCGAAACTGCAAAATCATCGGGAACTTCTATCGTTCCAGGAGCTATCGCATTCCGTCTCTATGACACATATGGCTTCCCATTCGAGTTGACAGAAGAATTTGCTGAAGAAGCAGGGGTTACGGTTGACCGGGCTGGGTTCGATTCGGAAATGGACAGCCAACGTAAGCGTGCGCGTGCAGCTCGTCAAGACGTCGATTCAATGCATGTTCAGTCGGGTGTACTTGGTGAAATTCATGATTCAAGCGAATTCATTGGGTACAATCAACTGCAATGTGATGCAACAGTTGTCGCGCTCTTACTCGAAGGAACATTAGTTGACACTGCATCAGAAGGTGATGAAATTCAATTCATCTTGGATCGTACTCCGTTCTACGCGGAAAGTGGCGGACAAGTAGCGGACAAAGGAACAATTAGCAGCGCAACATTTGTTGCGGATATTAAAGATGTACAAAAAGCTCCAAACGGTCAAAACTTGCATACGGCAATCATTCGTTCGGGTGAAATGCATAAAGGTGCAGCCGTTCAAGCAGAAGTAAATCAAGCAGCTAGAAAACTAACGGTTCGAAATCACACGGCAACGCATCTTCTTCACAAAGCATTGAAAGAAGTACTTGGAGAACACGTTAACCAGGCAGGTTCCTACGTCGGTCCTGACCGTTTGCGTTTTGACTTCTCGCATTTTGGTCAAGTGACGAAAGAAGAACTTGAGAAAATTGAGCAAATTGTCAATCAAAAAATCTGGGAAGACATCGCTGTCGATATTGCAGAAAGACCGATTGACGAAGCCAAAAAACTTGGTGCAATGGCACTCTTCGGTGAAAAGTATGGCAAAGTGGTTCGCGTTGTTTCAGTTGGGAATTACTCATTGGAACTTTGCGGTGGATGTCACGTCGCTTCAACGTCTATCATCGGTTTGTTCAAACTTGTATCTGAAAGTGGAATCGGCGCAGGCACACGACGCATTGAAGCACTTACGGGGCAGCAAGCCTACCGTTCATTCAAAGATGAAGAGGAAGTGCTCGTTAACGCTGCAAGCCTTTTAAAATCGAATCCAAAAGACGTTGTGACGAAGATCGCATCAGTGTTAGCTGAAATGAAAGAACTTCAACGTGAAAATGAATCACTATCTGCTAAACTCGGAAACAGTCAATTGGCGGACATTATGGCATCTGCTCAGCAAATCAATGACGTGACAGTGATCTCTGCACGTGTTGATGTGAAAGATAATAATGGACTTCGTCAGATGATGGACGAAATGAAACAGAAGTTATCAAAAGGAGTCATTGTCCTAGGTGCAGCGGCAGACGGTAAAGTGATGCTGGTTTCAGGCGTGACAGAAGATTTGAAATCAGGGAACTATCATGCTGGGAAAATCGTCAATCATGTAGCTACACAGTGCGATGGAAAAGGCGGCGGTCGCCCGGATATGGCAATGGCAGGTGCGAAAGATGTGTCTAAACTTGATGATGCCCTTCAATCCGTGTATGATTATGTCAAATCTGTTTAACTGGTGAATCAAATCGGGTATAATTAGAAATGTAATTATATCCGATTCATAAAACGGATGATCTGAAAGCGGGGTGTCGATTATGGAGTCATACGATAAGACGATGAAATTTAACTTTCCTGAAGAGTCAATGGAGCAAGAAGTGAAGCAGGTTATGCTTCATGTGCACAAGGCACTTGACGAAAAGGGCTACAGTCCAATTAATCAGATTGTAGGTTATCTTCTTTCGGGCGATCCAGCTTATATACCACGTCATGACGATGCACGTAACTTAATCCGAAAGTTGGAACGGGATGAGATCCTAGAAGAACTTGTGAAGTTTTACGTTCGTGAAAACGGAGGGAAAACAGAGTGAGGACAATGGGGTTGGATGTTGGATCCAAAACGGTTGGCATCGCGATCAGTGATGCGCTTGGGTGGACTGCCCAAGGCATTGAAACAGTAAAGGTCGATGAAGGTGCTGGCCAGTTTGGCATGGAAAGAATCCAGGAACTCGTGAAAGAATACGAAGTGAGCGGATTTGTGGTAGGATTCCCTAAGAACATGAATAATACAGTCGGACCAAGAGCGGTAGCATCTCAAGATTATGCTGAGCTTTTGAAACAAACATTCGGCTTTCCTGTTGCATTATGGGACGAGCGATTGACGACGATGGCAGCGGAACGCGTGCTAATCGATGCAGATGTTAGTCGTAAGAAAAGAAAGACTGTTATCGATAAGATGGCAGCAATCATGATACTCCAAGGGTATCTTGATTCAAAAAATAGATGAGGTGATCGTAATGGAACACGGACAAGAAACAATGACGATTGTAGATGAAAACGGCGAGGAACACGTATGTGAAGTAATCTTTACATTTGATTCAGAGGAATTCGGTAAATCATACGTTCTTTATCATGTACTTGGTGAAGAAGATACGGATGACGACGAAGAAGTCGAAATCCATGCATCTGCATTTGTACCTTCTGAAGACAATGAAGATGGCGAATTGATGCCTATCGAAGACGACGCAGAGTGGGAAATGATTGAAGAAATGTTGAACACGTTCCTTGCAGAAGAGGACGAAGAAGACGAAGAGTAAACTATATGTGCACGGACGGGACGGTGCGGTACAGGCCGTTCCGTTTTTTCATTGAGAGATGAGAAAGAGTAGGTCAGAACCTTGAGCAATGTCTTGACTCGAGCGCCTAGCCCCTCGAGTCGCTTCAGTCCTTAAGGCCCTCCGACATACAGGACGTACTAGTGTCGACGTTGCCACAGAACATCGCGAATTTAGTCGGTCTGCGCTTTTTCTTAGTGTCTAGGCTTCAGGCGCCAGCCGCTCGGGTCATAAGCAATCCAGTTATGTGGCAAAGAGCGCCACGTCGCTGGATCGACTTATGCCCGTCGCGGGCCTACAGGATGTAGGTCATGCAGCTGTTGCCATAGGAAGTGGCGCATTTAAGCTGCGTTCCCTATAGGTAGGCGCCTTGCGCTTTTCTTATTATGCTTCGAACGAAAGAGGTGGATTACGCATGGATGATGGTTCGAAAAAAGATATCATGTTCGAGCGAATGCGTGAAAAGAAGAAAGAAGTGAAAATCGTTAGAAGGATTGTGCTAGTAATCGTACTTGTTCTAGTGCTTATTGGCTTAATTGGTGGCCGTTACGTCTATAAATACATAACAGGGGCCCTTCAACCCATGGACCCGGATTCCGAAAAAGTCATTGAAGTAGAAATTCCTATCGGGTCTGGTGTAGACACTATTGCAACGAAACTTGAAGAAAATGGGATTGTTAAAGATGCTCGTCTGTTCAAATATTACGTGAAGTTCAATAACAATTCTCAGTTTCAAGCAGGGACGTATGGCTTAACGAAATCGATGACGCTTGACGAAATCATCGAAAGTTTAAAAACAGGAAAAGTTTATAGAGAACCAGTCTTTACAATGACTGTTCCAGAAGGACTGACATTGAAACAAATTGCTAAAATTGTCGAAAAAAGTACAGGGATTTCAGAGAAAGAATTCCTTGCTTATGTAAATGACGAAGCAACCGTCAATATGTTGATGGGGAAATATTCGAAAATCTTGACAGAAGATATTAAAGCAGAAAACGTTAAATATCCGTTGGAAGGTTATTTATTCCCAGCAACTTATCCGTTTTTTGAAGAAAAACCATCTCTTGAAACAATAGTCAATTCGATGATTCAGGGGACTGCGCTAAATGTAACGCCTTATCTCGATTATCTGCAAAGCAATGATAAATCAGTTCATTGGTTGTTGACATTCGCATCGCTGCTTGAAGAAGAGGCGACGGCCCAATCAGATAGAGAAACGATTGCCAGTGTATTTTACAATCGCTTGGAGATAGATATGCCGCTTCAAACGGATCCAACAGTCCTTTACGCACTAGGTGAGCACAAAGATAGAGTACTTTATTCAGATCTTGAAATAGAAGATCCCTATAATACGTATGTCGTCAAAGGATTGCCGCCTGGACCGATTGCGGGAGCAGGAAGGTCTTCAATCGAAGCAGTTATAGACCCTTCTAAAACGAACTATCTATTTTTCTTAGCTGATAAGAAAGGTGTCAATCATTTTACGGATTCTTATGATCAGCATTTGAAAAACCGGACACTTTATTTATCAGGGGATTGACGGTCTTGAACTGGAGATGAACGCAATGGATAACTATAAGACATATCTTGCAAGTTTTGTGAAAGAAAGAGATACACTCATTGTTGAGATAGAACAATATGCGAAAGAACATCATGTTCCAATCATGGATAATGAGGGTATCGACTTATTTATTAGCCTATTAAGAATTCAAAATCCGGAACGTATCCTTGAAATTGGTAGTGCAATCGGCTATTCGGCGATACGAATTGCTGGGGCACTACCTAAGGCTTCTATTGTGACTATTGAAAGAGATACTGATCGGTATTTGAAAGCGGTTGACTACATCACGCGGAGTGGTTTTGAACAAAGGATTGCTATTATTGAAGCGGACGCGCTGTTAACTGACAGTGCTGAGATTTTCGATAAGACTTACGATGCGCTTTTCATTGATGCTGCTAAAGGGCAATATAAACGATTCTTTGAAAAATATGCGTCTAGCCTCAAAGCCGGGGGCGTTATTTATTGCGATAATATGTTCATGCATGGTATAGTGCTGCTCGAAGATAAGGATATCCCGAGGCGAAATCGCACAATGATACGCAACTTGAAAGAGTTCACTGAATGGGTTATGAATAATCCTGAGTACGAAACGTCTTTGCTTCCGGTTGGAGACGGGCTTTTAATTGCGGTAAAAAAATAAAAAGACATTAATGTGGATATCCTAGAATAACGGGATATTCTGATGCGTAAAGGGAGTTTGAAATGAAATCTAGAAAACCTCTCGTCATCGGTATTGCAGGTGGCTCAGGATCGGGTAAAACAAGTGTTACCAATTCAATCTACGATGTGTTTAAAGAGCATTCTGTGGTTGTTATCGAACAGGATTATTATTATAAAGACCAGTCTCACTTGGAATTTGAGGAACGGTTGAAAACGAATTATGATCATCCGCTGGCGTTCGATACAGATCTACTAATTCATCATGTTGAAACCCTTATTGACCGAAAGCTCGTAGAAAAACCCGTGTATAATTATACATTACACACGCGGTCTGAAGAGACGATTATTATCGAACCGAAAGATGTCATTATCCTGGAAGGGATTTTGGTTCTTGAGGACGCGAGGTTACGTGATCTAATGGATATCAAATTATTTGTCGATACAGACGGGGATTTGCGTATCATTCGTCGTATTATGCGTGACATTAATGAGCGGGGTAGAACAATTGATTCGGTCATCGAGCAATATTTGTCTGTTGTACGCCCAATGCACAATCAATTCATCGAACCAACGAAAAGGTATGCCGATATTATTATTCCAGAAGGCGGTCATAATGAAGTCGCAATCGACCTAATGGTTACGAAAATAAAAACAATTCTTGAATCTGGAACAGAATTGTAATATGATAATGACAGAATTCTATACAGATTTAGCACTATGTCGCATACCTGTCGTAGGAGCGGCATAGTATTTTTATGAACAGGAATATTAGGGAGTGGTGTGTGTAATGATTACAGAAAAGAAATTTCCAATGACTGCATCAGGTAAACAAAAGCTTGAAGAAGAGCTAGACTTTCTAAAATCAGTTAAACGAAAAGAAGTTGTCGAGCGCATAAAAATCGCGCGTAGTCACGGGGATCTTTCGGAAAACTCGGAATACGATTCCGCGAAAGAAGATCAAGGTTTCCTTGAAGGTAAAATTGCTTCTATTGAGTCGATGATCCGCAATGCGGTAATCATCACAGCAGACGAACTAAATACTGACGAAGTACGCCTTGGGAAAACCGTCACATTTAAAGAACTGCCAGACGGAGATGAAGAGACGTATACGATTGTTGGTTCTGCAGAGGCGAATCCAATCGAAGGTCTTATTTCAAATGATTCACCGATTGCAAAAGGACTTATCGGTCGTTCTAAAGGTGATCAAGTGAAAATTATTACACCGGGTGGAGAAATGTCAGTTACAATTCTTGATATAAAATGATTTACTGATAGCCGCCCTCTATTGTGAGGGCGGTTTTCGTACTTTATGATTTACGATAAAAGTTGAATAAATGAATGCCTATAAATAAACTGAGAGAATGCACCTTAACAGGAGTAACCGAGGCCCTTAGGCTGATGCCATCCCCGAGCAGTGCAGCGAATTCAATGAAATACCTTTTTAGAACTTTATGAAACAAATTACGTTGCTACTCGTCTATTACATACTGGCAATCGTCAAAATCTTAACAGGAGTTGATATGTGAATGACAGAACGAGAACCTGATCTTTCGAGAGTTGAACGAAAAAAAGGTCGTAACCGAAATAAAATTTTGAACAGTATGATTGCAGTTGTTGTAGTTCTTATTGTTATCGCTACAGTGGCCATTTTCTCTGGCAACAAGAGTGATAATGAACCGAACGATATTGAAGAAACTGCAAATGATAGCACTGTCAATGATGATAAGGCAGAAGACGTTGAAGATGACGATAAGGATAATGCGACAGAAGATAGTAATCCAACAAAGGACGAAGAGAGATCTGCACCAGAAAACACTACAGAAACCGAACAAGTCGACGAAACAACTAATGAAGACGGTAGTGAGGAATCTGGCTCGGTAACATCCGTTCCTTCAGACGACGCAATCATTGCCGAGACGATTGTCAATAATGCATGGAAGCCTGTAGGTACGACACAAACAGGCGAGCACGTATCCCAGTATGATGGCACTTCAGTGGATTGGAATGAGAAAAAGCAAGCACTTGCCTATGCAACTGGTCTACCACAAGATTCAATGATCTTTTTGAAGATTAAAAACGGCGGTGGACCACAGAAGTCTATTGGAATCGTTTCGTCAAGAGATAGTACACAGAAATACCGTGTCTATCTCGAATGGGTGGATGGCGAAGGCTGGAAACCTGTAAAAATGGATAAATTAACAACATTGGACTTTGATTATTAAATGCAGTTTAGTGGAGGGAATACTATGAAGATAGCAGTAATTGGCGCAATGGAAGAAGAAGTAATACTCTTACGTGAAGAAATAG
The DNA here is from genome assembly GCF_001590685.1 of Sporosarcina psychrophila. Taxonomy (GTDB): domain Bacteria; phylum Bacillota; class Bacilli; order Bacillales_A; family Planococcaceae; genus Sporosarcina; species Sporosarcina psychrophila. Next base: position 1,882,935 of record NZ_CP014616.1, read on the forward strand.
ATTCAGGTCTTGCGACAACAATTGCAGGGTGTGAATTCATCGAAGGGAAAATCGGTGAGCATGATGTTGTACTTGTGAAAAGTGGGATTGGTAAAGTAAACGCCGCGATTGCAACGACGTTATTACTAAGCAATTATAAGCCGGATGTTGTTCTTAATACAGGTTCAGCAGGGGGATTCCATGATTCACTTGAAGTCGGCACGGTCGTTATTTCCAATGAAGTGCGTCATCATGATGTCGATGTAACTGCTTTTGGCTACGAGCATGGTCAAGTTCCAGGACAACCAGCAGCGTATCCAGCAGATTTAGGGCTTGTGGATGCAGCTCGTGCTGCTGTCGATGAAGTAGGAGCACATGCACATGCTACAGGACTTATCGCTTCGGGTGACACGTTTATGAGCAATACTGAACATGTTAAAAAAGTGAAAGAGACATTCCCTCTGATGATCGCTGCGGATATGGAAGCATCGGCCGTCGCTCAAGTATGCCATCAGTTTGGTACGCCGTTTGTTGTCATTCGGGCATTATCAGATATTGCAGGAAAAGAGTCACCAATTAGTTTTGATGAGTTCCTTCCGGTTGCGGCACGTCATTCCACAGATATTGTTTTAAAAGTCATCTCGAAACTTTAAGCATTTCATGGTAAGATAGGTATATGAATAGATCTTGCAGATATTCTTTTTCGAGGAGGGATTTAACTATGTTATTTTTAATGGCAGGCGTGTTTATCGCAACAACAATTATTGCAGTTGTCATCTCCCGTGAGGTTAGCGCGGACTGAGCTGTAAAAGAAGAGGCGTTTCCTATGCTGGGATCACTCCCGCGTGGAAACGCCTTTTCTTTATTACTTATGGAATTATAAAATCTTGCACTGTGGATAACCTACAAATGAAGGTAATTCACGTCAAGACTCTAGTGCCACTGAACAGGTGCTTGCGCTTTTGGTCCTTAATTTGAATCATTGTATTCATGTTTGAATAGCTGGTACAGTTTAACGATTGCGCGTTTTTCGATACGAGAGACATAGCTTCTCGAAATGTCGAGCTGCTCGGCAATTTCTTTTTGCGTCATAGGCAGGTCATCTAACAGACCATATCGTCTTTGAATGATTTCAAGTTCCCGGCCGTCAAGTTTTCCAAGATGTCTGTACAGCCTTTCTTTTCTTTCTTTTTGTTCGACTGCATCGACCGGCGATTCATCATCTGTTTGAAGCAAATCAGCAATTTGCAAGGATTGGCCATCTTTATCCATACCGATCGGATCAAAGAGGGAGACGTCTTTTTGTACCTTTTTCTGTGTTCGTAAATACATGAGTATTTCATTTTCAATACAGCGGGCGGCGTATGTGGCCAGTTTCGTTTTGCGATCCGGAGTGAAACTGTTTACCGCCTTCATGAGTCCAATTGTTCCAATTGAGATATAATCATCAAGTAGTTCGTGTTTTGGGTGGAATTTTTTTACGATGTGGGCGACGAGCCGCATATTACGTTCAATCAATTCATCTCGAGCATCTTCGTCGCCTTCTGCAAGACGTTGCAGGCAAGCTGCTTCTTCCTCTTTGGATAGAGGGCGCTGGAAAGCCTGCCCTCTAATATAGCCAATCACTGCAGGAATTTCGAGCCATAGCTGGACAATCGCCATGACAAACCCGCTCATCGGGCCACCTCCTGTGTCGTTGTATGACAGCATATGCGGTCGGCTCTTGCCGTATCACCGTTTTTTTAGTCGGACAGGCGATAAAGGATGTCCTAATTTAAGCCAGCTTGATGTGAGATGAACGTAACTTGCGTTTCTCTAATCGAGTCGGCGCCTTGCCCTTTTCTTAGTGTCTAGACTCCGGGCGCCAGCCCCTCGAGTCGCTTCGGTCTTGCCGAAAAGGCAAAGAGCGCCTTTATCGTTAAGCTTTTCAGCGCTTTTCGGGGCTAAACGGCGCCTTGCGCTTTTCTTAGTGTCTAGGCTCCAGGCGCCAGCCCCTCGAGTCGCTTCGGTCTTGCCGAAAAGGCAAAGAGCGCCTTTATCGTCAAGCCTTCCAGCGCTTTTCGGGGCTAAACGGCGCCTTGCGCTTTTCTTATCAATGCGTGTAAGTTGCATTGTTATGTTATAATCGTTTCAGATTAAGTACTATATCGGAGTGGATATCGTGTATAAGTATTTTTTACCAGATGAGTATGTAAAAGACATTTTTCATATTCAACCTGAATTATTAAAAGATAAAGGAATCAAAGGGGTAATCACGGACCTGGACAATACGCTTGTCGCGTGGGACAGGCCGGATGCAACACCTGAAATCATCGAATGGATAACATCAATGCAAGATGCGGGCATACAGGTTACCATTGTTTCAAATAACAATGAAATGCGTGTTAAAGCCTTTTGCGAACCTCTTGGCATTCCATTCATAAATGATGCACGTAAGCCAATGCGGAAATCATTCCAAAAGGCACTCATTTCTATGAACGTCAAAAAAGAGGAAGTCGTCGTCATCGGTGACCAGTTGCTAACCGATATACTCGGCGGTAACAGAAAAGGGCTACATACGATACTCGTAGTGCCTGTCGCGACGTCAGACGCCGCTATTACGAAGTTCAACAGGAAGATTGAAAGAAGGATCATGGCGGGATTGAAACGCCGTGGCTTGATTAAGTGGGAGGAATAAGCTTGGAAGAAATTAAATGTATCGGTTGTGGAATAACAATCCAGACTGAAGACCCGAAATTGGAAGGCTATACGCCACCAGCTTCTTTAGAAAAAGAAGACGTTATTTGCAAGCGTTGTTTCCGACTGCGCAATTATAATGAATTACAACCCGTATCATTATCGGGCGATGATTTCCTCGCTATTTTAAATGGTATTGGTCAAAAAGACGGTTTGGTCGTTAAAATCGTCGATATTTTCGACTTCAATGGTAGCTGGATAAACGGTCTGCACCGCTTTGTTGGCAATAAAGATATTTTATTAATCGGTAATAAGGCAGATATTTTATCGAAATCAATTAACCCGAACCGTCTTATCAACTGGATGAAAGCTGAAGCGGCTAAACTTGGCTTAAAACCTGTTGATGTTTTACTTGTTTCTGCTCATAAAGGCAAAGGAATGGAAGAAGCACTCACAGCGATTGATAAACATCGCCGTGGGAAAGACGTCTATGTAGTCGGCTGCACGAACGTCGGGAAATCAACGTTCATCAATCGCATCATTAAAGGGGCGACTGGTATTGGAGAAGTAATTACGACTTCTCATTTCCCAGGAACAACTTTAGATCTTGTTGAAATTCCATTTGAAGATGGCAAAGCAATTTATGATACACCTGGTATTATTAATCATCATCAGATTGCACATCATTTGGATGCAAATGATTTGAAGGCAATCACACCTAAAAAAGAATTGAAACCGTCAGTATTCCAGCTGAACGCTGAACAGACACTATATATCGCTGGTCTTGCACGTTTTGACTTTATTTCTGGTGACCGTTCGTCGTTTACAATTCATGTTTCGAATGAATTATCAATTCACCGGACAAAGCTTTCCAATGCGGATCATTTGTACAAAGAACACCTTGGTGGGATGCTAGCGCCGCCGTCTGGTGAATCACTTGAAACGTTACCACCATTTGTCCGTCATGAATTTTCGATTAAAAAAGCGAAAACAGACATTGTAATTTCAGGGCTAGGTTGGATCACGATTCAGCATCCTAATGTAGTAGTCGCAATTCATGCACCTCGTGGGGTAGACGTTGTACTACGTCCTTCATTAATCTAAGGAGGGACTAATTATGAAAAAGTGGTATGCGGTTATCGGAGATCCAATCAAACAGTCAATGTCTCCGAGCATGCACGAAGCTTGGTTTGATGAAGAAAGTATAGACGCAGCCTATATCCCAATACATGTAACTGAAGACAGACTCCGGGAAGCAGTAGAGGGCTTAAAGAACTTAGGCTGTTCAGGATTTAACGTCACTGTTCCGCATAAAAGTGCTATTATCCCGTTTCTTAATCAGTTGGATTCTTCTGCGCGACAAATGAACGCTGTAAATACTGTCCACGTACTCGAGGATGGCACACTTGTGGGCTACAATACGGACGGTAAGGGATTTGTCCAGTCTTTGGAAGAAGCCTGTGCTGATCAGTGTAAGGATAAAAAAGTTCTCGTTATCGGAGCAGGCGGTGCTGCACGCGGTATCGCTTTTGCACTTCATTCCGCGGGATACGGCCCTATCTTTTTCACGAACCGTACTCTGGAAAAAGCCGTACAATTAGCAACTGAACTATCCGATTCGGCGGTTCTATCGGTAGCAGAGGCAGAATTATCTTTAGCCGAATTTGGTTTAATCGTCCAGACGACATCCGTTGGCATGAACTTTTCACAACAAGGAATGCCTTTAAACCCGGAAAATATGTCTGAAGGAACTGTTGTTGCTGATATTATCTATAACCCACTTGAAACGGCATTCCTTGCAGAAGCCCGTAAAAGGGGAGCAAGCACAATGAATGGGGTCGGCATGTTCGTCCATCAAGGAGCGCTTGCGTTCGAGACATGGACAGAAGTCCGCCCTGAAACAGGATTTATGATTGACAAAATAACGACAACTCTTGGAGGATAAATAACTATGTTAACTAATAAACAAAAAAGCTTTCTTCGCGGCGAATCGAATCGTCTACAACCACTTGTCCATATTGGTAAAAGTGGTTTAACAGAATCGGTCATCACGCAGATTGAAGAAGCGCTTGAAGCAAAAGAATTAATCAAAGTAACAATTCTACAAAACTGTGACCAAGATAAAAATGAAATTGCAGCGAAACTTGAAGAACAAGTAGGCATTGAAGTCGTTCAAGTTATCGGCAAGATCATTGTTTTATATAAAGAATCAGTTGAGAAAAAACGGATCGAACTTCCATAAGTGAGGTAAGCCCATATGAAAAAGATTGGCATTCTTGGCGGTACATTTAACCCGCCTCATATCGGTCATCTGATTGTTGCGAATGAAGTAAAGCAATCTCTCGGTCTTGATGAAGTTCGATTAATGCCGACGGCGGTTCCACCGCATAAAACTGCACCTGGTGATGCGACTGCTGAACAGCGTTTGCAGATGGTGGAACTTGCTGTGATGGCTATTGATGGCTTGACTGTGTCTGCTTTTGAAGTAGGACGTGGCGGTGTTTCTTATACGTTTGATACAATGAGACAATTGACACAAATTGAACCGGAGATTGAATTTTACTTTATAATCGGGGGTGATATGATTGATTTGTTGCCTAAATGGCACCGGATTGAAGAACTTGTCACGCTTGTCAATTTCGTAGGTGTTGGACGTCCAGGGACTAACGGAACAACGGATTATCCAATCATTATGGTGGATATCCCACAAATTGAGTTGTCTTCAACATTGATTCGACAACGCTTTTCTGAGAATGGTGCCGTCCAATTGCTTATCCCGCCTGCAGTGGAAGCTTTTATTCGCGAGGAGGGTTTGTATGGAAGTTGCACAGTTGAAAATAGAAATCGCTAAACGTATGCCGAAACAACGTTATGAACACGTTTTACGGGTAACGGAAACGGCAAAAAGATTAGCTGAGAAGTATCGACTTCCAGTGATTAAAGCTGAGCAAGCGGCGCTATTTCATGATATTGCAAAATTCATGGACAAGGCTGACCTGCATCATGTTTTAAACACAGCAAACGAAGATTCACGGCTCTTGTCATTTCATCATGAGTTGTGGCATGCTCCAGTTGGGGCGATTATCGCACGAGATGAATTTGGGATTAGTGACGCGGATATCCTAAACGCAATCCGCTATCATACAACCGGTCGGGCGACTATGTCCCCGCTCGAAAAGTTGATCTATGTTTCTGATATGATTGAACCTGGACGCAGCTTTCCAGGAGTGGATGAGTTAAGAGTAAAAGCTGAAGAAAACCTTGATACAGCAATGGAAGCTTGCATTTATCAGTCAGTGCAGTTTCTTGTGAATAAAAGAGTACCGGTTTTTCCGGACTCAATAGACTGTTACAATCAGTTAATAAGAAGGGAACAGTGAAATTATGACTACTACATTACTAGAAACAGCTTATAAAGCAATCGACGATAAAAAAGGCGAGGACATTGTTGTACTGAATATGGAAGGGGTATCACTTATCGCGGACCAATTTATTATCTGTCATGCAAATTCAGGACGCCAAGTCCAAGCAATTGCAAAAGAAGTAGCTGACAAAGCTTCTGAAGCTGGATTTATTACAAAAAGAATCGAAGGAATGGATATGGCAAGATGGGTACTCGTTGATTTAGGCGATGTTGTCGTTCACGTATTCCATAAAGATGAACGCGGTTACTACAACCTTGAAAAGCTTTGGGGAGACGCACCAATGTTGGACATGGCTGAAGAAAGATGAATCAGGCTTATTCCGAATTCGCTTCTGTCTACGATGAACTAATGACCGATATTCCCTATGACGCCTACATTGATATTATTGATGTAGCGGCAGGGGGGATTGATGGTAAACGTGTGCTAGATATCGGATGTGGAACAGGCCTTTTATCCATGAAACTTGCTAAGCAAGGAGCACAAGTGACTGGGATCGATCTTTCTGCCGACATGTTAGTGGTGGCAGAAGAGCGTGCACAGTCGCTTTCTTTGCCTGTGCAATTTATCGAACAACCTATGCAACAGCTAGAGGGGTTTGCGGACTATGATATCGCGGTTATCGCCATTGATTCGTTAAACTATTTATCGAATCGTGAAGATGTGCTGTCGACATTTCGGCAAATCCATTCGGCCCTTGCGGTTGGTGGAAAATTGATCTTTGATGTCCATTCAACTTTTAAAACGGATGTCATCTTCATGGAAGGTCCTTTTACGTTTGATAATGGTCGAATAACATACATATGGATAACGGAAGAAGGCGAAGAACTTCACTCCGTTTATTCTGAACTGGCTTTTTTCGTTAAGAGCGAAAGTGGGTTGTATAGGCGTTTTGATGAGGTTCACACGCAACGAACGTTTCCAGTAAGTGACTATGCAGATATGCTTATGGACACAGGTTTTTCGATTGAACGGATTTTTGCAGATTGGGAAGATGAAGCGCCACACGAAGAAAGCGAACGAATATTTTTCCAAGTCAGAAAATAAACCTTTTCATTTTATTCGGTGAGGGGTTAGCCCTCACTGAATAAAATTAAGCCTCCGACGGATGTCACAGATTTTCAGATGAATTATCGAGCAAGGTCAGGCCTGCGTGATGCAGGTCAGTTAGCCATTGTCGCAAGGATGCGACGTTCTTTGGCTAACTTCTTTACTTGATCTGGACGCAAATACGCCAAGGCAGATTTGATTTTTGGTCGGCATTCATTTATAGTTGAATGTACTCCATATGGATGCCGCCGAAGAAAGGGTGACTGTACTGTTTCTTTCGTTTGTATCCGGTAAATGGCGTAAGATTATAACCCCAATTGCAGCAATCGCTGTCATATCCGCTTTTCTGTTCTTCCCCAAAGGACAGGCTGACGATAATACGTTTGTCATGAGCGAACAAAACCCATTCCCTGAATTGATTGAAGAAAAGATTGAAGAAGAAATTGTAAGTAGTATTCAAATTGCTCCAGCTCCCATCGTTGTCGATGTGAAAGGCGCTGTTAGGCACCCCGGTGTCTATTCGATGCAAGATGGAGACCGCCTGATAGATGCTATAAACGCAGCAGGCGGCTATTTACCAAACGCTGACTCTAGAATGTTGAACCATGCTATGAAACTGGCGGATGAATTCGTCGTCTATGTACCGATCATTGGAGAAGAAGTACTAGATATTTCTTTCACTCCATTAAGCGGTGCAAGTGCGCCCCAAGATGACGGAAAAGTCAATATTAATACCGAAGGATGAAAAAGAATTGATGACGATCCCAGGTGTGGGACCCTCAAAAGCGGCAGCAATTGTTCAATACCGAACGGATCATGGCGATTTTAAATCACCGGAATCATTGATGGAAGTGTCTGGAATCGGTCAGAAAACATTTGAAAAACTAGAATCTCAGATTACTGTGAATTAAATGGAGTACATTCTATATTAATTGAACTATTGAATTTCATATAAGAGCTTAGCGTAGGCGCCTTCCAGGGGTAGCCGAAGCGGTATGGAGTGGAATCTTTCATATAGCCTATATAGTAGGGAAACATACTAAACGAAATAAATATTGGAGGCATTCACAATGGAGCGAATAACGTGGGACCAGTTTTTTATGGCCCAGTGCCATCTATTAGCAGTAAGAAGTACATGTACAAGACTTTCTGTCGGAGCATCAATTGTAAGAGATAACCGGATCATTGCAGGCGGCTACAACGGTTCCATATCAGGGGGAGACCACTGTATTGACCATGGTTGCTATGTCATTGAGAGCCACTGTGTGAGGACAATCCATGCAGAGATGAATGCATTGCTGCAATGTTCGAAGTATGGCATACCTGTTGCAGGATCAACGCTGTATGTGACGCACTTCCCATGCCTACAATGTTCGAAAGCAATTATTCAAGCAGGCATTAAGCATGTCATCTATGCAACAGATTATAAAAACGACGAATATGCATTAAAGTTATTTACACAGTCGGATGTTTCCGTTCAGCATATTCCGTTCGATGAAAAGAAAGTCGACTTTTCCAGCGAAAGTAAGTTAGAACTTATCAATGAAATGCTTCTAAAAATGCAGGCACTAGGCGCTGGGAATGAAGAACTTGCCCCCTATAAAAAAAGGGTGGATAGCTTATTCGACAAATGATTTCACGTGTACGTTTCATGTATTTAGCAATCCCGGTCGCCGTATCAGCATTTGCTGTATACGGTCCGGTTTATCTATTACTCTGTAATTTATTTCTTCTTCCCATCTTCTTGAGTAGAAAAGAAGATTTCCTCACACCTATCCTCGCGGTTGCGACCGCTACCTTCTCTTTTTTCTATATTTCAGCGACGATTCCTATAATCAAAGAATCCGGCGATGCAACCCTTAGCATCTCTTGGACCGATAATGTGAAAATTGATGGTGGCAAGATGAAGGGATTTGCTAAAACATCTACCGGTGAAACAGTATACGCCATCTATACAATTAGCAGTGAACAACAAAAAACTCGTTTTCTTGAGATGAATATCCCGTCCGTGACATTCACGATGTCAGGTTCATTTCGCAAACCGGATATTCCTTCACATGATTATTCTTTCGACATGACGAAGTATATGAGAATGTATGGAGCATCAGGGCTATTTGAATCGGAGACGATTATTCAGGTAGAAAAAAATTCTGGTATCAGTACACGATTATCTGGACAGAGGCGGAAAGTGAAAAATCATATCGGGGCTACATTCCCTGAGACGCTGAAAGTGGAAGCTGAAGCTTTGCTTATTGGTGATCGAAGCGGGATGGATGAAGAACTGGCATCAAGTTATCGGACGCTTGGCATTACACATCTTTTTGCGATTTCAGGGTTGCACGTCGGACTGCTTACATTCATGTTGCGGGAATTGCTACTAAGAGCAACTATAAGGAAAGAAACAATTGATACACTTGTTATGGCACTGTTGCCTCTGTATGCCGTTATGGCTGGAGGGGCACCTTCAGTCTGGCGTGCGGTATCGGTGACTATACTCGTCCTTCTCGCGTCGTCAGGGAGGGTGAAGGTGAGACTGGATGATGCACTGGCGATAAGTGCAGCTTGTTTTATCCTCTATCAACCATTTATTCTATTTCAGCCAGGTTTTCAGTTGTCTTACTTGGCAGCTTGTTCACTCGTCTATTCTTCCGGTATTTTAGCCAAGGCAAAGACTGCTTTTGGTGTATCGTTTCTCGTCACGTCAATCAGCCAACTTTCTTTGTATCCAGTATTACTATTTCATTTTCATGAGCTGTCGATTTCATCATTTGTTGTTAATCTTGTTTATGTACCTCTATATTCACTCATTATTTTGCCAGCAAACATTGTTTTACTAATCATGACATCGATATTGCCGAAGGTTGCTGGTCTATTATTCATGGTATATGAGCCTTTCAGGGAAATCGTAGGAGGAGTAACAAGTTGGATATCTTCTTTACCCTATCAACTATGGACTCCAGGAAAACCGGATGCGCTTTGGACATCTATAGCTGTAGCAGGAGTCTTGCTGTTCTTTATGCGCAGTGAAGAAGGGGCCAATGTTTTTAAGTCGTTGCCAATTGTGCTCGTGCCTGCACTCGTCATTCATTTCATACCTTACATGGACAGCTCGTTAAAGGTAACATTTTTAGATGTCGGACAAGGGGACAGTATCGTTATCGAATTGCCTTATCGGCAAGCGGTATATGTGATTGACGCGGGCGGAACCATTACATTTGGCGACCCGAATTGGAAAACGCCTACAAAGCAGTTTGAAGTAGGTCGAAAAATCGTTGTTCCTTATTTGAAAGGCCGAGGTATTGCAAAAATTGATAAACTAATTATTTCTCACGCCGATGCGGATCATATGGAAGGGGCAGATGAAGTTTTAGAAGAGCTGACAGTTGGTGAAATTCATATTGCACCAGGAAGTGAATTTGAAGTAGCGATGAAAGAAATCATACAGATTGTAGGGGACAAACGCATTCCGATGTTGTCGATGAAAGAAGGAGTCTCTTGGACAAAAGGAAGCTCGAATTTTCATTATGTGGCACCTAAAGAAGGGAAATATGATGGGAATGCAAGTTCACTTGTCCTTTTCATGAAAACATCGGGACCTTCGTTTTTATTGACAGGAGATATGGAAAAAGAGGGAGAAGCTCAATTTCTTCGCGACTACGGGCATTCTGATTTCGGTCCCGTCATTTTGAAAGCAGGGCATCATGGCAGCAGGACATCGAGTACGGAGCCATTTGTCGACGTGCTTCGTCCAGAACTAACCATCTTTTCGGCAGGTCGAAACAGCAGATACGGACATCCTCACCCTGAGGTCGTCGCAACGTTTGAAAAGAAGGGGTTACCAACAATGTCAACCGCTGAATTCGGGTCGGTTACTGTAACTGTTAAAAAAGATCATTTCGAAGTTTCGAGTATGAAAAAATAAAAAAACGAACACAACACCCTGGATAGGATGTGTTGTCCGTTTTTTTCAAACATATTAGCCAGCGACTACGTCGATTATAGTAGCAATAACAAAAATAGCTGAGAATGCTACGAAAGCGACTACAAAGCCGATTCCTGAATCGATTAAATCATTACGTTTGGACTGTACATCATGTTCAAACTCATTCATTGCTACACCTCCTGATTCCATTATAGTATAGATGATTCCATGGTAAAAATCCATAGCAATCAACTTTTTAAACATGTCCGGCTGGAACTGACACAATTTGTCCATACAGTCGTTTTGCTATACTGTATAATTGGAATGTATTTAATTTGATTCAGCAATTTTTTTGTACTGAAAGCGAAGCGTCAGATATAGAAGTTCCCCCTATTATAAGCAGTGGGATGAATGGTAAAACGCTTATACATCGATGGTGGGCAAGTTTCTTACTGATTAGGGGAACCCAGACTAAATTCGCCGGGTCCTGCGGGCACAAGTGCAATTAAAAATTTGGACGAAATTGCGCTGAGGCGTAATCGATTTGGAAGAGGTGAATAATGTGGCAAATGCAATATGGAAAAAAATAGCTGCTGGGGAAATCGATCCGGTCTACTTATTGACTGGTCTCGAACAACATCTATTCGACTCCACAATTACACGGCTGAAAAAAGCATTACCTGACATTGATGCTGCATCAGTCATTCGGTTTGATTTGGATGAGACACCTGTAGAAGCAGTCATTGAAGAGGCGGATACACTACCATTCCTTGAAGATCGAAAATTAATTATAGCTGGAAACGCATCATTTTTAAAAGCATCAGATAAAACCAGAGAGAAAGTGACACATAATTTGGAGCTGTTGGAAGCTTGGCTGGCAAATCCTTCACCAACGGCAACGGTTGTATTTATAGCACCATATGAAAAACTGGATGCACGAAAACGGATTACCAAAATAATAAAAGAACATGCGACTGTCATAGAATCAAAACGACTGCAAGGGAAGGATCTGTTCACGTGGATACAGCAGGAAGCGGGGGCAAATGGATCACGAATTGGACCAACTGAAGCAGAATTTCTCGTGAAAATGGCGGGGGATGACCTGCTTGCTTTGTCATCTGAAATTGGTAAAATGGCTACCTATTTGAATGGTAATGGGGATATTACGGCAGATGTAATTGAGTCGCTCGTACCACGGACTCCAGAAATGGATGTCTTCCGATTAACAGATGCCTACGTTTCTGGAAAAGTGTCGAATACCGTGGCCATCTACCATGACTTATTACGTAACGGTGAAGAGCCAATCATGTTGACTTCACTTATTGCAAGTCAAGTTAGGCTCATGGTCCATGTGGGTTTACTTCAGAAAAAAGGATACCAGCAACATCAAATTGCAAAAACGTTAAGTGTTCATCCGTACCGTGTGAAATTAATGATGGAGAATAGAAGTCTGCCAAGTTCTGAACGTTTGCTATTGATCTTAAGTAAGCTTGCGGCCATTGACTATAAATTGAAATCATCTAGTGGGAAAAGAGAACGAATTCTGGAGTTGTTCTTTATGGAGCCGTTGAGAAAATAAAAAATGACAATAAAAAAAGAAAGGTCGTCCGATAATCGGGCGGCCTTTCTTAGGTTGAAAATTAAAGTGCTTTTTTAGTAAGACGTGCTTTTTGACGTGATGCAGTATTTTTATGGATAAGGCCTTTACGTGCAGCAGTATCCATTTTTTTGATCGCATCTCTTAGTAGGCCAGTAGCGTTCTCGTCTTTAGCGTCAAGAGCAGTTTCAGCTTTACGTACAGCAGTACGCATCGCGTGCTTTGTATTCGAGTTTTGCTCGTTCGCAGCATTGCTTTGTTTTACGCGTTTGATTGCAGATTTAATGTTTGGCATTTCATTCACCTCCAGTTTCAGGTAAAGCAAGAGTGTTTCCACGAAGTTTCGGATATCTCTTTCACAACAAGCATTATTTTATCAAATCAAGCGCCAGATTGCAAGAACAAATGCGCAAGCATCTGTTCAGCCCCATCAAGTACTGGACGTGAAATCCTTATGTTAGAAAATATCTACAAGTCGAGATTTTTATTAATTCCCCAGCAACTAGAAATTTAAAGAAGTGGTGGCGTAGTTCGTAGCGTTCTGTCGGCCCTGAGCATAGAGCTGCTGGACACAGGATAATTAATCAAAGAACAAAGAATATTTCTGAGTCACATCGCACAAACTTAAAGGTGAGGTGATTGTATGGAGAAGTATGATTTTTATCGAACGGATCTTCTAGATGAGAGTGAAGAAGTAGTCCGTCACCGGACGGCGGATGACAAAAATAAGTTGAAAGAATCAGATGGGGTTTTGTTTGGCGAAAAAAGATTAGGTCGGGTCATTGTGACTTCTGTAAAAGTCGATGCGCAAGGTGAGGAAAAGATCGGGAAGAAGCAGGGAACTTATATTACGCTGACAGTTCCGGCACTTACAGCGGATGATCGAGAAGGGCTTGCTGATATGTCGCGTGTGTTAATCGAAAAACTGGATGAAATCCTTGTGGATATTACCACGCTCAAAACGGGAAAGATTCTTTTAATAGGTCTTGGCAATCGTGACATCACGCCCGATGCTGTGGGCCCACTGACGATGGACAGGTTGCGAGATATTGTGCCTGGCTATTATTCCGAAGAGGGCAGCGAAGTATTCGTCTATGCGCCTGGTGTGACGATTCAAACGGGTTTGGAAACATCGGACTTTGTAAAAGCTCTTGTTACTGAAATAAAACCCGACTTACTTATCGTCATCGACGCACTTGCGGCAAGAGATAGTTCAAGGCTTTGCCGAACGATTCAATTGACGGATACGGGTATCCATCCAGGATCTGGTGTTGGCAATAGCCGTAAAGAGATTTCAAAAGAAGTACTTGGAATACCTGTAATCGCAATCGGAATTCCGACTGTCGTTGACGGTCCTGTTCTAATAGCGGATGCCATCAATTCCATGTTTGGTTATATTGCTTCAAAAATAGAGGAGAAGGACAGTCCTTCATCAAGACTTTCCGTTACGCCGTGGCTGCACACTGAAAATAAGGATGCTGACCGAGCTAATCTGCTACCAATCTTTGGTGATTGGGCGACGTGGCCGCACGAAGACCGTATCCAGTTGTTTGAAGAAGTGTTGACGAACCATGAATTACGGACATTTGTCTCTCCGAAAGAGATTGATTCATGGGTTTCACTTTATGCGGAATCACTTGCCGATTCATTGACGAACTGGATTTCGACTATAAAAAACAGTCATTAACTCGTGTTCCAACGCATATAGTTGGAACACGGAGGGATGCCATTTGAAAAAAACACTGCAAATATGGGGCACACTTATCTTATTTCTCTTCCTGTTTCCAATGATTATCACAACATTTCCGAAGGGACAGTCGGCGAAATCTTCTAATCTCGTGAAAGAGTCTACTTACATGGTATACGCCGCAAATATTTTGGAAGAGGAAACAGAAACAGAAAAAGAGCCAGAACCAGAACCAGAACCAGAGTCGGAGCTAATGCCAATACAAGCATCAGAGGCAGAAGGGAAAGCGTTACTCTATTTCACCCATTACCACGAAGCCTTTAAACCTGTGACACAGGCGAAAGAAGGAAAAATCACTGTATCCCACCAAACTGAAAACATTACAAAATTTGGTGAGAAATTAAAAACGCAACTACAATTCAACGGAATTGAAACGGATATGATAGCTGTAGAGGTGCCCCATACCGGTGCCTATAATGCAATCCGACCACATGTCAAGAAGAAAATACAGGAAAAAAAGTATGATTTGATAATCGATCTTCACAGGGATTCGGCTGGTCCGGATATAACAACAATTGCGTTCAATGATGAACAATATGCGAAAGTGGCATTTGTTATAGGCATGGAACATTCGAACTTTGAGCGTAATCGAGCAAATGCTGTGCTACTGAAGAATGAAATGGAACTGCTTGTACCGGGGATAACACGAAACCTAGTCATGAAGCACGGGCCAGGTGTTGATGGAAAGTATAATCAGGACCTTGATCCGTCTCTTCTTGTCGTGGAACTAGGAGGAATCGGCAACACTGAAGATCAACTAAATCGAACAATTGCTGTCTTAGCGAAGGCGGCTACAACTGTCATTGAAAATTCTAATCGTGCCGAATATTGAAGTATGCGCGGTTCACTGCTATAATTCATATAGCTAAAATAGGAGTGAACTGACTATGAATCATGAACAGAGAGCAGCACGTCAAAAGAATATCCGGAACTTTTCCATCATCGCTCATATCGATCACGGGAAATCAACATTGGCGGATCGTATTCTAGAACAAACCCAAACGTTAACAGCAAGAGAAATGAAGACACAAACGTTGGATTCGATGGATCTTGAAAGAGAACGCGGAATCACAATCAAATTGAATGCGGTGCAGTTGACGTATGCAGCTAAAGACGGGCAGGAATACACATTCCACCTGATCGATACGCCAGGACACGTCGACTTTACATACGAAGTGTCTCGAAGCCTTGCAGCTTGTGAAGGTGCAATCCTTGTTGTCGATGCGGCGCAAGGAATTGAAGCACAAACACTGGCAAACGTTTACTTGGCAATTGATAATGAGCTTGAAATTTTACCGGTTATCAATAAAATTGATTTACCCGCAGCAGATCCGGAACGTGTGAGAAAAGAAATTGAAGATGTTATTGGGCTGGACGCTTCAGAAGCAGTCCTTGCATCGGCAAAAGCAGGTATCGGAATCGTAGATATTTTGGAACAGATTGTAGAAAAGGTTCCAGCTCCACTGGGGGATCCGGATGCTCCGCTCCAAGCGCTTATTTTTGACTCGCATTATGACCCATACAAAGGGGTTATTGTTAATATTCGAATTATGCAAGGTACGGTTAAGCCAGGCGATAAGATTCACATGATGGCGACTGGTAAAGATTTCGAGGTACTTGAAACAGGTGTCTTCACACCAAAAATATCACCCCGAGATGAATTGACTGTCGGAGACGTTGGCTATTTATCCGCTTCGATTAAGAATGTTGGAGATACACGAGTTGGGGACACGATTACAAGCGTGAAAAACCCTGCAAGCGAACCGCTAGCTGGTTATCGCCGGATGAATCCGATGGTGTTCTGTGGACTATATCCAATTGATACATCAAAATATAATGAACTGCGTGATGCACTTGAGAAATTAGAATTGAATGACTCAGCACTTGAATTCGAAGCAGAAACATCACAAGCACTTGGTTTCGGTTACCGTTGTGGATTCCTTGGTCTCTTGCATATGGAGATTATTCAGGAACGGATTGAACGAGAATTCAATGTAGACTTGATCACAACAGCACCGAGTGTTATTTATAATGTCGTACTTACAGATGGTTCTGAAATGAAAGTGGACAACCCTGCAATGATGCCGGATGCACAAAAAGTCGATTATGTTGAAGAACCATATGTAAAAGCATCTATTATGGTGCCTAACGAATATGTCGGTTCTGTTATGGAACTGTGCCAGCATAAACGGGGGAACTTCATGACAATGGACTACCTGGATTCAACACGTGTCAATATCATTTATGAACTGCCACTTGCAGAAATCGTCTATGACTTCTTTGACCAATTGAAATCTGGTACGAAAGGGTATGCATCACTTGACTATGAACTGATTGGCTACAAACAATCGAAACTCGTCAAAATGGACATTCTCCTAAACGGCGAGCACGTCGATGCATTCAGTTTTATCGTCCACAAAGACTTCTCATATGATCGCGGAAAAGCGATTGTTGAAAAGTTACGTAAACTAATCCCAAGACAACAGTTTGAAGTGCCTGTACAGGCAGCTATCGGACAAAAGATTGTCGCACGTTCAACAATCAAGTCAATGGGTAAAAACGTTCTTGCTAAATGTTACGGCGGAGATATCTCCCGTAAACGTAAACTTCTTGATAAACAAAAAGAAGGTAAAAAACGTATGAAACAAGTAGGATCGGTTGAAGTGCCTCAAGAAGCATTTATGGCTGTCTTGAAGATGGACGAGGATTAATCGTTGTAGGTATCGTGTTATCGGTTTTGTGAAACTAGTGAAAATGGTCGTTTGCCATCCCCTTGCCATCCTTTGAAAAAGCGGGATGGCAAGTTATTCAATATCACGTATGGCTTGTTCGAAAATATCAACTGACGCATTTTGCATCTTCTGCGTTAAGTGTGAGTAGGTATCAATCGTGATAGCAGACCTACTGTGACCAAGACGCGCTTGGATGTCTTTCACCTTTGCGCCGTTCTCCATGAGCATCGTGGCATGAATGTGGGGTAGCGAATGGAAGTTGAATTCAATTCCAAGTTTTTCTTGCATTTTTTGTGTATTATATTTAATAACAGACGGCGTGACGATGCTTCCACATTCCTTCACGCATACATGATTTGATTCAGTATAGTGAGCACCGTATTTTAGCTTATTCTTTATAAGCCAAATGCGGTGCTTTTTTAATATATACACTAAGGTTTGACCAATATGAATTTCTCTTTCTGAGGAAGCAGCCTTTGTTGGATCTAAAACCCAAACACCTTCTTTGTTAATCATTGCCTGTTCAATCCTTAGCGTACCTCTATCAGAATTTTTTTGGGGATTTCACAACTGGAAAATTAGTTTCTTCGCGATTGAAAATATGGACATCATGAGTGATATACGCTATTTAGAAGGCGGCAAAGGAATAATGGAAGGAAGTTCCTTGAAGAGAAAGACATCACTACTTAAACGATGACTGAGGACGACAATGGTAAGTAGATCCTCGTGAACAATGATACTGATGAAGTACAAAAGCAAGAAAACCACGGCCGAAATACTTAAAAGTCGTGAAATAAAAAACTCACTTTCTAAGCTGTAACTTAGAAAGTGAGCAAAAAGTGGGGGTAACCCAATACTATATGTCACCACTATATCCTAAATGACTGGATTTTAGTAGTGGGTGCTGTTTCCATAGAAAAGTAGTACCCCGTAACAAATGGTATTAACTCCTGGACTGTTGACTTATAAAGGGAAGGTACTGCTAATTCCTTACAGGGAAGGGAAACGAAATTTGGTAATCAGCTCAAAACTCAACAGTCGTCTCCTCCGTTGTTTAAGAAACATGCGCCAACAATAATCAAAAGAATAAACAGAACAATTAGTAAGGCGAATCCTGAACCGAACCCTGAACGATTTTCAGGTCCGCAACCGTATCCGTAACCTGCATAACCCATAAAGTACACCTCCTAAAACGAATTAATTCATTCTATGCCGGTAATTATCGATTGTCTGGTTCATTTGTTTAGTAAAAAAATATTCTTTATTCGCTGTAGGCACGATGAGCGAGTGTGAGAGAGAGCGCGCATGTGTACTTACAGCTCTTAAATAGTATATTCAAATATATTAAGAATGCTGGGGATTCAACTCAGAAAGAAATAAAAATAGTAGGACCAAAATAAGTGCCACTCACTGCAGGATAACGAGATTCATGTACCAACGGAAGAGTGAATCCATATGCCATCCATTCCAAAAAGAAAACAGCGCAGACAATAATCAGCTTCATTGCGGCAAGCTCTTCTGAACTCACTAGCTGAACTTGAGTCATTGAAAAAAGAGTTATGTGAAAATTGTAAGGGTGTCGGAAGTAATAATAAAAGCACGCTCTATATATGCGGCTGCGGGGCGGTTGATTACACGTGTGAAATCGGTCAGGAGTTATTGAATTCAATAATTGAATGTTCTGAAGCAGAAGTGGAAAAAGTGAAAAAGGTGGCGAGGAAAGACCCTGCTGAAATTACTGAAGAAGCGGTAAACGAAATGAGGGAAGCGGTATGAAGTATGCAGCGATTGCGAAGGAGATAGGTGTGATTTTGCAGCCACTCACTAATTGTCGTCAAAACTGGGATTTGCAAAAGTAAGGGAGCAGCACCAGGAGTGGAATCATCATTCCAAAATCTCGTTTTTATCCGGTCTTGTATCCCATTTGTGGTTTAGCAATCTCCACAAATTACGAAAAAGGAATGTCAGGTAAAATAGCTAGAGAAGGTGCTTTAAAAGATCATGTATACGACGTAGCGCCATCTATGACTCGCAATGACACAATTGTAGGCTTTTCACGTATCCATTGATGACAAGCAAGCTGTACAAGCCATTCCTTTTACACGTAGTATTTATCATGCAAGGGATGGTAAGGGCAAAGTCAATCGAGCATCCATCAGAATTGAAATATATTACAGCGAAAGTGGTGAACAGAAGTATTTAGCTGCAGAAGAAAATACTGTTGAATACGTCGCTCAAGTCTTGAAGCTATACGGATGGGGAATTGATCGTGTGAAATGGCATCGTGATTGGAGTGGCAAGAAATACCTACATAGGATCAACGGCGAGTAAGGTACTCAGACTGTTGAAGCCGTATTGCTAAGTTGTTGACCGAACTTAATAACCCGAAACCGCCGAATTTATTGAAAAATAGCAACGAAAAGTCTGAAGTAGTAGAAATAGAGGGGATATTAACTTCTATAAATATTCCTAATAATAAATTCGGATCAACTTCCGATGAACATAGGAAAATAATTAATAATTATTTGGAAGAAGAACATTCGACAAAAAATAAGTTGATATCTTTTACCCAGAAAAAAGCATCTCTCGCGAGGGGCTTTTTTGTTTGTCGAATTAAAGAGGTATTCGTATGGATAAGGACGAATATAGAACGTTGTTCTGTTCTTGTTCAACAAGTACAATTGGATTCTGGGAGGTAAATAATATTTACTTAGGAGGAAAAATGAATAAAACACTAATCCAATTCGAAAAAACCATTGATGACATTTCGAAATTAAAAGATATACAAGAATCCCAGCTACTTGAACCTATTAGTAAGAAAAAATGGTCGATTAGAGAAATTGTAGGGCATTTATATTATTGGGATAAGTATAATTTGGAAATAATGGTTCCGAAAATGAAAAATGGAGCAACCTTGCCGGAATATCCAAACCATGACCAACACAATGCGGAAGCAATATCATTTCTAAGTGGCCAATCAGTAAAATCTATTATAAGTGCTTTCGTTGTAACACGAAAAGAACTTATCGAAAGTATCTCAAAAGAAGAGGGTAATGTTAGATTTACAATTGGAAAAGGCAAACGACAGTTCACAGTAGAATGTTTTATAAAAATTTTTTTAAAACATGATATTCACCACGTACAACAAATAAATGAAAAATTAAATAATTAGACTGTTTCCTAATCTAAACCTTGTTGCACCAAAGGGTGATTTAGTCGGACAACGGGGGATCGTCCATTGACGGTCTTTTTATTTGTCCAGTTGTCTGTGGAAGAGTTAAATAAGAACTGCCCGGAGATTTGATTATGGATAGGTCGCTTTTTTGTATGTCGAAATAGAGAGGTATTCATATTTATAAGATTGAATAGGGAACAAAGCTCAGTTCTTCTTTAATTGACGGGGCAGTTAATTCAATAAATGTTATATTTAATAGTGATGGTTAATTATTCGAAAGGAGAATTAATTATGATACATATTATAAAAGCCAAACCTAATCATGTTGAGGGAATATCAAAAGTTTGTAGTGATGGTTATTGGGCGACATACAGCGAAACACATTCTGAAATGTACATCAAAGGAATAATTAAAGAGTTTTATAATCATGAAAGAATACTAAAAGAGGTTTTAGAAACCAGTAAGGAATGGGGAGGATATTTTGTTGCAATAGAAGGGAACAAAGTGATTGAGGCGGGTGGAGGTGGTATGATTGAGGATACCTCTGGAGAAGTTTTTGTATTGTATCTAAATCCTGCTAGACGTAACGAAGGTATTGGCACAATGATATTAGATGCTATTACCAAACAACAAAAAGAAGAGCTTAATGCAACGGAACAATGGGTTTCCGTTGCGAAGGAAAATCAAAAAGGAATTCCTTTCTATGAGGCAAAAGGATTTATTTTTAATCATGAATTTGATGGACATGGAATTGTTGATGGAGAAAGATATACTTCATTGAGATATTGCCGAAATATTTAATGTTTTTTTAAAACAAACTTCTTTTTCTTATTTAATTAAAGGGAGAATTAGGGGATGACGACTTTCGTGAACCGGAGTTGTATAAACCTGTTGTGTATTGCGTATACAAACCCGTTCAAGGATCAAATAGATGGTTTTATGGTTTGATCTCATGTAGCCAAACCTTCTCCTCCTTCACCAAACTTGCCCATTGGTTGAAGGAGGAAAGTGTACTTTTATATGAAAGTAAAATACTTTGTATGGTTAAGTAGAGATATTAAGTAGGAGGAATCTTAGTGAAAAAAACAGCTGTTTTATTGTATCCACAGTTCAGTGAGTATGAACTAACTGTAGCCTTATCTATATTAATGCAAGGAAAAAAACAAGTTATTACGGTTGGATTAAACAAACAACCTATAAAAGGTGAGTCAGGGTTATCTTGTGTAGCTGACGCTACAGTTGATGAAATTAATTTCGAAGAAATAGATAGCCTCTTATTACCAGGTTGTATGGATATTATGTCGCTATATGAAGAAGAAAGAATAGTTGATTTCATTAAACAAGTAGTTACTAAAGAAACGGTGATTGCAAGTATATCTAGCTCTCCATTCTTATTAGCAAAAGCGGGTGTTTTAGGAGATAAAAAATATACTGTAGGGATTATAAAAGAAAACATGGAAAAATCCGGTGTATTTAACCTGGAGAATTATTCAGAACAGATTGTAGTACAGGATGGTAACATAATTACAGCTAGAGGAAGAGGATTTGTTAGATTTGGAGAATATTTAGGGAAAGCGTTAAACCTGGAATTTGATAAAAGATGGTATTCGGAATAATGTAATAAAATTGAAATTAATGAAAAAATATCACTATAGCACTAGTTTTAGGTGAAGTTGTTCCATTTGACACACAATTAGGATTTGGGATTTTAATGCTTTATAGGATTATACCGCCATCGTTGAAATCAGCTTTTAACTTGGATAGTGATAATTGGATTACGCAACATCAGGCCGAGTCAAGTAAGTCTAGGGCATTAGGAGCAATAAATGAGCTGTGCTCTGAAAACGGAATCACTAAAGATGAAGTTAATAATTTTAGAATCGTTTAAATAAATTTATCTGAAAAAGCAGCTCTCACGAGGTGTTTTTTATTTACTTGCAATACGAACGTATATTCTGTATCGTGGGTAAAAAGGAGATGAAGGTTGCATGCCGATTGCGAAGGACAGAGTAGAAGTTGACTAGGATCTGATTAGAGAGTACTTGAATGGAAAAATGGACGAGGCTAATCGCGAGGTTTTGGGATATCAATGAAATGTCAAAACGGTTGTGTATGGGCAGAACATTCCTAGAAGAAGAATTTCTACACGATCCACGAATGAAATTTCTACAACGTCAAAAGGAAAGCGATTTTGGTTCTACGAGCCATCGTTGAAAGTAATTAAGTTCAATACAAACAAGCAATGGACTTTATCTTCTGAAAATATATATAGAATTGGAGAGATTTTATTTTGACATATTTTGAAACAGCTGCAGAGTCACGTAAAGTATTCGATGAACAATTTGAAAAAGGCTTTTCACCGTTGCAGGCTCGTCATGAACAAGCTGGTATTTTTAAATCACGTTTAAACGAAACGGGATTTTTTGCTTTGACCCTACAACGTATCGGTCATCAATTAATTTTCCTAACAGCTTTATACGAAAAAACTACTGATAAGGGAACAAAATCCGGGGTCCTTCAAGAGATTGAAGCCATTATTAATGGTGAAACTGTCTCTGGTGTAGGATCACATGTTGGGACTAAGTCTTATACTTTCATTACTCTAGCGCCTACTATCACTGGCTATACTAAAAACACAAGCGGTGTTACGGGTTCGAAAGAAATAGTCAATGGAGTATCTACAAGCAATAAGTACTTTTCAACTCCGACGGTTTCAGATGGTATTATTGAACCGACGTTAGATAACTACTCAAAAGATCTTGGTTATATTGATGGTGGATTTGAAACAGATCCGGGATTTGGTCTTATTTTAGTGGGATATACGAACATCTTAGCTAATTTAACTTTACTATCATCCCTAGACCCTACAGTCCGAACTCATGTAGAAGAAGGGGCAAAAATTATGTTCCAAAAGCTCGCAATTTATTATGCTCAAAACCCTAAATTTACCGAGAAAAATCAAGCTACTTCTGACTTTGATTTTACACATACAACTATCGCTCGTTTAGCAGAGAACTACGGTTCTTCTGACTTACAAATCTTCGATATTGGTATTGCTACAGATCTTTCTACAACTGATGGTTTCAAAGCAGCAACTGGTGTACTAAACACAATCTACACGCACATTGCTTCATTGGCTTATTATTTAGCAGTTGGACTAGGAAAATCAAAGTCACAACTCAAGACTATTGAAACATCTGAACTGTTAAGTGGAATTTCTACAAACTCACCATTGCGTACTGGTCAATTAAATCAATACTTCGAACAATTCCCTGACTACCTTAACAAAATCGGAAATCCAACAACTTTCAGCTCGATCATCGGTTTTGCTCTTGGGGTTGGTGGTGTAAGTCAAACGTTCGCTCTTATTTCTTCTCAAATATCTGAGGCTCGTCTTACTGAACTTGGTGTATCTTCTGTTTCTCAGTTGAACGCTTCAAGTACTACCGATGGGAATACTTATTACTCTCAAGATCATATGAGAGGCTACTTAGGCTCAAATGGTTACGATTCATACGTGTCTATGGCATTAGTATGGCTGTCACATGCATCTGGAACCGAAACTGTAACTGATCGATATGCTACTGCACCTCAATTAAGTGGGACTGCTATCACAGTTGCCAAACAGCTTGGTCATGAGTACCGTCGAAAGCTAAGTAACACAACACTTAACAATCCTATCGCAATGCATCATGCATCTAAGTCTGATGATGGTTTAGCATTAACAGCTTATCTTGGTCAGTTCCAAAACTACATTAAGAATGCAAGTGCAACAGAAACTAATGGACTTTATCCAACATTCGTTGATTTTGTCGATAGAGTTAATTTAGATAATCTAGAGCCAACTGGTTTCTTATACTCATTTGCATCTAATGGTGATGCTGATTTATTCAAAGAAATCAATGATCGTGTAATTGCAACTGGTGAATTCAACAACTTACATAACACACCTGCTAATATTTCTGCAGTTCGAGGTTATATCCGGATTTCTCCTAAAACTTCTCATCGAGGTATTCATGGTTTAGCTGGATTACTAGAAAGAGGACTCACATCAAATTGCTAAGAGTGTTTATTGCGGATACCTTATTTGACACAGGCTATTGAATGGAAAGGTGGTCCGCTAAGCTGAGTGATATTAATGAGGTAGGGAAATCCTTGAAAGATACAAAACCTAGCTGGTTTGATATTGATTAATAAATGGGACCTTTATGAGAATGAAAGAATTGCAGATTAGTTCCCAAGGGGTACTGAATATTGATACAACGGAACTATCGGAATTGTAATCAGTGGCAGTAAGGCCGAGGTGGCAGAGAATCCTCCACATGCTAATAAGACGCATAAAGAGAAAGGTGACTCCGTGTTGATTGGGATGAGGGGGGATTTTGAAAGATGATGTATACCAATCTGCAATTTAGTACAGATTCTTGCAACTGAGGAGGAAAAGACTGTAGAAATTAATCAAACGAGATGATTGAAAAGGTCTTCCTGATGCTTATGCATGCTAGTTAGACAAGAAGAGTACCAGGGCAAGAGGTAAGTCAAAAGAACAGATGGTTGGTAAGGAAGGGGCTGAATTGATGCGATGTATCTGTACTAATAAAAATTGTATAATGAAAGTAAAGATGGCGATATGTGTAACCTATAATCATTGTATTTAACTATAGGTCGCCGGAGTGGGAGGAAAACAAGTGGTTATTTTAAAATCAATGAATCAACAGGAATTTCAGCAGTATATTAGTAGTGCAATTGATGACTATGCAAAAGACAAGGTCGCTTCTGGAAATTGGAAGGAAGATGAGGCGATTGATTTATCTAAGCAGTCATTTGATGATCTATTGCCAAAAGATGAGAAATCCGAATTTAATTACTTATTCTCTATCTTTAACGCCGAACAGATTGTCGGAATGATTTGGCTCGCACAAAAATCACCTACAAATAAGGATGAAGGTTTTATCTATGATTTTAATATTTTTGAGCAATATCAAGGATTGGGATACGGTAAGGAAGCAATGCGAGAACTTGAATGTATTGCAAAGGATTTAGGAATGAAAAAGATTGGACTTCATGTTTTTGGTCATAACAAAACTGCGCGAGGATTATACGAAAAGTTGGGCTACGAAATTACGAATATAACGATGGAAAAGTTAATTTAAAGTTGTTATATAGCGTATAAAGGGACCTCCATAGTCATTCAAAGAAAAAGAGACCCATCCACAGATTCAATAGTGGATGGGTCTCTTTTTCTTGAGTCAAGACACAGTCACCTTTTTAGTGGTATTCACATAGTTCACTTTTCTCTAACAAAATAAATAAGAGTTGGAAATAAAAAAACTCGTTTGCACTAGATGGTTCGTCCAATCATTACGCGTACTCGTCCATATAATACGTAGAAGGCTGGCCAGCTTTAAAGAACAACAAAGGGGGGATAGAAAATGTGTTTTGAAAATCGAAATCGAAATCGGCGGGTAGAGTTGATTTGTGAATGTCGTGAAGTAAGGTCTGATCGTGATAATAAACATCATTGTGACCGTAATCGTGACCGTGACCGCGACGATAAGTTGAAATGTCACTGTAAAGAATCTCGTCGCAGACGTTGTAATTTTGGCTGGTAAACGTAGTAGAGATTAAAAGATGAAATAAAGAAAATCCTGATGCGAACAAGAATTTTCAAGCAAAAGGTGACCATTCCATACGGAACGGTCACCTTTTGCGTTTGTTTTTTACTAAAGAAATACACTTTATGCAATTTATAACGTTATATGCTTTGGCTTCTTCCAAAATAGTGCAATAATCGTACCGATTGCTAATACGATTGCGGCAAAATAGTATGGGTAGTTTAAGTCGATGTCAAATAACACACCTCCGATGATCGGGCCAAAGATATTGCCAATACTGGTGAAGGTTGAGTTCATACCGCCAATAAAGCCTTGTTCATTGCCCGCAATTTTAGATAAATAGGATGTAATAGCTGGGCGTATTAAATCGAATCCAACAAACAGGAAGAATGTTGTCAGTAATATTGTGAAGTACGAGCTCACGAAGGTCATCAATAGGACGAGAATCGCTGATACAGCTAAGCTGTAGCGAATAAGATTAATTTCGCCTATGCTTTTTGATAAGCGATCGAAGAGCAATAGTTGCGCAAGAGCACCGACAATTCCGCTACCCGTGATGACGATGGCGATATCTTTTGGCGTGAAGCCGAATTTATGGTCGACGAATAAGCTGAAAAATGATTCAAACGCTGCAAGGCCAAACGACAAAACGAAAATTAAAATGAAAGCAATAGCGTACATTGGGATGAAGAGCCGACGAAACCCTGTTTTTTGTCCTGGGATAGGCGCATCTTCAGCCACGCGTTCGGGTTCTGTTAATAAAATAAGTGAAAGAATCGCAGCAACCGCTCCGAGTACACCGGCCGAATAGAATGGTACACGTGTACCAATTTCAGCTAAAAATCCACCAATCCCAGGTCCGATAATAAAGCCAGTGCTAATAGCAGCGGACATATAGCCAATTGCCTTTGGTCTTGTGGCGTTCGTTGTAATATCTGCGATAAAGGCTGTTACAGCAGGCATAATGAATGCCGCACTGACCCCGCCGAGCATGCGCGAGATAAATAGTACCTCAACGGATTTACCAAACCCGAATAAAAACTCCGAGAAACCAAATACAAACAGGCCAAGCACGATCATAATTTTGCGACCGTATTTGTCAGCCCATCGCCCGGCAAACGGTGAGACGATAAGTTGTGTAATCGCAAATGCCGCCATCATGTAGCCAACGACCGTCCCGTTAATGTTTAACTCATTCATGATCGTAGGAAGAACGGGAATAACGAGCCCGATACCAAGAAAGGCAATAAATAAATTCAGTAATAAGATAGTTAATGTGACTTTTTGATTTTTCATAAACAAAACTCCTCTACATTTAAGTTGCTATAAACCACTTCTTTCGATTGATTTTATAACGATTACAATTGGTATCTATATATGTTGAAGTGATGGGTAGTCGTGTACGGGATTTAAGCTTTGTGTGACACATCATAATGCTGTATGATACAAGTTAGTACATCCAATTAGCAAGAAGTATTTATTGCTATCTTGGAGATGGACGAGGATTAATAAATGAAGAAGGGGGCGACGAGCCCTCTTCTTTTCCATGTATAGACTCTAAGGCGTAGGAATTCGGGGTCATAAGCCCTGAACAAGGCGTTAACTAAAGGAAGGAAGTGACGGTATGAGGGGTATGTATATCCACATTCCGTTTTGCCACCAAATTTGTCATTACTGTGATTTTAATAAAGTGTTTTTCAAAAATCAGCCTGTCGATGAATATATCGAATCAATGGGTCAGGAACTGGCGATCATGCGGCAGGAAGGTATTTCATTCAAAGAAGTGGAAACGGTATTCTTAGGAGGCGGCACACCAACTTCGCTGTCTGAAAAACAGCTTGAACGGTTGCTTGAAATAATCCATGAATATGTAGATGTCAGTTCATTGAAAGAGTTTTCGACGGAAGCAAATCCGGACGAGCTAACATTCGGCAAATTGATTGTCCTGAAAAATGGCGGCGTGGATCGATTGAGCATCGGTGTTCAGTCATTCGACGCAGACTTATTGACAAAAATCGGTAGGACGCACGGTCCAGACGACGCTGCACGTGTTGTAGGAGAAGCGAGAAAAGCCGGATTTGATAATATAAGTATCGACCTAATTTACGGGTTGCCGGGGCAAACAATCGCGCAATGGCAGGATACTCTTGATAAAGCACTTGCCCTCGATCTACCCCATTATTCAGGGTACTCGTTGATTGTCGAGCCAAAAACAGTCTTTTATAATTTGATGAATAAAGGCAAATTGCCACTCCCAGGCGAAGACATGGAAACGGAAATGTTCACGATGTTAATCGAACAGATGGAGCGTAAAGGACGCAAACGTTACGAAATTAGTAATTTTGCAATTCCAGGTCACGAATCAATCCATAATCTCATCTATTGGGAAAATGCTACGTACGCTGGTGTTGGTGCAGGCGCACATGGTTATGTAGATGGCACCCGATATTCCAATATCGGACCAATTGCGAAATATATGGAGAAAACAGCATTGGGCGAACGACCCGTCCAACAGACACATGTAGTTACTGCAATCGAAGCAATGGAGGAGGAAATGTTTCTTGGCCTACGCAAATCAAATGGTGTATCCATCTCTTTATTCCAAGAGAAGTTCGGACGGTCACTTGAAGAGGTTTACGGGGAAACGTTACACTCGCTTATTAAAGATGGACTTGTCGAGCGATTGGATGATGCGGTTAAGTTAACGCACCGTGGTGTTTATAGAGGAAACGATGTATTTCAGCAATTTCTTAAATAATCCAGAGTCAATTCGTTGACACTTCGATCTGCATTTGTTAAATTATCAGTAGTATTAGCACTCGCAGTTATAGAGTGCTAACAGGAGTGATGACTATGTTGACGAACAGACAATTGCTTATATTGCAACTGACGGTTGACGATTTCATCGAATCCGCACAACCTGTCGGATCGAGGCAGCTATCCAAAAAGCCGGAAGCACCATTTAGTCCTGCGACAATACGGAACGAAATGGCTGACCTAGAAGAAATGGGTTATCTTGAAAAGACCCACACTTCATCCGGCAGAATACCATCTGAAAAAGGGTACAGGTTTTATGTAGATAATCTATTAACAAAAGAAAAGTTGAACACGGAAGACAGTATTCACCTGCGTTCGGTTTTTCGGGAAAAAATTGTGGAGACTGAAGAGTTAATACGAAAGTCAGCGACAATTTTGTCTGATTTGACGAATTACACGTCGATTCTCCTCGGCCCCGATACATCGCTACATGCAGTGAAGCGTTTTTCAATCGTTCCACTAGATGAGAAGACAGCTGTCGCTATTATTGTCACGGACAATGGACGTGTTGAGAATAGACTCTTCAATGTACCGGAAGGCTTCACCGCGTCAGATATTGAGAAAATGGTAAACATTCTGAACGAGCGGCTCATTGGTACTCCGCTTGTCCATATTCAGAAGATACTTGCTCAGGAGACGCAAATGGTGCTGGAACGTCATATCCACCATGCAGGCGACTTGTTCGCTTCATTCCAACGGGCGATTTCAATCGAACCGGAAGAACGGCTGTTTTTTGGCGGCAAAATGAATATGATGAAGCAACCCGAATTCAATGATATTCACAAGATGAAAACATTTTTTGAATTAATGGACAAGGGCGCACCAGCAATGACGTTTTTTCAGGAAGGTATGACAGGAATTCATGTCCGCATCGGTTCTGAAAATAATCACAATGCGATGGAAGATTGTAGTGTGATTACAGCGACATATTCGGCCGGCGACAATATGACGGGTTCCATCGCTATCATCGGACCTAAACGGATGGATTATGCAAGAGTTATCACCATGCTTGATTTAATGAGCAGTGATTTGTCCAGAGAATTGGCGAGACTGACAATCGGCGGAACAGCAGGGAGGAACGACTAATGACAAATGTAAACGACGAATTTAAAGAGAACGAAGAAGTAGTAATGGAAACGCCCGATAATACAGACGACATCATCGAATCAGGTGAAGATACTGAGGAGATTGAAATCGTTGAAAACGGGGAAGAGACAATTGTGCAAGAACTTACTGAAAAGCTACAAGAAGAAGAGAATAAACGACTTCGACTTCTAGCAGATTATGAAAACTTCAAGAGACGGGCTACGCTTGATAAAGAAGCGCTACAGAAGTATCGTGCACAGAACGTCGTGACGAATTTAATACCAGTTCTTGATAACTTTGCACGGGCACTTACTGTGGAAGCGACAACTGAAGAGGCTCAAACGATGATGACGGGATTAGATATGATTTATCGTACATTCCTTCAAGCCCTTGAAGATGAAGGTCTTGTTGAAATCCAAGCGCTGGATCAGGAGTTCGATCCGAATTTCCATCAAGCAATTATGACGGGTTCAGATGAAGACAAACCAGCAGGCATCGTACTTGAACAAATGCAAGCTGGTTATATGTTGAAAGATCGTGTATTGAGACCAGCAATGGTTAAAGTAAACGAATAAAAAATGTAGCATATATATAGGAGGAATTTGATTATGAGCAAAATTATCGGTATTGACTTAGGGACAACAAACTCAGTAGTAGCAATTTATGAAGGCGGAGAGCCTAAAGTTATTCCAAATCCGGAAGGTAACCGTACAACTCCATCAGTCGTTGCTTTCAAAAACGGCGAACGTCAAGTCGGAGAAGTAGCAAAACGTCAATCAATCACAAACCCAAACACAATCATGTCTGTAAAACGACATATGGGAACAGATTTCAAAGTGAAAGCAGAAGACACTGAATATACACCTCAAGAAGTTTCAGCAATGATTCTTCAGTATTTGAAGGGCTATGCAGAAGAGTATCTCGGAGAAAAAGTAACGAAAGCAGTTATTACAGTCCCTGCTTACTTCAGCGATGCACAGCGCCAAGCAACACAAGATGCTGGTAGAATTGCAGGACTTGAAGTAGAACGTATCATCAACGAGCCAACAGCAGCTGCACTGGCATACGGCCTTGATAAAACGGACGAAGACGAAACTATTCTTGTTTATGACCTTGGTGGCGGTACGTTCGACGTATCAATCCTAGAACTTGGCGACGGTGTATTCCAAGTTAAATCGACGGCGGGCGATAACAAGCTTGGCGGAGACGATTT
Source organism: Sporosarcina psychrophila (assembly GCF_001590685.1). GTDB lineage: Bacteria > Bacillota > Bacilli > Bacillales_A > Planococcaceae > Sporosarcina > Sporosarcina psychrophila. The sequence continues at coordinate 1,913,966 of NZ_CP014616.1, forward strand.
TGACGATGTTATCATCGACTTCCTTGTTCAAGAATTCAAAAAAGACAATGGCGTTGACTTATCGAAAGATAAAATGGCGATGCAACGTTTGAAAGATGCTGCTGAAAAAGCGAAAAAAGACCTTTCAGGCGTAACAACTTCACAAATCTCATTGCCTTTCATTACAGCAGGAGATGCAGGTCCACTTCACCTTGAAGTTTCACTTTCACGTGCGAAATTCGATGAATTGACTGCTCACCTTGTTGAACGTTCAATGGTACCAACTCGTCAGGCCATGAAAGATGCTGGTCTTACTGCATCTGAGATTGACAAAGTAATTCTTGTTGGTGGATCGACTCGTATTCCTTCAGTTCAAGAAGCAATCAAGAAAGAAACGGGTAAAGAGCCATATAAAGGTGTTAACCCGGATGAAGTAGTTGCACTTGGTGCAGCTGTTCAAGGATCAATCTTAAGCGGAGACGTTACAGACGTTGTACTTCTAGACGTAACACCTCTATCACTTGGTATTGAAACAATGGGTAACGTGTTCACTAAACTAATCGAACGTAATACGACAATCCCGACTAGCAAATCACAAGTATTCTCAACAGCGGCTGATAGCCAGCCAGCGGTTGATATTCACGTATTGCAAGGGGAGCGTCCAATGTCCGCGGACAACAAAACGCTTGGTCGTTTCCAATTGACGGACATTCCGCCAGCACCACGTGGCGTTCCACAAATCGAAGTAACATTCGATATTGATAAAAATGGTATTGTTACTGTTAAAGCGAAAGATCTTGGAACACAAAAAGAACATAATATTACAATTCAAGCAAGCTCAGGTCTAACTGACGAAGAAATCGAACGTATGGTGAAAGATGCTGAAGCAAATGCTGAAGCGGACCAAAAGCGTAAAGAAGAAGCGGACTTGAAAAATGAAGCGGACCAACTTGTATTCATGGCTGAAAAGACATTGAAAGATCTTGAAGGAAAAGTTTCAGAAGAAGAAGTGAAAAGTGTCGAAGAAGCAAAAGAAGAGTTGAAAACTGCGCTCGAAGCTGCTGACTTTGACGAAATTCGTACTAAAAAAGAAAAATTGGATGAAATTGTCCAACAGATGACTATGAAGTTGTATGAACAAGCTGCAGCTGAATCTGCTGAAGGCGCTGAAAACGCAGGCGAACCTAAAGACGACGATATAGTCGACGCAGATTTTGAAGATGTAATCGACGAGAAAAAGTAAATAAGAATGATCGTTGACGGAAAAGTCAAAGTCCGATATTCCGGCTTTGGCTTTTCCGATTTTTATTGTGCGTTCAATACTTCAGTACCTAGCTTCAGTCTAGTCTTTAATGGCAAAGAATGCCTTTAAATTCAAGCCTTCTAGCGCTTTTTTAGGCTGAACAGGCGCTTACGCTTTTCAGTTTTTAATGATACAATAGATGATATTCAAAGTATTTCGGGAGAGTGAAGTAATGAGTAAAAGAGATTATTATGACGTGCTTGGTATAACAAAATCGGCATCAAAAGATGAGATTAGGAAAGCATATCGTTCGCTTTCAAAAAAATATCATCCAGACTTGAACAAAGCAGATGATGCAGTTGATAAGTTTAAAGAAGTGACCGAAGCATATGAAGTGCTGAGCGACGATTCGAAAAAAGCGAATTACGACCAATTCGGACATACGGATCCGAATCAAGGATTTGGTGGTTTTGGTGGCGGAGGCAGCGGAGCTGATGGATTCGGCTTCGATGATATATTCAGTTCGTTTTTCGGTGGAAATACACGACGACGTGATCCAAATGCACCTAGAAAAGGCGACGATCTACAGTATTCGATGAACATTGATTTCATGGAAGCTGTTTTCGGTAAGGAAACGGAAGTTGAAATACCGAAAGAAGAAGACTGTGATACTTGTGATGGGTCAGGCGCTAAAAAAGGGACTAAACCTAAGACGTGTACACATTGTGGCGGCTCGGGTCAAATCAGCGTTACGCAAAACACGCCACTTGGCCAAATGGTTAATCGTCGAGCGTGTCAGCATTGTCAAGGAACTGGAAAAATAATTCCTGAGAAATGTTCGACTTGTCACGGAGCAGGTAAAGTGACGAAAAGGAAGAAGATTAAAGTAACGATTCCTGAGGGGGTCGATGATGGACAACAGCTTCGGGTATCTGGACAGGGAGAACCTGGTCATAAAGGTGGACCTGCGGGCGACTTATATATCGTATTCCGCGTCAGGGCTCATGAGAAATTTATCCGTGAAGACGACGACATCTATTTGGAACTCAACCTTTCCTTCCCGCAAGCTTCACTCGGTGATGAGATTGAAGTGCCAACTGTACAAGGCAATGTGAATTTGAAAATCCCAGCAGGCACGCAAACAGGAACACGATTCCGCCTAAAAGGTAAAGGTGTTAAAAACGTTCATGGCCGCGGTATTGGAGATCAGCATGTTGTTGTGAAAGTGTTGACGCCTAAAAAGATGACAGAAAAACAGAAAGAACTGATGCGTGAATTTGCGGCAATTAGCGGCGATTCGCTTGACGAGTATTCAAGTTCACTGTTCGATAAAATCAAACGTTCAATTAAAGGCGACTGAAAGGGATGAATTCATTTGAAGTGGTCGGAAATTTCTATTCATACGACGCATGAAGCAACTGAAGCAGTAGCGAATATTTTACACGAAGCAGGTGCAAGTGGAGTCGTTATCGAAGATTCAGCAGATCCAAGTCGAATCCACGAAGACCGGTTCGGTGAAATATGGGCACTCGACAAGAACGATTTCCCAGTAGATGGCGTTATCTTAAAAGCCTATTTACCAGTCACTACTTTTCTTATTGAAACGGTGAAAGATATCGACCAATCTATCAAAGGTTTATCGGAATTCGGAATAGACGCAGGGGAAAATGCCATTCAGACAAATGAAGTCGATGAAGAAGATTGGGCAACTGCCTGGAAAAAATACTATCATCCTGTCAAAATTTCTGGACGCTTTACAATTGTACCGACATGGGAAGAATATGAACCTGTTGAATCAGATGAATTGATTATTGAACTTGATCCTGGCATGGCGTTTGGAACGGGCACACATCCTACAACGGTAATGTGTTTACAAGCGCTTGAGAAATACGTCAAGCCGGGAGACACAGTTGTTGACGTGGGAACAGGTTCAGGCGTGTTATCTATCGGGGCAGCACTTCTAGGTGCTTCACATGTCCACGCACTTGATTTGGACCAGGTTGCAGTTGTAGCTGCAAAAGAAAACATTGAGCTGAATCATGTTGAAGAAACAGTGGAAGTGAAGCACGGCAATCTTCTGGATTCTGTAAAAGAGCCGGCTGAAATCATCATCGCGAATATCCTTGCAGAAGTTATCATTTCCTTTTCGCAAGATGCGTATTCAATTTTACCGGAAAATGGCTTGTTTATTGTTTCGGGAATCATTGGACAAAAACGTGATCTAGTAAAAGACGACCTAATCAGCAAAGGATTTGAGATTGTCGAATCTGTACTTATGGAAGACTGGGTTGCTATCATCGCTCAAAAAAGGAGCGTGTAACGATTTGCAACGCTATTTTCTGCAATCTCCTTTTGATGAAGATGGAAATGCAATAATTACTGGTGATGACGCTAAACATATCGCGCGTGTTATGCGAATGACCGTTGATGATGACGTCATCGCTGTTACTAATGGCGAAGCCTTCGTCTCCCAAATTACAGAGCTTTTACCTGATGGCATCGTAATCCGTCGCAAAGGAGAACCTCTTCAGTCAAACGAAATGCCTGTTAAAGTAACGGTAGCTTGTGGTCTCCCGAAAGGTGACAAACTCGATTTAATCGTTCAAAAAGGAACGGAACTCGGCATGGCAGGGATTTTTCCGTTTCAAGCCGAGAGATCTATTGTAAAATGGGATGACAAAAAAGGTGACAAAAAAGTTGAACGGCTTCGCAAAATTGCCAAAGAAGCTGCTGAGCAATGTCATCGCACAGTTATCCCGGAAGTGCGAAATCCATTTTCTGTTAAGCAGTTAATCGCTGAATCAGAGAACTTTGATGTCCTTCTAGTTGCTGATGAAGAAGACGCGAAAAGTGGGGATCCACATAAAATTTCGGACCGTTTAAAAAGTGTATTACCTGGTCAAACAGTACTTGCTGTATTTGGTCCTGAAGGCGGATTGTCTAGGACAGAAGCCGAAACACTACGTTCGGCAGGTTTTTTACCGATAGCGTTAGGTCCGCGAATACTGCGGACGGAAACGGCTCCATTGTATTTATTGTCCGCAATGTCATACGAATTTGAATGAAAGTGGTGAGCAGTTGTGTCTTCGGTCGCATTCCATACGTTGGGCTGCAAAGTGAATCATTACGAAACCGAGGCAATCTGGCAACTTTTTAAAGAAGCCGGTTATGTCCGCGGGGATTTCGAAAAAAATTCTGATGTTTATGTCATTAATACATGTACAGTGACGAATACCGGTGATAAAAAAAGCCGGCAAGTCATCCGTCGTGCTGTTCGGAAAAATCCGGACGCTGTAATTTGCGTAACAGGTTGTTATGCACAAACGTCTCCTGCGGAAATTATGGCGATTCCGGGAGTAGATATCGTTGTTGGAACACAAGATCGGACAAAGCTCCTCGGACTCATTGATGAATTCCGTACGGAGCGTCAGCCAATCAATGCAGTCCGCAATATCATGAAAAACAGGATTTATGAAGAACTCGACGTACCTACATTTTCGGATCGTACACGTGCATCGCTCAAAATCCAAGAAGGGTGCAATAACTTCTGTACGTTCTGTATCATTCCTTGGGCGCGTGGACTAATGCGTTCACGTGATCCACAAGAAGTCATTCGACAAGCGCAACAGCTTGTTGATGCGGGTTACCTTGAAATTGTATTAACCGGTATACATACGGGCGGTTACGGTGAAGATTTGAAAGATTACAATCTTGCTCGTCTTCTTCGGGACCTTGAAACACAAGTCAAAGGACTGAAACGCCTTCGCATTAGTTCGATTGAAGCGAGTCAGCTGACGGATGAAGTAATTGATGTTCTTCGAGATTCAACAACTATCGTCCGCCACCTGCACATTCCGATTCAGTCCGGTTCAGACACGGTGCTGAAGCGTATGCGCCGGAAATATACAATGGCGTTTTTCGCAGAACGTCTAGACAGACTTCGTGAAGCGTTGCCGCACCTAGCAATCACTTCGGACGTCATCGTCGGTTTCCCAGGTGAGACAGAAGAAGAGTTCATGGAAACGTACAATTTTATTCGTGATCACAGATTTTCCGAACTTCACGTTTTTCCTTATTCAAAACGAACTGGTACTCCTGCCGCTAGAATGGAAGATCAGGTTCCGGAAGAAGTGAAAAACGAGCGTGTTCACCGTTTAATTGAATTGAATGATCAGCTAGCGAAACAATATGCATCTACTTTTGAAGATGAAGTACTTGAAGTCATCCCAGAAGAGAAGTATAAACTTGAACCGGAAAGTGGTCTGTATGAAGGCTATTCAGATAACTATTTGAAAGTTGTTTTCGCTGCCGATGAATCAATGGTAGGGAAAATTGTTCGTGTGAAAATTGCACAAGCAGGTTATCCATATAACGAAGGGCAATTTGTCCGCATTATGGAGGAAGAAATACAACTTGTTTAAGGTTTCCATAAAAGCTGTTCCTACTTTATTTTGAGTAGAAACAGCTTTTTTCGTGCAGAAATGAATTGTTCTTGATATGATGTGAGAAGTACGGACAACTCGAGGAGGTATTCATTTGAATACAAATTTTGCAACTTACATTGATCATACATTATTGAAAGCTGACGCAAAGAACAATGAAATCGTAACATTATGTGAAGAAGCTCGAAAATACACGTTTGCATCTGTTTGTGTAAACCCTACATGGGTGAAAACAGCAGCTGCTGCGCTAGAAGGATCACCTGTTAAAGTGTGTACAGTTATTGGTTTCCCTCTAGGAGCTTCAACTTCCGAAGTAAAAGCGTTTGAAACTAGGGACGCAATTACAAACGGTGCTAATGAAATTGATATGGTTATCAATATTGGCGCACTTCGTGGCGGTGATGATGAAACTGTGAAAAAAGAAATCGAAGCGGTAGTTAATGCTGCAAAAGGAAAAGCAATTGTTAAAGTCATCATTGAAACGTCCCTTTTAACGGATAAGGAAAAAAGGAAAGCATGTGAACTTTCTGTCCTTGCGGGTGCTGATTTCGTGAAAACATCGACAGGCTTTTCAACAGGCGGTGCGACTGAAGATGATGTGAAGTTAATGAGAGCTGTTGTCGGACCTGAAATGGGTGTTAAAGCTTCAGGTGGTGTCCGGAATTTAGAGGATATGAAGAAAATGATTGACGCAGGAGCTACAAGAATTGGTGCCAGTTCAGGCGTTCAGATTATGCAGGGTCTTGAATCACAATCTGATTATTAATTTAAAAGTTTTATATTGACCTATAGTTAAATCCGCGGTATAATTTATGAGTACATGGCACTTGGTCATGTTCTAGAAGTGTGTTTGGAGGGAGGGACAAGAGATATGTCGAAAACTGTTGTTCGTAAAAACGAATCGCTTGAAGATGCTCTTCGCCGCTTCAAACGTACTGTATCCAAAAGTGGAACAATACAAGAGGTAAGAAAGCGTGAGTTTTATGATAAGCCGAGTGAAAAACGTAAAAAGAAATCTGAAGCTGCAAGGAAACGTAAATTCTGATTTCCTGTGGTGATGAGTTCGACCTTGTTTTGAAATTAAAATTTGGTAAACCGGAAAATCCTTTATGGGTTTTCCGGTTTATTTGTATATGAGATAAAACAAAAAAATTAAGGGAAAGTGAAACTTCTGAGCATTTGGAACGTATATAGAGATATAATAGAATCTATAGAGAGAGGTGAAAAATACTATGCATAAAATGATAGGAAGGGTTCTCCTGTTCATTTTATTCGTATCTGTGTTAGCATTCCCACTCTTAGAAACGGGAGCTGCAGCTTCGAAAGTCTATAAAGTGCCAGTTGAGAACGTAGTTGAGAAAGGATTGTACGCATTTTTACAGCGGTCATTTACAGAAGCGGAGGCGGCGGGAGCAGAGGCGATCATCTTGGAGATTAATACACCGGGTGGATTTACTGATGCGGCCGACCAAATTGCCAGGCTGATAAATGAAAGTGATTTGCGGGTAATCGCTTACATTAATAATAAAGCAATCTCTGCTGGTGCATTCATAGCGCTTTATGCCGATGAAATCTATATGTCACCTACAGCCACAATGGGCGCGTCACAAGTAATTGATTCGGAGGGAAATGCGGCGGATGCTAAGGCTCATAGTTTATGGGTCGCGGAAATGAAAACGGCTGCTGAGTCGAAGAAAGACCGAGAACCGAAATATGCAGAAGCAATGGCAGAACCTGATATTGACTTACCCGCATATCGGGCTGGAGTTGGGAAACTGTTAACGCTTAAAGCGGATGAAGCAAAAGAAGTCGGTTACAGTCAAGGAACAGTTGGATCTTTCAATGAATTGCTAAAAGTAACAGGGCTTGAAAATGCAGAAATCATTTCAACAAATGAAACATTTACGGAAAGTATTGCTCGTTTCATCACCCATCCGGTCGTTGTACCGATTCTTTTATCAATTGCGGGACTTGGATTTGTGTTGGAAATGTACTCGCCAGGATTTGGTGTAGCCGGAACGATGGCTGCTAGTTCATTAGCTCTATTCTTTTACGGACATCTTGTTGCCGGGCTTGCGGGTTATGAAACGATTATCCTGTTTCTAATAGGGGTCGTTCTCATCGTAGCGGAATTCTTCTTGCCCCATGGTATAGCAGGTGTCATTGGAACGCTCGCAATTATAGGTAGTATCATTATGGCGGGCGGCAATCCGATGTATATGGCGATTTCTGTCCTTATCGCGGTTGCTATCGCTGTTATAGGGATGGTGATTATTATGAAATTTTTCGGTAAAAAACTGCACTTGCTCAACAAGGTTGTGCTAATGGATACAACTGATACGGAAAGTGGTTATGTTTCGAATGTGAACAGGGTTGAATTGCTTGGACGCATTGCAAAAACATCGACTGCACTTAGACCATCTGGTGCAATTGAGTTAGATGGAGAACGAATCGATGTTGTTTCTGAAGGAAGCTACATCGCTAAAGGAATACATGTTATCATTGTAAAGGTTGAAGGTTCCCGGATTGTAGTCAGGGAATCAGTAGAAAAGGGGGAAATTAAATAATGGCAGGACTCTTAGGTTCAGGAAGTTTAGTAATGGTCGTTGTAATAGCAGTTGTAGCAATCATCGTATTGTCAGCATTTTTCACACTCGTTCCTGTGGCGCTGTGGATTTCAGCAATGGCAGCAGGCGTTAGAGTAAGTATATTCACATTGATCGGTATGCGTCTTCGCCGGGTTATTCCGAGTCGAATTGTTAATCCGCTTATTAAAGCACATAAAGCTGGACTGGATGTTTCAATTAATCAGCTTGAAAGTCATTATCTTGCGGGAGGAAACGTTGACCGTGTCGTCAATGCTCTAATCGCTGCACACCGTGCGAACATCGAACTTACATTTGAACGTGCTGCTGCAATCGATCTTGCAGGACGTGACGTTCTAGAAGCGGTTCAAATGTCCGTTAACCCGAAAGTTATTGAAACACCATTCATCGCCGGTGTGGCAATGAACGGGATTGAAGTAAAAGCAAAAGCGCGTATTACAGTACGTGCAAACATCGACCGTCTTGTCGGTGGTGCAGGTGAAGAAACAATCGTTGCCCGTGTTGGTGAGGGTATTATCTCGACAATCGGTTCATCTATCGACCATGCAAAAGTATTGGAAAATCCTGATATGATTTCTCAAACTGTTCTAGCAAAAGGTCTTGACTCAGGTACTGCATTCGAAATTCTATCGATTGATATCGCAGACGTTGATATTGGTAAAAACATCGGTGCAGAACTTCAAACTGAACAAGCAATGGCTGATAAAAACATTGCACAGGCAAAAGCAGAAGAACGCCGTGCAATGGCAGTTGCAAACGAACAGGAAATGAAAGCGAAAGTTGAAGAAATGCGTGCAAAAGTTGTCAGTGCTGAAGCGGAAGTTCCGCTTGCTATGGCAGAAGCTCTACGTAAGGGCAATATTGGTGTCATGGATTATGTGAATTATAAAAATATCCAGGCAGATACAGGAATGCGTGACTCCATCAGTAACTTTGGCGGAGATAAGGAATCTACAGAAATTAAGAAGAACTAATACTTGAGGAGCCATTTCCTGGAAAGGGGATGCACGAATGGAACAGCTAATCATTTTTATCATTTTGGCAATTGTCGGATCTTTTTTTAGGGGCAAGAAAAAAGATCCAGCTGAGGGGCCAAAGCCTAAGCCGTCCACGGCAACGGGGAACGCTCCAGAGGGTCCTACAACTAAATTAAAAGAGATATACCGTGAATTGCAGAGAGAAATGGCAGGAGCAGATGCGGAACCACCTGTCCGCCAGCTGCCAAAGCAGCAGCAGGCAACAGTAACGGTTCCTTCAGCTCCTGTAGTAGTACCACCTGCAAGACCAACTGCTGACAGAAAAGAACGTACTAATTCATCAGCGAATCGTCACATCGAACGCCCCGATTCATCCGTGAATCGACATAGCGGAAGATTGTCTGCACATGGTAGTCAACGTCCAACTGTGTCTGCTATACAATCGCACGATTTAATGCCGAAAAGTCAAGGGGACTTGCTGAAAGGCATTGTGTTCTCTGAAATTTATGGTCCACCGAAATCAAAAAGATAAGCATTGACCCTCTATCCGAATCATACGATGTGGATAGGGGGTTTTATATTTTGAAAAGACTATTTCAGACCGGTTCATCAGTTACAATTGAAGATTTCGCTTCATTACGGATTAATGGCCCTTATTCTTTGTTGAAACTTGGCCCCGATTTCGCGATCATTAGCAGTGGAGAATACAGGATTGAGGCGATAGGCACTGATTTAACAGTTGAAACTTTATCAGAAGAAGTTGCTGTTTTCACATTCACTTCAATTACCACAATGAATGTGACTACAGGTGCAGACAAGGAAGCGGAGCGCAATGCGTAAAAGGTATGCTATCAAAATATCAGGCGACGGCAACCTTTCCGGATTCCTCACTAAACTTGTCACAATTGGAACAAAAATTACATCGCTATCAGTTGTCGATGGGGTGGCATATTTTCAAACAGATCGTAGCGGACTTCGTGCTATCCGGCGTAACAGAAGGCATTATCGATTAAAAGTAGCCATTTCAATTGCGAATCTTGAATCAGGCTCAATTGGACTTTTCACATCTAGCCGTTTCCTAATCGCATGTCTCATTCCTTTTGTTGCCTCATTTTTCCTTTGGACAGTAGATGTTGAATCGGATATGCCGGAAGTAGTGGACAGAATTGAGCAGAAACTTGAAAAAAGCTCTATCGTTTTGTTAAGACCCTTAGCTTTAATTCCTGATGAAGGTGAAATTCGACGAGAGCTCATGCTCGATGATCCTGCTTTATCGTGGGTTAGATTTAGACGAGTTGGAACGTCTCTGACAATTATTCCGATGTTATCACCACCCACAACTAACATTATTGAAGAGAACGAATCACCGTCACACCTTGTAGCGCGTACAGGAGGCGTTATAACGCGTTTTGCGTTAGAAAAAGGGGAAAGGGTCGGCCATGTTCATCAGACTGTAAAGAAAGGGGACGTGCTAGCCACAGGTATATTGGAACAAGGTGATAAAACGACAGTTGTTGGAGCGGATGGTGCCGTGTATGCGGATTATTGGGTTGAATACACCTTTACTCTTCCGAAAAAAATTAAATTCCAGTTACAGGGTGAGGAAATTGTGAACTATTCTTTTAACCTCCCATGGAAGCAGCAAGGTAAAGAAGGATGGTCTCTAGGGTCTTTCATCGAAACAGAAAGATATATGGAGGAAACCGCAGGGCACTTTGAATTGATTGAGGGAATGGAAGAAACAGTTATAATTCCCTTATTAAAAAACAAATTAATGTCGGAATCTTTTTCGAAAGCAATTATTAAAGATGAAAAAGTTTTACACGTGACATTCGATAATGATAAAGTTAGAGGGACTATATTGTTTCTTATCAATGACAATATTGCTGAAAAAAGACTGATTCCCAAGGAGACTGAGCCTATTGGATGAGCAAATGATTCAACTACATGTTGAAGACCCGAATGAAACAGTAATGCTTCTCGGAATTTCTGATCAGAATATGAAACTGATTGAAGAGCAGTTAAATGTTTCAGTATTAACTAGAGGCGACACGATATCAATCAGTGGTGCTGAAGATAGTAGGAATTCGGCTAAAGAGCTTTTGGAACAGTTGTTGAAAGTAATACGTAAAGGCATTAATATCAATCAACGAGATGTCTCGACTGCGCTCGAGATGGTGAAAAGTGGCACAATTGAATACTTTGCAGAGTTGTACGATGAAGAAATTTCAAGGAATATGAAAGGTAAAGCAATTCGTGCGAAGACAATCGGTCAGCGTGAATATGTCAGCGCAATTCGATCGAGAGATCTTGTATTCTGTATCGGGCCGGCTGGGACGGGGAAAACGTACTTAGCGGTCGTACTAGCTGTTTTAGCTATGAAAACGGGCTCTGCGAAGCGAATTGTCTTAACCCGTCCCGCTGTTGAAGCAGGAGAGAGTCTAGGCTTCCTTCCAGGTGACTTAAAAGAGAAAGTTGACCCATACCTTCGTCCGCTGTACGACGCGCTACACGATGTTCTGGGAGCGGAACAAACGGATCGACTTATGGAACGAGGGGTAATCGAAATTGCGCCGCTCGCTTATATGAGGGGACGGACACTCGATGATGCATTCATTATTCTGGACGAAGCACAGAATACGACAAAAGCACAAATGAAAATGTTTTTAACACGTCTCGGTTTTGGGTCGAAAATGGTTATCAACGGCGACAAAACACAAATTGATTTACCAAGAAACACTGAATCCGGTTTAATCGTTGCAGAATCAATCCTTAAAAAAGTTGGAGATATTCACTTTCAGTACTTAGAGCAAGGTGATGTTGTTCGTCACCCACTTGTTGCGAAAATAATTGAAGCATACGAACAGGAGCAGTCATAGAAAGTGACTGCTTTTTCTTTAGAATCATCGCTACTCTGATTATATCTATAGAGAAGCAGGGGGAGAGATTCCAATGTTCCAACCAATTAGAAAGTTATTTAAATCACTTAAATTCAATTATTTATCCTTGTTTTTAATCGGCCTATCCACTGTACTCCTTTTTTCATTCATGTATGGCAGTGTGAAAAAAGAAACGTATGAATTGAAAGCTTTTCAAATTGCACCAGATACTATCCGTTCCTTAAAAACGGTTGAGGACGCAGTAAAAACCGAACAGGACAGAGAACGTGCCGCTAATGAAGTAGGACCTTCCTATGTATTTTCAGAAGATGTTGTAAAAAATAGACAAGCAATCGCTACGTCTTTATTCGATTTTCTAATCGAAGTAAAAAACCAAGATGAGCCTGATCAAACTACATCGGAGATAGCTACTAAGCCCTCTAAAGAATTAGTAGCAGAAATGCGCACTAAACTTTCCAGTTTGGAAAAGGAAGAACCTAGTCTGCGACTTAGTGATGACGCCATAGTTAATCTTTTATCCCAGAGTACAGATGCTTTACTGAACGCGCAAAGCGTATTAGTAGGTGTACTAGGTGAGGAATTATCGAAGCCGGTACGAACTGCGGATTTGTCGACAGTCCGCTATGAGGTAGATCGGAAAATTAGGCTCACAGATTCAGTTTCATCTTCAATCTTACAGACTCTAATAACGCTTAGCCGCTCTCTGGTAGTAGAGACGGAATCGATTCATGAGGAAATGACAAAGGCTAGGGTTGAGCAGGCGCGGGAAAGCGTTGAACCTACCCGTATCTTGCAAGGACAAGTGATTGTCCGTGAAGGGCAGGTCATTGACAAAGAAATATACAGGCAATTAGAGCTTGCGGGCGTATTGTCAAATCAGTCGTCCATGAAACCGCTGGCAGGTCTCATTTTATTTGTCCTGTTTGTCGGTGCGATTATTTATATGCATTTCCTATCCTGGAGTGAAAATAGGGTTGTAAAGAAAAAGGCATTGCTCATTGTATTAGTTGTTTTTTTCCTGCTCGTCATCATAATGAAACTCATTTCCCTTATTGAAAAAGACTTTGATGTCCTATTAGCATTCTTGTTTCCGACAGCACTCGCTCCAATGCTTATTAAGCTTCTGACGAACGAGCGACTTGCACTAATGACGACAATTATCACAGCAGCAACAGCAGGAATTCTTCTTCAAGAAGGTTACGCGGCAATCATTCAGATGGAAGTCGCATTGTACATACTTTTCGGAGGTATTGTCAGTTTGTATTTACTCGGTGACAACGGCAGACGTTCGAATATTTTACGAACAAGCTTAGGGGTTTCTGTTTCAAATATGATGTTCATTGGATTTTACCTCTTAATGACACAGTCATCTTACGATTTGACGGAATTAGTGTATTATATGATAGCGGCAATTGTTTCGGGTATATTGTCAGGAGCTCTTACAATTGGGCTTATGCCATTTTTTGAATCTGCCTTTCGACTATTATCGGATATGCGACTTATCGAACTATCGAACCCGAATCACCCGCTACTGAAAAAAGTACTAACCGAAACGCCAGGCACTTATCATCATAGCGTTATGGTCGCAAATTTAGCCGACGCAGCATGTGAATCGATTGGTGCGAATGGACTTCTTGCCAGAGTGGGAAGTTATTATCATGATATTGGAAAGACGCTGAGACCGGGTTACTTCATCGAGAATCAGCATGCTGGTCAAAATCCACATGATTCATTGCCACCAGAAAAAAGTAGGGACATCATTATTGCCCACGGAGAAGACGGTGCGAGACTTCTGGAAAGGCATAAAATGCCAGTAGAAATCATTGATATCGCTCGTCAGCATCACGGAACAAGTACATTGAAGTATTTTTACTTTAAAGCTAAGGAATCTGGGGAAGATGTAAAAGAAGAGGATTTCCGTTATGCGGGACCCAAACCTCAAACAAAAGAAATTGCAATTATCTCAATAGCAGATAGTGTTGAGGCCGCTGTACGATCAATGAAAGAACCGACTTCAGAAAAAATTGCAGCTCTCGTACGATCTATCATTAATGATAAAATGAACGATGGACAATTCGATGAATGCGATCTTTCTATGAAAGAATTGAAGAAAGCGGAAAGAGTTATGTGTGAAACGTTAAATGGAATTTTCCATAACCGGATTGAATATCCGAAGTGAGTACGAAGGGAGCTAGTAGTAGATGTTGGAAATACATTTTGAGGATGAAACAGCTAGAGTCGATGACAAAATCGAGGATTTAATCCGAAAGCTGTTAAACCATACCGCTAAAGAAGAGGAACTAGCAGGCGAATTAGAGGTTTCGGTAACATTCATGACAGATGCAGATATTCAGGAAGTGAATGCAACTTATCGCGGTAAAAATGTACCGACGGATGTCATTTCATTTGCGCTCGAAGAATTAACGGAAGGTGAAGTAGCTATTATTCCTGAAGAAGGCATGCCAACCGCTTTAGGTGATATACTTATTTCAGTAGAAACAGCTGAGCGGCAAGCAGGGGAATACGGACATGATTTTAATCGTGAAATTGGATTTCTTGCGCTTCACGGCTTCCTTCACCTTCTCGGCTATGATCATTTAACTGAAGAAGAGGAAGCTGAGATGTTCGGCAGGCAAAAGGAGATCCTCGCATCATTCGGACTCGAGAGGTGATTGATCAATGCGGAAGTTCCTTCAATCTTTTGTCTACGCATGGAATGGGATTTGTTATGGCATAGGAGCGGAACGGAATACGAAAGTGCATGTGATGGCCGCAATCCTCGTCATTGTAGCGGGTTTTATGACGGGTCTTTCGCGGACAGAGTGGTTCATCGTCATTATTCTGATTTGCGGAATGCTGGCGCTTGAGCTGATGAATTCTGCAGTCGAACGTGTCGTCGATCTACTAACAACTGAACGTCATATACTCGCGAAACAAGCGAAAGACCTCGCAGCAGGCGCGGTCTTAGTGTATGCGATTGGAAGTGCAATAATCGGTTTAATGTTATTTATTCCGAAATGGTTTAACTAAATTAAAGAGGTGTCTTTATGGATGTAGAAAAATTAATTGCTGAATCGAAAAAAGCGCGGGAGCAAGCGTATGTCCCGTATTCAAAATTCCCAGTTGGAGCGGCGTTGTTAGCCGAAGATGGGACTATCTATCACGGCTGTAATATTGAAAACTCCGCTTATAGCATGACCAATTGTGCAGAACGAACAGCATTTTTTAAAGCTGTTTCCGACGGCGTACGTAGCTTCAAAGCGCTTGCAGTAGTTGCAGATACAGAAGGACCTGTTTCCCCGTGTGGAGCATGCAGACAAGTAATTGCGGAGTTTTGTAATGGCTCGATGCCTGTCTACCTCACGAACCTAAAAGGGGACATTGAAGAAACAACTGTAGCAAAATTATTACCAGGCGCATTTTCAAAGGAGGATCTTTCATATGCAGCAGAACAATAAAAAGGGGTTCAAATCGGGATTCATCTCGATTATTGGACGTCCAAACGTAGGTAAATCGACATTTCTTAACCATGTAGTCGGACAAAAGATTGCGATTATGAGTGACAAACCACAGACAACTCGCAATAAAGTGCAAGGTGTTGTCACGACAGAAAAATCTCAAATCATATTCATCGATACACCGGGGATTCATAAGCCAAAACATAAACTTGGTGATTTCATGGTGAAAACGGCCCGTAACACATTGAAAGAAGTAGATGTGGTCATGTTCATGGTCAATGCAGATGAGCCGATTGGCCGTGGTGACCGCTTCATCATGGAACTTCTTGAGAATTCAAAGACACCGGTATTCCTTATAATTAATAAAATTGATCTTGTTCATCCGGATGAATTATTCAAAATCATTACTTCGTATACAGCAGAATATGACTTTGCTGAAATCGTGCCAATTTCCGCGATCAACGGAAATAATGTTGAACGCCTTCTCGAGACGATGATAAAATATTTACCAGAGGGACCAAAATACTATCCAGATGATCAAGTAACGGATCACCCGGAACGATTCATCATTTCTGAATTAGTTCGTGAAAAGGTATTGCATTTAACGAGAGAAGAGATTCCACACTCCATAGCGGTTGTAATTGAGAAGATTGAACGCGAAGAAGGACGGGAAATGGTAAATGTTATGGCGACAATTGTTGTCGACCGTGATTCCCAAAAAGGTATTGTCATCGGTAAAAGAGGTGCATTGCTAAAAGAAATTGGAACAAATGCTAGACATGACATCGAAATGCTACTTGGTTCGAAAGTATTTCTTGAGTTGTGGGTAAAAGTGCAGAAAGACTGGCGTAATAAACCCGGCCATCTGAAGGAATTCGGATTTAGGGAAGACGAGTATTAATGAATTGAACGCATCCTAAGTTCGCCGCGTCCTGCGGCAACGGATGCATGACCCACTTCGTGTGAGCCCAAAGCGTAAGCGGCCAGCCAAGACGCGACAGGCATAAGACAGTCTGGCGGAGCGGCGTACTTTGCCGCATAGCTGGAATGACTTATGACCCGAGCGTCTGGGTCGCTGAAGCTAGACAAAGAAAAGCGTAAGGTGCCGCATAGCTCCGACAGGCACAAGGTAGTTTATGAGGAGGCGTCTTTTAGCCTCCTCAGCAAAATGACTTGTGACCCGAGGAGCTGGCACCTGAAGCTAGACAAAGAAAAGCATAAGGTGCCGCATAGCTCCGACAGGCACAAGGTAGTTTGTGAGGAGGCGTCTTTTAGCCTCCGCAGCAAAATGACTTGTGACCCCGAGGAGCTGGCACCTGAAGCTAGACAAAGAGGTGATTGCTTCGCTGAACAAATGGGAAGGAATCATTCTAAGAGGTATCCCGTACGGTGAGTCCAATAAAATTGTGACACTGTTTACTCGTGAAGGCGGTAAGATGACAGCAATGGCCCGTGGAGCGAAGAAACCAGCGAGCAGGCTAGCTGCTGTGACGCAGCCTTTCACACATGGTTCATTCTTGATCCGTACGGGTAGAGGAATGGGGACGCTTGAACAAGGCGAACCCATTGATTCGATGCGGCATATTCGTGAAGACTTGGAAGCAACAGCTTATGCAAGTTATGTTGTTGAATTGATTGATAAGTTAACGGAGGATAATGAGCGAATTTCTGGTATATACAGCTTGTTGTATGAAGCGCTTCACGCTATCAATGAACAATATGATCCAGAAGCAATTGCATTATTTGTTGAATGGAAAATGTTGCCGATCGCTGGTATCCATCCAATACTTCATCAGTGTGCAAATTGTGGAGCGACAGAAGGTGAATTTGCTTTTTCATTTATGCAAATCGGCTTCATTTGTCATCGATGCTTCCATGTAGATAAGCATGCGATTCGAATTTCACCCAGTCAATTGAAATTGATCCGAACCTTTTATACAGTTCCCATTAATCGGGTCGGTAATTTGACGTTAAAGAAGACGACAAAAATCTTCATGAAAAAACTCGTCCGAACAATTTACGATGAGCAAGTAGGGATTCGATTAAAATCGAGATCATTCCTTGATCAGCTCGACTCGACACCCGAACTGCTACCTAGAAAAGAGAAACCAAAAGAGAGTGACGAATAGTCCTCTTTACAATAAACCCCGAACCTTGGATCCTATGAAAAAGGGTCTAGATTCGGGGTTTTTATATAGAAATAAATTGAAGTAAAGATTACATTCAAATATGCTTGGGCACTAGGGGAAGCCTTCTGCCCTTGGCCAGACTAGTCTTACAGTTTTTTCTATGCCATCGCTTGGTTTATCCATCGTATTCAATACTTGAACTTATGTAAAAAAAAATTTATCCATTATTTACCCGTTCAAATCCACTAAAACGAGTCCCCTGGAAAGTGAGCATTCCCACATCGCCATCAGCCAACATACCATATTGGGAACCGTTTACAGCTAATTCCATACGATCTCCGCTGTCTACTTGAAATGTAGCATAATACCAAGTACTTGCCGATGAATCGCCTGATCCGCCGGAAGTCTTGGTTCTTTTTGTCACAACTTCGGCTGGTACTGTCAGTTTAGGGGAGTTATTATTTGAATTCCACGTACCGATAGATTTCACAGCAATGAAGATTATTCCACCAAAAATGATAATTGCAACTCCGCCGATAAAGATGGGAACAAACGTAAATATAGCTTCTCCAAAAGGTGAAAACATGTACAAAACCTCCTTATGTATTTTGAATGGTAGTTATAGATAATATACGTTCTATTTTTGAAATAGTTTCATTACGTCTTTGATATTTTACTTGTATATCTTTATACTGATACGAAAGGAGGCGGGATTTATCTATGAAATACATAAAAATAGTTCTTCAAATCATAGTGTTGTACAGTTTTGTCTTGATGGGGAACTGGCTTCAAGTTTTTCTTCATTTGCCGCTTCCTGGAAGCATAATAGGACTATTAGTATTGTTAGCGGCCCTTTCATTGAAAGTATTTCGGCTTGAATGGATTGAATCAGGTTCTTTCTTTCTTTTATCTTATTTACCATTATATTTTATCCCGGCGACTGTCGGTGTGATGAATTACGGACATGTTTTTGCAGGAAAAGGATTTCTATTAATACCAATCACAATGATTAGCACGTTTTTGACGATGTGGATTTCTAGTTATATAAGTCAAATTCTTGCCAAAAAATCTGCTAACAAGGAGGGGATTTCATGCAAGTAATGATGTATTCAATCCTCTTTGTTATTGTAACGATTGCAGTTTATCTTGTTATGAACTTGTTATACTTTAAATATCGTAAGGCATTTTTCATACCAATACTAACCACAACAGTTGGCATTATTTTGATTCTCATTCTTTTCAAAGTCCCTTATGAAACCTATATGCTTGGTGGAAAGTGGGTTGACCTGTTGCTGGGACCCGCGATTGTATCATTGGCCATCCCTTTATATAAACAAAGGGAGTTAATCAAACAGAATATGCTTCCCATACTTGGTGGTGTATTGACGGGCGTTCTTTTTGGTATGGTAAGCGGTGTGCTTTTTGCAAAAATGGCAGGATTCTCAAAAGAAATCGTTCTGTCATTATTACCTAAATCGATTACAACACCTATAGCTATACAGATTGCTTCGGCATTGGGTGGAGCAACTTCGCTAACAATCGCTTTTGTCATGATTGCAGGATTTACCGGTATCATTCTAGGACCAACATTTTTGAAATGGTTTCGTATCGATACTGCAATCGGTCGTGGCATCGGACTGGGAGCAGCAGCTCATGCTCTTGGGACATCGAAAGCAATTGAAATCGGGGAGCAGGAAGCATCCTATAGTTCCATTGCAATGACGCTCTCCGCTATCATTGGTTCTATCGTTGGACCGGTGATAGCTTGGTTGTTTTATTGAATGGAATAAAATCTAAAGTGGATGAACAAATAGAAATCGAGTTATTGCATCAAAAAGATAAAGAGGAATTGTGTATGTTAAGTACACATTAGTTATGTAATCAGTAGCAGAGAATATAACTAAGCATTCTCCGCTACTGAGAAAATTCAAATTAGATGAAACGATTACTATTATGCTTGAAGCATATTCTTCAATTCTTTGACGGCATCAAGAGAAATGCCTGTTCCTAATGGTCCCTGTAATAATGCTGCGACGGCAACAGCGACCGCAACAACATCAACGTTATTTGTAACAGTGATTGTTGGACTTCCGATATTTTCGAAGGTACTTGTATCAGTATCAGCTTGAGTTTGCTTCTGGTTTTGATCTTGATCTTGATACTGGAATTGTTTCTGGTATTGATTTTGATATTGGAATTGCCATTGATTTTGTTGTTGAAGTTGTATCAAAATATCATCTAATTTTGCTTCCATGTTTCTTAAATCCTTTTTCTTCTCACAACAATCGTACTTATCATAATGATTCTTTTCATTACAATGATAACAATCACACTTTTTTGAATGATTTCCCATTTTTTCTCCTCCTATTCTTAATTACAATATGAAATCAAATCCATCATGTAAGTTTTTTGTTCTTCTTTGACCCTGAAAAACTAATAATTAAAAATTAAAAGGAAACTTGGGTTTTAATAGCTAGAAGCGGAAAGAGAAGTCAGACCTTACAAAGCTATTCGTATTCACGGACGTTAGTTCAGTAATTTGTGGCAGAAAATTTTAATCATATATGTTGAAATAAAGAATTCTATTAAATTCGCTAGGAGGCTACCCGTGTAAGACGCCTTCCCTCAGCTTATATAGCTATTCAATTATTCAATATATATAGGTGAAACAAATACTATTATGCTTGAAGCATATTCTTCAATTCTTTTACTGTATCAAAAGAAAGACCTGCTCCTAATGGACCTTGTAATAATGCTGCGACGGCAACAGCGACTGCAACAACATCTACGTTATTAGTAATAGTGATTGTTGGACTTCCGATATTTTCGAAGGTACTTGTATCAGTATCGACTTGAGCTTGCTTCTGGTCTTGATCTTGATACTGTAATTGATTTTGGTATTGAGTTTGATTTTGATACTGGAATTGCCATTGCTTTTGTTGTTGAAGTTGTATCAAAATATCTTCTAATTTTGCTTCCATGCTTTTTGAATCCTTTTTCTTCTCACAATAGTTCTTCTCATAATGATTATTTTCATGATAACCCATTTTTTTCACCTCCTATTCTTAATTACAGTATGAAACTAAATTCCTCGTGTAAGGGTTATTGTCTTCCCCTTGTCCTTAAAACAATTAGACAGTAGGAATAAAAAGGGAAATAATTTTTGATCGTAAAAGCGGAAAGGGAAGTTAGATATTACAAAGTTCATCGTACCAATTATTTGAGGACGCTATTTATCACTAAAAAAGTAGGGTTGTTTAAGAAACATTATGTTAGGTATAAATATGTGGAAAACTATCTGAATGGTTTTAAGGTGATTCAAATAAGGCTAAAGGAACGTATACGGATAATTAGCCAAATAAGTCAAGTTGACTCCGAATTTGCATTTAGGGAACAGGTAGAGGCTAGTAAAAATCCTTTAACCCTTGAATGTTTAGAAGTAAATTACGGAAAACAAATAGATAGTTACATAGACAAGGTTATTTTATATATTAAAGATTAAACACCTTTTCCAAAGTTGAGGAAATTTTAAAATGGAATAACTTTTTCGATAAAAGTAAGTAATGTTTAACAGGTAATTGTTAATGAGTGACTATTCATTCAAGCTTGAAAGTGATACTCTTTATTCAATGAAGTCAGATTAATTGTGGGAGCGATTGAATAATGAAGCTTAAAGTTGGGGCTATTTTCACGTGATTAAAAACGTTTAATGTGGAAGAAACACAACAGTTTTCAGAGGTAATAGGTTATAAGGGAAAATATCATATGGAATGAGATGAAAAAGAGCTTTATGTACAAGGTCTTTTACTGCGAGTATCGGGGATTTAGTTAATATTGCAAGAGAGATGTTAAGTGGTTACCTTCGCCCTGTCAGGGGACACGATTACTTGTGAATTCACGATAACAGAAGTTGAATTTAAGACAATAGCCATGATTACCTTTTATCATAATCAAAGCGGAAAAGAAGTTCTGATTGGAATGGGTCATGGAATTATTAGGGGTTAATTAGCCTGTAAAAAAATATTAAAGCTATACTGCTTTAATTTGAATTGCTTTTTTATTTCCATTGTATTGTTATTAAATTATTCTTAATAATGAACCTTCTTGCTCAAGAGGCGTCAAATAAATAAAAGGAAGGTGCCTTTATGAAAAGATTAGTGTATCGACTTTTCGTAATGACTGTCTTTTTATCAATGATGATAGTAAGCGTAAGTGTTTCTGCTACAAGTTGGATCGAGATGGACCCGCAAGAAGTTAGCGACGAAGCTGAAGTAGTTATAAGTGGAACTTACGACTTTTCAAGTAAGCCGATAGACAGTGAATTTATTTTTCAAGGATATACGTTTGCCGTTGAAAATGTTCATAAAGGAGAGGCTACTAAACAAATAATCGATGGAATTGACATGTATGATGTCGGTTGGGCTGAGGGATTTCAGAACGAAGGCGGTGAGTTTCTTCTGTTTTTAGAAAAGAGTGATTCTGCGACATTTCTTACACCTGTAGGAGGGCCAAATGGTATGGTTCAAGTCCTTCACGGCATAATAAATAATGAAAATGAAGAAATCGCAACTTATTATGCTGATTTTCTAAAAACGAGTCACAAGAATCCTAGCAGTGGAAACAATGTAGCGCTTATTGACAAGGAGAACTCAGATATATTTAATCCATTATATATCAGCGTAATTGCTTTGTTTGCAATCGCAGTTCTTATTTTACTATATCGTTTCGCAAGGAAGGGGAGGCGTTGAAAAAAGTTTTATTCATTCTCATAGTTTCAATGAGTGTATTTTTTAGTGCATGGCAAACAAAAGAATTGACATTCGTTGGTGAAGGCGAAAATTGGTGGGCAGAAGTGACCGTGACCCAAACTGACGGAGATGAACAATATGAAATTCAGATTATTTATAAAGGTAATGAGTTAGATAGTGTTAAAACCTTTGATTATTTCGTTGAAACAAGCACCAATGGAGTGCTGAATTTTGGTACAAACAATGTTTCATTGAACGAAAAAGGTAAGTTTCAACACAAAAGTTTAAGTTCTAATAGCCCTTCAACGAAACAAGAAGAGAAGCTGGTTTTGAAGGTAGTATGGAACGGGATTACCGAAAAAATCTTTTTAGAAAATTAGTAAATTAAGAACTAAATATGTCGAAACAAAGAATTCAATTAAATTCGCTAGGGGCTGTGATTGAGGCATCTCACTTTCTAAACGGAACTTCATCTTATCGCACTTTGGTAGATTATACAGAAGAAATGATTAAACGAAATGCCTGATCGAATTGCTTATCAGTTAGGGTGGGAAGATTGAGCGTTAAAGAAGTTATTAGCAGAGCGTTGCCGAGGAAAATAATAACTGCGGCGATTACAGTTCCTATTTATGCAATATTATTAGCGTTAGTGACACCATACTTCTACGAAAGTAACGTGTACTCACTATGGCGATATTTGGGAAAGATTTTAGTTACAACGCAAGGGTATATTCTATACAGTTTTCCGGCCATTCTTCTATATGGGGTGTTTACTTCTTCTAGTAAGCGACTTACTTTCATCCAAATTCACGAAAAATGAGTCAGTAAAGTTAGAGTGTTTTCTATCGTTACTTTTTCATATGATTTTCGGATTATTATTACTTTGGATTAGTCTGCCCGCGGCTCTAATTTACTTTATGATAGATAGGTATTTAAGCAAGCGAAAAACTCTGTATAAATGGAGCGAAACTTATATAAGCTTAATGATTCCAATTGGATTATTTCTATTGATAATATTGATTTTAGTAGTAGGAGATTTCACTGTGAACTGGAAGGACTATATTGTCTTTTGATTCACTATAACAATGATTTTATTAGTAGAAATGGGGTACCAGTTATGGAAGTTACGTTAGAAAAAGCAAACGAATTTGATGCGCAATCTCTTTTTGATATACAAGTAAATGCATTTTTACCATTACTTGAAGTTTATGAGGATTACAATACTAATCCAGCGAATGAAACGATCGAGCGAATGATAACAAGGATAAACAACACGTCAGGAGGAGTTTATAAAATAAAATCGGGTACTATTCTTGTTGGCGCTATTAGTGTCTGGTGGAAAGAGGAAACTGAATTTTGGATCAGCCCAATGTTTATACAACCGAAATACCAGGGGCAAGGAATTGCCCAGAAAGCAATATCACAAATAGAGGGACTTTTTCCTCAAGCGGTTAGTTGGGAGTTGGCTACTATAGCGGAAGAAAAACGTAATTGTTATTTATATGAAAAGATGGGCTTTATAAAAACAGGAGAAACCAAGAAAATAAATGACAGCACGACACTTATTTATTATAAAAAAGGTTTATGACTCTTATAAATTATTCTTGACCAACAGAAAGTGATTGAAGGGATGGAACACAGATTGCTAGAAAACTAGCACGTTTCGTGTGGAACAGGAAAAGGCAGGGATAACAGTAAATGCTTATCTATTGCGGACAGTTAGTTGTAATAGGGAATGTGTGGAATTACTAAGAGGGGGATAATTGTGGGATATAAGTTTGAAATTATGACACAAGAACAAGCGGAAGAGATTGCATATAATTGGCACTATAATGCGGAATATTCTTTTTACGATATGGTAGCAGATAAAGAAGATTTAGTTGAGTTCTTAGAAGCTCAAAAACGGGGTAACTCAAACTTCTTTGTTACTAAAGACAATGATGCTATAGGCTTCTATACTTTTAATGAAGTAGCTAACAACACCATTGATATAGGGTTAGGCATGAGGCCAGATTTAACTGGTAATGGCAACGGTTTGGGATTTGTCCAAGCAGGTTTGGATTTTGCTAAATCCAAATACAGACCAGAAAAAATAACATTATCAGTAGCAACTTTCAATCAAAGAGCTATAAAAATATATAGGGAAATCGGGTTTGATGAAGTTGATACATTTATGCAGGAGACAAATGGAAGTAGATTTGAATTTATGAGAATGCTTTATCGATGCTAATACAGGTTCATTACCTTTAATAGCTGGGATAACTTTTTATGTATGGCACTAACTTTATGACGAAAACAGAAGAAAGAATCTTTTATTACTTAATGTTACTTAGTGGTTTTATAATGCGGAGGTATTTACATTGAAAAATGGTCGTAATAGCGGTTTAATTTATTGGAGATTGAATTATAGAAAAAAGTTTATTAGGACTTTATGGATGATTCCACCTAGTATTATTCTGATTATAATGCTACTTATTTCTGAGATCTCTGATTCACTAAAAATAGTATTAACTTTGGCATTAATAGTTACTTTGCCTATTCAATTATTTTACACGCATTATAAGTGGAAAAGTGACATAGAATTTAAAAAATGAACTATTAAATTTTCTTGATGAGGAGAATATTGTTTATGGAAATAAAAATACTGACATTACAAACAGGTAAATTAGAAAAAATGAAAGAATTTTATACGCAATATTTAGGTTTTCCTCTTTGTAGTGAAAGTTCAAAAAGTTTTCAAATTCAAGTAGGAACAAGCATTTTAGAATTCACGAATGAAAATGTAGTAGGGGAACCATATTATCATTTTGCATTCAATATTCCACCCAATCAATTTCAAGAAGCGAAGGAATGGTTAAAAGGAAAAACAACGCTTTTATTAGAAGACGGAGAAGACGAGGCTGATTTTTCATTTTGGCCTGCACATGCTTGCTATTTTGAAGATCCAGCAGGAAATATAGTAGAACTCATAGCTCGATACTATGTAAATCCAAATAGTGAATCGACATTTGCAGTAAATAACATTTTGAATATCAGTGAAATTGGTTTAATTGTAAAAGATTCACCAAGGGTTGGCGAGCAATTCAAAGAAATAAATATTTTTGATAGTGATAATGATCCAATTACTACTTCTTCTTTAAACTTTATGCAAGAAAATAAAAATGGTGTTTTTATTATTTTAACTAGCATAGGTAGAAGATGGCTGTTCTCGGAAAAGAAATCTGAAATTTTTCCAATGAAAATAACACTTGATAAACAATATTGCGTAGGTATAGATGAAGAACATGAATTTTTCATTAAAATTATTATGGAATGAAGTCATATAGGGACTTAGAATTTGTTGATGATAATGAATCAAAAGAATACCCTATTCAATTTTGAGAAGATGGATGGCAATTACTTTTTGGTAAACTTGAAAAGGTCGATTTCTCGTATGGGAAATCGACCTTTTCAAGTTTGTATGCTATTTGCACCGAATGAAAATATAACTCCCGATTTATTTTTTCATTCGACGAGAATATCAGCTTTTCTAAGTGCTTCTTCCGCTTTTCTGATATATTCTTCGTCGTCCGCCAATACCGTATGAAGATGAATACCACCTTCTGTTAGCTTTGATAAATAAATTGCATCTGCCTCTTTGATTCGCTTGATGAATTCTTTTACTTCATTCCGATTGGAAACCATTATTGACGCACTAAGATCTCCATAGACAGGATGCTCAATTTTGACGTCCTTTACTGTAACGCCGTTATCGACAAAAATGTTCAACTCTTCCATCGTTTGGTCCGGAGTATGTTTGCAAACAATCGTCTTTTCGATTCTCTGGGGTGCCGCTTGCACATGCATATAAATATAGCCCTGACTTGTTGCGACAATAGGTTCGTTTTTTGCTTTCAGCAATGTAATATCTCCAACAATCACCTGACGGCTGACATTTGTCATTTCTCCGAGTATTCTTCCTGTAATAGGTTTATCGGACGTCTGTAACGTATCGACGATTAATTGGCGACGTTCATCCCCAAGAATTTTTTCGTTTTCATTCATTATATAACCACCTCGCATAGCTATTTTACCATATTTAACGTATGTATAACCCTAAATGATAGCTCTATATATGTTGACCAAATGAATACGGCGTATGCGCATTACAAAGGCTTTTGGGAGGCCACTGAAAAAGTCCCAATACTTAGAACTAATTAGAATTCCCGCCAATATCGCTTCGACGCTTTGTGCATGCCTCCCGCGATAAGCCAGAAAGAAGACCGCTTGGGAGGGATTGAACTGCATCCCTCCTTAGTCTTATCGCTCCGGCTACCACGAAGTCGCGCCTTCGCTGAGCGCCAAGCGTTCTACAACCTAATATCCGGAATTACAACTCTCTCCTTATTGAGCGTCACAGCAGGTTCAATGGGATTCATTAATTCAACATATATAGCAAGTAATTTTCGAGTAGTAATTGAAACAGAGGCTAAAGGTTCCCAGGAAAGTATAAGTATCAGAAAATACATTGTATTCCGCGAACAAGTATGTTAAGGTAATAAAATAATTAATATGAAGTCAAAACTTCATTTGAAAAGATAATGACGGAAGAACTTCAAAAAAGGAAGAGTGAAGATGAAATTAAAGGATCTGATTCACGAGTATTACGACCAACTGTCAAAAAGTCAGAAAAAAGTCGCGACTTATATAATCGATAACCCAAGAAATATTGCGATGTCTACGGCACAAGAAATTGGGAAGAAAATCGGTGTCAGCGAAACGACAGTCATTCGCTTTTGCTATAGCCTGCATCTCTCTGGTTATGGCGAACTACAAAAGGTCATCCGTGAACAATTGCTATTTCAAGAGAGTAGCTTCACAACATATCAGAAATCTAAACTGGAACTTGAACAGGCACCGCATTTTTTCACAAAAGTGATGGAGCGGGATCGAATAGCGATTGGAGAGACGATGAAACAAATTAAAGAAGAAGACTACGAAAAGGCAATCGAGCAGCTCTCTCAAGCAGAAACCATTTATATTCTTGGTCTGCGCTCTTCGTATACTGCAGCCAATTGGCTCTCATACACGCTTGGTTTAGTGAAAGGAAATGTCAGACTGTTACGACCAGAAACGGAGGATGTAATCCAAACGCTCAGTCAAATGAACGATAAGTCCGTTGTCATCGCCATTTCGTTTCATCGGTACTTGAAAGAAACAATTCAAATTGCGGAATTGGCACATAGACAACAAGCTTTCATTATCGGAATTACTGATTCAATGTTAGCCCCGATTCATACATTCAGTGATTTGTTATTTCCAATTTATTCGCCTAACAAGTCGACGCTCGATGCAACGGCTTCTCTATTTTCATTCATGAATGCGATTATTGCAGGATTGTCCGTGAAGGAGAAGGACAGTTTCGAAAAAAGACGTGAAACGTATCAATCGATACCAAGCGATTTCTTATTTGTTGAAGGAGTTGATTGAAAATGAAAGCAGTGTTACAAGAAATGAAGCCGATTGTTGAAAAGGTTTTTAACCATTTACACTCACATCCTGAAATTAGTTGGCAGGAATTTGAGACGACAAATTATTTGCAACATTTGTTAGAGAATGAAGGATTTCAAGTTACGACATTCGACGATTCAACGGGACTTGTAGTAACACTGGGGTCTGGTGATCCTTGTATTGGACTTCGAACAGATATCGATGCACTCTGGCAGGAAGTGGATGGGGTCTTTCAAGCGAACCATTCATGCGGACATGATGCGCATATGACGATTGCAATTGGCGCTTTACTCGTTTTGAAAAAGCTTAGGTATCCGAAAAACGGGCGACTAAAAGTGATTTTTCAACCAGCTGAGGAAAAGGGGACGGGCGCATTATCATTTGTGGAAAAAGGGATCGTTGACGATATCGACTATTTGTATGGTGTCCATCTCCGTCCGATTCAAGAAATCGGTCATGGCTATGCATCCCCAGCCATTATGCATGGTGCTGCAAAAATGATTAAAGGAACAATCGTGGGGACAGATGCGCATGGAGCAAGACCGCATCTTGGACAAAACGCCATAGAAGTGATGGCACTTCTCGTACAGGCAATCCACTCCATCCACGTTGACCCAATGGTCCCGCATTCTGCAAAAATGACGATGTTCCAAGCGGGTGGAGAGTCAGCCAACATCATTCCCGGAAGTGCAGTATTTAGTCTGGATTTACGCGCCCAAACAAACGTGGTTATGGACAAACTGATGAATTTAGTTGATAAAGCGATTAGTTCGGTTGCAGAACTGTCTGATGTTATCATTAATTATGAAATAATCGCGGAAATTGCAGCTGCCCAAGTCGATGACACTGCTGTCGAAATGATGGCACAAGCGATAAGGGAAACAGTTGGGGAAC
This sequence comes from Sporosarcina psychrophila, assembly GCF_001590685.1. Taxonomy (GTDB): domain Bacteria; phylum Bacillota; class Bacilli; order Bacillales_A; family Planococcaceae; genus Sporosarcina; species Sporosarcina psychrophila. The sequence continues at coordinate 1,942,832 of NZ_CP014616.1, forward strand.
AATTTTTGGTGCCGCCTATTGTCACACCAGGCGGAGAAGACTTCCATTACTACACATTAAAAAGACCTTCTGTTAAAGCGACAATGCTCGGTCTTGGCTGCGACTTATCGCCAGGCCTTCATCATCCCAACATGACATTCAATCATGATAGTATACTGACCGGAATTGAAATACTCGTTCGAACGGTCATCCATTCATTCGGGCAGTTAGAGAGAAGGAAGTGAACCAAATGGACGTCAACCTATCCATTCGCAAACTAGAAACCAATGAAGACATGCGCCTGGTCCAATCGCTTGAACGAGCAATCTGGGGCCTTGAACCGATACCGACTCATCAAACCTATACAGCAGCGAAAAATGGCGGGTTATTGTTAGGCGCTTTCTTAGGTGATGAAATCGTTGGCTTTTCATATGGTTTTCCGGGTTTCACCAATGGTAAGCCGTATTTATGTTCACATATGCTTGGCATTCTTCCGAACTATCAACTGATGGGAATCGGAAAGTTGCTAAAGGATGAACAGCTTAAAATTGCCAAGGAAATGGGATACAATTTGATTACTTGGACATTCGATCCATTGGAAAGTCGCAATGCTTATTTAAATGTGTCGAAACTGTACGCAATTTGTGATACTTATTTAGTGAATTGTTACGGTGAAATGGAAGATGGTTTGAACAAAGGATTACCATCAGACCGTCTTCAAGTCGAATGGTGGGTTTCGAGCGAAAGGGTCGAGGACAAGTGGACACCGCAAGTTTCCGACTATGATCGACCATTTATAGTTGAGAAATCCCATAAAGGAAATCCAACACTAGTTGTGGATTCGGAAAATGTCCTGTTAAACAGTGTTGGTGTTGAAGTTCCGGTACCAGAACAATTTCAGTCGATCAAAAAGAATGAACCTGAACTAGCGCTCGACTGGCGATTGAAAATAAGGACCGTTTTTCAATCGTTATTTGGTTCTGGCTATGCGCTTGTAGGAGTGAATAGGTCTGAAGAAGGCGTTCATTATTATCAATTTGTAAAAAGAAACACAATTCCACTGACAATAAAAAATAGAGGAGAATCCGAATGATTATAAAAGAAATCAACATCCGAAAAATGAAAATGAGAATGAAGCACCCGTTCACAACTAGTTTTGGTACGTTCCAAGATAAAGATTTTCTGTTACTTGAAGTGAAAGATGAGCTGGGTAATACGGGATGGGGGGAGTCAGTGGCATTTCACTCGCCTTGGTACAGCGAAGAAACACTTGAAACGAATTTACATATGATCCGTGATTTTCTGATACCTATCGTATTAGGAAGGGAAATCGGACATCCCGACGAAGTAAGTGAATTGTTCGCTGCAATCCGTAAAAATAATATGGCGAAATCCACTTTGGAAGGCGCAATTTGGGATCTTTATGCTAAGCGTAACAAATTGACATTGGCGAAGGCTCTTGGTGGCGAACGCGATAAAATTGAAGTGGGTATCAGTATCGGGATCCATGAAAATATTGCTAATCTAGTCGAAACGGTACGTGGTTTTGTGGAAGAGGGATACAAGCGTATTAAAGTGAAAATCAAACCGGGCTATGACGTTGATGTAATCCGCGAGTTGCGCAAGAATTTCCCGGATGTGCCACTTATGGCAGATGCCAACTCGGCTTATACATTGGACGACATTGAACTTCTCAAACAGCTGGATGAATTTAACTTGACGATGATTGAACAGCCGCTTGCTTCAGACGATATTATCGACCATGCGAAATTACAAAAACAATTGAAAACACCAATCTGTTTGGATGAAAGCATTCACTCCCTTGAAGATACACGAAAAGCGATTGAGCTTGGTAGTACGCAAATCATTAACATTAAAATCGGTCGTGTTGGAGGTCTTACTGAAGCGAAGAAAATTCATGATTATTGCATGGAACGTCAAATACCTGTTTGGTGCGGCGGAATGCTGGAATCAGGAATCGGCCGTGCGCATAATGTAGCGCTCACAACACTTCCAAACTTCATATTACCAGGCGACACTGCTGGATCCTCACGTTACTGGGAGGAAGACGTTATTACTCCAGAAGTTGTAGTGGAGGACGGCTATATTACTGTTCCAACCGCATATGGAATAGGTTACGAACCCAACTTGAAAGCTATGAATAAATTCACGGTAGACGAGTTACACTTCAAAGCTGAATGAGGTGTGATGAGAAAGGCTGAATAGGTGTAGGGAAGGATGACTTAAATCGTCCTTTCTGATTGGAGAAATCAGAAAATAAAATCTATTGTAGTAGTTTGACTATAAAGAGACACTGCGGCTAAAACGGGGGATGAGTAATGAGAAAAAGTTTTCAAATCGCTGGAGCTTTTATCGGAGTGATTGTTGGAGCAGGATTTGCATCAGGTCAGGAAATTTTACAGTTTTTCACTAGTTTTGGACCAATTAGTATCGTTGGAACACTTGTAGCAACTGTCTTATTTGCATTTTTAGGGATGAACTTGACACAATTGGGAAGTCGTTTGCAAACTAAGTCTCATCAACGTGTAATCTATCATATATGTGGTCGTTATTTAGGGGTACTTGTTGATGTTATTATTACATTTTTCCTTTTCGGGGTAACTGTAGTCATGTTCTCAGGGGCTGGCGCAATTTTTGAACAGCAATTTGGCATTCCTAGTTTCATTGGAAGTATTTTGATGGCGATTGTAACCATATTGACGGTAACGTTGAGTGTTCAAAAAGTGATTACACTCATCGGAGCATTTACTCCGTTTTTACTATTAATAGTGATCGTAATTACAGTTTACTCATTAATAAATTTTGACTTTGCTACTGCTGATCTGTCAGCCGCTGTTGTCACTCAAAATAGAGGTGCATCCCATTGGCTACTGGGCGCAATTTTATATGTCTCTTATAATTTGGCAGCTGGAGCCGCGATGCTCACGGTTATGGGTGGCACTGTAAAGGATGAGAAGGTTGCGGCATGGGGTGGAATCATCGGTGGTCTTGGATTGGGACTACTCATCCTGCTTATCAATGTCTCAATGCTGACTCAGTTAAAAGCGATTGCAAGTGTACCGATGCCAATGCTGTTTTTGGCAAATAATATTAGCCCTATAATGGGGGCAATTATGTCCATTATCTTATTGGGGATGATTTACAATACAGCGGTTGGAATGTTATACGCATTTTCAGCTCGTATCGTTAAAACTGAAACAGTGCGTTTTAAAGGTGCCGTTACAATTTTTGGTGTAGCTGCGTTCGGCGCGAGTTTTATTGGATTCATCACACTTGTTGGTACTGTCTATCCAGTGATGGGTTACCTAGGTTTCACATTAATTGCTGCAATTATTTTCACATGGGCAAGAAAAAAAGGAACAGTTGGTAAAATAGATTCTTCGAATTAATTAATGCTTCACAAATAAAATTCAGTATTGTTTGGTTATTTGAAACTATCGGTAATTGAGTGGTGAAGAAGGAGTAATATGTGGCAATAAGGTGTGAAAGAGAATAGGATTTATCAGCTAGCGAATCCCAACATCACAAACTCCTGCATTTGCCTTCGTAATCTTATGCAAAAACATAGAGGGAATTATCGCCGCGAAAGTTAAGCCCTTTCGTCCTTAATACCAGGACGATTGGGCTTTTACTGGGTATAGGAAGAAGAGAATGTGGGTTTGCTACTTTTTACAACAATAACAAAATAGTAATATCTTAGATTGCAGAATGTTATTGTTAACGGATTGAACATGTGTTGATTAACCAAAGTTAACCTGAAGATAGGAACTTTTTTCGAAATGCTGTGAAATAATCTTGAAGGTAGAATGGAACAGGTTGACACATGATTATATAGAACTATAATTAGTAGAGATTTATCTTATAATAGTTGTAAAGGAGAACCGATTTTGTTTACTCATCCTTCCATGGAATCATATAGTGTAGTTGTTGGTGAATACTCTTTTTCAATCATTCTTTTGTCCGTTATCATTGCGAGCTTTGCTTCCTATACCGCGATATCCATGAATGAGCGAATGCAAGAGAATAGCTTTTTTCATCGAAATTTGTGGCTCATATTAGCATCGGTTGCTTTGGGGTTCGGGATATGGTCCATGCATTTTATTGGAATGGGTGCCTATTTATTACCCATTTCGATGACTTACAAACCTGAGCTCACATTTTTGTCGATTATTCCAGCAATTGCAAGTTCATTTTTAGTGTTTACTTTAGTCAACCGCACGCGAAAAACGATTGGATTAAGTTTGATTTCGGGTGTCGCAATGGGAATTGGTATCTCTGCCATGCATTATATTGGGATGGCGTCTATGGAATCAGATGCTATCTATACATATGATCGCACAATTTTTACTGCATCTGTGGCGATTGCAATTAGTATTTCTTTTATCGCAATCTACATTTTTTCTTCTCTTCAGCATCTTTTGAAAAATAAACTCCTGAAAACAGTTACTTCGCTCGTTATGGGGTTAGCAATTTCTAGCATGCATTATACCGGACTCATGGGGACTACTTACTATATTCATCGTGACAAGATTGATAGTCTGCATGAGATTCATCAAATGGATATGAACTATCTTAACATTACAGTTTCAATTGGTTTGGGTCTATTACTGCTATTATTACTATTATCGAGTTTTATTGATCGGTATATTGATTACCGCGTAAACTATTTCGAGTCCTTAACGAGAATCCCAAACAGGCGGAGCTTTGAGAATATGTTGAACAGTCCCTCTTATGATGGAAGTCTTGCAATGTGGTATATCCCCGACATTGAAAAAATCAATGTTGAACAAGGGTATATTTTCGGAGACAAAGTTATTCAGTATTTGGGTCGTTTTTTCTCTCAGTGGTCATCATCCTCTATGAAACTTTACCAGCTTCAGGGCAAGCGTTTTGTCTTTCTTTTTCAGGGGGTGGACGGAATCGTTGAGTTTGAACGCACCATGAATAAGGTTGCAGAGCAACTTAAAGCACTGACTGAAATCGATGGCAAATTAATTAAGATTGAAGCGGTCTGCGCGATGTCAACTACGGAAGAACATCGGGATCCGAAGCGTTTGTATACAGAAGCGCTTACTGTGTTAGAGCATCCATCGACACGCTATGATTACCAGGTGATTCGTTTTGATAATGCAATCCATTCTCATTCATTCGAAGAAGAAATCCTAGAGAGTATAGAAGGTGCGATGCACGAAGGACAATTATTCATGGTTTATCAGCCGAAAGTAAGGGCTAGTACTAATGAATTGTCGGGGTTTGAAGCTTTGATTCGTTGGAAGCATCCGAAATACGGTATGCTATCTCCAGTAACTTTCATACCAATACTTGAACAAAGCACACGAATAGGAGACGTCACGAACTGGATAATCGAGCAAGTTTGCAAACAGATTGCAGAGTGGGGAAAAACGACTTTCCAAGTACACCCCGTTTCAATTAATATTCCTGGGGATTATGTTACATCACCAATCCTACTTAATGTATTAACGGAAATGGTGAAAAAGTATAAGTTGGAACCGTATAATTTAGAATTAGAAATTACGGAAACGAGTGTAGTGAATTCGATTGAAGATGCGGTGAAAGCCCTCAATACGTTTCGAGAAAAAGGTTTTTCTGTAGCATTGGATGATTTCGGAACAGGAGTTTCATCTTTGTCTTACTTGAAAAGATTGCCGATTTCGACTTTGAAAATAGATAAGTCATTTATTGACGATGTACCACAATCTGAGAAAGATTCATCTATTCTCAAGGCAATTCTCGCAATCGGTCGAACGTTAAATTTAGATATTGTACTAGAAGGTGTAGAAACTGAAGAGCAAGTACAATTTCTAAGCCAAGAGTCGGAGTCGTTAATCTTCCAAGGCTATTATTTTGCTAAGCCAATGACTTCGACAGAACTTTTGAATTGGTTAGCGCAGCGCAAGCCGGTTTAATTTTAAGAAACTATGCTGAATGGTTTAAAAGATTAAATGTTATGGATAATCTATAGGGTGCTCTAAATAGTTGAAAAACGTTCTAAGCTTGAACTAACGAAAAAATGTATAAGAAATTCGTTCTATTCGCAATTCTACCTGTTGTTCTCGTCACCATCTTGCTCATAATAAAATGAACTTCAATACCTGAAAAGGCACCGACATATGGGAGTATTACTATTTGTCATTACTTTAGAGGGGCAGTGACGATATTCATTGTCCGATCATAATATCTGAAGTAAAAGTAGTTCACTTATACACGCTTGACAATTCAGTTAAGTGTTGTATGATTGTTTAAAATCTTCTAAAACTTGAACGGTGATGAAGGATTACTATGCGAATCCATGTTGTGAAAGAGAGCGGAATTTATCAGCTGGAAGATTCCGTCACGACAATCGCAGAACCTACCTTCGTAGTCTTATGTAAAACATAGGCGCCCCCCTCGGCGTTATGGGGATAAGTGGGATGTGTTCGCATGCATCCAATTATGGTGGTACCGCGGAAGCTAAGCCCTTTCGTCCTTAATATCAGGACGAGTGGGCTTTTTTTGTTTTCCACCACAAGAAGGAATGGGGTATTGGAATGAAAAAACAACGGATTGTCGTGAAAATAGGAAGCAGTTCTTTAACAAATGTTAAAGGTGAAATCGATCAAACGAAATTCAACGATCATATCGATGCGCTTGCCGTACTACGTAAAGCAGGGCATGAAGTGATCCTTGTTTCTTCTGGTGCAGTCGCGGCTGGGTTTGCAAAGTTAGGCTATTCATCGCGGCCAATAACAATCAAAGGGAAACAGGCGGCTTCGGCGGTGGGCCAGGGTTTGTTAATGCAATCTTATATTGAAAAGTTTAGTGTTCATGGAATCGTGCCAGCTCAGATTTTATTGACACGAATCGATTTTTCGAATCGTGAGCGCTATAGAAATGCATTTGCGACTATGACGGAACTGTTGGAACGCGGAATCGTGCCCATTATTAATGAAAACGACACAGTCTCTGTTGAAGAACTGACTTTCGGTGACAATGATATGCTGTCAGCACTTGTCAGTGGCTTTCTCCATGCGGACCAGCTTATTATTTTAACGGATATTAATGGACTTTATGAATCAAATCCACGCAAATATCCATTAGCGAAACGACTTGATTATCTTGAACAGATTACAGATGACTTACTAAAAGGAGCTGCCGATACGGGATCAAAAGTGGGAACAGGTGGCATGAAATCAAAACTACTAGCTGCAAAAACAGCAACATCACTAGGTGTTTCCGTTTTCATCGGAAGGGGAGAAGGTTCGAATAAACTACTAACGATTTTACAGGGGGGAGGCGACGGCACCTATATTTCCAATCCAGCTATCGCTAAGATTAATACGAGCAGACAATGGATCGTGTTGCATTCCGAATCGACAGGTGAACTTCACGTTGATCAAGGGGCGGAAGTGGCTATTTTATATAACGGAAAAAGCTTATTACCTGCAGGTGTTGTTAAAGTAAACGGGGATTTTCAAAAAGGTGACGTTGTTGAAGTATTTGGCGTGAATGGGATTTTAGGTAAAGGAGAAGTAAGTTATTCTTCTGGTGAATTAAGAAACGCGATTGAAGACAGAAACAAGGAAAAAGAAGGTGAACTAGTTTCATCGGCTGTTGAAGTCATTCACCGGGACCGCTGGGCACAAATATGAAATGAGGGGATTTAGCATGAGCGAAGTACACTTAAAAGGGAAAGCTGCAAAAGAAGTAAGTTATTCGTTGGTGAACATCACAACCGACCAAAAGAACAAAGCACTGGCATTAATTGCCGAACAATTAGTGGTCGATCAAACGTCCATACTTGCTGAAAATCAGAAAGACTTGGACGATGGAAAAGCGAAAGGTTTTACTGACGCAATTCTTGACCGCATCCTACTCACTGGAAAACGAATAGAAGACATGGCGAATGCCATCCATCTATTAATCGAATTACAGGATCCGATTGGAGAGACAGTGGAGACCATTGAAAAAGACAATGCATTGCTTATTGAAGTGAAGCGGGTACCAATTGGCGTTATCGGTATGATTTATGAAGCGAGACCGAATGTCACTGTTGACGCGGCGACGCTTGCCCTTAAAACGGGGAACGCCGTCATTTTACGAGGAAGTTCTTCTGCGAAATATTCGAACTTGGCTCTTATAAAGTCAATTCATGCTGCTCTTGATAAAAGTGATGTTCCCAAAATATCTATCCAATTAATTGAAGATACGAGCAGGGAGACGGCAAAAGAACTGTTCCGGCTTAATGAATACTTGGACGTTCTAATTCCAAGGGGTGGCAAAACACTTATTGAAACAGTAATTCGTGAAGCAACAGTTCCGGTCATTCAAACAGGGGCGGGTAATTGCCACATCTATATTGACGAATCAGCAGAGCTAGAAATGGCTACTAATATTGCATTGAATGCAAAGATTCAGCGTCCATCCGTTTGCAATGCCATTGAGACAATCTTAATCCATGACAAGTGGTTTACATTTTATGGAAAAGTACTAATCGAAAAATTGCAGGAGAACGATGTGGAGATATACGGAGATGAAACTGTTGTTCGAGAATGTGAAAAGGTGCGAGCTGCATCCGAATCAGATTGGTCAACGGAATATCTCGGGTTAACAGTTAGTGTCAAAATTGTAACGAGTATGGAGGAAGCAATTACTCATATTACCAAATACGGGACAAAGCATTCCGAAGCGATAATCACCAATGATGAAAAGCATGCTACGATTTTCTTGAATTATGTCGATGCCGCCGCTGTTTATCATAATGCTTCGACGCGATTTACGGATGGTTTTGAATTTGGTTATGGCGCGGAGATTGGAATTAGCACACAGAAATTGCATGCACGGGGTCCAATGGGATTAAAGGCATTGACTACGACCAAGTATGTCATCCGTGGGAATGGGCAAGTGCGGGTATAGAGAGGAGTATTGGGGAATCCGAGGGTATGTTCGAAAATCGCGGGTAAATCCGTGAAACAGTGGGTACACCCGAAAGCAGCAAGTGGAAACCCATAGCAAACAACATCAAAAAATCCGCGGAGTTTAACATTCCGCGGATTACTTTAATTCAATTCCAAATGTTGCTTCATGGTACCTGTAACTTCCTGTAATTCTGTTTCATCCATAATGTAATACCATATACCGCCGTTCATTCGCTTGCCTTCACCTTTTTCAAAATGAAGTTGCTCCACTTTACCAGCCGCGTCACGGTAATTCTTTTGGACGTCTACCATTTCATCGAACGTCATATTTGTTTTTACATTGTCACCCAGGGCATTGAAGACACTGCGGTATTTTAACAGACTCTTTATGGAGGTTCCTTCATGCAGTACTCCTTCAATTACCTGTTTCTGTCGATCTTGACGCCCGAAGTCGCCGTTAGGATCGCCTTTCCGCATCCGCACATAGGATAGTGCTTCTTTGCCGTCCAAGGTGATGTCACCAGTAGCGTAATGAATCGAATCCTGTGTAAATTCAAAAGGATTGTTAACACTGATACCGCCGACGGTATCTACAATTGTCTGGAAACCTTCCATATTGACTTCCATAACATAATCAATGGGAATATCCAGTAGATTCTCGACCGAATCCAGTGACATCTGAATGCCACCGAATGCATACGCATGGTTTAATTTATCTGTGGTCCCGTGGCCAATGATCTCTGTGTACGTATCCCTTGGAATACTGACCATTTTCGTCGTTTTTAACTTAGGATTAACGGCCATTACAATCATCGTATCCGAGCGACCTTTATCACCTTCGCGTTCATCAACACCCAAGACAAGCACTGAAAACGGATCTTGGTTACCCAAAGTAATTCCTTCTGCTCGCTTCTCAGATAATTCGCGGTCAATTGGTTTATACATAGCTTTCAACGTTGACGTCAAGTCAAAATAGACATTCAATGCAAAACCGCCGATTATTAGGCTGATTACTGCAATGACCCATGGCCATTTTCTACGTTTCTTATTTTTCTTCATATCTGCTCGATTCATTATAGTTCCTCCAGTTGGTGTCATTCGAAAAAGTGTACCTGGATATAGACGCTCAACCTTACGTCTAAGTTTCAATTAGATTAAGAAAGATCCAGCTAGATTAGTAAGACTTCTAGTTTCTTACAGTTTAGAGCCTGAAATTTACTCGAATACAATTCGCATCAGTACTTAAATAAGTGTTGAAACAGCATTGTAATGTAGAAACTCTGCTGCTATAATTCGTATACTTAGTTATGAAATGTTTGGGCATTTTTACAAGCAAAGCATTATAAAATTCACAACGGTGTTTAATGAAGGAGAGACTGCATTGGAAGATAAGATACGATTACGCCTCGTTTTGACGGGGATTTTATTGGGAATATTAATGGCTGCAATGGATAATACAATTGTAGCGACAGCGCTCGGTTCAATATTGGGAGATTTGGGCGGTGTGGAAAGCTACATTTGGATTACGTCTGCTTATGCAGTAGCTGTACTTGCGGGTATGCCGATTTTCGGAAAGTTATCCGATATGTATGGACGAAAAAGGTTCTTTTTATTTGGTATCATTGTTTTCTTAGTTGGGTCTGCTCTTTGTGGGCTTGCACAAACGGTTCCGCAGCTTGCGGTATTCCGGGCGATCCAAGGAATTGGGGGGGGGGCATTATTACCAATTGCATTCACTATTGTCTTTGATGTATTTCCTCCTGAACAGCGTGGTAAAATGACAGGCCTTCTTGGTGCTGTATTTGGCGCTTCAAGTGTTCTAGGTCCTTTGCTAGGCGCATGGATTACGGAATCAATAAGCTGGCACTGGGTATTTTACGTCAATATTCCAATCGGCGCGATTTCTTTATTCTTGATCATTCGCTATTATAAAGAAGCTGCACAACCGATCAAGCAGACAATCGACTGGCTAGGAGCAATTACACTTGTTACAGCTGTCGTCAGCCTGATGTTTGGGCTTGAATTGGGCGGGAAAAAGTTTGAGTGGTTATCATGGCAAAGTATTACCCTCTTTAGTATATTTATTGTCTTTTTTATTGTCTTCATATGGGCTGAAACGAGAGCAAAAGAACCGATTATTTCATTTTGGATGTTCAAGAACAGACTTTTTGCTTCATCCCAGGCCCTGGCATTCTTATATGGTGCTACATTTATTGGCCTGACAATTTTCATCCCTCTTTTTGTGCAGGCTGTATACGGTGGATCTGCCACAAATGCGGGAATTATTCTTATGCCGATGCTTCTTGGTTCGGTCGCTGGAAGTGCACTTGGAGGAATATTGCAGACGAAAACATCGTATCGCAACATCATGGTGATCTCGGTTATCGCTTATTCAATCGGTATGGTATTAATGAGTACGATAACACCTGATACATCACGAATCGCATTATCCCTATTTATGGTACTTGTTGGATTTGGCGTAGGGTTTTCATTTTCATTACTGCCCTCTGCATCGATGCATGAAATGGACTACCGCTATAGGGGATCGGCTAACTCAACGAACTCGTTTTTCCGTTCGTTAGGCCTTGCCCTCGGGATTACCATCTTCGGTGCGATTCAAACAAAATTGCTAACAAGTGAAATGACCACTGGTTTTGCGAAACTTGGTGGAAGCGGGCAGGGCGGACCGGAATCACTTGGAAATATCCAAACGGTATTTCAGCCAGAAGCTCGCGCCAACATCCCGCCAGATATATTGGATGTGATTGTAAATGCAATGTCTACATCAATTTCAGCCACATATCTCTGGTCACTTATACCAGTTGGAATTGCAGTTATTGCCGTTTTCTATATGGGTAATGAAAGACTAGATGTAACTAAAAAACAGTAAAACAGTAAAGCTGTCACATCCATTTTTTACAATGGGCGCGACAGCTTTTCTTTGATTTATGACAGTTGCTACTACAACTAGTTTCGTTTGAAGCGACTGGTTTTCTTGGATTTTAACCGTTGTATTCTGTCGTCTACTTCTTGTTCCATTTCAGCTGTTTTTCCTTCATCTACTTGGAATGAAATGATTTCATCACCTTGGATTTCAACTGAAAACCATGTGCCAGCCTTGCTGTCAATTGGGAGCGTGTTTATGTCGACATGGAATTCTTTCTGCAATTTTTCAACTAAAAGAAGTGCTTTATCGTCGTCTGTGAACCGATCGAGATATGCTAAATACATAATTATCCTCCTATGCACGCAATGCCTTGCGTGAGAATGTCGGTAATCCGGGCAGGTCCGATGCCTTTTATTTTACTAAGATCGTCAACTGATTGGTAAGGGCGGAGTTGGATTAAATCTTGTGAACGGGCGGGACCGATGTGGATAATGCGCTGTACCTCCACTTCACTTGCTGAGTTGATATTAACACATGAGGCACTTGAAACTGGCTGTGTCTCATTTTTTGGTTCGGGTGTAGGTACAACTTCAGTTTCTACTTCAGGTGGTGTGTGCTTTATAGTCCCTTGGTTATTTGTATGGACGCTAAAAGTCTTGCCATCTGTTTCGACAATAACTGTTCCATGAATATCCGTTCCATAAACAAGAACACCGCTTTTTTCAAGCCGATTAATCGTTTCGATATGCGGATGTCCGTATTGATTGTCAACACTTGCCGAATAAATCGCTATATCTGGTTGAACGGCCTTTAGAAAACTATCGGTTGTTGATGTTTTCGAGCCATGGTGACCAACTTGTAAAATATCTGCCTTTAGGTTTGCACCACTACTAAGCATTTCACTTTCTGCTTCCTCTTCACTGTCACCAGTAAAGAGGAAGGAAATCTCTCCGTATTGTAAACGAATCGCAATCGAATTGTTATTTGTATCGCCTGACAGCGATTTCGGATGAAGTACTGCAACCTTTAGCGGCCCAATGTCGAATACATCGCCAACCTCCGGCTCATAGTAATCTACGTTATTGTCTTCAATTGCAGCAAGTGCACTCGTGAAAACTTGCGAATTCGTAGTTTCACCATTCATCCATACTTCTGATACATCAAATGTACAGATGATTTTATCCAGTTGCCCAATGTGATCTGCATGGGGATGCGTAATCGCGACAATATCGATGTCTGTTATGTTGTGGGCTTGAAGATAGGACACAACTTCTGTGGAGCTCCAATCTCCGGTATCGATGAGTACTGCAAATGCTTCATCACCCTGGTTGTATTCAATCAATGTGGCGTCTGCCTGTCCGACATCTATGTAATGAACTTTCATCTTCGAGAGCGGTAGATTTTGCTGTTCAATGGAATCTGCATCTTCCACTTCAACAACTTTGTTCTGTTCTTCGTTTGCTTGTTCTTCTACTAATTCGGGATCCCCATTTACATTATCAGGTATAGGTGACTGTGTTGTACTTTGACCGCAACCTGCAAAAACAAGTAAACCCGCGATTAAATAAAGACTGGTAAATATATTCTTAATCATTTTTTCTCCTCTATCATTCGGGTATTTTCTTACTAGTATAGTGTAGCAGACATAGGTGCTGTGGATAACATTGTTATTATGTGATAAATTAATGGGATTTAATACCAACGACCAAGCGATCATACTTTGTACAAGCATATCCAATAATTCCACCTGTTATAATAGCTCATCAGCCCTTATAATAGAAGTATATTCTAAAAGGAGTTGTCGTAGGCTTGAAGCATGTTTCGAAGTTTGCAACAAAGATTATGGTTCTCGTCCTCTTAGTCACTGGAACAGTAGCAAGTGTGGGGTGGTACTTCTTTGATGCAAATAAAGGAATCGCAGTATCGTTTTCCGAATTGGAAAAGACAATTCAAGCTCAAAACGATCAAGTTGTATCGCTTAAAGAAACATCGAACGGAACATTATACTTACAGACGAAAGATGAGAAATACGTAACTCAAGTTCGTCCTGAAAGCCAGTTAGTCGAACAATTAGTCGAAAAATATAATATATCATATAACTATTCCGATCAAAGCAAATTTAGTAGTTTATTGTTCGGAGGAGTGTTCATTACGCTGCTCATTACATTAATAGTGCTTCATAAAAAAGGAAAGATTGGCGTAGGTGCCTCTTCTATGAAAAATAGTGCATCTAAATCGACGCCTCTACCCGATATAACATTACAAGATATTGGTGGGCTTCCTGAAGAAATGAAGGAAGAGATTTTACAGACGTTATCTATTGTGAAAGATCCGAAACGGTCGGCCCAAGTAGGTATTCAGCCACCCAACGGAATTCTTTTATATGGTCCACCGGGTACTGGGAAGACTTTACTTGCACAAGCAATTGCGCGCGAAATAGGTGCGACCTTTTTTTCATCCAGCGGGTCAGCGTTCACAGAATTATTTGTTGGTGTAGGTGCTTCCCGTGTACGATCTCTGTTTGAAAATGCAAGAAAGCAACGACCGGCAGTCATATTTATTGATGAAGTCGATGCACTTGCAGGTAAACGGAAAACACATGGTGGGGAAGAAGCGGAAAAAACATTAACGGAACTTCTTGTTCAGCTAGATGGTGGCAATAATAACGACGGTGTGCTATTCATTGCAGCAACGAACCGAAAAGATATGTTAGATGAAGCTTTTCTTCGTCCAGGTCGAATCGATTATTCATTCCAAGTACCCTTACCTGATACGACTGGAAGAAGAGAAATTATTGATATTCACACGAGAGGTAAGCTGTTGGCTGATGAAGTCTTTGCTGCATTAGACACTCTTGCCGAAAGTACATCAGGATTTTCAGGAGCTGAACTGAGTTCTCTCTTTAAAACAGCGAGCAGAAGAGCAATTCGAGATGGACGTGAACAAATTGCTAAGAGTGATCTTGACTTTGCAATTGACCGCACCATTCTTGGAAGCGCCTCCCGTTCGATGAATGACCCGGAGACGAAGAGAAGAGTAGCCATTCATGAATCCGGTCACGCGCTAGTAGCTGCAGTAACAAAGCCTGGTTCAGTAAGGAAAGCAACAATTATTCCACGCGGCCAAGCACTTGGGTATGTAGCACCGATTCAGAAAGAGCTTCACTTGTCTACGTATAGTGAATTATTAGACCAAGTCAGTATGATCCTTGCTGGTGGCGTTGCCGAACGAATATATCTTGGCGAACACAGTATTGGCGTAAGCGGCGATGTTCAACAAGCGAAAGAAATCATCGAGCGCATGGTTGATACAGGTTTATTACAAAACGGCTTCACGCTAACTTTCAATAAAAGCGAGAAAGAAGCGAAGATGCAAATTCTTTTTGATGAAGCACTTCGCAAAACAGAAAACCTCATTAAAGAACACGCGTCAGAATTCAAACAGTTGGTGGATCTATTAATGCAAAAGGAAACACTGGACGGCTCAGAAATACAACAGATTGTTAGCAGGCACGTAGTCGAAATATAAATGTGTTAAAAAAAGTAATCAACGGGAGAGGCATTTGCCTCTTCTTTTTTTATGCAGTAGAAAACGATAGAAAGCAGTTTGGTTGAGCTTTCATCATCACAATTGGTTAAACCGACTATATCTGTAAGGCGAACGATCATATATGCTACTCAACCAATCATAAGTCAGCCCTGACCGATCATATATGCTACTCAACCAATCATAAGTTAGCCCCGACCAATCCTATATACTACTTAACCAATCATAAGTCAGACTCAACCAAGCATATCTATAAAAATCATCCCATTCCCTAGCGTTTGAATCCACAAGTTCGTTCTAATTTCCTCCCGTTCCTCCTACAGTGTAACAAGGCATAGAAATGGGGGAGATTATCTATGTTAATAGATGGAGTTTTTTCAGGAGGAGGATTAAAAGGATTCGCGTTAGTTGGGGCTTATCAAGTCCTCGAAGAAAAGGGGTATCGATTTCATCGTGTAGCTGGAACGAGTGCGGGCGCAATTCTTGCCAGTTTCATTGCGGCTGGTTATTCGGCTAAGGAAATTGAAAAGATGCTGGATGAACAAGATTTTCAGGTGCTTCTTGATCCACGGAAGACAATAATTCCTTTACCGTTAATGAAATGGTTTCAATTGTATTGGCGACTTGGTTTATACCAAGGTAATGCTTTGGAGAATTGGTTTTTAGAAAAATTAGCAGCAAAAGATGTCTATACATTTTCAGATTTACCGCCGGGAAAACTAAAGCTTGTTGCTTCGGATTTAACGAATGGAAAAATGATTGTGCTTCCCGACGATTTGGAGGGCTATGGAATATCAGCAGAAACGTTTCCAATTGCTCGTGCATTACGCATGAGTTGCGGAATTCCATTTTTCTTCGAACCGGTACGATTAAAAGTAGGGAAGGGAGAGACGATTGTTGTGGATGGCGGGGTGTTGAGCAACTTCCCTATGTGGATATTTAACGACGAAGGTGGAAATACAGAACGTCCAGTCCTTGGTTTGAAGTTAAGTCGTAGCCAAGAAGAAATGCCGGGACATAAAATTGACAATGCCTTAGATTTATTTGAAGCCCTTTTTTCGACGATGAAAAATTCGCATGATGAAAGGTATATTTCGAGAAAGCATGAAAGAAATATCATTTTCATCCCAGTTGATGATTATAGTGCAACCCAGTTTGATATGGATCAAGAAACAAAAGAGGGACTTATGGATGCGGGACGCAACAGCACGATTCAATTTTTGAAAACATGGTGAAAAATACCGGGCACCAAAACGATTATGAGTCGTTTCGGTACCCGGTACTTTTTTAGAGCTTAGGAAACTATAAAATCTCGTACTATGGATAACCTGCGAAATAGGCTATTTCACGTCTAGACTGCAGCGCCTAGAGGCTTGCACTTTTGTTTACTTTAAAATTAGTTTTTTGCCCATTCAGTATGGAAATGGCCTTCTTTATCCAGGCGTTCATAGGTATGTGCGCCAAAATAATCGCGTTGAGCTTGGATAAGATTGGCCGGTAATGTCTCCGTACGGTAACTATCATAGTAAGCCAATGCACTTGAGAGAGCAGGAATTGGAATCCCATGTTGAATGGCTATGGCTACTACTTCGCGAAGCGAATTCTGATAGTCTCCTACTATTTCTTGGAAATAGGGATCAACTAAAAGGTTTGGCAAGTCACTGTTAGTATCAAATGCCTCTTTGATATTCTGTAAGAACTGGGCACGAATGATACATCCTCCACTGAAAATCATGGCTACTTCTCCGTAAGGGATTTTCCAATCATACTCCTCAGATGCTGCACGCATTTGCGCAAAACCTTGGGCATATGAACAAATTTTACTCATATATAAAGCTTTACGAATCGCTTCAATCAACTCTTTTGGATCACCTACATACTTTTTCAGTTCAGGACCTTTTAGTAGTTTACTTGCTGCAACGCGCTCTCCCTTAATAGAAGAAATAAATCGTGCAAATACGGACTCTGTGACGATTGGAAGGGACACGCCTAAGTCTAACGCATTTTGGCTAGTCCATTTTCCTGTGCCTTTTTGTCCGGCTACATCTAGAATTTGATCAATGAGCGGTTTCCCAGTTTCTTCATCCATCTTTGTGAAAATATCTGCTGTGATTTCAATGAGATAGCTGTCGAGTTCTCCTTTGTTCCATTCTGAAAATATTTCATGCAACTCCTGCGCTTCAAGACCAAGTGCATGTTTCATGATGAAATAGGCTTCGGAAATCAGTTGCATATCGCCATATTCAATGCCATTATGAACCATTTTCACATAATGTCCTGCTCCATCAAGACCCATATATGCACTGCAGGGAATGCCGTCAACTTTTGCCGAAATAGCATCAAGAATGGGCTTCACTTGTTCGTAAGCTTCTTTTGAGCCTCCAGGCATAATCGATGGGCCGTTACGAGCTCCTTCTTCTCCACCAGAAACACCTGCACCAATGAAATGTATGCCTGATTCTTTTAAGGTTGCTGTACGTCTATTCGTATCTTTAAAGAATGTATTTCCTCCATCGATAAGAATATCCCCTTGTTGAAGATGAGGGACAAGGGACTGGATCACTGTATCTGTTGTTTCCCCGGCTTTAACCATTAATAAGATCTTACGTGGGACTTCTAGCGAAGCGACTAGATCTTCAATGCTGTAGCTACCATGAATAGCTTTATCTTTCGCTTCTTTGTTGGAAAATTCATCTGTTCGATCTGTCCAATAATCATAGACAGCTACCGAATAGCCTTTACTTTCGATGTTTAGCGCAAGGTTCATCCCCATTACGCCCAAACCAATAACGCCCATTTGTTGTTTGATCATATTTTACTCTCATTCCTTTGTATACGTTATTTGATTTTATCTAAGCGACTTTCTAAACTTTGTTTTTCTATTTCAAAACCAGACTTGCCAAGTAGCGCAAACATATTCTGTTTATAAGCTTCTACCCCTGGTTGGTCAAATGGATTTACCCCGAGCAATGTTCCACTTATTGCACAAGCCTTTTCGAAGAAATATATCATTTCCCCAAAGGTAAATTCATTGAGTTCATCCAACTCAATAAGCAAGTTTGGAACACCTCCATCAATGTGAGCGAGGGCAGTACCCAGTGCAGCTTTCTTATTTACCTCATCCATTGTTTTTCCTGATAGGAAATTCAAACCGTCAATATTGTCTATATCATCTTGAATCGTTCGTTCAATTTGGGGCTTTTTTATCTGTAGGACTGTTTCAATGAAAAGACGACGCCCTTCTTGTATATACTGACCCATCGAATGTAAATCCGTTGTAAAATTAACTGATGCAGGGAAGAGTCCTTTTTCATCTTTACTTTCACTTTCTCCAAAGAGCTGCTTCCACCATTCAGCTACATAATGTAGACCAGGTTCATAATTCACAAGTAATTCAATTGATTTCCCTTTATTATAGAAAATATTTCTTACCGCTGCATACTGGTAACTTTCATTCGTTGCGAGAACGGGATCATCGTATTTGAAATAGGCGGCTTTTGCTCCTGCCATCATTTTGTCAATATCGAGACCGGCTACTGCGATTGGAAGTAAGCCAACAGGCGTCAGAACTGAGTACCGCCCACCTATGTTATCCGGAATAACAAATGATTCATAACCTTCTTCGTAAGCAAGGTTTCGAAGTGCACCTTCATTTTGATCAGTAGTTACATAAATTCTACTTCTTGCCTCTTCTTTTCCATACTTTTGTTCCATATATTCACGGAGAATACGGAATGCTAAAGCGGGTTCTGTTGTTGTACCTGATTTGGAAATAACATTTATAGAAACGTCTTTCCCTTCTAACACATGTAGTAAATGTTCGATGTAGGTAGAACTGATATTTTGTCCAGCAAAGTATACTTCCGTATTACCTTTGATTTGGTTATGAAACGTATGTGATAATGCTTCAATTGCTGCTTTAGACCCCAGATAAGAACCTCCAATACCAATAACAACTAGCACGTCTGACTGTTGTTGAATTCGTTTAGCAGCTATTTTCACCCTGGTAAACTCCTCTGTATCATAGGTAACTGGCCAGTCAACCCATCCTAAGAAATCAGAACCTGGTCCTGTTTGTTGATGGATTTGGTTATGAGCTTGTTTTACAAATCCGCTTAGATTTTCAAGTTCACTATTTTTCATGAACGATAAAACATTGGTGTAATCAAATGAAACTGTCATTTTTTTATCTCCTTTGGACTTTATCTTTTATTTACCACCAATTAAATTGATTGGATTGCAATAGTTGATTGGCTGCTTCTGGACCTGTAGAGCCAGCAGGGTAAGGATATAAAGGCAACATATCCTCCTGAAATGCCTCCAAAATCGGTTGGATCCATTTCCATGATAATTCGACTTCTTTCCAATGGGCAAAGAATGATTTATTACCGAGCATTGCATCAAATAGAAGTAGTTCATATGCTTCTGGTTGGTCTTTAGAATTGGTCGAGTGGTTCATATAAACAGGATAAAAACGGTTACTAGAAGGATTTTTCATATTCACCCTTAAAGATATACTTTCGTTTGGACTAATCTCGAATGTTAATAAATTAGGAGTTATCTCTTCAGTTTGAAGTACATTTGATTCTTCTACCTTATTCTTTAACTCAAAGACAATTCGTGTAGACTTCTTATCCATCCGCTTCCCCGTGCGTATATAAATTGGGATTCCATTCCAAGACGGATTATCAATATATAAACGCGCTGCAAAATAAGTATCATTCATTGAAGAGTCATTCACCCCGGGCTCCTCTTTATAGCCAGCAACTGGTGTATCAAGAATCGCTCCAGATTCGTACTGTCCACGAACAACATCCAGGTAAACTTTATCTTTAAGAATTGGTCGAAGAGATTCTATGATTTCCATTTTCTTAATTTCGTTTTCTTTGGTCGTTACTTCCCTGGGGAGATGCAGTGCTGTCATTATCACTAACTGAAAAAGGTGGTTCTGAACCATATCACGTATGGCTCCAGCCTGATCATAATAATCAGCTCGTGTTTCTACCCCAACCGTTTCACTTGCTGTGATTTGAACATTAGCAATTTGTTTATGATCTAATAAAGCTTCTAATGCTGGGTTGGCTAGTACTAAGGTTTCAAAACTTTGGACCATTGATTTTCCAAGATAGTGGTCGATTCTATAGATTTCTTTTTCGTTGAAGGCCTTGCTCAAAGTATCATTCAATTGCTGTGCCGATTTCAGGTCACTTCCAAACGGTTTTTCAACAATGATTCGCTTCCAACCTAAAGTTTGACTTATACCATTTGTGTAAAGATTTGACGTAATAACATCAACCAACTTCGGTGCGACAGACAAATAGAAAAGTCGGTTTTCTGGTATATCTAACTCGTTTTCTCTGTTTTTGATGAGTTCGAACAAATTCAGATAGGATCCACGGTCTGTTGCATCAAATGCAAAGTAGCGAAACTTAGTTAGGAAATCTTGCAAAACAGAAGTTTGAACAGTTCTTCTGGAATATAACCGGAGTGCTTTTTCCACTTTAGATTGAAAAAATTCGTTAGAACAATAATATCTACCTAAACCGACTATTGAGATAGAATCCGGCATTTTTCCATCGAGAAATAAATTATATAAAGCAGGAAATAGCTTTCGTTGAGCTAAATCTCCCGTTGCTCCAAATAAAATAAAAGTCATGTCTTGCATGATCCATTCCTCTTGGGATTCCGTTAAACAATGTTTAACATCAAATCTTTCAGAGGGATTTTCGGTATCCATATTCGATTCCCCCTACTTTTACAATTAATATTCCGTTTAAGCTTTGAATGATAATCGCAACAGTTCTCACTATACTAACTGCGGTCAATTAATGTAAGTACGCACTTTAACATCATATAGTGACTAAAAGTATACTGTAGCTTGTAATTATAAAAAGAAATGATAAGGAGTGTGAAAATGAAACAGTTGGCTTATGTATATGTTGAATTAAAGAATCACACTGAATCTGCTGTGGCGCACATTAATGAGAGAGTTGTAATTCGGGGTGTGGATTGTAGAACGCTTGGCGCTTTGGGGATGCCTCTGCCGCGCCTGCGCTGGGGAATTCATTATTAACGGAGTTGTGATTTAGAGATGTATGGATTGAGATGTAATGTGATTACTATTTGATACTAACTTCATTGAAGAAAGACGCACTACATGCTGCACTAATCTCCGATAATGAAATGAGCTTCCCTATATAGAGACTATATAGCGAAGGCGCGACTTCGCGGGAGGCATCCACAAAGCGTCGAAGCGGTATTGGAAGGAATTACAATTAGTGCTAAGTATCGGGATTTTTTCAGTTGCTTCCCAAAAGTCCATGTAAAGCACATACGCCGTATTCATTTGTTCAACATATATAGAGGATAGTAATGTCAACAGACACTGAACTCATTTTTTTTAAGAAAACTTAACTTTTTTATAATCAATATATTGACTTAGAGGCAGTAATGAAATGATGAAATCAATTTGTTATCTTGTAACTCCATTACTTAAAAGGATTTTTACAGTATACTATTTGTCTGTATGTGATTTAAAAGTGCGTACTTCACAATTTTGACTTTAGGATATACACTAAGTTTGCACCGAAAAACGAATAAAAGGAGAATGAAAAAATGAAATTACAATTAGCATTAGATCTTGTTAACATCCCAGAGGCCATCGAACTTATTAAAGAAGTAGAGGAATATATCGATATCGTTGAAATCGGTACGCCAGTTATAAACAAAGAAGGACTAAAAGCAGTTGCAGAAGTAAAAGCTGCATATCCTAACCTAGAAGTTCTTGCAGACCTTAAAATCATGGATGCTGCAGGTTATGAAGTAGGTAATGCTTCTGCTGCAGGCGCTGACATTATTACTATTCTTGCGCAAGCAGAAGATTCATCTATTAAAGGTGCTGTTGAAGCAGCAAAAAAAATCGGTAAAAAAATATTGGTCGATATGATTGCAGTAAAAGACATTAAAACACGTGCTGCAGAGCTTGATTTGATGGGCGTAGATTATATCTGTGTACACACAGGCTATGATTTGCAAGCAGAAGGTAAAGATTCATTCGCAGACCTACGCACAATTAAAAGCATTGTAAAAAATGCTAAAACTGCTATTGCTGGTGGTATTAAGCTTGAGACATTACCAGAAGTGATTAAAGCACAACCAGATCTAATCATTGTTGGTGGTGGAATCACAAGTAAAGACGACAAAAAAGCAGAAGCTGCACAAATTCAAAAGCTAATTAAAGAAGGCGTGATGGTATAACATGAACACCACAAGTTACGCAGATGAAATTTTGGCTGAGCTAAAGCGAACCATTAATCTAATTAATAGTGAAGAAGCCGAAAAATTAGTAGAAGGAATTTTATGTGCGAAAAAGGTATTTGTTGCAGGTGGGGGTCGATCTGGATTCATGGCTAAGGCATTCGTAATGCGAATGATGCACGTAGGTCTTGATTCGTATATTGTAGGCGAAACGGTAACTCCGAATCTAGAACCAGATGATATTTTCATTGTCGGTTCTGGATCCGGTGAGACCCAAAGTTTGGCTGCAATGACTAAAAAAGCGAAGAGCATTGGTGCAACAGTGGTAGCTGTTACCATTAATCCTGATTCTACAATTGGGAAGTTGGCAGATATTAAAATTGAAATACCCGCCCAAGCAAAAGGGGAAGGCAATAGTGGGAAGTCAATCCAACCGATGGGATCACTGTTCGAGCAATCGCTTCTCTTATTTTATGATGCAGTTATTTTGAGATTTATGGAGAAAAAAGAATTGAATTCTGAAGTGATGTATGGACGACATGCTAATTTGGAATGATATCTCTTACCTATGTACCGAGCCTGTATGGGGATATTTTCGGACTATAAAGGTACTTATTTGTTTCTAGTCCAAAGTGTGCAAACTTTATGTGAGCTAATCGTACAACCAAATCTGCGATGGTTAAAAGAATAAACAAAAGAACTGATTTCGCTTTTTCGAAAAGGAAATCAGTTCTTTTGTTCATTCATACTATCGGTGTACTTTTTTAGTATATCTATCCTGTAACCAAAGTTGCTTTACTAGACAGCTAACTGAATAACATGCGAGGATAGTTAGGTATAGCAATGTGCAAAGCAGGAAAGGAATTAAAAGAGAGCGCTGATTATCGAATAGGAAATAGTTAATGATTTAGTTTTTAATAAAGTCTGTATATGATTGAATTCAAAGTACGTACTTTTTTCATACATAGTGGTGAAAAGTATACTATGATAGAGAATGGAGGTGGAGTAAATGCCGAACTTAGGGGAGAAAGCGTTTAATTGTGAAAAAGAATTGACGCTTGCTATTATTGGCGGCAAGTGGAAAATGCTTGTGTTATGGCATCTTGGCAAGGAAGGAACTAAACGCTTCGGTGAATTAAAGACCCTCATACCTGGTATCACCCAACGGATGCTTGTAAATCAATTGCGTGAACTTGAAGACCATTTGATTGTCCATCGCGAAGTATATGCTGTTGTTCCTCCAAAAGTTGAGTATTCACTTACTGAACATGGTAGAAGTCTTATGCCAATTCTAGAAACAATGTATGAATGGGGTAAAGATTATATGGAGAATGTCTTGGAAGTGAAAACTGACGACCTATAAATGGGTACGTCAGTTTTTTGATTTAAGAAGACTTATGCAAATCACTGATACAATACGACGCCTTTCTACATATGGTATATAAGTACTTATGATTTTAGAAAGGGTGATAATAACAATGGATTCCTACAAAAGAAAATATCCCTACAAGAAGAAACAACCCAACATTCTGTTCTTAATGGTTGATCAGGAACGCTTTCCATCGGTTTATGAAACAAAGGAATTGAAGGAATGGCGAAAAGAAAATTTAGTTGCGCAAGAATTACTACGGAAGAATGGTATGGAGTTTTATAATCATTATGCTGGGAGTACAGCCTGCTCACCAAGCCGGGCAACATTATATACTGGACAATATCCTTCGCTTCACGGCGTTACTCAAACGCCAGGTGCTGCTAAGGGATCATTTGACCCAGATGTATTTTGGCTTGATCCAAACACTGTTCCAACGATGGGGGATTACTTTCGAACAGCAGGATATGATACATTTTGGAAAGGGAAATGGCATGCATCAGACGAGGATATCTTAATCCCGGGCACGCATAATGCATTACCTAGCTATAATCCAGCAACTGGCGTTCCAAATAAAGAGCAAGAAAAAATATATGAAAAAGCGAACCGACTCGAAAACTTTGGATACTCCGATTGGATTGGACCGGAACCCCATGGCGCAGATCCTCGAAATTCCGGTTCGTCTGCGGGAATAGGCACAAGTGGGCGGGATGAAGTGTACGCTGCTGAAACAGTAAAGCTTATCGAATCCCTACATGAAATTTCAAAGTGTACGAATAACACGACACCTTGGTTTATAAAGTGCTCCTTCATAAACCCTCATGATATTGCGTTATATGGAGTGCTATCCGCAGTTTCCCCGAATTTCAATTTTGAAGTCGACCCAACTCTCCCATACATCCCACCGGCACCAACAGTAGGGGAATCATTGTTTACTAAACCATCTGCTCAGGAAAGCTATCGTGTTACGTATCCAAAAGCATTACAACCGATAATTGACAATAATTTTTATCGTCAATTGTATTACAGCTTACAAAAAAAGGCCGACAATGAAATGCTTAAGGTCCTAACGGCACTTCAAAACTCAAGTTTCTATGACAACACAATCATTGTATTCACGTCTGATCATGGAGAACAACTGGGAGCGCATGGCGGACTCTATCAAAAGTGGTATAATATGTATGAAGAATCGATTCATGTCCCATTAATCATTCATAATCCAACCCTATTCAGAGGAGCTAAATATACAAATATGCTAACAAGCCATGTCGACGTACTTCCAACATTGCTGGGACTAACGGGAATAAACGTAGACTTAATCCGTGAAAATCTTTCAAAAGATCACACCGAAGCACTTCCGTTAGTTGGTAGAAATTTGACTCCATTATTTTATGGGCATGAAAGGTTTTTTGGTGCAAATGAACCACTCTATTTCATGACAGATGATGATATATTCAAAGGTTTACATCAAACAAATGCAATCACGGGCAAACCCTATAAATCGGTTGTTGAACCGAATGACATCGAGGCGGTGATTACTAAGCTAGAAACTGGAATAGATAAGAGCGATGAGATATGGAAATTCGCCCGATATTTTGACAACCCAAAATTTTGGACGAATCCAGGATCTAGTGATACAGTCATAACTGAACAAAATGGTTGTTATGTGCCGATAACAAAAACAGAACCAGTTCCGGAGCAATATGAGCTCTACAATCTTACTAAGGATCCACTAGAAAAAACAAACCTTGCCGATCCAGCATTTGCAACAATCGAATCGGCTATTATTCAACGAGTGTTAACAAAGGTGCTTGAAGAGCAGTGCAGAAAAAAAAGACTGACGCCAGCGAGTGGGAAAGTTCCTGGCATGCCGAATTGCAGTAAGGGTGAATAATTAGTAGGTGAGAAGCACAACTATGGGTAAGGAAATAAATCTTATTTGTTTCTATATCTGGTACTTTTTCTTGATAGTAATTCACACAAATAGTAATTAATAAGCCAGCGATTCAGTCGATTAATCCGACTGAACCGCTGGCTTGTTTATAATTAATTCGTTCACAAAGTACTACTGAAAAGTCCCATCTGCGTTTACTTTTTGGGAAGAGGAGCACCATTTATGGGGCCAATGTAAAAATCTAGGGAAAAAGCGTTAAGTTAGTGCTCCTATCTTCTTCTCTATTCGAGCAAATGATTTGAAACTTATTAGTGTAGCTATATATGCAAATACGCTACCAGTAAATAGTGGGATAATCCCAGGGAAAAGTGTAGAGACAAAGTAGATACCACCAGCTAAAGCGCCAATAGTGATGACTTCAATCGGAGATGTAATTGCGATTAAGAAAGACTGTTTGATGTATTGAAAGAACTTTAAGTTGAAATGTACATAGACTGGGAAGAAAAATAGTAATGTGATGATGCTTGAAATAAGTATGAAAATTAGTACGGGGAATAAAAACTGTAATTCACCACTATTTAACTGTAAGAAATAAAAATTGAAATAAAAGCAGTAGCTAATGACTAGAAAAATAAGTCCAAAACCATTTGTCTTTAAAAAGTCAGTCCGAAATAAAGTCCAAAACATAGGAAGTATTTTGAATTTCTCTTCACCTCGAATTAATTTACGGACAACTGCAAACATGGCAGCTGTAGCTGGAAAGATACCGAAAGCGATTAAGCCAACTAATGTAAAAAAGATCCAAAGCAAATTAATATAAGCTAACTCGATCATTCTATAAGAAATTCTATTAAATTTTTCCCAACCAACCATGTCTATCACCTCTCAATAGTTAACTATATATTAAAAACATTGAAATTAGCAACCATTAATATGCACAAATATGGAAGGATTTTAAAAAATTAATAATCGCATGTCCCCAATTAAAGACGCTTTAGAGACTTGTCTCTTGATGAGAAATAATGTAATCTGATAAAAATGGACGCGCAATTCAATTACTTCAGTCTATTTAATTGTTTTGAAAAGGTAATCACAAGTATTTTTGTTAACTGTAGTAGAGAAAGTTTGAAGGAGTACTCAAAAGATTCTTACCCAATCGGTTTAGAGCCGAGAAAAGTATATTGTGCAGTGAGAGTCGCTACCGAATTGCAAAGGGGGGGTAATTCATATTGTAGTTTAATAGACCAATTATAACTAAATCAAATCAATATAATTTGAGAGGGGTTATTTAGATGAGAAGAATTGGGTTTTTTCTATTATTACTATTACTTGGAGCTTTAATTGTAGGATGTAGTTCTACTGATACTGACACTGGCGCTGAAAAAGAAGAAACTGGTGAAGAAAAACCAGAAGTGGTGGGAGAAGAAACAGAAAAGGAAACGGGGCTCTCTGGTGAAATAACAGTTTGGGCACATCCATTTACCGGCGATCAAGAAACTGAGGGCGCGATGTGGGATGAAGTCATCGCTTCTTATGAAGAGCAAACAGGTGTGAAAGTAAATTTTGAACAGATTCCATGGGCCAATCGTGATCAAAAAGTACTTACAGCTTTAGCAGCAAACAATGGTCCTGATGTGTTTTACGTAATACCTGATCAGATGCCACAGTACGCTGATGCGGGTATGTTACTAGCGTTAGATCCCTATTTAGAAGGCTTTGATATTGATGATTTTGTAGATACAGCGTTAGTTTCTACAACTTGGAAAGATGAGTTATATGGACTGCCAATCTTACAAGAAGCCTACACATATTTATATAATGTCGATGTAATCAAAGCGATTGGTGAAGATCCTGCAAATTTACCTGCAACTTGGGAAGATTTTGAAAAGTGGGCTGAAAAAGCAAAAGACAAGGGCTTTTATGCAACAAGTTTTCAAGGTGGAGGATCAATGAATGGAACGTTATATCCATTCCTATGGCAAGCTGGCGGAGATGTTATTACGGCAGATAATGAAGTATTAATTAACAATGAAGCAGGAGTGGAAGCATTTGAGTTCATCAATAAAATGTATAACGAGGGCTGGATTCCGAAAGATTCAATTACTGCATTAGAACATGATGCACTATGGGAAGGCGGAAAAATGTTAGCAGTTCAAGGTTCAGGTATTTCAGTAAGTCGTATGTTAAGTCAAAACCTTTTTGAATTCGTTATTGCTCCACCAATGAAAAATAAGGAACAATTAACATATGGAACAACAGGGATGTTTGTAGCGCCAATTAATACGGATAATCCAGCAGCTGCAGCAGAATTTATCAAAGTCGTGACGGATTCGGATAATCAGAAGAAATTTAACACAGTCACACAGTATATCCCTACTAGAGAATCAGCTAAAGATATCTTTGGAGAGCAAAAATATCTTGCACAGCTAGCGGATTATACACAATTTGCATTACCGGGAGTTATCCATCCAGAAGGACGTACAATCATGCCGTTAATACAAGCTGAACTTCAAACGATGATGGAAGGGAAGAAAACACCAAAAGAAGCAGCAGATGCCGCCGCAAAAGCGATTGAAGGTAAGATCGGCAAATAAAATGTTAGTAAAGCAGAGAGTTTGATCAATAAACGATCAAGCTCTCTGTTACTAACTTACATATGAAAGGGTGATTACACTGAGTAATGCAGTAGCTTCTAAAAAGAGTAAATTGCCACTGGGAGAAAGAGTGAAGCGTGAGTGGAACCGTAATGCTATCGTATATATCTTTCTCATCCCTGTTTTAATCCATTTCATAATCTTTCAGATATATCCTTTTGCATTGAGCTTTTATTTAACATTTATGGATTGGAAAGTAATTGGTGACCCGGAATTTGTAGGACTTAAACATTGGAAGTACTTCTTGACCGATTCATTGGCGTGGAAAGCTATTTGGAATACGGTTAAATTTTCAGCATATTATATTGTGCCAACGATGGGCTTAGGGTTAATTTTAGCGTTAATTATCAATTCGGGTGTTAAATCAGCAGGATTTTTTAAAGGAATCTTTTTCTTGCCAGTGGTCACTTCATTCGTAATTATTGCCGGGATCTGGGGTTGGTTATTTAGAGGTACAGAGGCGGGAATGATCAACTACTTGCTTAGTTTTATTGGTATCGAACCACAATTGTTTTTATCTAATTCTAGCCAAGCCCTAGCTGTTTTAGCGGGATTGAGTATATTTAAAGTTGCCGGAAGTACGATGATTTATTACTTTGCTGGACTTCAGTCGATTGATCGACAATTGTATGAGGCGGCACGAATTGATGGGGCATCATCATTTAAAATATTTTGGACGATAACATTTCCATTATTAAAGCCCATTCACTTTTTTGTCGCAATAACAACAACAATCGGTTCGTTCCAAATTTTCGATTCAGCTTATTTATTAACAGGTGGAGGTCCGAATTATGCTACGACAACCATTGTATATTATTTGTATGAACAAGGATTTACAAGTCTTAACTTAAGTTATGCAGCTGTACTTTCTTATGTATTATTTTTTATTATCCTAGTTATCTCGCTTATACAGAGAAAATATCTAGGACAAGAATCGAATAATTACTAATGTGTAGATGACCGCAGAAAGGAGATTGAAAAAATGCTTAAAAAAATGATCTCGTATATAGCGTTAATTGTTTTGGGATTTTGTTTTCTATTGCCGTTTCTTATTATGATTTTAGGATCTTTTAAGGATGTTCAATATGCACAATTAGATCCATTATTCTGGATACCGGACCATCCTACAATGAAAAACTATTTATATATAATGAGAGACGGAATATTTATCAGATGGATTTTCAACTCTGTTATTATTACCGTCATTCCAGTAGCGAGTCAAATGATATTTTGTGCGGTTTTAGGCTATATTTTTGCGAAGAAGAAATTCCCAGGACGAGAAATCGTATTTTGGGTTTTCATGGCAGTTATCATGATTCCGCAGCAACTATTAATTATACCTAAATTCATTATGTTTTCTGATTTCGGTTGGATAAATACTTATTGGGCATTGATTGTTCCGGAGTTATGGGGAATTATGGGTGTATTTTTAGTTAGACAATTTCTACAAAATATACCGAATGATTTGGAAGAAGCTGCATATATTGACGGGGCGAATGATATACAAATATTTTTCAAAGTCATTTTGCCACTTTCGATACCTGTTGTAGCTACAGTGGGAACATTTTCATTTATTTCAAACTGGAATGATTTATTCCAACCACTGATTTACTTAACGCAAGAGAAAATGTTCCCAGTGACGCTTGGTTTAGCTTCAATGCTTGGGAAAGAAGGGAACTTTGGTATTGAAATGGCTGGTTCGACAGTTTCTTTTATACCGACTTTCCTCATATTCCTATTCTTCCAGCGTTACTTTACGGAAGGAATTCAAATGTCAGGATTGAAATAAACTGTCCCACTGAATAAGCTTCGGCTCTAAAGGATGCCTTCTGTCATAAGCCAAGCAGTTTCGCCGCTAGTCTTAGAGATTTAGCTGCCTCTTGTAAAGCGTCTTCGCTCAGTGTATATAAGGTATTCATTTGTTCAACTTATATAGGTAAAAATGATTAGAAAGGAGTGGAGGATACCGTTTGTACTTTAAAAATCGGCATTATTGGGCTAGATACATCGCATGTGTTGGCATTTACTAAGTTATTAAATGATCCGAGCAAAAGATACCATGTGCAAGGTGGAAAAGTAGTGATTGCTTTTCCAGGAGGATCACCTAATTTCGAGCTTAGCATGTCCCGGATTGACGGCTTTACCAGAGAACTCAGGGATAGCTTTGATGTTGAAATCGTGGATTCTATTGAGGAAGTTGCGCATGAAAGTGATGCGATTTTGTTGGAATCAGTCGATGGGGCAGTGCATCATGAGCAATTACAAAAGCTTGTTGCGTTTAAAAAACCTATTTTTATCGATAAACCTTTTAGTCTAAGTTCAAAAGTTGCTATCGCCATGATTCAATTAGCTGAGGGCAATCAGACACCCATTATGAGTACATCTGCGCTTCGTTATGCAGAAAATTTAACAAACGTTCTTAGAAATTCGGATAGAGGAAGTGTTATAGGTGCTGATTGTTTTGGACCAATGGAACTACTGGATAAACAACAAGGCTTTTTCTGGTATGGGATTCATATGATAGAGATGCTGTTTACTATTCTAGGTCAAGGCGCAAAGTCGGTAACGACCATAACAGAAAAAGAACATGACGTTATTACAGGCATTTGGAAGGATGGGCGTATAGGAACGGTTAGAGGTAATCGAAAAGGAAATGCTCAGTTTGGCGCATTGATTCACTTTGAGAATGGTACCGAATATGTCGATATTAATTTATACCAAAAACCTTATTACGCTAGTTTATTGGAGCAAATTATGGATTTTTTTCACGATGGAATTTCGAGGGTTCCTTTAAGTGAAACAAAAGAGGTTATCCGTTTCGTTGAGGCGGCTAACGAAAGTAGTCATTATAGAAAAACAATAATTATTTAACAAACAGTGAAAATACTATATCTTTCAGAGCTGAGGTTTTAGTAGTCAAATGAAAGCCGATGAAAAATACAGTGATTTTCCCATCGACTTATAAAGTTGTTTGTTATCTTTGCTCTTCCTCAATAAAGCTTAGTCGATAAATACGACGGGGCCTTCCTTTGTGCGATAATTTTTCTTCGCCAACAATATCAACCAGTTCAGCATCCATCCATTTTAATAGAATTCGGTTGGCGCTCCTAATGGTTACATTTAATGTCGAAGCTAATTCTTGGGCAGTATAATCAATTTTTTTATGCCTAGAAACGCGTGCCATTAATTTTGTCATATAGGAAGCTGACATCCCGGCCTTTTCAGCTTTATCTAACAAATGTGGGTCTGTAATGGCTAAATTATATCTTTCATATTGTTTATGGCTTGTTATATCGACAGGCCCCAAGACACTGCGATCTTCACGAACAATATAGCAAACGTTTCCACCTAAATCTTTTGATTGACGGAGCGCTAATCGTGCGTGATTGCCTGCTTCGGCAGCGGTACGGCCAAAGCCGACACCAAGACTTATCGTAATGCCAAGTTCATTTTTAATATCTTGGAGTAAGGGAATGAATTTATAGCCCCTTGTTTCACGTTCGAAAATACCGCGGGTGGTAATGAATGAATATTCTTCTCCACCTAAATTGATTAGATGCCCATCAAGCAGTTTAATATAATCAAGTAGCATTTGTTGGATAGTTAATTTTAATAATTGAACATCATGCTCAGAAGAATATTTTTCCGTTACACCTTTGAAATTGTCTATATTAATTAAACCGAAAACAATTTGCGATTCTTTATTTCTTCGTGTATTCGTTGCTAAGAGGGCTCGTTCCAAAGAAACGATCATATCCTGTTGAGTAGGTGTTACCCATTCATGGGGAATATGACGAGCAGATAATTGAATCGCTACGTCCTGAATCCCTGTAAGTGCAATTGCATTATAGTTCTGATAATTGTCAATATGGAATTGTACTATTTCCTCAATGATTGTACTTTGTAAAGGGTTTTTATAGATAAGAAGTTCATAATTGACTTCTTCAAGTTCTGATAAAATTTGTTCAACATACTTTTCTTCAACTGTATCAATGGACAGGCATTTTAAACTGTACCTACTTTTAATGATAAATAATGACCTGTAAAGTCCAGTGCCCATTAATGGCATATGATGCACAGGGATCATAAAATCGACAACTTGTTTGACGATGTTATATGAGTGATATTCAGTAAACATTAATACTTCGACATCGTTCATTAATTCCCTAGTTATTTCTGTGATAAGACTAGTAGGTTCGATGATTCGAAAAACAGGTTTAAAGTTTGGAAACGTTTTCAGTGTTTCCCGTGTTTGATCGACAAGTGCTTTTGGCCCGATGATACCGATATTAATATCTGAATTATCTTGTACATTATTCTTTCTATGCATAAATAGTTCCCTCCTTATCGTTGTAGAAAAGTGAAATAACGGGATAGTGTCTCTTAACCTAATGTTTTGTTTATAATACTTTCTTCTAGTAATTCTGTCAAAAATGAGAAATAACAGCGCTAATGCATGATAAAAGAAATTCGACATAAAAGGACTCAAATAAGACTTGTCTTTTAATGAAAGTCTACATACAATACTATTGAATAGCAATTTAGAAGTATCAGATAACTAGTTTTTATTAAATGAAAATAGGGAGTGTTGAAATGAAGACAATTGCAGAGCTTGAAGATCTTATGACGAAACCATCAACGGAACTAATCAATGATCTTAGATTAGTAGATGGTGATATCATAATTTTAGGTATTGGTGGAAAAATGGGACCAACATTAGCGAAGATGACGAAACGGGCGATTGATGAAGCGGGTTTGGATAAGAAGGTGATTGGCGTTTCTCGGTTTTCAAATGGCAGTTTAAAAGAAGAGTTAGAGGACTTTGGAATTGAAACAATCGCTGTTGATTTACTAAATGATGAGCAACTACAATCACTCCCGGATGTAAAAAATATTATTTTAATGGCAGGGAATAAATTTGGAACTGCTGGCAATGAACATTTCACATGGGCAATGAATGCTTATTTACCGGGTAGGATTGCAAATAAGTTTAAAAATTCACGTATCGTTGCATTTTCATCTGGTAATATTTATCCACTGACGAGTGTGGTGAGTGGTAATTGTTCTGAAGAGACAGCTGTTAGTCCGATTGGTGAGTATGCACAATCTTGTTTAGGGAGAGAGCGTATCCTAACAAACTTTTCTCGTAAAAATGAAACGCCACTGCTTCTATTTCGACTAAATTATGCAATTGATATGAGATATGGAGTGTTAGTAGAAATCGCTCAACAAGTTTTAGAAGGTAAAACTATTGATTTAACAATGGGGAGTGTAAACGTAATTTGGCAAGGAGATGCAAACGAATACGCAGTACGGTCCTTGCTACATTGTGATACTCCACCGAAAATAATGAATGTGACTGGACCGGAGACTATTTCAGTCCGTTGGTTGGCTGAAGAATTTGGAACGCGATTTGATAAGAAACCTATATATGACAATGAAGAACAGCCGACAGCATTGTTAAATAATGCTTCCAAAGCGCATCGGTTATTTGGCTATCCAAAAGTAACACTTCAACAAATGATTGATATGACGGCAGAGTGGTTAGTGAATAATGGAGAAACATATAATAAACCAACCCATTTTCAAGAACGAAAAGGAGCATTTTAAATGTTGAATCCTGCTGTGAAAAAACAATTACTTGAGGGAACTGTTATTCCGGCGCATCCATTAGCCCTAACAGAAGAACGGCAACTAGATGAAGCCGGTCAGCGCGCACTTACTCGCTATTATATTGATGCAGGTGTGGGTGGGGTAGCAGTTGGTGTCCATACAACTCAGTTTGAAATTCGTGATCCGCAGTTTAGTTTATTTGAAAAAGTATTAACCCTTGCGATTGAAGAGATGAGGAAGGCACTAGTTCCCGATTCATTCATAAAAATTGGCGGAATTAGTGGTCCCATAGAACAGGCGATTAATGAGGCGGAATTTATAAAAGCGATTGGCTATGACCTTGGATTGCTAAGTATGGGAGGTTTACACAACGCTTCTGAGGAAGAGCTACTTGATCGGACTGAAAAAATTGCTGAGATTATCCCGGTTATTGGATTTTACTTGCAGCCGGCGGTAGGGGGCCGGATTCTTTCCTATGATTTTTGGAGGAAGCTTGCTGATATACCGAATGTTCATGGCATAAAGATCGCACCTTTTAATCGATATCAATCTCACGATGTGATTCGAGCGGTTTGCCATTCCAAAAGAAATGAAGAAATAGCTATTTACACTGGAAATGATGACAATATCGTTAATGACTTGTTAACGACCTACCGTATTGATGTAGACGGTAAAAAGATAGAGAAACAGATTGTCGGGGGGCTACTTGGGCATTGGTCAGTCTGGACGAAAACAACAGTAGATATGTTTAATAAGATAA
This sequence comes from Sporosarcina psychrophila, assembly GCF_001590685.1. Lineage (GTDB taxonomy): Bacteria > Bacillota > Bacilli > Bacillales_A > Planococcaceae > Sporosarcina > Sporosarcina psychrophila. The sequence goes on from NZ_CP014616.1 coordinate 1,977,727, forward strand.
AAAACATTCGATCTAAAGAGGACATTCCAAGCGAATTATTAACCTTAGGGCAAGAAATAACCGATGCAAACGCTGCTTTTTTTGACCCGAATAATCAATTTAAAGGGAGCATTGCAGGTATTAATGAAGTGTTGGCAAGACAAGGGCTGTTGAAAGGTCGTTGGTGCTTACTTGATAAAGAAAAATTAAGCCCAAATCAATCGGAGGAAATAGATCGTGTGTATGTCGATTATCCGCATTTACATGATGATGCTTTTGTGAAAGAAAACTTAGACAAATGGTTTAAAGAGTAAGGAGCGGATGAAATGAAATCAATTGTCACGAGAAATCAAAATGTTCATATTGTTAAGTGTATGAAACCGGCGATTAAACCTTCCTATCTATTAATTAAAACACTGCACTCGGTCATTTCACCTGGGACTGAACTAAGCTTGATTGGAATTAGTGAGGATAGAGATATCACATTAGGCTATAGTGCGGTTGGTGTTGTTATGGAGTGTGGTGAAGGTGTGGAAGATTATCAAAAAGGGGATATTGTTGCCTGTTATGGTGCTCCATATGTAGGGCATTCTGACTGTCTATTAGTTCCAACGACATTATGTGCAAAGGTTCCGTCTGGCGTGGAGGCAAAGGAAGCAGCTTTAGCAGGAATTGGTGCGATTGCAATACATGCACTAAGGATTGCAAAACTAGAATTCGGGGAAACAATTGTTATTATTGGCCTAGGACTGCTTGGTCAAATGATCGCTAAAATAGCCAATGCTGCTGCATATAATGTGATTGCTTTCGATATTCAAGCAGAAAGATCCGCAATGCTTCATGAAGAAACGAGTATTCGTTCTTTTTCTACTATCCCAGAGATGGAAAGCGAAATCGAGAAATGTACGAAAAAATATGGGGCAGATGCGGTTCTATTATGTGCGGGTGGTAAAGGTTCATCGCTGACAAATCAAAGTTTAGAGTGGATTCGACATCAAGGAAAAGTCGTAATTGTCGGTGACATTGAACCGGACTTTCCTAGAAATTTACTGTTTGCGAAGGAAGCGCAAATACTTATTTCACGCGCTGGTGGGCCAGGACGATATGACCAAGTTTATGAGAAACAGGCAATCGATTATCCATACGGTTACGTTCGCTGGACAGAGGGAAGAAATGTGGCAGAGTACTTACGTTTAGTAAATGACAAGCGGATTAATGTCCAATCATTTTTAACGGATGAAGTTGATTTTCAGGATGCACCAGCTGCTTATGATGAGTTGTTCAATAAAAAGTCAACGACATTGACGAAGATTATTAACTATTAATAAGCCGAAGTAAAGATTCCCATCAAATCCGCTACGGCTATCCCTTGTAAGGCGCCTTTATTCAGTTTATATAATTAGTATTTTGAATAATTTTACTATTTCATCGCGTACTATTCCTATTATATAGAAGGGAGTTATGTCTATGTTGAAAGTTGGTGTAATTGGAGGAGGTTCTATTTCCGAGTTTCATATTATTCCATATATGAAAAACGATGGAGTAGAGTTAGTGGCGTTATGTGATAGCAATGAACAGCGTCTAGCCAAAGTTGGTGAGCGCTATAGTGTCACTGAACTATATAGTAACTATGAAGAGTTATTGCAAAATCCGGAAATTGATGCGGTTAGTATTTGTACGTGGAATAACACACATGCAGTGATTGCAATTGCGGCATTGGAAGCAGGTAAGCATGTTTTGGTTGAGAAGCCATTATCTATGACTGTTGCACAAGCATTAGCTGTCGAAGCGGCGGTTAAGAAGTCCGGTAAAGTACTACAAGTTGGGTTTGTCAGACGTCATGGAGACAATACAAAGCTACTCAAGCAATTTATTGAACAAGATGAACTTGGTGAAATTTATTACGCCAAGGCTTCCTGTTTAAGAAGGCTGGGAAATCCTGGTGGCTGGTTTAGCGATCAGTCGAAATCTGGTGGTGGGCCGCTTATTGATTTAGGTGTCCATATGATTGACATCTGTTGGTATCTGATGGGGAAACCACAACCTGTCTCAGTTAGTGGTAATACATATTCAAAGTTAGGCAATCGTAGCCATATACAAAATCTATCGTTCTACCAAGCAGCTGATTACGACCCTGCATTAAATGATGTGGAAGATTTAGCAAATGCACTCATTCGGTTTGACAATGGAGCCTCTTTGTTTGTAGATGTTAGCTTTACACTTCATGCCAAAGAGGATGAATTATACGTTAAATTGTTTGGTGAAAAAGGTGGAGCAGAAATTGAACCGAAATTAGTGATGGTAACGGAGAAAAGCAACACGATTTTAAATGTTACACCACAAGTTGATAATTTGAGCTTCGATTTTGAAAAAGCCTTTAAAAACGAAATCAATCATTTCGTTGACTGTTGTAAAGAAGGAAAAGAAACCATTGCACCTGTTGCTGATGGTGTGCAAATCATGAGAATGTTGAATGCCGTCTATGAGTCAGCAAAAACAGGCAAAGAAGTATATTTATAAATGAAAACGGTGGATAAAGATGTTGTCATCATAGGTGGTGGACTTGGTGGTTGTGCAGCAGCGTTATCGGCATGTGCCAATGGATTACACGTCTTGTTAACAGAAGAAACCGACTGGATCGGTGGTCAAGTCACTTCGCAAGGGGTGCCGCCTGATGAACATCAATGGATTGAAGAATTTGGTTCAACGAAGAGATACCAAGACTATCGTAAAAAAGTTCGAGACACTTATTTACGAACAATGGATGTAAAAGTTACTAAAACACTATTTAATCCGGGGAATGGTTTGGTCAGTAGCATTTGCCATGATCCGAGAGTCAGTCTACATGTATTGAATGAAATGCTCCTGCCATATGTCTTAACTAGCCAGCTTACGATTGTATTGAACACGGTAGCTACCTCGGTTGAAAGAAATGGCAGAACATTAACTAGCGTAACCTATAAAAATACTGTAACTGGAAAAGAAGAAGTGGTTACTGCACCCTATTTCATCGATGCTACAGAAGCTGGGGATCTATTGCCGTTAGCAGCTGTCGATTACGTAACAGGTGCGGAAGCGAAAGCAGATACACATGAACCGCATGCAATGAAAGTAGCCGATTCTGACGATATTCAAGCATTCACATATGTACTTGGTATGGAATACCGGCTAGGAGAAAATCATACGATACCGAAGCCGGAGATGTACGAGTTTTGGAAAGAATTCCATCCAGCTATATGGCCCGATAACTATTTAAGCTTTTTTGCGCCACATCCGATTACGAAAGAGAAAAGAGAATATACGCTTTTTCGTGAAGAAACAGGCTTCCCTCTTTGGGAATACCGACGTAGCTTTGATAAGCAACAGTTTAATACGCCAGTCGATGCTGGTGATGTCAGCTTAATGAATTGGCCACAAAGTGATTATTTCTTAGGTAACATTTACGATGTGCCCGATGTAGAAAAAGAGAAACATATCTATCAAGCAAAACAGTTAAGCTTGTCCCTTTTGTATTGGTTACAAACCGAAGCGCCGCGGCCTGATGGCAGTAAAGGATATCCAGGGTTGAAACTTCGTAAAGATCTATTCGCAACTGAAGATGGCTTAGCAAAAGCAGCCTATATTAGGGAATCGAGACGGATCAAAGCGGAATACACAATCGTAGAGCAGGATGTTTCACCTGATTTTAATGAAGGAAAGACAGGAAAGTTATATGTTGATCGTATAGGGATTGGCTCATATAGCATCGATTTACATCCAAGTATGACCGGGAGAACCTATCTAGATATAAAAGCGTTACCCTTCCATATCCCTTTAGGTGCGCTGATTCCGAAAGATACAGATAACCTGTTAGCAGGTAGTAAAAATATTGGAACAACACATATAACAAACGGTTGCTATCGCCTTCATCCAACAGAGTGGAATATAGGGGAGGCATGCGGTGCATTAGTTGCATTTTGTATGAAGAACAACACAGATCCCAAAACAGTTCGTGAAAATAAACTGTTGTTATCAGAGTTTCAAGATCAGCTAAGAGCAGATGGTTTTGAATTAGAGTGGCCAGCAGAATTTTATCGTTAGTGAAAGTCAATCGACGTGGAGGGATCGCATGAATATTAGTGTAAGTATGTATAGCTTGGCATCCACTATCCGGAAGGAAAACTGGTCGATTGTCGATTTCATTGACTATGCCAGCAGTATTTCAACGGAAGGGGTGGAATTGCTCGATATTTATTGGACGAATAAGGACGAAAAAGACGAAGAAATCGGAGAAGTACTTACCGCATTGAAAAGCTATAATTTACAAGTGTCTGCATATGATATCACGAATAATTTTGTGAAAGAAGCAGTTGAAGAACGTGCTGAAGAAGTGGCAAAGGTTTTACACGGTATTCAAGTTGCGAAAAAACTTGGAACGACAATTGTTCGCGTATTTTGTGGCGATATCCAAGGTGACTTAACATATGAAAATGGATCGGCCTGGATTATAGAAGGTTTGAAGAAATGTGCAGAAATAGCTGAAAAAGAGGGAATCTATTTAGCTATTGAAAATCATGGCTTATTAGCCGGTAAGAGTAAGCAAGTAAGCGAGATTATAAAGGCGGTGAATAGTCCTTTTGTAAAATCGACGTTTGATACGGGGAATTTTTTGCTTGTCCATGAAAAGCCGACAGAAGCATTTAAGCGGTTGAAAGATGAAATTGTTCATGTTCATTTTAAAGATTTTCGTGAAAAAGTAGAAAATGAGTCACTTCGTGGCTTTCGTTCATCAGAAGGGGTGGAACTAATCGGGGTTATTCCAGGTGATGGTGAAGTGGATCTCGCTTATATTGTAAATGGATTAAAAAATTCGAATTATGATGGTTGGTTATCTATTGAATATGAAGGACATGACGACGCGAAAATGGCTAATGAAGAAGCGGTTAATCGTTTAAGAAACCTATTGAGATAGGGAGTTGAAAGTAATCATGAAAATTGTATTTGCTAGCTTAGAGAAACTCGACTTTCGTAATACAGTTGAAAATGTAATTCTAATAGAGTCTGTTGAACAATTAAATAATACTACTTATGAAGATACTATATATGTGTTACCTGTTTCTGAAGAGTATATGGGAATTATAGCGGATGCCGGAAATGAAGTTTATATTCCATTCACTGAATTAACAGTTGACCATCAAAGTCTAGGATGGCATGTGTATTTTGATTTAGAAAACTATCCATTTTATCAAAAAGTAAAAGGGATGATCGATAAAGAAGAAAAACCTAAAGGCGTTTTTCGTTTTAGACGCATGGTGAATCAATATGAAAATAACTCATTGTTCACTGGTGACTTATATGTATTATCGTCATTACTTGGGGAGCCTCAACGTATTCAAGTAAAACAAACGGATCAAACTGTGATTCCAGTACATACGATTATTTTGATGGATTTTGGTGGAGGAACAATGGCGCATATTGAATATACAGTGACTAATCAGGAGCGAATAGAGCTTGAATGGAGCGGAATTAAAACGATCTTAGAATTTGATAGTGATCAGATGAGATCGATTCAGCAAGGAAGTAAGGCGTCTCTACCATTAGCCTATTCGGTCGATGCCATTTTAGCAACAGCTCAGAAAGTAGATCAGGTGCTCGTTAATCGATTGAATTATTTTAGTAACCTATTCAATGGAGGTGCTCATTCATGAAGGTTGGCATGATGAGTTTTGCACATATGCATGCATACAGTTATGCGGATGGCGTAAAGAGATTACCGAACGTTGAGTTAGTGGGCATCTTTGATGAAGATATTGAAAGGGGCCAAGAAGTCGCCAAAACATATAATACGGACCACTACACTGACCAAGCAGAATTTTTAGCATTGGAAATGGATGCTGTTATTATTTGCAGTGAAAACAATCGTCACAAAGAAATGGTTGTAAATGCCGCGAAAGCAAAGAAACATATCCTCTGTGAAAAACCAATTGCAACGAATCTTAGAGATGCTAAGGAAATGATTCAGGTATGTAAAGATCATGCTGTTATTTTGCAAATTGCTTACCCTGTACGCTTTAGCTCACCGATTCAACAAGTAAAAGAAATGATTGATAACGGAGAACTTGGTGATATTATAGCTTTCCGGACAACCAATCGGGGGCAGAATCCTGGTGACTGGTTTATTGATGAAGGACAATCTGGTGGTGGTGCTGTATTAGATCATACCGTACATATGGTCGATATCATGCGCTGGTATTTAAATGTAGAAGTAACGGAGGTCAATGCAATTATTGATTCCTATTTTCATGATATTGCTATTGATGATGCTGGTCTTCTCACACTAGAATTTGAAAACGGCGTGATTGCTTCTCATGATGCAAGTTGGTCCCGTTTTACAGAGTACCCAACATGGGGGGATGTAACGATTGAAGTGATTGGGACAAAGCAAACAGTGAAAGTAGATGCATTAAAAGAACATATTAGGATGTTCAGCAGTGGAGAAAAATCATTGCAACATGTTTTTTATGGAAACGATATGGACTTTGGATTAATAAATGATTTTATCAACTGTGTAAAAGAAGGAAGAGAACCTTCTATCACAGGTTATGACGGACTGAAATCATTAGAGGTTTCATTGGCGGCCTATGAATCAAGTAAATTTAAAAAGGCGATTAGGTTATAGACACTAATAAGGGCACTAGTTTTCGTCAATTATGATAGGAAGCTGTAGTGTCCTTTTGTTGTTTGATGGAAAAGGGGTAAAACCTTCCATTATATATTGAACAAATGAATAACTATATCAACTGAGTGAAGGCGCTTTACAAGGGGGAGTGCGGGAGACATCCCCTAGCGCCGTAGCGGATTTGAAGGGAATCTTTATTTCAACTTCTATATTTAAGAAAGGTGTTGTTAATCATAGACAAAATTATTTACTGGAATAATCACGAAACGGTTTTGTTCGCTGTTGAAGAGTTAAGAAGGTTAATGAGAGAAGTAGGACATGAAAGTACAATCGATGCCCAGGCGGAATTCACTGCACTTAATAAAAACATGAATAGAGTTATCCTGCTAACAACAAACGAATATCATTCTTTGAAGGATATGAGAAAAACAATCATACTAAATGATGATGGTTTTGCATTGATTAGATCAGAGCATGATATGTGGATTATTGGGAATGAGCCCCGTTCTATTCTCTATGGTGTTTATATGTATTGTAAAAAGCAGTTTGGTTACCAGTGGATTGATTTGGACAAAGAAACAATCGTTAACCCTCATTCACCAAAGAAAGAAGAACTATATATCCATGAACCGATGTTTGCTAGACGTGGAAATATTATTGAAACCATTAATGATCCCGGCTATATCAATACCCTCATAGATTGGGGAGTTAAAAACGGACAAAATGAATATTTCTTCACGTTCTTCTTATGGAATGAGGTTAAATCATACGTAACTTCTGCGTTACGTAAAAGAGATGTTCAAGTGACGTTAGGCGGTCATAGTTTAAGTTACTTGCTTAGAGAGATACAAAAGGATACGAACGAGAATATGCTCAAGCAAGAAGAGAAACTAAAGTTCTTTGCTGAAAATACATATCTTCAGGATAAAGTCATTCAAAAAATAGTCGCTATCTGTTTGGAAAACAAAGTGATTACTAGAATATCGTTGTGGCCTGAAGATATCGGAATTGACGAGAAAAACGCGAGTGGATTTTTACCGACATATATTCGATTTACTGAAAAAATGAAAGAAGCGCTTGATAAAAAAGGATTACACGTAGAAGTAGAATATATTGTGTACAATGCTGGGTTGTCTTGGAACATGCTGGAAAGGGAAAAACAAACAGAAGCATCTGATCAAGTCGATGTGTTATATGCCTATTGGGGAAGGGATTATTCATCAGCCATAAATTCAAGTGATTCTAGGCAAGTTAGAGCCTATCAAACATTGCAAGACTGGAATGAGCAAACGAAAAAATGCGGGAAATCGTTAACAGTTCTTGAGTACTATAGTGATCATTTTATGTTAACGGAGCTCTTCCCGCCACTTCTTATGAGAATACAGCAAGATTTACATGATTATAAACAATTGACTATAAACGGTGTATTAAATTTAATTGTACCAACGCATCAAAAACAACACTATCCAGAGCTAGAGGTTAACTACCCCTGGAAATGGATTCACCATTTTAATAATTACGTATACACAAGGATTGCCTGGGGTGAAAAATATGAAGTGATTGCAGAAGAATATTTCACTGTTTTTAATGAGGATAAAGCAGCATTTCATGAGATGCTGCTCGAATTAGAAAAACTTTTATCACAGCATACGAAGTGGAATGCACCACTTTTTCCTGCTCGAGTAGTGGATCCAGAAAAAGTCCGTGAGCCGATGAGTCAATTAAAGATACCTTCCTATTTACGCGATGTATATGAGCATTTGGCGAAGCTGGATATAACGGAGACTGAATCATTACTTGTCATTCAGACAAAGGATAATTTTAAATCATTTACAACAAAAGAAATGATGTCGATCTACTTCTATTATTTAAAAAAAGGAACCGAGATTTATTCAACTGCATGGGCATTAAAAGAAGAACAATAAAGCCTAACAGAATATACGGAGGTTTTACTTATGGATTTTAGTAATCTGCATTATTATGTACCAACAAAAAAAGTCAACAAGCCAACGTTAATTGAAAAAAACCTGATTATATACGGAGGAACACCAGCGGGAATAACGGCAGCTATTCAAGCGACAAGAATGGGTCTCACTGTAGCAATCATTGAGTTTAGCAGAAATATTGGTGGGATGACTGCGAGCGGATTAGGAGCTACAGATCTTGGCGCTGAAAATGCTGTTGGTGGTCTTTCAAGAGAATTTTATAATGAAATCGCGAAGTACTACCGAAAAGAGAAACAATGGAAATTCGAACCGAAGGCGGCTCAGTATGTATTTGATAAATGGATGAAAGATTATGATATCCCGGTTTATTTAAACCAACATCTAGCAGAGGTAAGTAAAGAGAATGGGGCAATCATTGAAATTATAATGGAAAATGGGTCTCGCTATAAAGGGAAAGTCTTTATGGATTGTAGTTATGAAGGTGATTTATTAGCTAAATCAGATGTTAGTTATTTTGTTGGACGAGAATCAAATGCAACGTATCAAGAGATTTATAATGGCGTCCAATTTGGAGCACCGCATCATAAATTTGAAAAGTGGATTGATCCTTATGTTGTGGAGGGGGAGGCAGAGAGTGGTTTGTTGCCGGGAATTACAGAAGATGATCCCAAACAGTTAGGTTATCAAGGGCAAGGAGATCATCGAATTCAAGCGTATAATTTTCGGATTTGCTTGACGAAGGAACGAAAGAATCGTACTCCATTTCCAAAGCCACCATATTATGAAGCAGATCGATACCAGCTTCTACTTCGTTATGTTCAAGCGGGTGTTTGGGATGCGATGAACCTTCACACGATGTTGCCAAACGGAAAATCCGATTTAAATAATTATGGCGCCATTTCGACGGACAATCTTGGGATGAATTATGACTGGCCTGAAGGTAGTTATCATAGACGTGAGGAGATTTTTCAAGATCATTTGAATTATGATTTGGGGATGTTGTACTTTTTAGCTAATGATTTACGTGTACCAGTAGAAATCCGTGAGGAAGTAGCTGCCTGGGGATTACCGAAAGATGAATTTGAAAAAACGGGAAACTGGCCACATCAGTTGTATATCCGTGAAGGAAGAAGAATGATTTCTGATCATGTCATGACAGATCATAATTGTCTAAAGCAGACATTTGTTGATGATCCGATCGGTTTGGCATCATTCCATATGGATTCTCATAACTGCCGACGTGTCGTGATTGATGGCAGGTGTGTGAATGAGGGAGATGTTCAAGTACCAATTGCTCCTTATGCGATTTCGTATCGTTCCATTCGTCCAAAGTTTGAGGAATGTACGAATTTACTTGTTCCCGTTTGCTTATCAAGTTCACATATTGCTTATGGTTCGATTCGAATGGAGCCGATATTTATGATTCTTGGGCAGACAGCAGGAACGGCGGCAGCTCTTGCCTATAAACATGAAATAGCTGTCCAAAATGTAGATTATGAAGAATTGAAACAGGAACTTCTAAAGGCGGATCAAGTTGTCGAATGGGGAGAGGAGATGATGGATGATCCGATTAAACGAATGGAAGAAACGTTCGGAAAGGAATAACCATTACAGTAGTGGAGGGGTCTAGATGAAAATCATTGCTTGGAAACGCGATAGATTAGAAGAGCTAGTAGAGTTATGGAATAAAGAATTAGCCGTAGATTTTCCGATGCGTAAAGAGCTGTTTATACAGAATAGTTTCAATGACGTGAACGTTAGCTATGAAGGTTCTTATATCGCAGTAGATGATCAAGACCATGTGATTGGATTTGTAGTTGCTAAACGATGGCAAGAAACAATAGACGTGAAAATGGATCCTAAAGGGGGGTGGATCCAAGTGTTATTAATAGACAGTGCACACCGGGGGAAAGGGCTTGGAACAAAGCTTCTTAAACGTGCAGAAGCACAATTAAAAGGAAATGGTGTTGAGGAGATGCAATTGGGTGGTGACCCCTTTCACTATTTCTCGGGTATACCGGATCAATATAAGAATGCTCAAAAGTTGGCGAAAAAACATGGCTACACTAAAAGAGTAGACACATATGACTTGATTAATCACCTGGATAAAAAATATGACTTACCTGTTGATAATTCAGTTGTATTTTCAATCCTTAAAAAGGAGGAAGAAGTTGATCTAATTTTATTTCTAGAAAGATGTTTTCCCGGAAGATGGGTCTATGAAACGATGAAGTACTTTGAAATGAATGGGGATGGACGAGAATTTGTTGTCGTCAAAAAGAAAGGTCAAATCATAGGTTTTTGTAGAATAAATGATAGCCACTCGCCATTCATTGCACAAAACGTTTATTGGAGTCCCCTTTTTGAACAAGAGGTCGGTGGGATTGGTCCATTAGGGATTGATGCGAATGAACAAAAGCAAGGGTACGGATTAGCGATTGTTCAAGCTGCAATAGCTTATTTACAAGAACGAAATACTGAAACTATCATTATTGATTGGACAATTTTAGTGGACTTTTATAAAAAACTAGACTTTAATCCATGGAAAATATATGGCGTTTATTTAAAGGATTTGAAGTGAAGATTTTAAAGAAGGTGTAGTGAGTAATGGGGGTCCGCCAACACGAAACCAAATTGTTTGAACAGGTGATCCAATTGGCTTATGAAACATTTCTTGAATAGGGCCAGACATCGATGGGGTGGCCTAAATAAGTTTTATCCCGCATTAACGGGCAGTAAGATTCCCACTTCAAACACGAGAAGAATAAGTGGAGAGTCAACTAATCGTAATAGCCCGTATGGTTATGCTAACAATCAGTGGAGGATGAAGAATCCCCACTGATTGAAGACTTTTTTAATTGCGGTGTAATTTCCGCAGTTTATACATAGCTTTGTTGCAGAAAAAAATGAAAGCGATTAACATACATTCTTTATAGTTTACATTCAAGGTTTATGGTAAGATACTTTGAATGTAATTGGATAAAGAAGGGAAGTGTAGTAATGGCATCAGCCGAAACTGCAAAAAAACCAGACAAAAAACTGAATTTATTTCATTTAACATGGCCAATTTTTTTAGAAGTCTTTCTTTTTATGTTGATGGGTATCGCGGATACATTCATGTTGAGTGCATTGTCAGATGATGCTGTGTCAGGTGTAGGGGCGGCAAATCAGTATGTTCATATTGCCATTCTCATCCTAGAAGTTGTTGGGAACGGGGCGGCAATTGTTGTATCACAACATCTCGGCTCGAAAAGGTATCTTGAAGCATCCAAAATTTCAGCATTAGCGGTTACATTAAATTTAATTGTCGGTCTTCTTATGAGTGTTATTTTCGTTATATTTTCAAAAAACATGATGATTGCTATGAATTTACAAGGCGATGTACTGGAGCATGCTTCAAAATATTTAATCATTGTGGGCGGAGCGATTTTCTTACAAGCTATTATTAATTCGTTATCAGCGATTATTCGTGTACATGGCTTTACAAAACAAACGATGTTTGTTTCATTAGGTATGAACATTGTTCACGTAGTCGGCAACTATGCACTAATTTTCGGGAATTTTGGTTTTCCAGAGTTAGGGGTACAGGGTGCAGCAATTTCTTCTGTTGTCAGTCGCTTGCTTGCATTGATTGTTTTCTTTTGGATACTTTATCGAGTAATGGAATACCGTGTAGAGTTCCGCTATTATATTACATTGTCAAAAGAATATATTCGTAAAATATTACAGATAGGCATTCCATCCGCATTCGAACAGGTGATGTATCAAGGGTGTCAAATTGTCTTCTTATACTATGTAACTTACTTAGGAGCGGAATCATTAGCAGCAAGACAATATGCTGTGAACATATCAATGTTTACGTATTTATTCGCGATTGCGATTGGTATGGGAACTGCGATTATTGTTGGAAGGTTTGTTGGCGGAAACGAGCAAGACGAGGCATATACGAGTGTTTGGACAAGTGTCAAATGGGCATTTCTGTTTACGTTATGTATGGTGACACTCGTTATCATATTCCGCTATCCATTGATGAGGTTGTTTACTGATAACACTGAAATCATTGAAATAGGGGCATCCGTTTTACTTCTTAGTATTTTACTAGAAACCGGGCGTACGTTGAACATTGTTATTATCTCCTCATTGCGTGCAGCTGGAGATGCAAAATATCCGGTTATCATTGGTTCTTTTTCAATGGTAGCGATGAGTTTGCCATTAGGCTATTTTCTAGTGTTCGAATTAAACCTTGGACTCGTTGGAGTATGGCTAGCGATTACTGTAGATGAATGGACGCGTGCTATTATTATGTATTACCGATGGAAGAGTAGGAAATGGGAAAGATACGCTCTTGTATCGCCGAAAAAGAGTCGTCAGTGAATACAGATAGTCAAACATAGAACTTGGAACAGTTGAATAATATATAAAGCGTGTCACTTAGAGTTTTACTATCTAAGTGGCATTTATTTGACTCGGTGTAAAGTGGATATGCAATTTTAACGAGGTAAATAACTAAAGCCCCAGCAACTCAGGCGAAATTAATCGACAGAGTTACTGGGTTTTTTAGTTTAATACAATCATAATATCTTCTCTAAAAAGTCTTGTGCACGTTGACTTTTTGGTGCAGAAAAGAATGCGGCAGGGGGGGCGTCTTCAACTAATTGCCCATCGTCCAAAAATAACACGCGATCTGCGACTTCTCGCGCAAATCCCATTTCATGGGTTACAATTGCCATCGTCATACCGGTAAGTGCTAACGATTTAATAACTTCCAGTACTTCCTTCACCATTTCAGGGTCAAGGGCAGAAGTTGGCTCATCGAACAACATCATTTCGGGTGACATTGCCAAAGCTCTTGCAATGGCTACACGTTGTTTTTGTCCGCCCGATAATCGAACTGGATGTTCGTTCTCTTTTTCAGCGAGTCCTACCTTTTTTAATAATTCTCGCCCCTGTTCTTCTGCTACATCCTTAGAAGTTCCTTTGACCATCATCGGTGCATAGATAATGTTTTCAAGAACAGTCTTATGGGGGAAGAGGTTAAATTGTTGAAATACCATTCCAACTTGCTCTCTCACCTTCATAATATTGACCTTGGGATTTGTTACTTCAGCTTCATTCACCCATATATGTCCGCTTGTAGGTGTTTCAAGTAAATTAATGCAACGAAGAAATGTCGATTTTCCAGAACCTGAAGGACCAATAATTGCAATGATTTCCCCTTTTTGAATGGTGGTTGAAATCCCTTTTAACACTTCAACTTTTCCGAAGTTTTTACGAAGATCCTGAATTTTAATCACTTCGTCTCATCCTCCTTTCAACCGCTTTACCAATCAGTGTTAAAACAATTACCATCAGATAATAGATAACACCCGCGAAGATTAGCGATTCAAAATAACGATAAGTATTGCCGCCTACGATATACGATCTTCTCATAATATCTGTTACACCAATGACGGTGACAATCGCAGATTCCTTCGTTAAGGTAATAAATTCATTCATCAAAGCAGGTAAGATGTTTTTCAAAGCTTGCGGTAAAACAATATCCATCATCATTTTCTTATAAGGGATGCCGAGGGCCATTGAAGCTTCCAGTTGCCCTTTATCTACAGCTAAAATACCGGCTCTAATAATTTCAGAAATGTATGCGCCCGAATTAAAACCGAATGCCAAGACAGCTGCAGTATATGCAGTGACTTTAATATCGAATAACTGTGGGGTACCATAATAGATTAAAAGAAGTTGGAGAATCAATGGGGTTCCACGGAAAATGGACGTATAGATGTCCGCAAACCATTTTAGTCCTTTAAATCTCCCAATTTTACATAACGCTAAAAGAATTCCGATTATAAAACCTATAATTGCTGCAACGCCGACAATTTTCAGAGTGACCCCAATTCCTTGTAGAATATAAGGAATTGAGGGGGCAATTTGGGAAAAGTCTAAATTCATGGGCTAACATCCCTTTCTTTCCCGAATGAATTAGTTACTGAACCATTTCAAAACTAATTTCTCTACATCACCTTTATCCTGTAATTCCTTGAGGACACGGTCAAATTCAGCAGTTAAATCGCTGTCTTTTTGGAAAGCCATTGATAAACCTAATTTGTGCTCCTCTGGAAGTTCAAAGCTAGACAGTTCCTTATTTGACTCGATATAGCCATTTGCCACTACATCTGCAATGACGATTGCATCAAGATGACCAGATTTGATTTCTTGGAAAAGATCCGGAACGCGGTCACGGCTTTCAACAGAGTAACCATATTGTTCTTCAAGTGATTTCGCACCTTTTTCTTGAACAGATGCCGTTTGAGCACCAATTTTTTTGCCTTTTAGATCTTCCGCGCTATTGATGTTGCTGTCCTTCATCGTAATAACTAGATTTGTAGCTGTAAAATAAGCAGTTGAGAAATCAATTACTTTTTTACGTTCTTCATTGTTGCCATCCATACCTGCAACGACCATATCAATGCTTTTTGCTTGGAGCGCGGGAATTAAACCATTGAAATCCATGTCTTCAATTTCTAATTCATAACCTAGTTCTTTGGCAACCATTTTTGCCAAATCAATATCAAAACCGATGATTTCATCACTTACTGCTGTGTCGACATATTCGAATGGGGGATAATCTGCTGAAGTTCCCATTTTAAGTATCTTCGTATCTGATGCACCTGTTTTCTCACCATCTGCTTCATCTTTGGTTCCACATGCCACAAGTACGCTCATCATTAGAACGAGTAGAAGTGCAATCCCTGACCACTTTTTCATAATAAATCACTCCATTTCTAATTTGTTTTATTTTCAAATTCCGTTAAAGCTTCATCCAATACAGTCAATCCGTCATCGATCTGCTCTTTTGTTATTGTAAGCGGGGGAATCATTCGAATAACTTCACCAGAGTTGCCGCACAAGTAGAACAGTACACCTTTGTGGAGACAACCATCCAGGACAGCCATTACTGCTTCGCCGTCAGGTTCACCCGTTTCTGGATTGCCAAGCTCGATACCAATCATCAAACCAACACCTCTAACGTCATTTATGGTTGGATGTTGTAGTTTCATTTCAAGTAAGCGTTCCACTGCATAGGCGCCCATTGCTGTTGCGTTTTCCAATAGCTTTTCTTCTTTCAACACTTCAAGAGATGCGAGAGCAGCGGAACAAGCGATAGGATTGCCGCCAAAGGTCGTTCCATGTGTGCCGAGCGGCCATTGGTCCATTAGTTCTTTCGAGGCAACAGTAGCGCTAAGCGGAAGCCCTGCGGCAATCCCTTTAGCGATCGCCATGATATCCGGTTTGACATCGAATGTCTGTGCAGCGAACCAATTGCCTGTGCGGCCGAATCCAGTTTGAACTTCATCGAAAATAAGTAGAATGCCATGGCGGTCACAAATTTCCCGAACTTTTTTCAGCCAAGCTTTTGGTGGAATGATGTATCCACCTTCGCCGAGAATCGGTTCGATAATCATACAAGCGACTTCTTCCGGATCTACTTGGTGGTTGAATAGTTTTTTCGCATCTTGCTCAAGTTTTTCAGGGAAGAAGACGTCAGGATCTGCTCCTTCAGGAAGGTATTCAGGCAGTGCATATGGCAACTGATAGGAAAGCCATGTGGGCTGCAAATGTTTCCGGTATTTACTTTTCGATGTTGTCACACTTAATGCGCCCATTGAACGTCCATGGAAACAGCCAGTGAAAGAAACGATATAAGGTCTTCTTGACGTATATTTTGCAAGTTTTAACGCACCTTCAATTGCTTCAGTGCCACTGTTCGCGAAAAAGAAGTTATCGAGTTTTGGTGGTAAAATCGTTTGCAGTTCGGCTGCAAGTTTTAAGATGGATTCGTAGATGATAACACCTGATGGACCATGAATAAGGTGGTCTGCACTATCTTTGATCGCCTGTACGACTTTAGGGTGCCGATGTCCTACGTTCTCGACAGCAATGCCAGAAGTGAAATCTAGGTACCTCTTACCATCAGCGCCGTAATAATAACATCCTTCTGCTTTTACAACAGGTAAGTTCGGGTGATCTTTTGCCATACTTGGTGCGAGAAAGTTTCCAATGTTGTCGACCATATGAAGCCAGTCTTGTTGTTCTCCTAATTTTTGCTGCACAGTAAATCCTCCTACTCAATATCGGTATATTTTTTCAGTTTGCGAACGACAGAAGGTTGGCTTATTCCAAGGAACTTAGCGATTTCAGTCGTTGTACGATAGCGCTCCTGCGCATCCCTTAACACTTTCATTTCAACATCATCTAAAATACTTGGTAGTGTTCGTCCTTCAAGATGAATAATAGACAAGTCATCGTCTGTTTTTTTACGGTATTCTGGAGGCAAGTCTTTTGCCGTGATAATAGGGGAAGTACTTTGGACAACCAACCGTTCGATAACATTTTTGAGTTCGCTATGGTTTCCATGCCAATCAAGAAGTAGTAACTGGTTAAAGACATCATCTGAGAGCTTCTTTGTAGTAGTGTGTGCAATTGAAAACTGACTTAAATAGATGGAAATCAAAGCACTCAAATCTTCTTTACGTTCACGAAGCGGTTTTAAATGAATTGGAACAATATGGAGCATGTAATACAAATCTTGATGGAACTTTTTAACAGCAATTGATTCTGTCAATGCATTTTCAGCTGAGCTAATTAGCCTCACATCAAGTGGAGAAAATGTAGTTGCATTTATAGGGGTAAATCTACGTTCTTTCAGTACATTGGCAACTTTTCCTTGAAGATGAACCGAAAGTTTATCGATTCCCTTTAAATAGAGGGTTCCTTCATGGGCTAACGTCAACAGACCCGTTACCCTTTGCTCGAACTCTCCACCGAACAGTTCACGTTCAAACATCGCTTCCGGCATTGTTTCGCAGTCAATTTCAATGAAAGGTCCATTTTTTCGCTTACTTTCGTTATGAATGAACTTTGCCATTGTTGTTTTCCCAGTTCCTTGTTCTCCATAAAAGATGACAGAAACATCGAGTGCGGCCGCATTCCTAGCGGTTTCATAAGCAATTCGTGTCGTCCTGTTTTCCATCGTCAATCCATCGATTGTAAGATTCTCTTTTCGGAGTAGCGAGAGTTCCTCTTTTGCCAGGGACATTTCATTTTCAAGTTCTTTCATATATTCCTGAATGACGAGAAGTTCGGCTACTTCATAGGAATAACTAAGGACAAATTCAACTTCGCCTGACTCATTAAAGAATGGCACGCCTGTAATAAGTGCTTTTCGTCCAGAAGGGGTAGCTTGTATGACAACTACCTTCTTTTTTTGTAGAAGGACGAGTGGAGTAATAGCTGGAGAGAAAATACCCCTTTTTTCTAAATCATATACGGATTTTCCGAGGAGATCCTCAGCACGTATCCCGTAATAGCGTCCACTAATTTGTGAAGCTTTTACGATAATACCTGCGTGATTAGTAACAATGATATCTTCATCATACGAATCAATAATTTCTTCTTTTGAATTTGGATGTAAGAAAAATCCTGTCATACGACCACCTTTCCTAGAGGTAACAGTATTCAATAATGAATAATTATTTGTTTGTAAATAAAATATACGTTATTATTGGAAGATTAGCAATATATTTTTAACTCATTGGTGAATGTACTAGATACTTGTATTGGCGATGTCGAAAATTATAACATGCATTCAAATGCATTTACAAGTATAATTATACAAATAGGAGATATAAGTACTGAGAAGTTCCTTTTTTCGCTTATCTATGATTAGATACAGGTCAAGTGACTCGTTTATTATTCAGAAATGAATTGAAGGAAAGGGGATTAGATGATGTTAAAAGAAATACTAATCAATAGTATAGAGGAATCTATTGAAGAAATGATTCAGGTGCGTCGTCATTTACATATGCACCCAGAATTATCACATCAGGAAATTGAAACACCAGCCTTCATCGCCAACTACTTGGATGACTTAGGAATCGAAGTGCGCCGGGGAGTTGGGGGGAGAGGTGTGGTAGGAATAATACGCGGAGGAAAGTCGGGGAAAACGATTGCTTTCCGAGCTGATTTCGATGCATTGCCAATCCAGGATGCAAAGGATATCCCGTACCAGTCAACCGTACCGGGCGTTATGCATGCCTGTGGACACGATGGTCATACTGCAGCATTATTAGGCTTTGCAAAAGCGGTAAATGCAGTGAAAGATCAATTGCAAGGAACCATTATCCTCATTCACCAGTTCGGGGAGGAATTGCCGCCAGGTGGGGCGAGAGCCATGATTGCGGATGGTTGTTTAGATGGAGTGGATGCGATTTACGGTGCCCATCTTCAGTCTACTATGGATTCAGGTCATGTTTATGTACGTGACGGTTATTTACAAGCTGGTGAAGATACCGTCAAGATTATTGTAAATGGTTCTGGAGCACATGGGGCAGAACCACAAAAAGGAGCAGATCCAATTTTAGCAGCCAGTCACATCATGGTTGCACTTCAATCCATTGTGAGCCGGAATACAGATCCAATGAAAGAGCTTGTTATTTCAATTGGGAAGTTTCATGCTGGGGATGCAGATAATGTCATTCCAGAAAAAGCAGTGATGGAAGGGACGATTCGTGTTTTTGATGAAGAGTTGCGTACGTTGGCCGGCGAACGTCTGACGGATCTTGCACGTTCTGTGGGTCGCGGACTTGGTTGTGAGGTGGAAGTGCAAATTGAAAGAGGGTACGATGCACTTTGGAATCATGCCGAGCAGGTGGACATCGTTCGAAAAGCAGCTTCGGATACATTTGGTAGTGATGCTGTAATTGAAACACAACCGATTATGCCAGTCGAGGACTTTTCCTATTACCTGCAACAAGTTCCAGGTGCCTATTTTTTTGTCGGTGCAAAAATGGAGGATACTAAAAAGGTGTTCCCACATCACCATGAAAAATTTGATTTTCATGAGCCGGCATTGGAAATGATTACTAAGACATTTGCAGGGATTTTGCTTGATTATCAAAAATAGTGAGGGCGTATCAGTTGGATGCAAGACCCATTTGAGGTAATCCGCAATTCCATGCTGGTTATGCAGTTCATTCAACAAGTTGGTTGCGGAATAGAGAACACAAAAAACTAAAAAAAGGGATTGTATAGCAATGGAAATCAAAACGGTTGTTTTGTTTACAAAAGATTTAGTACAAATGAAAAATTTCTATATTAATATACTAGGTTTTTCTTTACTGAATGAAGATAAGAATAGCTTCCGAATCACTATTGGTACAAGCGAATTAGAGTTTTCCTCAAAAGTAGTAGAAGGCAATCCCTATTACCACTTTGCATTTAACATACCAGCTAACAAATTTTTTGAAGCAAAATTATGGACGAAAGAAAGAGTGAGTCTATTAGTTGAAGAGGGGAAAGATGAAGTTGAATTTGTTCATTTACCAGCTCATGCGTTGTACTTCTATGACCCAGCCGGTAATATAGTAGAGTTTATTTCGAGACAGTCAGTATCCAAAGATAGTAAGGAAGCATTTTCGATTAAAAGTATTTTAAATATTAGTGAAATCAGTATGACTGTAGATGATGCTATAAGTGTGGGCGAAAAACTTTCCGTTATTGGTGTGACTGAACGTGACAATAATGCAATAAGTACAAACATGCTTAATTTTTTGGGTGAAAGAAAGAATGGGGTATTCATTTTATTAACTCAACCAGGAAGGAAGTGGTTATTTTCTGATAAAAAAGCTGCCATCTATCCTCTTGAGATAACATTAACGGATAATAATAAAATAGTAATCAAGCCTGATAATGAAGTACAAACATTTCCGATTAAGCATGAAAAATCGTCAATAGAGTTGAAATAAAGAATTCTTTTTAATCATATATACGTTTTGGAACTTTGGAGCTGTCTACGCCCACATCGTAATTAAATAAGCTGCCAATCATGTTATTAACTGGTTACTTTTGGTTAATCAACAGGTGTGATTTAAATTAAGAATAGGGAAGTTCTTGATTTTCCAAATATGCGTTTAGATTTGCCAATGAATAGGCGAATCCTTCTTGGTTAAATTCTACTCTTGTTCCGTCAGGTTCAGAGCTTAATTCAATCGAAAAAAGTATTTGATTTGAATCCCAGTAATACGAAAATTTTTGATTTTGCACGACTTCTTTAATCGTAAATTTCATTGTCATGCTCTCTTCTTTTTTAAGATCATTGTATGAACTTGGCATCAATGTGAAAGTGGCTTGCTCTCCAGCCTTAAAAATGGGTATGTTCCACTTGGAACCTGGAGCATACCAAATTGAAAAAACTTCATCATTGGCAATGGCATTCCAAACTGTTTCTAAATCTTTTTGATTAATATGGACTTACTGTTAGTCTTCAATATAACAACCTCCGATACATAGTCTCTCAAGTATAAAAAAGGAATGATGGAAACACAAACATATGTCGATGGTCAGATGATCTAACAAAAGATATGATGACTCATGAAAGTAATTGGACAGTAATGGATAATGAAGAGTCGCTTGCAGTCTATGATAATCAAACGTTACAGGTGGCATTCGCTTGTAATCCGAAGAAATAGTTACTAAGCCGAGCTGTAGTATCGCCCTTGGTGACGGTAAATACTTTTAATTTTGAATAAAAACAAGAGCCTTCTGGAAAGTATCCCGGAAGGCTCTAACGCATTTTTCATTCAAGTAGGTAAGATGAGATTAATTCCATAACCCTGCTTTTTCAAGTTTCTTTTTACCTCTAAACGCTAAGATGATAAAGACTATATTGAAAACAAGCATTGCAACGATTGTATAAAGTACTAATGTGTAAGTACCAGTTAATTCAAATACAAACCCATATCCAGGTAAAGCTACGATACCCGCAACAGCTAGTCCTAATGCAGCAGTAGAATAAATTTGACTGAATTCTTTATTGCCGAAAAGGGAAGTTGTAAGAATAGGTCCGAGTGTTCCAACCGATGCAGATACAACACCGAAAATCCCGATTGCAATCATAAAAATTGTTGAGTTATCTGCAATCGTAAGCAACATTCCGATTGAAACCAATCCCGTAATCATTGAGAAGATGGCTGTATTTCGTGCGCCAATCTTGTCGCTTAAGAAACCAAAAACGATAGATCCAACTAGCATACCAATCATCCAAATACCTAATGCATTACCGGCGAATTGAACGGAGTAACCAAGACCCATTGCGAATGTGGGAATATGTTGACCAAAGCTAGCAATTGCTGTTATGAAGAAGAAAAAGATAAATAATGCATAAAATGCAGTAGATTTTCTTGCTACAGCAGCAATTACACCTTTATTAGGCTCAACTATAGTTTCACTTGCACCTTTTTTAATTTCGTCCATGCCAATTGGTAGCAGACCTTTTTGTTGAGGTGCCATTCTGATTGTTAAAATAATAATGGGAATAACGATTGCCATTACGACAAGTCCTAATGTAATGTAAGCGGATCTCCAACCGTTGTTAGCAATAAGGTTTCCAACGATAGGTGAGATGATAGCGCCACCTATTCCAACAAATGCCATCATGGCCCCCATTGCTAATCCATTATGTTTTTTAAACCAGTTATTTATCAATACTGGCCCAGCCATTGTTGCAACGAAAACCGAACCAATTGCCATTGGAATAGCGAATAAATACCATCCCCACACTGAATCCATTAAGCCAAACATAGCAAAAGAACCAGCTTGTAAAATTACACCGACAATAAGTAGTAATCTGATGTCATATTTCGCCATCATCTTACCGGCAATCGGTAAAAATAGCATTGTAGCAATTGAAGAAACACTAAAGTATAATGTCAAACTACCCATACCAATTCCTAAGTCCTGAGAAACGGGTGTTAAAAATAATGCACCTGAGCTATTAATTCCACCTCGTGTAAATGCCGCCATAAGTGACACACCGATGAGTAACCACCAGCCAAAGTGAATTTTTTTCTTGTTATTCATTAAGTTAAACCATCCTTTTTTCTTGTACTTTGATCGTTCCGTATATCGAAATGTTCATTACCTTTTTCCACGATAATACTTACAGCCATATTAATTTAACATTAAACTATCTTATGTGTCAATAAGGTGAATTTTTTTAGTTGGTTAGATTTGAACGCAAAAAATTCTAAATAGTAATGTTGAAATAAAGAAATCCATTGGATTGATATGGCACTAGGGGATGCATTATGCCTAATTAGATCAGCTTCTGCGGCGTCATCACTCAGTAAATATTGCAATCCCTCAGTTCAATATTACATGTGTAGATTGGCCAAAGTTAACCAGTAAATGACTGCTTACTCCTTCTTTATAGCATTACTTTTTCGAATGTAAGGCAGTTACACTTGCAACCTTTCTTGAAAAATAGTTGCATTTTTTACTTGAACAATATAGACACGCGGTAAAGGTGTTGTGATCGTTTCGTCCAAAGCGAGCAAGAAATGTTCAAGTGAAAATGTAGACTTTTATGCATTTCTTACAAGTGCTTTATGTAAGAATGTAGTTAATCAACAGATGTGGTTCAATCTGTATGTACATTCGTAACGCGATCATTCCGCGTCTACTTTCACCTTGTGCATTTACCAAGTAGATCTGTATTAAATTTGGGGAATATCCGAACTTGGGTAACAGATGAATCCTTTTCCATTTATGAGTAGCATCCTTTCACTGAATAACATTTGTACATAAACCTAAAACATGAATTTGCTATTATCAATGAAAATGGAGACACTAGTACTTGTAACATATAGTGGAATACCGATTTACGTTGTGGGCTAACCGAACAAGCGGTGTAGACACAGTGATGCATTGGGTAAAGAGGACATGGTTTTGAATGAATAGCTAAAAAGCACTAAGCACGGAATCTGAATTGATTCCGTGCTTAGTGCTTTTATTGTGAATTTAAAGAAGGCGCGTATGCATTATTTAACCGCAGAAATATCCTGCAAAATTCCATAGCCATTTTTCACTTTCAAGTGCGCCATCAATCGGCCTTTCGCTGATAAATCTTCAAGTTCTTTGCCGGTGTTTTCCGGTACGAAGTAGCGTTCCAAGCCAAAATCGATGGAATGGACGTTAACACCATCAACATTCTGGTAATCATAACTGCTCAGTTTCCCAGTTAAATAGACGCTACCTCTTGGCTTTTTATCAGATAAACTATCCAACACATAGATATCGCCTTGCTTAACAAGTTTTCCGTAAACAGTTAACCCATTGGAATTCACCGACTTGTTGAGTTTGTCCAAAATCACAGTCGAAATTTCATTTTTCGGTACTTCCTCAATTTCATAACGGAGTGTGACATAATCACCGTACAGTAAATCTCTTGGATCTACTGGCACTGTCAGCAATGCTATATCATCTCCGTATGTCAATGTCCATAATGGTTTGACTGTCAGGCCGATTAATAGGAGAAGGGGGACAGTTAGTGCAACAATGAAACCAATACGCTTATTTTTCATCATGTTCATGTGCAATCACCGTTCCTCTCCGAGTTTTCTCGAACCAAAAACCAAAACCGACTAAAATCAAGCCTCCAACGATAAAGAATAACGATTTTGGCATAAAATTATATGACAAATCAGCGTAGAAGCGGAAGATCAATGTGCACACAATAAGAACCGCTGGCAAACTACCAATCTTCAAGAAGTACAACAGTATTATTGAAAAAATGATTGTGAAAATAATCGCTGCTATTCCTGTATTGTTTGACGGTATAAAATCCCCCCATGTACTTGGGAAAGTCAGATACAGCCCCGCCATTCCATAGACTACTGAACCAAGCCATTCGGATGGCAACTGGTATCGGCCAAATGGATAGAAGGCAAGAAACAACCCAAGTGCAAAGAATGTACATAAAATTAGTACTTCATGTAGATCGAAATAAATGAATAAATTGAATGAAAATAGTATAGTCAAAATGACATTGGAAATAAATAAAACTTTGGAATGACCCATCCGTCTTTCATTCATCCAAAACAGTAGCGGAATAATTAGTAGAAGTAGATAAGGAAATTCAACCGTTCCATTCAACACTTTGAAACCGTAAATGATGAAGAATAAGCTAGCAGACGCAAAAATGAGTTTGTCTTTCAAGTGATAGGCGAGTGGTAAAATACCGAGGCCCCACATGAAGAAATCTGTATAAACACCTTCACCCAGATTAAACATTTGACCAATTAGAAAAATCCCGGCGCCAAACACAAATACACCAATATAATAGAGACTTCGCGAAGTTTTCGGGTAAATATCTTCCATCTTATGACCACCTGCATAAAAGCCGGCTGTCCCAAGGAATAATAGTAAGAACTTCGCAAGTTTCGGTATTTCTTGCCAATTACCTGCGATGAAGCTAAGAATGCCAACGCCGATTAAAATCGCTCCGATGACTAGCAATACCCGTACAAAACTTAGTCGCTCAGTAGGCATATATTCTGCTAGAAGTTTGCGTGCCTGATTCGTTTCCAATTTTCCTGTTTGTTCCAAAAAGAGGAATTCCTTCTCAAGGATACGGTACTCTAATTTACTAATTTTCCTCTTCATCTCATTGACCTCCGTTTCTTTTAGACTCCCTTATGCTAAGTATACCCGCAATTATTGAGATGCAACAGTTTCCGTTTTTCGTAAATTAAGTACAATGTCACTTATCTACTCCTTTCTTTTTTCTATTATCATTCCTGCTTTTTTACAATTTTGATGGAATTTAACAAAATAAAAAAGCACTCATATTGAGCGCTTTTTATCTTAATTTTTGTTTTCTCATCCATTGCGTTGCGACCCACTTTTCTCCGGCTATAACTGGTGCTCCACCATGTAAAGTTAACTTGTTTAAATCATCATCACTATAGAAATACTCGAAATAAACTGCCATACCCTTGTGTGGGGTTACTGAGAGATTCAGTTTAGGGAAAAAAGTTTCTCCGCCTTGTTCTACATCATTTAAGTACATAATGAGCGTACTAATTCTATTATTGTTTGCTACTTTACTTGTTGATGAAAAAAAATCATAATGAGCTTTATACTCTTGACCAGGAGTATACTTAAGGATTTGAATTCCCTCTCCGTGTTCAATAGGAATATTCATGATAGTCGCAATTCTCTTTTCGACTCTAGCAACAGTTTCGTTTTCACTTTCACTTTCTTGAAAAAACATACTACTACTTGTTCTCAGTTCATCTATTTCACGAGTCTTCCCAATTTTTGAACGTTGCATTTTGTCCTTTGACAATTTGATTAGTTCATCACATTCTTCGTTACTTAAAACATTACCTAAAATTACTATCAATGGCTCTTCGAATCTAGTGATTATATCAATTTCTCTGTCTGTTTTTATTTTATTTCCAGCGTGATCAAATATAGTTTGTTCTTTATTCTCCGTTATCATCTTCAAACGACCCCTTAAACTATCTAATTTTCAGAACGAGTACGTTTATCCCGCATTAACGGGCAGTAAGACTTCCACTTCAAGTCTTCAAGGACACAAGAAGAATAAGTGGGGGATCAAATGCCCGTAAAAGCCCGAATGGTTAGGGCCAACGAGGAGGAATTGCAGTTCATTCCTCCCTGTTGGTTACTTAGGCTTTGCCACAGGACGTGGCAAAGCCTAAGTTCTTTAAACAATCAGTGGGGGATGAAGAACCCCCCTCTGATTGAAGATTAACTTTATTGGTAATGATTATACGTGTTAACGGTCTACTTTCACTTCAAATATTTGATTATAAGAGCATGCTCTTATAGTTTCTTCTTTGAATGATTTTATTTTATCATAGAATTTTAACATATCGCAAATTTGGTAACCATTTTAATGTTGGGATCTTTTCGTTAATATTGTGGCTAATAGTGAGGAAATTTAGATGTGGAAAATGACACCGTGTCGGCTCAATCTGTTGTAAAAGTAATAGTTGAAGTGATTTCAATGGGGAGAATGGAAGATTGGAAGGGAACAAAAGAGGACCTTTTATTAGGTTTATTGCCTTTACAAACCGATCAATTTAGAAAACTGCCTTCATCGATTTATAGTGAATTTCACAAGTAAAAGAACCAAGTGTCGGATTAGAACAATTCCGACGCTTGGTTCTTTATTAAATCATCTTTATATGTCAAAAATAGAGATGCAATACTGATCACAGAGAAATGAATAAGTCTTATCAGACGCCGCGTTTATTCCCCCATAGCAGAGTATGCAATTGTGGCAACACTTTGGCATCATTCATTATAGGGGAGTGGACTGTTAAATCAATTAACCACTCATATCGTTGTAACAATGTCGAAACGAGAAGTGCATCGTCAGTTGTCGTCGTATCGTCATTTCCTGTCTGTAGAAAGAAAGGAAACGCCGGATATCGCAGATGGACCTCTTCCGCAAACTTGAAATCCTTTTCATCGAAAATGACGACTTTCAAAGTAGCAGTCGTTTCAATCAGTTTCTCCATGAACGTATCCAGTTTACTGAAATCCGTCACCATCCCTGAACTTGGTGGTTTTGGGGAAAGCGTGATGTCATCAATTTTCAATAACCAATCCTGCCAAAAAGAAGCTTGCGTTTCAACTGCGACCTTCCAACCTTGTTCGTGGCACAAATCGACAAGTTCCCCAATTCCTTTATGAAGGGCAGGGTTCCCACCTGAAATTGTGACATGTGAAAATGACTGTCCGCCTATTGCTTTAAGTTCATCTATGATTTCTGCCGGCTGTTTCGAAGTGCTTTTTCCCGAACCGTCCCAAGTAAAACTGGAATCGCACCAAGAACAAGAATAATCACATCCAGCTGTTCGAACAAACATCGTCTTTAACCCCATGACCATTCCTTCGCCTTGAATAGTCGGACCGAATACTTCCATAACAGGAATCTTCATAGGACTACCTCCTGTTCAGGACGATAGATGACATAGCTAGTCGGCGTTTCTCGGACTATGACTTGAAGGCAGACAGGCTTGTTGTTTCTAGTTAGAAGAACTTCCTGGATTGATTTGCAAACCTGTTCTGCCAATTTCTCGGTCGTCGGGAAATTGTTCTTAAATTCAGGATGATCATTCAACACAGAATGATCGTATTTATCATGAATGAGGTTTTTGAGTTCCTTGAAATCAATCAGGAAACCGATTGAATCCAGTTCATTTCCTCCAATTGTTATGTTTAAGTAATACGTATGACCGTGCATTACTTGGCATTTTCCAGCATCTTCGCTTGGAATGAAATGTGCCGCAGAAAAATGCATGTCTTTGTTTAATTCAAAACGATATGAATGCTGAACTTGCGGATAAAATTGCTGCATCATTCAGAGACACCTACAGACTTTTTAGATAAATAGGTAGCGAGACCGTCATTCCGTAACACACAGGCAGGACATTTCCCGCAGCCTGTACTCGGAACTCCGTTGTAGCAAGTAAGTGTCTTGTTCTGCACAAAGTCGAACGCACCAAGTTCGTCAGACAAAGCCCAAACTTCGGACTTATCGAGCCACATCAAAGGCGTATGGATGACAAACCGCCCGTCCATAGCTAAATTCAGTGTCACATTCAACGATTTTATAAAATTGTCACGGCAATCAGGATAACCGCTAAAATCCGTTTCACTGACACCCGTAATTAAGTGCCGAGCACCAATCGCATCTGCATAGACCGCGGCAAATGACAGGAATAAATGATTCCTGCCTGGAACGAAAGTCGACGGCAATTCACCTACTACTTCATTCACTTCGATATCATCTCGCGTCAAGGCATTTGCTGACAGTTGGTTGATCAAATTCATATCCAGTACTTTAAACGATACTCCAAGCTCATCTGCAATTTTTCTAGCACACTCGATTTCCTCCGAATGGCGCTGACCATAGTCAAACGTCACCGTAGCAACTTCACGGAAATTTTTCAATGCCCAAAACAGGCATGTCGTACTATCTTGGCCGCCGCTAAAGACGACAACCGCTTTTTCATTTTTCACTATAAAACATCTCCTTAGTTTTTTAGAGAGGGAGTTTTCGAACCTCTTTTTTTGAACAACGTTAATGATAACATAAATAGGTGATGGAAGGGATTAGAAGAGGGGTTTGGAAACAGTTGCGCACACAATTCTTATAATACAATCCGCGTATTATAAGTCTATCGTTTAATGAATTGTTTAATTAGGTGTATGATAACTATGCAAACAACTTAAGGAGATGAATTATCAATGAGAGCAGCAGTATGGTATAAAGCCAATGATATTCGTGTTGAAGAGCGTGAAGTGAAAGAAGTTCTTGCAAATGATGTAAAAGTACGAGTGGCATGGACTGGTATTTGCGGCAGTGACTTGCATGAATACCATGAAGGCCCAGTATTAATTCCAGGAAATGGTCCGGATCCATTGACAAACCAGGAAGCGCCACTAACGTTAGGGCATGAGTTTTCAGGTATTGTTGAGGAAGTTGGTTCTGATGTGACACGCTTTAAAGCAGGAGATCGTGTCGTTATCAATCCGTTGATTACATATGGCAATAAATCGTCTGAGTATGATATATATGATGGCTTCACGTTTGTTGGACTAGGTTCTGACGGTGGATTTGCAGACTTTGCAGTCGTATCTGAGAAAAACGTTTATGCACTTCCGAAAGGTTTATCTCTTGAAGAAGGCGCACTTGTAGAACCGATGGCAGTTACTGTACAGGCCGTGAAAGAAGGCGGATTGCAAGCTGGTCAAACGGTTGCTGTATTTGGTGCTGGCCCGATTGGATTATTGACAATCATTGCTGCAAAAGCACAGGGTGCAAACAAAATTGTTGTATTTGACTTGTCTGAAGAGCGCTTGGAAAAGGCGTTGGCAGTAGGAGCTACACATGTGTTCAACTCAGGTAAAGTGAATCCTTTGGAAGTTGGAAAAGAGATTGAACCTGAAGGCTTTGATGTCTCGTTCGAGGTAGCTGGCGTAGAAATTACGTTGAACCAGGCAATTAAAATCACAAAAACGAGGGGGACGGTTGTTATTGTATCTATATTCCCGAAACCAGTTTCCTTCTCACCAATGGATTTAACGGCTTCCGGTATTAAAATTACATCAACACTAGCTTATGAGCCTGCAGTATTCCAGAAAACAATTGATATGATGGATTCTGGCGAAATTAACCCTAAAGAAATTATTACGAGCCGTATTGAGCTTGAAGAGCTTGTTGAAAAAGGTTTTGATGCGTTAACGAATGACAAAACGCAAGCGAAGATTCTTGTTAAATTGAGCGGCGAACAATAATACGATAGAATAGTTAAAAGTAAAGTACCCTGGTTGCATCTTTGGATGTTACTTAGGTACTTTTTTTAGGTGAATACCGTGGCGGACTAGGTTTATCTATCGCAAAAATAATCATTGATCTTCATGGCTAAAAAAACTATACAAAGCGAGAAGGGGAAGGGAACAATTTTTACGGTTACCATTACTCTCTAACTTTGTTCGGTAATTGATGTGATAAAGTGAGGGAAACAACAGATGTCATTTACAACTATTTTATTAATTTTGCTCGTCTTAGTGATCTATTTACTGTTATGTTTTTATATCGGATACAATGGCTGGGTATGGCTGAAAACAACGCAATTTGCTGCCTTCAAGAAAACCTATATAATGCTCATGATCTTACTTAGTTTGTCCTTTTTCATCGGACGGTTTTGGTCATGGGTACCTATCCAATTCATCGGCGGATTTTGGCTCGTGATTTTTGGCTATAGTTTACTATTATTACCTTTGATCAATCTCGCGGTCTACTTATTGAAAAAGAAATGGATTTTTCAAATCGGATTAGGGACGATATTATTCTTTGTTGTTGTGCTTATCTACGGTTCGTACAATGCTTGGAGTCCCGTTGTCACAACGTATGAGGTAGCTATCGATAAACCAGCTACAGAAAAAGAGTTAAAACTTGTCGTTGTATCCGATCTTCATCTCGGAAGCATTGTCGGTGAAAAGCATTTGGAACGTTTAGTTGCCGAAATTGAGGTATTACGCCCCGATCTAATCTTAATTCCTGGTGATATTATCGATGACTACATTGCTCCATACCTGGATAAAGAGATGGGGAAAATATTAGGAAAACTTCATGCACCACTTGGCGTTTACGCAGTACCTGGGAATCATGATTATTATGGCAATGATGTTGATCAATTAGTTATCGAAATGGATAAAATCGGCATCCATGTACTAGCAGACGAAACAGCACTCGTTTCCGATGACTTTTACATCATTGGTCGAAAAGATCTGGCGGCAAAGAGTAGGATTACAACAACTGCATTAGTTGCCGACTTAGACCAAAACAAACCAATGATTATGATGGACCATCAGCCCGTTGAATTTGACGAGGCAAGTGACAGTGGCATCGATTTACTGTTATCGGGACATACGCATAGAGGTCAACTATTTCCAGCTAATCTAATTACTCGATGGATTTTTGAAAATCATTATGGCCACATAATGAAAGGTCAGCTTCACTCAATCGTAACTTCTGGTTTTGGTACATGGGGCCCCCCTCTTAGAATCGGTAGCCGTGCTGAAATCGTAGAAATCAATCTCAAATTCCAGAAATGAAACGCAAAATAACAGGAGACATTGAGACAATGGCAAGCTGAAAGTTGGGGTTCTTTACAAAAAGGAAAAAACAGCTGAAAGAAAAGGATTTCCTTTTCTTTCAGCTGTTTTACTTATGGGTATTTGTTTTCAAAATCACAGTCTTTCAATGGAATCAATTTTGATTTGTGTTCTACTTTATAGACTAGCCAAACGATTAAGAACAGTAGTAAACCGACGTAGGGAATGACTACGCTATTCCAATCAATTCCGCTACCCATGAAAGCTTGAAAGTTTTGATCTAAAATAATGAAAATACATAGAAATAGCACCAATAATGGACCAAGCAGGAACCATTTTGCACGATTTGGAAGCTCTTTTATGTCGTGCGCCAAGTCCCAAAGAACGCGAGTGGACGTATACATGCCAGAGTTACCTGCAGATAATACGGCTGTTAGAATAATCGCATTCATAACGGATTCCATTGGTTTTACGAGTCAGGGTTTCTTTTTACAGCCGTTTAAAACTATCAAATTTTGATTTCCAGTAGCTGTTACTTAAGCTTGTTACTTGCGACTGCTTGCCCCCAGCATGCACGAACTTATTATTGCCAATGTAAATGCCGACGTGTGAAATGCCTTTGCGATATGTATTTTTGAAAAAGACCAAATCACCTGGTTTGGGCGAGGTTACTTTCTTCGATTGCGCAAATTGGCTAAGCGTGGTGCGTGAGATTTTTTTCCCTGATTGTTTGAAAGCATATTGTACGAAACCACTACAGTCAAAGCCGTTTTTTGTCGTCCCGCCAAATAGGTAGGGTATAAACCTTAGCTTCATTGCCTGATCAACAACGTTTTGAGAAGCGGTGGATGATTTGGAAGTTGATTTGTTTGCACTTGTTAAAAGAGAACTAAGTATCCATCCGGATGTTTTGTTGACTTTTACGTGAAACCAAACATCGTTCCCCAACTTTTTTTGCTGTGAAACAGTTAACGTCGTCCCTTTTTTTACATTAGTAACAACCTTATTTGTTGTACCAGCAGCGGAACGCACATTGACATTGGATTTTGTCTTAAAGGTTCCCTTTTTTGCTGAAATGCCGTTAGACGCTGAATTGGTTTTCTTAGCTGATGTTTGTAAGATTTGATTTGGATAGAGTGAATCTGACGTTAAGTTATTCCATTTTTTTAGATTGGTTATGGATACCTTGCTTGATTTTGAAATGTTCCATAGTGACTCCCCATTTTTAACTGTATGCGTGCTCGCTTCTACATCGCTATTTGCCATTCCGAATACTAAAGTGCCTGCTAAAAGTAGTGAACATGCAATTTTTCTCATTATGTATTTCAGCCACCTTTTCTATTAATCATTGACTGGTCAATGCCTATACGTTTAATAGTAGAGAACTGAATATGCAAGTACAACAGCAATTTGATTACAGATTCATTACGCGTCCGTAAAAATAACGGGATATCTTGGACTTGCATCCAACTTTAGTTAACATTTGCCGTAGGCAGCTTAAATCATAGACTTCTCTCGGTTCACTGGTTGAACTGGGGAGAGGTTTTTTTATTGAATATGGCACAAAACAAACATTCTTTTGTGGATTTCTCATTATTGTGCTTAACTGGAACTAAATTCCTGAAAATAAAAATGAATAATCTGTCCTAATTCTTGTTTCTAATCAATATACATATACAAAGGCTTGTACTTCAATTAAGAAGAATGGGGGGTCAACATGAAGGTCAAAAAATCTTTAGCTTTATTGTTAGCGGGAGTTTTGGTGGTAGGTATGTTAGTGGGCTGTGGTTCAAAGCCCAAAACGACTGGGGGAAAAGATTTACCGATTATTAAAATCGCTACTCAGACACCACTATCAGGAGGTAGTGCCGCAATTGGAGAAGTAATTAAGCTAGGTGCACAGCTTGCATTAGACGACCAAAAGGAAAAGTTTAAAGAATTAGGATTTGAGTTGCAACTCGTCCCTTTCGATGACCAAGCCGATCCCAAAAAAGGGGTGGCCAATGCTCAATTAATAGGTGCAGATAAATCTATATTCGCAGTTGTCGGTCACTTCAACTCAGGTGTTGCTATCCCATCTTCAGAAGTATATGAAAAATACAGTATTCCAATGGTTTCACCAGCCAACTCAGCAACTGAAGTTACAGATAGAGGATTAAAAACAGTGAATCGTATCGTTGCTCGAGATGATTCTCAAGGTCCAGCAGGGGCTGATTATGCAGTTAACACTTTAAAAGCAAAGAAAATCTTTATCGTTCAAGATAAAACAGCATACGGTACGGGGCTTGCGAAAGCCTTCGAAAAAGGTGCTGAAGATGCAGGAGCTGAAATTCTTGGGTTTGAAGGGATTACGCTTGGAGAGAAAGATTTTAATGGAGTTCTAAACCAAATCCTTTCTAAGAAACCAGATCTAGTATACTTCGGGGGAATCTACGCAGAAGGCGGGCTATTAATAAAACAAGCGAGAGAAAAAGGTATTAATATCCCGATTATGGGTGGAGACGGATTAGATTCTTCTACACTCGTTGAAATTGCTGGAGATGCAATTAAAAATACGTACATTACTACTCTAGCAGGAGATCCTGCTGAATCAGAAGCTGGAAAAGAGTTTATGGAAAGGTACAAAGAAATTAACAATCGTGATGCAGAAGCATACTCAGTATACGGCTATGACACTATGGGAGTGGTATTAAAAGGTATCGAGAATGCAATTACAGCAAATAATAATAAATTGCCGACACGCGAGCAAGTTAGAGATGCTGTTCGTGGAATAAAAGATTATCAAGGTGTGTTGACAACAGTAAGCTTTGATGACATTGGCGACAATAAGTATGCAAAAGTATTTATTTTTAATTATAAAGAAGCTAGTTATCCACCGCAATTAGAAGGTGAAGTCGAAAATTAAGTAGCTTGGAAGGGTACGATTCATTTTGACTGTCTAGCTCCAGGCGCCAGCTCCTCGGTCATAAGTCAGACCGGCTTATGTCTGTCGGAGCTGTGCGGCGCCTTGCGCTTTCTTTTATACACCTTGGACAAGGAGGTAGCTTATGCTGAACGAAATAATACAAACGATCCCGCAAGTCTTGATTGATGGCCTTGCCCTAGGAACTGTGTATGCTGTAATTGCTTTAGGGTACACAATGGTTTATGGGATATTAGAATTAATTAACTTTGCACACGGGGAAATCTTTATGACAGGTGCTTTTATTGGGACAGCCCTATTAATCTTTATGACAGGCACTGGATGGGGGGCGGCGCTACCTGCCATTGTTATGCTAATTATTGTACTCATTGTAACTGCTTTTCTAACAGGTTTTTTGGGGATGGGTATTGAAAGATTGGCATATAGACCATTACGCAATGCACCTAGATTAATCCCGCTTATTACAGCGATTGGCATTTCATTTTTATTACAAGATATTGTAAGACTCATAGCAGAATTAACAAAAGGAAACTACATTGTAACGGGACCTAGTCTTTTTACAGAACAAGTTTTGATTAAAACTTCTTCCATAAGTTCCATTTTTAATGATGCATCTATAAAAACATCATTTATTATTGTGTTAGTTACAGCGGTAATTATGATGATTGCTCTAGATATATTTGTGAATAGGACAAGATGGGGAATGGCGATGCGGGCTGTTGCACAAGATCGAGAAACAGCTTCCTTGATGACAGTAAATGTGAATAAAGTTATTTCAATAACCTTTTTTGTAGGATCTGCTCTTGGGGGCGCAACGGGGGTATTATTTGCTGTACAATACGGAACCATAGATCCTTATATTGGATTTATTCTTGGGTTGAAGGCATTTACCGCGGCAGTAATAGGGGGCATAGGAAATATTCGTGGCGCAATGATTGGCGGTTTACTACTTGGGGTATTAGAAATGTTTGCATCTGCTAATTTAACACTTTTAACTGGTGGCATATTTGGTGCCGAATACAAAGATGTGTTTGCGTTTGCGATATTGATCATCGTGTTACTTTTTAAACCGGAGGGCTTATTAGGCAAACCGGTCACTGAGAAAGTGTAGGTGAGAAGATTGAAAACTCTATGGAAAAAATATGAACAAAACAAACTTGCGCATGGAATCTTTCTTCTAATTTACATCGGAGTTACATCACTAAGTTTATATACGGCACAGAAGTCAGTTGCCGCCTTTCTACTTCTATTAACTTCGTTATTACTGCTATATTTTACAAAGTTTACTAATCTCACAAAATGGTTGATAGCGGGTTTTGTACTAGTGTTTTTACTGCCGTTCACAGCTAGTAATGGTGATGCTTATCAATCTTACATGGAAGTTTCGACACTTGTTGGTATCTATATTGCTATGGCTTTAGGATTAAATATTGTAGTTGGTATGGCTGGGCTTCTTGATTTGGGTTTTGTAGCATTTTTCGCAGTTGGGGCATACACATATGGTATTTTTGCTACAGCGCAAGCATCTAATTTTATGCCATTTGGAACTTTCCCTTTATCGGGAGAAAGCTTTTGGCTATTTATTATCATAGGTGGATTGGTAGCTGCGTTGTTTGGAATTCTACTTGGAATTCCAGTTCTCCGGGTTAAGGGAGATTATCTAGCTATTGTTACGTTAGGTTTTGGAGAGATCATTAGAATTATATTTAATAATCTAGATCGCCCCATTAATATAACAAACGGTGCAATGGGAATTTCTTCCGTAACTCCACCTAGATTATTTGGGATCGATTTCCTATATCCTAGCCAATTTTATTACATTGTACTTGTTCTCCTATTTTTCACGATCTTTACAGTTCGTCGTTTTGAACACTCCAAAATAGGGCGTTCGTGGAAGGCTGTTAGGGAAAATGAAATAGCTGCTCAAGCTATGGGTGTACCTTTAGTTCGGACAAAACTAATGGCGTTTGCGATTGGTGCTACCTTCTCAGGGATGATGGGTGTCGTCTTTGCTGCTAAACAAGCATTTGTAGACCCTACAAGCTTTACACTACTTGAGTCAATTACGATATTAGTAATGGTGGTTTTGGGTGGTATGGGAAGTGTCCCGGGCGTTATTCTTGGGGCGGCCGTTATGACGATTCTGAATCTCCAAGTATTGACGGAAATGACAAATTGGTTAAATCAACTAAGCTTGTCGGGGATAATTTCGATTCCATATGCATTATCACCAGCTAAAATGCAACGTTTCATATTTGGAGCCCTATTAATCCTCTTTGCTTTATATAGACCAAAGGGACTCTTGCCAGCAAAAAACCGTATATTTATCGAAAAGGATTTACAAGGAGTAAATAGGAAAGCTAAGTTAGTAACAACGCAGGAACAATCGGAAAATGAGAAGCTGTAGCAGAAGGGGGTGCAGTAATTGTCTATTTTAGAAGTTCGAAATATAACAAAAAAATTTGGCGGTCTAACAGCAAATCAAGATGTATCAATGACAGTAGAGAAAAACTCAATTACAGCAGTTATTGGACCGAATGGTGCTGGAAAAACAACATTTTTTAATATGATAACCGGTATTTATCAGCCAACGTCGGGCATAATCCTCCTTGAAAATGAAAAAATAAACGGATTAAAACCGCATGACGTTTCAAAAAAAGGGATTTCGAGGACATTTCAAAATATCCGCTTGTTTAATGAAATGTCAGTACTTGAAAATGTCCTTGTGGGTATGCATACCCATTTAAAAGCAGGTCTAATGGGTATTTTATTAAATCTTCCTGCCATTCGGAAGGAAGAGAAGGCTTCAGAAATGAATGCATATAACTTATTGGAATATGTAGGACTAGCTCATCTTTTAAATGAAAAAGCATGTAATCTAAGTTATGGCGCACAAAGAAGACTGGAAATTGCAAGAGCCCTTGCTGCTAATCCAAAGGTTTTATTATTAGATGAACCTGCGGCAGGCATGAATCCAAAAGAAACAAAAAATCTAACTCAGCTTATACAGAGCATGAAACATGAATTCAATCTAACCGTTATCTTGATTGAGCACGATATGAAGCTCGTCATGGAAATCTCTGAACATATTGTTGTATTGGATCATGGCGAAAAAATTGCGGAAGGTAAGCCTGAGAACATCAGAAATAATCCAAAGGTTATAGAAGCATACCTAGGATCGGGAGCTATTCAAACGGGATAGGGGGACACTATATGCTTCAATTAGTAAATGTTGAATCCTATTATGGTGGTATACATGCCTTAAAGGGTATAGACGTGTTAGTGAAAAAGGGAGAAATTGTAACACTTATAGGTAGTAATGGAGCTGGAAAATCAACCACACTAAAAACCATAAGCGGATTGGTGAAAGTAAAGACTGGCAACATTATATATAATGGACAGGAAATCTCAAACAAGCCTGCCCATGAAACGACTTTATTAGGAATTGCTCATGTTCCCGAAGGTAGAAGGATTTTTTCGAAACTGTCGGTTAAGGAGAATTTGCTAATGGGAGCATTCTCTGTGAAAAATAAATATGTGATTAATGAAAGAATGGAAAGAGTATTTCACTATTTCCCGAAATTAAAAGATCGTATCGAGCAAAAGGGCGGTACGATGAGCGGAGGGGAACAGCAAATGCTTGCCATCGGGAGAGCACTCATGATGGAACCGGATTTATTAATGCTAGACGAACCTTCAATGGGGCTTGCCCCAATAATTGTGGAACAAATTTTTGAAATCATAAAAGAATTAAATCGAGAAGGCATAACCATTTTACTTGTGGAACAAAATGCTTATCAAGCGCTGCAAATTGCGCATAGAGGTTATGTTATTCAAACAGGAGAAATAAAACTTCAAGGAAACGGCTATGATTTGATTACTAATGAAGAAGTCCGCGAAGCGTATTTGGCATAGTAGCAAGTA
Organism: Sporosarcina psychrophila; assembly: GCF_001590685.1. Lineage (GTDB taxonomy): Bacteria > Bacillota > Bacilli > Bacillales_A > Planococcaceae > Sporosarcina > Sporosarcina psychrophila. Next base: position 2,015,651 of record NZ_CP014616.1, read on the forward strand.
AGATTTTAAGTATAGGATTTTGTAGCCAATCTATTCAAAAACGCTTAGATATTAAATATCCAAGCGTTTTTTTAGGTGTTGTAACAGATGTATTAGGTCCGTATTAGCATTGCGTTAGTTAAGAAGGCTGGGTTCGCGTTGATTTCGGAATTTCTTTATATCCTACTCACTTAATACTGAATTGTGTCGTAATTATATGCCTAATTTAGTATATAAATACTTTCACTTAGAGAAAGAGCTATCTTCTGTAAATAGTTGCAGAAAATTTCTTAGCGTAAAAGAATTATACGTATCTTTTTTCGTTTTAATACCTAATCTCCATTTATTGCCGGAATATACTCAGCCATTTTAGGGTTGTTTCTCCCTTCAGGCGGTGGAAAGTGGATTGTGCAAGTATACAATGCTTCAGAAGCACTTCCCAACATGATAAATCCATTCTTTATGTTACCTTTATTGGGTGTCCTTGATGTCAAAGCAAAAGATCGCGCTGGATATTCCATTTTGCAACTGATTTTTCACGCTCCCGTTGTCCTTTTCTTAGTGTAGATCTTAGCAAAACAATGCCCTATATTTGAATAGTATGTTTAATAGATTTTGAGCCCTTGGGAACTCCAGTAAGAGTTTCCAAGGGCTCTTTGTAGTATTGTGTTATGGGATATTCACTAGTGTTGTTGTTTTCCCTTAAAGGAGATTTCAAATGAAGTGAGAAGTAGCACACCTTCATACAAATTTTCAACTGACCAATCCTCTTAGCTCAGTAGATTTTTGGACTTCGATAACAATGCGTTCATTATTTGTCTGATAGACTATCGTATTTTTATCTGCTTGCATTAACGATTTTGTTGCGTCCTCAACTATGTCTTGTTGATTTTGGGGCAATTATTTCATCGTTCCTATCAATAGTGGTGATTTTATCATTAAAGTCAGTGTTATCTTTGTGAAAAATTCCGAGCAGATTCAAGGATTTGTTTCGTATTTCCGTAATTAATGGCGAGTACATTTGACCTGCACAAAAGTCTAATCCTGTGTCATTTAAAACCCAAAATAATTCCGAAGTAAATAAGCCACCCATTTACAATGAGGATGATTTCGAATGTTTTCGAGTAACCCTTTCACAAGAGCAGGACTTAAAGTAGGTTTAAGTAGCTGTTGCTTAAGCAGAATTAACGATTCTTTTTCAATAGAATCCTCAATTTCTTTTATATTTTGTTCAATGATTTCAAGGATTTGCTCCTTTGTTGTTTCTTCCTGCATTGGTTGTTTAAACAGTTGAACTAGCTCGTTTGAAATAAATGGAAGGGTAATATGCTTGGCTAGTATATTCGTTTTCTCAACCAGCGATTGAGCAAGTAATTTCGAATCTAATGGCAAGTTATAGAATAAAAATAACTCTGAATAGTTTTTCATAAAGCCTTTAATGCAGTAAATTAAATCGTGCTTTATCTGTTCAATTTCTTCGCCGTATAATCGTTCAACCATCGATAAAATTACTTTCTCCATCAATTGATCGTATGCACGAATTTTTAAGATGAACTCTTCGTTAAATGATTGCATTTGTTCTTTAATAAGAATTTTGCCAAAGTCAGAGTGCTTATGAAAAGAATCGAAAGTCGTGTAATAAAAATTGAATAACAAATCTTCATCATTTTTCGTGGTATTGACTTCATAGTCAATACTGGTTATAAATTGGATCATAAAATGATCAATCAATGCTAAAATCAATTCGTCCTTTGACTTGAAAGATAGGTAGAAGGCGCCTTTAGAAATCCCGCAATGTGCTGTTATCTGTTGTACAGAGGTAGCTTCAAAACCTTGTTCTGCAAAAAGTTCTAAAGCCTTATCCATAATTAGTTGTTTTTTTATCATTATGATTATATCGCTCCTAGGGTTTATCATTGACAACTGACTCATTAGTCATTAGTATAAATATTTGAGTTCGTAAAGTCAATTTGGGGAAGGTGTAAGAATGAAAGGGTTAGTCAATTTTGTCCTAAAGAATAAATTAGCAGTATGGCTACTTACAATTATCATTGTTGTATCCGGTATATATTCAAGTACACAAATGAAAACGGAGACGTTGCCAGATATATCAATTCCTTACTTAATGGTAATGGGTGTCTATCCTGGAGCTACTCCAGAGCAAGTGATGAAAGATGTCTCCATTCCATTAGAGAAAGCGGTAGACAATCTTGAACATGTGAAAGCCGTTTTTTCAAATTCTTATTCTAATATGTCAAGTATTCAAGTGGAATACGAATATGGCATAGATATGGAAGAGGCGAAACGTGCATTAACTTCCGCACTAGATGCAGTGTCTTTACCAGAAGGAGCACAAGCGCCAACGATTACAGCAATTAGCATGAATATGATGCCGGTTGTCGCACTAAGTGTAAGTAGTCAAACAGAAGATATTGTTGAATTAACGTCAACAGTAGAGGAAATACTACTTCCGAAAATCGAGAAAATCGATGGAATTGCATCTGCAACGATTGCAGGTCAGCATATTGAAGAAGTGCAACTTACGTATAAAGATGAAGAGATGGCTGCACTGGGCATAACGCCAGATACAGTCAAGCAAATGATCGAAGCAAGTGATTTAGCTGTGTCACTGGGTCTTTACGAGTTTGAAGAAGGTGAGCAAGCTGTTTCAGTAGACGGCAAGTTCATGACTGCTGATGAATTAAAGGAAATGCTTATTCCTGTAACACCATCCGCAACAAACACAGCACCATTTGTGAAGCTTAGCGATATTGCTACAATTGATGTCGTAGGTAGAGAAGAGTCGGTTTCACGTACAAACGGTGAAAATGCCATTGCCATTCAAATTATTAAAGGGCAACAAGCAAACACAGTTGATGTTGTAAACGCTGTGAAGGACTTAATTAAAGAAGAACAGAAAACAATAGACGGTCTTGTCATCGATGTATCACTTGACCAAGGTGCGCCAATTGAAGCTTCAGTATCAACGATGATTGAAAAAGCGTTATTTGGTGGTTTGATCGCCATTTTAATCATTCTTCTGTTCCTTCGTGATTTCAAATCAACAATTATTTCGATCATATCCATTCCAGTTTCGATTTTCATGGCTTTACTGTTACTAAACTGGTTGGGTATTACGTTAAATATTATGACGCTTGGTGCGATTACGGTTGCCATCGGACGTGTAATCGATGACTCGATTGTCGTCGTTGAAAATATTTATCGTCGTTTGCATTTAAAAACAGAAAAATTATCAGGCCGGGCACTTGTGCGTGAAGCGACGATTGAAATGTTCAAACCAATCATGTCTTCAACATTAGTGACAGTTGCGGTATTTGCGCCACTTATTTTCGTTGGTGGTATGGTCGGTGAGCTATTCTTACCATTTGCATTAACAATGACGTTTGCGCTTGTTGCTTCGTTAATTGTTGCCATTACAATTGTACCTGCATTATCTCACTTCTTATTTAAGAAAAAGTTATATAGTGAGAAGACAGAAAGCCGCCATAAAGAGGTCGGTAAATTAGCTACATGGTACAAAGGTGTTCTGGGCTGGACATTAAACCATAAAGTCATTACTTCACTAATTGCTGTCGTTATGTTGGCAGGCAGTGTGGCATTAACGCCATTAATTGGTTTTAGCTTTATGGGTAGTGAAGAAGAAAAAGTGATGTACTTAACGTACACGCCGGAAACAGGCGAGCTAATGGAAGATACGTTAGCAAATATTGAAATTGTAGAACAAAAGTTATTAAAAAATAAAGATATTGACATTGTTCAACTATCTGTTACTGATTCCGGCGATGCAATGTCCGCGATGATGGGCGGAGGATCTGGTGGCGCTTTAATGTACCTCATTTTCGACCCGGATATGAAGAACTTTGCGGAAGCTCGTACGGAAATTGAAGACTATGTGTTCGACATTGGTCAATCAGGCGAATGGAAGAGCCAAGACTTCACTTCAATGTCAATGCCTACGGGTGGGGTTAGCTACACATTCTACAGTGAAAATTTAGATAAACTAAATGAAGCTGTAAAAATGGTAGAAGGTGTTATAAATGAAAACGATCGCTTAGAAGATGTTTCTTCAAGTGCAAAAGATGCTTACGTTGAATACAAATTCAAAGTAGAGCAAGATGAATTACTGCAGTATGGCTTAACAACGGGGCAAATCGTGATGATGCTAAACCCGATGCGTACAAACGATGTATTAACAACGGTTGAAAAAGATAAAAATACATTAGAAGTAATCGTGCAGCAAGAAGAAGCTGTACAACCAAAATCAATCGATGATCTTTTGGCGACAGAGATACCGACAGCACTCGGTACGACAATGAAACTTTCTGAGCTGGTAACAGTTGAGGAAGGGACTACGTTAAATGCACTTGCTCGAAGCCAAGGTGAATATTACGCAACAGTTTCAGGAACAATCATTGATGCTGATATTTCAAAAGCGACATCTGAAGTAGATAAAGCAATTGATAAACTTGATTTACCTAAAGGTGTTACGGTCGGTGTTGCTGGTGTGGCAGCGGATATGACGGAGACATTTACACAACTTATTGTGGCAATGCTTGCGGCAGTAGCAATTGTCTTCTTCATCCTGGTTGTAACATTCCGTGAGGGCGTCGCACCATTCGCGATTCTCGTCTCGTTACCATTTGCAGTCATTGGTTCATTTGTTGGTTTATTAATCGCGGGTGAAACAATCTCTGTATCGGTCATGATGGGGCTATTAATGTTAATCGGTATCGTTGTTACGAACGCGATTGTACTAGTAGACCGTATTATCCGTATGGAACGTAGCGGTTTGAAAATGCGTGAAGCAGTTCTTGAAGCGGGTGTGACGCGTTTACGTCCAATTCTTATGACTGCGATTGCTACGATCGGTGCACTAATTCCATTAGCAATTGGATCAGGCGGCGGTGGCGGTTTGATCTCCAAAGGTCTTGGTATTACAGTAATCGGTGGTTTAATCAGTTCAACGTTATTGACACTGATTGTTGTTCCGATCGCTTACGAACTATTATCCAAGCTTTTCAAGAAAAACCGTAAAGAAATAGAAGAAGATTAATTGATCTAACTAACAAAAACGACCTCATCTATTTATAGATGAGGTCGTTTTTGTTAGTGGATGCTACCTACGGATACCAAACAAAATCACTTTCACATGGGGCACTCTATATTAAGCAATAAAATCAATTCATCTTTCTGAATTTCTCAATTGCTCAATTGCTTCCTTTGAAAGTTAGTTTCAAGTTCTTTAAACCAATGATCCCCGCTCAATCTATTCGATTATTATGACGATGTGTCACATGGATTAATCGACAAAGCCATATTTTTCGATGTTTTTATGAAGTTTGATGTGTCAGTGGAGTTAAAGCTTCCTTGGTGAATTAAAGTGAAATCGAGGTATAATTGGGGCAGCAGTACTGTGTTTTGGCGGTGAAAATTGGGTCAGGTTGAATTGCAAGTGTATGCTAAATGCCACAAGCAGCTAGCTGGAAACTTCAATCAGTTTCAAGAGCGCTGTATATCGATCGAATACATTGATGAATATATGATATTTACAGTCTCTTTAGCGGATGAAGAGCTAGAGCCTGTATATGCTTGGAGAGGATTTGGAAATTATAGGACGAGCATGGAATACGCTGTCTGATTGACCAGAGGATTTCGTATCGTCCATTGAAAAGGGCATACTATTTTCTGGGGATGGAGGAAGAAAGTCTACTTACTTCGGTCTCAATTCATGTATTTATGTTTTACAATAAAGGAGTTCTGACTGAAGTATTTTAAGAGTACTTGAAAGTTTATATGGACAAATTATTGTTATCAAATGGCTCGCTGTGAAGGGTGCCTGGGACTAACGTATTAGTACTATATATGTTGAATTAAAGAATCCCATTGAATTTACTGTGGCGCTCAATAAGGAGAGAGTTGTATTTCGGGGTGTGGATTGTAGAACACTCGGCGCTTTGGAGATGCCTTTTCCGCGCCTGTGCTAGGGTATTCATTATCGAGAGAAATGTGATTTTGAGATGTATATGCCGAGACTATAATGTGATTACTAGTTGCTACTAATTCTATTCAAGAAAGATGCACTCCAGGTTGCAGATCTCATCACAAATTATGAAATGCTCTTTCTCACATAGACCATCCACAAAGCGTCGAAGCGGTATTGGCGGGAATTCTAATTAGTTCTAAGTATTGGGACTTTTTTTAGCGGCCTCCCAAAAGCCCTTGTAAAGCGCATACGCCGTATTCATTTGTTCAACATATATAGATCCCTAAAATTAAGTGGAAATGCCCAAAGTTAAATACGATAGAAAAGTGAATACCAATAGAACACGAACACTCAGACAACTTTTGTGACCAAATGTAATATTAAGTGAAAGCGTTTTCGAGTATAGTTTTTGTAAGGGGGAGCTAGTTATGTTGGAGAGCAGAAGCTTGAATACATATTTCCAATTAATGAAATTGAAGCCAGTACAGCTATCCTGGTTTATTGACATGCTGAACTTATCCGGACGTCAGTTTCAATATGATGTAGAAAAAATAAATAACTACTTAATTGGCGAGGGAATGTCACCGATTCGCATTTCAAATGACCGAATTCTCATACCAACTGAGGTTATTAATTTTTGGAAAGATAACAACACAGATTTTACAACAAATCAATTTTCTTTTGACCAGGAAGAACGCGTGATCATTATCTTGTTATATACCTTTATCAGGCGCGAACCCCTTTCTAATTTTCACTTTCAAAATACTTTTGGAATTAGTAAAAATACTGTCAGTGCAGATGTAAAACGGGTCAATCGGTTTTGTATCGATTTCCGAGTTGAGATGCGCTATACACGTGAGCAAGGATATCATTTAAAAGGATCAGAAGAAGATAAGCGGAATTTGATGCTCAAGGCGATTTCAATATTGAAAGTTAAGCCACATGCACATGAGAAATTCACTTTTATATTTCAGCAGCAACAGTTTGAGAATCAATATGATCTTTATCAGCAAATTTTGAAGGATTTTGAACAGCAATATTCATTTACATTCATTGAAGAAAGATTGGATGAATTTATTTACTTACTTCAAATGATCCATATTCGCCAACGGCAACAAAAAAGGGTGTTGATTTATCCGGATACGGTGAGTTTTCTAGAAAAGAAAAAAGCTTTCATAGTTTCGGGATTGATTCAGCAACGTTTAGGATATACGACTCACCCGGAAGAAGTATCCTTTCTAACAATCCAGCTGCTCGGTATATGCCAAGGAGAAGTTAGCCCTACTAGGACTGATACTCTGCTTGAAATCACGGAACAAATTGTTGTTAGTTTTGAACGTTATGCATGTATCCAATTGCTAGATAGAAACAAAGCAATTGAAACGTTATATTTGCATTTTAAACCGGCTTATTACCGAATGCTCTTTAAAATACCAATTACAAATGCGTTGCTTGCTGAAATTAAGGAAGAGCATCATGATTTGTTTACAGTTGTAAAGGAAGTACTAAAACCTATTGAAGAAATGCTGAATATTAAAATACCTGAAGATGAGGTTGGCTTCCTCACCCTTCATTTTGGTGGGTTACTTAAGCTGGATAGTGAGAGTCAAAGTAAAGTATTCAGGGCTCTAATTGTTTGTCCAAATGGGATTAGTTCCAGCATAATGCTAGAAAACCAATTAAAATCGCTTTTTCCGCAATTTCATTGGACTTCATCGCTTTCATCCTATGACTTTCAGCATCTCGATGAAGCGAAGTATGATTTAGTATTTTCCACTGTTTTACTTAAAACAAAAAAACCGTTGTATATGATTAGACCGATCATGAGCGAAATGGAAAAGAATGAACTCGTCCAAACGGTAAAAGGGATGACGCTTCAACAGCCTTACCATTATCCAACTTCGGATGAATTAATGAAAATCATTCGCCAATATGCAGACATCAAACAGCCAGAGTTGTTAAAAAGTGCATTGCAGCACGCGTTATTTCAAAAGGATAGCTTGAATACGAGGAGGAAACAACCGGTGCTAAAAGATTTATTAATCGAAGAAAATATTCAATTTATGGATGAAATCGAAAATTGGAAAGATGCAATCAAGAAAGCAGCAGAACCGCTACTGGTAAACGATTCAATTACAAATCAATATATTGACGTAATGATTGAGAACGTTGAGACAATGGGACCGTACATTATCATTGGTGAGCAAATTGCAATCCCTCATGCACGCCCAGAATTCGGTGTTAAAAAATTAGGAATGAGCTTGTTGAAACTAAAAAAATCTGCGCACTTATTAAACAGTGAAGCCAATCAAGTTGAAATATTTATTTGTTTAGCTGCGATTGATAATCAAACACACCTAAAGGCGTTGGCTCAATTGACAAAGTTGTTAAGTGATCCTATTAAATTGCAATATTTAAAGGAGGCGGAGACAAAACAGGATATTCTTGACTTAGTTTCAGAGTTCTCAGTTCAGTAGGTTTGTAACGTTCTATATAAGAAATTGAAAAGTACGATTAAAACAAGCAATCATAGGAGGAATATAAGATGAAAATTTTAGCAGTGTGTGGGAACGGACTAGGAACGAGTTTTATTCTGTCAATGAACGTAAATAAAGCACTAAAAGAATTGAATATTGATGCCGAATGCAAAAATATGGACTTAGCGAGTGCAAAATCAGAGGCAGCTGATTACTACATTGGTACCCCTGAAATTATGGAACAATTGCAAGACGGTAATAGAAAAACAATTGGTATCATTAATATGGTCAGTGCAGTTGAAATCCAGAAAGCGTTGACTTCTCATATCTTAGGGGAGCAATAATATGTTTGATCTGATAATGAAGGATATTTTAGGAACACCTGCCATTTTGGTTGGTTTGTTCGCTTTATTTGGTTTACTATTGCAGAAGAAAGCAATTACTGATGTTGTTTCTGGAACATTAAAAACCATAATGGGCTTCATTATTCTTGGAGCAGGTGCGGCTGTATTAGTAGGTTCACTTGACATCTTCGGAAATATGTTTGAAAAAGCATTCAATATTCAAGGTGTTATCCCGAACAATGAAGCAATTGTAGCTATGGCACAAACTGCTTTCGGTGCTGAAACAGCTATGATTATGTTAATTGGTATGCTGGTTAACATAGTCATAGCAAGATACACGAAATTTAAATACATCTTCTTAACTGGGCATCACACAATGTTCATGGCTTGTTTACTTGCTGCTGTTCTGTCAACTTCGGGCATGGGTAGTGTAATGATAGTAATCGTAGGCTCACTTATTTTAGGTGCATTAATGGTTCTACTACCTGCAATGCTACAACCTACAGTAAGAGAAATTACGGGCTCGGATGATATTGCTGTAGGTCACTTCGGTTCATTCGGTTATTTTGTAGCAGCTAAAGTTGCTAAATTGACTGGAGACAAAACGAAATCGACTGAAGATGTAAAAGTGCCAAAATCACTTGGGTTCTTACGTGATTCTTCTGTAGCATTGGCATTAACAATGGCAATTATGTTCTTTGTGGTTGCTTTGGTTGTTGGTCCTACATACATTGAAGAAAACCTGAGCGATGGTGCAAACTTCTTAGTGTTCTCTTTGTTACAGGCAATTACGTTCGCCGCGGGTGTATTCATTATCTTGGCGGGTGTTCGTATGTTAATAGCGGAAATCGTTCCTGCATTTAAGGGAATCGCAGATAAAATTGTTCCAAATGCGAAACCTGCATTAGACGTTCCTATCGTATTCCCATTTGCACCAAACGCAGTTATCATTGGATTCTTATCAAGCTTTGCAGCAGGACTGTTAAGTATGTTTTTACTACCGCTTGCAGGGTTAGCTGTTATCGTCCCCGGACTCGTTCCACACTTCTTCTGTGGAGCTGCTTCCGGAGTATTCGGCAACGCAGTGGGTGGGCGTAGAGGTGCTATAATTGGTGCTTTTGTACAAGGATTGTTAATCAGTTTCCTTCCCGCAATGTTGATGCCTGTTCTAGGTTCACTTGGATTTGAAGGTACAACTTTTGGTGATTCTGATTTCGGTGTTATAGGTATTCTAATAGGATATATAATCAATTTCTTCAACTAATTCAACTAATAACCCTAAGGGCTCCTTTTATGGAGTGCTTAGGGTTATTTTCATTTCTGTATATAGGAGTTTGAATCTCGGAAAAAGTCCTTGTAATTGGAATGAATTAGGATTCCCCCTAATACCGCTTCGACGCTTTGTGGATGCCTCCCGCGATAAGCCAGAAAGGAAACCACTTTCAGTCTTATCGCTCCGGCTAGCACGAAGACGCGCCTGCGCTGGATGGTCTATTTGAGAAAGCGCATTTCATTATCTGTGATGGAATCTGCAACCTAGAGTGCGTCTTTCTTGAATACAATTAGTATCAAGTAGTAATCGCCTTGTAATCTCGGCATATTCATCTCAAAATCACATTTCTCTCGATAATGAACACCCTATCGAAGGTATGGAAAAGGCATCTCCAAAGCGCTAAGTGTTCTACAATCCACACCCCGAAATACAACTCTCTCCTTATTGAGCCCCACAGTAAATTCAATGGTAACCTTTAAATCAACATATATAATCAATTTCTTTTCAAAAAGAGTATCCTTTTGCGGATTCTAACCTAAATAAAGTGTGAAAACGCAATGATCAGTCGGTCATTGCGTGTAGGGAGCGATTATTTAGTGAAGTTCCAACCGGTTAAAACAAAAGAAATATTAAATGAAGCTGTATCATTAGTTCGACGATTCTATATGGGGATGAAAGTGCTTAAGGAATCATTTGCTCAGTGAATCTTCGGAACAGGTCCAACTTTAAACGTGGCGACCGACAATGGCCTTGCGCGTGCAGCGAAACTATTCGGTGTTACGGTCTAGGCTCCATAGAAATCGGTCGTCATCCGGGTGTGATTACAGTCACTTTGCAGGTACGGAAGTCATATCTTGCTCAAGCAAAGCTATGGGATATTGTTAATTAAGATGAAAAACAGAGTGGGCTACCAATTTTGGTAGTTCACTCTGTTTTTTGCGAAGAACTATAGGTAGAAACTGTTCGCCTTAATTTAAACATCAATATTATACTGTTTAATTTTATTATAAAGACTGACTCTCGAAATACCTAATTTTTTTGCTGCGGCACTTTTGTTTCCGTATGTTTCAATAAGTACTTCTTTGATACGCTCATGTTCCAATTGAGCTTTCTCTTGGGCTAATCCTTTTTTGTTTACAAGGTTGTCAGTTGTGACGGGGAATATAGCCATAATGTCTTCTGCATGAATCGTTGAATTATCAATAATGATAATCATTCGTTCAACAACATTTCGTAGTTCTCGAATATTACCTGGCCACTGGTAGTTTGTGAACATCTCCATGGCGCTGTTCAGAAGTGTGGGTATTTCTTTTTGATATTTTGCGCAATACTCTTGAACGAAACTAGTGACTAAAATTGGGATATCCTCGATTCGCTCTCGGAGTGGGGAGATTTTCAAAGTAACAACATTTAAGCGGTAATATAAATCTTCGCGGAATAGCCCTTTTTTAATCATGTCTTCTAAATTACTATTAGTTGCAGCGACGATTCGGCTATTTACTTTTATTGATACGTTGCCACCTATTCGAGAAACTTCTCTTTCTTGTAAGACACGAAGTAACTTTACTTGCATATCAAGAGGTAACATCCCAATTTCGTCTAGAAATAATGTACCGCCGTCAGCCATCTCCACTTTTCCAGCTTTTCCGTCCTTGTGAGCGCCTGTAAAAGATCCTTTTTCATACCCAAAGAACTCGCTTTCAAAAAGAGCTTCGGGAATTGCACCACAATTTATGGGGATAAAAGGTTGATCTTTACGTAAGCTTGCTTCGTGTACGCCTTGTGCAAAAAGTTCTTTACCTACACCACTTTCCCCTTGAATTAACACCGTCGCATCTGTCTTCGCAACTTTTAACGCTAATTCCTTTGTGGATTGTATGGCACTACTATGTCCTTTAATTTCAGAGAAAGGACCTATTTGTCCCTGTAAATTATATTGTTGTTTGACCTTTTGTAATTCTGTAGTTGTTAATGATAACTTTTCATTTAATTTTACAATGCTTGTTATGTCTTGATCGATTGAAATGGCTCCGATTAAGTTCCCATCACTATCTAGAATAGGGGATGAGCTTATGAGGACATGCTTATCCGGGAGGGGTTGATGATAGACATTATAAACGGGCTTTTTCGTTTCAAGAATCTCTAATAACTTTAAATCTTCCTTTTTAAAAAAGGTACTAATCTTGTTGTTTTTTATAGCTGCCAGCGGTATTCCGTAAATTTGTTCAGCTTGAGAATTCCAATATTCTACTTCTCCTAAGGCGTTAATAATGGCAATTGCATCAGAACTCGTTTCGATTAATGTGTTCAAATAATAGTGCGAATGTTCAATGGGGATAGTATTCATTGCTTACAACATCCTCCCTGAGTAAAGTTGTTAGTGTTAATTTTGTATTTACAATACTGTAAACTTAATGAACAGTTCCTATTGTAATGAATTTTACGAACGATTGCAATATGGGGATTAGATATACTTTTTTGAGTTGGCACGCTTCTTGCAAGTATAGTAGTGAGCAAGAAATAACTATGTACTTGGGAGGTATAAACGCTTTATGGTGATGATAGGGAATTGTATACGGACGATTGATGCCCATACTATGGGTGAAGCAGCCAGAATTGTGATTGATGGTATTCCAGAAATCCGAGGGAATAGCATGATGCAAAAGAAAAATTATATGAAAACTGAAATGGATCATATACGGAAGCTACTGATGCATGAACCACGAGGACATTTGAATATGTTTGGTGCAATTTTAACTGAACCTTGCAATGTGGAATGTGATCTTGGTGTATTATTTATGGATAGTGGCGGCTATCTAAATATGTGTGGGCATGGAACGATTGCGGCTGTAACAATAGCAATCGATCAAGGGCTGATTGAGAAACGGGACAAGGTATTATTGGATACACCCTCTGGAGTTGTTGAATGTTATATCGTGTACGACAATGACAAAGTTAAAGAAGTGTCTTTTATTAACGTACCCGCATTTTTGTTGAAAAAGAATGTAAGCGTTTTAGTAGATGACGTAGGGCATGTCAATTTGGATATATCATTCGGCGGTAGTTTCTTTGCGATTGTGGATGCCAAGCAATTCAATTTGGAATTAAATATTGAAGAACAAGATAAAATTGTGGCACTTGGTATTGCGATTAGGAAAGCTGTAAATGAGCAACTAACAATAGTACATCCTGAAATTCCAGAAATTAATACAGTTGACCTTGTGGAATTTAGTTTAGAAGTAGAAAAGAATCACTATAAAAATACAGTTGTTTTTGGAGACGGACAAATTGACAGATCGCCTTGTGGAACAGGGACATGCGCGAAACTTGCAACGTTAGATCTTAACAAAGGTGAAGAAATCATCCAAGAAAGTATCATTGGATCACGATTTAAAGGGGCAGTCGTTGATTATACGGAAGTCCAAAATATTAAAGCAATTATACCGAAGATTACTGGATCTGCATGGATGACAGGGATTCATCAGTTTTCATTAGATGCAACAGACCCATATGTAGAAGGTTTTTTATTAAAATAATTAATAGTAATCACACAAAATGGAGGTATTGATCATGGGATTAACAAGAGATTTCTTTATTTTACTGTCACAAAACAAAGTTTTGAATAGCGGTGCAAAACGATGGGGGTTAAAACTAGGGGCACAGTCAGTTGTTGCAGGAACGAGCGTTGAACAAATGGTAGAAAGCGTAAAGCAATTAAATGCAAAAGGTATTGCTGCAACAATCGATAACCTTGGGGGATTTGTTTTCGAGAAGCAAGAGGCGATTGAGGCAAAAACACAAATCCTAGCAGTCATCGAAGCGATTCATGAACATGCATTGGACGCGCATATTTCTTTGAAGCCTACACAGCTTGGCTTAGATATTGACTATGATTTCTGCTTAGATAATCTAAAAGAAATTGTTGCGAAAGCAAACGACTATGCTATATTCATCAATTTTGATATGGAGGATTATGGACATTTACAGCCATCCTTTGACATCATTGATGAGCTTTCAAATGACTACACGAATATCGGAACAGTTATCCAAGCCTATTTTTATGAGGCGGATGAAAACCTTCAGAAATACAAAGACTACCGCATGCGAATCGTTAAAGGTGCTTACAAAGAGCCAGAAAACTTAGCGTATCAAGATAAAAAAGATATTGATCAGAATTATATTCGATTGATTGAATATCATTTGCTGAATGGTAAATTTTCGTCTATCGCAACACATGACCATCATGTTATCAATCATGTTAAAAAGTTTGCGAAAGATAATAATATCTCCAAGGACAAGTTTGAATTCCAAATGCTATATGGCTTTCGGAATGAATTACAACTGGAGCTTGCTAATGAGGGGTATAAATTCTGTACATATGTACCATTTGGAGTAGATTGGTATGGCTATTTCATGCGTCGACTGGCGGAGCGGCCACAAAACCTTAATCTTGTTGCGAAGCAGATGTTCAATAAAAAGACCAATACAATGATCGGCATTGGGGCTAGCGCATTTTTATTAGGTAGAGTCAGTAAAAAGAAAAGGATCTAAGCATATCAGCTAGCTATTTTGGGGGATGTACTAAACGATCTTATATGAAAATATGCATTTTTAGATGCGAAATTTAGGGGGAATTTACATGGAGAAAAAAATGCCGTTTTCACAATTAATAGCGATTGGTTTTATGCTTTTTGCTATGTTCTTAGGTGCTGGAAACGTTATTTTTGCACCAATGTTAGGTCAAGAGGCAGGAACAAATACATGGATTGCGATGGGGGGATTCTTAATAACAGGTGTTGGAATGGTTCTTCTTGCAATTATTGCATTAACGCGTGGGGGAGGAACTGTTGAAAAACTAGCGGGAAGGGTACATCCCCTATTTGCAACAGTATTCTCAATACTACTATTCCTAACGCTTGGGCCGATTTATGTGGTTCCACGAACAACATCAGTGGTCTATGAAATTGCGATCAATCCGTTAGTGCTAGATAAATCAAATACCAGTCTCTTTCTTTTTATTTTCTCGCTGTTATTTATTGTCCTGACGATTTACCTATCATGGAACACTACAAAGTTTGTGGATCGCTTAGGTAAAATCATAACGCCGATTTTTGTAGTGCTCTTAATTGTACTTGTTGGCAAGTCCATTATTACACCTATGGGGAGTTTTGGGGAACCTCAGGGCGATTATATAAAGGGTGCCTTCTTAAAAGGATTCACCCAAGGCTATTATACAATGGATGTTCTAGCGGCTTTTGTATTCGGGGGAATATTCATCAAATCAATTAGTGCCTTTGGCATAAAGTCTGAAAAAGAAGTATCCAAGTTATTTATTAAAGCTGGAATAATTACAATTATTGGTTTGGTGGCTTTACAAATCTCAATGGCATGGATAGGTGCTTCCAGTGTTAATCCAATTGGCTATATGGCTAATGGTGGAGAAGTATTAGCGCAAAGTGCTATCGTCTTATTTGGACAGTTCGGGATTTATATTATCGGAACTGTTATTTTGTTAACAGGAATCACGACAAACGTTGCTTGTTTAGCAGCTGTTGCGGAGTATTTTGAAAGAATTGTGCCTACTGTTTCATATAAAAAGTGGTTGATAGTATTTGCTTCTTTAGGTTTAGTTATTACAAACTTTGGACTTACGACTATTCTGACGTTGGCGTCTCCAATTTTGCTTTTACTCTACCCAATAGCAATCGCTTTAATCGTTCTAATATTTGCAAACAACTTGTTTAATGGCCATCAATCGGTTTATGTAGGAACTGTGATTGGTGTCGGTTTTGTTGCAATTCTTGATGCTTTAAAGGAGGCGACTATTTTTCCAGAAGCCATCAATACGATGTTTGGATTTATCCCTTTATTTGAAAATGGTGCGGGATGGGTTGTAACGGGGATCATTGGATTTGTTATTGGTCTAGTCGTAGCGAAATCGAGAAAAGAATCTGTTACATTAATCAATATCGCTGGTGAAGAAGTCCATTAATGATTAGTGGATTGAATAGTAGTTAGTTTTTTGAATGATAGGTAAAATGCTACAGGGGACATAAAAACTCCTGTGGCATTTTTATATCAAAGTTTTTTAAGGAACCTATACAAGATGTACCATTGAAAGCTTAACTACCTCACACTAACTCATTGACTTCTATAAATTACATACGTATAATACCTAGTAAACAGGTAAGAATAGTTTTTCGGAGAGTATCCTTGAAAGGGTGTTTACTATGACAAGTAAAGCGATTTCAATTTATGCTAATCAACTTTATCTTTCGGGGGTTCTTCATCTTCCAGAAAGGGTGCATCATAGAAAGGTTCCGCTTATTGTATTATTACATGGATTTGTCGGTAGCAAAGTCGGAGAACATCGGTTATTTGTGAAAGCAGCACGGTATTTCACAGCGAAGGGTTATGCGGTTTTTCGATTTGATTTTAGTGGTTGTGGGGAAAGCGACGGGGATTATGCAGATGTTACGGTCACGAAGCAATTAAGTGAGGTACAGGCGGTGTTAAATTATGTATCCATGTTACCTGAAATAGATGCAAACAATATTATATTAATCGGTCATAGTCTTGGAGGTGCTGTCGCTTCATTAACTGCTGCAGTAGATTGGCGAATTCGTAAACTTATTTTATGGTCACCAGTTGGGAAACCTTATAAAGATATTACCGGAATTTTAGGCGAGAACGCTATGAAAACAGCGGCACTAAATGGGGTAGTTGATTATCATGGGTTTTATGTGAGTCAATCATTTTTAACTGATTTGAAAAACCATCACCCTCTTGAAGCGATTCGTTCGTACCAAGAGGCAGCGTTGATCATTCATGCACAACAGGATAAGGATATACCGAAAGAACATGCTGCGCGTTATTCTGCATCATTGCAACAAAGACTTGTTCCTGACCGAGTAAACACGCATTATATTGAGGATGCAGATCATACATTTTCAAGCTACACATTTGAAAATGAATTATTCATGAAATCTACCGAATGGCTTGGTGATTGTTATGAGCATCCTGGAAAAGTAGCATTGTAGTTTTAAAGATGATTCAAAGAAGTTGATGGACTTAATAAAAGAGTCCGTCAACTTCTTTGAATTTCTTTTCAAAAAGAGTATCCCTTCTGCAGATTCCAACAGTTTACAAAAGAAAACTCTTTTATTAATAATATTGATTTTGATGAAAAATAAAAGGACAATAAATAACTTAGTATTAAGGGTGCTAAGTTACTTCTGGCCTTCTAATAAGAATAATTGCTCCCTTTCACTGGACTATTACGAATACTTTGATTGAGAAATGGTTTGTGATAGTCAAACAGTCATTTTTCTTTCATTTCATGATATAGGTTGCGATTATCCCAAGAATGATTCCAATTATTATGGTAGCACCAAATATTAATACTTGTTTCAATTCTCCATCCCTTCATTGTTATTATTTAAAGTTTATTGACGAGGTCTGGAACATATTCAGTGGAAAAAATAGATATTCAATATAGTTTTGAAGATCTCCCAGGTGACGCGATTATTCGTATACATGGGTTTATAAAGAAAATGATGGTCGTATCACTTTGGGCGTAAAAGCCCTATATATACAATAAAAACAATTATCCTTGAAATTTTTTTTCGTAATTGGTAAGCGTAAGCAAAGGAAAGATATATTGATAGCTATGATAGTGGATATAAAAACCTCCACCCATTCCTTGTCCAACCGGATAGAATAACGTCCAATCGACTTTATTATAGGTTTCTAGCAAATAGGAAATCCCTGCATCAATTTCGGGTGTTGCCTTTTCTGAAACCGCAATGAGTGTATCCAGTGCCCATGCTGTTTGAGTTAGGTTGCTGGAACCAAGAGGGATGTACTTAGATGCGAGGTCGCTTTTGCAAGATTCTCCCCAACCGCCGTTATGATTTTGTATCGAAAGTAACCAGTTTACAGCTTTTTGAATAGTTGGACTCCCTGGGCTTACACCTACCGCGATAAGACCAGTAATTGCCGCCCATGTTCCGTAAATATAGCAAATTCCCCAGCGCCCGTACCATGAACCATCCACTTCTTGATTATGAATTAGCCAATCTACCCCGCGTTTCATAAGGTCATGATTTTTCGGTAAGTTCGTATATTCACCTAGAAATTCAAGTGTTCTACCGGTTAAATCGGCACTGCTTGGATCTGTCAATAAAAATTTACCGCCTTCAATTGGAAGCAAGTTCAATAATTGATTATCAACATTTTTTTCGAATGCAGGCCATCCACCGTCACTATTTTGCATAGACATTACCCAAAGAATTCCTTTGTCCCAAGCTTGATGAATGCGAGTGTCTTTCTGAACTAGCTGTGAAATAGCCCTTAGTGAAGCCGTTGAGTCATCTATATCAGGATTCATCGTATTTACAGCTGAGAATCCCCAGCCCCCGGGTAAAACTCCAGGATTATGAATCGCCCAATCGCCATATTTAGTTTGCTGCTGCTCTAACAAGTATTCGCTTGCCTTTTCGATTACCGAATCAGTCGAAGGAACTCCTGCTTTTTGAAGAGCGTAGCTAATTAAGGACGTATTCCACACCGTTGCAGTTGTATATTGTATATGCTGCTGACCATGAATCGTACATTTCATCGCTTTTAGTCCTTCGACCGCCTTTAAAATTATCGGGTCGCTGTTGGAGTGACCAAGAGAGAGCAGGGAAAATATCATCAGAAACGTAGAACTAAAATAACTGTAAAGGGTTCCATCTGGCTCAATGTGATTGAGCATATACTGTTTTGTTTGATTGATGGCTAAAGAATTGAAAGTTTGAGATAAACCCAGAAAACTTTTAAGGTCATGTTCAATTATAGAAAAAAGTTCTTGGATATCTTGTATATTGAAAAAATCATCAGCTGTCTCTGGAAGGAATAATTCAGATAGATTAGGGCTGCTTTTTGTTGTTTTTACGTATTTCTTATTTGCTAAAATCATAATTGGAGCAAGATTTGCTCTTCCATACACAGAAAGGTCATAGAAATTGATGGGGAAATTGAGTGGCAAGAGGATAATTTCAACCGGTATTGGGAAATATGCGGGCCATGGATATTGACCGGTTAACGCCAGCATGATTTTTGTTAACATATGTGATTTTTCAAGACCACCGTTTGCCAAAATAAACTTTTTTGCCGCAAGCAATCTATAGTCTTCCTTGCTGACATAGCCTGAATAAAGAAGTGAGTAATAGGCTTCAACCGTAGCGGATATGTTCCCATCACCTTCATCATGGAAAAGTTTCCAAGCGCCATTTGCCTCTTGTTTACTCAATATTCTTTCAGCTAAATCGCGAACTAAATTTTCATCATCTATTTCCAGTGTCCTTACTAAAATAATCATATAGGCATCGGTTGAAATACCCGTTTCAAAGGGGTAATCCCATGAACCATCGGGTGTCTGGTCAGTTTTTAGTTGTTGGACTAATTGGCTAATCAACTGTTCGGTACGATATGTCAACGTCTCATCATCTCCTTAGTAAAGGTTATTCATATCTATATATCCCTATTCATAATCCTAAAGGAGGAATGATTTTTAGTAGGGGGGCGGCCAGTGTTTAATTTATTAAGAAAAATAGGGGGAAAACAACAACTTCCGGAAAGTTTACTATTAATTAAAGCTGATTTGAAGAAGTATAACTCTGTTCCTATTCTGGAGGAACAGCACTTATCTTGGGGGGATCAGCAACTTCTTCAACTGATTCGTTTAAAAACGAAACAGTTGAACCTGAATAATGTGACGAGAACAAAAGCTTACCTCGATTTCTATATTTTTCGGCCAGAAATTCACTGGGCATTCCTAGGACATATGGTTTCGAGAAATGGCGGATGGAATATGACGGATTTAAAAGGAGAGTTCCTTTCTAGACTTATGAATGAAAAAACAAAACAAGATTTCTATTCATTCTTGGAACGTGGGAACTGGCTTATATTCCAAGATGTATATCCGCAGTTCTTATTATATGAAGAAAGTCTATTTCAAAGTCGAAATTTGTTTTATTTGTTGCCTTACTTAAATGTTTCTGCTTTTATGGAAGTGATTTGGAATCGTTTCTGGGAGGAAAGTGATTCCTATACGCTTGCGATTGCACTCATAATTAATGAACAAAATTATTTGGAGAACAGAATCGTGCGAAATTCCTTCTATCAAAGAAAGGTTTTTCAGACGTTCGAATTCGTACTCCAGGATCTGCTTTCATTCAATCAAATTTTGTTTCCCTTTACTGACAGTGGAAAGTCAACTGAAAAGGCACCTCTTACGGGATTAACGCTTCATCAATTTGGATCGCTACATGAACGTATTATGCTCGGAAAGGATTTGTATCGATTACTATTTCATGAGGCAGACCTATTAGAAAAAGTTTATCGCTGGGCAACTACCCACCCACATACTGGTTCGCGTAAGGACTATTGGCCGGATGTTTTTAATGATGTGTTCGAAGGGGTGCCAGGATTGGCTATTACGAGGAGGTTAAAGTCTTGTGCGCTAAGAAAAGGAGCGCTTAGGTTGTATAGCCCGCGACTTGAGTATGTGTGGGAAAACATCCCTCATCACGAAGCGGAAACTGGAGATTGGTTCGAGCATTGGCGTGTTGTTGATTACTTAGTAGAAGTAAAAGAACCGGTTAATGGAAAGGTGATGGGTGAATACTGTGAAACACTTGAAAGGCTTGAACTCGCCGCTATCGCGAAAACGGCTATCTTCACGTAATGCATTCTTGTATTTGCCATCTATTTTAGTGGCTTCTTTACTGGGTACCTATTTAGATTTGTATTTTGTTGGAAAACAATTATATGAGTTCCCGGTTCGCCCTTTCCCAGATGTATTTTCGATTAATATTGTATTTACATTAATCATCCTACCTATGTTAATAGGGCTATATCTTTATTTGGTAGATAAAATGTCAAAATGGAGTAGGCTGATTTTTACTTTTTTTCTTAGCGCACTCGTGCCATTGATTGAGAAAAAGTCAATGCAATTAGGTTTTTTTTATCATGAGAATCAATGGAACCATATCTATTCGTTCATAGGTTATTTCCTATTTCTGTTGCTGATTTGGAAGATTTTTGAATGGGTGAAATCAGAAGTTAGACTATATATGTTGACATAAAGAATTCTCTCAACAATGCCCGCGCTAGGGGATGCCTCCCTATGAGGCGCCTTCGCTGGACATTATATAGAATCATTAGTGCAACATATATAGGTCTGTATATGCTGAAGAATCATGGAGAGGAACTTATTTATTCTAGAGCCTAGATTATAGCGGTTAGTCCGGTGTCACCGCTATAGGAATAACGAAAGAAATAATGACCGGAGATGAAAGTCAATGAGTTAGTTGCTAAACGAAGTACAATTGAAGATTTTGGTAATTTTTTCAAGCGATAGGGAACACAGCACTCTTCAACAATGAGCTACTTAAAAAATCAGTGATTGTCGGTAATAAGCGATAATCACTGTTTTTTTATTTTGAAATTCAACTTATGGGTATCTGGACTAAGTATGATTTAAAGTATATTGAATTACATGAGTACCTTTTTTTACGTGTGTATGACAAGGGGAAAATCAATTATAAATATAACTTGATGCAGCTACAGCGAAGCGAGGGATACAATTGAATCAGGAAATACCATTTAGCATCAGTCTAGCGCCGACAAGTAGTGAGACGGTTGTAGTAACTTGATACGGCTGATGATAGTGGTCGGTACCATGAATGGTGAAAATAGTGTTAGCACCATTCATGGAAGAACCATCTAGACATTGGTTGGTGGGGAGCAGGTACACCAAGCAATACTAAAATAGTACTCCCAATTGTATTGGAGGCATACATAGAGGTAGAGGTCAAACTTGTCTCCGTAGGCCATGTTGGACCATTAGTTCCGTTAGAATACACAGCTGCAAAAAAATGCACATATAATAATCATTTCTACTTTTTATGTCCTTTCTCTATTGAATTTTTTTGGCACAGTTTGCTTATGTGTGTAAAAAAAATAAGTCATTACCACTCTCGAAAAGCGGAATCCTTTCGGTATTCTATTTTATCTGATAAATGGTATACTAATAGGAAGAAATGAAATTGCTTTACTACCATTTAGGGGGTTCATAATGATTAATTTTCCGAAACCAACAGTCGAGCAATTTTTCCGTACGTATACGATTACAAACTTTGCAGTAAGTAGCGATGAAAAGCGATTAGTGTTTAACGCTAATTTAAATGGCAAAATGAATTTGTGGGCGATGGATTTGCCGGACACTTATCCATATCTGTTTGCTCATAGGGATGAATCATGTAATTTTATAAAATTCGATCCAGAGAACCGGTATGTGTTAGCGGGATTTGATAAGGATGGAGATGAGAATTATCAAATTTATGCGATACCGAACGAAGGTGGATTGCCGCATCCACTTATTACAGGAGATGCATCTGAAAAGTATTATTTTAGCCATCTGAGTGCAGACGGAAAGTGCGTGTACTATGAGACATCAAAAGAGAATCCATCTTTTTTGAACACGCGGATTCGTAATTTGGAAACAGGAGAGGATAGACTGCTGAATGTCGGAGAAGTATCAACTACCGAACTAGCTGCAGTATCCGAGAATGAAGAATCATTTGTTTATTTACGAGCATTTGCCAATACATATATCGTTGGCTTTGTAAAGATGGGGGAAGAGACCTTCAACATTACACCGGACCCAGAGAAGGTCCATGTTGCCATGGAACCAGTTTTCACAGATAATGAAACAATTTACTTTGCAACGGATTACGACAGCGACGAAATGTATTTGGCTAAGTTCGATTTGACATCCAAAGAGTTTTCCAAAGTCCTAGCCTTTGATGGGGAAAGTATTCAATCGGTTAAATGGGATAAGGACAACAAAGCGTTCTATCTTATCACTGTCAAAGGTGTTACAGATATTTTATATCGGTATGACGTTGCCACCGACAAAGTTGAAGAATGCTCGTTGCCTGTTGATATCATAGAACAAATACAAGTGGCGAAATCGGGAAATCTTTATATATTAGGACGCAGTGCAACCGTACCACATAATGTCTATCAATCGTCTAACGGTGTAGAGTGGAAGCAATTGACGAACAATCGTGTCTTGGGATTAAGTCCAGAGGATATGGTGGAGCCAGACATTGTTTCCTATACAAGCTTTGATGGAATGGAAATCGAGGCTTTATTGTTCAAAGCGAAGCCCGAAAATGATAACGGTTATACGATTTTCTGGCCACATGGTGGACCGCAATCAGCTGAGCGGAAAATGTTCCGTTCGATGTTCCAATGCTTCATTAATAGAGGCTATACAATTTTTGCGCCGAACTTCCGTGGAAGTACAGGATATGGATCGGCATTCACAAAGCTAGTTGAGCTGGATTGGGGCGAGGGACCAAGACTTGACTGTATCGCTGGAATCGAGTGGTTGTTTGAAAGTGGGTTTACAGACCGAAATAAGCTGTTCCTTGTCGGCGGTAGCTATGGCGGATACATGGCACTATTATTGCATGGGCGACATTCAGACTATTTCAGAGCAGTTGTTGATATTTTCGGGCCGTCTGATTTATTTACCTTCATCAACTCTGTTCCACCACACTGGAAGCCGATAATGGAACGATGGCTTGGGGATCCCGAGCGCGATAAAGAACGTTTCATCAAAGACTCACCTGTTACTTACTTAGACGGCATGGTAAAGCCTATGCTTGTCATTCAAGGAGCAAAAGATCCACGAGTCGTCAAAGAAGAGTCTGACCAAATCGTTGCAAAATTAAAAGAAAAGGGCCGTGATGTCGAGTATCTCGTTTTGGAAGATGAAGGACATGGGTTCTCGAAAAAAGAGAATGAAATTAAAGTATATAGTTTGATGCTGGCATTTTTGGAAAAGCATCAGGCGTAGATTATTAATTCAATACGAATAGCCGCTTTGAGAGATGGAAATCCAAATCTTAAAGTGGCTATTTTTTCATTAATCCATGTCATATGGCGTTGAAATTTAACCTAGACAAACACTAATGCATTGATTCACACTCAAATTAGTGAATCGACAGGAAATCAATCTATGGAGAAAAGAACAAGCACTTTTCCCGAAAAAGTAGTTTACAAGAACTATTGAAAAGTAATATTTCCTGTCATACCAATAAATGCATAATTGGATTCAGTCAATGCTAAGCATTCACATCCTCCCGTTAGACCTTCTTAATAGGTATCGAAAATTAAAATAACGTGATTAGTCTTTAGATTTTCACGAATTATAATTTAATGTATTAAAACACTCTATTGGCAGAAGATAAGAACAAGTCTTAGCGATTTACGGATGAATTGTTTTTATTGTGACCATTCCTGAAGGTATCATCCAGACAGCACTCGGGAAAGACCTTACGATGAGAAAAAAGAACATTTCATTAGTGATTGCGGCGGCGATTAGTTTATAAAACGGAATAGTAATATGGAGGAGGTGTTAATTCATGAGAGCGATACAACGGATTGCTTTGGCATTAGTAATTATTGGTGCTATTAACTGGGGTTTAATTGGGATTTTTAAATTTGATTTAGTAGCATCAATATTTGGTGGGCAAGAGGCATTTTTGTCAAGGGTGATTTATGTTCTTGTTGGTCTAAGTGGACTGGTTTGCTTAGGGATTTTGTTTAAACCAATGGAAGAAGTAGTTGAGGATACAAATCATCGCAACTTTAACAATCTCAACTACGACACAGAATTCGGGGAGGAGACAGACTTTTCAAAAGAACAGGTATCAGTCGAAAAGAAATCTGTTGAAAATAATATTAAGGGTAAGAGTAAAGGTTCTTCAAAAAAGAAGAAATAATGGAAACAGAGTGAAGTTGCGATATTATTGGAAATATCCCTGTCTATGTCAACAGAACATAGACAGGGATATTTATTTGGGAAAAAGTATCTGATACAAATACAAATTGGTATTTCATCCGAACTAGGAGCCAGAAATTTCGGATACCGATTAGTAATTGATATCGGGAAATTTTTAAACCTTTATATGTTTGCATCAATTTTACGATTAAGAAAGCTACGTCAAAGGAAGCGCTATATAAAGTCGATATTGAGGATGCATTGACGAATTCAAATTTTGCTTAATCAAATCGGCCGAGGTGATTTTTTATTATCAGTGCGATGAATGCCAATCCTGAATCGTCATTTTCTGTTTAATAATGAAAGGCGAATTGAAACAGATACTGGCTATGATTATGTATGAGACAATCTCGAATTTACGTCCATTACTTTTACTTGGCAATCGGTTTGAATTCAGATTTGGCGAGCGAAGAGCGGACCTCGAATAATGCCATTCCATTTATTATTCGAGGTCCTCTGAAAAAATACAGAGTAATTGCAGCCGAGAATTTCACCCTTTCTATGTATTACAATGCCCAATTGAACAAGCAAAGAATGATGATCTATCGCTCTGAACAGTTACGTTCATTTTCAAAATAACTAAAAGGCTATGCAGAAACTACAGTTGCATATTAATAATTAGAGTATCAGGTATGTAAGTGAATGTCTGGTATCTTTTGTATGTTTATATGGATATGTGAGTTGATAGTAATTTCGCATAAAGAAAATGCCTTACTAAAAACCGAATAGAACTCGTCTACAAACTGAAATTCTATCATATAATCAGAAGGTATTGTCTGGAAATTTAAAAAAGGGTGGAGGGGTGTTTAATGGAGGATTTTGTAAATGGACTGAATAACATTTTATGGAGTACGCCAGTCATTTATATTTTACTTGGGGTCGGTTTATTATTTTCTGTATTGACGCGTTTTTTGCAGGTGAGGCACATTAAAGAGATGGTTACATTGATGTTTCAGGGGAAAAGTTCAAATGCTGGTATTTCCTCCTTCCAGGCGTTATCGATTGCACTTTCCGGGCGGGTTGGGACAGGTAATATTGCGGGTGTGGCAACGGCAATTTATTACGGAGGACCAGGAGCTGTCTTTTGGATGTGGGCAATCGCTTTCATTGGGGCCTCAAGTGCCTTTGTTGAATCCACACTAGCACAAATATACAAAGTGAAACAAGATGGACAATATCGCGGTGGTCCAGCTTATTTTATTGAGAAAGGGATAGGATGGAAGTGGTTTGGAACTCTATTTGCAATTGCTGCTCTAATTGCGATGGCAGTCCTCATGCCAGGTGTCCAATCCAATTCAATTGCCGTTGGGATGAATAATGCATTTAGTATTCCCCAATGGGGAACAGGGCTTGTAATTGTAGCTATCTTAGGTTTCATCATTTTAGGTGGAGTCAAGCGAATTGCGAACGTTGCACAGATTATCGTTCCATTCATGGCATTGGGGTATATGCTGGTTGCACTCGTAATTATTGTAATGAATATCAATCTATTACCTGAAGTCTTTGCATTGATTTTTAAAAGTGCTTTTGCCATAGATTCCGCTTTTGGCGGTATCATTGGTATGGCGATTATGTGGGGCGTGAAGAGGGGAATATTCTCAAACGAAGCAGGACAGGGAACTGGAGCTCATGCGGCCGCGGCGGCAGAAGTATCCCATCCAGTCAAACAGGGTTTGGTTCAGTCTTTTTCCGTCTACATTGACACATTGTTCGTCTGTTCAGCGACAGCATTTATGATCCTGTTTACGGGAATGTATAACACACAGGCAGAGGATGGAACATATATCGTCAATAATATCCCTGGTGTAGAACAGGGCCCAGGATATACACAGGCAGCAGTTGACAGTGCTCTTCCTGGTTTTGGAGCAGGCTTTGTAGCCATTGCGCTCTTTTTCTTCGCTTTTACAACAATCATGGCCTATTATTATATTGCAGAAACAAACATAGCTTATTTAATACGAAAAAAGAACACGAAAATGGCCATGCTCATATTGAAAATCGTCATTCTAATCATGACTTTTTGGGGAACAATCAGAACGGCAGAGTTGGCCTGGGCACTTGGAGATGCGGGTTTAGGTATTATGGTATGGCTGAATGTCATTGCGATTTTACTACTGACCAAACCAGCGCTACTTGCCTTGAAAGATTATGAAAGTCAGAAGAAATTAGGGCTTGATCCTGTTTTTGATCCCAAGAAGCTGGGCATAAAAAATGCTGATTTTTGGGAAGAGGATTATAAGCAGGATTCCGATGATCGTTTATGAACCTAAATTTAATAGCATAGTATGTATTTGGTATTTAAAATCATACAAAAGAGAATGGAATCGGATTCTAACATAATTCAGAATTAGGTTCCGGAAATATAGTTAAAATCAGCCATTTATGTGAATGGCTGATTTATTTTTGTGTTTTTATTCTTTTAAATGAAATTGTTAGTCATTTACTGTCATGAGACGGTCCTTATATATGTGGGCGAATACGGTAAATTTAGTGTGGTAAAATAGGGTAAGCAATGATCTGTGGAGTTGAACGGAATCAAGAGCAAACAGATTGTTTACGATGTAAATGGAGGAAACAATATGAGGCTGAATCAATTTATTAGTTCATCGGGGCTTTGTTCCAGGCGAAAGGTCGATGTGTTGATAAAAGAGGGGAAAGTGACTGTGAATGGGAATCAGATTTCACTAGGACATGTGATTTGTGAAGGGGACCGGGTAGAAGTGGATGGGCAACTTATCAAAGCGAAAGAAAATGATATTTATCTTATGCTCAATAAACCACCGGGTGTGACGTGCACCTCGGCGAGCCGAATTGAAGGGAATATTATCGATTTCGTCAATTACCCGGAAAGGATTTTTCCTGTTGGACGTCTAGATAAGCAGTCTGAAGGGTTAATTCTTCTGACGAATGATGGCAGCATTGTAAACGAGCTTTTACTGGAAGAAAATAATAATGAAAAAGACTATATGGTCACAGTTGATAAAAAAATAACCGCGGCGTTTATAGATGAAATGGCTAAAGGCGTGGAAATTTATAACCCTAGAAAAAAGGGGAATGTACTAACAAAGCCGTGTAAAGTCATTCAAATAGATGATAATTGCTTTAGAATCACCTTGTCACAAGGATTGAACCGACAAATTAGAAGAATGTGTAGACGGTTTCAAATTAATGTCACTCGTTTACAACGTGTGAGGATTAAAAAACTCCCCCTTGGTACGTTAGCTCTTGGTGAATGGCGTCAATTATCGAAAGAAGAAGTAGCTGGGTTAAAATGAAAGGTTGTATGATTAAATGCATATTCACGGGAGTGTATATACAACATTTGGACATACTATAATTTGAACTAAAAAATTGTAGAATGTCTAAATGGAGGTGAAAGAACTAATGACGAAAAACAAAAATATCAATAGTGATCACAATAACGATAAAGGGAAGAAAGCCACTAGTGTAACGCCTCAAGGTTATGGAGATACTGAATTCGCTGAAGAGCCAAAAAGCAAACTGGAAGAAAGAGCTAAAAAGAAAAATACCAAATAGACTTTAGGTGTTCAACACATTGGTATGACCAGATAGAAAATGCCCTGTCTCGAAACAAGAGACAGGGCATTTTCATTTTTACTATAAAAGACTATTTACGAATCACAGGACTTGTATTTTGTTCCGTTGGTTCTTATTTTTTCGTATTTGATAAATAGCAATCAGCAAAATGAACCAAACAGGAGTAATGAACAAAGCAACACGTGTATCTTCTGCAAGTGCTAGTACGACAAGAACGAATGCAAGGAAAATAAGGATTAAGTAATTGGAAAATGGATGAAGTGGCATTTTAAACTTGTTCACTTTCGCAAGGTCTGGTCTAGTTTTACGGTATTTCAAATGACAGATGACAGTTATTCCCCAAATAAAGATGAAACACACTGTAGAAATACTTGTAATCAGTGTAAATACGCCTTCCGGCATCACATAGTTCAAAACAACAGCGATCAGAATAATAACGGTTGAAAAGAACAGTGCATTGGAAGGGACTTTGTTGGTAGTCAGTTTTGTAAATGGTACAGGTGCATTATTATCTTTAGCTAGCGAGTATATCATACGGCTTGTGCTGAAGACGGCGCTGTTACATGCCGAAGCTGCAGATGTTAGGACGACGAAATTAACGATACCAGCAGCTGCAGCGATACCGACTGCAACGAAGACTTGGACAAACGGGCTTTCCAGTGGATTGATAGCATTCCACGGATAAATACTCATAATAACAATCAGAGCACCGATATAGAATATTAAAATCCTAATAGGAATATTATTGATTGCTTTCGGGATAACTTTTTCCGGGTCTTCGGTTTCCCCTGCTGTCAGTCCTACAAGTTCAATGCCTACAAATGCAAATACAACCATCTGGAATGATAGGATAAAGCCATGAATGCCATTAGGGAACATACCACCGTGGCTCCATAGATTAGAGAAGCTGGAAGGACCTGAATCGGTAGAAAAACCTTTTATAATCATGAAGATTCCGATAACAATGAGTCCAAGAATCGCGATGATTTTAATTAATGCAAACCAAAATTCCATTTCGCCAAAAAGTTTAACAGTTGCAAGATTCATAAATAGCAAAATGACAAGTGCAATTAATCCTGGCATCCACTGTGGCACTGTAGGGAACCAAAACTGGGTATACAGACCAACGGCAGTTAAGTCAGCCAT
The DNA here is from genome assembly GCF_001590685.1 of Sporosarcina psychrophila. GTDB lineage: Bacteria > Bacillota > Bacilli > Bacillales_A > Planococcaceae > Sporosarcina > Sporosarcina psychrophila. The sequence goes on from NZ_CP014616.1 coordinate 2,045,334, forward strand.
TGCGATTGAAATCCAGCAGAACCAATAAGTCCAGCCTGTAACGAACGCAGCCATATTCCCCATATAGTCTTGTACAAAGTCAACAAAAGAGTTATATTCCAAATTGGTTAAGAGCAGTTCTCCAAGTGCGCGCATGATTAAAAAGCAAACTATGCCTGTAATCAAATAAGCAAATAAAATGGAGGGTCCTGCTAAATGAATCGACTTTCCGGCACCAAGGAATAATCCTGTTCCGATTGCTCCCCCAATGGCAATTAGTTGTACGTGCCTGTTTTTTAGGCCTCTTGCCAATTGTTGTTCCTGCATACGAATTTCCCACTCTCTACTAGTTATATGTCTTGTTTAAAATATCATACAATTGCAAATTAATACCCTAATGAAAGTTTAACATGTTTTCAGTTAACCGAACAATAGAGGGGTTAATAGTCATTATATTGTGATAAAAAAGTTTTATCCAAAACTATTCTAGGTGTCTGCAGTAATGCTTCTTTATTGTTTTATTTTGAACTTCAAACTACGCTTGATTCTGAAGAGGTTGGTATAGTGAATTGAAAGAACCAAATTCACCGGACTAGGCTAAAATAGGACATAAGTATAAAAAAGCGTATCGATTCAGCAACTTTTGCTGTCCAATACGCTTTTACAAGACATGATTTTCTGTTTCAATAAATGTTCCGGAAACCGAAATTGAATTCGTTCCAGTTCTGAATTTCATATGTAGGTTTAGCGGTAGTTGAGTTTTTCTTTTGTTGCGGATTGAACCAACAAGTATCGATACCAAAGTTATTACCGCCTTGAATATCAGATGAAAGTGAATCCCCAATCATTAAGACACGGGACTTGTCTGTTAGTTGCAATTTATTGAATGTATACTCGAATATCTTTGACTGTGGTTTTTGGTAACCTGCCTCTTCAGATGTAATAATAGCTTCGAAAGAGTTTTTTAAGACTGATCCACCGATTCGAGCTAACTGAACATCTTTAAATCCGTTCGTCAATATCGCCAATCTGGAACCTTTAAGGCTACTCAGCATTTCTGTCACACCGTCTATAAGATGAACTTCTTTACCCAAGTTATCAAGATAAGTTTGCCCAAAAACTTCCGCATTCATATCGAGGCCGTGTTGCATGAACAATCGCTTAAACCTTTCTGTTTTTAACTCCATCAGTGTGATATGCGCTTGTTCCAAATCATCCCATAGCAACTTGCTGATTGCGTTGTAACTATCCCTATAGTCCTTCAACCCATTCGGAAAGCCGTTTGATTCGAAAGAGTGAGTGAACGCACGTTTTTCTGTTTCGCCAAAATCAAACAATGTATCGTCTAAATCAAATAAAAATACATCATATATCATAAAAATTTCATCCTTTACAAATTAAAATTTTCTATTGGATGATAGTATAACATGGTTTACACTTATAACATCAGCAATAATTGGCACACAAAACTAGTTCCATTCATTAAAAAAGTGCGACTGCAGAACTAGCTCATCTGCACGCGCACTTTTTAGATTTTCGGAAATAACTTTCTTGCTGCTATAAATAACCAAGTACATAAGATGAAAGGGAACGTTAGCGCAGGCAGACCAAGTGGATCGAGAAGGAACTCCAATCCTGCAGTAATTGGAACTGTCAAGGTGGCAGCTACTATTCCAGTCAGCGGCGTTTTTTCTGGTTTATTATCAAATACGAGACTGACGGCTATGATTGTCAAAACAGCGTTGTAATTATATAAACCTAAATTCAATGATTGCGCATCTACACCCATAAAATAAGCAGCAAGCCAGGATACAAACGTACCGATAATTGCATAAACTCCAAATCGCCAACCTGCCAAGAAAAGCCCTACAAGAATTAGGGAGCCTGTCAAAAGAGAGTCAATGATGAAAACTTCACCGATTCCTTTTATCAATCCAACTAATAAAGTTGGCGTTCCCTCAGTTTGTAAATTCCAACGCGCGGGGGAGCTGATGACGAAACCAGGATCCATGTGAAGCACGTCGGTCCTGTAAGTAACAAGTAGCCCAATCCAAGTAATAAAAACGAACGGCACTGTTAGTATAGGGATTCCCCATTTAGCAATCCATTTCGTTAGTATAGCCATTGATAAAGCAGCAATTGCAGCGGCAATCAGTGCAATCAGCCAGCGATTTCCCCCAGTTAAAAAAAGAACTGCCGCCATTCCACTTAGAACGGAATTAAAACTGTAAATTCCAGCCCGAATCAGCGAATGATCTCCACCGCAATACTGCGCGGTTAGGGTTCCTATTATAGAAGAAAGAAAAGCCATTAGACCAAGAAATGGTGAATGAAGCGTAATCCCCATTAGTATTAAAAACCCTGAAAAAGCATTATCAACTAAAATAACTTGCGAAAAGCCTTTTAATGACGCTGAAATAAGAATTATAAACTTATTAAGAAGTGTGGGATTTGAATTAATTTGCCGCATTTGGACATCTCCTGTTTATTATTTGCGTTAAAGAGTTCATAATTAGTTGTCCAATGAGCGCAAAAAATAGTGATATAAAGTACCTTTTAAATACTATTTAAGTATAGTACCACGAAAAGGGCTTTACTTATACAAAAAAAAGTGTAAAATGTTAATTTGTAAATAAAAACTCATTTAGGAGTGTCCAATGAAATTATCAGAAAAAAATGTTCTGATTGCCACAGGCGTATTGTTTGTAATTGTTGTCGCCATGTTGAACCTTGGTAATAATGAGACTGCTAAGCAACTTGAGAATCAGTCTAATATAGAAATTTCTTCATCATCCTATAATGTGAATGATGGAAAATTAACATTGGGATTCGAGAAACCGACTAAAGAATTTGAATTAGCACGTATAACGATAATTGATCAGAACAGTAATTCGTTTAACGGAGAGCCTACGAAGCAGAAAAATTATATACTAATTGATGCCTATATCCCTGAATTAACTAAAGGGGATTTATTAAATATAGTAATCGAAGAAACTATTTCAACAAAGGAATTAAAGATCGAGTACAAGATTCCTGAAAATATAAGTATCACGATTTAATTATAAGTTGAAGACATTCGAGGGCTTTTAGGTGCAATATCCTTGTCTTCATTATAAGATTGAAAAACCTGTGACTGATTGTTTCCGAATATGGAGCAATCAGTTTTTAGTTGTCCAAATATAGGTCTGGAAATGTGGCCTTTATAAATCAGATTAACTGTCACCTCTATTAGTAATTGAACCAATTGAGTGATTGTATACATTTATCCTGAATACAGTGTCATACTTAAGAATAGACCCAATTTACGAAAGGAAGGCATGCTTAATGGGACATAAATCAACCATAAATGTGGCGATGCGCTGTGGGCTTGAAATTACGGCTAACGCACGCAAAGAACTCATAAAATGGTCAACGGATGAGCACGCCTTTTTTTCGATGCAGGTTGCCTTCGATGTACATATTGAAAAGCGTCCCAATAATAGACAGGGCAATATGTCCTTTTCGTTGTTCTTCGACAATGGCTCAAACGAAGCTTTATCGAAGCGTTTAAACGATAGAGTAGCTGTAATGGAATGTGTTTATCAAAATGATGGTTTTTTAGCGACTGGTTTCCACGTTAGGGGCCGTAGAGAACCCGTACAGACGAACAGACGTCTTCCAGTACGATTGAAGTTTCTTGTAGGCCTTAGTGCCGGCGTCGCGATGCCTATCGATTTGTACACAAGCATTAGAGAATTACCGATTGCACAAGAACGTTCTGAGTACGTGAAGAAAAGAATTGCCAGCTGGGAAGGTTATTTACGAATTCAAGAAAGTAATGCGGATGTTGCAGATTTGACAGCAACTTTTTCAATGGCCAGTTTTAATGAAGATTTCAGTAAACTGAGTATTGTTTGCAGTGGGTTAAAAGGAAATGAATGGAATACAATTAAAGGTTTTGGTGCCAAGATGAAAGGGCTATCAAATGACATAGGTAGCGTCATAAATACAGATAGGTCTAAGAAAGTTATTGAAATCGAACTGAGTCGGAATTATAAAGAGATGGCAAGACGGAATGAATGGCATCCGAAATCGTATAAGGAAGTTGTATTTAGTAACTTTGCTGAACTTAGTCAAGTAAAAAGATTAAGGAAAGGTTTTAAAGATCTCCAAGATGGTCTAGCTGCCAATGCAAATTTAGAAAAGGTCCTTTTCGAGGAGCGGCCAGTCGTTCGTATTTCAAAAAAACAGCAAGAGCTTGTTTTTCATAATGAATTAAATGAGTTTCAACAAGAAGCTGTAACTGGGGCCATGACGTCAAATGATTTGTACGTGATTCAAGGGCCTCCGGGGACCGGAAAGACGACAGTTATCTCTGAAATTTGTCATCAAAATGTCAAGGCGGGGTTGCGTACACTCGTCGCCTCACAAGCAAATCTAGCGGTGGACAATGCACTCGGTAGATTATTAACGCATCAAGATATTCGGATTTTACGTTACGGTCGGACAGATAGTATTGAAGAAGAAGGAAAAAAGTTTATTGAAGAAAATGTAGCTTTGAACTGGAAAAACGTAACGTTAGATGCAGTGAATAATCAACTTCAGTCAAATACTGAAAAAGAAGCACAGCTTCAAGATGAGTTAGTGAATTGTGAAGTGCGATTGAAAAAACTTCAACAGGACCTGCTGTCGCTAGATGAAAAAATAAAGCAAAAAGAAGAGGCCGAAGCACAACATCTTCTCCTCTCTAGCGAAATCATGAAGCTCAGTAAAAAAGCAGTAATCTATAAAAAGGAATGTGAAGAATTAGTAGGAAATGAAGCTGACTTCAACAAATTAGCGGACGCATTAAACAAGGAAATCACTCAACTTGAACAAATTATACAAGTTGAAAACATGAGTCCAGAGACAATTGAACAGATGGAGAAATTAGAACCTCAATTAGAGCAAATGCGTTTTTACATAAGCTATCGTCAAACAATACACATGATTGACGAGTCAGAAAATGCTATCGCAAGTATAGGTAAAGAACTGGAACTAAAAAGCAATAAAATTGATACTATTCATGTGTTTGTGAAACAGTTAGATTCAATAACCAAAATTGACTTATTGAAAAATCGACTAGAGTTTTTCGGAATAGTGCCGACATTCAATACGAATTGGAAAATGACCGAATTAAATAAGTTGATTGATTCAATTAAATCCGACACGTCTAGTGGCGAATACAGTGAATGGCAAGAATTACAAAAAAGACTTTTAGCGGCTATTGAGATGATAGAGCGTTTGTTGAAAGAGCATGGATTTTTGCCAAATGCAGTTAAAAGAACTGTGAACCAAAAGTATAGTTCAGTAACAGATATTCATGGGCTCATTGATCGTGTTGGGAAATTTCTAATCGATCCAGCGACTAAAAGTAGTCTTGAAACGAGGAATTATTCGGCTCAAAAATATGATAATCTTGATAAAATCGCGATTGCTTTAGAAATGTTACGTGAAAGAAAGAATTATGTGCAGACACAGGGCGGAAATTTGGAAAAACAAAATCAAATTAGGTTGGATGCCAAAAAAATGTTTGCTGTTATTAAGACAGAAATAATTGATCATACCAATCAATTTATATCAGAAATAGAACAGGAAAGAAGCGCAATGCAGCGCAATGCGGAGAGTCACCAAATAACGCTAAGTGACCTTCAGCGAACTGCTGAAAAAATTCAAGAAGAAGTTGGAACTGTCGATGAAACGGTATCACTTAGAGCAGCGAAAGAAAAATTGAAGCAAAAAGAACAAGTCTATGCCGACTATATGGATAAGAAGGCGACACTTAAACGATATATCAATGAGTTGGATGCTAAAAACAGTGAAGTCGACGTTAATACTCAAAGATTACAAAACAATAGAGCTAGGCTTCAAGTCATAAGTGAAGAACTTGATTCGATAAATGCAGAGCGCCTGGAGCAGGAAAGTCAACTAGCACCTTTAGTGGAATTGCTAGCCCAGAATCCCGAAGAACAGCGTCAACAAGCGCAAACTTCACTCATGACTTTATCGAAAAAAGTGAAGAAACTCAAAATCGATAAAGAACGTTTGCCTATCAACCATTCACTTCAAAATGAATGGAGGACACTGCTCACGGAAGCGAATGAATATGATCTTGACGAAATCCGAAAACTATATGTACAGCATGCGAATGTCATAGGGACAACTTGCGTCGCGTCTGCGAGACGTGATTTCATGGAGGAGTATCCGACATTCGATGTGGTCATTATAGATGAAGTTTCTAAAGCAACACCTCCCGAATTATTGCTACCAATGTTAAAAGGGAAAAAGATTATTTTAGTGGGGGATCATCATCAGTTACCACCACTTATGGGGCAAGATACACTGGAGGAATTACTTGAGGAGAGCGACAATACTGAAGAAAAGAATGAACTAGAAAAATTGTTGAAAGAATCATTATTTGAACGTCTTTTTAGAACATTACCGAAGCAAAACAAAACGATGCTAGCCATCCAGTATCGTATGCACGAAAGTATAATGGAAACAATTACGCCTTTTTACAAAGAAGGAAATTATGGTCTTCAGTGTGGTTTAACGGACTCAGATTCTGTTCGTGATCACTTGATGGAATCCCGCTATGTGCATAGGAAAGATCATCTTCTCTGGTTTGACATGCCAAATGAACCGAAGTATTTCGAGGAGAAGGTTAAAGGGGGTACTAGTCGCTTTAATCAGGCTGAATTGACGATGATAAAAAAACTCTTGATGGATTTAGATAAGGCAACTGAAAATGCGAAAAATGCTGGAAGAATGAAGCAGGAAGACAAAAAAAGTGTTGGTGTAATAAGCTTCTATGGTGAACAGGTGAAAAGAGTAGACCGGTTAATTCAGCAAGAATTAATCCCGCAGCATCTACATTGCAGAACAGGTTCAGTGGACAAGTTTCAAGGCATGGAAATGGACGTCATTATTTTAAGTTTCGTTCGGAATCACCAGGATAAGGGTGGTGACATCGGGTTTGCGAGGGATTACAGGCGTCTAAATGTTGCTTTGTCACGTGCACGCGAGTTGCTCATAATCGTGGGGAGTTCGGGTATGTTCACGATGAGGACAAAACATCCAAGTTCAAGGGAAATGTATGGACGTCTTTTAGAAAGCATCAAATTGAAAAATGGGCTTAGGAATCTTGAAGGAACTGCAAAAGTATGATTTATAGGGGGATCCCTGTGTATGAATGACTTAAAGGGACGGTTAACAAAAGAACTTCAACAGGACTTTAATGTAAAAATAAAGGGTTCTCTATCATGGAGTTTACCTGTTAATTCAGTCGAAATTGTCTACCAAACCGTTATGCGCACGAAAGTGGATATTCTGATGAAAATGATGTTGATTGCTTTTGGAAAAGCCGATATTGCAACTGCTGAAGAGTTGAGTGATATTCTACTCGTTGAACAGCTTTTTATCAATGATTTGATTGATAAAATGTCGAGAACTGGTGTAATCGAAAAAAGAGAAGGTTTTTACTCTTTAACAGAAGTTGGGGTCCGGCAGTTTAAAACGGGTATTTTCGTACATGAACCAGAAAATGGCTCTACACATGCGCTTTACAGTCCATGCCATCAAGCATTTCTGAATGGAGAAATAAAGAATATTGCGTATGAAGAGAAGGAACTTTATCGCTTTAAAAGCGAAATTGATGATTGGTCTGTAGCGAAGCTTGAGGATTCGGTTCTCATAGATGCGCTTAAAGCGATGGGCGTAGAATCAGGAGAAGGAAACGTTCAGATTGTTGTGTCTGAAATTGTATCTGCTTCTGACATTCAAGTCGATTTGGTTCCATGCATTGAATTTCATATGTATAACGAGGCAGAGGATTTACTCTATGCAAGGGTGTGGAATACGCTGTCAGAACACTGGGATGAGACGCTCGAAGCACAATTAAATGAAAAAGAACGGAAAAAGTGGCGAGAGATATATTTATAATGAATTTGATACAGATATCTAGGTGAAACGGGAGAATCCTTTAGTTGGGGAATCTCCCGTTTATTAATTGCATAAACTTCGCCTTGTAGTTGTCCTAGTAGTACGTATGAAGTATTTGTTAGAGTGTCAGATAGAAGTATTAAAAGGTCTCTTATTTGGGTGGATAGAATCAGAAACTTGTGCTACAGTTAATTCGCAGACAAGTTCAACTAGTTTAGTGCATAAAAAATAAGAAATGTAGGGATGGAATATATGAAAATAGTAGCAGTGGATATTGGGGGAACATCTATTAAGATGTGTATAGCTGATGAGAAAGGGAATGCTTCTGCTTTTAAAGAATTCGATTCTGAAGCTGAGAAGGGTGGACCACATTTAGTTGATAATATAATCACGAAAATCATAGACGCTTATACAGGATTTGATGCCATCGGTATTAGTACAGCCAGTCAAGTAAATAGTGAAGAGGGCTCTATCATTTATGCGAATGAAAATTTTCCGAATTATACGGGTATGAAAATAAAAGCGATTTTTGAAGCTAAGTTCGGCGTTCCTGTGAAAGTTGAGAACGATGTGAATGCGGCTGCACTAGGGGAAAACTATTTTGGTGCTGGTAAGAACTTTAACGATTTCTTATGCTTAACTTACGGAACAGGTATAGGCGGAGCAATAGTAATTGATTCCACTGTTTATAAGGGGCTTAATGGAGGTGCAGGTGAATTTGGACATATGATTTTGCATCCTGGAGGCGAGAAGTGTAATTGTGGCTGTGTGGGATGTTACGAGATGTATGGATCGACCACAGCTTTAGTAAAAAAAGCATCGCAACTTGATAAAAAATATATCAATGGTCGAAAGATTTTTGAAGGCCTTGAACAAGGTGATGTGAAATTAGAAGAGGTTCTTAATGACTGGGTACTTGAAGTAGCATATGGCCTCGTTTCACTAACACATATCTTTAATCCTCCTGCGATTATTATAGGCGGTGGGGTCATGGAGCAAGAAAGATTAGTAGCAATGGTGACTAATAAAGCAAAAGAATTAATGTTGAAAAGTTTTTCTAATGTGGAAATATTGAAAGCTTCGCTTGGTAATAAAGCAGGATTATTAGGTGCGGCATCATTGCATTTTCCTAGCAAGGACTAGAGAAAGTATACTCTATAAAGCTTTGTGAAGGTCGAAACTTTGAGAGATAGCTCCTTTTGTTACTTCTATGATTGAGAGTGATCACATTAAGTGGTTAACTCTCTTTTTGGTATTTGTACACGATGACACCATTCAATTTAGAAAATAGGGAGTGATATAAGTATGAACAACAAAACGGGTTTTATGGGTGGCTTGTATGCCATTAGTGAATGGATTATGAAGTTTTCTTTGATTAATCTATTTTGGATTCTCTTTAATATACCAATTGTTTTTTTGCTTTTAAATCTATTATTTATTGAACAAATAGAAGAATTACCCCTTTTATTGATTCCCTTAATACTATTAATGCCAATTTTATTCTTCCCTGCAACGACCGCAATGTTTGGGATGGTAAGAGGGTGGATTATTAAAGATGAAGATAGTAGTCATCTTTTCAAGACTTATTGGCGGTACTATAAAGAAAATTATAAAAGAAGTGCTTCAAGTGGCCTTATTTTAACAATAGCTTGGATGATTTGGGCGGTAGATGTCTATTATTTTGTTGATAAAAGTAGTATTTTGATGTTTCTTTTTATGATTTTGGGTATTATCTTATTTGTCTTTTCAATCAATCTTTTTTCGGTTACAGTTCATTATCATATGAAGTTGATTACTGCATTAAAAAATACATTTCTCCTAACGATAGGAAGTCCAGTATTATTTATTGCTGTGGCAATTAGTAGTGGTGTAGTCCTATATATAAGCCTAAACGTTTTCAGATTCTTCCTTCCCTTTTTAACAGGCTCGCTTATTGCCTTTTTATGCTTTTCCGCTTTTTATAGAAATTACCTAAAAATAATTGATAAAAGTAAAAACTGAAATCACCTAAAATTTAATGGAATCTAATAAATCAATTATTTGTATTGCACAATTAGAAATTGGATGTTAGTCTAAAGATGTAAATCAATGCAACCGGTTTCATGATTGGTCTAGGGGGATAAGTCGATAATTAATGGCTACTAGAATTAAATTGTGCAACCGCTTTCATTGGAGGAAAACAAAAAAGGGGAGATTATATTGAGAAAAAAGAAGCGTTTTTGGGGTTTAGTTTCCGTATTTCTAATTTCTAGTCTTGCATTAGTCGGATGCTCAGGTTCGGAAGGCGAAGGAAAAGACAATGCATCTGGGGATCAGGTAACAGTTGATATTTTTCAATTTAAAGTAGAAATTAAAGATCAATTTGAAAATCTTGTAGAAGTATATGAAAAAGAAAATCCTGATGTAAAGATTAATGTTAAAACTGTCGGTGGGGGAAATGATTATGGCGCATCTTTAAAAACGGCATTTTCTTCAGGTGAAGAACCAGATATTTTTAATGTAGGTGGGCCATCTGCTGTTGAAGAGTATAAAGACTATTTAGCAGACGTATCCGATACAGATGCAGCAAAAATTGCCCTTGAAGGTACACTAGACACTGTGCGAAATGGTGATGAAGTTCTGGGATTGCCGTTTAATCAAGAAGGCTATGGCTTAATTTATAATAAAAAAATTTTTAAAGAGGCTGGAATTAATCCAGATGAAATTATTACTTTTGACGATTTAGAGAATGCGGTTGAGTCATTGGACAGCCAAAAGAAGAAACTAGGCATCGACGCTGTATTTGCACTTGCAGCTAAAGAAAAATGGGTAATTGGAAACCATTTAGCAAACATCTTCTTTGCACCAGAATTCAATAATGATGCTATAGAGGCTTTTAATGGTAAGACGATAGCATTTGAAAAAAGTGATGAATTGAAAAGGCATCTTGACCTGGAGAATAAATATTCTGTTCAACCTGTTCTCAGCTTAGATTACTCCCAACAAGTAGAACAATTATTTTCTTTAGAAAAAGTTGCTATCATTCAACAAGGTAACTGGGTTTATAACTCGATTTATGATATGGATCCAGAATTAGCTGAAAATAACATCGGTATTATTCCAGTTCCTGTTGAAGGATTGGAAGGTCATATTCCAGCCGGAGTTCCGATGTATTGGGCTGTAAATAGTAATAGTGATGAAAAAGTAGTTCAAGCAAGTAAAGATTTCTTGAATTGGATGTATACATCTGAGACTGGTAAAAATGCTGTATTAGAAGACTTTAAATTTATTCCTGCGTATAAAGATTATGATTCATCTAAAATAGCAGATCCTCTATCTCAAACAATTTATGAATATGCTTCCAAGGGGAACACTATACAAGGATGGGTGTTCCAGGGGGCTCCAACGGGCTGGAGTGAAAATGTACTTGGAGCGAGCATGCAAAAGTATTTAAGTGGTGGTATCGCTTGGGATGAAATGATTAATGAAGTACAAGTTAAATGGGAAGAAGAACGAAAATGATTTGATCTACAGAAAAATACAGCTAACAAAAATTCATGCAAATTTTTGTTAGCTGTACTACATATTGGGGGTGCAAGTAATGCGTAACCGTGATTTATCATTTTGGTTATTTCTAATGCCAGTGATTTTGAGTTTAGGTATTGTGATTATTATCCCATTTATTTATGGTGTTATTTACTCCTTTACAAATTGGAATGGTATGGTAGTAACTGACTTCGTCGGCTTTAAGAATTATATCACTTTATTTAAAGATGCAGAATTCAGAGCAGCGATATGGTTTACGACTAAATTTGCAGTAACTTCCGTCATACTCCTTAACTTTTTAGGACTAGGTCTAGCTTTGCTAGTGACACGGAAAATGAAAACGAGTAGTTTTATGCGAACTGTTTTCTTTATGCCAAACTTAATTGGTGGGCTCATTTTAGGATTCATTTGGCAGTTTGTTTTCATAAGTGTTTTTGGAAGATTAGGAGATTTGCTGGGAATTGAGGCCTTAACAGGTTGGTTGTCTACGACCGCAACTGGCTTTTGGGGACTAGTCATTTTGACATCTTGGCAAATGGCTGGGTACATTATGATTATTTATATTGCTTACTTGGAAAACATACCAAAAGATTTGATTGAAGCGGCAGAAATTGATGGAGCATCTAGCTATCAGCGTTTTTGGAAAATCACTTTTCCACTAGTAGCACCTGCATTTACGGTTAGTATGTTTTTAACACTGTCTAGTTCATTTCAGATCTATGACCAAAACCTGTCGTTGACTAATGGCGGACCTTATAACTCCACGCAAATGGTTGCGATGAGTATTGTTAAAGCAGCTTTTACTGAAAACAAAATGGCCTATGCCCAGACGCAAGCCGTTATTTTCTTCCTGATTATAGCCGCTGTTGCCGTCACGCAAGTTTACTTTAATAAAAAAAGAGAGGTGGATTTGTAATGAAGCAAAGTAAACGTAATTTATATATTATAGAATTTTTTGGCCTATTGCTTGCTTTATTATGGCTCTCACCTTTTTACTTAATGATTGTTAATGCATTTAAAACAAAGCGGGAAATTTTCACGGATGTACTCGGATTACCTAAAGAATATACGATGGATAACTTTGTGAAGGCTTTTATTGATTTAGATTTTATGAGTGCCCTTTTGAACTCTATACTAATTACTGTTTCAGGTGTAGGAATTATCATTATTTTCTCATCTATGGCGGGATATGCATTGGCACGGAATAAGAGTAAGCTTAGTGGCATTATTTTCTTAGTTTTTGTTGCTGCTATGTTAATTCCATTTCAATCAGTTATGATTCCACTTGTCTCATTATTTGGACAAGCGGATATGTTGAATCGTCCAGGCCTTATCTTTATGTACTTAGGATTTGGTTCTAGTTTATCTATATTTTTATATCATGGTGCAATGACTGGAATATCAAGTTCAATGGATGAGGCTGCCATTATCGATGGAGCGAATAGATTTCAAGTGTTTTGGAAGATCATATTCCCATTACTTAAGCCTATTTCAGTTACAGTAGGAATATTAAATGTGATTTGGATTTGGAATGATTACTTATTACCATCTCTGATATTATCGGACTCGAGTGCGACAATTCCTATAAAAATGTTCCTATTCTTTGGTCAATACACAAAACAATGGCATTTAGCATTAGCAGGGTTAACAATCGCCGTGATTCCAGTTATTATCGGTTATTTCTTTGCGCAAAAGCAAATTATCGAAGGGGTATCAGAAGGTGCCGTTAAATAAAACTATAAAGGATGAAGGTTATGTCAGTAACGATCAAAGATGTTGCGGCTCAAGCAAATGTAGCCCCATCTACGGTTTCACGTGTAATTTCAGATAGCCCCCTCATTAGTGAGAAAACGAAACGAAAAGTCCAAAAAGTTATGGATGAAATGGGTTACCATTTAAACTATAATGCGCAAATGCTTGCTACACAATCAACGAAGACAATCGGTATTATTATGAAAAACTCTACGTCAGAGTTTATGCATAGCTCCTTTTTCCCAGAAGTTATTCGGGGTATCAGCGCCTTGTGCAGTAAGCATGACTTTAGTATCAGTTTAACTACAGGGGAATCTGAGGAGGAAATCTTTACTGATACTGTTAAAATGGTGCGCGGAAAAAGAGTGGATGGCATGATCGTTTTATACTCAAAAAAAGATGATAAAGTCGTTCCTTATTTAATAGAATCTGGTATCCCATTCGTCGTTATAGGCAAACCTCTAATTCAATCCAGTAAGATCATGTTTGTAGATAATGACAACGTCCAAGCAGCGAAAGAAGCTACTGATTTTTTACTAAACCTTGGACATAAAAAGATCGCATTTATTGGTGAAGATGATCAGTTTGAAGTAAGTGAAGCCAGGTTAAATGGCTTCATTCAAGCGGTAAAAGCGCAGGGGTTGGCTGTATCAGAGGGCTATATCAAAAATATTCAATTCGATCCTCATCATGGGAAACAAGTTATCACTGAATTAATGGGCTTAGCTGAACCGCCTACTGCATTAGTTGTCTCAGATGACTTAAATGCGTTAATTGTGTTGACTGCTTTGAGTGAGAAAAACATTAAAGTACCAGACGATATGAGTATGATTGTTTTTAATAATTCAGTGATATCAAAAGTAGCCAATCCACCATTAACAACTGTGGATACACAAATATTTCAATTAGGGTATGAATCGGCAAACTGTTTAATCGAACTGGTGAAAGATCCGCAAATGTTTAGAAAAAGTGTCATCATACCAACTGTTATTGTGGAAAGAAATTCGTGTTCAGCTTTGTAAATAAGGAGAATACGTAATTTTATATATAAATGCAACCGGTTGCTTAAATTCGTGCAACAGACTATTTGAAGGAGGAACTATTTATGAATATCGTCGTATGGAATGAAAATCGTCATGAACAAAAAAATCCAGTTGTTTCGGGTATTTATCCAAAAGGAATACACGGAGCAATTGCAGATTTCTTACAACAGGACGCTCATCATGTAAAAGCAGCAACACTCGATGAACCAGAGCATGGTTTAACGCAAGAGATTTTGAATGATACAGATGTACTCGTCTGGTGGGGTCATCTTGCGCATGATGAAGTACAAGATGAGGTAGTAGAAAGAGTTAAGAAGCGTGTATTGGAAGGTATGGGCTTAATTGTTTTGCATTCGGCTCATTTTTCTAAGATATTCAAGACGTTGATGGGAACGACTTGTGATCTTAAATGGCGCGAAGCAGATGAGAAAGAACGATTATGGGTTGTTGATCCGAGCCATCCCATTACAGAAGGCATCGGGGAGTATATCGAACTTGAAAAAGAAGAGATGTATGGGGAGCATTTTGATATCCCAGCACCTGATGAGCTAGTCTTTGTTAGTTGGTTTGAAGGTGGGGAAATATTTAGAAGTGGCGCAGCATTTAAGCGTGGCAAAGGGAAGATCTTCTATTTCCGACCAGGACATGAAACATATCCTACATACTACAATAAAGATGTGCAACAGGTGATTCGTAATGCAGCAAAATGGGCTGCCAATTCGAACACACCAACGCCAATCTATGGCAATGCTAAACCGTTAGAGAAAATTACTAATCATAACAATTGACACAAGAGGAGTGAAACAAATGACAAAATTAAGAGTTGCTGTTATTGGATGTGGAAGTATTGCTAAAAATAGACATTTAGGAGAATTTAATAGCCATTCCGGAGTAGAAATTGTCGCAGTCTGTGACATTATCGAAGAAAGAGCACAAGAGATTGCACTACAATATGGAGCAAAAGCTTATACTAGCTATGAAAAGTTATTTGAAGTGGAAAAGCCGGATGCAGTGAGTGTTTGTTTACCAAACTATTTACATGCTCCTGTTTCCATTGCTGCTTTACAAGCGGGCTGTCATGTCTTATGCGAAAAACCGATGGCAACATCGAGAGTTGAAGCTACGGAAATGATTGAAGCTGCAAAAAATAATAATAAAAAATTAATGATCGCGCATAATCAACGCTTTGTAGCATCGCATGCTAAGGCCCGAGATTTAATTGCAAAAGGTGAGGTAGGTAAAATCTATAGCTTCAGAACTGCATTTGGACATGGCGGGCCTGAAGGATGGAGTGTTGACGGTAAAGACAGTTGGTTCTTCAATAAAGAGCAAGCCTTTATTGGTGCGATGGGGGATCTTGGCGTACATAAAGCTGATTTGCTTCGCTACTTACTTGGTGAAGAATTTGTCGAAGTAGCTGGTTTTATTGAAACAAGTGCGAAAGAAAATACAGATGTTGATGATAATGCCGTTTGTATTTTGAAATCTGAAAGCGGTGTGATTGGAACACTTGCAGCTAGTTGGGCTTATACGGCAAAAGAAGATAATTCCACGATTATCTATGGTGAACATGCTACATTACGTCTAGAAGATGATCCAAACTATTCGTTAATTGTTCAGTATAAAAATGGTGAAGTCGTTAACTATGAATTAGGTGGAATTCAGTCTAATGCCGAAGGTGGTCAAACAACAACACACATCATCGAACATTTTGTGGACTCGATTGTGCAAGATACTGAACCACTCATTAATGGCGAGGAAGGTATGAAGTCATTAGAGGTAATTCTGGCTGCTTTGGAATCAATGGAAACAAAACGATTTACCAAAATTTGACTAACCATTGGAGGTACGATTCATGAAACTAGGCGTATTTGCAGTTTTATTTTCACAAATGCCATTTGAAGAGATGCTAGACTATGTAAAAGATGCAGGTTTACAAGCAATAGAAATTGGAACGGGTGGAAATCCAGGGGATGCCCATTGTAATGTAGATGAGCTACTTGCAAGTGAGGATAAACGGAAGGCGTATCTTGATAAAATTCAGTCCCGCGGATTAACGATTAGTGCGTTCAGCTGTCACGACAATCCAGTTTCTCCAAATAAACAAGTCGCACAAAACGCTCATGACACATTCGTGAAAACGGTTAAACTAGCACAGTTATTAAATGTGCCCGTTGTCAATACATTCTCAGGAACGCCGGGATCACATGAGGGCTCAAAACATTCAAACTGGCCGATATCTCCATGGCCAACAGAGTACTCGGATATTTATAACTGGCAATGGGAGCAAAAACTCATTCCTTACTGGAAAGAACAAGGGAAATTTGCGGAAGATCACGGTGTAAAAATAGGGATTGAGCTTCATGGTGGGTTTTCAGTACATACACCTTATACCCTGTTGAAATTAAGAGAAGCAACTTCACCGGCCATTGGAGCCAATTTGGATCCAAGCCATCTCTGGTGGCAAGGGATCGATCCGGTTGCGGCTATTAAAATTTTAGGGAAAGAAAATGCCATTCATCATTTCCATGCCAAAGATACTTTTATTGACCAGGACAATGTGAACATGCATGGCTTAACAGATATGCAACCCTACGGAGATGTGCAATCTCGCGCGTGGACATTTAGATCTGTCGGATGTGGGCATAGTATCCAAGATTGGTCGGATATGATGAGTGCATTACGCACATATGGCTATGATTATGTTGTGAGTATTGAACATGAGGATCCGTTAATGTCAGTTGATGAAGGGCTTTCACGTGCAGTGACGAATTTGAAATCTGTAATGATAAAAGATCAGCCTACTGATATGTGGTGGGTGTAACAAACGGAAAAAAGTTGCGTTGTATGAGGTAGATTTTCATGCAGCGCAATTTTTTTGACGAGTAAATTAATGCATGTATTCATAT